>NZ_RAPE01000003.1 GCF_003651245.1 Roseovarius spongiae
CACAACCAACATCCCCAACTCGCTCCCTCAAATCCGTCGAGGAAGCTTCTGAACAGAAATATCAGGGGGGTCACTTTTGGACGCCGATTACCCCAATACAGGGGTCAATCTTGCATGCCGGTTCACACTCCAGCGGGTTCGCCGCGCTCTGCGACTTCTATGGCGCTTTGGGCCAACCGATCCGGAATGCCGATCCCGTCGGGGGCGCGCTGCGCGCTATCCGATCCCTTATGGGCGACCAGGCGTCGCCGTCGCTCGGCCGGATCGGCGAGACGCGCGATCTGCCCGCGTCTGACATGGCGCGATGCCACGGCGCCCGCGTCAGCGAGTTGCGGGCGCGGTTTCATCATGCGCAATGAGCGCGGGATGCGGTGCACGTTACAAATTGCGCGTGACCACCGGCTGAGTGCTTATCCCGGCGAATTCGGGATGGAGCAGGACATCTGCGACGTCACGCTGTGGTTGAAAGAGAAATCCCAGGAGCATTCGCTTCTCCTCTGGATCGACCGGCATTATTTCTATCCCGGTCCGGAAATTGCCAACGTGAAGGTGCTGACGGTGCCCAAGCACCCCGAGCCTCTGACCGCAATGGCGCGCGATGCATTCGTCGCGCTCGGCTATGTAATCGAGAACACCGGCGGGGATACTTATGGCTACCCGCTCTGTGATGGCCATCATTCGCGGCACGAAGCGATACAGGCTTTCGCGCGGATCGAGGCGGCCCTGCGCAGGTGGCGATCAGCGTAAACTTACAACCATATTTTCATCCGAGGGCGGCGCGAGCCGCCCTTTTTTCATGCCTATCGTTTCTCGACCTGTCGACCGGTCCGACTTTGCGCTTCAACCTTACAGAGAGCACTCCGAACCCTGGCGGTGCAACTCTACCTGCGAAAGAGCCCACGACTGGCAGTGATCGTTCATGTACAGCCCGCATTTGCCTCAATCGGGCGGTGTCTGGCGCGACAATCTTGATAAATCGCGGTTGGCGCAAAGAATTCTCGAAATTCGTTTTGGCCGCCCGGTTCACGGAACCATCTCTCTCGGGACAGAGTCGAACCCTGCGAGCATGGATATCGACGTTAGACACGCGAAAAACCGGGCATTTCCGCCCAGTGGTCAGGTTATGCTTATCAGAATGGTCAAAAAGACACTGAAAAAGGACAATTAGTCCTTTCAATTTCAACAAGCGTTCCCCGCCATTCAAGAACACTTGCTGTGGCCACAGCTCGCGCAGGTCATGCAGCCTTCGATCATGCGCATGTCGTATTGGCCGCAGTTCGGGCAGGCGGGGCCGCGGGGGGCGCCGAGGTTGACGACTTCGGCGGTCGGATCGGCCTTCAGCCCCATCCCCTCGCCCGCAAGGAACCCGGTGCGCACCATGTGTTGCTCCAGTATTCCACCGATGGCGGCGAGGATCGACGGCACGTACTTGCCCTGCATCCAGGCGCCGCCGCGCGGGTCGAAGACGGCCTTCAGTTCCTCCACGACAAAGGACACGTCGCCGCCGCGCCGGAACACCGCCGAGATCATCCGCGTAAGCGCCACCGTCCAGGCGAAATGCTCCATGTTCTTGGAGTTGATGAACACCTCGAAGGGCCGCCGGCGTCCGGCCAGCACGATGTCGTTGACGGTGATGTAGATCGCGTGGTTGCTGTCGGGCCACTTGAGCTTGTAGGTGGCGCCCTCGAGTTCCGCCGGACGGTCGAGAGGTTCGGCCATGTAGACGACCTCGCCGCCCTCGCCCTGCGCGGCGCCCTCGCCGGGGGCCACGTCGGCGGTTTCGCTCACGCTCAGCACGCTGCCCGTCACGTCGTTCGGCCGATAGGTCGTGCAACCCTTGCAGCCTTCCTGCCACGCCTGGATGTAGACATCCTTGAACGCCTCGAACCCGATATCCTCGGGGCAGTTGATGGTCTTGGAGATCGACGAATCCACCCATTTCTGCGCTGCCGCCTGCATCTTCACGTGCTCGGACGGGGTCAGCGTCTGGGCGTTGACGAAATGATCCGGCAGGGGCGCGTCGCCGAACCGCTCGCGCCAGAGGGCGACGGCGTAATCCACGACCTCCTCCTCGGTGCGCGAGCCATCCTTCTGAAGCACCTTGCGCGTGTAGCTGTAGGCAAAGACCGGCTCGATCCCGCTGCTGACGTTGCCGGCATATAGGCTGATCGTGCCGGTGGGCGCGACGGAGGTCAGCAGCGCGTTGCGGATGCCATGCCGGGCGATGGCGTCGCGCACGCTTTCGTCCATCTCGCGCATGTTGCCGGAGGCGAGGAATTTCTCGGCGTCGAAGAGCGGAAACGCCCCTTTCTCGCGGGCGAGGCCGACGCTGGCGAGATAGGCGGCAACGGCGATCTTGTGCATCCAGATTTCCGTCTGCCGCGCGGCCTCGTCCGAGCCATAGCGCAGCCCGAGCATCAGCAGCGCGTCGGCAAGGCCCGTCACCCCGAGCCCGATGCGCCGCTTGGCGCGCGCCTCCTCGGCCTGCTGGGGCAGCGGGAATTGCGACACGTCCACGACGTTGTCCATCATCCGCACCGCCACGCGCACCAGGTCCTTGAGCGCGGCCGCATCAACCCGCGCGCGCGGCCCGAACGGGTCGATCACCAACCGGGCGAGGTTGATCGAGCCCAGAAGGCAGGCGCCGTAGGGCGGCAGGGGTTGCTCGCCGCACGGGTTGGTCGCGGCGATCTCCTCGCAATAGTTCAGGTTGTTGGCCTGGTTGATCCGGTCGATGAAGATCACGCCGGGTTCGGCGAAATCGTAGGTCGCCTGCATGATCCGGTTCCAGAGGTCGCGCGCCTCCACCGTGCGATAGACCTTGTCGCCGAAGCTCAGATCCCATGACGCGCCTTCTTCGACCGCGCGCATGAAATCGTCTGTCACCAGCACGCTGAGGTTGAACATCCGCAGCCTTGCGGGATCGGCCTTGGCGGCGATGAAATCCTCGATGTCGGGATGGTCGCAGCGCATGGTGGCCATCATCGCGCCCCGCCGCGATCCCGCGCTCATGATCGTGCGGCACATCGCGTCCCAGACATCCATGAACGACAGCGGGCCGGAGGCGTCCGCGCCGACCCCCTTCACGTCCGCGCCGCGCGGCCGGATGGTGGAGAAATCATAACCGATCCCGCCGCCCTGCTGCATGGTCAGCGCCGCCTCGCGCAGGTTGTCGAAGATGCCGCCCATGTCGTCGGGAATCGTGCCCATCACGAAACAGTTGAACAGCGTCACCCGCCGTCCGGTCCCCGCTCCGGCGGCGATCCGTCCCGCGGGCAGGAACTTGAAATCCTCGAGCGCGGAGTAGAACCGCTCTTCCCAGGCGTCCGGGTCCGCCTCGACCGCGGCCAGCGCGCGCGCCACGCGCCGCCAGCTGTCTTCGACGGTCGCGTCGGCCGACGCGCCGTCCGGGTCGATGAAGCGGTACTTCATGTTCCAGATCTGCTCGGCGATGGGGGCGGCGAATCGTGACATCCCACTAAACCCTGTGCTCTGAGTGAAGGATGACACAGTATGCTGTCCCCGGGCACAGGTCAACCACGCCACGGGCGAGGCCGCGATTTTCCCGGCATCAATGTTCTGCGAGCATTCACTCCCGGCCCGCCGCCGGGAAACCCGTTTTCGACCAGAACATTACACCCGCCACAGGAGCGAAAAATCCGCATGCGCGCGCGCCCCGCGCGCTCTGCTGCGCAAATCGCGCGGGAAAAACCGGCGTCCGAACCTTTGAACCGGGTCGGGAATGGCTTATCCTTGGCGTCATGGCAACCGCCCCTCTCAACCTCATCAAGCTCAGCGTCGGCAGCGAAAGCGTCGACAGCCTGATCGCGTGGCAGGCGTCACGGCGCGCGCAGGGACAGGACGGGCAACCGCGCCACGTCACCCGGATGTGGCCGCGCCGCGAGGCCGAGTTGCTGAAGGACGGGTCGATCTACTGGGTGATCCAGGGGCTGGTGCAGTGCCGTCAGCGGATCGTTCGCCTCGACGAGGTGGTGCGCGAGGATGGAATTCGCCGCTGCGGCATCGTCCTGGACCCCGAGGTGATCCGCACCGTCACCGCTTCCAAGCGCCCGTTCCAGGGCTGGCGCTACCTGCCGGGATCCGAGGCGCCGGCCGACCTGCCGCGGAACCGCGTGAACGAGGACAGCCTGCCCGTGGACCTGTCCGCCGCCCTCGCGGAGATCGGCGTTCTCTGACGTCTTTACATACCATTTCTCC
Organism: Roseovarius spongiae; assembly: GCF_003651245.1. Classification (GTDB taxonomy): domain Bacteria; phylum Pseudomonadota; class Alphaproteobacteria; order Rhodobacterales; family Rhodobacteraceae; genus Roseovarius; species Roseovarius spongiae. The sequence goes on from NZ_RAPE01000003.1 coordinate 4,219, forward strand.
GCCAAATGTTGCGCGCCCGCAACACGTCAACAACCAATTGAAATGAAAGATATTATTCCGGCGGCACCCTGCGGGCGGCCTTCCGCCGAGGCCTGAGCGGCAGCCCGCCGACCGGCCATGTTCCCGATTGCAGGAACGATGGTGTGAGGTATCTTGTTTTGCGAGAAGCAACGCACAGATATGACAGCGTGGCGTTGACCATGAACGCAGACAAAAAGGATAGTTTCTGATGCTCCGCAAAACAACAGCCCTCGCAGCCGCCCTTGCGACCGTGGCACTGCCCGCCGTCGCAGGGAACATCGAACCCGCGCCGGTCGAGCCTGTGATCGCGCCCCCCGCCCCCGCCGCGCCCGTTTCGCCCAACTGGACCGGGTTCTACGCCGGTGGCCAGCTCGGCTTTGCCGATGTCGACACGAACCTTGCCGGCGTCGACGGCGACGACATGATCGGCGGCCTCACCGCAGGTTACGACTATGATCTCGGCGACTTCGTCGTCGGTATCGGCGCCGATTACGATTTCGCCGACGTCTCGCTGAGCCCGACGCTCGACGTGGACAGCATGTGGCGTCTGAAAATGCGCAGCGGCGTCAAGATCGGCAACGGCCTGCTCTACCTGACGGGCGGGTACGCGCAGGTCGACACCAACTCGATCGGCAGCGAAGACGGCAAGTTCTACGGCGCCGGTTACGAGCACATGATCGCCGACAAGTTCACGGTCGGCGCAGAGGTGCTGCAGAACGAGTTCGACAACGTGGGCTCGACCGCGACCGATATCGACGCAACGACCTATCAGGTCCGCGCCACCTTCCGCTTCTGATCGCCTGATCCGAAACCGGGACAGGAACCGGCCTCCGCGAGGGGGCCGGTTCTTTTTTGCGCAATCGGGGAAGGCTGCGCGCGGGCGTTCAGTCCACCCGCAGTCGCCGCAGCAGCGCCGCCATGGCCGCGCGGCCGGCGTCGTCCAGCGCCGCCTTGCGCGCGCGGAACAGCGTCGCCTGGCTGCGCAGGATCAGCCCGTCTTCGAGGATCTTGAGGTGGTTCGCCCGCAGCGTATCCCCCGATGAGGTGATGTCGGCGACCGCCTCGGCGCTCTCGTTCTTCACCGTGCCCTCGGTCGCGCCCTGGCTGTCGACGAGCGCGTAATCCGCAACCCCGTTCTCGCGCAGGAAATCCCGCACCAGCCGGTGATACTTGGTCGCGATCCGCAGCCGGAACCCGTGCGCTGCGCGGAACGCCGCCGCCACCGCGTCAAGATCGTCGAGCGTGCCGACATCGACCCAGGCGTTCGGCACCGCGATCACGAGGTCGGCCTGCCCGAACCCCATCTCGGTCAGCATTTCGAGCCGCGCGTTCCAGCCGCTCAGCTTCTCGCGCACGAGATCGGTTCCGGTGACGCCGAGATGAATTCGCCCGGCGGCCAGTTCGCGCGGGATTTCGCCGGCCGACAGCAGGATCAGCTCGACGCCCTCCACCCCTTCGACAAGGCCGGCATATTCGCGCTCGGTCCCCGCCCGGCCAAGCGTCACGCCGCGCGCGCCGAACCATTCGAAGGTCTTTTCCATGAGCCGCCCCTTGGACGGCACGCCGAGCTTCACGGTCATGTCCCGGCCTCCAGCTTCAGCACCAGTCCGGGCCGGATGACGCCGCCCACGGCGGGTATCTCGCGCCCCTGCCCCAGCCGCCGGGTCAGCGCGTCGTAGCGCCCGCCGCTGGCCACCGGGGGCAGGTCGGGGCGCGCCTCGGCGGTGAAGCCGAAGACGAATCCGTCGTAATATTCCATCTGCGTGCGCCCGTAGGCCGCCTCGAAGGGCAGCGACTCGGCGTCGATGCCGCGCCCCGCAAGCGCGTCGAGCCGGTCGCCCAGCAGATCGACGGCGCGCAGGATGGCGGGCATGTCCACCGCGATATCGCGCAACCGGCCAAGCGCATGGACGCTGGTTTCGCGCACGTCGAGGATGGCGTCGATCAGGTCGACCTCGGTCTCCGAGATCGGCGGCGCGGCGGCGTCCTCGCGCAGCACCTCGATGCGCGCGGCGATTTCGGCCCGGCTGCGCAGCCCGATGAGCGGCCCGGCGTCCGCCATCGGATCCGCCGCATCCAGCAGCGCCGCGCGGCTCGGCGGGACCGGCGCGCGGCCCGCGAAACGCTCGATCAGCGCGCGGAACCGGCGCGGCCGCCAGATGTGGCGCAGGAGCGCGGCCTTGCGACGCTCGGTCGTGCGCAGCCCCGCGACGGCGGCGGTCAGGATGCCGATATCGCCGGTCGCCGCGCGCAAGCCCAGCGGCGCGAGGATGCGATGCATGAGCGCGAAGACCTCGGCATCCGCTTGCGCCGGGTCGGTTCGCTGGAAAACTTCATAGCCGACCTGGATATACTCGTTGGCGCGCTCGGCGTCGTCGTCCTGCCGGCGGAACACCTCGCCCGAGTAGGTATAGCGCGCAGGCTCCGCGCCGTTCTCCATGTGCATCTGCACCACGGGCACGGTGAAGTCGGGCCGCAGCATCTGCTCTCCACGCAGGGCGTCTGTCGCGGTGTAGGTCCGCGCGCGGATGTCCTCGCCATAGAGATCGAGGAGCGTCGCGGCGGGTTGCAGGATCGCGGTCTCGACCGGCGCGGCGCCCGCCTGCTCGAAGAGGCCCCGCAGCCGCGCGGCCTCGGCGGTGATCGCGGCCCTCGGGATCATTCGCGCCGGCTTTCCACTATCTCGCGGACGCGGGCGAGAAGGTCGGCGCGCGGCGCCTCGAACTGGCTGGGCCGTTCCTTCCATTCCTCGAGCGTGGCGTTCTGCGCGATCTGCGCGCCAAGCACGAGATCCTTGATCTGCACGACGCCGCGCTCGAATTCCTCGCTCCCGGCGATCACCGCGACGGGGCTGTTGCGCTTGTCCGCATACTTGAGCTGGTTGCCGAAATTCTTCGGGTTGCCGAGGTAAACCTCGGCCCGGATGCCCGCCTGCCGCAGCTCTGCGGCCATCGCCTGGTAGTCGGCCATGCGGTTCCTGTCCATCACCGTGACCACGACCGGCCCCGCCTCCTCCGTCCCGGCGCGCCCCTTCGCATGCAGCGCGGCGAGCAGCCGGTCGACCCCGATGCTGACTCCGGTGGCGGGCACGGCCTGCCCGATGAACCGCTTGACGAGATCGTCATACCGCCCGCCGCCCGCGACCGAGCCGAACTGCCGCTTGCGCCCCTTCTCGTCGAGAATGTCGAAGGTCAGCTCCGCCTCGTAAACCGGCCCTGTGTAGTAACCGAGGCCGCGCACGACCGAGGGGTCGATCACGATGCGGTCGGGGCCGTAGCCCTGAGAGTCGAGGAGGGCGGCGATCTGCTCCAACTCGGTCACGCCTTCGGCCCCGGTGGCGCTCTCGCCCACCGCGCCGCGTAGATTCTCCAGCGTTTGGTCGGCGCTCTCGGCCTTCGAGGTCAGAAAGGCCAGCACAGGCGCAGCCTGCGCGTCACTCAGTCCCACGCCGTCGATGAATGCGCCTGAGGCGTCTTTCCGCCCGGTGGTGAGCAGTTCGCGCACGCCCGCCTCGCCGACCTTGTCGAACTTGTCGATGGTGCGCAGGACCGCATCGCGCTGGCCCGCGTCTTGCACACCCATCGTTTCCAGCACCCCATTCAGCACCTTGCGGTTGTTCACCCGCACCACGTAATCGCCGCGCTCGATCCCGACCGCTTCCAGCGTGTCGGCCAGCATCGCGCAGATCTCGGCGTCCGCGGCCACGCTGGCGGATCCTACAGTATCCGCATCGCATTGATAGAACTGGCGAAACCGCCCCGGCCCGGGCTTCTCGTTTCGCCAGACAGGGCCCATCGCGTAGCGCCGGTAGGGCGTCGGCAGATCGTTGCGGTGTTGCGCATAAACCCGCGCCAGCGGCGCCGTCAGGTCATAGCGCAAGGCCAGCCAGTCGCCCTTGCCGTCCTCCTCGCTCTCCTGCCAGGCGAACACGCCCTCGTTGGGGCGGTCGACATCGGGCAGGAACTTGCCCAGCGCCTCGACCGTCTCGACCGCGCTGGTCTCAAGCGCGTCGAACCCATAGCGGTGATAGACTGCGCGGATCGTCTCGAGCATGGCGGCGCGCCCGCTGACATCCGCGCCGAAATAATCACGGAATCCCTTGGGCGTGACCGCCTTGGGGCGGGGTGTCTTTCTAGGCTTCGACATGGGTCCGGTTCCCGGCAGGATCAGTTGCCGCGGGGTCTAGCGGATGCGCCACGGGGGGGCAAGCGGCGCGCCCCGCTCTTTCAATGTTCCGCAAATACTCATTCCCGCGTTGACGCGCGCGCGCCGCCGCCGTTACATCACCCCCATGACGGCCATCGAGGAAAAGCTCGCGCACCTGATGCGCACGGTCGACGACCTGTCGGACGTGGTCGCACGGCAGGAGCGCGAGATCGCCACGCTCACCCGCCGGGTCGAGATGCTGATGCGCCGCGAGGGCGAGCGCGAGGCGGAAAGCGGCGCGGCGGTGGTGCTGGGCGACGAGCGCCCGCCGCATTACTGACCCCTCCGCAGCCCGGGATTCTTCGACGAAAAATGTCCGCCCGGCTCAGATGTCCTGCACGTCCATCACCCCTTCGAGGCTCTTGATCGCGCCCTTGACCTGCGGCGTCACCGGGTATTCGCGCCCTGCGTCGAGCTCGACTTCGCCGGGCAGTCCCGGTGACAGCAGGCAGAAACGGATCGGCCCCGGCCGGGCCGCCCTCGCGGCCTCGCGCGCGTTCTCCAACACGCTGGCGACCGAGGCGATCGCATCCTGCGCATCGATGAATATCCGCAGCCCGGCGCTGCCCGCATCGGCCACGACCCCGTCGATGGGCGCGACGGAGCGCGCCAGCAGCTTCAGCTGCTCGGCCTCCATCGTCGCCTCGACCGTGACCACCACCTGCGCGCCCGTCTCGAGGAACTCGCGCGATTTCTCGAGCGTTTCGGAGAACATGGTCACCTCGTACCCGCCCGTCGCATCGCTCAGCTGCACGAAGGCGAAGCGGTTGCCGCGCGCGGATTTGCGTTCCTGCCGACCCGCGACCACGCCGGCCATCTTGAGCACCGCTGGCGCGCGCGCGGCGGCCTCGATCACTTCGTCAAGCGTCTTCACGTTCTTGCGCCGGAGCGCGGCCATGTAATCGTCGAGCGGGTGGCCCGAGAGGTAGAAGCCGACGGCCTTGAACTCCTCGGTCAGCCGCTCGGCCGGCAGCCAGCCCGCGACCGGGGCTAGGCGGGGTTCGGGCAGATCCTCGCCCGCCTCGCCGAAAAGCGACACCTGGTTCGAGTTGCGCTGCTCGAAGATCGCCGCCGAATAGTTCATCAGCGGTTCCACCGCCTCGAAGACGCGCCGCCGATTGCGGTCGAGCGCGTCGAACGCGCCGGCGCGCGCGAGCATCTCGAGCGGGCGCTTGCCGATCCGCTTGAGATCGACGCGCCGCGCGAAATCAAAGAGCGTGGCGAAGGGCCGGTCGTTCCGCCCCTCCACGATCAGTTTCATCGCCTCGACGCCGACATTCTTGAGCGCGCCCAGCGCGTAGTGCAGCGTGCCGTCGCGGACCATGAATGTGGCGGCCGAGTCGTTCACGCATGGAGCGGCCCAGGGCAGGCCCAGCCCTTTCTTCACTTCCTCGAAATAGACGGCGAGCTTGTCGGTGAGGTGGATGTCGCAGTTCATCACCCCGGCCATGAACTCGACCGGGTGGTTGGCCTTGAGCCAGGCGGTCTGGTAGCTCACCACCGCGTAGGCCGCGGCGTGGGACTTGTTGAAGCCGTAATTGGCGAATTTATCCAACAGGTTCCAGACCTCGGTGGCCTTTTCCTTGTCGACGCCGTTCTCGGCCGCGCCTTTCAGGAACTTGGGCCGCTCCGCGTCCATTGCCTCCTGGATCTTCTTGCCCATCGCGCGGCGCAACAGGTCCGCGCCGCCCAAGCTGTAGCCCGCCATCTCCTGCGCGATCTGCATCACCTGTTCCTGGTAGACGATGATGCCCTGCGTCTCGTCGAGGATATGGTCGATGCTGGGATGCAGCGTGTCGCGCCCGCTGAGCCCATTCTTCACCTCGCAGAATTTCGGGATGTTCTCCATCGGACCGGGCCGGTAGAGCGCCACGAGCGCGATGATGTCCTCGATGCAGTCGGGTTTCATGCGCTTGAGCGCATCCATCATGCCCGAGCTTTCCACCTGGAACACCGCGACCGTGCGCGCCTTGGCGTAGAGCGCGTAGGTCTTTTCGTCGTCGAGCGGGATCTGCCCGATATCGTTCTCGGCCCCCTCGAAGGGTTCATAGATCGTGGCGCCGTCGGCGGCGATGTGCAGGTCGCGCCCGCCGGCGTGGATCTGCTCGATCGCGTTCTGGATCACCGTCAGCGTCTTGAGCCCGAGAAAGTCGAACTTCACCAGCCCCGCCTGTTCGACCCATTTCATGTTGAACTGCGTCGCCGGCATGTCCGAACGCGGATCCTGGTAGAGCGGCGCCAGTTCATCGAGCGGGCGGTCCCCGATCACCACGCCCGCCGCGTGGGTCGAGGCGTTGCGCAACAGCCCCTCGACCTGCATCCCGTATTTCAGCAGCCGGTCCACGACCTCCTCGTTGCGGGCCTCTTCGCGCAGGCGATCCTCCTGCGCGAGCGCCTGTTCGATGCTCACGGGTTTCACGCCCTCGACCGGGATCATCTTGCTAAGCCGGTCCACCTGCCCGTAGGGCATCTGGAGCACGCGCCCGAGGTCGCGCACGGCGGCCTTGCTGAGCAGCGCGCCGAAGGTGATGATCTGGCCCACCTTGTCGCGACCGTATTTTTCCTGAACGTAGTGAATCACCTCTTCGCGCCGGTCCATGCAGAAATCGATATCGAAATCCGGCATGGATACGCGCTCGGGGTTGAGGAAGCGTTCAAAGAGCAGCGAATAGCGCAGCGGGTCGAGGTCGGTGATGGTGAGCGCGTAGGCCACAAGCGACCCCGCGCCGGAACCGCGCCCCGGACCGACCGGAATGTCGCGTTGCTTGGCCCACTTGATGAAATCGGCAACGATCAGGAAGTAGCCGGGAAACCCCATCCCCTCAATGATGCCGAGTTCGAATTCCAGCCGCTTTTCATACTCTTCCACCGGCGCCGCGTGCGGAATCACCGCCAGCCGCGCGGCCAGTCCGGCGCGGGCCTGGGCGCGCAACTCGTCCACCTCGTCATCGGCGAATCGTGGCAGGATCGGGTCGCGCCGATAGGCGGCGAAAGCGCAGCGTCGGGCGATCTCGACGGTGTTCTCCAACGCCTCGGGCAGATCGGAGAACAGCGTCGCCATCTCGGCGGGGGACTTGAAGTAATGCTGCGCGGTCAGGCGTCTGCGCGGCGCGGACTGGTCGACGTAGGATCCTTCGGCCACGCACAGAAGCGCGTCATGCGCCTCGTACATCTTCGCGTCGGGGAAATAGACGTCATTGGTCGCCACCAACGGCAGGTCCATCGCGTAGGCCATCTCGACATGGCCGCGCTCGGTCTCGCGCTCGGCCTCGGGCGCGCCGTCCTCGCCGGGGTGGCGCTGCAACTCGACATAGAGCCGCGACGGGAAAGCCGCGGCCAACTGGCCCATCAGCGCCTCGGCGGCGGGGCGCTGATGGGCGCGCAAGAGCCGCCCGATGGGGCCGTCCGGCCCGCCGGTGAGACAGATCACGCCCTGCGAATGACGCGCCAGTTCCTCGGGCGTGACATGCGCCAATTCCCCATCGCCGCGCAGGTAGAGGCAGGAATTGAGCTTCATCAGGTTCTGGTAGCCCGTCTCGTCCTGCGCCAGCAGGACCACCGGCGCGGGGGGTCTTGGCCGCTCGCCCGGCGCGGCCGGGACATAGGCGAGATCGACCTGGCAGCCCATGATCGGCTGCACGCCGGCCTCCTGCGCGGAGACGGCGAATTCGAGCGCGCCGAACATGTTGTTGGTGTCGGTGACCGCGACGGCGGGCATGTCCGCGGCGATGCACAGCTTTGGCAAGGACTTGAGCCGCACCGCCCCTTCGAGAAGGGAATATTCGGTGTGAACCCTGAGATGGATGAATCGCGGACTGTCGGTCATGAGCATACCATAGCGTGAATGCAGCGCGCTCTGCATCCCCCGTTTCGCCCGATCCCTCTTGCCAAGACGCGCGGCCCGCGCGTAGCCTTTGCCAAAAGGGAGAGCCTCCCGCCTCTACGCCACATCGGGGCGGGCAACCAACGGGCACGGGTATGGTGGCGGATTGAACCGCATGGAGATTTCGTTCCGTCTGAACGGGGAGGACGTGACGCTGAGCGACGTCGCGCCGGGCGACACGCTGCTGGACTGGCTGCGCGAGAGGCGCGGCCTGACCGGGACCAAGGAGGGCTGCAACGAGGGCGATTGCGGCGCCTGCACCGTGCTCGTCACCGATGCGCAGGGGAGCAGGCCGCTCAACGCCTGCATCCTGCTGCTGGCGCAGCTTCACGGCAAGGCGCTGCGCACGATCGAGGGGATCGCGGGGCCGGAGGGGCAATTGCATCCGGTGCAACAGGTGATGATCGAGCATCACGGCTCGCAATGCGGGTTTTGCACGCCGGGCTTCGTCGTGGCGATGGCGGCGGCGCACATGAATGGCGCGACGGACCATGCCACCGCGCTGGCGGGCAATCTCTGCCGCTGCACCGGCTACGCGCCGATCCTGCGCGCCGCGCGCGCCGCCGAGGCCGAGCCGGCGCCGGAATGGAGCCGTGATGCGCCCCCCGAGGTAGCACAGTCCGACGCCGCCTTGCCCGAGAGCGCGGACGCGCTCGCCGCGCTCCTGACGCAGGCGCCCGACACCACGCTCGTCGCCGGGGCGACCGACGTGGGGCTTTGGGTGACGAAGGCGCTGCGCGACATCGCGCCCGCCGCCTTCCTGCATCGCTGCGCGGACCTGCGGCGGATCGAGGTCGGCGCCGACGCGATCCGCATCGGCGCGATCGTCACCGTCGAGACGATGGGGCGAGCGATAGCGCAGCATCATCCCTCGTTCGCAGAGCTGATCCGCCGGTTCGGGTCGGTGCAGGTGCGCTCGGCCGCGACCATCGGGGGCAACATCGCCAACGGCTCGCCCATCGGGGACGCGCCGCCCGCGTTGATCGCGCTGGGCGCGCGGCTGCATTTGCGGCAGGGCGACGCGCGGCGCGAGATCGCGCTCGAGGATTTCTTCCTCGAATATGGCAGGCAGGATCTGCGGCGCGGCGAATTTGTCGAGGCGGTCAGCATTCCGCGCCAGCCCGACCGGCTGCGTTGTTACAAGCTCTCCAAGCGGCTCGACCAGGATATCTCGGCCGTCTGCGGCTGTTTCTCGATCACCGTGGAGCGGGGTCGCGTCGCCTCCGCACGCATCGCGTTCGGCGGCATGGCCGGCGTGCCGAAACGCGCCGCCCATGTCGAGACCGCGTTGCAGGGCCAAAACTGGACCGCCGAGACCGTAGCGGACGCGCGTGCGGCCTTCGCCGAGGATTTCATGCCGATGAGCGACATGCGCGCCTCTGCCGCCTACCGGCTCGAAGCGGCGCAAAACATGCTCACCCGCTACTTTCACGAGGATGCCGGCGCGCCCGCGTCGGTGCTGGAGGTGCGGCCATGAGCGTGAACCGCCCCCTGCCGCATGACGCGGCGCCGCTGCACGTCACGGGTGCTGCGCGCTATGTCGACGACATCCCCGTACCTGTGGGCGCGCTCCACCTGTGCTTTGGCCTTTGCGACGTGGCGCGCGGCGCGATCACCGCGCTCGACCTCGACGACGTGCGCGCCGCGCCCGGCGTGGTCGCGGTTCTGACGGCGGACGACCTCCCTTTGGGCGCCGATTGCTCGCCCTCAGCCCATGACGAACCGCTTCTGGCGACGGGCGAGGTGCACTACGCCGGCCAGCCGGTGTTCCTGGTGGTGGCGCAGAGCCACCTTGCCGCGCGCCGCGCAGCGCGCCTGGGGCGGATCGAGATCGAGGAGAAGACCGCGCTGCTGAGCATCGACGACGCGCTGGCCGCGAACAGCCGGTTCGAGGACGGACCGCGCATCTACACCAAGGGCGACCCCGCCGCCACCATCGCCGCCGCGCCGCAGCGGTTGCGCGGCCAAGTGGAAATCGGCGCGCAGGAGCATTTCTACCTCGAGGTGCAGGCGGCGCTGGCGCTGCCGCAGGAGGGGGGCGACATGGTCGTCCATTCCTCGACCCAGCACCCCACCGAGGTGCAGCACAAGGTGGCGCACGCGCTGGGCCGCCCGATGCACGGCGTGCGGGTCGAAACCCGGCGCATGGGCGGCGGGTTCGGGGGCAAGGAAAGCCAGGGCAACGCGCCGGCGGTGGCCTGCGCCATCGCCGCGGCGCGCACGGGGCGACCCTGCAAGATGCGGTACGACCGCGACGACGACATGGTGATCACCGGCAAGCGGCACGATTTCCGCATCCTCTATGACGTGGGGTTCGACGGGAATGGGCGCATACATGGTGTGGACTTCACCCATTACACGCGCTGCGGCTGGGCGCAGGACCTGAGCCTGCCGGTCGCCGACCGTGCGATGCTTCATGCCGACAACGCCTACCTGCTGCCCCACGCCCGGATCGAGAGCCACCGGCTGCGCACCAACACCCAGAGCGCCACCGCCTTTCGCGGCTTTGGCGGCCCGCAGGGGGTGCTGGGGATCGAGCGGGTGATCGACCATATCGCGCATGAGCTGGGCCTCGACCCGGTGGAGGTGCGGCGCGTCAACTACTACGCCGAGGCGGGATCGGACGATGCAGGGGCGCTGTCCGCCCCCCACGCCGAACGCCCACAGGATTTCAACGTCTTCCCCGAGGATATTTCAAGCCGGAAGAAGACCCATGAACTCCGCGACGCTGATCCGACCTCGCGCGGGGCGGTGGAGGCGCTTCCCGAGGGTCGGGTGGCGGCGGCGCCGAAGGGCGCGCAGACCACGCCCTATGGGCAGGAGGTCGAGGATTTCATCCTGCACGGGATAACCGACGCGCTTCTGGAGCGCTGCGATTACGCCGCGCGGCGGGCGGCGGTGGCGGAGTGGAACGCGCGCAACCCGGTGCTGAAGAAGGGCATCGCCTTCAGCCCGGTGAAGTTCGGGATTTCCTTCACGCTCACCCATCTCAACCAGGCCGGGGCGTTGGTGCATGTCTACGCGGACGGCTCGGTTCAGATCAACCACGGCGGCACCGAGATGGGACAGGGGCTGTTCCAGAAGGTTGCGCAGGTGGCCGCCGCGCGGTTCGGGCTTGACGCCGGGGCGGTGCGGATCACCGCGACCGACACCGGCAAGGTTCCCAACACCTCGGCCACCGCCGCTTCGTCGGGCAGCGATCTGAACGGCATGGCGGTGAAGGCGGCCTGCGACACGATACGCGGGCGCATCGCGGAGTTCCTCGCGCGCTACCACCAGGCGCGGCCCGACACGGTGCGATTCGCCGATGGCGAGGTGCGCGTGGGCGGGGAGGTCTACAGCTTCGCCGCCGCCGCGCAGCTTGCCTACGAGCATCGGGTGAGCCTTTCGTCGACGGGGTTCTACGCCACGCCGAAACTGGCCTGGGACCGGATCCGGGGCGCGGGGCGGCCATTCTTCTACTTCGCCTACGGCGCGGCGGTCACGGAAGTCGCGCTCGACACGCTGACCGGCGAGAACCGCATCCTGCGCGCAGATATCCTGCATGACGTCGGGCGCAGCCTGAACCCCGCCATCGACATCGGGCAGATCGAAGGCGGCTATGTGCAGGGGGCCGGGTGGCTCACCACCGAAGAGGTCGTCTGGGACGAGGTCGGGCGGCTGCGCACGCATGCGCCCTCGACCTACAAGATCCCGGCCTGTGGCGACGCGCCAGAGGTCTTCAACGTGACGCTCTGGGACGGAGAGAACGCGGCCGATACGATCTACCGCTCCAAGGCGGTGGGCGAGCCGCCGTTGATGCTGGGGATATCGGCGTTCCTCGCGCTGTCGGACGCGGTTGCGGCCTGCGGACCGGTCTATCCCGCGCTCGACGCGCCCGCCACGCCCGAGCGGCTGTTGCGCGCGATCCAGGCGGTGCGCGGATGAGCGCGATCTGGGTCGAGATCGTGGCGACGCGCGGATCGGCGCCGCGCGACGCGGGCACGGCGATGAAGGTCACGCCCCAGGGCTGCGAGGGCACCATCGGCGGCGGCGCGCTCGAATGGGCGGCGATGGCGCGGGCGCGCGAGATGCTGGCCTCGGACGCGCCCGAGGAGACGCGGCGCTTTCCGCTCGGCCCCAATCTCGGGCAGTGCTGCGGGGGCGCGGTGACTCTGCGGTTCACGCGCAGCCCGCGGGCGACCGACGCGGACGGCCCGCCGGCGGCGCGCGTGGCGGCAGAGGTTGCGCTCGTCGGCGGACTCTGGCTCTGGGGGGCGGGACATGTGGGGCGGGCCGTGGTGCGCGCCGTCCCGCCCGGCGCGGGCGCGATCACCTGGGTGGACAGCGCGCCCGAACGGTTTCCGGCGCAGATCCCCGCCCATGTCACCGCCCTGCCCGCCGCCGACATGCCGCGCCTCGCCGCGCGTGCGCCCGCGGACGCGCATCACCTGGTCTTCACCTACAGCCACGAGATCGATCTCGCGCTTTGCGCCGCGTTGCTGCGGCGCGGGTTCGCCTCCTGCGGGCTGATCGGGTCGGCGACGAAATGGGCGCGTTTCTCGCGTCGTCTGCGCGCCGCGGGGCTTGACCCGGCGCCGATCACCTGCCCCATTGGCGACAAATCGCTTGGCAAGACCCCCGCGGCCATCGCACAAGGCGTCGTCGCGGCGCTGCTGCGGGAAAGGAACGACGCATGAGCCCGCCGCTGCTGACGATCGAGGGACTGACCAAGGCCTATCCCGGCGTGGTGGCCAATGACGACGTGTCCTTCGACATCAAGCCCGGCGAGGTGCACGCCCTGCTGGGCGAGAACGGCGCGGGCAAATCGACGCTGGTCAAGATGATCTACGGCCTCGTGCGGCCCGACAGCGGCCGCATGACGCTGCATGGCCGCGCCTACGCCCCCGCAAACCCGAGCGACGCGCGCGCCGGGGGCGTGGCGATGGTGTTCCAGCATTTCTCGCTCTTTGACGCGCTCGACGTGGCCGAGAACGTGGCGCTCGGGATGGAGAACCCGCCGCGGATGCACGACCTCGCCGCACGCATCCGGGAGGTGTCCGAGACATATGGCCTGCCGCTCGATCCTGCGCGCACGCTGGGCGAGCTGTCCGCCGGGGAACGCCAGAGGGTCGAGATCGTGCGCTGTTTGCTGCAGGACCCGCGCCTGCTCATCATGGACGAGCCGACCAGCGTGCTGACCCCGCAGGAGGTCGAGATCCTGTTCGAGACGCTGCGCAAGCTCACCCGCGAGGGGGTGGCGATCCTCTACATCTCGCACAAGCTCGAGGAAATCCGCGCGCTGTGCGACCGGGCCACGATCCTGCGGCTGGGCCGGAACGTGGGCACCTGCATCCCGCGCGACGCCAGCGCGCGCGAGATGGCCGAGATGATGGTCGGCAGCGCCTTCGCCGCGCCCGAGCGCGCGGCCCGCGAGACCGGCGACGCAGCGCTCGAGCTGACTGGGCTGAGCCTGCGTTCGCCCAACGCCTTCGGCGCGTCGCTGAAGGAGATCACGCTTGCGGTGCGCCGCGGAGAGATCCTCGGGATCGGCGGCGTCGCGGGCAACGGGCAGGACGAATTGCTGGCCGCGCTTTCCGGCGAGGTCCGCGTCGCGCCCGGGGCGGTGCGGCTGGCCGGGCGGCCGGTGGGACGCCTCGGCCCCGGCGCGCGCCGACGGCTGGGTCTGCTTACCGCGCCCGAGGAACGGCTGGGTCATGCGGCGGCCCCCGACATGAGCCTGACCGAGAACGCCCTGCTGACCGGGGCCGAGCGCGAGAACCTGATGCGCCACGGTTTCCTGCGCTGGCGCAGGGCCGAGGATTTCGCGCGGCGCATCATCGAGCGGTTCGACGTGCGCACGCCGGGGCCGCAGGTGGCGGCGCGGGCGCTCTCGGGCGGCAACCTTCAGAAGTTCGTCATCGGGCGCGAGGTGTTGCAACGCCCCGAGGTGCTGGTCGTGAACCAGCCGACATGGGGCGTCGACGCGGCCGCGGCGGCGGCGATCCGCCAGGCGCTGCTTGACCTTGCGGGCAGCGGCACGGCGGTGCTCTGCATCAGCCAAGATCTGGATGAACTGATGGAGATATCCGATCGCTTCGGCGCGCTGAACGAAGGAAGGCTGTCCGCGATCCGCCCGGCGAAGGAATTGAACGTCGAGGAGATCGGCCTCATGATGGGCGGCGCGCATGGCATGGAGGTGGCGCATGTCTGAAGCGCTGGGCAATGAGTATTTCAGGAATATTGAAAGCGCAGGGGCGCGCGCATGCTGAGGCTGGACCGGCGCCCGCAACCCTCGAGGCTCTGGACGCTGCTCACGCCGCCGCTGGCGGTGCTGGTGACGATGATCGTCGGCGGCGCGCTTTTCGCCGCGCTGGGCAAGGACCCGGTGGTGGCGATCGAGACGATCTTCTGGGAGCCGCTCTTTGGCGAGTTCGCGTTCTATTACCGCCCGCAGCTTCTGGTGAAGGCCGCGCCGCTGATCCTGATCGCCATCGGGCTCAGCCTCGGGTTTCGCGCAGGCATCTGGAACATCGGCGCAGAGGGGCAATACATCATCGGCGCGCTCTGCGGGGCGGGCGTGGCGCTTGCGGCCTACCCGTCCGAAAGCTGGCTGATCTTTCCGGGGATGGTCCTTGCCGGCGCGCTCGGGGGGTGGGCCTGGGCGATGATCCCGGCGGTGCTGAAGGTGCGCTTCGGGACCAACGAGATTCTGGTGTCCCTGATGCTGGTCTATGTGGCCGAGCAACTGCTCGCCTCGATGGCGCTGGGGCCGATGCGCAACCCGGAGGGCATGGGCTTTCCGGGAAGCCGGAACCTCCAGCAATATGCGCCGGCGCATAACGCCGAGCTGATCGCGGGAACCGGCATGCACTGGGGCGTGGCGGCGGCGCTGATCGCGGTGATCTTCTCCTACGTGCTGCTGAACCGGCATATCCTCGGCTATCACATCCGCCTCACCGGCGAGGCGCCTCGCGCGGCGCGCTTCGCCGGCGTGCGGCCCGGGCGGCTCATCCTGTTCTGCCTCGGCGCGTCGGGGGCGCTCGCGGGGCTTGCGGGCATGTTCGAGGTGGCCGGGCCGGCCGGGCAGGTCACCATCGATTTCAACGTGGGCTACGGCTTTACCGCGATCATCGTGGCGTTTCTCGGGCGGCTGCATCCCGTCGGCATCCTGCTGGCCGGGCTGCTGCTGGCGCTGACCTATATCGGGGGCGAACTGGCGCAGTCGAACATGCAACTGCCCGCCGCGGCGGTGCAGCTTTTCCAGGGGATGCTGCTGTTCTTCCTGCTGGCGGTGGACGTGCTGGTGCATTTCCGCCTGCGGTGGCGGCGGGCGGAGGCGGCGTGATGGACCTGTCCTCGATCAACCCGATCCTGCTGCTGGCCTCTCTCATGGTCGCCGCGACGCCGATCCTGCTGGCTGCGCTGGGCGAACTGGTGTCCGAGCGCGCGGGGGTGCTGAACCTCGGGGTCGAGGGGATGATGATCACCGGGGCGATTTGCGGTTTCGCCATCGCGGTCGAGACCGGATCGCCGGTGGTGGGTTTCGCCGCCGCGGCGGCGGGGGGCGCGCTGCTGTCGCTTCTCTTCGCGCTGCTGACGCAGCTGGCGCTCGCCAACCAGGTGGCCTCGGGGCTCGCGCTCACGCTTTTCGGGCTGGGGCTGAGCGCGCTTCTGGGGCAGTCCTATGTCGGCATCAGGCCACCCGCCACGGCCAAGCTGGACATTCCGCTGCTGGGCGACATCCCGGTGCTGGGGCCGGTGCTCTTCAGCCATGACTGGATGGTTTATTTCGGCCTCGCCCTGACGCTGGCGGTCTGGGCGGCGCTGAAATACAGCCGCGCGGGCCTCATCCTGCGCGCGGTGGGCGAGAACCACGACGCCGCGCATGCGCTGGGCTATAACGTCGTGGGGGTGCGCATCCTCGCCATCCTGTTCGGCGGCGCCTGCGCGGGCCTTGGCGGCGCTTATCTCAGCCTCGTGCGGGTGCCGCAATGGACCGAGGGCATGACCGCGGGCGCGGGCTGGATCGCGCTGGCGCTGGTGGTCTTCGCCTCGTGGAAGGCGGGGCGCGTGCTGCTCGGGGCCTATCTCTTCGGCGGGGTGACGGTGCTGCAGCTCAACCTTCAGGCGGCGGGGGTTGATATTCCCGTCGAATACCTTTCCATGTCACCATACCTGATCACCATCCTGGTGCTGGTCATCCTTTCGGCGGACCGCAGCCGGGCGCCCGGATCACTGGGCCGGATCTTTCACGCCTCGCGGTGAGGCAGAACAGCAAACGACAACAGGGGGAAATTCCATGACATTCACCAGATTGCTTACCGGGGCCGCGCTGGCGCTGGGGATGGCGACCACGGCGATCGCCGAGGACAAGACCAAGGTCGGCTTCATCTATGTCGGTCCCATCGGGGACGGCGGCTACACCTACGAGCACAACCAGGGCCGGCTCGCCGTCGAGGAACATTTCGGCGACAAGGTCGAGACCGTCTACCAGGAAAGCGTGCCGGAAGGCGCCGACGCGGAACGCGCGATCACGCAGATGGCGCTTCAGGGGGCGGATCTGATCTTTACCACCTCCTTCGGGTTCATGGACGCGACCGTGAACACCGCGAAGAAATTTCCAAAGGTGAAGTTCGAACACGCCACCGGCTACAAGCGCGCCGACAACCTGTCGACCTATTCCGCGCGCTTCTACGAGGGGCGCTCGGTGCTGGGCGTCATCGCCGGCCACATGACCAAGACCAACAAGATCGGCTATATCGGTTCCTACCCGATCCCCGAGGTGATCCGCGGCATCAACGCGGCCTACATCGAGGCCAAGAAGGTGAACCCCGACGTGGAGTTCAACATCATCTGGGCCTACACTTGGTTCGACCCCGCCAAGGAGGCCGACGCCGCCACCGCGCTCATCGAGCAGGGCAACGACGTGATCCTGCAGCACACCGATTCGACCGCGCCAAGCGCCGCGGCCAAGGCCAAGGGCGACGTCATCACCTTCGGGCAGGCCTCGGACATGGCCGAATACAAGCCCGAGCCGCGGGTGAGCTCGATCATCGACAACTGGGGCCCCTACTACATCGAGCGCGTGCAGGCGGTGATGGACGGAACCTGGGAGAGCACCGACACATGGGCCGGGATCGACGATGGCATGGTCGTGATCGGAGAGATCACCGGCCCCGTGCCCGACGACGTGAAACAAGAGGCGCTCGCCATGCGAGACGCCATCGCGTCGGGTGAATACCATCCCTTCACCGGCCCGCTCAACAAGCAGGACGGCAGCGAATGGCTGAAGGAAGGCGAGACGGCGGACGACGCCACGCTCCTGGGGATGAATTTCTACGTCGAGGGGATCAAGGGCGACATCCCGCAGTAAGCGCGGGGCCGCAAGGACCGGAGGCCCCGCCCGCGCGGGGCCTTTTCCATTGAAGGAGGAGCGAGCGCATGGATATCGACCTGATCCGCGCCGACACGCCGGGGCTGGCGCATGGGGCGCATCTGCTCGCCGCGGGCTCTGCGCTGATGCCGCGGCCGGTGATCGACGCGGTGGTGGACCACACAAGGCGCGAGGCCGAGATCGGCGGCTACGAAGCCCACGCCGAGGCCGCCGAGGCGCTCGACGCGCTCTACCCCGCCGTGGCGCGCCACATCAACGCGGCGGCGCAGGAGATCGCCATAGTGGAGAACGCGACCGTCGCATGGTGCCACGCTTTCTACGCGCTGCCCATCGAGCGCGGCGCGCGCATCCTCACCTGCGAAGCGGAATACGCCGCCAACTACGTCGCCATGCTCCACCGGGCGGAGCGCGACGGGCTGCGGATCGAGGTGATCCCCTCGGACGCCGCCGGCGCGCTGGACGTCGCCGCGCTCGACGCGGCGATGGGCGATGACGTGGGGCTGATCGCGGTCACCTGGGTCCCGACCAATGGCGGGCTGGTCAATCCCGCCGCCGAGGTCGGGCGCATCGCGCGGGCGCATGGCGCGCCCTACCTGCTCGACGCCTGCCAAGCGGCCGGGCAGATGCGCATCGACGTGAAGGCGTTGGGCTGCGATTTCCTGTCCGCTACCGGGCGCAAGTTCCTGCGCGGGCCGCGCGGGACCGGATTTCTCTACGTGCGCGATGCGTGGCTCGACCGGCTGCACCCGGCGATGATCGACCATTTCGGCGCGCCATGGGTGACGCGCGACGCCTACGAACTGCGCCCTGACGCGCGCCGCTTCGAGACCTGGGAGAATTCCTATGCCCTGCGCGCCGGGTTGAAGGCGGCGATGGACTATGCCGACGCGATTGGCATCGACGCGATCGAGGCGCGTGTGCGCGGGCTGGCGGGTCTCTGCCGCGAGGCGCTGGCGCGGGACGGACGCATCCGGCTGCGCGATCTCGGTGCGCGGCCCTCGGGGATCGTCAGCTTCTCGATCGAGGGGACGGACCCGGCCCGAATCGTGAAGGGCATGCGCGCCGCGGGCTTCACCATCGGCGCGTCCGACCCGGAGAGCACGCGCCTCGACGCCGAACGCCGCGGCCTGCCGACGCTCCTGCGCATGGCGCCGCACTACTACAACACCGAGGACGAGATCGCGCAGGCGGCGGCCCGGCTGCGCGCGCTGATATGACCCAGCGCCGCCTGCCGCCCACCGCGTCGATCGCGCAGGATTCGGGGGATGGCAGGCTTTTCGCGCCCTCGGCTGCGCGCAACGCCGGGGCGATCCTCGCCGTCCTGGCGGACCGGCTGCCGGCGCAGGGCCGCGCGCTCGAACTCGCCGCCGGGACCGGCCAGCACGCGGCGCATTTCGCCGCCGCGCTGCCCGGCTGGCGCTGGCGCCCGAGCGAACCGGACCCCACCCGCCGCGCCAGCATCGACGCCTACGCGCGCGCCGCCGCCCTCGCGAATGTCGCGCCCGCCATCGCGCTTGACGCGACCGCGCCGGGCTGGGGCGCGGCGCATGGCGGGCAGGATCTCGTGCTGCTGGTAAACCTGTTGCACCTGATCTCCGACGCCGAGGCCGCCACCCTGCTCACCGAGGCGCGCGCCGCCCTCGCGCCGGGCGGGCTGCTGGCGATTTACGGCCCGTTCCTGCGCGGCGGCGGCACGACCTCGGAGGGCGACGCGCGGTTCCATGCCAGTCTGCGCGCGAGCGACCCGATGATCGGCTACAAGGATGCCGAGGCGGTCGCCGAGCATTTGCGCGCGCTTGGTCTCGATGTGGAAGATCGGGTGGTAATGCCGGCCAACAATCTTTTCCTGTTCGCCCGCGCTTCCTGACGCGCGCCAATTCTCCTTCCCGAAGAGAATTGCCAAGGCTCTTCGAAGAGCCTTGGCCCCTCAGCCGCCGAAGGTCACCTGCCCGCCGCAGATCGTCACCGCCGGCTTGGCGGCGCCGAGCGCGGAAGGCTCCATCGCCTCGATATCGCGGTCCATCACCACCACGTCGCCCAGTTGCCCGGCGACGAGCTGCCCCATCCGTCCCTCGCGGAAGGACGCCCAGGCCCCCATGCGCGTATAGCTCGCCAGGGTCTCGAGCAGGGATTGCGGCCGCACGTCCCAGGGCGCGCCGGGGACCAGCGGCGCAACCGCGGCCTGGACAGAGCGCATCGGATCCACCGGCACGACCGGCCAATCGGTCGAGAACACCAGCGGCGCGCCGCTGTCGCGGATGCGCTGCCATGCGAAGGCGTAGGGATACTGGTCGTCATGCAGGATCGTGCCCTGCGGGATCAGCGGAAAATGCCCGCCGAGCGGGCAATGAAGCGGCTGCATCGAGGCCACCGCGCCCAGTTCAGCGATGCGCGGGATGTCCTCGGGCGCGATCACCTCGATATGTTCGATCCGATGGCGGCTGTCGCGCGCGCCGTTGGCTGCGCGCGCGGCCGCGTAGCCATCGAGCGTGCGGCGCGTCGCCAGATCGCCGATGGAATGCACGCAGATCTGCAACCCCATCGCGTCGATCCTGCGGCACGCCTCGTTGAAATGCTCGGGCTCGAACACCGCGTCGCCGGTGCGCTCGGGCGCGTTTGGATAGCCGCGCAGCATCAGCGCGGTCCGGGCGTCGATCACCCCGTCCATGAACATCTTGACCGCGCCGGACCAGACCCAGTCGCCGGTGTAATGGCGCGCCATCTCGCCCGCCTCCTCCAGCCGGTCGAGCGGGTCGAAATTCTTCAGATGGAACGGCACCTGCATCCGGCAGGCCAGTTCGCCCGCCGTGTCCAGCTCGTTCAGGAGGTCGAGCTGGTAGAAATTCCCGTCCATGTTGTGCATGGTCGTCACACCCCTGGACGCGGCGTGTTTCAGCCCGCGAGCGATCAGCGCGCGGTCGGCGGCGCGTTCGGCCATCGTCGCGGGCGGGTCGGGATCGGCGCCGGTGACATAGCCCAGCATGTCGCGCCCGCCCGTGCGGCTGAGCCTGAGCACCGGCCCGAACGCCCCCGTCTCAAGCAGAAGACCCGTCGCCATCCCGTCCTCGCCCATGACGATGGTGCTGCCCTCGGGCACCTCCGCCCCGTGCAGCAGCCCCGCCCGGTCGAGCGCCATCGTATTGGCCCAGAGCGTGTGGATGTCCGGCGCCAGCAGCGCCACGGGTCTGTCGGAGAGGATCGCGTCGAGGTCGTGGCGCGTGGGTTCTTTCCCGTCCAGGACGCCATAGTCCGTGCCCATCCCGAGGATCAGCGGCTCGTCCGGGTTGGCGTCGGCATAGGCGCGGATGGTGCGGGTCAGCGCGTCGCGCCCCGCGACCCCCTCCATCGCCATGAAGTCGAGCGCGGCCGCCCCCTGAAAGAGGTGAACGTGGCTGTCGATGAAGCCGGGCAGCACTGTCGCGCCGCTCGCGTCGATCACCCGCGCGCCCTGCCTGGCCAGCGCGCGGATTTCCTCCGTGCCGCCCACGGCGAGGATCACGCCCCCCGCCAGCGCCACCGCTTC
Source organism: Roseovarius spongiae (assembly GCF_003651245.1). Classification (GTDB taxonomy): domain Bacteria; phylum Pseudomonadota; class Alphaproteobacteria; order Rhodobacterales; family Rhodobacteraceae; genus Roseovarius; species Roseovarius spongiae. The sequence goes on from NZ_RAPE01000003.1 coordinate 25,228, forward strand.
GGCGCGGGGCGCGTGGTCTTCCATCGTCAGCACCCTGCCGTTCAGGATGACCAGGTCGGCCTGTTGCGCCATCGTCGTTCCTCCCTTGCCTGCTCGTCATCTCCAGATTGCGCGAGCGCGCGCGCCGCCGCAATCCCTCAGAGCGCGACGAGGTGGTTGTCCCAGCGCAGCCCCTCGGCCGCGCGTTCGGCCCCGTCGTCCAGCCGCCGCAAGAGCCCGGTCCCCGAAGACACCACAAGCGCCCCGCCCGATGCCGCGACTCCGCTCACGTCGCGCAGGGGCAGCGCGCCGGACAGGCGGCGCGCGCGCGCGTCATAGACCTGCACCACGCCGCCGCGCGGAGAGGTCGCCACCACCTGCGCGCCATCGGGAGAGAACGCGATGCTGCCAACGTAGTCCCGCATCGCGCGCAGCGCATCGGCAGGCGGTTCGGCCATCTCGATCGCCTGCCCGCGCGTGTGAAAGCCGACCAGCGGCGCCTGCGCGGCCGCGCCCTGCCATTGCGCACCGAAGGCCACGCGGCCATCGCCCGCAACCGCGAGGTGGCGGATCGAGTTCTTGTGGTGTTCGGGCGCGGGCTCGATCGTCTCGATCACCTGGCCGTCCTCGATGTAGCTGAGGTTGGGGCGCATGAACGGGATGTTGAGCTTGGCGCGCCCGCTCGCCGGGTGGGTCTCGATCCCGCCATTGGCGACGACGAGCGTTTCGCGCCCGGGAAGACGGCGGATGTCATGCGGACCGACGCCGCCGCTGTCGAATTCATCCGCGCGCGCGAAACCGCCCTCGGCGTCCCAGACGCCGATCTGTCCGCGCCCCGCGTCGTAAACGTTCTCGGTCGTGTAGAGCCAGCGGCCGTCGCTCGAGAACGCGCCATGTCCGTAGAAATGCCGTCCCTCCGGCGCGCTGAGCCGCGCCACCTCGCGCCCCGCCGCGCAGTCGATCACCAGCGCGAAGGCTCCGGGCCGGCGGGCGAAGGCGACAGCCAGCGGACGGTCGGGATGCGTGGCCGCCGCGTGACCCCGGCCCGGCAGCGGGATGCGGAACGCGATGTCGAGCGCGGACCCGATGCCGCAGAGCGCATAGCCGCCCGCCGCATCGGCGGCGGCCCCGAGAAAGGCCGGCGCGCCCGCGTCCGCCCATGTCGCGCGCGGCGCAAGCCCCGTGGCCAGCATCCCGGCAAGGAATCCGCGCCGCCCGGGTGTCCATCCGGTCATGTCAGTCTCCGTCCAACGCGTTGAAGCCCGCGCTCACGCCCAGATCGGGGCCGAGATCCTTGCGCACCATCTCGCGGATGTCGATCACCATCTGCTGAAGCGCCTCGATGCGGATGCGGCTTTCGGGATCGGACACGCCTGCGAAGATCGGATCGTCGAGATCGGCCAACCGCCCCGCCGCCCGCGCGACCGCCGCGTCAAGCTCCATGTGCAAGGCGGGCGCATCCGCCGCCAGCCGCCCGGCGAGGTCGCCAAGGGTCGCAAGCGACAGCATCACGTGCCGCGCCGAGCGCCCCGAGCGCCAGGCCTCGGCCCGCTTGGGCCGGGGGTGATCGAACGTGCCGAGCGGACGGCCCAACCGCAGGTCGATGGTGAATTCCAGCCCCGTGGTCAGCGTCTGGAACAACGCCTTCAGCGCCTCGCCGGTGTCGCGGTAGGCGCCATCCGGCGCGGGGTGCGTCATCGTCTCGGCGTAACCTTCGCGCCAGCCGCGCAGGATCGCGGCGGAGAGATTTGCGATATCGCCGCTTACCGTGCGGACCAGCGCGCAGCGATAGCCGGACGCGCCCAAGCTGCTGATCCGCTCGTCATAAAGCAGGAATTCCAGCGCGTAGAAGCCGCGCGCCGCGATCGAGACATCGGCGTAATCCTCGGGCGAAAACGCGATCGGGTCTTCTTCCTCGATCAAACCCGCCAGCACCCGCGGCGTCACGCCCCGGCTGTCGGGCCAGAAGGCGAGCGCGAAGGCGCGGTCATCGACCTCCGTCGGGCCGAGGCGCAGATGGCTGGCGGCAACCCAGGCGTCGAACGCATCGCCATAGGCTGCGCGCAGCACCGGCGAGTCCGCCTTGCAATCCGCCTGCGCCGTCTGCGCGAGGTTCTGCGCCTGCGCCGCGAGCGTCTCGAACCGGGGCAGCACGTGGTTCTGCACCACGTCGTCGACGATCTCCTGCCTGTCCTCCTGCGCGGCCGCAGGCAGCGGGGCGAGCGCGATCAGCGCGGCGAGAAGGAGATGTTTCATAGGCTCTCCAGAAAGGCGATCAGCGCGGCGCGGTCCCCGGGCGGCATGTCGATCACCGCATCGCGGGCGCGCTTGGCTTCGCCGCCATGCCACAGGATCGCCTCGAGCAGCGAGCGCGCGCGCCCGTCATGCAGGAAAAAGGTATGTCCGCTGACCTGTTTCGTCAAACCGATCCCCCAGAGCGGCGCGGTGCGCCATTCGCGCCCTGTCGCGCGCGCCTCGGGGCGGTGATCGGCCAACCCCTCGCCCATGTCGTGCAAGAGCATGTCGGTATAGGGCCAGATCAATTGAAAGCTCTGCTCGGGCTGGTCCCTCAGCCGGTGAGTGACGAAGCTGGGATTATGGCAGGCGGCGCAGCCGGTCTGGTGAAACACCTGCTTGCCGCGCAGCACCTGCGGCGCTCCCGTTTCGCGCCGCGCCGGCACGCCGAGGTTGCGGCTGTAGAAGGTCACGAGGTCGAGCCCTTCCTGATCGATCTCGTAGACGCGCGCGTCGCCGTCGCCATGCGGCGCGTGCTGGCAGGCGTCCTGGATGGTCGTGCATTCCCCGAACGGGTCAGCGAAGAGCGGGTTGGAAATGCCGATATCGCCGGCGAAGGCGCCCGCCGCCTGCTCGTGCACCGTGGACACGCCAGCCTTGAGACCGAACCGGCCGAGCATGACCTGATCGAACTCCGCCGACCAGACGAGGTTCGCGCGCCCCGATACGCCGTCGCCGTCGGCGTCGTCCGGATCGGCGAGCGCGAGGATATCCGTCGCCGGGATCGCCTCGAGCAGACCGAGGCCGATCATCTGCGGCGCGACGCGCGGACTCAGCATCGCCTGCGGGTGCAGCGGGCCGTAGCCGAGATCGGCGGCGCGGTAGGTCGGCGCGCGCAAGTGCGCGACTTCGCCACCCGAAAGCGCGATCTCCTCTTCCGCGTAGGTTACATCGAGCCGGTATTCCGCCGGGATGCCGGGCAGCGCATAATCCTGCAACTGCGTGCCGTAGATCGGGTCGGGCGCGGTGCCGAGGTAATCCTCGATCCCTTCTACGCCTGCCGCCTCGTCCGGGATCGAGATGCGGAGGAACATCGACACCGCGTCGTCATCCGGCCCCTCAGGCGGGTGGCCGCGCCCGTCCTTCAGGTGGCACCGCTGGCACGAGCGCGCGTTGTAAAGCGGCCCGAGCCCGTCCGACGCCAGCGTCGAGGACGGGGAAGACACCCAGACCTTGCGGAAAAGCCCGTTGCCCATCTTGAACTTCAGCTCGTCCTCGAACGAGACGTTTCCCGAGGGCAGCGAGAACGCATCGGCATCCTTGCGCGCGCGCACCGTCGCGGCGCCGGCTGACATGTCCTCGAACGGCTGGGGGGCGTCGAAACTCCGGGGTGGGGCGGTGACATTTGCGATGCGCGCCGCCTCGGCCTTGGTGCGCGGCACGATCTGAAGATGCGGCTCGTCCAGCGGGCCGGCGAGCGCGGCAGAGGCGATCCCCCCTGCCGCGGCGAGGATGAGGCTACTCCGCCTCGTCCATCTTGGAGGCATTGAGCTGGGCATATTTCTCTTCGCCAAGTTTCTCCACCAGGTCGAGCTGCGTTTCGAGGAAATCGATATGTCCCTCCTCATCGGCCATCAACTCCTCGAAGAGGTTCTTGCTCACGAAGTCGCCGACGCTTTCGCAATGCTTGCGCGCCTCGGCATAAAGTTCGCGCGCCTCGTGCTCGGCGGCGAGATCGCAGTCGAGCGTCTCCTTCGGAGTCTCGCCAATGCGCAGCGGGTCGAGCTTTTGCAGGTTCGGATGCCCCCCGAGGAAAAGGATGCGCGCGATCAGCTTGTCGGCATGGTGCATCTCCTCGATGCTTTCCTCGCGGCTCTTGGCGGCCATGTGGCCAAGGCCCCAATCCTCTTGCAGACGGTAGTGCAGCCAATACTGGCTTACCGCCGTCAGTTCGCTGCGAAGTGCGCTGTTCAGATATTCGATGACTTTGCCGTCGCCCTGCATGTCGAGGTCTCCTGTTCTGGTCCGGGCCCGAGGCCGCGAAGTGTCATGGGAACCTCCATGTTATCGTTTCGACGCATGGTTGCCAGAAAAAGCGGCATACAGCCACCGCATTCCGCCGACTTCCCGAGCGCGCGATACACCTTGTTCGGCGTGATCAACGCCTTGTCATCGGCGGCGCGCATCCAGTCGATCGCCGCATCGATTTCGCGGTCGGTTATACCCGTGCAGTGGCAGACGATCATGGCGCACCCTTCGAATGCGTGGACATTGACGCGGCCTTACTGAAAGACGGCGCCGGGGTTATCGAGGCTGTCGGAACCCTCGAAGGCGATCCGGTCGCCGCCGAGCGTGCTCACCACGCGCTCGATCGTGCGGGTTTGATCGATCAGCGCGTCAACCCCGCCCATGATGAGAGCCTCTCCGCCGGCGTCGCCGCGCGCGAGCATCTGGTCATAGGCGAAACCGGCCTCGGCCGCAGTCTTGATCCGGGCCAGCGCGAACATCGTGTGCGCCAGCTTCGCGCGCATCTCGTCGTCGAGCGCCGGGTCCGTCTCGGCCACGAGGTCCGACAGCGACGGGCCGGAAATGAGCGTGCCGTCGCGGCGCACGTATTCGCCGAGATAGGTATTCTGCACGCCCAGCCCGTCGTAATAGTGGCTGTTATGGGTGTTGTCGGAAAAGCAGTCATGCTCTTCCTCGGGGTCGTTGAGCATCAGGCCAAGGCGCATCCGCTCGCCCGCCTGTTCGCCATAGGAAAGCGAGCCCATGCCGGTCAGCATCATGGCGATTCCGGCGTCCGGGTTTTCCGTCACCGCGGCGCGGGCGGCGCCTCCCTCGGCCCATTGCGCGGCCATCCATTCGAGATCCGACACCAGCAGATCGGCAGCCGCCGCGAGGTATTCGCCGCGGCGGTCGCAATTGTCATGCGTGCAGGCGTCTCCCTTGGCGTAATCGGTCCAGGGCCTCTCACCCGCGCCGGACTGCGTGCCGCTGAGGTCCTGGCCCCAGAGCAGGAATTCGATCGCGTGATAGCCGGTGGCGACGTTGGCCTCGATCCCGTCGGCCTCGTGCAGCGTGTCCGAAAGCAGTTCGGGCGTGATCTCGCTCGCGTCGATCTCCTGTCCCGACAGGGTGAAATGCGGGTTCGCCACGACGTTGAGCGCGGCGAGGTCGTTCTCGACGCTGGCGCCGCCATAGGCGGCGTCGACATAGTCGATCAGCCCCTCGTCGAGCGGCCAGGCGTTCACCTTGCCTTCCCAGTCGTCGACGATCGGGTTGCCGAAGCGGTAAACCTCGGTCTGCTGATAGGGCACGCGCGCCTCGATCCATGCGGCGCGCGCGTGCTGCAACGCCTCGGCCGAGGGCGATGCGATCAGCGCGTCCACCTTGTCGGCCAGGTTGCGCGCGGCGATCAGGCTGTCCTCGTACTTGGCGGCGGCGATATCGGCGTAGGAATCGACGACCTCCGCCCGCTCAACCGCCATCAGCGGGGTGGCGGACAGGGCGGCGAGCGCGGTGGTGAGCAGGAAATTGCGTGTCATTCGGTCATGTCCTTCGCTGGTGTCCGGTATGCGGTCGCGCGGCCCTCATTTCGTCAGGATCAGCTTGCCCGCGCGGGTGATCCGCAGGGTATAGACCTGATCCTCAAGCACGATCCGCGCGCGATCCGCACCCGACAGGAGGTCGCGCGCGTCGAATGTCGGCGCATCGTCCGCCGGGGCCGATGTCGTCGGCGGACGGGAATGAACGCTCATGCGTCGCGCTCGTTCAGTGCGGCGGTGCGGTCGATGATCCATTCGGCGTCGCGGCAATCGCTGACGAGCGCGGCCTGCAGGACCTCGGTCCTGTCAAGCCGGGCGAATGCCGGGGCGTCCGGTCTGAGGGCCGGTCTGTCCGGGGTCTGCCATGTCTGGTGCATCTGAAAGTCCTCATGTCTGCATCCGTCGGGCTTCCCCGAATCCCGGTTCGGGGTGGCTGGACCACGGCGCAAAACTGAGTCATTCTCTCGGATATGTCAATCCGATTGTTTTAGTCGGATATACGCGACGCCGCCATTTCACCCCTGCCGGCGGGCCGCCCCGTCCGCAGAAGCGGGCGGCGCTTGCGGGGCGAAGGGCACATGCCTGCCCCGCCCCGCGGCCTTGGCCGCGTAGAGGGCCGCATCCGCATCCTCGAGCATGCGTGCAAGCGTCGGGCGGGCGTAATCACAGCTCAGGACCGAGCCGGCGCTGGCCGAGATGCGGCACAATTCCTCACCGTAGCGAATCGGCTGTTCCAGCCGCGCGATCAGCCGGGTCGCGATATCATGCATCCGCCCCGGATCGGTCAGCCGGGCGAAGACGAGCACGAATTCGTCGCCCCCGACGCGGGCGATCATATCCTCGGCGCGGGTTTCCTCGATCATGATCGCGGCCACCTCGCGCAGTACATGGTCGCCCGCCGCGTGGCCCATCGTGTCGTTGACCGCCTTGAAAAAATCGAGATCGAGCTGCATCAGCGCGAAATCCTGCTTCCTCTCGAGCAGCCGTTCCAGCAGGTAATCGGCGGCGCGTCGGTTCCTGAGCCCGGTCAGCGCGTCGGTATAGGCCTTTTCCTCGGCGGCGATCATCGCGCCCTGGAGCCGCAGGTTCAGCGTGCGGGACGCCTCCATCGCGGCGGTCTTGGCCTCGACGAGGTAGAGCATCTCGATCGCGAGGTCAGTGGCCGCGAAATCGGTGCTGGTCAGCGCGAAATCGCGCACCGCGTCGACGACCGAGATGCCGAACGACAGGTTGACGATCGCCCCGCCCGCCGGCTGGATCGGCCCGTCCTCGGGCAGCGGCGCGAGAACGCCCTTGAGGTCGCAGCGCGGCCCGCCACGCAGGATCAGGTGCAGCTTTTGCCCGCCACGGGCGCGCAATGCCTTCATGGAACTGTCGCAGCGGGGGCGCTTCATCTCGAACAGTTCAGTGAACCGCGCCCAGGGCGCGATGCCACCGGGGCACAGCTTGTGCAGCGTCGGCCCGGCATGCACGATATGACCGGTCGCGTCGATCAGCGCATGCATCGGACACAACGTATCTAGCACCGCGGCCAGCGGGTGCGCGGCATTCGGCATCTATCCCGCCCTCGCGCCCAGATCGAACTCCCGCCCGCTGGCGTGCGCCATGCTGAGCAGGCGGATCCCGATGAGCTCCACGCCGCCACGCGCTCCCTTGTGGTCGAGCAGGACCAGCGCGCCGTAATCATCCGCCATCGCCCGCAGCAGCCCGACCGCGACATGTCCGAACCCGGCGCGCCGGAACCGGCAGGTCAGGGTAAAGCTGTCATTGGCGTGTTCGCGCAGTTCCAGCTGCGGCAACTCGAGGTCGGAGACCGCGAGACGGGCGCGCGCCTGGAGGTCGTCCAGCGAATGCAGAAAGTCGCCGAACGTGGCGCCGCCGAAGCGCAGCAATCGGCGAAGCGCCTCCACGTTCGGGTGAGACACCAGATAGGTGCCGATATCCTCGAGGATTTCGGCGGTCGGACGTTCGAGAACCTCCTGCGCGGCCGCGAGCAGGTCGAAGGTGACCGCCTCTTCATAGGTCAGCATCGCCTCGAACTCGGATTGTTCGACCCCGGCGCGACCAATGATGCGCCGCCAGCTGTCGCGTCCGTAGGTGTCGCGAACGAACCGCTCGATGGCGCGGTTGATGAGCCCGTGCATGGCGTCCTCCGCATCAGATACGCGCACCATGCCAGCCGAGGCTTAATTTTCCCTCAATATCCGCTGGCCGTCAGTCCTGCGGCACGAGGCGCAAGCCCCCCACTTCCAGCGCATTGCGCGTGTAGGGCGTGATCGCGAAACGGCCCTCGCGCAGATCCGTGATCGTCGACGGCGCCACCTTCGGCAGCCCGCCTTCGCCCGCCGCGGTGACGCTCCCGCGCGCGGCGAGAACGCCGTCGCGCAATTCGAAGGCCATGACTCGCATGCGGTCCGGCGCCACCTCGAAAAAGCCGATCGCCTGCCGGTTCGCGCGCAGCGGATCGAAATCCGCGACGAACAGCACGCAGGCCGGATAGCCCCCCGGAACCCGGCGCTGACATGCCTCATGGATCAGGCCGCGGTCATTCATCCTCAGGCGCCCGAACGCGCCCGGCGGCAGCGTCGTTCCCGCGGGGAGGACCGGCACCACCTGGTCGAGCGGCGCGAAATCGCCCTTCGCCTTGCGGTGATCGTAATCCCATCTCGTCTCCGCGCGCCGCGCCGCCGCGACCGCCTCGCGCACCGCGTCACTGTCTTCGCGTTCGGCAAGGGCCAGCACCCGCTCCAGCCCGCGCTTCCCGGCGCGGCCCCAGTCTTGCGCCATCTCGTAAAGCGCCAGTTGCCGCAAAGGCGCGCCCGCTTCGGCGCGGGCGACCTGGCTTGCGGCCGACAGGCGCTCGGCGTTGAGCGCCGGGGTGAGCCAGAGCGCGGCGACCGCGATCGTAGCCAGCGCCATCCAGCGGTTCATCGCGCGCACCCGCCCGGTCCAGTCGTCGCGCAACGGGATCGACGCCGCATAGGCAAGCGCATAGACCGCGACGATCAGCGCCCCGACCAGCGCCGCGACCCGGTCCGGCGTCAGCCCGTATTGCGCAATCCGCAGCCAAACCGCGTAGACCGACAGCACCGCGGGCACGCTGACCAGCAGCGTCAGCGCCTTCGTCGCGCCGAGCATCAGCCAGCCCTCGACCGCCCGCGCGTCCTCGCGGTGAACGCCGGTGGTCACCAGCGTGATCGCCGCCAGGCTGACCGCGGCCAACGTCGCTGCCGCCGACAACCCGCCGAACAGCCCCGAAAGCCCGCGCACCGGCAGCGCGAGGATGAAGATCGCCAGCACCACGAACACGACCGGTATGAGCACGCGCAGCAACTGGATGATGAGGAAGGGCGAAACGTAGTCGTCGAGTTCCAGAACGATGGCGAGCCCGACGCCGAAGGCCAGTCCGCTCAGCAGGTAGGGCACGACATCGACCGAAAGCAGCCAGTCGATCGCCCCGATCCCGACCAACTGCAACAGCGCGTCCGAAAGCGTGACGACCCCCCAGACAACCCCGACGAACAGCACCGCCGCCGCGTAGCGCACGACTATCTCCCAGGCGGTGTCGAACAGGAGGGCGTAGCGCCGCCAGCCGCCCCGCTCGATCAGCCCGGCGGCGATGAACGGCGTCGCGATCATCAGGATGCAGGCGAAGGCCAAGACGTGGTGAGGAATCTCGAGAAACCGCTCTGTCGCGTCAAACCGCAGGCTTGCCCAGAGCAGCAGCAGCGTGGCGCAAAGGCTCAGCAAGGCCGAGGCCGCCGCGGCCTGCATCAGCCGCACAGGCCCCGCAAGCGCAAGCAGGACGCCGAAGAACGCCACGCCGCCGGCCACGAGGAACAGCGCCAGCCGCGCGTTGGCGACCACCTCCGGGATCACCTCGAACAGCGCCCAGAGCGCAAGCCCCGCGATCGCGCCGATCAGGGCCAGGCTGCCGCGCAGCCCCATGGCGTCGCCCCGTTCATTCATCCTGGCTCTCCTCGTGGCCGTTTCGCGCAGTTTACGGCATGGGTTGAGCGGTTGAAACCGGCGCGTTCGCGTGGGGCGGATCGCGGCGACGGGTCCGGGGCTTGCCGCCGCGCCTGCGCGTTGCTAGATGTGCGGTATCCGTTGGGGTGCTCTCGATCCGGGGGCTGAGAGGCCGATGCGCCAACCCACCGAACCTGATCCGGGCAATGCCGGCGGAGGGAACGGAGCATGCAGGCCGCACCGCGCGGCCCTGCGCATTCCACCCATCGCCGCCGCCCTTAACGGAGACGACGATGCGCGTGAGCACATGCCATATCCGCCGCACCGCACCCCGCCGCGCAGCTTCGCCCGCCGGGACGCGCGACCGTCGTCCCACCCCTTCACGCCAACTTTCGGGAGACGTCCGATGAAGACCCCTGCCCTCGCCCTCGCCATCATCCTGGCCCTCGCTTCCGCCGCGCCCGCGCTCGCGCGGGACAAGCTGACGGTGATCCTCGACTGGTACGTGAACCCCAACCACGCCCCGCTGGTCATCGCCGAGGAGCGCGGCTTTTTCGCCGACCAGGATCTCGAGGTCGAGATCATCGCGCCCGCCGATCCCACCGCGCCGCCCAAGACCGTCGCCGCGGGCAAGGCCGACCTTGCGCTGTCCTACCAGCCGCAACTGCATCTCCAGGTGGCCGAGGGGCTGCCGCTGATCCGGGTGGGCACGCTGATCGCCAGCCCGCTCAACTGCCTGCTGACGCTGGCGGACGGACCCATCGAAACCGCCGCCGACCTCGAGGGCCGCAAGATCGGCTTTTCCGTCGCGGGGGTCGAGGAGGCGCTGCTCAAGGCGATCTTCGCGCGCCACGGATTCGGCCTTGGGGACGTCGAGCTCATCAACGTCAACTGGTCGCTCGCGCCCTCGGTGATGTCCGGGCAGGTCGACGCGGTGCTCGGCGCCTATCGCAACTTCGAACTGAACCAGATGGAGATCGAGGGCCGCCCGGGCCGCTGTTTCTATCTCGAGGAGGAAGGCGTGCCCCCCTATGACGAACTGATCTACGTCGCCAATTCCGAAACCCGCAACGACGACGCGATCCGCCGCTTCCTGCACGCAACCGAACTGGCGACGCAGTATATCGTCAACCACCCGGACGAAAGCTGGGACATCTTCCGCGCCACTTCGACCGAGCTCGACGACGCGCTCAATGCGCGCGCGTGGGTGGACACGATTCCGCGCTTCGCGCTGCGCCCCGCCGCACTCGACGCCGGGCGCTACTCGGGATTCGAGGAATTCCTCGCCGACGCCGGGCTGATCGACGCGATCCGGCCGGTCCCCGAGCTCGCCATCGACCTGGGCGCCAAGTAACGTGCCCGGCACGCCCGCCCCCGGCCTCATCTTCGACGGCGCGGCAAGCATCGGCGCGACGCAGGTGCTGCCGCGCATCCGGTTCGAGCTGCCCGCCGCGGAATGGACCTGCCTGCTTGGCCCCTCGGGGGTGGGCAAGACAACGCTGCTGCGGCTGATCGCCGGGGTCGCGGACGAGGCCACGCTCGACGGGACGATCGCCGCCAGCGACGGCGCGCCGCTTGCCGGGCGAATAGCGATGATGGCGCAGGACGCGCTGCTGCTGCCCTGGCTCAGCGTGGCGCAGAACGCCATGCTGGGCGACCGGCTGCGCGGCGCCGCTCCCGATCCCGCCCGCGCGGATAAGGTGCTCGCCGGCGTCGGCCTCGCGGCGCATGCGCAGAAACGCCCCGGCGCGCTCTCGGGCGGGCAGCGGCAACGCGCCGCGCTGGCCCGGACCCTGATGGAGGACAGGCCCGTGGTGCTGCTCGACGAACCTTTCTCGGCGCTCGACGCGCGCACCCGCGTGCAGATGCAGGAACTGACCGCCACGCGGCTGCGTGGCTGCACCGTGCTGATGGTCACCCACGATCCGGCCGAGGCCGCGCGGCTCGGCCAGCGCATTCTCATTCTCTCAGAAACCGGGCTGGCCGAACATCCCGCGCCGCCGGAGGCGCCGCCCCGCGCGGTGGACGGCGCGGACACGCTCGCGGCGCAGGGCGCGTTGCTCGCCCGCCTGCGGGGCGCGGCATGACCCGGCCGCTCGCCATCCTCGCGTCCTCGGTGGTGGCGCTGGCGCTCTGGCAGGCGGTGGTGACGCTGGGCGGGCTGCCGCCCTTCATCCTACCGGGTCCGCTGCGCGTGGCCGAAACGCTCTGGAGCAGCCGGGCGCTTATCGCCGAACACGCCTGGATCACGATCGCCGAGGTGCTGGCGGGCCTCGTCCTCGGCGCGGTCTTCGGCGGCGCGACGGCGATCGCGCTCGCCGCCTCTCCCGTCGCGCGCAACCTCGTGCGCCCGATGCTGGTCTTCGTGCAGGCGGTGCCGGTCTTCGCGCTGGCGCCGATCCTCACGCTCTGGTTCGGCTACGGCATGGGGTCCAAAATCGCGATGGCGCTGCTCATCATCTACTTCCCCGTGACCTCGGCCTTCTTCGACGCGCTGATGCGCACCCCGCAAGGCTGGCTCGACATTGCGCGGATCATGGGCGCGCGCCCGGCCAGCATCATGTGGCGCATCCGCGTGCCCGCCGCGCTTCCGGGCTTTGCCTCGGGGCTTCGGCTCGCCGCTGTCTATGCGCCGATCGGCGCGATCATCGGCGAATGGGTCGGCGCGTCACGCGGCCTCGGCTACCTGATGCTGCTGGCCAACGGGCGGGCCAAGACCGACCTGATGTTCGCGGCGCTCATCGTGCTCGCGCTCTTCACCGTGGCGCTGCACGCCGCCGTCGACCGCGCCTGCCGCGCCACGCTCGACCGGATGCGCGAGGGCGAGAACGGGGATTGAGTATTTTTGGAACATTGAAAGACCTGTTTCAATGTTCTCCAAATACTCGGCCCCGCCATCACCACCCGCGCACCGCCTGACCGGACGTATTGCGCCCGCCACACAGCCCGCCAAAGCAGCGCGCGGCGCAGCCGCGCTCGTTTGGATCACGCCTTGGTGCGCTCGGCCTTGGGATCGTACATCGGACGCATGCTCGCCTCGGCCTCAACGCGGACGCCGGCGACGTCGATCTCGTAGGACGAGGCCAGCAGTTCACTGACGCTCTCTCCCTTGCAGGGGACGTATCCCATACCGATCGCGCCGCCCAGGTGGTGGCCGTAGTTGCCGGAGCTCAGATAGCCCACGATCTCGCCGTCGCGCAGGATCGGTTCGTGGTGGTAGAGCAGCGGTTCGGGATCGGTGAGGCGGAACTGCACCATGCGGTTGTTCAGGCCTTCCTCCTTCTTGCGCAGCACCGCGTCGCGGCCGATGAAATCGGGCTTGGCTGTCTTGACGGCGAAACCCAGCCCCGCCTCGAGCACATGATCCTCGCAGGTGATGTCGTGACCGAAATGGCGGAAGCCCTTTTCGATGCGGCAGGAATCCATCATGTGCATCCCGCAGAGTTTCAGGTCCATGTCGCGTCCCGCTTCGATCAGCGTCTCGAAGGCATGGCCGGCCATGTCGGCGCTCACGTAGACCTCCCAGCCAAGCTCACCCACATAGGTCACGCGATGCACTCGGGCGAGGCCCATGCCCAGTTCGACCTCCTGCGCCGTGCCGAACGGATTGACGTCGTTCGAGAAATCGCCGGTGGAGACCCGTTGCAACAGCTTGCGCGCATTGGGCCCCATGACCGCCAGCACGCCCTCGCCCGCCGTCACGTCGGTGAAGACGACGTTGAAATCGCCCTTGTGGCGCATCATCCAGGTCTGGTCCGCCAGCCGCGTGGCCGAGGGGGTGACGACGAGATAGGCCGTCTCGGACAGGCGGGTGACGGTCACGTCGGCCTCGATCCCACCCATAGGGTTCAGGAACTGGGTATAGACGATCTTGCCCACCGGCACGGAATAATCGCCGCCGCCCACATGGTTCAGGAAGGCTTCGGCGTCCGGACCTTCGACGCGGATCTTGCCAAAGCTCGACATGTCGTACATGCCGACATTCTCGCGGATCGCGCGGTGTTCAGCGGCGGCGTTGTCGAACCAGTTCTGGCGCTTCCAGCTGTATTCGTATTCGGGCGCCTGGCCGTCATTCGCGAACCAGTTGGCGCGCTCCCACCCGGCGCCCTCACCCATGACCGCGCCGCGATCCAGCAGGTGCTGGTGAAACGGGCTGCGCCTTATGCCGCGCGCCGTGGTCTTCTGGCGGAAGGGGAAGTGATCGGCGTAGAGCAGGCCCAGCGCCTCGGTCGCGCGCTCGACAAGGTAGCTCCGGTTGTTCTGGAAGGGCTGCATCCGCGAGATGTCGACGTCGCCGACATCGAACGGCTTCTGCCCGTCCTCCATCCATTGGGCGAGCGCCATGCCCGCCCCGCCCGCCGACTGGATGCCGATGGAGTTGAACCCGGCGGCGACCCAGACATTGTCCATCTCGGGCGCGAGGCCGAGATGGTAGGCGTCGTCGGGGGTAAAGCTCTCGGGGCCGTTGAAGAAGGTATGTATCCCCGCCTCGGCCAGCATCGGCAGACGGTTGCAGGCGGCCTCGAGGATGGGTTCGAAATGGTCGAAATCCTCGGGAAGCTGGTCGAATTCGAAACTGTCGGGGATGCCGTCCATGCCCCAGGGTTTCGCGACCGGCTCGAACGCGCCGAGCATCATCTTGCCCGCGTCCTCCTTGTAGTAGGCGCACTCATCCGGGACGCGCAGGACCGGCAGCCGGTCGAGACCCTCGATCGGCTCGGTCACGATGTAGAAATGTTCGCAGGCCTGGAGCGGCACGTTGACGCCCGCCATGCGCCCCACCTCGCGGCCCCACATGCCGGCGCAGTTGACCACGTGGTCGCAGGCGATATGGCCGTTCTCATGGCCGTCGTCGCTGACCCAGTCGACGCCGGTGACGCGGCGGCCTTCGCAGGAAAGTCCGGTGACCTTGACCCGCTCCTGGATTTGCGCGCCGCGCTGGCGCGCGCCCTTGGCCAGCGCCAGCGCGATATTCGCCGGATCGCCCTGCCCGTCGGTCGGCAGCCAGACGCCCCCGGTGACGCCGTCGAGGTTGATATGTTCGTACTTTTCCTTGATCTCGGTCGGCGACAATTCCTCGGCCGGGACGCCGAAGGCGCGGGCCATCGCGGCCGAGCGCATCAGTTCCTCCAGCCGCTCCGAGGTGAGCGCGACCGATACCGACCCGCCCTGGCGCAGCCCCGTGGCGACGCCGGTTTCTTCTTCCAGCTTCGCGTAGAGCTCCGCGGTGTAGCGCGCGAGCTTGGTCATGTTGGAACTGGCGCGCAACTGCCCGATGAGGCCGGCGGCGTGCCATGTCGTGCCCGAAGTGAGCTGCTTGCGCTCAAGCAGGACGATGTCGCTCCAGCCGAGTTTCGCCAGGTGATAGGCGACGGAGCAGCCGATGACGCCGCCGCCGATGATGACCACGCGGGCCTGTGTAGGAAGGTTTGTCATTTTGTCGCCCTCGTCGGAATTTTGAGTATTTTCAGAAAGATGAAGGTGCAATTACACGATCTCATGACCTGCCTTGTGCAATTGCGTCGCCAGTTCGGCGATGTGATCGGGGCCGACCTCGCAGCAGCCCCCGACGATGGTGGCGCCCTGGCCGACCCAGCCCATCGCGAAGTCCGCGTAGGCCGCCGGGTCCAGATCGCTGCGCTGTTCCAGCGCGTCGACCGTGGGCGCGTCCTTGAGGAACGCCTCGCTGATGCGGGTGAAACCGTTGGCGTAGGCGCCGAACGGGCGGCCCATGTCCTTGAGGATGTCAAGCCCCGCCGCCACCGCCTCGGGGCGCGAGCAATTGATCAGAACCGCGGCCGGGTCATGCCGGTCGAGGATCGGGGCGAGATCGCCCAAGGGTTCGCCCGAACGCAGGCGCGCGCCGTCGTCGTCATCGACGCTGACGGCGAGCCAGACGGGTTTGCCCGCCTCCGCGCAACCCGCCAGCGCGCCGTTCGCCTGCGCAACGGAAGAGGCCGTTTCGACGATAAACAGGTCCACGCGCGGCGCCATCAGCGCCACGAGTTCTGCGAAGAGCGGCGCGGCCTCTTCCTCGGGCGGAGAAATGTCGGGGCGGTAGGACGCCCCGAGCGGGCCGAGAGCGCCGGCGATGCGCCCGGCCCCCGCCTTGTCGCGCGCGCGCTCGGCCTCTGACAGCGCGCGGTCGATGAGCGCGGGCAGCTCGTCCTCGAGCGCGACGCGCGCCAGCCGGTCGCGATGCAGCGCGTAGGTGTTGGCGGTGGCGATGGTGGCGCCGACGCGGAAGTAATCGGCATGGACGTCGCCCACGACGCCGGGTTTCTCCATCATCGCCCGCGTCGACCAGAGCGGCGTCGCCCGGTCGCCGCAGCGTTTGACGATTTCCTGCCCGACCGAACCGTCGAGAAGCGTGATATCGGTCATGCGCGCAGCCTTTCGTTTTGCGGATCCCAGAGCGGACCCTCGGGCTGGACCACGGCCCTGCGCCGCGTGCCGTAGATATCGACTTCAAGCTCAGTGCCCGGTTCGGCCAGGTCGGGGCGCAGCATCGCCAGCGCGACGGAGGCGCCGACGCGATACCCCCAGGCGCCGCTGGTGGTTTCGCCCACGACTTCGCCCTCATGCAGGACCGAGGACATGTAAGGCGCGTCGGCCTCGCCCGCGTCGACGATGAGCATGGCGAAACATTTGGCGCTGCCCTGCTGCTTCTCGTTGAGAAGCGCCGCCTTGCCGGGGAAATCCTGCGGCTTGTCGAGCTTCACGAACCGGTCAAGCCCGGCTTCGAGCAGCGAGTAATCGGTCGAGAGATCGCCCTTCCAGGCGCGGTAGCCCTTCTCGATGCGCAGGGAATTGAGCGCATACATGCCGAAGGGTTTGGCCCCCGCGTCGAGGATCGCGCCATAGATGGCGGGCATGTCCTCGTTGGCGGCGTGCACCTCCCAGCCGAGCTCGCCGGCAAAGCTGACGCGGATCAAGAACGCCTTCTTGCCCGCGACGGTGCAGTGCTGATGGCTGAGCCAGGGCAGCGACAGGTCGCCATCGGTGAGCGGGCCGAGAACGTCGCGCGATTTCGGCCCCGTCACGATCAGCGCGCTGCGCTCGGTCGTGGTCTCGTTGACGGTAACGCCCTCGGGGACGGAGCCGCGGATCATCTCGCCGTCATGCCACTGAGCCGACGCGGCGGTGATGAGCACGAAACTGTCCTCGGCCAGCCGGATGCAGCTGAGTTCGGTCAGCGTGCGGCCGCGGCTGTCAGCGACATAGACGAGGTTCATGCGCCCCACCTTGGGCAAACCACCGGCGACGAAGCCGCGCAGCCAGTCATCCGCGCCCGCGCCCGACACCCAGAAGCGCGAGAAGCCAGGCAGGTCGAGCACGCCGCAGCCGTCGCGCACGGCCTCGCATTCCTCGCGGATGCGCGGTTCCCACGGGCCGGCGCGGTTCCAGGTCTGGGTCGCCTCCTCGGAGGTGTCGTCGCCGGGTTTCGCGAACCAGTTGGCGCGCTCCCAGCCGTTATAGGCTCCCATGACGCCGCCCAGTTCGCGGACTTTGGCATCATTCGGGCCGCGCTTCTTGTCCCGCCCGGCGGGCCATTCGTGATGCGGGAAATGCATCGCGTACTCGTGGCCGTAGACCTCCTTGGCCTTGGCGAGGCAGTAGTCGGCATCGGTGTAATCGGTGTAGCGGCGCGGATCGGTCGCCCACATGTCCCATTCGGTCTCGCCATGCATGATCCATTCGGCGGCCACCTTGCCGGCGCCGCCGCCCTGGGTGATGCCGAAGGTGAAGACGCAGGCCTCGAACGCGTTCTCGACGCCCGGCATGGGGCCGATCAGCGGCAGGCCGTCGGGCGCGTAGGGGATGGGGCCGTTGATGACGCGGTTGACCCCGCCTTCGCCCAGGATCGGCACGCGGGCGACCGCGTCCTCGATATACCATTCCAGCCGTTCAAGATCGTCCGGATAGAGCTGGAAGCTGAAATCCTCGGGCATGGGATCGTCGGGCGTCACCCAATGGGCGCGGCAGTTGCGCTCATAAGGGCCGAGATTGAGGCCGTTCTTGTCCTGGCGGAGGTAGTAGGAGCTGTCGACGTCGCGCAGCAGCGGCACCTTGTGGCCCTGCTCGGCGGTCCATTTCTTCAGCGCGGGGATTTCCTCGGTCAAGAAATACTGGTGAGACATGGCGACCATCGGCACGGTACGCCCACCGAAGGGCTTGAACCATTCGCCGACGCGCTGTGCGTAGTAACCGGCGGCGTTGACCACCTTTTCGCAGCGGATGTCGCCCTTGGGCGTGTGCACGATCCATTCGCCGTTCTCGCGGCTCACGCCGGTCGCGGGACAGAAGCGTTCGATGCGCGCGCCCGCCATCCGCGCGCCCTTGGCCAGCGCCTGAGTGAGCTGCGCCGGGTCAATGTCGCCATCCGCCGGATCCCAGAGGCCGCCGGCGAGGTCGTGGGTCTCGATGAAAGGATAGCGGTCCTTGATGTCCTTGAGGTCCATCATCTCGAGCGACAGGCCCTGGTGGCGGCCCATCGCGCGGGCGCGGGCGAATTCCTGCATCCGCTCCTTGCTGTGGCCCAGCCGGATGGAACCGGTGACGTGGTAGTTCATCGGGTAGTCGACCTCGGCCTCGAGACGCGAGTAGAGGTCGAGCGAATAGCGCTGCATGTTCATCACCGCCCAGGAGGTCGAGAAGCTGGGACAGTTGCCGGCGGCGTGCCAGGTGGAGCCTGCCGTCAGTTCGTTCTTCTCCAGCAGGACGCTGTCGGTCCAGCCACCCTTCGCGAGGTGGTAGAGCGTCGAGGCGCCGACGACGCCGCCGCCGATGACGACGACGCGGGCGGTGGTGGGGAAATCAGACATGGGTTGGCTCCGTTACTGATCGTGTTGGGGCAGGCCGTCTTCGATGGCGTAGTAGTCGCCCTTGTCGGCGGTGAAGATGTGTTTTTCGAGCGTGACGCCGGTGGGCCCGTCGAGCGCGCCAAGAGCGAAGCTGATGGTGTCTTCGTCATGGGCGGCCCAGAAGAGGAAGCTGCCGCAGGTCGGGCAGAAGCCGCGTTTGGCTGCGCCGCTCGCCTCAAACCAGCGCACGTCGCCCTCGATCACGAGCGCGTCGCGCGGGACGTGGGCCGAGGCCCAGAGATGCCCCGACTGGCGCCGGCACTGGCCGCAATGGCAGACGCTGGCGCCGTCTGGCGTGGCGTCGGTGTGAAAGCGGACCGCGCCGCACAGGCAGTGTCCTCGTGTCATGTTCTTATCCTCCCTGGGCAAGTGTCATAGCGATCAGCCGCCCCTCTGCCCTTGCGGGCGTCTTCGCGACGATCCGGCCGGAGCCGGCCAGACAGTCCGCGATCGCACCCGGCGTGGTCGCGAACGCCGCCCGGGAAAGCGTGCAGATCGGCCATGCGTCGAAGCTCATCGGCGCCCCCTCAATAGACCGGCGGTGCGATCACCCAGATCACCACCGCCGGGGCGTCATGGGGATTGCTCCACTCGAACGGCTCCCCCCGGATCCGGAAACTGTCGCCGGGGCCGAGCGTGAAGGACTGGCCGGCGATCACCAGGTCGAGCCGCCCGGAAACCACATAGCCGACCTCCTGCGTCGGGCGTTCGATCACCTCGCCGCGGCGGCTGTGGGGCGCGAAGGTGGAGTGGACCACCTCGAAATCGTCGGTGAGATCGGGCGAGAGCAGTTCCTCGACCAGCCCGGCGGCGTCCGAGCCGATGCGCCGCCGCGCGCCGCGCCGCACGACATGGCCGGCCTCCTCGGCCGGAACCGCCGCATGGCCGAAAAGCAACGAGACCGGCGCGTCGAGCGCCGATGCGATCCGCCGCAGATCAATGACCGAAGGGTTCGAGAGGTCGCGCTCGACCTGGCTCAGCCAGCCCACCGAGCGCCCCAGCCGCGCGCCCAGATCCGCCAGCGTGACCCCGCGCGCCTTGCGCAGCGCCCGAAGGTCGGCCCCGAGAGAGCGCATCCGGTTCGGATCGCTTTGGTGCATCGCGGCTCCATCCATGAAAAACCTAGCGTGATTTTCACGGTGGCCCGATTCTATGAAATTTCCAAGCCTTTTTTCATCACGCCGCGGACGAGCGGGCGAATGTCGCGGCGATGAGGCCGCCGAGTCCCTCCGCATCGGCGTCCGAAAACGCCGCCGGCCGGTCGCTGTCGATGTCGAGCACCGCGATCAGCCGTCCCGCGCCGTCGCGCACCGGCAGCACGATCTCCGAACGGGTGCTGCTGGCGCAGGCGATATGGCCGGCGAAGGCGTCGACATCGTCGACCATCTGCACCTTGCCCGTGCGCGCCGCCGCGCCGCAGACGCCCCGTGAGAAGGGAATGCTCAGGCAGCCGTGCCCGCCCTGGTAGGGACCGATGGTCAGCATCTCCGGCGCGGTCACGCGGTAGAAACCGGTCCAGTCAAACCGTTCATCCGCGTGGTGCAACTCGCAGACCATCGTGGCCATGAGCGCGATTTCGTCATCCACGCCCTCGGTGAGAGCGGCGAGGGTCTTGGCAAGTGTCGGGTAATCAATCTGCATGGCGTGTGTCCGGTTGGTGCAGGGCCGGGGTTTCACCCCCGCGCGCCCAGGGATATTTTGAGCAGGAAGAAGGTCAGGCGCGCTCGATCGCGATGGCGGTTCCTTCGCCGCCGCCGATGCAGATCGCGGCGACGCCGCGTCTGAGGTCGCGTTTTTCCAGCGCGTTGAGCAGCGTCACCATGATCCGCGCGCCGCTGGCGCCGATCGGATGGCCCAGCGCGCAGGCGCCGCCGTTGACGTTCATGCGCTCGCGCGGCACGTCCATCTCCTGCATGAAAGCCATCGGGACCACGGCGAAGGCTTCGTTCACCTCCCAGAGGTCGACGTCATCGACGCTCCAGCCGAGGCGCTTGAGCAACTTCTGCGCCGCCGGCACCGGGGCCGTGGTGAACCAGCCCGGCGCCTGGGCGTGGCCAGCATGGCCGAGAATGCGCGCGCGCACGGCAAGACCGTCGCGTTCCGCCGCCTCGCGCGAGGCGAGCAGCAGCGCTGCGGCGCCGTCCGAGATCGAGGAGGCGTTGGCCGCGGTGACGGTGCCGTCCTTGCGGAAGGCGGGTTTCAGTTGCGGGATCTTCTCGGGGCGGGCCTTGCCGGGTTGCTCGTCCTCGGCGATCGTGACCTCGCCCTTGCGGGTGGCCACGGCGACCGGGACGATCTCGTCGGCGAAGGCGCCATTCGATTGCGCCGCAAGCGCGTTCTCGAGCGAGCGGATGGCGTAGGCGTCCTGCGCCTCGCGGGTGAACTGATACTTCTGCGCGCAGTCCTCGGCGAAAGCGCCCATGAGGCGGCCCTTGTCATAAGCGTCCTCGAGTCCGTCGAGGAACATGTGATCGATCACCTCGCCGTGGCCGATGCGCGCGCCGCCGCGCATCTTGGGCAGCAGGTAGGGCGCGTTCGACATGCTCTCCATGCCGCCGGCGATCAGCGTCTCGGCGTGGCCCAGCGCGATGCGGTCCCAGGCGATCATCGCCGCCTTCATGCCCGATCCGCACATCTTGTTGAGCGTGGTGGCGGGGACGTCCTCGCCCAGCCCGGCCTTGAACGCGGCCTGGCGCGCGGGGGCCTGGCCCTGCCCGGCGGGCAGCACGCAACCCATCAGCACCTCTTCGGCCGCAGCGGCGCCCGCGCCGTCAAGTGCCGCGCGAATCGCCGCGCCGCCCAGCTGCGCGGCGGCGACGCCGTCGAAATCCCCCTGGAAACCGCCCATCGGCGTGCGGGCGGCGCCCGCGATCACGACCTCTTTCATCGCCCTGTCCTCCTGGTCTGTCCGGCGGATACCGGATGGTAACGATTACGGTCTAGCGTGATTTGCGCCCAGACGTAACACCGGAGACATGCATGGAACTCTCGCGCCGCCGATCCGGCCCTCACGCGATCGTCACCGTCAACGCGCCGCGCATCGACGCCTCGGCCGCGATCCGCTTCAAGGACGCGATGCGCGAAATCGCCGCCGGGGACGATCATATCATCCTCGACCTCAGACAGGTCAGGTTCATCGATTCCAGCGGGCTTGGCGCGATCGTCGCCGCGCTCAAGCATCTGGGCCCGGGCAAGCGGATGGACCTCGCCGCGCTGACGCCGGACGTGGACAAGGTGTTTCGCCTGACGCGGATGGACACGATCTTTGTCATTCATGAGGATCCGGAGGCGGCGATGAAACGCGCATCCGGGTGATACGCGATGTCGCGCGGCCCAATGCGTCACCGTTGCGGCGCTTGCACGGCGGGCGCGCCGTGATCGGGGCCGATCACCTTGAAACGCTGACCGCCGATGGGGGCGCCATCCGCGCCTGCCTTGCCCGAATCCGGGGCTTCCTGCTCCGTAGCGACCTTGCGCCGGAGACGTGCGGAACGATCGAGATCGTGCTTGCCGAAGTGCTGAACAACCTCGCGGAACATGCCTATCCGGCCAATGCGCCGGGACCCGTGCATGTCACGCTCTCACGCGAGGCGTCGCTCATGCATGTGACGATCCGCGATCACGGCGCGCCCCTGCCCGGTCTCTGCTTGCCAAAGGGCGCCGCCCCCGTGCTCGACGTCGCCCGCACGGAACTGCCCGAGGGCGGGTTCGGCTGGTTCTTGATTCGCACGCTCGCCCATGATCTGGAGTATCGCCGCGAGGGCGAGGAGAACCGCCTGTCATTCGTCATCCTCTGCGCGTGAGGGGCTGCACCCGGGAAGCGCCAGATGGGCGAATCACGGGCGACACCGGAAAGACGCCCCGCGCGAAACCGGGGGCGGCGGCGGCGCTACACCGCCCTTGCGCCGGATGGATTGAAGTCAGCCGATCACCATGCGCGAGATGCCCCAAATATGCCCCGATCTCTACGTATTGACGCCAGAGTGGGACGTCATAACCCATCCCGTAGCTGCATATAGCTTCCCTCGGCGTCGCGTTTAACAGCCCCCACCCAGTGCGCGGCGTCGAGGTCTCCCTCCTCCCCCCGAGAGAACATCCCGCGAAATTGGCAATTCCGATCCGCGCGAAAACGCATTACCCTACCCGCGCAATCACGGCAGAGGCAGTCCCCATGCGCGATCTCCACCTTCCCGGGCGCTCGCCCGTCCTTGCGCTCAACGGCATGTGCGCCACGTCGCACCCGCTCGCCGCGCAGGTCGCGGTCGACATGCTCGCGCGCGGCGGCAACGCGATGGACGCGGCAATCGCGGGCGCGGTTCTGCTGGGCATATGCGAGCCCCAAATGACCGGGATCGGCGGCGATTGCTTCGTGCTCTGGAACGCGCCGGGCTCGGCGGAGGTGCGTGGCTATAACGGCTCGGGCCGCGCGCCCTCCGCTGCCGACGCCGGGGCGCTGCGCCGCGCGGGCCACGCTGCCGTGCCGCTCGGCAGCGCCGCGGCGGTCACCATCCCCGGTGCGGTCGAGGCGTTCTGCACGCTGAGCGCGCAACACGGCCGGCTCGGCCTTGACGCGCTGCTCGCCCCCGCGATCCGCTATGCCGAGGAAGGTGTGCCGCTGGCCGCGCGGGTGATCGACGACTGGCCGCGCTCAGGCCCGACGTTGCGGGGCCACGCCATCCGCCACTACATGCCTAACGGCACGCCGCGTGCGGGTTCGATCTTTCGCGCGCCGGGCCAGGCCGAGGCGCTGCGCCGCATCGCCCGCAACGGCGCCTCCGCCTTCTACGAGGGCGAGGTGGCCGAAGACATGCTCGCCGCGCTCGCCGAGGCGGGCGGCGTCCACAGGGCGGAGGATTTCGCCGGACATCGCGGAACGCCTACGACGCCGCTCTCGGGCGAATATAGCGGGGTGGAGCTGGTCGAACATCCGCCCAACGGCCAGGGCGCGACGGCGATCCTGATGCTGAACATCCTGTCGCATTTCGACGTCGCGGCGCTGGACCCGCTCGGAGCGGAACGCGTGCATCTCGAGGCGGAGGCGGCGAAACTGGCCTATGACGCGCGCAATCGCCTGATCGCCGATCCAGACCACGCCGCGCGCGGCGCGCGGATGCTGTCACCCGAACTGGCGGCCGATCTCGCCGCGCTGATCGACCCGAATCGCGTGATCGCGGCCGCGCCGCCGCTCACCGAGGCGCTGCACCGCGACACGGTCTACATCACCGTGGTGGACCGCGACCGCATGGCGGTATCGCTGATCTACTCGATCTTCCACGGTTTCGGCGCCGGGATCGCATCCGAGAAATTCGGGATCCTGCTGCAAAATCGCGGCGCGGGCTTTACGCTCGAGCCGGGTCACCCCAACGAGATGGGCGGCGGCAAGCGCCCGATGCACACGATCATCCCCGGCATGCTGCGCGAGGACGGGCGCATCAAGATGCCGTTCGGCGTGATGGGCGGATCCTACCAGCCGACCGGGCATGCGCGTTTCGTGTCAAACCTGCGCGATTTCGGCATGGACCCGCAAACCGCCATCGACGCGCCGCGCGCCTATGCCTGCGACGGCAAGCTCAGGCTCGAGCGCGGCTATGCGCCGGAGGTGCGCCGCGCGCTCGTCGATTTGGGGCACGACGTCGTCACGCCGGATGAACCGATCGGCGGCGCGCAGGCGATTTTGATCCGCGCGGATGGCGTGCTCGAAGGCGGATCGGACCCGCGCAAGGACGGGTGCGCGCTGGGATACTGAGAACGCGGCGCGTAGGGTGGGTTTTCAACCCACCGCCCGGCTCAGTTCAGTTGGAAATGCAGCGGGTAATGCCCGTCCTCGAAATCGCCGAAGAGGTCGGGAATGTCGGGATGCTCGACCGGCTGGCCCGAGTAATCCGCGACCAGGTTCTGCTCGCTCACATAGGCGACGTAGTAGCTCTGCTCGTTCTCGGCCAGCAGGTGATAGAACGGCTGATCCTTGACCGGGCGGCTCTCCTCGGGGATCGAGGAATACCATTCGTCGGTGTTCGAGAACTCGGGGTCGACGTCGAACACCACGCCCCGGAACGGGTGCTTCTTGTGGCGGACGACCTGGCCCAAATGGTATTTCGCGTGCGTTTTAAGCATAGTAGTGCAGCCCCTAACCTCCGACTCTAAAGGTTTCAAGGGGGCATTGTCCAATCTTCAACGCGAATCGCCGGGAAACAGTCTGTGAACCTCCTAGTGACAGTTCCCGGACCGAAGGCGCCTGCCTTTCGTTCGCGCGCGGTCCGCGGTCGGCTGCCTAAATGGAAATTTCATCATTTGCGAACGCACGCCGATCCGCTACACTACCCGGAAAAAAGAAGAGCGAGAGGCAGAGTCAGATGAGCAGACAGCTTCGCGCCGCGCTATTGCTATTGCTGATCGCGGCCTGTGGCCGTGGCGGCAGCTATGGCTCGTCCCCGAGCACGATGGACGACGCCTGTGCAATCCTGCGCGAGCGCCCGAATTACAAACGCGCCTTCCGCGCGGTCGAACGCCGCTACGGCGTGCCGATGCATGTGCAGATGGCCACCATATATCAGGAGAGCAAGTTCGTCAGCGACGCGCGCACGCCGTTCCGCTACACGCTGGGAATCATCCCCATGGGGCGGCAAAGCTCGGCCTTCGGCTACAGCCAGGCGCTTGACGGGACCTGGGACGAGTATGTTCAGGACACCCGTAGCCGCCGTGCGAGGCGCGACAACATCAACGATGCGACCGATTTCATGGGCTGGTACATGGCCGAAAGCAACCAGCGCCTCGGCATTCCGCTTTCGGACGCGCGGCGGCAATACCTTGCCTATCACGAGGGGCGCACGGGCTATGCCCGCGGCAGCTATCGCAACAAGGCGTGGCTGATGCGCGTGGCCCAGACCGTCGAGGACCGCGCCGCCACCTACGAGGTGCAACTGCGTCGCTGCGGCGGCCGGCGCGGGCTTTTCTGACGCGGCCCGCTCCGGTACGCTTTAGCGGTCGATCGGGCGGGCCGTATTGAGGCCGGGGATGACGAAACGGTCGTCCTTGATGCGCATGCCGGTGCGCAGGTCGCCCAGCACCACGGTGGTGCGGCTGCCCGCGTCGTCGTTCACCACCCACTGGCGCAGCTGGATCGGGTTGCCGGTGAAGACCAGCTCGATATTGCCGTATTCGGGGTGTTCGGGGTCCTGCGCGCGCACGGTCGTCGTCTTGCCGTCGCTGGAATGGCCGGTGACCATCCGCGCGCGGGTCAGGTCGACATTGCGCGCGAGGATGATCGACAGCGGCGTGCGATGTAGCGGATAGGCCTGCGTGCCCTGGTTCGACTTGGGATCGACGATCCCCACCGTGTCCCCGTTCGACACCACAAGCGTCTCTTCCGGCGGGTCGTATTCGAAACGCACGCGCCCGGGGCGCTTGATCAGGATGCGCCCGGTGCTGATCGTGCCGTCATCGTTGATCTGGGTGAACTCGCCCGTCGCGGTCTTGAGAGAATTGAGATAGCCCGACAACGCGCCGAGCGACAGTTTCTCGGCCGCCGCGGGCAGCGCGAGAACGACGCTTGCGGCGATCGCTCCGGCGATAAGGATGAGATGGCGCAACTTGTGTGCTCCCTGTGCATGAAGGATCGGGAACAGACATAGGGAATGCGGCGTTGATATGGAATAACAGGCCGCGGAAATTTGCTTGCGCATCGTCTTTTGGCAAAAGTTCGATGTCGGGCGGCGTCCGCTTGCCAGCATGTCACGAAAGGAGCTCAAGATGCCCGAAGCATTCGTGTCCGGATTGGACGACCAGACCCGCCACAAGATGATCGATCTTCTCAACGCGCGGCTCGCCGACACCGTCGCGCTGACGCTTGCGGTGAAGCAGGCGCACTGGAATCTCAAGGGGCCGGGGTATATCGGCGTGCACGAACTGCTGGACGAGGTCGCGGACCGGCTGCGCGAAGGGGCTGACCTCATGGCGGAACGCGCCGTGATCCTCGGTGGTCACGCCAAGGGCACGGTCGAGGAAGCGGCGGAGAAAAGCACGCTGGCCCCCTACCCGCTCGAGATGACGCCGCTGGAGAACCACGTCGCGGCGCTCAAGGAACGGTTTCTCGCCGTGGGCGAAGCGCTGCGCAAGGCGATTGACGAAGCCAGCGAGGCAGGCGACGCGGATACCGAAGACCTTTTCACCGAGGTGAGCCGCGCCGTCGACAAGGATGCGTGGTTCATCGGATCAAACGCCGAGGTCTGACAGAATTACGACAGCACCGCGCCGTCCCCTCGGGTGGGATGGCGCGGTCCGGTCGGCCGCGCAGGGCAAGAGGCCCTACTGCTCGGGCACCAGGATCTCGCGCTTGCCGACATGGTTGGCCGCGCTCACGAGCCCTTCTTCCTCCATCTGCTCGACCAACCGGGCGGCCTTGTTATAGCCGATGGCCAGCTTGCGCTGGATGTAGGAGGTGCTGACCTTGCGGTCGGTGATGGCGATCTGCACCGCCTGGTCGTAAAGCGCGTCCTCGCCATCGGTGTTCCCGCCAAGCCCCAGCACCGCGTCGACGTTGCTGGCCTTTTCTTCATCGGGCCCGTCCACGACGCCGCTGAGATACTCGGGCGGGCCGTAGGCCTTGAGGTCATTGACCACCTCCTCGACCTCTTCGTCGCTGACGAACGGCCCGTGGCAGCGGGTGATCTTGGCGCCGCCGGCCATGTAGAGCATGTCGCCCATGCCCAGAAGCTGCTCGGCACCCATTTCGCCGAGGATGGTGCGGCTGTCGATCTTCGACGTCACCTGGAAGCTGATCCGCGTCGGGAAGTTCGCCTTGATCGTCCCGGTGATGACGTCGACCGAGGGACGCTGCGTGGCCATGATGAGGTGGATGCCCGAGGCCCGCGCCATCTGCGCGAGGCGCTGGATGCAGGCCTCGATCTCCTTGCCGGCGACCATCATCAGGTCGGCCATCTCGTCGACGATGACGACGATATAGGGCATCTTCTCGGGCGCGAATTCCTCGGTCTCGAAGACCGGTTCGCCGGTGTCGTCGTCGAACCCGGTCTGCACCGTGCGGCTGAACATCTCGTTTTTTGAGAGCGCGTCGGCCACGCGGGAATTGTAGCCGTCGATGTTGCGCACGCCCATCTTGGACATCTTGCGATAGCGTTCCTCCATCTCGGCCACCACCCATTTCAGCGCGACGACCGCCTTCTTGGGGTCCGTCACCACGGGGCTGAGCAGATGGGGGATGCCGTCATAGACGCTGAGTTCCAGCATCTTGGGGTCGATCATGATCATCCGGCATTCGTCCGGCCTGAGCTTGTAGAGCAGGCTGAGGATCATCGTGTTGATCGCCACCGACTTGCCCGATCCGGTGGTCCCCGCGATCAGCAGATGCGGCATCTTGGCGAGGTTCGCGACGATCGGATCGCCCCCGATATCCTTGCCGAGCGCGAGCGGCAGCTTGTGGTTGCCGTCTCCGAAGTCGCGGGTCGACAGGATCTCGCGCAGGCTGACCATCTCGCGGTTGTCGTTGGGCAGTTCGATTCCGATCACGGTGCGCCCCGGCACGGTGCTGACCCGCGCCGACAGGGCCGACATGGAGCGCGCGATATCGTCCGACAGGCCGATCACGCGGCTCGCCTTGAGGCCGGGGGCGGGCTCCAGCTCGTACATGGTGACGACGGGACCGGGGCGCACGCTCACGATGTCGCCCTTGACGCCGTAATCGTCCAGAACGGTTTCCAGCATGCGCGCGTTTTCCTCGAGCGCCTCATCGCTCAGATGATAGCGCTGGATGTTGTCGGGGCTCGACAACAGGCTGAGCGGCGGCAGTTCGAATTCGGTCGCGCTTTGCTCGAATTGCAGCTTGGGCTGCGCCTCGGCCTTGGCGCGGGTGCTGGGCGAGGGGGTTTTGCGGGGCGTGTGCTGCACGACCTTGCGCGGCTCCGGCACGGGGATTCGCATCTCTTGATCGACGTGATCCGGGTGGGCGTCCTCGATCAGATCGTCCTCGGCGTTGTGTTCGAAGGCCATTTCGGGCTGTGAGGCGTTTGCCGGCGGCGCCGTCAGCGGCGGCTCCGGCGGTAGGGCGACGCCGGCAGAGGTCAGCGGCGGCTCCGGGCGCAGCCCGACGGCCGGGCGCGACGTATCGAGCACGAGCGGCGTCGGCCCGCGCCCGCGCCCCTTGGTCAGGGGGGCCACCGATTCGACCTGCACGCTGGTCTTCTGACGCACGCGGGACTTGATCACGTCGTTGATCTTCTCGCGGATGCGGTCCTCGCCGGGCATCTCGCGGGCCGCGCTCAGCGCCTGCGGCTCTACCAGTTCGGGTTCGGGCAGCGGATCGGGCTTGCGGATGAGCGACGGCATCCGCGCCAGCAGACCGCCGGTTTTCTCCTGCGGTTCGGCCTGCAAGGGCGGCTCGGCATGGGGTTCGTCGATGACCGCGCCATTGCCGCGCCGCATGCGCGGAGCGACGATCGCCACCTTGCCGGGCCGGTGGGTTTCGGGTTCCGCGGCGGCGGCCTCCGCCCGGCGCTCACGACGCGCGCGCATGGCGTCGCGCGCCCCGCCCGCGCCGCGCCCCATCAGCGCGATCAGCGCCGAATAGCTCATGATCAGGCCGACCAGCAGGAAGCGTCCGGCGCGCGTCAGCTCGAGCCGCGTGAACCCGAGGATGAACGCCCCGAGCACGAGCATCCCCGCCCCCAGCGCGAACGACACGAGCCTCAGTCCCGCCGCCGCGCCGATCGGCAGCACGCCCAGAACCGCGCCCAGCACGGTGTCGCCGAAGATCCCGCCCAGGCCGAAGCTGTGCGTTGCGTACCATTCCGCCCCCGGCGTCAGCGACGCGGCATAGAGCGACAGCACTGCGATCCAGATCGGCGCGAAGATCACCCGCCCAAGCGCGCGCTCCTGCCCGCGATGCAGCACGAAGCGCACGCCCCAGGCGGCAAGCACCACCGCCACGCCCCAGGCGCCCCAGCCCACGACCATGAAGAGCGTCGCGGCGATGGTCGCCCCGGTCTGGCCCAGCCAGTTATGCACCGGCGCGTCCACCGCCGACAGCCACGATGGATCGTCCGGGCTGTAGGAGGCGAACATCATCGCCGCGATCACGGCGAGGCCCAGCAGGCCGAGGCCCAGCAGTTCCTTGCCGCGTTTCTCGATCGCCTGCGCCATGTTGCTGTCCAGCAGCGGGTCGCGTCCTCGTGCCTGGTATGCCATCTCGTCCCTCGTCTCTTATGTGTAAAGACAATCGCGCAGGGCGGTCAGCCCGCGCGTCATCTCGTCTATTGGGGCCACCATCGCGACCCTGATGTAATCCTTCCCGGGGTTTCGCCCGTCGCTCTCGCGGCCGAGATAGGCGCCGGGCAGGACCCGCACGCCGGTCTCGCGCCAGAGCCGCAGCGCCGCCGCCTCGCCATCCGCGACCGGCAGCCACAGGAAGAACCCCGCCCGCGGCCCGGCATAGCCGGGCGCGCCCTGCATGATCTCATCGGCTGCCGCGTATTTCTCGCCGTAAAGGCGGCGGTTCTCGACGACGTGGGCGTCATCGGCCCAGATCGCCTCGGCGACGCGCTGAAGCGGCCCCGACAGCGGCGCGCCGGAATAGGCGCGCAACTGTTTGATGCGCCTCACGCTTTCAGGTCCGCCGGCGACGAAACCGCTGCGCAACCCTGGCAGGTTCGACCGTTTCGACAGGCTGTGAAACGTGACCATCCGCTCGGGATCCGCGCCCATGTCGGCGGCGACGGCCAGCGCGCCGGGCGGCGGGGCGTCTCGGTAGATCTCGGCGTAACACTCATCCGCGAAGACCTGGAAATCGTATCGCTCGGCCAGCCCGATCAGGTCGCGCCAATACCCTTCATCCGCCACCGCGCCCTGCGGGTTGCTCGGCGAACAGAGATAGGCTGCGACCACGCGGTTCAGCACCTCGTCGGGCAGGCCGGCGTAATCCGGCAGATACCCCGTCTCGCGCGTCGCCGGAACGAAGACCGGTTCGGCCCCGACCGATAGGGCCGCGACCATGTAGACCTGGTAGAACGGGTTGGGCAGCAACACCACTGGCCGCTTGCTTCCCTTCGACTCGGGACAAAGCGCCATTGCAGCGTTGTAAAGCCCCTCGCGCGTTCCGTTGAGCGCCACCACATGCGCGTCATGGTCCAGCGTCACGCCATAGCGCCGCCCCACCCAGCCGCAGATCGCACGGCGCAGCCCGTCCGTGCCGTCATTGGCGGGGTAATTGCCGAATTCGGCCATGTGTTCGGCGATGATGTCTCCGATCCACGCCGGAAAGGGGTGTTTGGGCTCCCCGATGGTCATGTGCAGCACGTCGCCGCCCGGTTCATGCACGTCCAAAAGGGCGCGCAGACGCGGGAACGCATAAGCCGGAAGGTTCGAAAACCGCTCGGGGAACATCGATACTGCCTCTGGTTCGGGATCATCATCGCCCCGTTGGAGACGAAACTAGCGCAAATCCCGCCGCGAGGTCCAGCTAAACCGCCGGTGCGCGGCCCATATGTGGCATTTTTGGCAAACCGGGCTGGTTCCTGGTAAAAATACCCGAATCCAACGCCTTACCCCAGCGCGCGCTCGGCAGCGGAGGCGATCCGCAGCAGCCTGTTCTCACCGAATGCCGTGCCGCAGAGCAGGATGCCACAGCTCGCCCGCCCCGTGGGCAGCGACACCGAACTCAGCCCCATGAGGTTGCCCACACGGGTGTTGCGCAACGTGAGCAGGTTCTCGGTCACGTAGTAGTCGTTGTCCTCCATCAGCCGCGCCGCGTCGGGCGGCATGTTGGGCGCGGCAGGCATCAGAACGGCGTCAAAGCCCGTCACCCGCGCGGCCCAATCGATGCGCAGCCGGTCGAGCCGCCGCCAGGCGGCGACGTAGTCGGCGGCCTTCACCTCGGCGCCACTGCGGAACCGGTCGCGGATGGGAGCGAACATCGCGTCGGGATCCGCCTCGATGGCCTCGCCCCAGGCGCTATAGGCCTCGGCGGTAAAGAGAACGCCGGACATCGGCATCGCCTCCGCCACCTCAGGCGCCTCGAGTGGTTCGATGATCGCCCCCGCCGCGGCCAACCGGTCGAGCGCGTCGCGATAGGCCGCCGCCGGTTCGTCGCGAATATCGTCCATCACCACCGTTTCCAGCGTCGCCAAACGCAGCCCGGAGAGCGAGACGCCGCGCAGATCTACGGCGGATTCGCCACCCAGCGCGGCCAGCATCAGCGCGGCGTCCTCGACCGTGCGGCAAAGCGGTCCGATGGTGTCGAACCGCGCGGCCAGCGGCACCGTGCCGCCCATCGGTAACCGTCCGGCCGTCGTCTTGAGGCCCACGAGATCGTTCCACGCGGCGGGAATGCGCACCGATCCCCCCGTGTCGCTGCCCACCGCGGCGGCGGCGAGGCCATGCGCGACGCTGGCCGCCGCGCCGGAGGACGATCCGCCCGGCACGGCCTTCGGATCGTTGATGCAGGGCGGCGTCGCTGTCACCGGGTTTAGCCCGATGCCCGAAAAGGCCAGTTCGCTCATATGCGTCTTGCCAAGGCACACGAGGCCCGCCGCGGTGGCGTTGCGCAGCACCTCGGCGTCCCGCGCGGGCGTTCTGCCCTTCAAGAGCGCGCTGCCCGCCTCGGTCGCTACGCCGGCGGTGTCGAACATGTCCTTCCAGCTGATCGGAACCCCGTCGAGCGGCCCGCGCCGCTGCCCCGCCCGCGCGCGATCCCGCGCCGCGCGCGCCTCGGCCAATGCGCGGGGGCGGGTCGTGCGGGCATAGATGCGCGCGCCGTCGTCATGGGCGTCGATCGCGTCAAGGAACGTCTCGGCCAGTTCCACCGCGTCGATCTCTCCCGCGCCTATCCCGCGCCCGAGCGCGGCCGCGCTCATTTCCCGCCAGTTCGTCATGCACCCGCCCTCGTATCGTTCGGTCAGAAACTAGCGGCGGCGGGCCGCATGGACAATCCCGTCGCGCCCGCCATATTGAGCAGCATGGAAAACACCACCGATATCGCCATCGTCGGCGGCGGGCTGAACGGTCCCGCACTCGCCCTTGCGCTCGCGCAGGCGGGGATGACCGTCACCATCATCGACGCCCTGTCCCGCCCGGTGCATGACGACGCCGAATTCGACGGGCGGGCTTACGCGCTGGCGCTGGCGTCGGTGCGGCTGTTGCGCGCGCTCGGACTCTGGGACAGGCTCGCGGGCGATACGCAGCCGATGCTCGAGATCAAGGTCAGCGATGGACGCGCGGGCGAAGGGCCGCTGTCGCCCTTCTTCGTGCATTTCGACCACGCCGAGATCGAGGAAGGCCCGATGGGCCACATGTGCGAGGACCGCTTCCTGCGCCGCGCGCTGCTGGCCGCGATGGACCTTGAGCCGCGCATCACCCAGCGCACGGGTGAAACGGTGACCGGGCAGGAGACGGCGCCGGGAGGGGCGATTCTCACGCTCGCCTCCGGTGAACGCGTCGCGGCGCGGCTCATCGTCGGATCGGACGGGCGGCAATCGGGCACTGCGCGGCGCGCGGGCATCGCGCGCACCGGCTGGGATTACGGGCAGACCGCGCTGGTCTGCTCCATCGAACATGAGCGGCCGCATCACGGCATCGCGCATCAGTTCTTCATGCCCCCCGGCCCGCTCGCGATCCTGCCGCTGCCGGGCAACGTGTCGAACATCGTCTGGAGCGAATCGGCGGCCACCGCACGCGACTTCGCCGCGCTGGACGATGCGGATTTCCTGCATGTCCTGCGCCCGCGCTTCGGCGATTTCCTGGGCGAGATTGCGATCAAGGGTCCGCGCTACAACTATCCGCTGGGCCTGAGCCTCGCCAATCGCTTCATCGCCGAGCGGGTGGCGCTGGTGGGCGACGCGGCGCACGGGTTGCACCCCATCGCCGGCCAGGGGCTCAACGCCGGGCTGCGCGACGTGGCCGCGTTGGCCCAGGTCCTCACGGAGGCGCAGCGGCGGGGCGAGGACATCGCCGCCCCCGACGTGCTGCGCCGTTACGAGCAATGGCGCCGCTTCGACACGCAGACGCTCGCGCTCGCCACGGACGCCAGCAACCGGCTGTTTTCGAACGACAACCCGCTGCTGCGCGCCGCGCGGCACCTTGGGATGGGGGCGCTCGGCGCAATGCCGGGACTGCGGCGCGGTTTCATCCGCGAGGCCGCCGGCCTGACCGGCGAATTGCCCGCGCTGATGAAGGGGTGAGCCGCGCCGCCGCTACCTGATCGCGTTGTTGCGCACGCCGATGCGGTGGAAGGTCATCATCGAATCGAGCATCGCCTTCTGCTGCGCGGTATGGCCGTGCTGGGCCTCGATGTTGTAATACTCGCCCAGGTCGTTCAACACCACGTAGTTCGAGAACGAGCAATCGTTGCGCTCGGGGCGGACGTGTTCGTAAATCACGTTGATCCCCCGCTCGAGGAAGAACCCCGCCGCCATCTTGGCGCGGCGGTTCTTCTCATAGGGCTGCTTACCGGCGAGCAGCACCGCGTCATCCTCGTCCGCGTTACCCTTCGGCGACATCATCCCGGTCATCACCGCGCTCGTGCGCTTGGCGCTGATCCCCCCCGAGCCGCCGTTGCCGCGATGCCCGTCGGCGTTGTTGTGCAGCGTGAGGAAGAAGGCGATGCGCGGGTTGCGCAGGTCCAGCAGGAACTGCGTGAAGAGCGGCGCGGGCTTGACGCGCATGTCGGCGCAGGCGGCGGTGGCCTTTTTCGTCATGCCGAAATTGCGGTTGGGATCCTGGCCCTGGTGGGTGCGGCTTTCGCCCGATTCGAGCGCGATCAGCCTGCCGCCGTATTTCAGCACCGAGTAGAGCCCGGCGTCGAAGGCCGAATCCTCGTTGTCGTGCAGCAGGTAGATCGTCGGGCCGTCCGGCTGGGCGCTGTCGTCGATCACGGTGACGCGCCAAGTGATGCCGTTCTCCTCGAAATCGAGAGCCGAGAGGCACAGCCCCTTCTGTGCGCCGATGAGCTTGGCGTTGCGCGCCACGTCCTTGTCGCGCACCTCACCGGGGGCGAGGCAATCCTCGCTCGCCACCGCGGCCCCGCCGGCAAGCGCGAGGGCGAGCAGCGCGCCGCCGAGAATCGTCCGGAAATTTCCTGTCATGTGAACCTACTGTGCTGAAAGACGGAAGAAGCCGTAGCCGCAATAGCCGTTATAGAGCTCGGCATTGAACATCGGGCCGGTGATCGAGGTCGGGTTCTTGGGCCGCGGCGTCACCCCGTCGCGCGTGACCGAGATGTAGGAGTTCGAGCTGATCGTGCCGCGCCAGGTGTGCCCGCCCGACGTGAACTGGATCCGACCGTTGTCGAGATAGGCGTCGCCCGAGTAGTAGCTTTTGCAGATGCGGCCCTTGGCGCCGGAATAATGGTTGTTGTAGCCGCGCTCGAAGCGGAACGCGCCCGCGACCTGATCGCCGCCGGTGTAGCTCTCGTCCGGCAGCGCGTCGTCGGGCTTGCCCTGGCAATACTTGTCGACCACCGATTGCGAGGCTTCTCCCTCCACGAAGCCGGGGTTGAGCCGCGCCTTGAACGCGAGCGCCTTGTGCTGCCCGCAGCTGAGCGCCGCGCCGCCCTCGGCCGAGGCCATCAGCTCGTCCTGCGCCGAGGTCGATCCGCTGCCGCCGGTGGAGGCCGAGCCGCTGTTGTTGTGGCAGAGCTTGTTCAGCTCATCGATGGTGTAGTTGCCGATATCCGCGCTGCCGAGCGTCGGGCAGCCGATGTTCATCTTCAGTTGCTGGGCCGCGGCGGGCGCGGCGGCGATCCCCATCCCCATGATCAGCGCGAGGGCCGTCGCGCGCCCCGCGTCAATCGCATTTCGCTTGTGAAACATATGCAATCCCCATGCTTGAAAGTGTAATTTCGTTGTCCGTCACCGTCTGGAAACCCTGCCGGAACGACAGGAACCGTTCGGCCCCCAATCCGTGATGACCATCCGCCTGCATCTGCTGGTCCCCGAGATCGTAGAACATTTCGGTCAGGTTGGTCACGTCGACGTCGTAAAGCCGCGCCCGCCAGCCCATATAGCCGCCTGCGAGAAAATCCGCGTGCAATTCTATGCACTTGACCCGGTGTGGGTTAGTCTCCACCAGCATGTCGAGCAGGCCATGCTTGGTCTGGAACGCATGCGCGGCTTCGTGCGCGATCACGCCGATGGCGCGGTTGATGTTGCCCGGCGGATTGGCCACGTCGAGAAAGAACTGCACCCCGACGACAAGCGTGTTGCCCCTGATGTCGTAATAGGCGCCGTATTCCTCTTCATCCATGCAGAAGGCGTCGAATCGGAAATCGAAGAACCGCTCGATCTCGTCCCTGGTGGTGACGAGGATCTGGCGCACGACGCTTGCCTCGAGGTCTTCCACCGGAAACTGGAACGGGCCGGCGCAGCTTGCCGCGGCCGGGGCGGCGGCGAGGGCCGCCGCCGCCATCGCGCAGGCGCGCAGGTATGTGCGCGGGCCCCGCATCGCGTCAGTTGGCTTCGACTGTCTGGAAAATCCAGTCGCGGTGATCCGAGGTGCGCGCATAGACGCCGGGGAAGCCCTCCCAGGCGCAGCCCCGGCCAAAACTCACCACGCCGACCTGGAGGTAGCCGGTCGGCCCGTCGCGCACGATGAGCGGTCCGCCGCTGTCACCCTGGCAGCTGTCCTTGCCGCCCTCTTCGTAGCCGGCGCAAAGATGCGGGCCGTTGCCGGGACGGATGCCCTGATATCCCTTCTGGCACACTTCGGTCGGTAATTGCCGGACATTCACCGACATCAGGTATTTCGACCCGGACCCGGCCCCGAATTCGAGCGCCCCCCACCCCGCAACCTCGGAACAGGTGCGCGTCGGGGCGAGCTTGGCCTCGACCTTCTTCGTCGGCAGGATGGCGAGCTGGCTGTTGGGAATGTCGAACGGGCTCGACAGTTTCAGCAGCGCAACGTCGTGCAGATTGGCGTCCTGCGCATCGTAGCCGGGATGCACGATCAGCTTGGCGATGCCGCGGGCCTCGGGGTCAAGCGTGCCGTCGCGCGCCGCGCGGGCCACGACGCTTTGCGCGGGATCGTTGCCGTCACCCCAGCAATGCGCCGCCGTCAGCACCCAGTCCTGACTGATGAGCGAACCGCCGCAATACTGCGCCTTCGCCCCCGTGTGATAGAGCGCGACGATGAAGGGCCAGTCGCTTGCCTTGGCGCGGTCGCCGTTGACGATGCGCAGCGTCGGCTGGTCGGACTTGGGATCGACGCACTCCATCTGCGTCTGTGCGCCGACCTCGCCGACCACGCCAAGGCAGAGCGCGGCAGAGGCCAGGAACCTGCTGAACATGGTTTTCATGGAAATCTCCAACTCAATTCGTGATGCGGTATTCGATGTAGGTGACATCGCGCGCGGAACATTTTTCCCGTGATCTCTGGTGGTTGCTGAGATGCAGGTTCATCTTTGACTGGCTCACCCTCTGCCCGGGAATGGCGTAGTCGTCCTCGTCAAGCTGATATTCCTCCTTGCTGGTCAGCGTGATCGAGACCTTGCCGACGCCGATCCCCTCTTCCGGCGGATGGTAGAGCGGGAAACTGTCGCGCCCGCCAAAGCAATACTGTTGGCCGGCCTTGACCGGGGCGTAGGTTTCGCCATCGGGATGGGTCAGCACGTTGGGG
This sequence comes from Roseovarius spongiae, assembly GCF_003651245.1. Classification (GTDB taxonomy): domain Bacteria; phylum Pseudomonadota; class Alphaproteobacteria; order Rhodobacterales; family Rhodobacteraceae; genus Roseovarius; species Roseovarius spongiae. The sequence goes on from NZ_RAPE01000003.1 coordinate 62,435, forward strand.
TAAAGCTGCTGGAAATCCCCTTTGATCGGTGCGTCGAACACCGACACGAAACCCGACTGGTTGGGCGTGAAGCATAGCACCAGCAACTCGTTCACGCGAAAGCTGGGCTTGGAGGTGGCGGCGCCTTTCTCGTATTCGTCAAGGCCGGTCATGAAGGCGTCGATGCAGGCGGCGCTGGCGGCAAAGGGCGCGCAGGCGATCGCGGCGGCGCAAATGGATTTGAGAAAATTCTTTTTCATGTCGAACTTTTCCTTACTCGGATGCGGGGGCGAGAACGATCTCGACCGGGGCGTCGCCCGGCGGCGCATCAAGCGTGACCGCACCCGTGAGCGTGTGCCCGACAAGCGAATTCAGGGTCGCGTTCACTGTCATCGGATAGGCGGACTTGTCGCCGCTGACCGGAAGTTCGAGAGCATAGGGCGGGCCGCCCGCGGTCTCGATTGTCTTGACGGATGACGCGCCGTCGGCGCCCTCGGCGCGCACGCTCAGCTCGCTGCCCGGCGGAACCATCAGCCGGACGAGATAGGTCACGCTGAGCGCGAGGTCGCGGGGCGCAGGGTTCGGCGGTGCTTTGCGGGTCATGGTCGGGCGTGGCTTTGGCTTGGGGACGGCTGCTGTGCGGGCGGGCGCAGGCGCCGGTTCGGGCGCAGTTGCCTGTTCCGCGGGTTTCGGCTTGGCCGCGCCGGCCCATGGCGTCGTCTCAGTGCAACTCATGAGAGCGACGGCGGTGAGGGCGCTCAGACCGATCCGCAGTCCGGGAACGATCCGCGATCGGGGTCCATTCAGGTTCGACATGCATCTACTCCAATGCGACGGGGGTGATCTCGACCCGGCGGTTGCGGGCGGAATTCGGGTTCTCGGCGTCCAGCAACTGCCTTTCGCCAAAGCTGCGGACCTTGACGACAAGGGCGAAGTCGACGGCGCTCAGCAGGTGGGCCGCGGCGGCGGCCGCGCGGGCGCGGCCCAGTTCCTCGTTCGCGGCGTCCGATCCGACGGCGTCTGTATGCCCGTCGATGAAATAGGCCGCGCCGCGCAGGGCGTCGTCGGCGGCGATCACCCCCGCCACCCTGGCGAGCAGTTCCGCCGAGCGGGGCGTCACGCGCGCGCTGCCGAACTCGAACTCGATCGCGAAGGGCGCCGCTTCGACCGCCGGCTTGACCTCGTTGATGGTGATGGCCCGCGTCTGTGACGCCTCTCGCGCGCGCGTCAGGGCGCATCTGATCTGCGCGCTGTCCGCCGACTCGCCCAGGACCTCCGGCAGCGCGCCGCAGGCGTCCCGCGCAGCTGACGGCCCCACCGCCACAAGCGCGGCGACCGCCGCCGCCAGCACCCCGAGCGCCGCCTTACCAGCCATGTCGTTCCCTCCCCGCATCGCGCCGCCTATTGCGCGATCACGTATTCAAGCGTCGGGTCGCGGATTTTCGCGTCTCCCGTCGCCTCAAAGAACGCCGTCAGCGCGTCGGTGGTCTTGGCCGCTGGTTGCAGCGCGCGCGGAAAAGCCTTCTCCTGATCGAAAAGCGAGGCGATCAGCGCATCGAACGCCATGCTGTCGCCCTCCACCGCGATGACCTTGACGATCTCGCTGCCGCCGTCGCCGCTGACTTCGAATTCGTAATTCGCGCCCTCGGCGGGCACCGTCATCACGTCCTGCGCCTGCGCCGCGCCGCCGTCCTCAACGAACTTGTTGGGATAGATCATCTGGATCGTCCCGGTCGCGTCCATGTTCAGGATATATACCTTGGTCCCTTTGACGCCGCTGATCTCGAACGCGATCCGGTCGCCGGGGCGCAGCACGCCCTTGGCCGCGCTCGCCGCGTCGGCGACGTCCACGGGCTTCATCACCGCGCTCATCTTGGCCTCGCTCACCTCGACCGCGCTCAGCGCGCGAAACCCGTCGAGCGCCGCGCTGTCGGCCTGCGCCAGACCGGCCGTGGCCAACAATGCGGCGATTGCCGTCATTCTGAGGGGATTGAACATTCTCTTGCTCCTTTGTCGCGATCCATCCGCCGTCGTCAAAAGGAAAGATAGGCGAGGTCCGCTTGCCACTCAATCATGGTGGGCTTGACTGATTAATAGGCGCCCAACTAATTTCTGGCAGGCATTTTCAAACCGTGCCGCCTCCCTCTAGATGAGAGCCATGACGATGAGCTTCGCCACCGACATCACGACGCTTGAGAGTTTGCGACGGGCCAAGACGGAATTCCACAACAATCTTTGCCGCGCCTCCACTGACAGCGATCCCGGACTGCTTCAGACCCTGCGCAGCGAGAACGTCTTTGTGCTGACCGAATTCCTGTTCCTGCTGCGCGCATTCGACCTGATCGCGCATCCCGCGCGACTGGAACGCTACATCCTGACCCATAACGACCAGTTGCAGGATCTGATCGATGGGCCGGAGCGGCGCAGGCTGATGGGGCTCGAGGTTCCGCGTCTGAAGCGGGGGATGTTCAGCATGATCCAGATCCACAAGGCCAAGGCCAACCTGCTGTCGGACACGCCGGGGCTCGACCAGGCGGATATCCAGCGGCTGACGATCATGCTGTTTTCGCCGGAGACCGGCCGCCGGGTGATCGAGAACATGGAAAGGGCGGGATTCCTCAGCCGGATCGCGACGCCCTATTATTCCAAGATCGTGCAATCGCACGGCGTGGCCGAAGATTGCTTTGCCCGCTATCTCGCGCAGGTGCGCGCCGACGTGCCGCCCGATGACGCGCCCCAAGAGGAGATCGAGGAATGAAACAGCTGATGAGGGCGGCCGCCGCCGCGCTACTGATCGCCAGAGCCGCGCAGGCTTGCGAGGATGCTGACCCCGCGATGGGCGACGCCGTGCGCGACGTGCTGACCGGCGCGCAAGATGCGCGCATCAGCGATTGGGCGCACTATCTCAACGACAGGTTCCACACCGACGTGGCCTGCCGGCTGTCGCCGGGGATGAGCGCGGCGGACGTCCGCGCGCTCAACGACGCGCCCGAGGTGCTGATCGACCTCGCGATCGGCGCGGTCCAGACCCGCAATCAGTCCGACGCGCTCATGCTGATGCTGTCGGCGATGAAGCAGGGCGCCGACGAGCAGGGCTGAGCGCGCGGCATGGCCGGTTTTCCGCGCCTCGCCCCCCAAAGCCGAGAACGCCGCGCCCCGCCAACGCGCGACCCAGAAGCTCGCCCTGCTCGTCGCCGCGGCTGGCCGCCGCTCAGGCGTCCGCCATTGCCGGCGCATCATCGCGGGACGAGGGAACCAGCGCGCGCACCAGGGCGCGCATGTGCAAGACGCCCACCAGCCGGCCGTCCTCGGTGACCCGGTAGCGTTTGGTCGTGTCGCCGCCGGATTTCGCGATCACGGATTCCAGCGTGTCGTCATGGTCGACCTCTCCGGCCACTTCCCCCGGATCATCCCGCGTCTCTTCCATGACCGATCGGACGCGCAGCACGCGGGCGCGGTTGATGTCGGCGACAAAATCCTCGATATAGGGATCGTTGGGATTGAGCAGGATCTCCTGCGGCTCTCCCTGCTGAACGACATAGCCGTCCTTCAGGATCACCAGGTGATCGGCCAGCTTCAGCGCCTCGTCGAGATCGTGGGTGATGAAGACCACCGTTTTCTGCAACTCCTCCTGAAGATCGATCAGCAGGTTCTGCATGTCCGTACGGATGAGCGGATCAAGCGCCGAGAACGCCTCGTCCATCAGCATGATGTCGGAATTGCTGGTCAGCGCGCGGGCGATGCCGACGCGCTGCTGCATCCCGCCCGAAAGTTGCGCGGGGTATTGTCCCCCCTGCCCTTCCAGCCCGACGCGGTCCAGCCACTTGGTCGCTTCCTCCGCGTATTGCCGGCGGCTCTTGCCGCTGACCGCCGGCGCCAGCCCGGCGTTCTCGAGCACCGTGCGGTGCGGGAGCAGCGCGAATTTCTGGAACACCATCGACATGCGCTTCTGGCGCAACTCGCGCAGTTTTCCCTGCCTGTATTCCAGTATGTTCTCGCCATCGACCCAGACTTCGCCCGCCGTCGGTTCGATCAGGCGGTTGAGGTGACGGATGAGCGTCGACTTGCCCGAGCCCGAAAGCCCCATGATCACGGTCGTCTTGCCGCGCGGCATGTCGACATTGATGTCGTTGAGGCCAAGGACATGCCCCGTCTCGGCCTGCAATTCGGCCTTGCCGATGCCGTCCCTGACCAGGTCCAGCACCGATCCCGGGGCGTCGCCAAAGATCTTGTAGAGGCCGCGGACCGAGATCTTGGGGGTGTTCTCGTCAACCATGCTCGCCTCCTTCAGCTTTTCTGCTGCGCGTTGATGCGCGCCAGCGCGGCCTTGGTCACCCTGTCGAGGATGATGGCCAGCAGCACGATCCCGAGACCCGAGAGCAGGCCGACCCCCAGTTCAAGGTTGCGGATGCCGCGCAGCACCAGCACGCCCAGCCCCGGCGCCGAGACGAGCGAGGCGATGACGACCATGGCGAGGCTCATCATGATGGTCTGGTTGACGCCGGCCATGATGTTGGGCAGCGCCAGCGGGATCTGCACCCCGTAGAGCTTCTGCCGCTTGGTCATGCCGAAGGCGTCGGCCGCCTCGATCACGTCCTTGTCCACCAGCCGGATGCCAAGATCCGTCAGCCGCACCACCGGCACGATGGCGTAGAGGATGATGGCGATGCCATATAGCTTGGGCTCGGTCACCGAAAAGAGGAAGATCAGCGGGATCAGATAGACGAAGGGCGGCAGCGTTTGCAGCATGTCGAGGATCGGTATGATCGCGCGCTGCACCCTGTCGCTGCGCGACATGGCGATGCCTATGGGCACCCCCAGCACCACGCATATCACCGCGCAGACGAAGATGATCGCGAGCGTCTGCATCGTGTAGTCGTAATAGTCGATGAAGGCGAGGAAACCGAACGCCGCCGCGACCAGCCCGACCAGCTTGAACGAGCGCCCGACGAGATAGACGATCAGCATCAAGGCCGGGATCATGATCCACCACGGCACGGATTGCATTAGCCAGAGCGCGTTCTCCAGCGCCCAGCTCAGCGGTTGCGTGATCGGGTCGACCACCACCTTGAGACTGTCCTTGATGTCGAGGAATCCATTCTCCAGCCCCAGCGTCACGTCGCGCGATTGCGGGATCGCGGCGCAGGCGTCGTGCAGCGCGTCGAGCGACGGAAACGGCGTGTCCCAGGCCGAGACGACCTGCTCTTCGCCGGTGGCCTCGCTCATCAGGTCGGCCATTGAGGTGATGCCGCCGCCTTCGTCACCGCACCATTCGCGCAAGCCGAGACTGTCAAACAGAAAATCGTATGTCGCCATCAAATCCTTCCCGGGCCGGGCGGCCTCTTGTCCGTTGACGCGCGCATCGCGTCATTGTTCTGCCGACGCGCAAATCGCGCCGCCGCTCCCTTCATGTCGATAATCACGAAAGCGCTTCGCCCCCTGAACGAAACGCTTTCGTCACTGTATCGACCAAGGTGAAGGGCGGCGCCCCTTGGCGCCGCCCCGTTCGAAGCCGCGTTACTTCAGCAGCTTCGACAGGTTCTCCTTGGCGTCGTCGTTCAGCCAGGTTTTCCACGTATCCTTGTTGTTCTGAAGGTAGTGGGCCGCTGCTTCCTCGGCCGTGGCGTTGTTCTCGTCCATCCAGGCCAGAAGGCTGCTCATCTCGTCGGTCTTGAAGGACAGTTTCGACATGAATTCCGCCTCTTCGGGGTGGGAGTCGACGAAATCCTTGGTCGCGATCGTCAGGATCGGAGCGGTCGGAAAGGCCGACGGCTTGGGATCGGGGGTGTTCGGGTTCTGGTTGGCCGCGTGGGCTTCCTCGTCGAACGGCCCGAGATCCACGCTGACCATGTCATACTTGCCCAGCGGGGTCGTCGGCCCCCAGTAGTAGCCGAACCACGGCTCCTCGTTCTCGTAGGCCGAGGCCATCGAGGTCGCCAGCGTTTCGCCCGAACCGTGGTTGAACACGCTGATGTCGTGCCCCTCGAGGTCAAAGGCGCGCGCCAGGTTGTCGCTGGCGATGCGGCAGCCCCAGCCGTCGGGGCAGTTGTTGAACCGGCCGCCGACCAATTCGGGATGTTCGAGCACGCCCTGAATGGTCTTCAACTCGGGGTGTTCTTCGGCCAGGTAGGCGGGGATCCACCAGCCTTCGACCCCGCCGGGATCGAGGATGCTGGTCAGTTCGACGATCTTGCCGCTCTTTTTCAGCTTGGTATAGACGTCGCCGGCCGAGTTCGGCCACATTTCCGGCACGATGTCCGGCTCGTTGTTTTCCGCAAGCGAGGTCACGGCCGGCGTGGTGTCCGACGGCACGACCTTGACGTCGCAGCCATAGCCCTGCTCCAGCAGGAACTTGGCGACCGCCACGTCGATCTTGGCCGAGGCCCAGTTCATTTCAGCCATCGACACCTCGCCGCAATCGTCCGCGGCCATCGCGGCGGCGGGAAGCATCAGCGCCAGCGCGGTTCCGAGTAGATACTTTTTCATGACGTCGTCTCCTCTTGATCTTCGTCTTCCTGCGGCCTGCCCATGGGATGAGCAGCCCGCAACTTCGCGCGGAAACAGCCGTGTCAGGCTGTCCGCGACGAGTTCGGCCGTAGACAAACAAAAGCGCGCCGGAGGTTCAACCGCTTCTGCGGTAATATTTTTTATTGAAGAATGGAACTTTTCTCGGGTTCGCCTTGCGCCTTGAAGGCGCAGGAGAATCAGGAGCGGCGGATCGTCCCGGATCCGCAATCATCACGCCAAGTTGACACTATGCGCGCTTTTATGCCTCGTTGGCGGACGGTGGTTCTGGCGACCCCGGCAGGATTCGAACCTGCAACCTGCCCCTTAGGAGGGGGCTGCTCTATCCAGTTGAGCCACGGGGCCGCTGCGGGGGGTCTTAGCGGGGCGCTCCGCGCTTGTCACGCGTGCGAACCGCCGGAGGCGGCAAAAAACTGAGCGCGCCGGTCCGCGCCGCTACGGCTTGCGCCGGGCGCGGAGGTTCGGCTAGCATCGGGCGATCTCTCTTGCGATTGCCGAGCGCCATGACATCCCATGAAAAACGCCCGCTGACCCTGCGCGACGTCTCCGAGGCCTCGGGCGTGTCCGAGATGACGGTGAGCCGCGTGCTGCGCAACCGCGGCGACGTCTCCGACGCGACCCGCGAAAAGGTGCTGAGCACGGCCAAGGCGCTGGGGTACGTGCCCAACAAGATCGCGGGTGCGCTCGCCTCGTCGCGGGTGAACCTCGTGGCGGTGATCATCCCGTCGCTGTCCAACCTCGTCTTCCCCGAGGTGATGACCGGGATCAACGCCGCGCTTGACGACACCGGGTTGCAGCCGGTCGTGGGCGTGACCGGCTACAGTTCCGAAAAGGAAGCGAAAGTTCTCTACGAAATGCTGTCATGGCGGCCCTCGGGGGTGATCATCGCCGGGCTCGAACATTCCGACGCCTCGCGCGCCATGCTGCGCGCGAGCGGGATTCCGGTGGTCGAGATCATGGACGTGGACGGCACGCCGATCGACTCGGTGGTGGGGATCTCGCACCGCCGCGCGGGCGAGCAGATGGCGCGGGCGATCCTGCGCGCCGGGTATGAGCGGATCGGGTTCCTCGGCACCAAGATGCCGCGCGATCACCGGGCGCGCAAACGTTTCGAGGGGTTCACCGAGGCGCTGGCCAAGGGCGGGGTCGAGATCGCGGACCAGGAATTCTACGAGGGCGGCTCGGCGCTGGTGAAGGGGCGCGAGATGACGCAAACCATCCTGGCGCGCGATCCCGAGCTGGATTTCATCTATTACTCCAACGACATGATCGGCGCGGGCGGGCTGCTGTGGCTGCTCGAACAGAAGGCAAGCATCCCCGACGAGATCGGGCTTGCCGGGTTCAACGGGCTGAACCTGCTCAAGGGGTTGCCGCGCGAACTGGCGACGATGGACGCGTGCCGGCACGAGATCGGACACCGCGCGGCGGAGATCATCGCGGCGCGGATAACGGATGCGGGCGACCCCTCGCCGGTGCGCGTCGCGCTTGAACCGACGATCAGCTACGGCGATACGTTGCGGCGCCGCTGACAAGGCGTCCCGCGATTGATTCCGGTTGCAGGCTTGATGCGAGACGCTCACGACATGTGGATGGCCGGACCTCTTCGCGCTTCACCGACCCGGAGCGTGACGAATTCATCCGATAAACGCCTAGAGCCGGCGTCGACCCCATGACCGCAGGTCATGACGCAACCCGCTGTTTTCCGGCGTCCCGCTACGCGGCCAAAACGCCGCAACCCAGCTTTTGCTTGCGATATGGCCCAACACGGTGTCTGCTCGGGTTCGAGCGCGCCGCACCGGCGCACCGCTCTGATGAAAACCGATCGAACCCTGGGAGGATAGATCATGAAATTCGCAACCGCGGCCGCAATCGCCGCTCTGGCCCTCGGCGCGATGACCGGCGCCGCCACCGCCGCCTGCGACGACGGCGAGGTCGTCATCAAGTTCAGCCACGTCACCAACACCGACAAACACCCCAAGGGGATTGCCGCCTCGCTGCTGTCGGAGCGCGTGAACGAGGAAATGGACGGCAAGGCCTGCATGGAGGTCTTCCCCAACTCGACGCTTTATGACGACAACAAGGTGCTCGAGGCGCTGTTGCAGGGCGATGTGCAGCTTGCCGCGCCCTCGCTGTCCAAGTTCGAGGCCTTCACCAAGAAATACCGCATGTTCGATCTGCCGTTCATGTTCAAGAACATCGATGCCGTGGACGCGTTCCAGAACTCGGAGGCGGGGCAGGCGATGAAGGACACGATGCAGCGCCGCGGCCTTCAGGGGCTGGCGTTCTGGCATAACGGGATGAAGCAGATGTCGGCGAACAAACCGCTGCTCGTGCCGTCGGACGCCGAGGGGCTGCGCTTCCGCGTGCAATCTTCGGACGTACTCGTGGCGCAGATGGAGGCGATCGGCGGCATCCCGCAGAAGATGGCCTTCTCCGAGGTTTACGGCGCGCTGCAACAAGGCGTCGTGGACGGGCAGGAGAACACCTGGTCCAACATCTACGGTAAGAAGTTCTTCGAGGTGCAGGACGGAATCACCGAAACCAACCACGGCGTGATCGACTACATGGTCGTGACCTCGACCGAGTGGCTCGACAGCCTGGACGAGGACGTGCGCGAGCAGTTCCTGACCATCCTCGAAGAGGTGACCAAGACGCGCAACGCCGAATCCTACGAGGTCAACCAGGCCGCGCGCCAGGCGATCATCGACGCCGGCGGCGAGGTGCGCGAGCTGACGCCCGAGCAGCGCCAGGAATGGGTCGACGCGATGAAACCCGTCTGGGAGCAGTTCGCCGAGGACGTCGGGCAGGAGAACATCGACGCCGCGCAGGAAATCAACGCGGGTCTGTAACCGCGTGACGAAAAGGGGCCCGGCGGGAAACCGGACCCCCGCCGCCCCCGCCATCGCGCGCGGCGGGGGCGCGACTTCGGGAGGGGACGACAAGATGCATCCGAAACCGGGCGAAACCCTGGTCGACAGGATCGAGGAGAACCTGATCGCGTTCCTGCTGGGCGCGATGACGCTGATCACCTTCGCCAACGTGGTGCTGCGCAAGGGCTTCAACTCGAACCTGCTGTGGGGGCTCGAACTGACCGTGTTCCTGTTTGGCTGGCTGGTGCTGCTGGGCGCGTCCTACGCGGTCAAGAAGGGGGCGCATCTGGGCGTTGACGTGATCATCGACATGGTCTCGCCGCCCGCGCGGCGCGTCCTCGGGTTGATCTCGGTCTCGGTCTGCATCGCGTTCTCGTTCCTGCTGCTCAAGGGAGCGTGGGACTACTGGGCCAATTTCGCCAACCTGCCGGCCACCACCGGGCGCTGGTTCCCGGCCGGGTTCGAGGACAAGTTCCTCGACAAGGGCTGGTACGAGGTGAACGACGTGCCGCTTCCCGCCTTCCTCAACTGGATGAGCGATGCCTTCAACGAAGGCGAATCCTACAACAAGCTGCCCCGCCTGATACCCTACGCGGTGCTGCCGCTGTCGATGGCGCTGCTGCTCTATCGCTTCATCCAGGCCGCCGTCCGGCTCTGGACCGGCAGGATCGACCGCGTCGTCGCCAGCCATGAGGTCGAGGACGAACTCGACAACGTGCGCGAACAGCGCGCAGAGGGCGCCTGATGGCGGTCCTCCTGCTTTTCCTGCTGATCATCGGCCTCTTGATGATCGGCGTGCCCATCGCCGTGTCGCTGGGCATGTCGTCTATCCTGTTTCTGCTGTGGTTCTCGGACACGACGCTGGCCTCGGTGGCGCAGACGCTCTTCCAGGCGTTCGAGGGGCATTACACCCTGCTCGCCATCCCGTTCTTCATCCTCGCCAGTTCGTTCATGTCCACGGGCGGCGTGGCGCAACGGATCATCCGGTTTTCCATCGCCTGCGTGGGGCATCTGCGCGGCGGGCTCGCGATCTCGGGCGTGTTCGCCTGCATGATGTTCGCGGCGCTGTCGGGGTCGTCTCCGGCAACCGTGGTGGCGATCGGCTCGATCGTGATCGCGGCGATGCGGCAGGCGGGCTATACCCGCGAGTTCGCCGCCGGCGTGATCTGCAACGCCGGCACGCTGGGCATCCTGATCCCGCCCTCCATCGTCATGGTCGTCTATGCGGCCGCGGTCGAGGTGTCCGTGGGCCGCATGTTCCTCGCCGGGGTCATTCCTGGCATCCTCGCCGGGCTGATGCTGATGGTGGCGATCTACGTGCTGGCCCGGATCAAGGGCATGCCGGCCGGCGAATGGCGCGGCTGGCGCGAGATCGCCGCATCCTTCCGCGATGCGCTCTGGGGGTTGTTGCTCATCGTGGTCATCATGGTCGGAATCTACGGCATCCCCGGCCTCACCGGCGCGTTCTTCACCCCGACCGAGGCGGCGGCGGTGGCGTCGGTCTATGCCTTCATCGTCGCATGTTTCATCTACCGCGACATGGGGCCGCTGGCCGCGCATGGCGACAGCCCGCGCCGCTCACTGCTGCGCGCGCCGCATGCGCTCGTCACTGCGTTCTTTCACCGCGACACGCGGCGCACGCTTTTCGAGGCGGGCAAGCTCACGGTCACGCTGATGTTCGTGATCGCCAACGCGCTCATCCTGAAACACGTGCTGACCGAGGAGCAGATTCCGCAGATGGTCGCCCGCTCGATGCTGGACGCGGGGTTCGGGCCGGTGATGTTCCTCATCGCCGTCAACGTGATCCTGCTGATCGGCGGGCAGTTCATGGAGCCCTCGGGCCTTTTGGTGATCGTCGCGCCGCTGGTCTTTCCCATCGCCATCGAACTGGGGATCGACCCGATTCACCTGGGCGTCATCATGGTGGTCAACATGGAAATCGGAATGATCACGCCGCCGGTGGGGCTCAATCTCTTCGTGACATCGGGGGTCGCGGGGATGCCGATGATGGGGGTGGTGCGCGCGGCGCTGCCGTTCCTCGGCGTGCTCTTCATCTTCCTCATCATGGTGACCTACATCCCGTGGCTGTCCACCTACCTGCCCAACATGCTGATGGGGCCGGAAATCATCACGAATTAGCGCGTTATCGCAAACAGAGTTTTCCCCGTCCGCGTTGTCCCCTAGTAAGGCGGCAACAACCGGGGCAGGAGCAGACGACCCATGAGCACGCCAAGACCGGTGGTCCTGTGCATCCTCGACGGATGGGGCCTCTCGGAGCGCACCGAGGCCAACGCGCCGCATCTCGCGCATACGCCGCATTTCGACGCGCTGATGGCGGAATGCCCGAATGCGCGGCTGGTCACGCACGGGCCCGACGTGGGCCTGCCGACCGGGCAGATGGGCAATTCCGAGGTCGGGCACATGAACATCGGCGCCGGCCGGGTGGTCGAGATGGACCTGCGCCGCATCGACCGCGCCATCGAGACCGGGACATTCGCGCGCCTGCCGGGCATCTTGCACTTCGCCGAGACGCTGCGCGCCTCCGGCGGCACGGCGCACCTGTTGGGGGTGCTGTCGGACGGGGGCGTTCACAGCCACCTCGACCACATGATCGCGACCGCCCGCGCGCTCACCGCGCAAGGGCTGCGGGTGGCGATCCACGCCTTCACCGACGGGCGCGACGTGGCGCAGGTTTCGGCCAAGACCTATCTTGAGGAACTGCGCGCCGCCCTGCCCGTCGGCGCCTTCATCGCCACCGTGTCGGGGCGCTACTACGCGATGGACCGCGACAATCGCTGGGAGCGGGTCAAGTTCGCCTACGAGGCGCTGGCGCAGGGGCGCGGCTATACAGCCGACACCGCCGGGGAGGCCATCGACGTGGCCTACGGCAAGGGGCGCACGGACGAGTTCATCAAGCCCCGCGTGCTCGGCGGCTATGCCGGCATGAAGGACGGCGACGGCATCCTCTGCCTCAACTTTCGCGCCGACCGCGCGCGCCAGCTTCTGGCGGCCTTCGCCGACCCGGACTTCGACGATTTCGAGACCGGCGCGCGCCCGAAATTCGCCATCGTCAGCGGCTTCACCGAGTATTCGCGCCGGCATTCGACCTACATGGACTGCATCTTTCCCGACGAGGCGCCCATCAACACGCTTTCCGCCTGGGTCGCGCGGCACGGGCGCACGCAGTTTCACATCGCCGAGACCGAAAAATACCCGCATGTCACCTTCTTCCTGAACGGCGGCAAGGAAGCCCCCGAGCAGGGTGAGGACCGCTACATGGCCACCTCGCCCAAGGTCGCGACCTATGACCTCGCCCCGGAAATGTCCGCCGAAGAGGTCAGCGATCACCTGGTCGGCGCCATCGGGAAACGATACGATCTGATCGTCGTGAACTATGCGAACCCGGACATGGTGGGACATACCGGCGACCTCGCCGCGGCGATCAAAGCCTGCGAGGCGGTCGATGCCGGGCTGGGCCGCGCGATCACTGTGCTGCGCGAAGTCGGCGGCGCGATGATCGTCACGGCGGATCACGGCAATTGCGAGGTTATGGTCGACCCCGCGACCGGCGCGCCGCACACCGCGCACACCACCAACCCGGTGCCGGTGATCCTCACCGGCGGCCCCGACGGGGCGGGCTTGCGCGACGGACGGCTCGCCGATCTCGCGCCGACGCTGCTGGAACTGATGGGCTTGTCCCAACCGCCCGAGATGACTGGGCGGAGCCTGCTGACATGAAACGCCTCGTCGCCTTGCTGTTCGCGCTCGCGCTCGCCGGCGCGACGCAGGCGCAGGACGGCCCCGCCGCCGAGGCCGAGGCCGCCGCGCGCATGCTGGAGGAAGCGACCCGCGCGCTAGACGATGCGTCCGCAGCGCGCGACCGTGTGAAGGCGCTGACGCAAACGGTGCGCGCCTACGAGGCGGGCTTGCAGGCGATGCGCGAGGGGCTGCGCCGCGCCGCCGTGCGCCAGCAGGCGCTCGAACGCGACCTCGCCGCGCGCGAGGAGGAGATCGCGCAGCTCCTCGGCGTGCTCCAATCGATGAGCCACACCCCCGCGCCGGTGACGATGCTCCATCCCACCGGGCCGGTGGGCGCCGCGCGCTCGGGCATGATCCTCGCCGACGTGACGCCGGGGCTGAACGCGCGCGTGGTGAAGCTGCGGGCCAAGCTTGACGATCTCGTCGTTCTGCGCGCGCTCCAGGACAGCGCGGCGAACCGCCTCGAGGACGGGCTCAGGGGAGCTCAGGCCGCGCGCGCGGCGCTCAGCCAGGCGATCGCAGACCGCACCGACCTGCCCCGCCGCTTCACCGAGGATCCGGTGAAGACCGCGCTGCTGATCGCCTCAACCGAATCGCTTGACGGGTTCGCCAGCGGGTTGAGCCAGATCGCTGCCGACCCGACCGGCGCGCCCGGGCCCGCGGCGGAACTGGCCAAGGGATCGCTGCCGCTGCCGGTGCAGGGCCGCCTTCTGCGCGGCGCGGGCGAGGCCGACGCGGCGGGCATCAAGCGCCCCGGCATCCTGGTCGCCGCCCCGCCCCGCGCGCTGGTGACGGCGCCCGCCGCCGCCACGCTGCGCTATCGCGGTCCGCTGCTCGATTACGGCGACGTGGCCATCCTCGAGCCGCGATCGGGCCTGCTGATCGTGCTGGCGGGGATGGAGACGACCTTTGGCGAAACGGGCGAAGTCCTGCCCGCGGGCAGCCCGGTGGGGCTGATGGGGGGGCTAGAGCCCGATGATGACGGAATTGTTCCCGCCCGTCTGCAAGACCCCGGTTCCGATTGGACCCAAACTCTATATATAGAGGTCAGGCAGGATAATACGCCCGTCGATCCGGCACAGTGGTTCAGGACAGACAAGGATGATTGAGACATGAGGAAATTCGTGATGGCCGCCGCGGCGGGAACGCTGGCGGGGCTGGTCGTGACCACGCAGGTCGCCGCGCCCCTGATCGCGCAGGAGGCGACGCGCAACACCAACGTCTATGAGCAGCTCGACCTGTTCGGCGACATCTTTGAGCGCATCCGCGCGCAATATGTCGAGGAAGTGGACGAGGCCGACCTGATCGAGGCGGCGATCAACGGCATGCTGACCTCGCTCGATCCGCATTCGTCCTATCTCAGCCCCGATGACGCGAGGGAGATGCAGGAACAGACCCGCGGCGAATTCGGCGGGCTGGGCATCGAGGTCACGCAGGAAGAGGGCTTCGTCAAGGTCGTCTCGCCCATCGACGGCACCCCGGCGGACGAAGCCGGCGTCGAGGCCGGCGATTTCATCACACATGTCGACGGCGAAAGCGTGCTCGGCCTTACGCTCGACCAGGCGGTCGAGATGATGCGGGGGCCGGTCGGCTCCGAAATCGTCATCACCGTCGTGCGCGAAGGCGAGGCGGAACCGTTCGAGCTTTCGATCATCCGCGATACGATCAAGCTGACGGCGGTGCGCGCGCGCACCGAACAGAACACCGTTGTTCTGCGCGTCACCACCTTCAACGACCAGACCTTCCCGAACCTCAAGGAAGGGCTGGAAAAACAGATCGAGGAGGCCGGCGGCATCGACGCGATCGACGGCATCGTCGTCGATTTGCGCAACAACCCCGGCGGGCTGCTGACCCAGGCGATCAAGGTCTCAGACGCATTCCTCGACAAGGGCGAGATCGTCTCGACCCGCGGCCGCAACCCCGCCGATGGCGAGCGTTTCAACGCGACGCCCGGCGACCTTGCCGACGGCAAGCCGATGGTCGTGCTGATCAACGGCGGCTCGGCTTCGGCGTCCGAAATTGTCGCCGGCGCGTTGCAGGATCACCACCGCGCTGTGGTCGTCGGCACCAAGAGCTTCGGCAAGGGCTCGGTGCAGACGGTCATGCCGCTGCGCGGGGACGGCGCCATGCGCCTCACCACGTCGCGCTACTACACGCCCTCGGGCCGCTCGATCCAGGCGCTGGGGGTCTCTCCGGACATTCTGGTGAAACAGCCGCGCCGCAACCGTTCGGAAGAGGAGGAAGAGGAAACCAACAAGAACCCGCTCCTGCGCTCGGAGGCGGACCTGCGCGGTCGGCTCGACAATGACAGCCTGACCGAGGACGAGATCCGCCACATCGAGGAGGATCGCGTCCGCGCCGAGGAAGTCGCGAAGCTGCGCGAGGAGGATTATCAACTGGCCTACGCCATCGATATCCTCAAGGGGCTGAGCACGTTGAACGGATCGGACTGACGCGCGGCGCGGGCCGGGGACCGGACCCGGCCCGCCCACGGAGGCCCATGTGACGCCCGAGGAAATCGCCCGCCTGCCCTATCGCCCCTGCGTGGGCGTGATGCTCGCCAACCCGCGGGGGCATGTCTTTGTCGGGCAGCGCATCGATAATGACGCCCCCGCCTGGCAGATGCCGCAGGGCGGGGTGGACCCGGGCGAGGATCCGCGCCGCGCCGCGCTGCGCGAACTTCACGAGGAAACCGGCGTACCCGCCGACCTCGTGACGGTCGAGGCCGAAACGCGCGGCTGGCTGCGCTACGACCTGCCGCACGACCTCGTGTCGCGGGTCTGGAAGGGGCGCTATCGGGGGCAGGAACAGAAGTGGTTCCTGCTGCGTTTCAATGGCGCGGACGATAGCATCGACCTCGCCACCGAGCATCCGGAGTTTTCCGAATGGCGCTGGTTACCTCCCGACGACCTGGTCGCACATATCGTCCCGTTCAAACGTGAGGTCTACGCCCGCGTGCTGTCCGAATTCAAGGAGCGCCTCGCATGATCCCGCGCATCCTCTTGTGCCTTTCTCTTCTCGCGCCCGTCCCCGCGTCCGCCCTGTCCTGCCTGCCGCATGACGTCGCCGCGACCTTCCAGCGGGTGAACGACGCCGAAGAGGTCTATGTCGGCGTGCTCGGCACGCTCACCTTCGACGAAAGCCGCCTGCCCGTGGTCGACATGGAGCAGCAACAGAACATCCCGCCGGAAACCAAGATTCCCGCCCGGATCAAGGGCCACACGCTCAGCGCAGAGGGTTTCGTGACCGCGTTCGCGCGCGACGTGACGCTCAACGTGCAATGCGCCGGGCCGTGGTGCGCCAAACCGCAGTCGGGCACGCTCTACCTCGGGTTCCTGCGCAAGGAAAACGGGGATTACAGCCTGTCCATCAACCCCTGCGGTGGCGACGCCTTCGCCGACCCCAACCGCGTCATGCGCGAAACGGTGCGCCGCTGCTTCGCCGGCGGCGAATGCGAGCCGGCAGCGGAATTCCCGCAGTAACCTTTCAGCCGCCCTTGAGCGCCTTCAGCAATTGCCGCGACGGATAGCCGTCCGGCGGCATGCCGCGCAATTTCTGGAATGCACGGATCGCGGTGATGGTCTTGGGGCCGATCAGCCCGTCGATGGCCTGCACGTCGTAGCCCCGGCGCTTGAGATGACGCTGGATTTCCTTCTTCTGGCGCGAGGTGGTCGACTGGTACTGGCGCGGCCAGTTCGCCTGGATGGCGGGCCCGCCCTTGAGCCGGTCGGACAGGTGCCCGACGCCGATCACGTAGGCGTCGGCCTTGTTGTATTTCTCGATCACGCTGAAATTGTGGAAGATCATGAAGGCCGCGCCCTGCGTTCCCGCCGGCAACAAGATGGAGGCGTCGCCGTAATTCGGCACCGGCCTGCCGTGAATGTCGCGTACGCCTTCGGCGGCCCAGGCGGACGGCGCCTGCGTGAGCGACCGGCGAGCGCGCGCCGGATCAAACCCGCGCGGCAGGATCACCTCCACGCCCCAGGGCTGGCCCTTCCTCCAGCCGAACCGCGCGAGATAGGCCGCGGTCGAGGCCAGCGCGTCGGTCGGGTCATCCGACCAGATATCGCGCCTTCCGTCGCCGGTGAAGTCCACCGCGTAGGCGAGATAGGAGGTCGGGATGAACTGTGTATGCCCCATCGCCCCCGCCCAGGACCCGGTCATCAAGCGCGGTGCCACGTCGCCCGCCTGCACGATCTTGAGCGCCGCGATCAGCTGTTTCTCGAAGAACCGCCCGCGCCGTCCGTCATAGGCCAGCGTCGCGAGGCTCTGGATCAGCGGACGCGAGCCGCGCCGCGCGCCATAGGCGCTCTCCATGCCCCAGATCGCGGTAACGACCTCCTTTTCGACGCCGAAATGCGCCTCGATCCTTTCCAGCGTGCGGCGATGGCGGCGCAGCTCGCGCTTGCCGTTGCTGATCCGCGTGGGCGACACCGCGCTGTCGAGGTATTCCCATATCTGCTTGGTGAACTCGGATTGGTTGCGGTCGAGCTTCACCACGCCCGGGTCGTATTGCACGCCGCTGAAGGCCGCGTCGAACACGCGTCCCTGAACGCCGGCCGCCCCGGCGCGGCCGCGGAAACCGCGGATCCAGTTGGCGAAGCCCGGATTCACCGCCGACACCTGCACGACCGCCGGCTTTGCGGCCTGCGTGGGACGCAGCACGGGGCGCAGTGACACCACCGGCATGGCCTCGCGGGTGACGGTCTCGTCCCGCGTCACGATGCGCAGACCGACAGGCCGTACCTGCGGTCTCAGCGATGTCCTGAGTTCCGCCGCGGTGACGCTTGCGCCCTGCAACATCGCCAGTCCGGCGACTGCTGCCCACAGAATTGCCGTTCGCATTCCCTCGCCCTTTTGTTTGCTGCCTCGAAACAGAGTGTAGCCAAACAAGGTCCGAATCGGAAGCGACAATGAAAACGCCGCGCGGTGCGCCGCCGATCCCGACGCTCGGCGCTAGCCCATGAACCGCGCCGCCGCTTCACCCCGGGCATAGCTGATCCGCCCCGCGCACAGCGTCGCCGCCACCCGCCGCGTGGCCGCGTCGAGCACCACGAGATCAGCGCGCATGCCCGGCGTCAGCGCGCCCCGATCGCGCAGGCCCAGCACCGCCGCCGGCCCGCCCGAGACAAGACGCCAGGCCGCGGCCAGGTCGCAAAGCCTTGCATCCGCCAGCAGGTACGCCGCCGCGCGCAACGAAGGATAGTGGTAGTCGGACGCGATCGCATCGACCAGCCCCATCGCGACCAGGTCCGGCGCGCTCACGTTGCCGTTATGCGACCCGCCCCGCACCACGTTGGGCGCGCCCATGACCACCACGCCGCCCGCCGCCCGCGCCGCCTCGGCCGCCTCCAGCGTCTCGGGAAACTCGCACACAGCGACGCCCCGCGCCTGCCACGCGGCGCGCTCGGCCGCGGTCCGGTCGTCATGGCTGCCCATCAGTACGCCGCGCGCGCGCAAGGCGGCGGTGAGCCGCTCAATGGCGGCCGGAACCTCGTGCATGCGCGCATGCATCGCCTGCATTGCTTCGAGATGGCGCTCGGGGCTGCGCCCGATCCGCAACGCCTGCCCGTTAAGGCGCGGCGGTCGCTTGCCACGCGCCAGCGCGTCATGCGGCAAATGATCACTGAACGCCACGTAACCGATTCGGTGTGCGTCGATCACGTCGAGCACCGCGTCGTAAGCGTCGAGCATCGGCGTCTCGAACCGCAGCTGAGCGCGCAGGTCGGTGACGGTCGCGCCGCGCACCCTCTCCAGCGCGCCGAAGACGCGGACCGCGAAATCGGGGCCGCGCATGCCGCCCTCCCAGCTGTAGAACTGCGCCAGAACGGCGGTCGTGATCCCGTTCGCGGCAAACTCCGCCTCGGCGGCGATCAGCCCGCCGTCCATGTCCTTCATCGCGCCGCGCCGGGGCGCGAGGTGCCGCTCGAACCCGTCGCCATGGATGTCGACGATGCCCGGCAGCACCAGGAAACCGCTCAGATCCACTTCGCGACCCTGCCCATCCGCGACGATCAGGCCGCCTTCGAACGCCAGAGGCGTCTCGTGCAGACCGTCGGGCAGAAGCACCTGCGCCCCAGTCAGCCGCAGCGGCCTCATGGCGCGTCCCCGCCGGGGAAAAAGTCGCCGAGACCGATCTCGTGATCGAATCGACCGTCACGCAGGAACGCGGTCACTTCGTGGATCACCAGCGGGCTGTTCATCATGAATGTATGCGTCACCGGCAGCGCGATGTGATCGGCCATGCCAGCGACCCTGGTCGAGGCGACCGACACCTTGCCGTCATCCACGCCCCTGATCAGGAACGAGAAATAGGGATTGAGCGAGCGCGTGCCAGCAATCACCCCGAGCGGGAAATCAACCGGCGGCAGGCTCTCGGTCAATGTGTCCGGCCCGGTTTCGAGCTGCATCCCCGCCGGCCCGTTCAGCCACTCGAACAGTTCCAGCCCGCCCAGTTCGTCCACCACTTCCGAGCCGTGGTTGGGGGGCGCCAGCATGACCACGCGCCCCAGTCGCGCGGGCCTGTTATTCTCGAGCCACACGCGCAACAGGATGCCGCCCATCGAATGGGTGACGAAATGAACCGGCGCGTCCCCGCAGGCCGCAACCGCTTGCGGCAGGGACTCGTTCGCAAGCACGTCGATCCGCGCCTCGGTCGAGGGATAGCTGGGCGCGATCACCCGATACCCCTCGGCCTCGAGCACCTCCTGCATGACCAGGAAGGACGCATCCGTCCGCGCCAACCCGTGCAGCAGGATCACGCAATCGGCAAGCGCCGCGCCGGGACACGCAAGGGCCAGGAGAACGCAGAGGATTTTCATACCGGTGCAGATATGCGCAAATGCGCCTCACCGCTAGGTCTAACCGGAGGTCGCCATGCCCATTCGCCTTGCAGTGCGCGCCGTGATCGTCAGGGACTCCCGCCTGCTTCTCGTCAATGCCTATCCGGGCGATCAGAGCGACCTGTGGTGCGCCCCCGGCGGCGGGGTCGAGCCGCATGAGGGGCTGGCCGAAACCCTCGCGCGCGAATTGCGCGAGGAGATCGGTCTGCGCGTCAACGTGGGCGCGCCCTGTCTCGTCAACGAATTTCACGCGCCTGCCAGCGGGCTCCACCAGGTCGAGGTCTTCTTCCGCTGCGACATGCAAGGCGGCGCGCTTCCGCCGCGCTGGCGCGACCCGGCGGGCGTGGTCAACCGGCACGGCTGGTTCACGCGCGCCGAACTCGCCGCTCTGCGTCTCAAGCCCGACAGCCTGCCCCGCGTCGCCTTCTCGGACGATGTCGCCTACGACGCGCTGGAAACGCTGGTGCGGTGACGGCGCCGGGACAGCCTTGCGGCTGGTCCTTCTTCTTGCCGGCAGATATCCCCGCCGGAGGCATGAAAACTCTTCCGGAGCGACGGAAACGAGAAAGGGCCGCCCGTAGGCGACCCTTGGTGATGCTTGATCGAGCGTTCCGGGCGGTCAAGGCTCTCGGTATTTGGCTGCGCCAAACGCCTGCCGCCTTGACCTGAACGGTTTTCGCGGGGCGAGAACCTTACATCATGCCGCCCATGCCGCCCATGCCGCCCATGTCGGGCATGCCGCCGCCGGCGCCTGCGCCCTCTTTCTGCGGCTTGTCGGCCACCATCGCTTCGGTGGTGATGAGCAGACCGGCGATCGAGGCGGCGTCCTGAAGCGCGTGGCGCACGACCTTGGCCGGGTCGATGACGCCGAACTTGAACAGGTCGCCGTATTCCTCGGTCTGGGCGTTGAAGCCGAACTTGGCGTCGTCGCTCTCGCGGATCTTGCCGGCCACGACCGAGCCGTCGACGCCCGCGTTCTCGGCGATCTGGCGCAGCGGCGCTTCGAGCGCCTTGCGCACGATGCCGATGCCCACGGTCTGATCGTTGTTGTCGCCCGTCAGCCCTTCGAGCACCTTGCCCGCCTGAACGAGCGCCACGCCGCCGCCCACGACGATGCCTTCCTGAACAGCCGCGCGGGTCGCGTTGAGCGCGTCGTCAACGCGGTCCTTGCGTTCCTTCACCTCGACCTCGGTCATGCCGCCGACGCGGATCACGGCGACGCCCCCGGCGAGCTTGGCCACACGTTCCTGCAGCTTCTCGCGGTCGTAGTCGCTGGTGGTTTCCTCGATCTGGTTGCGGATCTGGGTGACCCGCGATTCGATCTCGGCCTTCTCGCCCGCGCCATCGACGATGGTGGTCTCGTCCTTGGTGATCTCGACCTTCTTGGCCGACCCGAGCATGTCCATCGTGACATTCTCGAGCTTCATGCCGAGATCCTCGGAGATCACCTGGCCGCCGGTCAGGATCGCGATGTCCTGCAGCATCGCCTTGCGGCGATCACCAAAGCCCGGCGCCTTGACGGCGGCGATCTTCAGGCCACCGCGCAGCTTGTTCACCACGAGCGTGGCCAGGGCTTCGCCCTCTACGTCTTCGGCGATGATCAGCAGCGGCTTCTGCGACTGGATCACGCTCTCGAGCAGCGGAACCATCGGCTGGAGCGACGACAGCTTCTTCTCGTGGAGCAGGATCATGCAGTCTTCGAGATCGGCCACCATCTTGTCGGGGTTGGTGACGAAATAGGGGCTGAGGTAACCACGGTCGAACTGCATCCCCTCGACAACGTCGGTCTCGGTCTCGAGGCCCTTGTTCTCCTCGACGGTGATGACGCCCTCGTTGCCGACCTTCTGCATCGCGTCCGCGATCATCTGGCCGATGCTGGCCTCGCCGTTGGCGGACACGGTGCCGACCTGCGCGACCTCGGCGCTGTCGGACACTTCGCGGGCGGCGGATTTGATCGCCTCGACGACCTTGGCGGTGGCCAGGTCGATGCCGCGCTTGAGATCCATCGGGTTCATTCCGGCGGCGACGGATTTCGTGCCTTCCTTGACGATGGCCTGGGCCAGCACGGTGGCGGTGGTGGTGCCGTCGCCGGCTTCGTCATTGGTGCGGCTGGCCACTTCCTTGACCATCTGCGCGCCCATGTTCTCGAACTTGTCCTCGAGCTCGATCTCCTTGGCGACGGAAACGCCGTCCTTGGTGATGCGCGGCGCGCCGAACGACTTGTCGAGGACGACGTTGCGGCCCTTGGGGCCGAGCGTGACCTTGACCGCGTCAGCGAGGATGTTCACGCCGCGCAACATCTTGTTGCGGGCTTCGGTATCGAATTTGACGTCTTTAGCAGCCATTTCTCGATTTCCTATCAGTCAGTGTTGCGTGATGCGACGGTGGGCGCGGCCTCAGGCCATCTTGCCCAGGATGTCGCTCTCTTTCATGATCAGCAGTTCTTCACCGTCGATGGTGATCTCGGTGCCCGACCACTTGCCGAACAGGATGCGATCGCCTTCCTTGACGTCGGGCTTGATCCGATCGCCGTCATCGTCGCGCGCGCCTTCGCCGACGGCGACGATTTCGCCCTCGCTGGGCTTTTCCTTGGCGCTGTCGGGGATGATCAGCCCGCCCTTGGTTTTCTCTTCGCTTTCAACGCGGCGGACAAGCACGCGGTCATGCAGCGGTATAAATGCCATCTCTGAGGCTCCTTGGCTCAAAGTTACTCCGATCGGGTCCGGCCGGACCCGTTAGCACTCACTTCTTGCGAGTGCTAACGGCGCATAGCTAGGCAGCCGGGGGCGGCCTGTCAACAGGACTCTTGCGAAAAGTCGCGCCCAAGGGATCGGCGGCGGGGGGCGTATGGACGCCGATGCGCCGGACGCTTGATCCTACCGCCGGCATGGTTACATCTACGCCCTGGTCCCATGCGGAGTTACGAGAATTGAAAGCCCTCCTCGCCACCCTCGCCTGCCTGCTGTTCCTGCCGGGGATCGCCGCCGCGCGCTGTGGCGGGACCGACATGATCGCCGCCCTGCCCGCATCCGAACGCGAGGCCCTTGAGCGGGCCGCGCAGGCCGCTCCATATCCCGAAGGGCTGCTCTGGCGCGCGGAGCGCGGGTCCACGCGCCTTACGATCTTTGGCACCTATCACTTCGAACATGACCGCACCCGCGCCCATCTCGACGCGCTCGCGACCCATATCAAGGCGGCGGACGCCGTCTATCTCGAGATGTCGACCGCCGACCAGGAACGCCTTGAGCGGCAGATGGCCGAAGACCCCTCGATCATGTTCATCACCGAAGGCCCGACCCTGCCCGACCTTCTGGGCGAAGAAGACTGGCGCACCCTGCGGGACGAGCTCGGCGAGCGCGGATTCCCGTCATTCATGGCCGCCAAGTTCAAGCCGATCTGGGCGTCGATGATGCTCGGCATCGGCCCCTGCGAGGCGCAGGCCGGCGCGCTCATGGGCGCGGGCATCGACGAAATGATCGGCCAGACCGCCGCCGCCGCCGGCGTTCCCACGCGCTCGCTCGAGGACGCGACGGCGGTGCTGTCGCTGCTCGACGACATGCCACGCGAAGAACAGCTCGACGCGATCCGGCTGTTCCTCGCATGGCCGGGCGACGCGGATGACGCGGCCTACACGCTGCGCCAGCGCTACCTGGCCCAGCAAACCGCGCTGATCTGGGAATTCTCGCGCAAGATCTCGACCGAGGAGAGCGGCCCGCAAGCCGAGGCGAACTTCGAGCGGTTCGAAACCCTGCTGCTGCGCGATCGCAACGCCGAATGGGCTGATCTGCTGACCGGCGACGACGTGACCGGCGACGTGTTCATCGCCGCTGGCGCCGGGCACCTGCCCGGCGAGCACGGCCTGCTGCACATGCTCGAAACCCGCGGGTTCAAGATCGAGCGGATTCCGTTCGACTCCTGATGCGGGGCAAACGCAACCTCTTTCTTCTTGCTCCAAATATCCTCGCCGAAGGCGGCCGAGTTCAGCCGCGAAGGTCGCGGCTCGATGCTCAGGGCGGCGGCGCTGCGGCGATCATCTCGGCCCCCGCATCGCTCAACGCATAGACCCCGTGCGCCACGCGGCGGAACCAGCCGTGGTGGTTGTCGGCCATGATCCGGGTGGCGCGCGCCACGCCGCTGGCGCGGGCGACATCGGCGCCCCGCGCAGTCTCGACCTCGGCGAGGCAGGCGGCGCAGCGCAGTGCGTCCTGCCGGTAGGCGGTCATTACCTGCCCGTTGGTCCCGCCCGCCGTCGGGTCGCCCTCGCGCGCGTCGAATTCGCGCAGCATCGCGGCGCGGCGCGGCTTGGAGCGTCGCGGGCGGAACGGGCCGGGTTCGGCATGCACGCGCGCCGCCCCCTCCCCGAGATCGACAGAAATGACGCCGATCCCGAGCCGGCGGCACAGGCCGATGTTGCCCTTGAACACGCGCCAGCCCGCCTTGCCCGACCAGCGCGGCACCGCGACATAGACCCGCTCGGTGATCGCCTGCCGCGCCGCCGCCTGCTGCAGTAGGATCAGCGAAAAGCCTGACTTCAACTCGACGATCACCGGCTCCTCGCCGTCGCGGCGCGCCATGAGATCCGCACCACCGATCTCGCCCTTGACGGCATAGCCGCGCGCCTCGAACAGCGTCTTCACCGGGGCGTAGAGTTCGGTTTCGGCGGGCTTGCTCATGGCGCGCAGTCTGGCCCCCGCCTGCGCGCGTGACAAGGCCGGATCGCGCGCCTATAACGCGCGAAAATTCTTTCACACGCGCAAGAGGCTTTGGTCATGAAAACACTCGTCTTCGGTCACACGTCACCCGATACCGACAGCACCGGATCGCCGATCCTCTGGGCCTGGTACATCAACGAGGTCCTGGGCGGGAACGCCGAAGCCGTCCTGCTGGGCGAGCCGAGCACCGAGGCGGCCTTCATGCTGAAGCATTGGCAACTGCCCACGCCGCGCATCATTTCCGACGTCGAGCCGGGCCAGCCCTGCGTCGTCGTCGACACCAACAACCCCGCCGAACTGCCGGCCGGGATCAACGACGCGGACCTGCGCGCGATCATCGACCATCACAAGCTGGTCGGCGGGCTTCACACGAAGGGCGCGATCGACGTGACGATCCGCCCGCTGGCCTGCACGGCGACGGTGATGATCGACCTGATGGGCGAGGACGCCGCCAATATGCCCGACTGGGCCAAAGGCGCGGCGCTGACCTGCATCCTGAGCGACACGCTGGAATTCCGCAGCCCGACCACCACCGACCATGACCGCGCTGTGGCCGAGCGGCTGGCCGACGAGCTTGGCGTCGATATCGGCGATTACGCCGCGCAGATGTTCGCGGCGAAATCCGATGTCTCGGCCTTTTGCGAGGCGGAGCTGCTGCGCATGGACAGCAAGGAATACGAGGTCTCCGGCGTCAGTTTCCGCGTCTCCGTGCTCGAGACGACCGCGCCGCGCACGGTTCTGGAACGCAAGGAAGCGCTGATGTCGGCGATGCCGAAGGTCGCCGCCGAGGACGGGGTCGACCAGGTGCTGCTCTTCGTGGTGGACATCCTCAACGAGGAGGCGACGCTGCTCATCCCCAACGACATGGTACGGGACGTTGCCGCGAAATCCTTCGACGTCGCGGTCGAGGGCGACGCCGTGGTCCTGCCCGGCGTGATGAGCCGCAAGAAGCAGATCATCCCGAGCCTCAAGGTCTGATCCGTGATCGGAACTGGCCATCCTGCGGCGATCGCGGGTTATGTCCTGATGGTGAACGCCGTGACTTTCACGGCGTTCCGGTTGGACAAGAACCGTGCACGGACGCAGGAATGGCGCATCCCGGAAAAGACCCTCTTGACGATGGCGATGGTTGGCGGCTGGCCTGCCGCCAAGCTGGCGCAGCGCGTTCTGCGGCACAAGACGCGCAAGCAACCCTTCGCGCGCACGCTCAATATCATCGGTCTCGCGTGGCTTTGGGTGTTCGGCCTTTTTATCGCCGCGGCGATCCTGACTGCGGGATAAGCTGCGCGCCGGGATAGCCGAAGGTGCTGTGCGCGTCCTTCCCCGGGAAATGATCCACGCCGTTCGCGTCAACCATGTTTTCGACATCCGCGAGGTCCGCGACGGCCCGTCAATCGCCCGAACTTATCGTCATGTCCGTGTCGTTCTGTGTGAAATTCGGCATGTCTGTTCCGCCAAGTAAAATTCGACCGGTCAAACCGAGGCGGCGGGGTTACTACTGCGCGATCTCGATTGTGGCGTGACCGATGCCGTAGCGTTCGTCCAGCAGCGCCTTGATCGCCTCTTTCACCGCCGCGGGATCGGCGCCGGGGTCCAGTTCCGCTTCGAGCGTCAACATGGGCCGTTCCTGCGTGACCGACCAGGCGTGCAGATGCTCGACCCGCGCCAGCCCGTCGATCTCGTCCGTCAGCGCCTGAGTCGCCTCGCGCCGGTCGAACCCGGCGGGCGTGCCTTCGAGCAGGATATGCCCGCTCTGCGCCACCACCGCCCAGGCCGAGCGCAGGATGATCACCGCCACCAACACCGACAGGATCGGGTCTATGGGCGTCCATCCGGTCCAGATAATGACCAGCGCCGCCATCAGCGCCGCGATGGATCCCAGCAGGTCGCCCATCACGTGCAGCGTAGCGGCGCGCACGTTCAGGTTCTCGCCCTCGCCGCGCGTCAGCACGAGGAATGCGACGATGTTCACGACCAGCCCCGCCAGCGCGATCCAGAGCATGACGCCGCCCAGGACCTCCTGCGGATGGGTCAGGCGGCCTATCGCCGCCCAGACGATCCAGCCCGCGATCACGAACAGCGCCAGCCCGTTGACGAAGGCCGCCAGCACCGAGAAACGGTCAAACCCATAGGTGCGCTTCCAGTCCGCCGGCCTGCGCGCCAGGCGGAAGGCCAGCCAGGCGAGGGTCAGCGACGCGAAATCGGTCAGCATGTGGCCCGCATCCGCCATGAGCGCGAGACTCCCCGCGACCAGCCCGCCGGTCACCTCGGCAAGCATGAACGCGCCGGTGAGCGCGGCGGCGATGCCGATCCTGCGCTCGTCGCCGGTGGCGTGGGCGTGCGCCGCATCGGCGCGCCCGGTATGATCGTGCGGCATTAAACCCTCGCTTTCTCGCGCCGATCCTCTGTGCCGCGACAACGCCTCGCCAAGGGAAGAAGGTCCATCGCAATTGCCCATGCGCGGGCAATCGCCTCTGGCCAGATCCGCCGCCGCCTGCCATATCTTTGCCGCCTAGACAGCAGACGGAGGCCCACGTGACCCGGATCATCCATTCCCTCGCCGAAATTTCCGATCGGTACGAGGCGCTCTTCGTCGATCTCTGGGGCTGCCTGCACAACGGCGTGACCGCCTTTCCCGACGCGGTCGCGGCGGTGCGGGCCTTCCGCGAGGGCGGCGGGCGCGTGGTGCTCGTCACCAACTCGCCCAAGCCGCGCGCCGGGGTCGAGGCGCAGCTCGAGCAGTTCGGCGTGCCCCGCGACGCCTATGACGCCATCGCAACCTCTGGCGATTCCGCGCGCGCGGCGATGTTCCGCGGCGCGGTCGGCCAGAAGGTGTGGTTCATGGGTGATGCGGAACGCGACGATGGTTTCTTCGAGCCGCTCGAAGTGCTGGACGATCCGCTCGAGATCACCCGCGTGCCGCTAAAGGAGGCCGAAGGCATCGTCTGCTGCGGACCTTTCGACCCCTTCGCCGACCCGGACGTGAACCGGCCCGAGTTCCTCTATGCGAAGCAGAAGGGGCTGAAACTGCTCTGCGCCAATCCCGACATCGTCGTGGACCGCGGCGAACGGCGCGAATGGTGCGCGGGGGCGCTGGCGCGGCTCTATACGGAGATGGGGGGCGAAAGCCTCTATTTCGGCAAGCCGCACCCGCCGATCTACGACCTCGCGCGTCGTCGTCTGGTCGCGCTTGGCAAGGACATCGGCAACCACGCGATCCTCGCCATCGGGGACGGCATCGGAACCGACATCCGCGGCGCCATGGGCGAGGACATCGATTCGCTCTTTATCGCCGGGGGGCTCGCCATGCGCGAAACGAAGACCGAGCACCACCCCGACGCTGACGCGCTCGAGGCCTACCTGGCAAAGGAGAAGGCCAGTCCGACCTACACGATCGGGCGGTTGCGGTGACGGTTTGGGGTTGATTTTCTGCACCCGCGAAGTAATAAAGTTGCCAAACCCGACGCCGTGACGCCGGATTATTGCTCTTGCAGCGACGAGGAGGGCGAGATGTTAGACAACCTGCCGCGTGGAACCATCACCATCGAAGAGATCGAGATGGGCATGGTCCGGCACCTGCAAAAGGTCGTGACGGACGAGGATATCGAGATGTTCGCGCAGGTCTCGACCGACCGCAACCCCGTGCATCTCGATGACGACTACGCCCGCGATACGATCTTCGAGGGGCGCATCGCGCACGGGATGCTGACCGCCGGGCTGATCTCGGCGGTGATCGGTGAGCAGCTTCCGGGGCACGGGACCGTCTACATGGGCCAGACGCTCAAGTTCCTCGCGCCCGTGCGCCCCGGCGACATGGTCCGCGCCGAGGTCGAGGTGATCGCTATCGACCACGCCAAACGCCGCGTGCAGCTCGACTGCCGCTGCCTGGTGGACGGCAAGAAGGTGCTCGTGGGCGAGGCGACGGTGCTGGCGCCTTCGACCAAGTTCGACTGACCCCACCGGTGCTTCCTACATACGCACCGGCAGTGCCGATATCGGCGCGACGCCTCAGTTATTCGCCGTCAACGGATCGATGATCTGTGGAACCTCGGTGATCCTTGTGACCGGGATGCCGCTGAGTTCGGCATGTTTGCGGATTTCCTCGTCCCCTTTCGCAAGATAGACGCAGAACGATTTTTCCCCCGCGATATAGGAATGGACCCACTGGATATCCGGCCCGATCGTGGCGAGCGCCTGGTTCGAGGCACGGGCCGCTCCGCAAAGCTCGGTCAGTGAAAACTCACCGATTCCCGGTATGTCGCGTTCGATCATGTAGCGTTTCATCGTCCTTCCCTTCGGTGTTGTGGATGTGATGACGCCAGCATGAGCGCAATTTCCAAATCTGCATAACCCAATTTTCTTTAGGGGTCGAAAGCTTACCTTTATCTGAAAAGCTTGCGTATTTGTATGCGAAAGGTAACCTTTATCAAATGGTCGTCGTCACACACCTCAAATCGCTTCAGGCGCTCGAACTGGCGATCCGCGAAGGCTCGCTCAAGGGCGCCGCCATGCGGCTCGGCATCACGCCCGCCGCGGTCGGCCAGCGGATTCGCGCGCTCGAAGATTATCTGGGGTCCGATCTACTCTTGAGGGCGCGCTCCGGGTTGCAGCCCACGGTCGAGCTCGGGCAGGCGCTGGATGATTTGCACCGCGCCTTCTCAGCGCTGGAACGGGCCACCGAAACGCTCGATTTCCAGCGGGTCAGCGAAATCCACATCGTTGCGGATCCGGACTGGGCCGAGCTGTGGCTGTCCCCGCGCCTGCCCTCCTTTCGGGACCAGCATCCCAACATCCTGTTCTGTATCAACGGCGCCGGAGACGTCCCCTTGCGACTGGGCGCACCGGATTTGCGCATCACCTATTCCGGCGATGACGACCCGCCCCTCTTTCGCGACGTGTTTCTTCCAGTGACCGGCCCCGACAACACGCGCAGGATCGCGGATTGGGATCCGGTGTTGCAGATGGAGGGCATGCCGCTGCTGCATTTGCAGATGCAACGTGACGATCCAGCCTATCCCGGCTGGCCCGACTGGTTCGCGCGCTTTGGTCACCGCGAATCCGGACCGGAACGCGGTGTGCATTACAAACATGCCCGCCACGCGCTGGACGCCGTGCGGCAGAATGTCGGATTCCTGATCTGCGGCCTCTCGCTGACCCTGGCCGATCTGGAAAACGGGCGCCTCGTCACCCCGTTTCCCAAGACGCAGCACATCGTGGCGCCGCACCCCTACCGGTTGCACCAGCGTGACGGCGCAGCCGGTCGGGCGCAGGTCCAGCGTTTCGTCGCATGGCTGATGAAGCAAGCGCACGACACCCAGATGCAGATCGACGCGATGACCGCCTGACCGATGCGACACCGCCAGAAGGGGAACCGCCATCCCCGCTTGCGCGCCCCTGCCCTGCGCGCTAACCATCCGCCATGCGCACCATCCGCGATTACACCTATGTCGAACCCGACGATCGCGGCGCCAGCGCCGCCATCGGCAATTTCGACGGCGTGCATCTCGGCCACCAGTCGGTGATCGACCTCGCGCGCGAGGCGGGGCGCAAGATCGGCGCGCCGCTCGGCATCGTCACCTTCGAGCCGCACCCGCGCGAATATTTCGCGCCCGACGCTCCGCCCTTTCGCCTGATGAACCCCGCCGCGCGCGCGCACCGGCTCGAAAAGCTGGGCGTCAAGCGGCTTTATGAGCTGAACTTCAACGCCGCGCTGTCCGCGCTCACCCCCGAGGCCTTTGCCCGCGACGTCATCGCCGAGGGTCTTGGCCTGCGCCACGTGGTCGTGGGCGAGGATTTCTGTTTCGGCAAGGGCCGCGCGGGCAACGCCGCCGACCTCGAGCGGTTCGGACGCGAAATGGGTTTCGGCGTCGGCATCGCACATCTTCTGGCTGGCAATAAAGGCGAGGTCAGTTCGACCGCGATCCGCAACGCGCTGAGCGATGGCCGGCCGCGTGACGCCGCGCTGATGCTGGGTCACTGGCACCGGATCGAGGGCGTCGTCGAGGGCGGCGAACAGCGCGGGCGCACCCTGGGCTATCCGACGGCGAACATGCGGCTCGAGGGGCTGCACAAGCCGAAATACGGCGTTTACGCGGTGCGGGTCGACGTGCTCGACGGCGTCCATGCGGGCCATTACCTCGGTGCGGCCTCGCTTGGCGTGCGGCCGCAGTTCGCGGGGCAAGAGCCCAACCTCGAAACCTTCCTCTTCGATTTCTCGGGCGATCTCTACGGCGCCCATCTGTCGATCGCGCTGGTCGAGTATCTGCGCCCGGAAGAGACCTTCGAGAGCCTGGAAGCGTTCATCGCGCAGATGGACGCCGATTGCGCCCGCGCCCGCGCCATCCTGTCCGCGACATGACCAAGCTGCGCCCCCGCTTCTGGGAGACTGTCCCGCTGACCCGCATGACGCGCGAGGAATGGGAGGCGCTCTGCGATGGCTGCGGCAAGTGCTGCATGAACAAGCTCGAAGACGAGGACACCGGCGAGGTGGCGCTGACCCGCGTCGCCTGCCGCCTGTTCGACGACGCGACCTGCCGCTGCGCGCATTACGAGACCCGCCACCGGTTCGTGCCGGAATGCATCGTGCTCAGGCCAAAGAACATGGACGCCAACCTCTACTGGATGCCCGAAACCTGCGCCTACAAGCTGCTATGGACGGGCAAGCCCCTCTTTGACTGGCACCCGCTGATCTCGGGAGATCCAGAGAGCGTCCACTCAGCGGGCGTGTCGATGCAGCACCGCACCGTTTCCGAGACCGAGATCGACGAAGACGACTGGGAAGATCACGTGATAGAGGAGCCGATCTGATGTTCTTTGCCTCCGACAACGCCGGGCCGATGCGTCCCGAGGTGGCGCGCGCGCTGATGGACGCCGATAGCGGCCACGCGCGGCCCTATGGCGCCGATGCGCTCATGGACGAGGTGCGCGCGCAGCTGCGCGAGACCTTCGAAGCGCCCGAAGCGGCGGTCTATCTCGTCGCGACCGGCACCGCGGCCAACGCGCTGGCGCTGGCGACGCTGACGCAGCCCTGGCAGACCGTGTTCTGCACGCCGCTTGCGCATATCCAGGTCGATGAATGCCACGCGCCCGAGTTCTACACTGGCGGCGCGAAGCTCACGCTTGTCGGCGAGGAAGACAAGATGACGTCCGACCAGCTGCGCGCGGCGATCGACGCCTGCGCCCAGGGCGACGTGCATTGCTCGCAGCGCGGGCCGGTGCAGATCACGCAGGTGACCGAGATGGGCCGCGTCTATTCGCTGGACGAGCTGCGCGCGCTGACGGCGGTGGCGAAGGATTACGGCCTGCCCACCTTCATGGACGGCGCGCGCTTTGCCAACGCCTGCGTCGCCCTCGGATGCAGCCCGGCCGAGATGTCATGGCGGGCGGGCGTGGACGCGCTGAGCTTTGGCGGGACCAAGAACGGTTGCGCCGGGGTCGAGGCGGTGATCTTCTTCGATCCCCGCCACGCCTGGGAGTTCGAGCTGCGGCGCAAGCGCGGCGCGCACCTGTTTTCCAAGCACCGGTATCTCTCGGCGCAGATGCGCGGCTATCTCGCCGATGATACGTGGCGCAGCGCCGCCGAGGCCGCGAACGCCAAGGCCGCGCGCCTGGTCGCAGGGCTGCGGGACCTGCCCGACTTCACGCTGCTGGCCGAGCCGCAGGCCAACATGATCTTCGCCACCCTGCCGCGGCGCACGCATCGGCGGCTGCACGACGCGGGCGCGGTCTATGGCCTTTGGGGGACGCTCGAGGGCGACGACGACGAACCGATCATGATGCGCCTCGTCTGCGACTGGTCGATCGGGGACGACCAGATCGACGCCTTTGTCGCCGCCGCCGGGGACTGAGGCGAGGACGGCCCGCGAGGGGCGGACGAGGGGTCAGGCCTGTTGCAGGAAGCGCAGGATTTCCGCGCTGACCTGCGCCGGATGGCTGATCGGCGCCATATGCGCCGCCCCGCCGATGACCGAGCGTTCCGCGCGTGGCAGCCGCGCCGCCAGCGCGTCATTGACCGCGCCAATGATTCCGGGCGATTCGCTGCCCTCGATCAGCAGCGCGGGCGCGGCGACCGAGTCCAGGACGCCGGGCGCCAGCAACCCGCCGATGTCGTCGTAAAGCGCCGGCGTCGCCGCCTCTATCAGCGGAATCCGCGCGATGATGCCGGCGCGCTCGGCTTCGTTCAGATCCTCCCAGGGCGCACCGTCGCCCCAGCGTCCGAGGAACTCGCGCGCCGCCGTTTCATGATCGCCGCGCGCCATCGCCGCGTCGAACGCCGCCTCCTGCGCGCGGCAGGTTTCGGCGGCCTGCGGATCGGCGCGCATCCCGGCGGCGAAGAACACCGGCTCGATCAGCACCAATGTGCGGACGCGGTCGGGATAGTCCACCGCCATCCGCAGCGCCACGGTCCCGCCGAACGAATGGCCGATCACGTCGACCGGACCGGCGCATGCGAAATCCGCCGCGATGCCTGTCGTCACCTGCTGGATTTCGCCGCGCCCGTCCCAATCACCGCTCCGCCCGTGGCCGGGGAGATCGAATGCGGTCATCGTCAGCGCCCCGGACAGGCGCCGCGCCATCCCGCCCCACGCCCCGGATTGCGCGAGGCTGCAATGGATCAGCAGCGCCTCGCGCGGACCCTGCCCGAACGTGGTCCAATATGTCGGAAAACCGCCCCTGATCGCCTTCGGCATGACCTGGATCAGCGATCAAAGCGGGCGCATGGCGCGGGCGCGGGGAAAAAACGGTCGATACGGGTCATTTCGCGGCCCCCTCCTGGGCAGAGCAGCTTTGCCAGACCTTACGCCCATGCTAAGCGGTGTCAACGTCACGAATCTGTCCAACGGAAACCCGCGCGGAGACTTCCCCATGCCAGCCACACCGGAACCGAAACTGATCTCGGGCAACGCCAACATGCCGCTCGCGACGGCGATCGCGCGGCGCATGTCGATGCACAGGGGCGTCAATCTCGGGCTGGTCGATGCGCGGGTCGAACGCTTCAACGACGGCGAGATCTTCGTCGAGGTGTTCGAGAACGTCCGCGGCGAGGACATGTTCATCATCCAGCCGACCTCGAACCCGGCCAACGACAATTTGATGGAACTGCTGATCATGGCCGACGCTCTGCGCCGCTCCTCGGCGATGCGCATCACCGCCGTCATCCCCTATTTCGGCTACGCGCGGCAGGACCGCCGCTCAAAGGCGCGCACGCCCATATCGGCCAAGCTGGTGGCGAACATGCTGGTCGAAGCCGGGATCGAGCGGGTGCTGACGATGGATCTGCACGCCGCGCAGATCCAGGGGTTCTTCGACATTCCGGTGGACAACCTCTATGCCTCGCCGGTCTTCGCGCTCGATATCATGAAGCAGTTCAAGGACGAACTGGACGAGGTGATGATCGTTTCGCCCGACGTGGGCGGGGTGGCCCGAGCGCGGGAGCTGGCCAAGCGGATCAACGCCCCGCTCTCCATCGTGGACAAGCGCCGCGAGAAGGCCGGCGAAGTGGCCGAAATGACGATCATTGGCGACGTGGCGGGCAAGAAATGCATCATCGTGGACGACATGTGCGACACGGCCGGCACGCTCTGCAAGGCCGCGCAGGTTCTGTTGGAAAACGGCGCCTCCGAGGTTCACGCCTACACCACCCATGGCGTCATGTCCGGCCCCGCCGTCGAGCGGATCACCGGGTCGGTCCTGAAGAGCATGGTCATCACCGACACCATCGCCCCGACCGAGGCGGTGCGCAACACGCCCAACGTGCGCATCATCCCGACCGCGCCGGTCTTCGCGCAGGCCATTCTCAATATCTGGAACGGCACCAGCGTGTCCTCGCTCTTCGACACCCCGACGCTGGAGCCGGTCTACGAGGGGCAGTTCGGGAACTGATCGCGCAAGGGGTCATCCCGACTTCGGCGCATTCAATACAATTCCCAATCGTCGGGGTGATGCAATTCCCCGATCGCCATCCAGCGCACTCGCGCGCGCGCGACGCGCGTGTCCGACCACGTGCGAAACACCACCTCGAAGCCGGTTTCGCTGATCGTTTCCGCCCGGACATCCATCCGCGCGTTCGACCCGCTGTCGATGTCCCACATCGACAGGGCGCACTGAACCACGGGCGGGTCGCGGAATCGCTCCTCGAAACGGATTGAGTGCCGGCGCTCACGCTCGCCCGCGCCTGCCCACATGGGCCCGTTTTTTTCGTAATCGGAAAACAGGACGATCTCGCCCTGATCGATCCCGATCAGTCTCGTTTCCAATCTTCTCATGCAGTTCCGTCAATCTTCCCCAGGCCGCAGTCTACCCACAATTGCGACGGAAATGGGAAGGAAAAGTGAAAAGGGGACGTTCCTCAGCCAAGCCGCTTTGCACGGGCGCCAGACGAGTTTTCATGCCTTCGGCGAGGATATTTCGGGGAGAAGATCGGATGCCAAGCGATTGACCGGTGGAAGGACGGGCGCCTCGGCTCCTCCTCGGCCGCCGGCCGTTTTCACGTGTGAGACCACAAAGAAGGCTGCGCTGGCAGGAATTTCGTTTCTGAGCACGTCTTTTTCCCGAAAAGCCTCCGCTCTTATAATTCCGAGCTTCGGACGTGAGGCATGGGCAAAACGCACCAAAAAAGGGGCCCGACGGGCCCCTTTCCGGTGATCTTGCGATGGTTGCCGCGGTCAACCCGGCAGGGGCGCCTTGGACTGGGAATCGAGCCCGATATGGCCGCCCACCGCGACCATGTCGGCCAAGAGCTTGGCCGCGTCATCCACCGGGCCGGGCTCATTTACGAAATTGTCCTGCGCCCTTGCGTGCGCATCCTTCGCCGCCTGCACCATCTCGTCGAAATGTTCCTGCGTCACGTCAGCTTTGGGCAGCGCGCGCTCGGCAAGGACCGAAACGCCGGTCGCGTTGATTTCGGCAAAGCCGCCGGTGACGACGTACTCCGCGTCGCCCTCACCGCTGCGGACGCGCAGGATGCCGGGGCGCAGTGTGGTGATCAGCGGCGCGTGCTCGGGCATGACGGTCATGTCGCCCTCGGCGCCGGGGATCTGCACCTCGCTCGCCTCGACCGAGGTCAGCAGGCGTTCGGGCGACACCAGGTCGAATTGCATCTTGTCAGCCATGTCGGTCTCCTCTTGTGGCGGAAGGTGGGGTGGAGCCCCACGCTACGCCCGGATCGTTGCCGTGGTGGCGGGGCAGGACCCCGCCACGTTCTTAAGCGGCGTCCGCCGCCATGCGCTCGGCCTTGGCCTTCACCTCGTCGATGCCGCCGACCATGTAGAACGCGCCTTCGGGCAGGTGGTCGTATTCGCCGGCGACCACCGCCTTGAACGACGCGATGGTTTCCTCCAGCGGCACCTGCACGCCGTCCGAGCCGGTGAACACCTTGGCGACGTCGAAGGGCTGCGACAGGAAGCGCTGGATTTTCCGCGCGCGGGCCACGGTCAGCTTGTCCTCTTCGCTCAGTTCATCCATCCCGAGGATGGCGATGATGTCCTGAAGCGACTTGTAGCGTTGCAGGATCCCCTGCACGTCCCGCGCGACCTTGTAATGCTCCTCGCCGACGACGGCGGGGTCCATCAGGCGCGACGTGGAATCGAGCGGGTCCACCGCCGGGTAGATGCCCAGCTCCGAAATCGCGCGGCTGAGAACCGTCGTCGCGTCGAGGTGGGCGAAGGTCGTGGCCGGCGCCGGGTCGGTAAGGTCGTCTGCGGGAACGTAGACGGCCTGGATCGAGGTGATCGACCCCGCCTTGGTCGAGGTGATGCGTTCCTGCATGGCGCCCATGTCGGTCGCCAGCGTCGGCTGGTAGCCCACCGCCGAGGGAATACGCCCCAGAAGCGCGGACACCTCGGAACCCGCCTGCGTAAAGCGGAAGATGTTGTCGACGAAGAAAAGAACGTCGGTGCCGGACTGGTCGCGGAACTGCTCGGCCAGGGTGAGGCCGGTCAGGGCGACGCGCGCCCGCGCTCCCGGAGGCTCGTTCATCTGGCCGTAGACCAGCGCCACCTGGCTTTCCTCGAGGTTGTCGGGCTTGATGACGTTGGATTCGATCATCTCGTGGTAGAGGTCGTTACCCTCGCGGGTCCGCTCGCCCACGCCGGCGAAGACGGAGAAGCCCGAGTGCACCTTGGCGATGTTGTTGATCAGTTCCATGATGAGAACCGTCTTGCCCACGCCGGCGCCGCCGAACAGGCCGATCTTGCCGCCCTTGGCGTAGGGGGCCAGCAGGTCCACCACCTTGATGCCGGTGACGAGGATTTCCGAGGCGGTCGACTGTTCCGCAAAGGTCGGCGCGTCCTGGTGGATCGCGCGACGTTCCTCGGCCTTGATCTCGGCGCCTTCGTCCACGGGCTCGCCCACGACGTTGATGATGCGGCCGAGGGTCGCGTTGCCCACCGGCACGGTGATCGGCCCGTCGGTGTCGGTCACTTCCTGCCCGCGCACGAGGCCCTCGGTCGCGTCCATCGCGATGGTGCGCACGGTGCTTTCGCCCAGGTGTTGCGCCACTTCGAGAACCAGGCGCTTGCCGTTGTTGTCGGTGGTGAGCGCGTTGAGGATCTCGGGCAGGTGGTCGTCGAACTGCACGTCCACCACGGCGCCGATCACCTGCGTGATTTTGCCTTTTGCGTTTGCCATGTTTCGTCTCCGTCTTTGGGCGTTCAGGCCCGTGATTCTATTCTGCCGTCGGGTTCGGCGTTTCGGTCAGGCCCGGCCGCGCTTCGATACGGTCGATCCGCAATCCATCGTGTCCACCCTGCCATTCAGTTGTCCGATCGAGGTTTGCAGGTGACCAACGGCGATCTCGAGAGCCGGCATCCCGCCCTTCAGATCCAAGACGTCGCGCTTGAGGATCGCGACATCGCCCTGAACGTCCTTGAGCTCTTCGCAGATCAGGTCGTTGGTCACTTCGGCCATCTACAGCGCCTCCGCCCCGGAGATGATCTCGATCAGCTCGTTGGTGATGACGGCCTGACGCGAGCGGTTGTACTCGATGGTCAGCTTCTCGATCATCTCGCCGGCGTTGCGCGTGGCGTTGTCCATGGCGGACATCCGCGCGCCCTGCTCGGACGCGCCGTTCTCCAGCAATGCGCTGAAGATCGCGGTGGCCACGCCGCGCGGCAGCAGGTCGCGCAGGATCGCTTCCTCGTCGGGCTCGTAATCGTAGAACACGCCGCCGGAGTCCTGGTCCTCTTCGGGCGCGGCGAAATCCGCCGGGATGATCTGTTTCGCCGTCGGGATCTGCGTCACCACGTTCTCGAATTCCGAGAAGTAGATCTTGGCGACGTCGAATTCGCCCGCGTCAAAGCGGCTCAGGACGTTGGCCGCGATCGACTGCGCGTCGTCATAGCCCACGCGCTTGACCTCGGTGAGATCGACGTGGTCCACGAAATAGTCGCCATATTCGCGCCGCAGGGCGTCGCGGCCCTTCTTGCCGACGGTCATGATCTTGACCGTCTTGCCCTGCTCCAAGAGCTTGTTGGCGTCCTGCCGCGCGAGCTTGGCGATGTTGGCGTTGAACCCGCCGCAAAGCCCGCGCTCGGCGGTCATCACGATCAGCAGGTAGGTCTCCTGCTTGCCGGTTCCGGCCAGCAACCTCGGCGCGCTTTCGGAATCGCCGACAGCGGCGGCGAGCCGCCCCATGACGGCGTTGAAACGCTCGGCGTAGGGGCGGGCCATTTCGGCGGATTCCTGGGCGCGGCGCAGTTTCGCCGCGGCCACCATCTGCATGGCCTTGGTGATCTTGCGGGTCGATCTGACCGACTCGATCCGGTTCTTAAGGTCCTTTAGACTTGGCATGAGCCTGTCGTCCTTTCCCTCAGGCGAAGTCGGCGGCGAATTCGTCCAGCGCAGCCTTGATCCTGTCCTCGGCGTCGCCTTTCACCTTCGGGTCTTCGTTGGTGATCCAGTCGAGCAGGTCGGAATGCTTGCCGCGCAGATGCTTGAGCAGGCCGGCCTCGAAGCGGCCCACGTCGCTCACGGGCAGCTTGTCGAGGTAACCCTTGGTGCCGGCGTAGATCACGCAGACGATCTCGGCGTTGGTGAGCGGCGAATACTGCGGCTGCTTCATCAGCTCGGTCAGGCGCGCGCCGCGGTTCAGCAACTGCTGCGTCGCCGCGTCGAGGTCCGAGCCGAACTGAGCGAAGGCCGCCATCTCGCGGTACTGCGCAAGCTCGAGCTTCACCGGGCCGGCGACCGATTTCATCGCGTTGGTCTGCGCCGAGGAGCCCACACGCGAAACCGACAGGCCGGTGTTCACCGCCGGACGGATGCCCTGGAAGAACAGGTCGGTTTCAAGGAAGATCTGACCGTCGGTGATCGAGATCACGTTGGTCGGAATAAACGCCGACACGTCGCCGCCCTGCGTTTCGATGATCGGCAGCGCGGTGAGCGAGCCGCCGCCATTCTCCTCGTTCAGCTTGGCCGAACGCTCGAGCAGGCGGGAGTGCAGGTAGAAGACGTCGCCCGGATAGGCTTCGCGTCCCGGCGGGCGGCGCAGGAGCAGCGACATCTGGCGATAGGCCACGGCCTGCTTGGAAAGGTCATCGTAAACGATCAGCGCATGCCGGCCGTTGTCACGGAAATGCTCCGCCATCGCGGTGGCGGAATAAGGCGCGAGGAACTGCATCGGCGCGGGGTCCGAGGCGGTGGCGGCGACGATGATGGAGTATTCCATCGCGCCGTTCTCCTCGAGCTTCTTCACGAGCTGCGCCACGGTCGAACGCTTCTGCCCGATGGCGACATAGACGCAGTAGAGCTTCTTGCTCTCGTCGTCGCCGGCGGCGTCGTTGATCGACTTCTGGTTCAACATCGTGTCGAGCGCGATCGCGGTCTTGCCGGTCTGGCGGTCGCCGATGATCAGCTCGCGCTGGCCGCGGCCGATCGGGATCATGCTGTCCACGGACTTGAGGCCGGTCGCCATCGGTTCATGCACGGATTTGCGCGGGATGATGCCCGGCGCCTTCACGTCGGCGAGGCCGCGCTCCTTGGTCTCGATCGGGCCCTTGCCGTCCAGCGGGTTGCCAAGGCCGTCGACCACCCGGCCGAGCAGAGCATCCCCGATCGGCACGTCCACGATGGATTTCGTGCGTTTGACGGTGTCGCCTTCCTTGATGTCCCGGTCCGAGCCGAAGATCACGATGCCGACGTTGTCGGCCTCGAGGTTCAGCGCCATGCCCATGATGCCGCCCGGGAACTCGACCAGTTCGCCGGCCTGCACGTTGTCGAGGCCATGCACACGGGCGATCCCGTCACCGACCGACAGAACCCGGCCCACCTCGGCGACTTCGGCCTCTTGCCCGAAGTTCTTGATCTGATCCTTCAGGATTGCAGAAATCTCTGCGGCTTGGATACCCATTTATCCGACCTCTTTCATTGAATTCTGGAGGGAAGAGAGCCTGGAGCGGATCGAGGTGTCGATCATCTTCGAGCCCACCTTTACGATTAGGCCGCCGATGAGGGATTCATCGACGGTTGCATTG
Organism: Roseovarius spongiae; assembly: GCF_003651245.1. Lineage (GTDB taxonomy): Bacteria > Pseudomonadota > Alphaproteobacteria > Rhodobacterales > Rhodobacteraceae > Roseovarius > Roseovarius spongiae. Next base: position 102,592 of record NZ_RAPE01000003.1, read on the forward strand.
ATCTTGACGTCCTTGCCGACGCGCGCCTTGAGCGTCTTGGCGAGCTTGTCGCTCTGCGCCTTGGTCAGCGCCTTGGCGCTGGTCACTTCGGCGTTCACCTCGCCCTTTTCTTCGGCGATCAGCGCGCGCAGCTGCGCGACGAGCTGCGGCAGCACGAACAGGCGGCGCTTCTGCGCCATCAGCGCAAGCCCCTTGGACAAGGCCGCCGTCAGGCCCATCTCGGCGGCGAGCGCCTCGATCGCGCGGGCCTGGTCTTCCCGCCCGATGACGGGGCTCGAGATGACCTCGCGCAGATCCGCGCTGGCGTCGAGCGCGGCGGCAAGCGCGTCGACGCCGGATTCAAGAGCGGCGAGTTCGCCGGTCTCCTGGGAGAGTTCGAAAATCGCCGTCGCATAGCGTTCGGCGATACCGGAGGAAATCGAAGCTGGTTCGGACACGTCCACCCTTCCGACGGTTAAGCCCCGGTTCAAGACGCAGCACCGCGCCTCCGGGGACGTTAGCGAGCACCCGAGCACTCTTATCACTGTAATCCGGCGTGGGTCTAGCAGAGCCTTTCACAGCGGGCAAGTTGCTATGCCATCGGCCCGTTTCTGAAAAACTCCCGCGTTTTCATGTGGCTATGCGCCCGGCGGCGGTTTGCGCGCCATTCGCCGCACGAAAAAATCGGATTTTCCGCGATCCGGCTGCGGGGAATCGTGGCGCCGCGCGCCGACCCGTCCGGGCGGCGTTAACGCTATCACGGGATCAGACAGGTTTGGCGACCGGTTTGGGCTTTGGGTTCAGGGCGTCGAGCGGCTTGCGCACGGTAGCGCGCAGCCCCGGTTCGGAGGGCGCCTGCACCCGCTTGGTCGCCTCGACCATAAGCACGCCGCCGGCGTCGATGAAGTTCAGCGACCCGCCCATCTTCTCCCACATGCCGGCCGTCTTGCGCCAGAACCGGCGTTCGCTGGGCGGCTGGTAAAGCGTAGTGGCGTGGCGCTCGGGCATGAAGGCGTGCGCCTTGAGCAGGGTTTCCAACTGGGTCTGCGAATAGGGCCGCCCGGTCCCGAACGGCGTGCGGTCGCTACGCGACCAGAGTCCCGCGCGGTTCGGGACGGCGAATATCGCAGCCCCGCCGGGGCCAAGCACCCGCCAGCATTCCTCGAGCAGCGCTGCGGGGCGGTCGCTCACCTCGAGGCCGTGCATGATCAGCAGCTTGTCCACCAGCCCGGTTTCCAGCGGCCATTGCGTCTCGTCGCAGAGCACGCTCACGTTGGGCATTCCCTGCGGCCAGCCGAGCACCCCCTGCGGCGCGGGCATCAGCGCGATCACCCGGCGCGCGCCGGCCAGGTAGGGGCGCAGGAACGGCACTGCGAACCCGAAACCCGCCACCGTCTGCCCCTTGGCCTCGGGCCAGAACTCGAGCAGTTGCGCGCGCACCGCCTTCTGCGCCGCCCGGCCCAGCGTGCTGCGGTAGTAGAAGTTGCGCAATTCCTGCACGTCGAGATGCATTGCGTCGCGGTCCCCGATCAGTCACTCTGATCCTACCCCGTAAACCCGCAGAGAGAAAACGCCAATAAACCGGAAGGCCCCCATGACGCTCGAAATCGTGACCGTTCCCTGCCTCGCCGACAACTACGCCTTCATCGCCCACGACGACGCAAGCGGTGAGACGATGGTGGTCGACGTCCCCGACGCCGCGCCCATTTCGGCCGCGCTCGAGAGCCGCGGCTGGACGCTGAGCCACGTTTTACTGACCCATCATCATGCGGATCACGTGCAGGGGCTCGACGCGCTGCTGAAAGGGCGCGACGCGCAGGTGATCGGCGCCGCGGCGGATGCGAAGCGGCTCCCGCCGCTCGACCTGAAGGTGGCCGAGGGCGACAGCTTTGAGTTCGGCGGCGAGACGTGCCATGTGCTCGACGTGTCGGGGCACACGGTGGGGCATATCGCCGTGCACATCCCCGGCGCGCAGGCGGCCTTCACCGCCGACAGCCTAATGGCTCTGGGGTGCGGGCGCGTGTTCGAGGGCACGCCCGAACAGATGTGGCGAAGCCTGCAAAAGCTCGCCGTGCTGCCGCCCGAGACCATCATTTACTCGGGGCACGAATACACCGCCGCGAACGCGCGTTTCGCGCTGACCATTGACCCGGAGAATTCCGCGCTTATATCCCGCTCGAACGCGGTTGACGCGGCCCGCTCCGAGGGGCGCCCGACCGTTCCCTCAAAACTGGCCGATGAACTGGCCACCAACCCCTTTCTGCGCGCCGACGACGCGGCCATCCGGGCCCGCCTCGGCATGCAGGACGCCCCCGACGATGAGGTCTTTGCCGAGATACGCGCGCGCAAGGACCGGTTCTGACACCCGAGTCAAATTGGGCACGGCGGAGGAATATTCCGCAAATGTGACCGCGCCGGAACAAAAAAACCTTGAAGCCGGCCCGATATCGACCAAACTTTAAGGTTACAAGACAAGGATCGTGGCGCAACGCCCGGCCAGACCAGGAAGGAGCACCCTCGTGCCTTCATTCTCGACGACGCTCGAACAGGCGATTCACGCGGCGCTGGCGCTGGCCAATGCGCGCCAGCACGAATTCGCGACGCTGGAACACCTGCTGCTCGCCCTCGTGGACGAGCCAGACGCGGCCCGCGTGATGAAAGCGTGCAGCGTCGAGACGGAGGAGTTGCGCACCACGCTGGTCGAATTCATCGACGACGATCTTTCGAACCTGGTGACGGACATCGAAGGCTCGGAGGCGGTGCCCACCGCCGCCTTCCAGCGCGTGATCCAGCGCGCCGCGATCCACGTGCAATCATCCGGGCGGACCGAGGTGACGGGCGCCAACGTGCTGGTCGCGATCTTCGCCGAACGGGAAAGCAACGCCGCCTATTTCCTGCAAGAACAGGACATGACCCGCTATGACGCGGTGAATTTCATCGCCCACGGCGTCGCCAAGGATCCCGCCTTTGGCGAATCCCGCCCCGTGTCGGGCGCGGAAGAGGAAGAGGCGGGCGCCAAGATGGAATCCGATGCAGTCGAACAGGGCGAATCGGCGCTGGCGAAATACTGTGTCGATCTGAACGAGAAGTCTCGCCAGGGCGATGTCGATCCCCTGATCGGCCGTGATTCGGAGGTGGAGCGCTGCATCCAGGTGCTTTGCCGTCGGCGCAAGAACAACCCGCTGCTGGTCGGCGACCCCGGCGTCGGCAAGACCGCCATCGCGGAAGGCCTGGCGCGCAAGATCGTATCGGGCGAAACCCCCGAGGTGTTGTCCAAGACGACGATTTTCTCGCTCGACATGGGCGCGCTGCTGGCCGGCACGCGCTATCGCGGCGATTTCGAGGAACGGCTGAAAGCGGTCGTGACCGAACTCGAGAACCACCCCGACGCGGTGCTCTTCATCGATGAAATTCACACCGTCATCGGCGCCGGCGCCACGTCGGGCGGGGCGATGGACGCCTCCAACCTGCTGAAACCCGCGCTACAGGGCGGCAAGCTGCGCTGCATGGGTTCCACCACCTTCAAGGAATTCCGTCAGCACTTCGAAAAGGACCGCGCGCTGTCGCGCCGGTTCCAGAAGATCGACGTCGTGGAACCTTCGGTCGAGGATTCGGTGAAGATCCTCAAGGGGTTGAAGCCATATTTCGAGGATCACCACAGCGTCAGGTACACCAATGACGCGATCAAGACCGCCGTGGACCTCTCCGCGCGCTACATCAACGACCGCAAACTGCCGGACAAGGCCATCGACGTCATCGACGAGGCCGGCGCCGCGCAGCATCTTGTCGCCGCCTCAAAGCGCCGCAAGTCCATCGGCCCCAAGGAGATCGAGGCGGTGGTGGCCAAGATCGCGCGCATCCCGCCCAAGAACGTCAGCAAGGACGATGCGCAGGTCCTGAAGGATCTCGAAACCTCGCTCAAGCGGGTGGTCTTCGGCCAGGACACGGCGATCGAGGCGCTCAGCTCAGCGATTAAGCTGGCGCGCGCCGGCCTGCGCGAGCCGGAGAAACCCATCGGCAACTACCTCTTCGCCGGCCCCACCGGCGTCGGCAAGACCGAGGTGGCCAAGCAGCTCGCCGATACGCTCGGGGTCGAGCTGATCCGCTTCGACATGTCCGAATATATGGAAAAACACGCGGTTTCCCGCCTGATCGGCGCGCCGCCGGGCTATGTTGGCTTTGACCAGGGCGGGCTGCTCACCGACGGCGTGGACCAGCACCCGCATTGCGTGCTGCTGCTCGACGAGATCGAAAAGGCGCACCCGGACGTGTTCAACATCCTGCTTCAGGTGATGGATCACGGCACGCTGACGGACCACAACGGGCGCTCGGTCGATTTCCGCAACGTGGTGCTCATCATGACCTCGAACGCCGGCGCCTCCGAACTGGCCAAGGCCGCGATCGGCTTCGGCCGCGACCGCCGCGAGGGAGAGGATACAGCCGCCATCGAGCGCACCTTCACGCCGGAATTCCGCAACCGTCTGGACGCGGTGATTTCCTTCGGCGCGCTGCCCAAGGAGGTGATCCTGCGCGTGGTCGAGAAGTTCGTGCTGCAACTCGAGGCGCAGCTGTTGGATCGCAACGTGACCATCGAACTCACCCAACCCGCCGCCGAATGGCTGGCCGACAAGGGCTATGACGACAAGATGGGCGCGCGCCCCCTTGGCCGCGTCATCCAGGAGCACATCAAGAAGCCGCTGGCCGAGGAACTGCTCTTTGGCAAGCTCGCCAAGGGCGGACTGGTCAAGGTCGGCGTGCGCGACGGCAAGATCAACCTGCAGATCGAAGGGCCGGACCATCCGCGCCTTGCGGGCAAGAAACCCCCGTTGCTCACGGCGGACTGATGCGCGCGGCGCGATGGGCGGCGAGTTGCGCCGCCCTTCTCGCCGCAACGACGCTTGCGGGGCGCGCCCCGGCGCAGGATCGCCTCATACTCGGCCTGCCGGTGGACTGCATCCTGGGCGAAACCTGCCACATCCAGCAATATACCGACCGCGACCCCGGCCCCGGCGTGCGCGATTTCATGTGTAACGGGCTGACCTATGACGGGCACAAGGGCACCGATTTCGCCCTGCCCTCGCGCGCCGCCATGCGCGCGGGCGTGGCGGTCCTCGCCGCCGCGCCGGGGCGGGTGCGCGGCGTGCGCAACGCCATGGAGGATCGCGCCTATACCCCGGACATGGCTGCCGCGCTCGGCGGGCGCAATTGCGGCAACGGCGTGGTGATCGACCACGGCGGCGGCTGGGAAACGCAGTATTGCCACATGCGAAAAGGGTCGGTCACGGTCCGCCCGGGCGACAGGGTAAAGCGCGGCGACAGGCTCGGCCTCGTCGGGCTGTCTGGGCGCACGCAGTTCCCGCACGCCCACCTGAGCGTGCGCCACGCAGGCCGCGTCGTCGATCCCTTCGCGCCGGACGGCCCCGTCGCCTGCGATGGCGCGCAGCCCTCGGATACGCTCTGGCAGGACACCCCCGCCTATGCGCCCGGCGGGATCATCGCCGCGGGCATCGCCACAACTGTTCCCTCCTTCGAGGAAATCAAGGACGGCGTCGCCCATGCCGCGACGCTGGACAGCGACGCGCCGGCGCTGGTCGGCTGGGGCTATGCCTTCGGCGGGCGCGCGGGCGATGTGGTGCGCCTCTCGCTCATGGGCGCGCGGGGCGAGATCGTGACCCATGACGCCACGCTCGACAAGGCGCAGGCGCAGTTCTTCCGCGCGGCCGGGCGCCGCGCGCGCGGGCGCGGCTGGGGGCCGGGGCGGATCGTGCTGCGGGTCACGCTGATCCGCGACGGCGAAGAGATCGACAGCGCCGAGGCATCCGCGCGGATCGAGTGACGTCCCGAGGTCTTGCAAGAGCTGCGGCAAGAGATTGGATTTCTCTCGCGCGCTACTTCTCGGTGAATTTCAGCTCGATCCGGCGGTTCTGCGCGCGCGCCTCCGCGCTGTCGCCTTCCGCCACCGGCTGCCACTGGCCAAAGCCGTTCGCGGCCAGGCGATCGGGCGGCAGGCCGAGCGTATCGATCATGTAGCGCACCACCGACAGGGCGCGCGCCTGGCTCAGTTCCCAGTTGTCGGCGAATTCCGAGGAGTTGCGGATCGGCACGTCATCCGTGTGCCCATCCACCCGGATGATCCAGTCGATCCCGTCCGGGATGTCGTCCGCGACCTTCTGGATTATATCCGCCACCTTGGCGATCTCGCCCTTGCCCGCCTCCGACAGCGTCGCCTGTCCCGGCGGGAAGAGCACCTCGGAACTGAAGACGAAACGATCCCCCTCGATCCGCACACCTTCCTGCGCGCCCAGCACGTCGCGCAGCCTGCCGAAGAATTCCGAGCGGTATTTCTCAAGGTCTTCCTTCTCCGCCGCCAGCCGCTCGCGTTCGGCGGCAAGCAGCGCGTTCTTCTCCTCCTCGGCCTCGCGGCGGCGGCGTTCCTCGGCCGCAACGCGGGCCAGCGCCTTGTTGAGCTCGCTGCCAAGCGCCTGAAGCTGCACGTCGGCGGCGGCTTCGCGGACCTCGGCGTCGTCCAGAAGCGCCTGCAACTCGCGCAATTGCGAACGCAGCGCCGCGACCTGCTGGTTGAGCAGCGCCTGTTCGCGCTGCGCCGCCTCCGTCGCGCCCTCCTGGCGGGCCAGCTCCTCGCGCGCCTGCGACAAGAGCGCGGCGCGTTCCTCTGCGCGGGAAAGCTGTTCGGCGGCGTCCTCTTCCGCGGCCAACTTCGCGGCGAGCGCCTCGGCGAGCTTCTCGCGCACCTCGTCGGCGCTCAGCGTCTGCTCGGTCGCGCTCGCCAGCAGCGCGGCGAGACGGGTCTGCGCCTGCTCAAGCTCCGCCTGCGTCGCGGCGAGCGTGCGGCGCAGCGCGTCAAGTTCGGTCTGCTGGTCCTGCCCGCGCTCCAGCGCATCGGCAAGCCGCTCCTCCAGCCCCGTGATCTGCGCGGCCAGTTCGGCCTCCTGCCGCTCGTTCGCGCCCAGCGAATCGGCCAGCCGCGCCTCGACCTCGCTCAGACGCAGGCGCAACTGGTCGGCCGCCGCGCGCTGGTCGCGCATCGCCGTCTGCGCGGTGTCGAGTTGGGCCTGCAAATCCTCCTTGTCCGCGGCCAGCGCCGCGGTCGCCGCTTCGGCGTCCGAGCGCGCATCGGCCAGCGCGGTCTCCACCTCGCGCAGGCGGCTGCGCAACGCCTCGATCGCGGCCTCGCGCGCGGCGATCTCCTCTTGCGCGTCGGCCAGCGCGGCCTCGATCTCGGCCTTCTCCGCCGACAGCGTCCGGACCGTGTCGCTGCGCGATTCCTCAAGGTCCGCCAGCCGGCCCTCGGCCTCCGCGAGTGACGATTCAAGCGTCGCGATCCGGTCGGCCTTCTCCTCCCCGGCCAGCAGCGCCGCGGCGAGCTTCGCGTTCAGATCGTCGCCCGCCTCGCGCGCGGCGGCCAGCAGGGTCAGCGTTTCCTCGGCCTTGCGCCGCTCCTCCTCGAGCGCGAGGGTCATCGCGGTCAGTTCCGTCTCGGCGTTCGCCAGCTTCTCGCGCAGCGCCTGCGCCGCGGCGGCCTGGGCAAGCCGGGCCTTCTCCTCCTCGCTAAGCTCGGCCTGCAATTCGTCGATCTGCGCGCCCAGCGCGCTCTGCGCCTCTGCAGCCTCGGCGTTCTGGGCGCGCAGGTCGGCGACCAGTTCCTCGAGAGCATCGGCCTGCGCGGCGGCAAGGCGCGCGGCTTCGGCCTCGGCGTCAATCTCGTCGCGCAGGTCCGCCAGCGCGAGTTGCAGCGCCTCCTGCTCATCGATCAGCGTTGCGCGCTCGTCCTCGAGCGCGGCGATACGCTCATCCCGGTCGCGCCCTTGCGCCAGAAGCCCCGCGACCTGTTCCTCGAAGCTGGCGATGCGCGCGTTCGCGGCCTCAAGCGCCTCGGCCTGCGCGTCGCGTTCGGAGCGCAGCGCGGAGATCATCGCCACCTGTTCCTTCTCGCGCTGGCGCGCGTCGCCCAGCGTCGTGGTCAGCCGCCCCACCCGTTCGGTCAGCGTCGCGTTCCTGTCCTGTTCAAGACCCAGCGCGCTGGCCAGCGCCGCAACCTCGGCGGACAGCTTGTCAAGCTGGGTTTCCTGCCCGCTGATCGTCTCGCGCAGGACGAACTGCACCACCATGAAGATCGTCAGCAGGAACATCAGCACCAGCAGCAAGCCGGTCATCGCGTCCACGAAGCCGGGCCAGATCGAGGCCTGGAACCGTTGGCCGGTGCGCCGCGACAGGGCCATGCGTCACTCCTCGCGCTCGGCGCGGGGGGCGGCGCGGCGGGGCGTTGGGGAGGGGCGCGCCTGGTTCAGCGCGCGGGTGAGCGTGGCCAGATCCGTGCGCAGCTCGGTCATGGTTTCCTGCCGCCCCGCGCTCAACTCTTCAAGGATGCGCAGCATCTGCACGTCGATCGAGCGCAGGCGCATCCGGCTTTCGGCGTCGAGCCCGTGCCGGTCCTCCTCTGTCTCGCGCTCAGCAAGCCGCGCGGACAGCGCCTCCTGCGCCTCGGCGACGCGCTCCAGCGCGGCGTTGGTCTCGGCCACGCCCTCCATCCGTTCGGCCAGCCGCGACACCGACTCCGAAAGCGCGGCGAGGCGCTCATCGGCCATCGCGCGGCTGACGTCGGACTGGGTGAGCATCTGCTGCAGCGATTCCATCTGCTCGTTCATGTGATCCACCACCTCGCCCAGAACCGCCTCCTGCGGCGAGCCTTCGCCGTCGGCGGCGGAGGCGAGGCCGACCCGGGTGATGGTCGACATCCATTCCTCGAGCTCGCGGTAGAAACGATTCTGCCCGTGACCCGCGAACAGCTCCAGCAGTCCGACGATCAGCGACCCGGCCAGCCCCAGCAACGAGGACGAGAACGCGACGCCCATCCCGCCAAGCTGCGATTCAAGCCCGGTCATCAGCCGGTTGAAGACCTCCACCCCGCTGTCGCCGTCCTGCGGGGCGAGGCTGCGGATGGTGTCGACGACGGCCGGAACGGTCGTGGCAAGGCCGTAGAAGGTACCCAGAAGACCGAGAAAGATCAGCATGTTGACGATGTATCGGGTGATCTCGCGCGCCTCGTCGATGCGCTGCGCGACGGAATCGAGGATCGAGCGCGCCGAGGTCTGGGCGATCTGCATCCGCTTGCCGCGCTGGCGCAGCAGGGTCGCCAGCGGCTTCAGCAGCGGCGGCGCCTTGGTCATCTCGGTTCCCGGCCGCTCGCCGGCGAATCCCTCGAGCCAGCGCACTGACCCGATCAGCTGGAACATCTGCCAGAAACAGGCCACCGCCCCGATCGCGAAGACGAACAGGATCACCCCGTTCAGGTAGGGGTTCGCCTCGAACACGGGCAACACGCGCGGCAACGCCACGACCGCGCCGAAGCCCGACAGGCCCAGCACGATCATCATCATCACGATCTGACGCACGGGCTGCGAGAAGTAATGCTCGACCTTACGGCCCGGCTTGTCCATCAGGACGCTCCCGACACTTTGTTTACTAGGCGCCTTCACTGCGCAAACCCTACGCGGTCACGGCGCCTTAGCCAAGGGCTCATGGCGCCATCTCACGCACGCGGGCCGACAGCCAGTCGAGGTCGGGATCGGTGATGCCCAGCGCGCCGAGATGGCTCGCGGTGTTGTAGAGATACTCGGTGTTCGGGCCGCGCCCGCCGACCGCGCGGGCGATGATTTCCGCCTGATCCTCTAGCGGCAGACCGCCGCAATATTGCACGTGATCCTTGTCCACCACGTAGGTCACCGCCCGCACCCTGCGCCCGTCGACCAGGTCGACATCGAGCATCCGCTCAAGATAGGCCGAGGAGATCAATTCGCGTTCCCGCAGGTAGGCCAGCACCCGGTCCTGCGCGGCCTCGCCCACCGACAGCGCCACGCCGAGGCAACTCGCCCCCGGCGCCGCGTCGAGCGCGAGCACGAGGCCCGGATTCTCGTCCGTGCCGCGATGGTGAATGCTGCGCATGCAAAAGCTGCGGGCATAGCCCGGAAGCGTCGCGATCACCTGTTCCTCGGTCTCGAAACCCGGGTTCCACACCAGCGAGCCATAACCGAACACCCACATCGTCATTCCGTCACCTTCCTCCCGAGCGAGCCCGTTTTCGCAGCCGTCACCCCAAGATCCCGTGAAACGGATTGTGGCGGCCGATGGCTGCCCTATAAACACCATCGGGTCTGCGCGTCAAAGGCCGCGATAACCGAAGGGGCCGAACATGCGAACGTTACTGGCGATCATCGTGTTGGCCGCGCTCGGCTGGGCCGGCTACTGGTTCGTCGGCGCGGGCGCGGCCAGGGCCGGGTTCACCGCCTGGTTCGACGACCGGCGCGCCGAGGGCTGGGTCGCCGATTACGCCGATCTCTCGATCTCGGGCTTTCCCAACCGCTTTGACGCCAGCTTCGGCGACATCGCGCTGGCCGATCCGGGCACAGGGCTGGCGTGGGAGGCGCCGTTCTTCCAGATCCTGGCGCTCAGCTACCGGCCCAACCACGTGATCGCCATCTGGCCCGACACCCAGCTTATCGCGACACCGCTGGAGAAGTACCAAGTGGCCAGCGACGACATGCGCGCGAGCCTCGTGCTCGAACCGCGGCTCGGCCTGACGCTCGAGCGCGCGCATTTTACCTCCAAAGGGCTGCGCGTCACGCCTGAAGGCCAAAGCGCACCGTGGCGCGCCGCGGAACTGCGGCTCGCCGCGGACCGGGTTCCCGCGGATGCGCGGCCCGACTACCACCTCGGCTTTCTCGCCGAGGCGCTGACGCCGCCGGGCGAATGGCTGTCTCGCTTCGATCCCGAAGGATCGCTGCCCGACACGTTCGGGCTGCTGCGCGCCGATCTCAGCGTCATATTCGACAAACCGTGGAACCGCAGCGCCATCGAGGAGGCCCGCCCGCAACCGCGCCGCATCAGGCTCAAGCTTGCCGAGGCGATGTGGGGGCGGTTGTCGCTCGCGGCGGCGGGCGAAGTCACCGTCGACGAGGCCGGAACGCCGACCGGCGAGATCATGGTCAAGGCGCGGAACTGGCGCGAAATGCTGAGGCTTGCGCGGCAGTCCGGCGCATTGCCGGAAACGCTGGCCGGACCGCTCGAGGACGGGCTCACCATGCTGTCGCGGCTGGCCGGCAACCCGAAGACGCTCGATATTCCGCTGAAGTTCTCGGGCGGGCGCGTCTGGCTCGGGCTCGCGCCGATCGCCGCGGCGCCCGTGCTGCGGATCCGGTAAGGTCGGCTCAGCGGCAGTAGGATCCGCTGCGATACCGCGCCGTGTCGAAATGGAAGTGATCGCGGTGAAACCGGTTCGCATCCGGCCCCAGAACCGTGCCGAACGGGCCGCAGGCGGCGCGGTGCATCCGGCGCAGGATGCGCCCCTCCGCGCCGCTGTTCCAGTCCGACAGCACGGTGATCTCGTTGCCGTCACGCAGAACGAAACCGGCGATGTCGATGGCCCGACCGCGCCCATGTTCGGAGATCTTGGCGCCCCTCTGGTTGTTACGCGTCCGGCAGGCGTAATGCGCCACGACATGCAGCGCCCGCACTCCGCCGCCGTAATTGCCGACCGCGGGCTTCATGCCGCCGTCTATCCATCGCTTGACGCTCTTGGCGGTGACGCAGTCCATCACCGCCTTCTGGCTGAGCGCGACGCCGCTGATTTCATGCACGCGCACGGCGTTCTCCACGCCGCAGCCGTTCAGCCGACCGGGAACGCGACCGATCTCGGCTCCCTGGATCGAGAGATCGCCGCAGACCGCGCCGCGGGCGCGCTGCTGCTTGCGCGCGACCGCCTTCTTGGTGACGCCGCGGGGCCGCAGCAGCGGACGCAGCGAACTGAAGAGCCCGCGCCGTTCGGACGTGGCCGTAACACTCGCGGCGCTCGCGTCTTGGGGCGTCGCAATGGCCGCGCCGCGGCGCTGTTCGCGTTCGCCAACGGAAAGGGACGCGGCGGCGTCCTGTCTGGAGGGCGCGGACGGTTGCGCGGCGCTTGCGGCCGCCTGCGCGGCGTCGTTCTTCGCGCCGGGTCGCTCGACCGGGCGGATGGCGCCCAGGCTTGATGCCGTGGCTTGCGGCGGCGGCGGGACGACGGCGGCGACAGCGACCGATCCGGGCCGCGCGACCGGGCGCAGCGATGTCTTGGGCGCCGTGGCCCACGCCATCCCGGCGCAACAGACCAGCATGGTGGCGATGACCAGGCGCTTCACGTCTTCTTTCCCCTGCCGAAATCGGGGGCGTCGGTGTCCTGCCCGGCCTCGATGATGCCGCGCCGGATCGCGCGGGTGCGCGTGAAATAGGCGTGCAGGTGATCGCCGTCGCCAGTGCGGATCGCGCGTTGCAGCGCGAAGAGTTCCTCGGTGAAACGCCCGAGGATCTCGAGCGTGGCGTCGCGGTTGTTGAGGAACACGTCGCGCCACATGGTCGGATCGCTTGCCGCGATGCGGGTGAAATCGCGGAAACCCGCGGCGGAATACTTGATGACCTCGCTGTCGGTCACCCGGCGCAGGTCGTCCGCAACACCCACCATCGTGTAGGCGATGAGGTGCGGCGCGTGGCTCGTCACCGCGAGGACGAGGTCGTGATGATCAGCCTCCATCCGGTCGGTATGCGCGCCGATGCCCTGCCAGAGCGTTTCGAGCCTCTGGACCGCGTCCTCATCGGCGCCCTCGGGCGGCACGATGAGGGTCCAGCGCCCCTCGAACAGTTCCGCAAAGCCCGAACGCGGCCCGGAATGCTCGGTCCCCGCCAGCGGGTGCGCGGGGACGAAATGCACGGCGTCCGGCAGGTGCGGGCCCACCGCCTCGATCACCGCGCGCTTGACCGAACCGACATCGCTCACCGTCGCGCCGGGTTTCAGGTGCGGTCCGATCTCGCGCGCGACGCCCTCCATCGCGCCGACGGGTACGCAAAGCACCACGAGGTCCGCGCCCTCGACCACCTCCGCGAGACTGTCGCAGATCCGGTCGCAGAGGCCGATTTCGCGCGCGACGTCGCGGGTTTCGGCCGAGCGGGCGAATCCCGTGACTTCGCCCGCCAGCCCCGCGCGCCGGATCGCCAGGGCCATCGACCCGGCGATCAGGCCCAGCCCGATCAGCGCGACGCGATTGTAAGGCGCGCTCATCGCGCCACCTTCATGAACTGGCCCACCGCGTGCGCGACGCGGCGGCACGAGGACTCGTCGCCCACGGTGATGCGCAGGCAGTTGGGCAGGTTGTATCCCGCCACCCGGCGCACGATCAGCCCCTCGGATTTCAGGTGCTCGTCGCAGGCCTCGGCCTCGGCCTGACTGGCAAAGCGCGCGAGGATGAAATTCGCGGTGGAGGTGTCCGAGGGCACGCCGTGCTCGGCCAGCGCCTCGGCCAGCCAGGCGCGCAGGCGGGTGTTGTCGGCGCGGCATTTCTCGACCCAGGCGGTGTCGCGCACTGCCGCCTCGGCGGCGGCGAGCGCTGCGGTCGAGAGGTTGAAGGGCCCGCGCACCCGGTTCAGCGCGTCCAGCACATGCGCCGGGCCATAGCCCCAGCCGATGCGCAGCCCGCCAAGCCCGTAGAGCTTGGAGAAGGTGCGCGTCATCACCACGTTCTCGCGCGCCTCGACCAGCGCCGCGCCGCCGTCATAGCCCTCGACATACTCGGCGTAAGCTCCGTCGAGCACCAGCAGCGCGCGGTCGGGCAGGTTGTCGGCCAGCCGCGCCAGCTCGGCCTCGCCGACCATCGTGCCGGTGGGGTTGTTCGGGTTGGCGACGAAGACCAGCCGCGTCGCATCCGTGCAGGCGGCGAGGATCGCGTCCACGTCGGTCACGCGCTCCCGCTCGGGCGCCTCCACGGGGTTAGCGCCGTTGGCCAGCGCGCTGATGCGGTACATGCCGAAGCCGTGCTCGGTATGGACCACATCCTCGCCGGGGCCGGCATAGGCCTGGCAGAGAAACGAGATGATCTCGTCGCTGCCGGCGCCGCAGATGATGCGGTCGGGGTCGAGCCCGTGCACGTCGGCGATGGCGCGGCGCAGCGCGCCGTGATCTGGGGACGGGTAGCGGTGCAGATCGAAGGCCGCCTTGCGGAACGCGTCCCGCGCCGCGTCGCTCGGCCCGTAGGGGTTCTCGTTCGAGCTGAGCTTGACCGCGTTCGCGATCCCTTCCACATGCGCGGCTCCGCCCTGGTAAGGCGCGATATCCATGATGCCGGGTTGCGGCGCGATCTTCGTCATGTGGCAGATTCCCCTTCACGCGGTTCTAGACGCGGTCGGCGCGATTGACCAGAACCAGAAAAAAGGGCCGCGGCGGTTCCCCGCCACGGCCCTGAACAAACTTTCCGGGCAGAACGGGCGGACCCTAGTTCTGCGCGTAGAATTCGATGACGAGGTTCGGTTCCATCATCACCGCGTAGGGCACGTCGCCGAGGCTCGGCGTGCGCACGAAGGTCGCGGTCATCTTGGAATGATCGGCGTCGATGTAGTCGGGCACGTCGCGCTCGGCGAGTTGGGTCGCCTCGAGCAGCACCGCCAGCTGCTTGGAGCGGTCGCGCACCTCGATCACGTCGCCCTCGCTCACGCGGTAGGAGGGGATGTTGACGCGCTTGCCGTTCACCTTCACGTGGCCGTGGTTCACGAACTGGCGCGCGGCGAACATGGTGGGCACGAATTTCGCGCGGTAGACCACCGCGTCGAGCCGGCGCTCGAGCAGGCCGATCAGGTTCTCGCCGGTGTCGCCGCTGACGCGCGCGGCTTCGGAATAGATGCGCTTGAATTGTTTTTCGGTGAGGTCGCCGTAGTAGCCCTTGAGCTTCTGCTTGGCGCGCAGCTGCAGGCCGAAGTCCGAAATCTTGGCCTTGCGGCGCTGGCCGTGCTGGCCGGGCCCGTATTCGCGGCGGTTGACCGGGGATTTCGGGCGGCCCCAGATGTTTTCGCCCATGCGGCGGTCGATCTTGTACTTGGCAGACGTGCGTTTGGTCACGGCTGATCTCCTTCGGATGTGGCCGCTCCTCCGCCCGTGCGGGCGTCCTCGCGGCAGTGAAGGGCGTTGTCCTCTGGATTTCTCCCGACAGGCATCCCCTTGCGGGGGCCGCCAACACCAATGAAGCGCGCTTATACGCGGGCGGCGCGCCGTGTCAACCACCGACGCGCCCAAAGAGTCTTCATGCCTCCGGCGGGGATATTTCCGGCAAGAAGAAAGACCTTGGCCGGGGGGTCAGGCCGCCTCGTGCGCGAGGATCGCCGCCTCGGGGCCGCTCAGGCTGCGTCGGGCGAAGCCGCCATAGCTGTCCGGCTCATGCTCGAGCGCGGGGTGACGCGCCAGCAGCCGCAGGCGGTCCTCGTCCTGCAAGGCCGACAGCGCCGCGCTTGCGGGGTGGAAGCTTTCGGTTTCCACCCCGTTGGCCCAGAGGATCTGGTGGCGCGGCAGGAGCAGGTGGATATAGGTCACCTCGCGCACCGCGAGATCGACGCGCACATTCCCGCCGTCGACCAGGTCCTTGGCCGAAACCAGCACCTCGGGCGTGTTGAAGAGCGCGCGGGCGACATCGCCCTGCACCAGCATCCGGTGTTCGGGCGAAACCAGCAGTTCCTCGTCCGGGCGGTCCGAGCCCAGCGCGTGCGCGCGGATGCGGATCGGGCGCAACTTCGGCATGGCGAAGAGGCGCGCGCCGGTCATGCGGCGGCTGCCGATCCACTGGATCTCTTCCGCGCCGTTGTCCTTGGTCATCACCCGGTCGCCCTCGCGCAACTCCTCGACCAGGCGCGGGCCTTCGGGGGTCTCGATCCGCGTGCCGGGGGTGAAACAGATCACCCCGCCCGCACCCGGCCCGGTCGAGGCGCGCTGCGGCCCTTCGAGCGTGTGATGCACGACCCACATTTCGGTGTTCCTGGGCGGGAACCCGTCGGTGAACATGAGGAGCGGCGGCGTATCGCGCCCGGTCTCGATCACCGTGACGGTGTGGCTCTGCGCGCCATCGGTCACGACAAAGCTGCTGTCGGCGAGCGGTTCGTCCATGTCGACATCATCGATATCGCGCGCCCCGCTCATGGCCGCGCCCACCAGGCGTCTGACCATCCGCGCCGCGCTCTTGCGGTTAATCCTGTCCCCGTCCGTCTGCTCCAGCCGCAAAAGCTCGCTCGGCCCGTCCACGCGCACGGCTTCTCCGCGCCAGGACCAGGTGGCCCCGACCGAGATCGACCGTTTCGCGCCGGTTTGAAAACCGTCCACTTCCGTTTGCGACCAGGAGATGACGAACGTGCCCCGAAAGCCCGTTCCCATACCTGCTCTGCCTGCCTCTTGTTCTTTTTATTATGTGGAGCCTAGCAAAAACGAATCGCTCTGGAAAGATACCGCCAGGGCGCTGTGTTCAAAAATCCACATGTATCCGCAGTGACCCGATCACCTGGCGTTCGCGCTGCCCCTTGAATTCGCGGTCAAGCCAGGTCAGCCCGTAGAACGCGCGATGCCCGCCCTGTCCGCTCCAGTGCAGCCCCGCGCGCAGGCGATTGCGGGTATCGGCAAGGGCGAAGCCCCGACTGGCGGGAAGCAACGCACTGCTCTCGACATGGGCGATGTCGCCGCCTACCACCCATGCGAACCCGGTCTCATGGTTGGTGATCGCGCGATAGCGATGGCCCGACACAGGGTCGCGCAACAGCAACTCCCCCCGCCCGACCGGGCCGAACGTCAGGTCGGCCCCGACCCGCGCGAGCGTCTCGATCCCCGCGCGCGCCTCGACGAAGGGACGCAGCCGCCCCGTCTGCCCGATGGTGTAGGTGCGGCCCAGCTCAAGAACGGCGGTCGGGTGGATATCGTCCCCGATCTGCGCTCGCCGGGTGGCGGATGACAGGTTCTGACCGCCCAGCGCGTCGTGGAAAAAGTCCTGGAAGTCGTCGATCCCGGTCTGCGGCCCGGTAAAGACCAGATCACCCCCGAGCGACATTTCCGCTCCGCCCAGGTCGAAATGCGTATGCAGGCCGACCGTCAGCAGCCCGGCATAGGGACGGTCCGTCGCCCCGGGCCGTGCGAGGTCTTCCGGCGCGATCGCCTCGGCCCCCAGGCGCAGTTCCAGCAATTCGCCGAACCCCGAGGGCAAACCGCCGGTCCAGCCCGGCCCCCAGACCCGGCTCGATGCGACCGAACCGCTGCGCCATCGGTCGGCCCCGTCGCCCAGGAGGTCGTTGGTCACCAGCCGACCATAGCCCAAACGCACCCGCTCGGCGGTCGCGGCGGAACCGGTGAATGTCAAGACGGCGCACAGCGCCAGCGCGAGAATGCGGATCATCGGTAATTTCCTGTCTGTCGCCCCCCGGCGGGGCGGTCATGGCACTGGTGCGACGGGGAAGGCCAGCATCGACTGCGCAGATGGCGCCCCCGCGACGATATCGGGGCGCAGAAGTGGCTTTCGCGCCACCCGGACCCTTTCTTGGCGAAAACACCTAATGCCAACCTTGCGGCGCGCGCAACTCCGCGGGCGGGGCGCTCAGCCCTCCGCGTCGTCCCCGAGCGCGCGGATCCAGAACTGGAGGGCGTGATCGCTTTCGGCGCTCTGCCCGACCTCCTTCCACGCGAAATGCGCCACCGCCCCGGGCAGCGGGGCGTAGCCGCGCTTGCGCCAGAACGGGTCGAGCGGGGCGTAACCCTCGGGGCGGGCCGGGTGATCCCCGGGGCGCTCCACTGCGCAGAAGGCCGAGTAGCGCCGCCCCAGCGCGCGCGCATGGGCCTCGCGCGCATCGAAAAACGCATGCCCCAGCCCCCGCCTCCGGTAGGCGGGCAGCAGCACCGATTCGGCGCAGTAGAACACCTCGCCAAGCGTGATCCCCTGCCCCGCGAAGGCGCGGGCGAAATCATCCGCGTGGTCCTCCATCGGAGCACCGGTCGCCGCCCCGACAAGGCGCGGGCCATCGAAGGCGCCGACGAGGATGGCCTCGTCGCTGTCGCGATAGGCCTGCAAATACTCCCGCTCATAAGCGGCGTCGCCGTCGTAGAGATAGGGATAGGCGCGGAACACGGCGATCCGCAGCAACGCCACGTCGTCGAGCGCCGCCTCGAGATCGGCGCCGCGCAGAACGCGTATCTCCGTCACGAGACCTGCGCCATCCAGTCCTCGAGGTTGTAATAGGTCACGATGCGGGTGATCCTGCCGTCCTTCAGCGAGAAGAACGACCCGGCGGGCAGCCGGTATTCCTGGCCGCGCGCTTCGGGAAGCCCCTCGTCGCTTTGCAGATATGTGCCGTTCACGGTGAACTCGGCCGCCGCGCGGGTTCCGCCCTCGGCCTCGAACAGCACCATGTCGGTCAGCTCCTCGCGGTAGCAGCGGCTCATGTGGGCGCAGAATTCCTCGAACGCCGCCTTGCCGCGGCGCACACCGCCCTGGTTGACGTGATGGGCCACGTCGTCGGACAGGCAATCGAGCATCCCGGCGGTATCGCCGGCGTTGAAGGCGTCGAAATAGCGTTTCACGGTGTCGGTCATTCAGGCTCTCCTTCAGGCTCTCCCCAGCGTTCGATCATGTGGGCGCGGATCTGGTCGCGCGACTGGCGATAGGCGTCAAGCTTGGCGGCCCGGGTTTCGCCCAGGCCGGTCGGGTCCATGATCGGCCAATAGGCCACTTCGAGGTGATAGACCCTCGTCAGTTCCAGCGCGCGGCGCTGGCTCGCCGGGCTGAGCGCGACCACGAGGTCGAAGGACCCAAGGTCGTCGCCCCATTCGGCCATCTCGTCGAAACTGCGCACCCGGTGGCGGGACAGTTCCACGCCGACCTCTTCGCAGACGGCGATGGAAAATCCGTCGATCTCCTGGTCGCTCTTGACGCCGGCGGACTGCACATAGGTGCCCGCGCCGTACAGCTTCTTCATGATGCCTTCCGCCATCGGCGAGCGCACCGCGTTGTAATCGCAGCAGAACAGGACGGATTGCGGAAGCTCGGCCACCATTCCGTCAGGTACCGAAATGCAGCACGCAGACAAGGGTGAAGAGGCGGCGCGCGGTGTCGGTGTCGATCACCGCCTTGCCCTGAAGCCGCTCCTCGAGGATGCGCGCGCCTTCGTTGTGGATGCCGCGACGAGCCATGTCGATGGTCTCGATCTGGCTGGGCGGCATGTTCTTCACGGCGTCGAAGTAGCTCTCGCAGATCGCCCAGTAATCCTTGACCACCTGCCGGAACGGGCTGAGCGACAGGTGAAACTCGGCCGCCGGATCGTCGCTTTCGGTCGCGACCGCGAAGACCAGCCGCTTCTCGCGGATCGACAGGCCCACCCGGTAGGGGCCGTCAGGCACCTGCCGGTCGTCCCGCTTGGGCAGGTCGAAGGTGTTTTCCTCCATCAGGTCAAACATCGCCACCTTGCGCTCCTGCTCGATCTCGGGCGTGGGCGGCGGCAGGTTCGCGTCGTCAAGCGCGATATGGCTGATGCGGCTCATGGTCGGGCCTTCCTTGGGTAGCGGCGTCGGGCGATATCAGTCAGGATTTTGCGCGCCGGTGTCAATCGGCATCAGCGCGCCCGCGCCGGCTGTTTCATATTCGCGCCAGTGGCGGGCGCGCCAAGCTCTTCGCCAGGAGTTTCGCCAAGACCATTGCAATGGACTTGGCCCCCGTCAGTCGTTCAGCCGGTCGAGCCGCGCGCGCACCGACAAGCCATGCGCGCCCAGGCTCTCGGAGTTGGCCAATGTCTCCGCGGCAGGGCCGATGACGCGCAGCGCGGCGGGCGTCATCCGCGCGATCGTCGTGCGCTTCATGAAGTCGAGCACCGAAAGCCCCGACGAAAACCGCGCCGAGCGCGCCGTGGGCAGCACGTGGTTCGGCCCGCCGACATAATCGCCGATCGCCTCGGGCGTCCACTGCCCGAGAAAGATCGCGCCGGCATGGGTGATCCGCGCGGCGACCGCCTCCGCGTCGGCCACGCAGATCTCGAGGTGCTCGGGCGCGACGCGATTCGACAGTTGGGCCGCGACAGCTAGGTCCGGCACGGTGATGATCGCGCCGAAATCACGCCAGCTCGCCCCGGCGATGGCCCGCCGGTCGAGCGTTTCCAGCCGCGCCTCGATGGCGCGGGCCACGGCGCGGCCGAACTGCGCGTCGTCGGTGACAAGGATCGCCTGCGCGCTTTCGTCATGTTCCGCCTGGCTCAGCATGTCGAGCGCGATCCAGTCGGGATCGTTGTCCGAATCCGCGATCACCAGGATTTCCGATGGCCCGGCGATCATGTCGATCCCGACCTTGCCGAACACCCGGCGCTTGGCCGCCGCGACATAAGCGTTGCCCGGCCCGGTGATCTTGTCCACCGGCGCGATCGTGTCGGTGCCAAAGGCCAGCGCCGCCACCGCTTGCGCGCCGCCGATGCGGTAGATTTCGTCCACGCCCGCGATCCGCGCCGCCGCCAGAACGGCAGGGTTGAGCGCGCCGTCCGGCGTCGGCACGACCATCGCCAGTCGCTCCACCCCGGCGACCTTCGCCGGGATCGCGTTCATCAGCACCGACGAGGGATAGGTCGCCAGCCCGCCGGGGACGTAAAGCCCCGCCGCGCCCACCGGCGTCCAGCGCCAGCCGAGCGTCGCGCCCGCGTCATCGGTCCACTCTGCGTCGTCGGGGATCTGGCGCGCGTGATAGGCGCGGATGCGCGCCGCGGCCAGTTCCAGAGCCTCGCGAACCCGATCGGGCACCTCATCGGCCGCTTGCGCAACCTCTTCGGGGCGCAGGCGCAATGTCTGCAGCGTCAGCGTCACCCGGTCGAAGCGCGCGGTCAGTTCGATCAGCGCCGCGTCGCCGCGCGCGCGCACATCCGCGATGATGGCGGCGACGGTCGCGTCGACGTCGGGGCTATCCTCGCGCTTGGCGGCAAGAAGCGCGGCGAACGCGGCTTCAAAATCGGGGCTGGCATGGTCGAGAAAGCGGGGCATGTGGCGGTCCTGTTCCGTGGCGAATGGCGACGCGGCGGCGACGTCAGTCGGAATGCTTCGGCGTCTTGCCCGAGGGCGCGCGATAGGGACGCGTCACGTCCTTCAACGTGACCTCCAAAGCCTCCACCTCAAGGCGGATCGCGCCATCCCCCGCGAGCGTCAGCAGAACATGGCCGCTGCCCTCTTCGCCCGGCTCGAACGTGACCGACAGGAGCGACAGCACGAGATCGGGATCGCGCCGGTCGATTCCTTGGCTCGCCACGCGCAGCACGTTGTCGACGACCAGCAGCGCGCGCACCCGCTCGGCCCCGTGGCGCTCCTGCCCGGCGTCCTCCCAGCGGAACCGGTTGATCAGCAGCGCGAAGCGCCGCTCGCCCGCGCGCCAGGTCATTTCCGTGATCGGAAACACCGCGTCCTGCGCGAGGCTCGACAGCACGCCCAGATCCTCCGGGTCGAGCGCCCCGAGGTTCAGCGGCCCCTCGCGGCCATCCTCGAAACTGGCGTCTGTTCGCGTCATTTTCCCTTGATCCTCTCGATCTTCGCGCCCACATCGCTCAGCTTGCGGACCACGTGTTCATAACCGCGGTCAAGATGATAGACCCGGCTGACCACCGTTTCGCCCTCCGCCGCGAGCCCGGCGAGGATCAGCGACACGGAGGCGCGCAGATCGGTCGCCATCACCGGCGCGCCCCTGAGCCGCTCGACCCCGGTCACGGTCGCGGTCCCGCCATGCACCTCAATTTCCGCACCCATGCGCATCAGTTCGGGCGCGTGCATGAAACGGTTTTCAAAGATTGTCTCCTCAAGCACGGAAGTCCCGTCGGCGGTGCACATCAGCGCCATGAACTGCGCCTGAAGGTCGGTCGGGAAGCCCGGGAACGGCTCGGTCGCGACGTCGACCGCGTGGATGCGCCCGTTGCGGCGCGCGACCTTGAGGCCGGTCTTGGTCTCCTCGACGCCGATACCGGCCGCGTCGAGCTTTTCGCAGAAGGCGCGGACAAGGTCGATCCGCCCGCCGAGGCACTCCACCTCGCCACCGCAGATCGCGGGGGCCAGCATGTAGGTGCCAAGCTCGATCCGGTCCGCGACGACCGGATGGGTCGCACCGTGCAGGCTTTCGACCCCTTCGATCGTGATCGTGCCGGTCCCGTCGCCCTCGATCCTTGCGCCCATCTTGCGCAGACAGGTGGCCAGATCGACGATCTCGGGTTCGCGCGCGGCGTTGTTGATCACCGTGGAGCCGCGGGCCAACGTCGCGGCCATCATGATATTCTCGGTCGCGCCCACGGAGGCGAAGGGAAAATCGATCACCGCCCCCTTCAGCTTGCCGCCGGCCGCGCGCGCATGCAGGTAGCCGTCGCGCAGCTCGATCTCGGCGCCCATCCGCGCGAGGCCATCCGTATGGATATCCATCGGGCGCGCGCCGATCGCGCAACCGCCGGGCAGCGACACCTCCGCATGCCCCTCGCGCGCGAGTAGCGGGCCGAGGACGAGGTTGGACGCGCGCATCTTGCGCACGATGTCGTAATCGGCGCGCGTGTTGATGTCGCCGTGACACGACATCGCCAGCACCTTGCCGCCCTGCATCGACGTCACCTCGGCCCCCAATGACGCTAGGAGTTCGGACATGGTGCGGATGTCGCTGAGGCGCGGCGCGTTGGTCAGAGTCAGCGGTTCGTCGCTGAGCAGCGTCGCGGGCATCAGCGTCAGGCAGGCGTTCTTGGCCCCCGCGATCGGGATCGTCCCGCTCAGCGGGCCGTTGCCCGTCACCAAAATCGAATCCATGCCGCCTATCCTTCGCTCTGCCCGTCATCCGCGCCCCTGGCGCCCCGCTTGCGCCCCTGTGCCTTGCGCCGGGCCAGGTTGGCCTTGAGCGCCGCCTTGAGCCGGTCTTCGCGCGTCTCGCCCGTCTTGGCGGGCTTTTTCGGAGGGGTGTCGCGGGTCATTGCGCATCTCTACATGAGGCGTCCGCGGGGGTCCAGATTAGGGTTGCGCCAAAGCGCGGAACCGTCTAATCCCCGCGACGCAGGCTGTGGTAGCTCAGTGGTAGAGCGCACCCTTGGTAAGGGTGAGGTCGGGAGTTCAATCCTCCCTCACAGCACCAGCTTTCCCGCCAATATCCTCGCCGCGGCCGCATCGCCCGCGCCGGACCTCACGCGAACGGGTCGCGTCCGTAGTCCACGCCGGCCAGGTACAGCCCCTCGGGCGGGCAGACCGGACCGCATGCAGCGCGGTCCCGCGCCTCGAGCGCCTCGCGCACGCGCGCAGGCTCCCATGCGCCGCTGCCCACCCGTTCAAGCGTGCCGACGATGCTGCGCACCTGGTTGTGCAGGAACGACCGCGCCCGCAGGCGAAAGGCGATCTCGGGCCCCCAGCCGGTCTCGACGGTCGCGATCTCGATCGCGTCGAGCGTCTTCACCGGACTGGCCGCCTGGCAGATGGATGAGCGGAAGGTGGTGAAGTCGTGATGCCCGACCAGGTGCGCCGCGCCCGCGCGCATCCGCTCCACGTCGAGCGAATGGCGCACCTGCCAGACCAGGCCCGCCTGGTGCGTCGCCGGCGCCCTGCGCGCAAGCAGACGAAAGAGATACCGCCGCTCGCGCGCCGAGAATCGCGCATTCCAGTCGCCATCCACCACGGCGCAATCGACGATGGCGACCGGCGCCGGCTTCAGATGATGGTTCAGCGCCTCCATCAGACGGAACGGCGTCCAGTCCCGCGCAAGGTCGCAATGGGCCACCTGCGCCAGCGCATGCACGCCGGCATCCGTGCGCCCGGCCGCCGCGATCGTATGCGCCCCCGGTTCGAGCCGCGCCAGCGCCGCCTCGATGGCGCCCTGCACCGACGGTTGGTCGCGCTGGCGCTGCCACCCGGCGAAGGGCGCGCCGTGATATTCGACCTTGAGCGCATAACGTGGCATGGCCCGCGCTTAGCGCATAAGCGCGCGCTCGGAAAGCCGCGGCGCGCCCCATGCTTCTTCTTGCAGAAAATATCCTCGCCGAAGGCATGAAGACCCTTTCGGCGCGACGTTCAGATCACGCGAATCACATCCTTGTCGATGGCCAGCACATAGCCCTTGCGCGCGATGTTGCGGACCAGCAGTTCGCTCACCATCTGGTTGCCCAGCGTGTCGCGCAGGCGCTTGATGCGGGTGGCGCCGGCCGCCTCGTCGCAATCGGCGGCGTTTCGCCCCGATATCATACCCTCGATCTCGGCTCCGCTCAGGATGTCGCCATCCATCCGCGCCTCGGCCAGGACCGAAAGCGTCTCCATCGCCGCATCGGTCAGCTTGAACCCCATGTTGTTGAGATAGACGGATTTCTCCGCCCGGCTGATGAGCAGCGAACTGACCTGTATCCCCGACCGCTCGATCTGGGCCATGCGGCGGTTGAGGGTGATCAGCATCACCAGGAACACCAGGGCCGCGATCAGCAGCGCGGTGGCGAAGACCAGCAGGACGAAGATCACCATCCGGTAGCTCACCAGCGTCTCCGAAAACGCGGTGCCGGACAGGGCGAGGATCTCCAGCAGCTTGATCTCCGCGTCGCTGGTCAGCGCGTCGTGCTCGACGAAGATCCGCTCGACCCGCGCGTTGAAGGCGCCGGCGTCCGGCAGCGACAGGAACAGGAACACGGCGGCCAGCACGAGGATGCCCACGATCGCGGCCACGCCCAGCGCCACCACCCGGCTGCCCGAGCGGCGGCTGTCGGCCACGGAATGGGTCACATCGTTCAAACGCGGCCTCCGGTCACTGTTTCGACACCGATAGCACCTTGAGCAGCGTCAGCCCCCGCGCGGAAAGTCGCGCGCTGAGCTGCGCGCGGGCCGAGGCGCGGGTGCAGGGGGCCTCGATCGCCGCCACGTTGTAGATGAGCTTGAACGGCCTGTCGCGCTTGGCCTTGTACTCGGCGGTGCAGGCGGCGTGGGCCGTCCCCGCCGCGAGCGACACGAGCGCCGCGACGGCAAGGATCAGGATGCGCTGTTTCATGCCGGCAACATGACCGAGCCCGCGCGGCTATTCAATATCCCCGGGCGCCCGCGCGGCCGGACTGCGCATGTTATCGGATAACGGCGCGCCGTTATTGCCTGTTTCGCGGGCCGGGGTCAGCCTTTTCCCATCGTCTCCGCCCGACCGGGTGGTACGTTTCACATCAACCCGAAAGGAATTGCCTCATGTCCCGCAGCTTCATCGCCCTCATCATGGCCGCCTCGCTCGCCGTGACCGGCCTCACTGCCGCGCCCGCGCAGGCAGGCGACAAGGACATCGCCCGCGCGCTGGCCGCCATCGCCGGCATCGCCATCATCGGCGCCGCCATCAACGACCGCAACAAGAGCAAGCGCCGCCACGACCCCTACGCGTCGAGCCGCGGCTACAACCAGCACGGTCATTACCAGCAGCAGCGCAGGAAAGCCGTCCGTCAGCACCGCAAGGCGCACCGTCAGCACCGCAAGGCCCAACGCCGTCATCACCGCGCGGAACGCCGTCATCACCGCGCGGAACGCCGGGCCTACCGGCAGGGCTATCGCCAGGGGTATCGCGACGATCAGCGCCGCTACCACGCCCGTCCGCGCTACGCGCACTGAGCGGACGGGAACCGAAGGGGAAGGGCCATCGCGCCCTTCCCTTTGCGTTCGGGCTGTGCTTCATGCTGGCGCCATGAACGGCCCAGATTTCTTTCACGAAGATGCGGTCATGTCCGGCGGCGCGCGGATCGTCGCCGGCGTGGACGAGGTCGGGCGTGGCCCGCTCGCCGGGCCGGTGACGGCCGCCGCGGTGATCCTCGATCCCGCGCGGCTCCCCGAGGGGCTGAACGATTCCAAGAAACTGACGCCTGCGCGCCGCGCCACGCTCAACGCCGCGATCCTCGCCGTGGCCGAGGTGAGCATCGGACACGCCAGCGTCGAGGAGATCGACCGGCTCAACATCCTGCGCGCCTCGCATCTGGCGATGGAACGCGCGGTGGCGGGGCTGGCCCGCGCGCCCGACATGGCGCTGATCGACGGCAACATGGCGCCGGCCGGCCTCACGGTCCCGGCGCGCACGATCGTGCGCGGCGACGCGCTGTCGCTGTCCATCGCCGCGGCCTCGATCGTGGCGAAAATATGTCGGGACCGTGTCATGTGGGATTTGGCGCAACACTGGCCCGGCTATGGCTGGGAAACCAACGTCGGGTATCCCTGCAAAATCCACCGGGACGCGCTCCGAGATCTTGGTGTGACCCCACACCATAGGCGTTCGTTCAAGCCGGTGCACAATATCTTGTATCAAGATAAATAACTAACCTTTTGATTCAAAAAAGAAATTGACGTCGAATCAGGTTTGAATCATCCTTGTCTCCAACGACCAGAGCGCGCAATGCGCCGGGGACAGAGGCAGAAAATGACGAAGATGACACAGATCGGGGGCGCGTCCGCGCTACCCCTCAACACGATCCTTGCCGGTGATTGCATCGAGGTGATGAACGGGCTGCCCGAGGCGTCCGCGGACCTGATCTTCGCCGATCCGCCCTACAACCTCCAATTGAAGGGCGAGCTGCACCGCCCCGACAACAGCCAGGTGGACGCGGTCGACGACGCCTGGGACCGCTTCGACAGCTTCGCCGCCTATGACCGGTTCACGCGCGACTGGCTCGCCGCCGCGCGCCGCCTGCTGAAACCGGGCGGGGCGATCTGGGTGATCGGCAGCTATCACAACATCTTTCGCGTGGGCGCCGCGCTGCAGGACGCGGGCTTCTGGATCCTCAACGACGTGGTCTGGCGCAAGTCCAACCCGATGCCGAATTTCCGCGGCAAGCGGTTCACCAACGCGCATGAGACGATGATCTGGGCCAGCCGCGACGAGGGCGGCAAGTACACCTTCAACTACGAGGCGCTGAAGGCCCTGAACGAGGGCATCCAGATGCGCAGCGACTGGGTGTTGCCGATCTGCACAGGGCATGAGCGGCTCAAGGACGATCAGGGCGACAAGGCGCATCCCACGCAGAAACCCGAAAGCCTGCTGCATCGCGTGCTGGTGGGCAGCACCAATCCCGGCGACGTGGTGCTCGACCCGTTCTTCGGCACCGGCACCACCGGCGCGGTCGCCAAGATGCTGGGCCGCGACTATATCGGAATCGAACGAGAAGAGGCTTACCGCGCCGTCGCCGAGAAGCGGCTGAAAAACGTCCGCAAGTTCGATAAGGCCGCGCTCGAGGTCAGCGCGTCCAAGCGCGCGGAGCCGCGCGTGCCTTTCGGCCAGCTGGTCGAACGCGGGATGCTGCGCCCGGGCGAGGAGCTTTACTCCATGAACGGGCGGCACAAGGCCAAGGTGCGCGCCGACGGCACGCTCATCGGCAGCGACGCGAAGGGTTCCATCCACCAGGTCGGCGCGGCGTGCGAGGGCGCGCCCTCCTGCAACGGCTGGACGTACTGGTGCTACAAGAAGGACGGCAAGCGCGTCCCTATCGACATCCTGCGCCAGCAGATCCGCGCCGAGATGGCCGAACGCCCGAACTGAGACAAACGCACACGAAACACCGCCAGCGCCCGCGGCCAGCCGCCTGCGGGCGCTCACCTGCCCCGCCGCTCATGGCGGGGCTTTTTTTCGTGGACCAGCAATATGCGTGGGGGTGGATGCTACTGGGTCAACGTCTGCAATTCGCTCAAACCGCTTCGCAGGCCGCATCGGTCAGACGCTTGCATTGCCTGACCAGGTTCGGGAAACTACACTACAGTTCTCGGACCTGTATTTTGAATATCGTTCATTGAGACGTTGGAGTATTGTCATGCGAGTATTGCGGCCTGGCGTAATTGCACTGATCCTTACCTGGTGCCTGCTTTCACCAGCCCATGCCGAGTTTACTTACAAGCCCCTGAAGGAGCCCAACTATCGCGTCTGGGAGGGCAAACACCTGTCGAAATGGCTACAGGGGAATGTCAAAGCCCCGTTCCGGGAAGTGCTGGTCGTGTTTCCCGTCGGGAAGGAACTCGCTATTTGCGATAACGTCATCTTCGAACGGAACGCCAAATATTCCATCCGTGGCCAGTGGGAGCTTCTCGAGGCGAAAATCGAAGGCCGCAAGATCACCTTCGAACTCGAAGCCGAAGGTGAAGCCGAAGCCAGCTACATCCGACATGCCGGTACAGGTATGCAGACCATCGACTTCGAGGAGCCGGTCTGGAAGAGCTTTCCAGCCGGTGGTTTCTACGAGGCTCAGGCAAAGCGGCTCTGCCTGAGCTCCAACGGTAACAGAAGATGCGAGCCCGCGTCGCGGGCCGGTGTGCCGCCGCTATACGTGGTCGGTATTCTTGCGGACAAAACCGCGTCTCGTCAGATGATCTGTTCCTATTTCGCGTTCATCTCGAACCCGGATCGAAAAGACTAGACGGGCCAACGGTATCCTTATCTCGGCAGCGGGTTGGTCGCCTTGTTGTAGGGCTTCCAATCGGTGATCTCGGGATAATACATCTCGCGCCAGCGGCGAACGCGGCGGTTCATCACGCGACGCCAGAGCGGCGGGACCATCGCCGCCATGGTCATGATCGGATAGCCATAGGGCATCTGGGGCGCCTCGGCCTCGGTGTAGTTTTGCAGCAGCGGAAAGCGCCGGTCGGGCTTGTAATGGTGGTCCGAATGGCGCTGCAGGTTGATGAGCAGCCAGTTGCTCGCCTTGTGCGCGGCGTTCCAGCTGTGCTGCGGCTTGACGTGCTCGTACTTGCCGCCCCCCAGATGCGCGCGGGTCAGCCCGTAATGCTCCACGTAGTTCACCAGTTCGAGCTGCCACACGGCGATGAACGCCTGCCAGGCAAAGAGCAGCAGGCCGATCCAGCCGCCCAGGACCAGCGCCAGCAGCAGCATCCCGCCCTGCAAGGCCCAGTAGCGGAAGAACGGATTGCTCGGATGGGTCCAGGGGCGGTCGCGGCGCGCCTGCATCGCCTTTTCGGCCTCGAACGCGGATTTCCACGATCCCGGCAGCACCCGGGCGAAGAAGCGGAAGAAGCCCTCGTTATAGCGCGCTGTCACCGGGTCGCGCGGCGTGCCGACATGGCGGTGGTGCACCAGCAGGTGCTCCGAGCGGAAGTGCGAATAAAGCACCATCGCCAAGAGGATATCACCCATCCAGCGCTCGGCCTTGTTCTTCTGATGCATCAATTCGTGGCTGTAGTTGATCCCCACCGTGCCGGTGATGACGCCCACGCCGAAGAAAAGCACGACCTTTTCCAGCGCCCCCAGATGCGCGGCCTGCGGGACATACCAGATCATCCAGAAAAGCAGCACGAATTGCAGCGGCGCCCAGATCGCGGTGATGACGCGATACCATTTGAGATCTTCCTCGGTCGCCTCAAGATCGGCATTCTCAAGGTTGAGCCCAATGAACGCGTCGAGGATCGAGAAGAAATACCAGGTGAAGAGCGGCAGCAGGATCACCGTCCAGCCACCCTGGAGCGCGCCGATCACCGCCAGCGGAATAAGGAGCAACGACATCCAGAACGGCAGGGCGTTGTGGAACCGGGCGACGGTGGCGGCGGGGATCATCTGGCTTGGCGTCCTCGGGCAGTTGGTGGCGTGCGGTCTATCGTATTTCATCCAGCCTGCCATGCGCCAGATCGAAAACCTTGCGCATCACAGTAGGCAATTCGGCGGGCCTGAACCGCGTTCTTTCGACGAATTGCCCGCGTGAAGGCGTCGCACCCGGGGGCGCGGTGGCGATATGGATGCGCAGGCGCAGATGGAAATGGGTGAAGGTATGGCGCGCCTCCGCGTCCAGTTCCTCCCATTGCGCGTCAAGCGGCGGGGCGGGATCGGGCGCTGTCTCGGCCCAGTCGCTCCCGGGCCAGCCGAGCATCCCGCCCAGCAGTCCGCGCGCCGCGCGCCGCTCAAGCAGGAGCGCCCCGTCCGTGCGCTGCGCGACATAGGCGATGCCAAGGCGCACCGGCTTGGCCTTCTTCGGCAGCTTGCGGGGCAGCTCGGCGGCGGCCCCGGCGGCGCGAGCGGCGCAATCCTGCATCCACGGGCAGATCCCGCAGGCCGGGCTGCGCGGGGTGCAGACCGTCGCGCCGAGATCCATCACCGCCTGCGCGTAATCGCCCGGCCGCTTGCGCGGGGTGAGCCTGGCCGCCAGCGCGGTCAGCTCGGGCTTGGCCGTGGGCAGCGGCGCGCGGATGTCATGCAGGCGCGCCATC
Organism: Roseovarius spongiae; assembly: GCF_003651245.1. GTDB lineage: Bacteria > Pseudomonadota > Alphaproteobacteria > Rhodobacterales > Rhodobacteraceae > Roseovarius > Roseovarius spongiae. The sequence continues at coordinate 132,581 of NZ_RAPE01000003.1, forward strand.
ACGCGCTCCACGTTGCCGTCGACCACCACCTCGGGCCGATCGAAGGCGATGGCCGCGATCGCGGCGGCGGTATAGGGGCCGACGCCGGGCAGTTTCAGCAGCGCGGCGTAGCTGTCGGGGAACCGCCCGTCATGGTCGTCCGTCACAACCCGCGCGCATTTCAGCAGGTTGCGCGCGCGGGCATAGTAGCCGAGGCCGGCCCATGCGCCCATCACCTCCGCGTCCTCGGCGGCGGCCAGGGCGCGCACCGTGGGCCAGCGGCGCGTGAACGTCTCGAAATAGGGGCGCACGGCGGCGACGGTGGTCTGTTGCAGCATCACCTCGGACAGCCAGACGGCGTAAGGGTCGGCGCGCAGGCCCGAACGCCCGTCGCGCGGGGCGACGCGCCAGGGCATCACGCGCGCATGTCGGTCATACCACTCCAGCAGCGCGCCGGAGAGGCGGGCGGTGTCGGCGGCCTCACGCATTCTTTATGGTCCACGGTTTTTGGGGGCTGGCATGCCCGATTCATTGCCCTAGAATGCGCCTTGCAAGGAAGAGGTCAACCAATGCCACCCCGCAACACCACGACACGCGGCTTCAAACGCACCTCGACGCTGCTTCAGGAGCGGATCAAGCGCGCCTCGGAAAGCCGTGGGTTCGCGCAGTCTCGCCTTCTGACCCACTGGCCCGAGATCGTCGGCGACGCCATCGCCGCCATCGCCCGGCCGGTCAACGTGTCTTATGGGCACGGCGGATTCGGCGCGACGCTGACGGTGCTGACCACCGGCCCGCAGGCGCCGATGCTCGAGATGCAGAAGGAACAGTTGCGCGAAAAGGTGAACGCGGTCTATGGCTACAACGCCATTTCGCGCGTGCGGGTGACGCAGACCGCGCCGACCGGATTCGCCGAAGGACAGGCGAGCTTTGCCCACCGCCCCGCCGAACCCGCCCCCGCTGCGCCCGATCCGGCGACGCGCGCCCACGCGGCGGAATGCGCGGCGCCGGTCAGCGATGCGGGGCTGCGCGCCGCGCTCGAGACACTGGCGTGCAACGTGCTTTTGAAAGCGAAACACTGAACACGGAACTGGATGGAAGTATGATGCGAACGACACTGATCGCGGCCCTCGCGCTCGCCCTGCTTGGCGGCGGCGCTCTGGCCCAGACCGACGACGACGCAGCCCAGGGCAGCGCCGTCACCGAAGAATCCTCTGCGACGGAGGCGACGCAGAACGGTGCGGCGGACAAATCCTCGGCGACCGACGCCGAAGACGCCGACGCGGCGGAGGCCGAAGCGCCCGACGCCGAGGCGGAGGACGTCGCAGTTCGCGAAATGACCCTCGGGTCGGAAGACGCGCCGGTCACGGTGACGGAATACGCGTCGTTCACCTGCCCGCATTGCGCGACGTTCCACGCCACGACCTTCGAGAAGCTCAAGGCCGACTACATCGACACCGGCAAGGTCCGGTTCGTCTATCGCGACGTCTATTTCGACCGCCCCGGCCTCTGGGCCGCGATGGTGGCGCGCTGCGATCCGGACCGCTTCTTCGGCGTTTCGGACATGATCTTCGACCAACAGCGCGACTGGCTGTCCAGCGGCGACCCCGTCGGCATCTCGGAGGCGCTGCGCAAGATCGGCCGTGTCGCCGGGCTGTCGAACGATCAGCTCGACGCCTGCCTGACCGACCAGGCCAAGGCCGAGGCGCTCTATGACTGGTTCCGGTCCAACGCCGAAGCCGACGAGATCGATTCCACCCCGACTGTGATCGTCAACGGCGCGAAGCAGGGCAACCTGCCCTATGACGACCTCAAGGCCATCATCGAGGAGGAACTCGCCAAATGAGCGCCGCCCCCCTTGCCGGGTTGAAGGTCATCGAACTGGCGCGCATCCTGGCCGGCCCCTGGGCCGGACAGACGCTGGGCGATCTCGGCGCGGAGGTCATCAAGGTGGAAAGCCCGGAGGGCGACGACACCCGTCGCTGGGGCCCGCCCTTCGTCGAGCGCGAGGGCGACCGCAGCGCCGCCTATTTCCACAGCTGCAACCGGGGCAAGACCAGCGTCACCATCGATTTCCGCACGCCCGAGGGTCAGGAACAGGTGCGCGACCTGGTGCGCGGCGCCGACATCGTGATCGAGAACTTCAAGGTCGGCGGCCTTGCGAAATACGGGCTGGACTACGCCAGCCTGTCCAACCTGAACCCCGGCCTGATCTATTGCTCGATCACCGGTTTCGGGCAGGACGGGCCCTATGCCCACCGCGCCGGGTATGATTACATCATCCAGGGCATGTCCGGGCTGATGTCGATCACCGGCGCGCCGGACGGCCAGCCCACCCGCGCCGGCGTGGCGATCACCGATGTGTTCAGCGGCGTCTATGCGACAACCGCGATCCTCGCCGCGCTGCACCAGCGTCACGCGACCGGCAAGGGGCAGCATATCGACATGGCGCTTCTCGACGTGGCGGTGTCGGTCACCGCGAACCAGGCGATGAACTACCTCTCGACCGGGACGCCGCCGGGGCGGACAGGCAACTACCACCCCAACCTCACCCCTTACCAGGTGTTCGACTGCGCCGATGGCTACATCATCATCGCGGTCGGAAACGACGCGCAGTTCCAGCGGCTCTGCGCGGTGCTGGGCCTGCCGGACCTCGCCGAAGCGGCGGAGTTCGCGTCCAACGCGGACCGGATCGCCAATCGCGAGCGGCTGACCGGGCTGCTGACCGAACGCACGCTCACGTTCACCAAGGCCGACCTGCTGACGGCCTGCGAGGGCGCGGGGATTCCGGCGGGGCAGATCAACGAGATGAACGAGGTCTTCGCCGACCCGCAGGTCAGGGCGCGGGGCATGCAGATCGCGCCCGGCGGCGTTCCCGGCGTGCGCAGCCCGTTCCGGTTCTCGGACGCGGAACTCGTGCTCGAAAAGGCCTCGCCCAAGCTGGGGGACGGCAACCCCGGATGATCCGATCCCGGCTCAGGCCGGGGGCGGGTCTTGCGGGAGGGCGCCGATGCGCTTCAGCGCGGCCTCGATCGCGCTCCAGTCCTCGATCCCGAGGCGCACCGGCAGCGTGAGCACCTTGGACCGGAACGCCTCAGGCAGGCGCACGGCGTCCTTCTCGGTCGTCACCAGTTGCGCGCCGAGACGGGCCGCGTCCGTCTCGAGCCGGGACAGCAACGCGGGCGTGAGCGGCTGGTGATCCTCCAGCGCCTCGGTCCCGGCGAGATCGGCGCCGAGGGCCGCGAGCGTTGCGAATAATTTCTCGGGATGACCGATCCCCGCGAAGGCGAAGACGCGCGCGCCCTGCCAGTCCATGCCCGTTTTCAGCGGCGCAAGCGCCCCGCGCAGATGCGGAACCGTGATCCGCGCGCCCCAGATCGCCTCGAACGCAGCCTGCGCCCGCTCGGGGCCGATCGACAGGAGCAGATCGGCGCGGGCGAGGCCGGCATCCACCGGCTCGCGCAGGGGGCCGGCGGGAATGCAGCGCCCATTGCCGAAGCCGGCGGCGGCGTCGACCACGACGAGGGCGAGATCATGCGCCAGCGAAGGGTTCTGGAACCCGTCGTCGAGCAGGATCGCCTGCGCGCCCGCCGCCTCTGCCGCCGCGGCGCCCGCCGCGCGGTCGCGCGCCACCCAGACCGGGGCGAAGGCGGCGATCAGCAGCGGCTCGTCTCCGACCTCCGCCGCGGAATGGCGCGCGGGGTCGACGCGCACCGGCCCGGCAAGCGTTCCGCCGTGGCCGCGGCTGACCACATGCGCGGCGCGGCCAGCCTCGGCCAGCCGGGACAGCAGCGCGATCACGGTGGGTGTCTTGCCCGTGCCGCCGGCGTTGATGTTGCCCACGCAGATCACCGGTGCGCCCATGCGCCGGCGCGGCCCGCGCGCCAGCCGCCGCGCCGTCGCCCGCGCGTAGAGCGCGCCCAACGGGGCCAGCAGCCGCGCGCGCAATCCGGGGCGCGCGGGCGGGTTCTGCCAGAAGGCGGGCGCGCGCATCAGCCCGCCTCGAGAAGGTCGAGCGTGTCCTGCACCAGGTCCACGATCTGATCGGTCACGCGCGCGCCCGTCGTCGCCACGTCCCAGGCCGCATGCGCCATCAGCGCCGAGCGGTCCGGCGCGATCAGCTGGCCGAGCGCTGCGGCGAGCGTTTCGCTGTCGCGCACGATGCGCGCGCCCCCCGCTTCGGCGTAGCGGCGGTAACTGTCGAGGTAGCGCCGCACGTTCGGGCCATACATGATCGCCGAGCCATGTGCCGCGGGTTCGTTCGGGTCGCGCCCCTGCCGCCCCGCGCCGAAGGAACTGGCCATCAGCGTGATCGTCGCCAGCCGATACCAGAGTCCCATCTCCCCGCGCGTGTCGGCCAGCAACACCTGCGTCGTCTCCTCGGGCATGGCGCCGCCGGACCAGACCGTGTAACGCCAGCCGCCCGCATCCAGCGCGGCAATGAAATCGGGCGCGTCGGCCACGTCGTCCGGGACCAGCACCAGAAACAGCCGGTGCGCCAGCCGGCTCACCGCGCGGTGCGCGTCGAGCACGAGGCCGATCTCGTCGGGCTGCACCATCGCGGCGAGCCAGACCGGGCGTCCGCGCAGCCCCTCGGCCATCTCGGCGCGCAGGCCCTCGTCATGGGGCAGCGCAACGGCGCCTTCGCGGAAGACGCCGGAAACCGTCACGTCGCGTTCGGGGACGCCCATGCGGCGCACGTGGCGCGCGGCGGCGTCCGAACGCGCGTGGATCGCCATGAACCGCCCCAGCGCGCTACGCTGCGCGTCCGGCAGCCAGCGCCAGCCGCTGCGCCCGAGCGCGCCCTCATCCGCATCGATCAGATAAAGCGGCACGCCGCGACGGTCGGCGCCGGCGATCAGCACGGGGCGCAGATCGCCCCCCGCCCAGAGGCAGAGATCGGGACGCCAGTGCGCCAGGAACGCCTCGACCGCCGGGGCGCGGTCGGCGGGCAGCGCGGCGTGGATCACGCCGGCGCGGGGCGTCTCCGGCAGCGGCGCCTCGGGGGTCGCGGTCAGCAACAGGGTCACCCCCGGCCGCTGCGCCCGGAGCCGCCCGGCCAGTTGCGCCATCGCGTCCACGTGATCGGGCTGCGTCGCATGCCCCCAGACCAGCGCGCCGTCGGGGCGTGGCGCGTCCCTTGCCGGATCGGGGCCGGATTGTCCCCCGCCCGGGGCGCGCGACATGTCCGGCCCCTCAGCCCAGCTCCTCGGTGGGCGAGGCGGCGCTTTCCTCGTCGCGCAGCTTGTGCAGGTGGGCGATGAAATAGCGCATATGAGCGTTGTCCACGGTGCGCTGCGCCTCGTGCTTCCAGGCGTCGTAGGCGCTGGCGTAGTTCGGAAAGATGCCGACGATGTGCAGGTCGTCGACGTTCTTGAAGACGTTTTTCGAAGGGTCGGCCAGTTCGCCGCCGAAGACGAGGTGCAGGCGTTGCGTCATGTATCGGTCCTTGTGCGGTCAGTTCCGTCGCGGTGGCGCGCAGGGTATTGCAATTGCGCGCGGGGTCAAGCGGTGCGCCGCCCCGGCCGCGTTGCGCGGCAGAGGTGGCTGGGGATTCGAGTATTTGGGGAACATTGAAAGTGAACGCGTTATCTTGACGCCCCGTGCGCCATGCGGCAGGCAGTCGTCCATTGCAAAGAGGGCGCGCGACGATGAGCAGACCTTTCCTGATCCTGCAACTGCGCCCCGAGACCGAGGCCTCGGACGACGAATACGCCGCGATCCTGCGCAAGGGCGGTCTCGACGAGGCGCAGGCATGGCGGGTGCGGCTGGATCGCGAGGGGCTGCCCGACGCGCTCGACCTTGACGCGCTGAGCGGGGTGATCGTCGGCGGCGGGCCGGGCTGCGTGAGCGACGCGCCTCAGGACAAGACCGCGATGGAGGCCCGGATCGAGGACGCGGTGCTGTCGCTCATGCCGCGGATCACCGCGCGGGATTTCCCCTTCCTCGGCTGCTGTTACGGGATAGGCATCCTCGGCAGGCATCTCGGCGGGGTCGTGGGCAAGGGCGCGCATGGCGAGCCGGTGGGCACCAGCGCCTGCGAGGTGACGCAAGAGGGGCGCGCCGATCCGCTGCTGGCGGGCCTGCCCGAGAGGTTCGACGCCTTCGTCGGCCATAAGGAGGCGCTCGAGGCGCTGCCGCCGGGGTGCGCGCACCTCGTGCGCTCGGCCCCCTGCCCCTACCAGATGGTGCGGCATGGGCGGAACGTCTATGCGACGCAGTTCCACCCCGAGGCCGACGGCGCGGGGTTCGAGACGCGCATCCATGTCTACAAGGACCGGGGCTATTTCGCGCCCGAGGAGGCCGAGGACCTGATCCGCATGGCGCGCGCGGCGGACGTGCATGCGCCCGAGTTGATCCTGCGGAACTTCGTCGCGCGCTACGCGCGCTGAGCGGCCTTCAGAACGGCGCCTCGGCGCGGAACTTCATCCCCGCGCCGCCGTCGGGGTGGCGCAGGCGCAGCTCCTCGGAATGGAGCATGAGGCGGGGCCAGTTCCGCGCGGCCCCTTCCGCATAGAGCGGATCGCCCAGGATCGGGTGACCCAGAGCGAGCATGTGAACGCGCAACTGGTGGCTGCGCCCCGTGCGGGGCATCAGGCGCACCCGGCTTTCGGCGTCCGAGCTGCGCAGCACGCGCCAGTCCGTGAGCGCCGCGCGTCCCGTTTCATGGCAGACCATCTGCCGCGGCCGGTTCGACCAATCTACGGTCAGCGGCAAATCCACCGTGCCGGTCTTTGGCGCGAGCCGCCCGGCGACCCGCGCAACGTAGGTCTTTTTCACCTGCCTTTTCTCGAATTGCAGGCCAAGGTGGCGCTGCGCGTGGGGCGTCAGCGCAAAGACCATGACGCCCGACGTGTCCCGGTCCAGCCGATGCACGAGGAGCGCGGTCGGAAACGCCTCGGTCACCCGCGCCAGCAGGCAATCGGCGAGATGCGGCCCCTTGCCGGGCACCGACAACAGGCCCGCGGGCTTGTCCAGCAGGACGATCTCGTGATCGGCGTGCAGCACGCGAAGCGGTGTGTCGGGCGGGCGGTAGGCGTCATCCATGCCCCCGCTTAGCGCCCCAGGTCTGGCTTGGAAAGCGGTCAGGCCGCGTAGCGCGCCATGAACATCTCGACGGCGCCGTCGACCACGCGGGCGATCTCGGCCTCGTCGAATTCGCGCTGGATGCCGCAGAGCTTGCGGGTGAAGAGATCGCTCTTGCAGAGCTCGGCCAGTTGCATCGCGGCGAGGTCGATGTCCTCGATCCGCAGCGCGCCGCGCTCGACATAGATCCGCAGCACCGCGCCGACCCGTTCGCGCACCAGTTCGGGGCCGGATTCGTAGAACCGCGCGCCCAGTTCGGGGAAGCGATGCGATTCGGCCACGCAGGTGCGATAGATCTGGCAGCCGAAATCCGTCAGGAAAAACCGTACGATCCGGTCCACCGCCTCGTGCAGGGCGTCTTCGACCGGGGCATTGACGTCGATCACCTCCATCGCCGCCTCGGCCTGGCGGTTGCACTCGATGCGGGCCACCTCGGAGAAGAGCAGCCGCTTGTCGGGGAAATAGGAATATAGCGTCGCCTTGGAGACGCCTGCCTGTCGGGCGATCTCGTCCACGCTGGCGCCTTCATAGCCGTCGCGCATGAAGACGTCGCGCGCGCCGCTCAGCACCTGGCCGAACTTGCGGCCTCTCTTGATTTGCGCGGCCGTCATCGTCATCCGCTTCCTCTCCCCGGGGCTGCGCCACCTTAGCGGCGCTTCCCCCGGGGTCGCAAGCGGTTCACGAGACGCTTCAATCGTTGAGCGTCGTCGCCCCGCGAGTGGTGGTGTCCGGCGTGGGGCTAACGTCGCCCTCGGGAAAGGTCAGGACGGGCGTCAGGCCGCCGATTTCGAATGCGGCGACCGGCAGCGGCGCCAGCGTCGCGGCGAGGGTTGCGCTGACGATCAGCGCGGCGGTGAAGGTCCGGTGTTTCATGGGATGTCTCCATCTGAACTAAACGGTATAGATAATAAGTGAACCGATCAGTTCGAATTTGCAAGAACAATCTGAACCGTTCTGTTTACTTTTTTTTTGCGATGCATCTCCCCCTCTTGATAATCCAAACTCCGATGCGCTACATTAGAACGATTCTAATCCTTGGAAGCCTCGACATGATCCCGGGCCTGCCCAACCGCCGCCGCTTTGGCGACCTCAGCGAACAGGAAGTTCTCGCGCTCGCGATATCTTCCGAAGAGGACGACGCGCGCATCTACCGGACCTACGCCGAACGTCTGCGCGCCGATTTCCCGGCCAGCGCCGCGATGTTCGACGGGATGGCCGCCGAGGAGGACACGCATCGTCAGCGGCTGATCGAGCGGCACCGCGCGCGCTTTGGCGACGTGATCCCGCTCATCCGGCGCGAGCACGTCGCCGGCGCCCATGCCCGCCGCCCCGTCTGGCTGGTCGAAAACCTCGGCATCGAACGCATCCGCGCCGAGGCCGCCGCGATGGAGCGCGACGCCGAACGTTTCTACCTCGCCGCGGCCAGGCGCAGCACCGATGCGGCCACGCGGCAATTGCTGGGCGATCTCGCCGCCGCCGAGGCGGACCACCAGACCGCGGCCGAGACGCTCGAGGCGGAGCATCTCGACCACGACGCCCGCGCCGCCGAGGCGGATACCGCAAGGCGGCAGTTCATTTTGACGTGGGTGCAACCCGGCCTTGCCGGCCTCATGGACGGATCGGTCAGCACGCTCGCCCCGATCTTTGCCGTGGCCTTCGCCACGCATGACACCTGGACCACGTTTCTTGTCGGGCTGGCCGCGTCGGTGGGCGCGGGCATCTCGATGGGCTTCACCGAGGCGGCGAGCGACGACGGCGCGCTGTCGGGACGCGGCAGCCCGGTCAAACGCGGGCTGGCCAGCGGGATCATGACCACGCTGGGCGGGCTGGGCCATGCGCTGCCCTATCTCATCCCCGATTTCTGGACCGCGACCGGGATCGCCATCGCGATCGTCTTTGTCGAACTCTGGGCGATCGCGTGGATTCAGAACCGTTTCATGGAAACCCCGTTCTTCCGCGCCGCCTTTCAGGTGGTGCTGGGCGGCGCGCTGGTCTTTGCCGCGGGGGTGCTGATCGGCAGCGGGTAGCGCAGCCGCGTCAGTCACCGAACTGCCTGTCCTCGAGCATCTGGACCGGGTTGCTTGCATCTTCGCGGACTCGCGGCGCCTCGTCGGGATTTTCCGGCGGGCCTCTCCGCTGCAGTTCCTTCACGTGACGTTCCAACATCGGGATGCAATGGAACAGGTCGCTTCCACAGTAAAAGCTCCGGCCTTTAAAATAGACCGTATAACTCTCTTCATCGGGGCCGAACGAACCGGGCGTCGTCGTGCGGGTGTATGTATAGGGGATGCCCCTATGCACGCCCGTGCCTTCCGTCGTTGTCGTCGCGCACCCGCTCAGGATCGTCGTCACTGCTATACAGGTCGCAAAAACATGAACAATACGCATATCTCTCTCCTTCCCTATAAATTGTTGAAGTATAATAGTATTTCGCCAGAAAGAGTGGGGTGATGCCTGAGCGAGCCATTCGGGATCGCTCCGCGTCGCTCAATCGTCGCGCTGGGGCTTCATAGGCGCGCCCGCCGGCGCGGCTGTCTTGGATGGCGGCGACATGCGGGGACGCCTGCTCAGCGGCGGCGCGACGCTCCTGCTTGAACCGGCATCGCGGAACAACGGAGCATTCCCGCGCATCGATCCGGACATTATGGGTTCCGGCGCTGTCCCCGCAGCCCGCAAGGGGCAGGACGGCGGGGGTACCGGCAAGGTATGCAAATCTCTCCACGGAAAAATTTCTCCGACGCGACAATACCGCCGTTGCATCGCAGGAGAGTCCGGCGCGCTGCCGCTGCAATCCACGCGGCGATCAGGGCCGGGCCAGGCAGGGGCCGATCCGGAATTCCCGGTTCCTGCCGTCCCCCGCGGGAACGGCGCCTGAACCAAACTGCAAACTCACAGGAAACGTAGATTATGTTACATGACATACCGCGGGCTGTCAAAGAATAGCCTCCCGGCGGCGGCGCGTCCGCGGATGCGATTGACGCCCCCGGCGGACCTGCTACGAAGCCGCATGCTCGCCATCTTCCTCCAGACGCTTCCGTTTTTCCTGCTGATCGGGCTGGGCTACGGCGCCGGGCGCACCAGTTTCTTCTCGAAAGAGGCGACCGCGTGGCTGACCAAGTTCGTGTTCTACTTCGCCCTTTCGGCGATGCTGTTCAAGTTCGCCGCCAATCTCAGCCTGGCCGAGATCTTCGACGGGCGTTTCGTGCTCGCCTATCTCTGCGCCAGCGCCTGCGTCTACGCGATTGCCACGCTGGTCGCCCTCTTGCGCGGCGCCGGGGTCGAGGTGGCCGCGGTCGAGGCGCAATGCGCGGTGATCGGCAACGTGGGCTTCATCGGCATCCCGATGCTGTCGCTGCTGATGGGCGAGGCTGCGGTCGCGCCAGTGATGATGGTGCTCGCGGTGGATTTGATCGTGTTCAGTTCGCTCATCGTGATCCTGATCACCGGGTCGCGCGACGGGCGGCTGCGGCCCGCGGTATTGCGCTCGGTGGGTCTCGGCCTGCTGAAAAACCCGATGATCGTGTCCATCGTGCTCGGCCTCGCCTGGTCGGGCCTGCGGCTGCCGATCCCCCAGGTGATGAACGAATTCCTGTCGCTGCTGGGCGGCGCCGCCACGCCCGGCGCGCTTTTCGCCATCGGCGCGTCGCTGGCGAGCAAGTCGGCCGAGCGGCTGGCGATCTCGGGCTGGCTGTCGGTGTGCAAGCTGATCCTGCACCCCGGCGCGGTCGCCATCTCGGCGCTGCTGTTGTTCCACGTCGACCCTTACGCCGCCGCGGTAATGATCGCCACCGCCGCGCTGCCGGTGGCGGGCAACGTCTATATCCTCGCCCAGCATTACCGGGTCGCGCCGCACCGCGCCTCGGCCTCGATCCTGATCTCGACCACGGCGGCGGTGCTGACGGTGTCGCTGGTGATCGGCTGGGTGAGCGCGCTTTACTGAGCGCGCCGCAAAGCGCCGCTTTTGACGTTTCAAGCCTGCGCCGTCGCTGATACACCCCTCTCAAGGCAATCGAGATAGGAGGTGCCACGATGGAAACCGTTTCCGAGAACGCCTGCTTCGGCGGGGTGCAGGGTGTCTACAGCCACAAATCCGAGGCCTGCAAATGCGACATGACCTTCGGCCTCTTCATGCCGGCCGAGGCGCGCGACGGCCCCGTGCCGGTGCTCTGGTATCTCTCGGGGCTGACCTGCACGCATGAGAACGCCATGACCAAGGCGGGCGCGCAGGGCTGGGCGGCTGAGCACGGGATCGCACTGGTCTTTCCCGACACCTCCCCGCGCGGCGATGACGTTGCCGACGACGACGCCTTCGATCTCGGCAAGGGCGCGGGTTTCTACCTCAACGCGACGCAGGATCCCTGGGCCGCGCATTATCACATGTGGGACTATATCGCGACCGAGCTGCCCGCGCTGCTGACCGAGAATTTCGAGATCGACGGCGCGCGCCAGGCGATCACCGGCCATTCGATGGGCGGGCACGGCGCGCTGACTCTGGCGATGCGACTGCCGGGACGGTTCGCGTCGGTCTCGGCCTTCTCGCCGATCTGCAACCCGACGCAAAGCGACTGGGGCCGCAAGCAGTTCACCGCCTACCTCGGCGAGGATGACGGCGAATGGGCCAGGCACGACGCGAGCCTACTTATGCGCGAGCGCGGAGTGGACGGGCCGGTGCTCGTCGATACCGGCACCAAGGACCAGTTCATCGACCTGCTGCGCCCCGAGACACTGGCCGAGGCCGCCGCCGCGCGCCGGCAGGAGGCCACGATCCGGATGCAGCCGGGCTATGACCACAGCTATTTCTTCGTTTCCACCTTCATGGAGGATCACGTCGCCTTTCACGCCGAGGCGCTCTATGGGCTCTGAGGCATGAGCCATTATGACCTGATCGTCATCGGCTCGGGTCCCGCCGGGCGTTCCGCCGCCATTCAGGCGGGCAAGCTCAAGCGGCGTGTGCTGGTCATCGACCGCAAGGACCGGCTCGGCGGGGTGAGCGTGCATACCGGGACCATCCCGTCCAAGACGCTGCGCGAAACCGTGCTCAACCTGTCGGGCTGGCGCGAGCGCAGCTTCTACGGGCGCTCCTACCGGGTGAAGGAGGACATCGACGCGGCCGATCTCAAGGCGCGGCTGCACAAGACGCTCGATTACGAGGTCGACGTGCTGGAACACCAGTTCAACCGCAACCACGTGGACACGCTGCACGGGCTGGCGCGCTTTACCGGCCCGCACGAGGTCGAGGCCGCGACCGAGGCCGGCGACGTGACACGCCTCACCGCCGACCGCTTCTTGATCGCGACCGGCACGCGCACCCACCGGCCCGACAGCATCCCCTTCAACGGCGCCACCATCGTGGACAGCGACGAATTCCTCGACCTCGCGACGATCCCGCGCAGCCTCACCGTGGTGGGCGCCGGCGTGATCGGCGTGGAATATGCGACGATGTTCTCCGCGCTCGACGTGCGCGTGACCCTGATCGAGCCGCGCGACAGCTTTCTCGACTTCATCGACCGCACGATCATCCACGACTTCACCCACCAGATCCGCGAGAACGGGCTCGATCTGCGCCTCGGCTCTGCAATCGAGAGCGTCGAGGACAAGGGCGAGCATGTCGAGGTGAGCCTTGCCAACGGCCGCCACGTGCGCTCGGAAATGCTGCTTTTCGCCGCCGGGCGCATGGGGGCGACCGCGCGGCTCAACCTCGACGCCGCGGGGATCGAGACCGACCACCGCGGGCGGATCGAGGTGGATCGCAAGACCTACCAGACCAGCGCGCCCCATATCTACGCCGCGGGCGATGTGATCGGCCATCCCTCGCTTGCCTCCACGTCGATCCAGCAGGGCCGCGTCGCGGCCTGCCACGCGCTCGAAACGCCCACCCTGCCCGAAAGCCCGTGGTTCCCCTACGGCATCTATTCCGTGCCCGAGATTTCCACCTGCGGCATGTCCGAGGAGGAAATGCAGGACCGCGGCATCCCCTACGAGGTCGGCGTCGCGCGGTTCCGCGAAACCTCGCGCGGGCATATCATGGGGCTGGAGCATGGCATGCTCAAGATGCTCTTTTCACTCAAGACGCGGCGCGTCCTCGGCGTGCAGATCGTGGGCGAAGGCGCGACCGAGCTGATCCACATCGCGCAGGCGGTGCTGAACCTGAAGGGCACCGTGGATTATTTCGTGCAGAACACGTTCAACTACCCGACGCTGGCCGAGGCTTACAAGATCGCCGGGCTGGATGCGTTCAACCGGATGCCGATCCCTGAGGAATACAAGGTCGGACGCAAGGGTCAGGAATGACGCCGGCTGACCGGGGGTGCCGTCCACACGGACGCCCTCCGGCTGCACGCAATCCGCTTCGGAGGGGACTTTCAGTGGGGGCGTATTCCGTCCGTATTGCGGGACGAAGCGGTCGTTCTTCTGCTCTGCCCTTCCGGCCGCGTCCTGCGCAGAGCCGCCGTTGGTCGGAATTCGCGGTTCCGCAAGTGTAGCATGATGTTAGCAGCCCAACGCAATCACTTGAGGATGCGCAGCGGACAGTTTTTTCGCGCTGCGCTACCCGAACAAGGCAATCTGTCCCGGCTGCGTTTCAACTATCGCGAGAATTGTGCCTCTGATCGAGAGCGGCGATCAAACATTTGACTGCGCACTCCTGATCAAACATTTTCAGAAGCAATCAAAATTGCAGCGGCCAATGCTGCCGCAGCACGCCAGTGCTCTTCTGGAATATCTTCTGGCGAGTACTCTGACCCCTCTTCGCCAGCAAAGATTTGGCGACGATAATTCTCGAAATCCTGACCATAGAAACCCCATTCTTCTAATTGATTCCTGATGGCCCCCCTGATGCCTTCCCTGATCTCAAAGCTCTCATTCTGCAGGTATTCCTGAACGAGCCCCTCCAAACCGATGACTGTATCGATGTTCTCGTTCATAACCAGCCAAGCTTCGGCGAGGCGGCTGAGATTGAGGCGCGAGGATTGCACCGCTATCACACCGTTTTCCCATTTCCCGAGAAGTACATGATTAGAATTTGTTTCGCCACGGACGGTTACGGACGCATCGGAGAAGAATCTCCCAATCACATCTGTGGCCGCTGATATCTCGGTACTTGTTCCGCGCTCAAATACGAACCCTGCATCGATCGATCCACTGTAGGTTCTTGTCACCAGCAGTCGATCGTACCGATGTTGTGCCAAGGTTTCTAGGGTTGGTCGGCAATCTTCGATATTCTCGACCTTGCGCGGAAAGAGCTCCTGAATGCTGGGATCGGGAACAGAACCTGTGACGCCAGAAAAAACCACTGCTGAGCTATTCTTGAAGAGGGCTTCGAGTGCAGCTTCGGCTGTAACAATACGCCTTACGTCGGCCGAGCCGGCAATTGCACCGACAATGTCGACTGAAATCTTGACGTGATGTGTTCTCCCGCTGCGTGCCCCATCCTCTTGCTCAGGTTTGGTTCGGAGCGACAGGTAGCAATCAGCCGCTGGTGCGAGCACCTCTTCGTAGGGACTCACGCTTATGACGTCCCCGACCACAACCGTCCTGTTTGTCAGGACAGGCATCGCTTTCAACTCGCGAAAAGCGTAGTAAGCAATCGCTGTATGTAGATCCTTTGCTTCTTGTGAAAATGATGGTGAGGCAATTGCGATTCCACCCAGCACGATGCTGCAAAACACACTTTTCAACTTGTGACCCTCCTCAAAGAAGTGGTTCCGGAGATACTTCAAGCGTAGTTGACGGTATCACAGAAGCTACGCAATCTGAAGCGATTCATGTTTGGCGTTGTGAACCTTCAGGAGTACGCAGCGAATGGCCGCAACAGTCGGCATTCTAGCCATTCGTCTCGTCAGCAGCATCTGGGCAAATGGGCTCCACTCCCGACCTCCGCTGCACCGGCGACGGTTGACGTCTACAGTGTCCGAACGCCTCAGGCGGCTGAGGCGGATTTCCCCCCTCTGACCGCCAGATCCGCAAAAACCAACTTCCCGCGCACTCACGGCCTCGCACCCTGTTTTCTTTGCACGAAGAAAATGCGACCAAGAGAACTCGCATGAATTTTCTCCCGCGTCCGAGGCCCGCCCATGCCGATCTATGTCGATGCAGATGCCTGCCCGGTCAAGGCCGAGGTCGAACGGGTCGGCACCCGCCACAAGGCGCGCATGTTCATCGTCTCCAATGGCGGGCTGCGCCCGTCGGACAACCCGCTGGTCGAGACCGTGATCGTCCCCGACGGACCGGACGTGGCGGACAAGTGGATCGCCGAGCGCGCCGGGCCGGGCGACATCGTCGTCACCTCCGACATCCCGCTCGCCGCGCGTTGCATGGAGGCGGGGGCGCAGGTACTCAGGCATGACGGGTCCGCGCTGACCGCCGCCAATATCGGCAACATCCTCGCCACGCGCGACCTGATGGCCGATATCCGCGCCGCCGATCCGTTCCGCCAAGGCGGCGGCAAGGGATTTACAAGGGCGGACCGCTCGCGCTTCCTCGACGCGCTCGAGCGGGCGCTCCGCGCGGCGGGCGCCTAAGGCGACCCGCATGACCACCGACACGCTCAAACGCAACAACCTCCTCGGCGCGCTCTGCGCGTTCTCGGCGATGGTCTGCGTCTCGTTCAACGATATGGCGTTCAAGTTCCTGAGCGGCGGCTACGCGCTCCACCAGATCGTGTTCCTGCGCGCGACGATCGGGCTTGTGGTCTTCGCCGTGGTCGTGATGCCCCTCAACGGGGGCTTGCGCGTCATCCGCACACGCCGACCCTGGGCGCATCTCTTGCGCGGCTGTTTCGTGGTCTGCGCCAACATGGCGCTTTTTCTCGGCCTCGCCGCCATGCCGCTGGCCGAGGCGGTGGCGATCACCTTCATCTCGCCGCTGCTGATCGCGGTGATGTCGGTCATTTTCCTCAATGAAACCGTCGGCCCGCGCCGCTGGGCCGCCATCATCGTGGGCTTCGCGGGCGTTCTGGTGATCGTGCAGCCCGGCACGGCGGCGTTCCAGGCGGCGTCGTTGCTGCCCGCGCTCGCCGCGTTGCTCTACAGTTCGATGCACATGGTCACCCGCCGCATCCGCGCGACCGAAAGCGCGCCGACGATGAGCTTTTACACCATGCTGAGCTTTGCCGTGGCCAGCGCCGCCTTCGGCCTCGTCTTCGGCGACGGGCGGTTCGCCGGGGGCATGCATCCGTCGCTCGAATTCCTGCTGCGGGCCTGGGGGCCGATCGCGCGCGGGGATGTCGCGATCATCGTCACGCTCGGCGCGCTCAGCGTGCTGAGCAGCCTGCTCGTCAGCCAAACCTACCGGCTGAGCGAGGCCGCCTTCGCCGCGCCCTTCGAATATGTCGCGATGCCGCTGGCGATCATGTGGGGCGTCACAGTCTTTGGCACGTGGCCCGCCCCGAACGCCTGGGCCGGGATCGCGTTGATCCTCGGCTCGGGTCTCTACATGCTCTGGCGCGAATCCATTCGCGGCACGCCGACCCCGCCCACCCAGAGGAGATAGCGAATGCCCATCGAGGCGGTCATATTCGACATCGGCAACGTGCTGATCGAATGGCGCCCCGAGCGCTATTTCGACCGCATGATCGGCGCGGATCGCCGCCGCGCGCTGTTCGACGCGGTGGATCTGCACGAGATGATGAACCGCATCGACGCGGGCGCGGATTTCGCCGCGGAGGTCGAGCGCACGGCGCTGGCGCATCCCGGCTGGACGGCGGAAATCAGACACTTCCGCGATAACTGGTGCGCCCTCGCCCAGCCCGAAATCCCGCATTCGGTGCGCCTGTTGCACGCCCTGCGCGCGAGGGGCGTGCCGGTCTTCGCCCTGTCGAATTTCGGCGCCGCGAATTTTCCGCTGAGCGCCGCGCAATTCCCGTTCCTCGACGCGTTCGACCAACGCTACATCTCGGGCGAGATGGCGATGCGCAAACCCGACCCGGAAATCTATGCCGCGGTCGAGGCCGATTGCGCCATCCCGCCCGAACGATTGCTTTTCACCGACGACCGGGCCGACAACATCGAGGCCGCCCGCGCGCGCGGCTGGCAAACACACCGCTTTGACAGCCCCGCCGGCTTCGCGCAGTGTCTCGTCGACGCCGGATTACTGAGCCGAGAGGAAGCGCGATGACCGTCACCATGATCCCCTTCGAAAAAGGCGAGGCCAATCTCGACTGGCTCGACCTCTGCGCCGCGTTCGAACGCGGCCACGCGCTGCCCAAGGCCGAGATCGGCGATACCTTCCTCTATCGCGATCCCGACACGCTGCTCAGCCGCTCGGCCTGGATCGACGGCATGGGGCTCGCGGTGAAATCCGCCACCATCTTTCCGGGCAACCCGGGTCGCGGCGCGCCGATGATCAACGGCGCGGTCAGCCTCTTTGACGACGCGACCGGCACGCTCGAGGCGATCGTCGATTTCCACCTCGTGACCAAGTGGAAGACCGCCGGCGACAGCCTCTATGCCGCGCGCCGCCTCGCGCGTCCCGACAGCAAGCGCATCCTGATCGTCGGCGCGGGCGCCGTTGGGCGCAGCCTGTGGCATGCCTACCGCGCGGGGTTTCCCGACGCCGAATTCACCGTCTGGAACCGCACCCGCGCCAATGCGGAATCGATGACGGCGGACTGTCCCGGCCTTACCGTCGCGGACAACCTCGAAGCGGCGGTGCGCGCCGCCGACATCGTCACCTCCGCCACCATGAGCACCAAGCCGCTGCTTTGCGGCGACTGGCTGCAACCCGGCCAGCATGTCGACCTGATCGGCGCCTTCCGCCCCGACATGCGCGAGGCGGACGATACCGCCCTGCGGCGCGCGCGCCTTTTCGTCGACAGCTTCGACACCACCATCGGCCATATCGGCGAGGTCCAGATCCCGCTCGACGCCGGGGTCGTCACGCGCGACGACCTCTTGGCCGACCATTATCACCCCGAAGCGTTCACACGCGACAGCGACGACGATATCACGCTCTTCAAGAACGGCGGCGGCGCGCATCTCGACCTGATGACCAGCCGCTACATCCTCGACGCCTGGAACGCCGCCTGATGGAGTGGCTGGCGGGGCTGCTGGCCGCGCTCGCCCTCGCCCCCTTCGCGCGCGAGGCGCTGCGCCGCCCGGTTGCGGCCCGGCGGCGCGCCGGCCACTCGGCCAGCGTCGCGAAACTACCGCAGGGCGTCACCCATTACCGCTGGCGCGGCCCCGAGGACGGCGCGGTCGCGGTCTGCGTCCACGGGCTCACCACGCCCGGGATCGTCTGGGATCGGATCGCCGACGCGCTGGCGGCGCGCGGCTATCGCGTGCTGACCTATGACCTCTTCGGCCGCGGCCTGTCGGACCGGGTGCGCGGCGAGCAGGACGCCGCGTTCTTCACCCGCCAGCTCGCCGACCTGCTGGATGCGCTGGGCGTCGGGGACGACATCACGCTCTTCGGCTACTCGATGGGCGGCGCCATCGCACCCGCCTTCGCCGCCGCCCACCCCGAGAAACTGCGCCAGCTGGTGCTGATCGCCCCTGCCGGCCTTGGCCACGATCTCGGCCCCGCCTCGCGCCTGATCGCCAATAGCGGACTGTTGGGGAACTGGCTGATGCTGACGGTCTACGCCCGCTCCTTCCGCCGCGCCTGCGAGGCCGAGCGCGGCCTGCCGGCGCTGGCGCCCGGCGTCGTCGACGCGCAGGTCGGCCAGTTGCGCGACCGCGGCTTCCTGCCCGCCGTGCTCGCCTCGCTGCGCGGCGTCCTCGACGAACCATTGGACGACGCGCACCGCGCCGTGGCCGTGGCGGGCATCCCGGTTCTCGCGATCTGGGGCGAAACGGACGAGGTGATCCCGATTGCGGGCAAGGAGAGGCTCGCCGCGCTCAACTCCGGCGCAGTCAGCACCGTGATCGAAGGCGCCGGCCACACCCTGCCCTACACGCATGATGCGGCCGTGATCGCCGCGGTTGACGCGCATCTCCCACACGCGTCGCCCCGAACATGACCCTGCCCCGCACTTCTTCTTGCCCCAGGTATCCTGGGGGTCCCCAGGGCCTTCGCGGCCTGAACGCAAACCGGGCAGCGCGCGCCCTGCGCACCGCCAGGCCCAGGCTCAGCGCGCCGCGATCATCTCCGCCTGCTTGACGATGTTCTCGGCCTGCTTGATCGAGGCGATGTCCACGAGCCGTCCCTTGTAGGTCGTCGCGCCCTCGCCGCGGGCCTTGGCCTCTTCCATCGCTGCGAGGATCTCGCGCGCTTCGGTCACGGCCTCCTCGGTGGGGGTGAAGATCTCGTTCGCCAGCGCGATCTGCTTGGGATGAATGGCCCATTTTCCCACCATGCCGAGCGTGGCCGACCGGCGCGCCTGCGCGCGGAACCCGTCGTCGTCCGAGAAATCCCCGAACGGGCCGTCCACCGGCAACAGCCCATGCGTGCGGCAGGCGGCGACGATGGCGGCCTGCGCCCAGTGCCACGGGTCCGACCAGTGCTTCGCGCCGTCGTGCAGCATGTAGTAGTTTTCCTGCGTCCCGCCGATCCCGGTCGTGGCCATGCCCATCGAGGCGGCGAAATCAGCCGCTCCAAGGCTCATCGCCTGAAGCCGGGGCGAGGCGGCCGCGATCTCTTCGACATGGGCGATTCCGGCCGCGCTCTCGATGATGACCTCGAAGCTGATCGGCTTGGTGCGCCCGCGCGCCCGCTCGACCGCCGTGACCAGCGCGTCGACCGCGTAGATGTCGGCAGCGCAGCCCGCCTTGGGGATCATGATCTGGTCGAGCCGATCGCCCGCCTGTTCCAGCAGGTCCACCACGTCGCGATACCACCAGCCGGAATCGAGGCCGTTGATCCGCACGCTGAGCACCTTGCTGCCCCAGTCGACGTCGTTGATCGCTTCAATTGTCTGGGCGCGCGCACGGTCCTTGTCGGTCGGCGAAACCGAATCTTCGAGGTCGATATTGACCACATCGGCGTCCGAGGCGGCCATCTTCTCGAACAGCTTCGCGTTCGAACCGGGGCCAAAGAGCTGGCAGCGGTTAGGGCGGCTGGGGGCGGCGGGTTGCAGGCGGAAGCTCATGTCGGGGCCTCTCATCAGGTTGCGTGTCGGAGAATTCACCAGAAGGGCTAGGGGATTGCACCCCCGCGCGCAAGGCGCTTTCGCCAAATCGCCGCTCTCGCGCGCAGATCTTGCGCGTTCGCGACCTCCCGGTCGGAAACGGGCGCGCAGACCCGTACCGGGCGCGCCAAGGCTCGCTCATGCGGCGCGCGTTGACGGATAACTGGGCCCTGTTCCTCGGGATGCTCCTGCTGATGGTGGCCAACGGGCTGCTGGTCACGCTGCTGTCGATCCGTGGCGCGGGGCTCGGGTTCGATGCGCTGACCATTTCGCTGATGCAGGCCTGCTACCCTCTGGGCGCGCTGATCGGCACGCTCACGGTGCCGAGCCTGATCGAGAAGGTCGGCCATATCCGGGTCTTCTCGGCGCTGGCCTCGATGGTGTCGGTCGCGGCGATCATCCACCTCCTGACCAGCGATCCCGTCAGCTGGAGCGCGATGCGGTTCCTCGCCGGAGTCTGCTTTCCCGGACTCTACGTGGTCACCGAAAGCTGGCTCAACGCCAAGACCAGCAACAACATCCGCGCGCAGGTGCTGTCGGTCTATTTCATCATCCAGACGGTCGGCCCCGCGCTCGGCACCGCGATGATCGCCATTCCCGACCCGCGCGGCACGCTGATGTTCGGGATCGTGTCGGTGCTGATGTCGGTGGCGATCGTGCCGCTTCTGCTGTCGGGCAATCGCGCGCCGGATTATTCCGCGCCCGACCGGATGACCGTGCGCCGTCTCTATCGCGTCTCGCCGATGGCGGTGACCGGCATCACCTTGATGTCGGTCGGTGTTTCGACCTGGTTCATCGGCCTGCCGCTCTTGGCGCTGCAACAGGGCTTCAGCGCAGCGCAGGCGTCGGGCGCGCTGGTGGTCGCGATGATCGCCGCCGGCGTGGTGCAATATCCCGTGGGCTGGATATCGGACAATACCGACCGGCGTCACGTGGTGATCGGGCTCGCGCTCGTCTCGGTCTGCGCGGGGGTCTGGCTCACGCTCGATCCCGGGCCGGGGCGGCTCGTGCTCGGATTTGCGGTGATCGCGGCGGCGACGCTGCCGGTCTACTCGATCCTCACGGCGCATGCCAACGACCTGCTCGCCCCCGGGCAGGTCGTCCCGGCCAGCGGGACGATGGCCTTCCTGATGCAGTTTGGCCAGGTCTTCGGCATGCTGCTGGGACCGAACCTGATCGGCATGGCGAACGGGCGCGGGCTTCAACTCGCCATAGCGCTGATCGGCGGCGCGGTGGCCGCGATCGCCGTCGCGCGGCGCCTCAGCCGCAGCGCCCCCGAGACCACTGGCGCGGCTCTGCCGATGGGCCCAGCGAGCCTGTCGCAGCCAAGCGTGCTGCACGCCGAAGCCTCGCGCGCGGATGCGCAAGCCTCTGCCGAAGCGCGCCCGGAAGATTCACCCGCCACCTAGAATTTTCATCGAATATTCTTGCGCGCTCTTCCTTATCCTCTTCGGATTCGACAGGACTTCGCATAGAAGACCTTGCAAACTTGCCAAAACGTTGATTCCCGCCAAGGACTCCCGGAAATGATCGAAACCCCCTACCTGCTTTTCCTGGGCGACGCGCCCGACATGCTCGCCGCGAAGGTGGCCATCGGCATCCGCGATTGGCGGCCCGATCACGCCGTCGGACAGTTGCGGCTTGCCGGCTGCGGAGCCGATCTCGGGCTTGCCGAGATGGACCTGCGCGCAGGGCGCGAGGCGGGAGCGAAAACGCTGGTCATCGGCGTCGCCAACCGCGGCGGCGTCATCAGCGCCGCCTGGAAGGACGTGCTGATCGAGGCGCTCGGGATGGGCTACGACATCGCCTCGGGGCTGCACAACCTCCTGCGCGACGAACCCGAACTCGTCGCGGCCGCGAATGAACATGGCCGGGCGCTGCATGACGTGCGGGTGCCGTCGGTGCAATACCCCATCGCCAACGGCGTAAAGCGCACGGGCAAGCGATGCCTTGCCGTCGGCACCGACTGTTCGGTCGGCAAGATGTATACCGCCATGGCGATGGAGCGCGACATGGTTGCGCGCGGCATGAAGGCCACCTTCCGCGCCACCGGGCAGACCGGCATCCTCATTACCGGCGGCGGCGTGCCGCTTGACGCGGTGATCGCGGATTTCATGGCCGGTTCAATCGAATACCTGTCGCCGGACAATGACGCCGATCATTGGGACTTGATCGAGGGGCAGGGCAGTCTCTTTCACGTCTCCTACTCGGGCGTCACGATGGCGCTGATCCATGGCGGTCAGCCCGACGCGCTGATTCTCTGCCATGAACCGACGCGCGCCCACATGCGCGGCCTGCCGGACTACACGCCGCCCTCGCTGGAGACGCTGCGCGACACCGCTCTGCCGCTTGCGCAGGTGGCCAACCCCGCCTGCAAGGTGGTCGGCATATCCGTCAACACGCAACACATGGATGAGGCGGACGCGCGCGACTACCTCGAGAAGACATCGAAACGGATGGACCTGCCGGCGACGGACCCTTATCGGTTCGGATCAAAGCCGCTGGTGGACGCGCTCGCGGCGATGTGAGGACGCCTCCAACGGGGATATTTGGAGCAAGAAGAAGGACGGGCGCGTGAAGATCGAGATCACGAAGGATACGTTCGCGCTGGCGCAGGTCTTCACGATCTCGCGCGGGTCGCGCACGCAGGCCGAGGTGCTGACCGTGCGCGTCACCGACGGCGCCCATGTCGGCCGGGGCGAATGCGTGCCCTACGCGCGCTATGGCGAAACGCTTGAGAGCGTAACCGCGCAGATCGAAAGCGTCGCGCTGCCGGTGGATCGCGCGACGTTGCAGGCGGCGCTGCCCGCCGGGGCGGCGCGTAATGCGCTCGACTGCGCGCTCTCGGATCTCGAGGCCAAGCGCAGCGGCAAACGCGCCTGGGAGCTTGCCGGACTGCCGGCGCCACACCCCGAAATCACCGCCTACACCCTGTCGCTCGACACGCCCGAGGCGATGCAGGCGCAAGCCGCCAGAAACGCGCATCGCCCCCTGCTCAAGATCAAGCTCGGCACACCCGACGACATGCCCCGGCTCGAGGCGGTGCGCGCCGGGGCGCCTGACGCGCGCATCATCGTGGACGCGAACGAAGGCTGGTCGGCCGAGGTCTACGCCGACCTCGCGCCGCATCTTCTGCGCCTCGGCGTCGCTCTGGTGGAACAGCCGCTGCCCGCCGCCGATGACGACGCGCTGATCGGCATGGACCGCCCGGTGCCCGTCTGCGCTGATGAGAGCTGCCACGACCGCGCCAGCCTGCCCGCGCTCAGGGGAAAGTACGACGTGGTCAACATCAAGCTCGACAAGACCGGCGGGCTGACCGAGGCGCTGGAACTGCGCGCTGCGGCCCTTGCCGAAGGCTATGACGTGATGGTGGGCTGCATGATCGGCTCCTCGCTCGCGATGGCGCCCGCGACGCTGGTGGCGCAAGGCGCGCTGGTGACCGACCTTGACGGCCCGCTCCTGCTGGCCGAGGACCGTGACACGCCGCTGAAATTCGACGACAAGGGCGTGCACCCGCCCGATTCCGCGCTCTGGGGCTGAGGAGAAGCTGACATGACCCGCACCGTTTACGTGAATGGCGCCTACCTCCCCGAGACCGAGGCCGTGGTCTCGGTCTTCGATCGCGGCTTCCTCATGGCTGACGCGGTTTACGAGGTCACCAGCGTGCTGGGCGGCAGGTTGATCGATTTCGCAGGCCACTGTGCGCGGCTCGAACGCTCGCTGGCCGAACTGGACATGCGCAAACCCGCCTGTTTCGACGCGCTGCTCGACATTCACCGCGAACTTGTCGCGCGCAACGGCCTGGAGGACGGGCTGATCTATCTCCAGGTGACGCGCGGCAGCCCCGGCGACCGCGATTTCGTCTTTCCCGACCCGGATGCAACCGAGCCGACCGTCGTGCTCTTCACCCAGTCCAAGCCCGGCCTCGCCGACTCGGCGCAGGCCAAAACGGGCCTGAAGGTGATTTCGGTCGAGGATATCCGCTGGGGCCGGCGCGACATCAAGACGGTTCAGCTACTCTATCCGTCGATGGGCAAGATGATGGCGAAGAAGGCCGGCGCCGACGACGCCTGGCTGGTCGAGGACGGGTGCGTGACCGAAGGCACGTCCAACAACGCCTACATCGTCCTGAACGGGCGCATCGTCACCCGCGCGCTCGGCGCCGACATCCTGCACGGGATCACCCGCGCCGCCGTGCTGCGGTTCGCCCGCGAGGCGCAGATGGAGGTCGAGGAGCGCAGCTTCACCATCGCCGAAGCGCAGGGCGCGGACGAGGCCTTCGTCACCTCGGCAAGCGCCTTCGTCATGCCGGTGGTCGAGATCGACGGCGTGACGCTGGGCGACGGCGCGCCCGGCCCCGTCGCCCGTCGCCTGCGCGAGATCTACATCGACGAAAGCCTGAAAACGGCGGTCTGACTCAGCCCTTGTCGCCCACGTTCTCGTTGAACGCGGTCTGGAACGCCGCCTGCTTCTCCGCGCTCGCCTCGGTCTGGTGGTTGGCCTTCCACTCGTCCATCGTCATGCCGTAGAAGATCTCGCGCGCCTCTTCCTTGCCCATCTCGATGCCGCGCGCGTTCGCCGCTTCCTGGTACCAGCGGCTCAGGCAGTTGCGGCAGAACCCGGCAAGGTTCATCATGTCGATGTTCTGCACATCCGTGCGCTTTTCCATCAGGTGTTCGCGCAGCGCGCGAAAGGCGGCCGCCTCGAGTTCGGTTCGTGTCTGCTCGTCCATCTGCGCTCTCCTCGAATTGCACTGCATTCAAGGCGCAAGATAACACCCCGCCCCCTGGGTTTTAAGCCCGTCGCCCCGCACGCGCCCCCGATCGCTGCGCACCTGTCAGGCGGTGAGCCCCTCGGGCTCGGGCAGGCCGTTCGCACGCGCGCAGGCGGTCAGGGTGTTGGCCAACAGGCAGGCGATGGTCATCGGCCCAACGCCGCCCGGCACCGGCGTGATCGCGCCCGCGACCTCGCTCGCGCTGCCGAAATCGACATCGCCGACGAGCTTGTTCTTGCCGTCCCGCTCGATCCGGTTGATGCCCACGTCGATCACCGTCGCGCCGGGCTTGATCCAGTCGCCGGGCACCATTTCGGGGCGGCCCACGGCGGCGACGACGATGTCCGCGCGGCGCACGACCTCTTCGATGTCCTTGGTGCGGCTGTGCGCGATGGTCACGGTGCAGCTGTCGCCCAGCAGAAGCTGCGCCATCGGCTTGCCCACGATGTTGGAGCGCCCGATCACCACCGCGTCCTTGCCCGACAGGCTCCCGTGATGGTCGCGCAGCATCATCAGGCAGCCAAGCGGCGTGCAGGGCACCATGCTTTTCTGCCCGGTGCTGAGCAGGCCCACGTTCGAGATGTGGAACCCGTCCACATCCTTGGCCGGGCTGATGGAGTTGATGACCAGGTCTTCGTCGATATGATCCGGCAGCGGCAACTGCACCAGGATGCCGTGGATCTCGGGGTCGTCGTTCAACTGATCGACCAGTGCGAGCAGATCGGCCTCGGAGGTGTCGGCGTCGAGCTTGTGCTCGACCGATTTCATGCCGACCTCGACGGTCTGCTTGCCCTTGGAGCGCACGTAGACCTGGCTCGCCGGGTCCTCGCCCACCAGCACCACGGCGAGACCGGGGGTGACGCCGTGCTCTTCCTTGAGGCGCGTCACGTGCTGCGCGACCTTCTCGCGCACGCGCGCCGCGAAGGCCTTGCCGTCAATTATCGTCGCACTCATGCCCTGGCCCTTTCATCTTTCTGCAAATACTCAATCCGTGCGCCGCGGCAGGCGGGGCGGCGAGGGGAACCCCGCCCTGTGAACCACGCGCCGGACGGGGGCGCAAGCCGCCGCGCCCGTCAGGACAGGCCTTCGATCTCGCCCGCGTCATTGAGCCGGATGTTCTCGGCCGACGGCACGCTCGGCAGGCCGGGCATGGTCATGACCTCGCCGCAGATCACCACGACGAACCCGGCGCCGGCGCTCAGCCGCACTTCGCGCACCGGCACGCCGAAACCGGTGGGCGCGCCCCGGCGGGTGGGATCGGTGGTGAAGCTGTATTGCGTCTTGGCCATGCAGATCGGCAGGTTGCCGTAACCGCCGGCCTCCCATTCCTTCAACTGGGTGCGGATTTTCTGATCTGCCAGCACCTCGTCGGCGCGGTAAATGCGCTTGGCGATGGTTTCGATCTTCTCGAAGAGCGGCATGTCGTCGGGATAGATCGGCGAGAAGTTGGCCGAATCGCCATCCGCGACCTCGGCCACGCGGGTCGCGAGATCGACCGCCCCTTCCGAGCCAAGTTCCCAGTGCCGCGACACGATCGCCTCGGATCCCAGTTCGCGGACATAGGCCTTGACCGCCTCCACCTCGGCATCCGTGTCGTGGACGAAATGGTTGATCGCGACGACCACCGGCACGCCGAAACCCTTCATGTTCTCGATATGTCGGCCGAGGTTGGGGCAGCCCTTCCGGACCGCCTCCACGTTCTCGGGGCCAAGGTCGGCCTTGGCGACGCCGCCGTTCATCTTCATCGCGCGCACGGTGGCGACGACCACGATCACCGACGGGGCGAGCCCGGCCTTGCGGCACTTGATGTTCATGAATTTCTCGGCGCCGAGGTCGGCCCCGAATCCGGCCTCCGTCACCACGTAATCCGACAGTTTCAGCGCCGTGGAGGTCGCCATCACCGAGTTGCAGCCATGCGCGATGTTGGCGAAGGGGCCGCCATGCACGAAGGCCGGGTTGTTTTCCAGCGTCTGCACCAGGTTCGGCTGCATCGCATCCTTCAGCAGCACGGTCATCGCGCCATCGGCCTTGATGTCGCGGGCGAACACCGGGGATTTGTCGCGGCGATAGGCCACGATCATGTCGCCGAGACGCCGTTGCAGATCCTTCAGATCCGTCGCGAGGCACAGGATCGCCATGACCTCGGAGGCGACGGTGATGTCATACCCGGTTTCGCGCGGGAACCCGTTGGACACGCCGCCCAGCGACGCGGTGATCTGGCGCAGCGCGCGGTCGTTCATGTCCACCACGCGGCGCCACACCACGCGGCGGATATCGATCTCGAGCTCGTTGCCCCAGTAGATATGGTTGTCGATCATCGCCGCGAGCAGCGAATGCGCGCTCGTGATCGCGTGGAAATCGCCGGTAAAATGCAGGTTCATGTCTTCCATCGGGACGACCTGCGCGTAACCGCCGCCCGCGGCCCCGCCCTTCATCCCGAAGTTCGGCCCCAACGAAGCCTCGCGGATGCAGACCATCGCCTTCTTGCCGATCCGGTTCAGACCGTCGCCAAGACCCACGGTCGTGGTCGTCTTGCCTTCGCCCGCCGGGGTCGGGTTGATCGCGGTCACGAGGATCAGTTTGCCGTCCTTGTTGCCTTGGACCGAGTTGATGTAATCCTGACTCACCTTGGCCTTGTCATGACCGTAGGGCAGAAGGTGCTCGTGCGGGATGCCCAGCTTGTCGCCGATTTCCTGGATCGGTTTCTTCTTAGCTTCGCGCGCGATTTCGATGTCGGATTTATAACCCATGAATTCCCTCTCCCCGAGATGCCGGTCACGATTTCACTCACTTGGTCTTATCGGGTTCGGCAGAACAAACGGCAAGTGAATCCGACATTTTCCGCCCGTGTTGCGGCGTGCGGCGCTTTGTCGAATTCAGGTGGCCACCCCAGTCGCGAAACCGTGAAGCGCGCTCGGCGGCGTTATCCTGGAAAGCCCGGAACCTGTGGTCGGGGGGTTCGGTTGAATCGGCATCACGCGGCGCGCGCCCGGTGACGCCCGCAAGGGTGCACAAGCCGCAGAGCGCGACGGCCGACTCGATTGATAAGGGAGAATACCATGAGACGCATTTTCACCGCGATCCTGACCACCACGGCGCTGACCGCCACGACGGCCCTGGCCGCCGAGGGCGACATGCAGGGCATCTGCAACAACGCCTTCTACCACGGCGACCAGGACGGCGATGGCCGGCTTTCGCAGGCCGAGATCGAAAAGACCCGCGACGCCGAGTTCGCCAACCTCGACCTGAACGAGGACGGCTCGATCGACCGCGAGGAATTCGCGACCTGCATGGCGAGCCAGCGCAAGGCGGCCAACCAGGCGGTCGCGGACGGAGAGGATGACATGTCCGCCAAATGGGAGGACGTGGCTCGCGAAGGCCAGACCGAGATGACGCGCGAGGACTATGCCGCCTGGGCGCAGGAGGTCTGGGACAGGGGCGGCAGCGACAAGGCCGACGGCGCCGCCGCCGAGGATGAGGCCGAGGGCGGCCCGAGCGCGCATGAGCGTTTCGCGCAGGCGGCGGTGAACCGCTTCCAGGCGACCGACACCGATGGCGACGGCGTCCTCTCGCAGGAGGAGTTCGAGACGCCCGCGCGCAAGGAAGAGTTCGATCCCAAGGGCCTCGACGCGCAGTTCCAGGAAATGGATGCGGACAATTCGGGCGCGGTCTCGCCGATGGAGTACAGCGGCGCCGCGGCCTGGAGCACGAGCGCGATGGGCGCGGACACGGATGGCGGCGAAACCGGCACGAGCACCGGTAACACGGCGTCCCAAACGGATGACGAAGCGGCCGCGAACGGCGGAATCCCGGTCATCCGCTACTATATCCTGACCTACTGATCCATCACCGGCGCCCGGCCCCGCAAGGGGCCGGGACCCGCGACGACGCCCCTTGCGGGTTCAGACCGTCAGGGTAAAGAACAGCCGGCGGAAGGGAAACAGCACGGTGCCGTCGTCGCGCACCGGATAGGCCTTGTGCATCACGTCCTCGTAGCGCTCGATCAGCCTGGCCTTCTGCGAAGGCTCAAGCGCTGACAGGATGGGCCGGGCATAGGTGCTTTCGGTGTAGCGGCGCACCGGATGGCTTCCGGCCTCGGCGGTCAGGCGCTGGTAATACTCGGTTTCCCACATGCGAAAATTGCCCAGCGGGGCCAGCAGTTCATCATACTCGATCGGGGTCAGGATACCCGGCGTGCCAAAGGCGTCCGCCCGTTCGGGCAGCAGTTCCTCGGCAAGGGTCAGCCAGACCCGGTGCGAGGGCGCATTGTTCTGGTGCGGCATCTGTACGGCCAGCGTGCCGCCCTGGCCCAGCATCGACGCCAGCCGCGGCATCAGCGTGGCGTGGTCGCCCAGCCAGTGCAGCGCCGCGTTGGAATAGATCAACCCCGGCGCGCGGCGCGGGTGCCAGTCGCGGATATCGCCCTGTTGCAGGCTGTCGTAGCTCTTGGCCTGGCGCGCCTTCTCCAGCATGGCGGGCGAGGCGTCCACGCCGATCAGCGCACGCCCGGCGGCGCGGGCCGTCAGCGCCTGCGCCATCTGCCCGGCGCCGCAGCCGAGGTCGACGACATCGCCGGCCCCCATCTGCCCGACCGCGTTCAGCAGGTCCATCGCGGGGCGCAAACGCATATCCCGGAACCTGTTATAGGCTCCGGGGTTCCAGTCCGTCTTTCGCATTTCGGTCGTCACGTCGAGGGTTCGGGCTCCATCCCGCCGTCCCCCGCGCGCGGCGGCTTGGGCTTGGTTTTCGGGATCGCGGTGACCGAGGGCGCGCTGCCCTCGCCCGGATCGCTGCTGTCGTCGTCATCCGGGCGCGGCGCCTCTCCGCGCGCCACCCGGTCGATTTCGTCGCCGGTCAGCGTCTCGTATTCCAGCAAGCCCTGCGCGAGCCGCTCCCATTCCTCTTTTCTCTCGATGAGGATCTTGTGGGCGGTTTCGTAGGCTTCGTCGATCAGGCGCTTCACCTCTTCCTCGATCAGCTCCTTGGTGCTGGCCGACACCGACAGCCCGCCGGCGGCGTTGCCCATGTAGCCCTCGTGCGCCTGTTCGTAGTCGATGTTGCCGACCTTCTCGGACATGCCCCAGCGCAGCACCATCGCCCGCGCAAGGCCGCTGGCCTGCTGGATGTCGCCGGCGGGGCCGTTGCTGACCTCGTCGGGGCCGTACTTGATGATCTCGGCGGCCTTGCCCGCCATCGTCATGGCGAGCTTCTGCTCGCATTCGGACTTGTGCCAGTTGAGCCGGTCGATCTCGGGCAGCGACACCACCATGCCGAGCGCGCCGCCGCGCGGGATGATCGTCGCCTTGTAGACGGGATCGCATTTCGGCAGCGCGAGGCCGACGATGGCGTGCCCGGCCTCGTGGTAGGCGGTCTTCTCCTTCTGCTCGGGGGTGAGCACCATCGAGCGGCGCTCGGCCCCCATCATCACCTTGTCCTTGGCCTGCTCGAAATCCTCCATCGTCACGAACCGCCGGCCCACGCGCGCCGCCATGAGCGCGGCCTCGTTGACGAGGTTGGCGAGGTCCGCGCCAGAGAAACCCGGCGTGCCGCGCGCGATGATGCGCAGGTCCACGTCCGGTCCGAGCGGCGTCTTGCGGGCGTGAACGGCGAGGATCTTCTCGCGGCCCTTGATGTCGGGATTGGGCACCGTCACCTGACGGTCAAACCGGCCGGGGCGCAACAAGGCGGGGTCGAGCACGTCCTTGCGGTTCGTGGCCGCGACGATGATCACGCCCTCGTTGGCCTCGAACCCGTCCATCTCGACCAAAAGCTGGTTCAGGGTCTGTTCGCGTTCGTCATTGCCGCCGCCATAGCCCGCGCCGCGGTGACGGCCCACGGCGTCGATCTCGTCGATGAAGACGATGCAGGGCGCGTTTTTCTTGGCCTGCTCGAACATGTCGCGCACGCGGCTCGCGCCGACGCCGACGAACATCTCGACGAAGTCCGACCCCGAAATGGTGAAGAACGGCACGCCCGCCTCACCGGCGATGGCGCGCGCCAGAAGCGTCTTGCCGGTGCCCGGAGGGCCGACCAGCAGCGCGCCCTTCGGAATCTGCCCGCCGAGGCGCGAGAATTTCTGAGGGTTGCGCAGGAATTCGACGATTTCCTCAAGCTCTTCCTTGGCCTCGTCGATGCCGGCCACGTCGTCAAAGGTCACGCGGCCCGATTTCTCGGTGAGCATCTTGGCCTTGGACTTGCCAAAGCCCATAGCGCCGCCCTTACCGCCGCCCTGCATGCGGTTCATGAAGTAGATCCACACCCCGATCAGCAGCAGGAACGGCAACAGCGACACCAGGAAGGTCTGGAAGCCGGATTGCTGCTGGCTCTCGGCGCTGACGGGAATGCCCTTGTCGATCAGGGTCTGGGTGATCTCGGCGTCCTCGGGCTTGATCGCGACGTAATCCTGCCCGTCCGTGCCGCGGAAACGCACGTTTTCCCCGTCAAGCGTCACCTTGGCGACGCTGTCATCCTGCACGGCCGCCACGAAATCGGAATAGCTGACCTGCTTGCTCTGGAGCGTGTTGCCAGCCCCGCTGAACAGGTTGAACAGCGCGAGGATCAGCAGGAACAGGACCAGCCAGAATGCGATGTTGCGTGCGTTGCCCAAGGAAGTTCTCCCAAAAATCCGGTCGCTGCTGCCTATCACAGCGATCACCTGTCTTAAATAGAGATCATGACCCCCACTTCAATGCGATAATAGGAATGCGCGGAAATCATCCGCGTCGCGGGTCAGCGCCGCCGACCACCCGTTCGCCAGCCCCGCCAGCGGCGCGGCGACCAGCGAGGCGCCCCGCCAGACCGCCGGGCCGGCCTCGATCGAGGCAAGCGGCAAACCCGTTTCGCGCCAATCGGGGCAGGCCGCCCGCCCTTCCGGCCCGAGCGCGCGCACCTCGGCCCCGTCCGCGCGTCGCGGGCCGGTCAGGGTCCAGCGCGCGTCCCATGCCTCGCCCGGCGTCGCGCGCAGATCGCGCACTGCGGCGTATTCGCGCGTGACGCGCGCAACCTCCCGCTCGGGCAGGATCACGCAGCCGAAAAGCGTGGTCTTCCCGCCCGTGCGGATCGCCTCCAGCGCGCGATCCACCTCGCGGCCGCGCGCGCCGTAGCCCGGCCCGGCAATCCAGTGCAGGGCCGCCTGAAGGATGCGCCGCGCGATGTCGGGGCGCAGGCTGTCCATGCGGGTCCGGTCGAGCAGGATGTCGCCCGCCTGGAACGTCACCGCGCGGGCGGCCTCCTGCGCGGCGTAATGCGCCAGGGTCGCGCGCGCCTCTGCCAGATGCCGGGCGGAACGGGCCAGCCCTTCGGCGTCCAGCCCCAGCGGCGCAAGCTGCGCCAGCGCCTCACGCGCCCGCGCCCGGCGATAAGCAGTGTCCACGTTGGTCGGATCGTCGATCCAGGCCACGCCCCGCCGCGCGAGGTCGGCGCGCAGATCGGCCCGCGTCATGTCCAGCAGCGGGCGGTGAAAGGTCACGCCCTCCACGATGCGGCGCGGCGTCATCGCGGCCAGCCCGTCGATGCCGGAAGCGCGCGCCAGCCGCATCAGCAGCGTTTCCGCCTGATCGTTCGCCGTATGGCCCAGCGCGATGTCGCCGATGCCCTGCCCCCGCGCCCAATCCGCCATCAACGCATAGCGCGCGCGCCGGGCGCGGTCCGACAGGTTGCCCCGCCCGTCCCAGCCCTCCCAGCGCAAGGTGGCATGCGGCACGTTCAGGCTGGCGCAGATGCGCGCGACCTCCACGGCCTCGGCTGGCGCCTCGGGGCGCAGCCCGTGGTCCACCGTCACCGCATGCAGCGCGGCGCCGTTCCAGTCATGCAGAAGGTGAAGCAGGGCCAGCGAATCGCTGCCCCCGGATACGGCGACGCCCAGCCGGGCCGGCGCCTGTGCAGCAAAATGGCCGGCGACGCCTTCCGCGAGGCGCGGATCACTGGCATCCAATGGTCTGCATCGCGCCCTTCGCCTCAGCCACGGCGGACGCGCCGGGATAGCGCGTCTCGACCTCGGCCAGCGTCAGACAGGCCTCTTCGGTCTGGCCCAGTTCGCCCAGCGCGCGTCCGAGACGGAACAGCGCATCCGCGGCGAGCGGCCCCTCGGGCGCGGCCGAGAACAGGTCCAGGTAGGCGCGCGCGGCCTTGGCCATGTCGCCCGCGGCCTCATACGCCTCGCCCTGTTTCAGACCGGCGCGATCGGTGAGCGGCCCGCCGGGATAGGCTTCGCGGAAACGGGCGAATTTCTCGGCCGCCTCGACGTGATCGCCCGCCGCCATCGCCGCCTCGGCCGCCTCGAAATCGGCGCGCTCCTGCTCGGCCATTTCGGGGCCGTCGTCCGGTTCGGGCGAGGTGGTGCCCGGCACCGCCGAGACGCCGCCCGTCTGCGGCAGCTCGCCGCCGCCCAGCGTGCTGGTCTCGCCAAGCTTGCTCACGTCGCCGCCCTCGAGCTCGACGAGACGGAATTCGAGATCGCCGATCCGGTTGGTGCCATCGGTGACGATCCGGTCGATTCGCAGCTCGAGCTCCTCGGTCTTGGCGGTCAGGTGCTGCAATTCGCTCTCGATCGCCGCCACCCGCTCGAGAACCGATCCGGCTGTCGAAAGCTCGCCCGCCCCGCCGGTGGTGCTCAGCTCGCGCTTGAGCTTCTTCAGCTCGACATTGAGAACCGTCAGCTCCTGGCGGATGTCGGCAAGGGTCTCGGCCCGGGTCTGCGCCATGGCGGGCATGGCGAGGACGAGGGCAAGGGCGAAGGACAGGATGCAGCGCATCTCGGGCTCCTGCGTTTGGGGCGTCAGCTTGTCGGGGCGATCGAGATCACGGTCACCGCCCGCCGGTTCTTGGCGTAGCAGCTTTCCTCGCTGCAAATCTCGATCGGGCGTTCCTTGCCGTAGCTGATGGTGCTCAGGCGGCTGGCAGGCACGCCGCGGCTCAGCAGGTATTCCTGCACCGAGTTGGCCCGACGCGCGCCCAGCGCGAGGTTGTATTCGCGCGTCCCCTGCTCATCGGCGTGGCCCTCGATCAGCGCGTTGTAATCCCGGTTGGTCATCAGCCATTCAGCCTGGCCGTCCAGCGTTCCGCGCGCCTCGGGGGTCAGCGTGTATTGGTCGATCACGAAGAGCACCCGGTCGCCCACGGCCTGCTGGAAATAGGCCGGCGAGGTCGGATCGCTCGCCGTGCCGGCCACGCCGGCGCCGCTGCCGCCGTTCAGGTCGACGGTATTGCTGTCGTCAAAGCGCGCCGGGTCAGTACAGGCGGCAAGCGCCAGGCCGGCGCACAGCATAAGGATCGTTTTCAGGTAGGTCATCGGTTTGCCCCGCTCGATTGTGTCTTGGTGAACATCGTATTTTCCCGTTTTTAGCACACAGGCCGCGTCAAGGGAACGCCGCGCTGCGCGCCCTGTTCCGTCATTGCAGCGGCGACCACGACGGATCGCTCGCCCCTGTCGATGTCGGCACGCGGCGCAGGTTGCGCCCGGTGATGTCGACCGAATAGAGGCTCGCGGCGCCCTGCGCGCCCTGGGTTTCGCGGGTGAACATGATGACGCGCCCGTTGGGCGACCATGTCGGCCCCTCGTCGAGGAAGGACGCCGTCAGCAGCCGTTCCTCGCTTCCGTCGGTGCGCATCACGCCGATGTGAAAGCGGCCCTTGGACTGCTTGGTAAAGGCGATCAGGTCGCCGCGCGGCGACCAGACCGGCGTGCCGTAATTGCCGCTCCCGGTGCTGATGCGCTGCGCCTCGCCGCCCGACGCAGGCATGATGTAGAGGTGATTGGACCCCGTCCGGTCGCTCTCGAACACGATCCGGTTGCCGTCCGGGCTGAAGCTCGGGGCGGTCTCGATCGAGGGCGCGTTGGTGAGCCGCGTGCTCTGCCCGCTGTTGATGTCCATGCGGTAGAGATCGGTATTGCCGCCGCGGCTGACCGAATAGACGATCGTCCTGCCGTCTGGGCCGAAGCGGGGGGCGAAGCTCATCGTGCCGTCCTGGTTCTCGAGGACGCGGCGGCTCACGGTCTCGACGTCGAGCACATAGATGCGCGGCGCGCCGCTCTCGTAGCTGGTATAGAGGATGCGCTGGCCGGTGGGCGAGAACCGCGGCGCCAGCACGATCGACGAACTGTCGGTGAGGTAGGTGACGTTGGCGCCGTCGTAATCCATGATCGCCAGCCGCTTCTGGCGGGCGTCCTTCGGCCCGCTTTCGGCGACAAAGACGACGCGGCTGTCGAAATAACCGCCCTCGCCGGTGATCCGGCTGTAGACCTGGTCGGCCACCTTGTGCGCCATCCGCCGCCAGCCCTCGGTCGTGCCGACGAACTGGAGTCCGTTGCCAAGCTCCTGGCCCGCGAACACGTCCCAGATCCGGAACCGCACGGTAAGCCGCCCGCTCGCGTCCACGTCCACCGCCCCGGTGACAAGCGCCTGCGCGTTCACGGCCTTCCAGTCGGCGAACTGCACCGGGCTCTCGAAGCTGGTGATGCCGCTGATATGCGCGTCCTTGGGAATTTCCCGAAACAAGCCGGTGCCGGTGAGGTCGGCAGCGATCAGGCCCGAAATGTCGCTGGCCGCCTGCGCCGCCGCGGCGCTGCCGGGCACGAAATCGGGCACGGCGAAGGGCAGCGGCTCGATCACGCCCTCGGTGATCTCGATCCGGAGCGGGCCGTCCTGCGCCTGCGCCGATTGCACGGACAGGGCGCACAGCAGGGCCGCCAGAAGGGTCAGGAAACGGTTCATCATGTGATCCTCATCTACTCCGGGGTGAATGTCGTCTCGATGGTCATCCAGTCATCATAGCGCTCGGGCGGCCGGCCGAACAAATAAACTGCCGAGAGGATCGTTGGTTTCATTTGATCCTCATCTTCTCGGGATTGAAGGTCATCTCAATGCTCTGCCAGGTCGCGAACTTGTCGGCGGGCAGGTCGAAGCCGCGCGCGCCGCAGCGGATGATGGCGCGGCGCGCGGCCTCGAACGCCTGGCGCGCGGCGCCCTCGGAGCCGCCCGTGGAGCTCACCAGCCGGATCGAGCCGTTGACCGGCTTGGCGTCCTCGGTCATCTGCATGGCCACGACCACCGTGGTGTTGAGCGCGTCCGAACTGAGCGAACCGACGTTCCAGCAGTTTGACACCGCGATGCGCAGCGCATCCTCCTGCCCGGCGGTCAACCGACCGGCATTGCCGAGCGGCGCGGCGGTTTCCTGAGCCGTCTCCTGCGGCTCTTCCGTCTCCCCGGCCCCGGCGGCGGCCAGCGCGGCGGCGATGTCGCTCTCATCCGTGGGCGCCGGCGCGGGCGTCTCGGGTTCGGCGGTCTGCGTCTCCTCGACCGGCGTCTCTTCGGGCGGGGCCGGACGGTTCGGGCGCGCCTTGGGACGGACCGAGCGCGACGGCGCGGTCTCCTCGGCCTCGGTCACGATCTCGGTCGCGGCCTCCTCGGGGGCGGTCGCCTCTTCCTCGGGGGCCTGGGTTTCGGCGGTCTCGTCCGGCGTCACCTCTTCGCGCTCGACCTCGTCGATGGCGGTGTCGGGCTCGGGCGGGGCCACCGGTTCGGGGGCGACGCGCTCGGCCGGGCGTTCCTGCGGGCGCGGCGATTCCTCGGGCACCAGCGCGGCCATGTCCTGCTCCTCGGGCGGGGCGAGGACGGGGGCGTCGGTGCTCACCTCGGCGTCGGCGGGCGGCGCGGTCTGCACCTCCTCGGGCGCGGCGTCGGGGACCGGGGTCTCGGCGGTGTCCGGCGCGGGCTGCTCGGGCGCCGCGTCGACCGCGCTGCTGAGGTCGGGCGTATCGGTCGGCGCCTCCGGCGCGGGAGGCGAGATCACCTCCGCTTCGGCTTGCGGCGCGCTCTGGCCGGCCATCGCCGCCTCGAACTGCTCTTCGCTGACCGCGCTGACCTGCGTCACCTCGAACGGTATCGGATCGCTGTTCAGCACATTGCCGAACAGCGCCCAGAGGATCAGGACGGCATGGCCCACCCCCGAAACGATCTGCCCGGTATCCATGCTGCGCAGCATCTCAGCCGTCCGACGCATCCAGCGCCGGGCCGCCCGTATCCGTCACCAGGCCGATATTGTCGAAACCGCCCCGGTTGAGCGCGCCCATCACCTGCACCACGTCCGCATAGGGCACGGCCCCGTCGGCGCGCAGGTAGACCTTGGTGGAGTCGCGCTCCGCAGCGATGGCGCGCAGACGGTTCACCAGCTCGTCGCGGGCGACCTCGGTGGTCTGGATCATCACCACGCCCTCGGCGGTGATGGTGATCGCGAGCGGTTCCTCCTGTTCGCCGGGCAGGGCGTTGGCCGCCGTTTTGGGCAGCTCGACCGGCACGCCCACCGTCATCAGCGGCGCCGCCACCATGAAGATGATGAGCAGCACCAACATCACGTCCACGAAGGGGGTGACGTTGATTTCGGCCATCGGGCGCGACCGCCCGCGTCCGCGCCGGCGACGCCCGCCATCGCCGGATTTCTGAACCACTCCGCCGGCCACGGCCTAGCTGTCCAGCTGCCGGCTGAGAATGGTCGCGAACTCGTCGGCGAAGGCCTCGTAGCCCGCGACGATGCGGTCCGCGTCCGCGCTCAGCTTGTTGTAGAAGACCACCGCCGGAATCGCCGCCAGCAGGCCGAGCCCCGTGGCCAGCAGCGCCTCGGCGATGCCGGGCGCGACGACGGCGAGATTGGTGTTCTGCTGCTCGGCGATGCTGATGAAGGCGTGCATGATGCCCCATACAGTGCCGAACAGCCCGACGAAGGGCGCGGTCGAGCCCACCGTCGCCAGCACCGACAACCCGCGTTGCAGATCCTCCGCCTCCTTGGCGATGGCGACGTCCATGCTGCGGTCGATCCGCGCCGTGGCCCCGGCGATCATGCCGCCGTCGGTGCGGTGGCTGCGCCGCCATTCCATCATCCCGGCGGCGAAGATGCGCTGCGACTGCCCGTCGGGATCGGCGCCGATCTCCTCGAACAGCTCGTCAAGCGGCTCGCCCGACCAGAACTGCCGGTCGAACGTGTCGGCCTCCGTACGGGCCTTGCGATACATGATGAGTTTCTGGATGATGATCGACCACGCCCAGAACGACGCCGCGACCAGCAGCACCATCACCAGCTTCACGACGATCGTGGCGCGGGCGAACAGCGCCCACAGCGAGAAATCAATCTCCTGCGCCAATGCGAGGGTTTCTGCTTCCATTCTGCCTGCTCTTCTTGCTCGGGTGGCCTTGTTTCCGGCCTGTTGCCTCGGAAACTACGCGATTTCCATGGGGAAAGCCAATGACAACGCGTCATCGGCGGCAATTTTCGCAGACTAGTGCAAAAGCAGGCGGATATTCGCCGGAAGGCGCGCGGGCTGCCCGGCAGAGTTGATACACACGATTGTGACGACCGCCTGGAACACCGGTTGCGCATCGCGCGTCACGCTCTGCTCGAGCACCAGCCGCGCGCCGCTGACCGATTGCGCATGCGTCGTCACATCGAGCCGGTCGTCGAATCGCGCCGCGGCGAGATAGTCGCACTCGATCCGCCGCACGGCGAACACCACGCCAGCCTCGCGCATGAGGTTCTGGTCGATCCCCATCCCGCGCACCCAGTCGCTGCGCGCGCGCTCGATATACTTGAGGTAGTTGGCGTGATAGACGATCCCGCCCATGTCGGTGTCCTCATAATAGACGCGGATCGCAAAGACATGGGCCATGCGCTGCAGCGTAGGGCGGCCTCGCGGCGCGCGCAAGCGGGCGCGGCGCCTCGACAGGGTCGGGCGCCGGAGCTATGGGAAGGGGAATCGCGACGCGGCGCTCCATGAGGACAGATGCGAATGCCCGGCCCACGGACAGTGACGCCCCCCGACGCCGGCAAGCGCCGCTGGCGCTTTGGCGTCAGGACCATGTCGCCGGCCTATTTCGGCATGGTCATGGCGACCGGCATCGTTGCGTTGGCGGCCGACCAGATCGCCCATCCCCGCATCGCCTGTGCACTGTTCACCGTCGCGGCCGTGGCTTACGGCGTCCTCTGGGCGCTGAGCGCGCTGCGCGCGCTGCGTCACCCGCGCCTGTTCTTCGGCGACCTCGTCGATCACAAGCGCGGCCCCGGCTTCTTCACCATGATCGCCGCCTCGGGCGTCCTGGGCAGCGCGTCCGTCGTGCTCGCGGACAGCTGGGCGGTGGGCTTTGCGCTCTGGTGTGTGGCGTTTTTGCTCTGGGGGGTGCTGACCTACGCCATCTTCGCCGCCTTCACGGTCAAGCAGACCAAGCCCGGTCTCGCCGAGGGGATCAGCGGCGCCTGGCTGCTCTCGGTCGTCGGGACGCAGTCGATCGCCGTGCTGGCCGCACTGCTCGCCGCGCAGGCCGAGCAGCCCTGGCGGCAGGAGATGAACTTTGTCGCGCTGTCGATGTGGCTGTGGGGCGGGATGCTTTACATCTGGCTGATGGCGCTGATTTTTTATCGCTACACGTTTTTCCGGCTCTCGCCGGACAGCCTGACCCCGCCCTACTGGATCAACATGGGCGCGATGGCGATCTCGACGCTGGCGGGATCGCTGCTGATCGCCAACGCCCCGGACGCGCCGTTCCTGCTGTCGATGGAGCCGTTCCTGCGGGGCTTCACCGTCTTCTACTGGGCGAGCGGAACATGGTGGATCCCGATGCTGCTGATCCTCGGGGTCTGGCGCTATGTCTGGATGCGCTTTCCGCTGCGCTACGACCCGCTCTACTGGGGCGCGGTCTTTCCGCTCGGGATGTATGCGGTCGGCACGCAGCAGATGACGCTGGCGATGGACCTGCGTTTCATGCCCGCCCTGCCGGCCGTCTTCGCCCATGTCGCCGTCGCCGCATGGGCGGTCGCCTTCGTCGCCTACTTCATCGGCTTGCGAGGCGGCGAGGCCGGCTGACGCCCGCCCGTCTCCGGAAAAGCGGCCGGGCGCCGTCACCCCTGCCCGATACGCGCCGCCAGCCGGAGCGCATGCGCCGCATCCCCCGCCTGCGCCGGCATCACCGGATCATAGGCCGCGCGGATCAGCGCCGCGACGTCCGGGCGCAGGATCACCGTACCCTGCCCCGGCGCCCGAGCCAGCGGCGAACGGTCCCGGAAAGCGGCGTCGGACCACAGCAGGATGCTCTGCACCACCTGCCCCAGCGCCAGCGTCTCCGCCGGCATCGCGCTCAGCCGGTCGTCCATGCACAGGAAGACGAAACAGGCGCGAATCGCCCCCGCCTCGTCAAAGCGAAACATGCGATACTGGTTCGCGCTCTCGTCCTTGAGCCGCGTCACCAGCGGGCCGAGATCCGGGATCAACCGGTCGAGATCGGGCACGCCCCGCAACTCATCCCAGTCGCGAAAGAAGAAGAACATGAGGTTCGCGCCCAGCTCCGGGTCGGTCTCGGCCATCTCGTGCCCGGCCAGTTGCGCGACCGCCTCGATCGCGCCCTTCACGACGCCGAGCGTCGCGTCGTCCACGCCGAACACGATCGGCGCGATGGGACGCCCCCAGCGCGCGAATGCATAGCTGCCGTCGCTGCGTGTGAAACAGGCCTCGATCTCCTCGGGCGTCATCGGCAGATACTCCGCGTCTCTTTCAATGTTCCAGAGATACTCAAACCCTACCCGTCGAACAAATCGCTCTGCCCGGGCCTCGCGGGCGCCGCCAGCCCCAGATGCGTCCATGCCCGCTGCGCCAGCATCCGCCCGCGCGGCGTGCGCTGGATCAGCCCCTGCTGCAACAAGAACGGCTCGATCACCTCTTCGAGCGCATCGCGGCTCTCGCTGAGCGCGGCGCTCATCGTCTCGATCCCGACCGGCCCGCCCTGATAGGCCTCGGCGATGAGCCGCAGGTAGCGCCGGTCCGCGCCGTCAAGGCCAAGCTGGTCGACCCCAAGCCGCGTCAGCGCCGCATCGGCGAGCGCGCGGGTGATCGTCCCGTCACCGTCCACCAGCGCGAAATCGACCACCCGGCGCAGAAGCCGCCCGGCAATGCGCGGCGTGCCGCGCGCGCGCCGCGCGATCTCCATAGCGCCGTCCGGGGCGCAGGGAATGTCGAGAAGCGCGGCGTTGCGCACCACGATCTCGTGCAGTTCCTCAACCTCGTAGAATTGCAGCCGCGTGGGGATGCCGAAACGGTCGCGCAGCGGCGTGGTCAGCAGGCCCAGCCGCGTCGTGGCGCCGACCAGCGTGAAAGGCTGCAACTCGATCCGCACGGTGCGCGCCGCCGGCCCCTCGCCGATCACCAGATCCAGTTCGAAATCCTCGAGCGCCGGATAGAGCACCTCTTCGACAGCCGGATTGAGGCGGTGGATCTCGTCGATGAACAGCACGTCGCGCGGTTCCAGATTGGTGAGGATCGCGGCGAGGTCGCCCGCCTTGGCCAGCACCGGGCCGGACGTCATGCGAAATCCGACGCCCAGCTCGCGCGCCATGATCTGCGCCAGCGTCGTCTTGCCCAGGCCGGGGGGGCCGTGAAACAGCGTGTGGTCCATCGCCTCGCGGCGCTGGCGGGCGGACTGGATGAAGACGCGCAGGTTGGCGCGCGCCTCGGCCTGCCCGATGAACTCGCCCAGCATCTGCGGGCGCAGCGAACGGTCGCGATCCTCGGGCAGCGGGTCGGGGCGCAGGGCTGGGTCGGGTTCGGTCACAGGGGACGCTCCTCAAGCCCTTGCGGGCTTTCCTCGCGAAGACGCCCGGCAGGGCGGATGAGCGGCGCCGCGCGGCTCATGATTTCGGCGCCAGCAGTTTCAGCGCCGCGCGGATGAGCGCCGGCGTCTCGGCCTCCGGAGCATCGCCCGCCGCCTGCGCGACCGCGCCCGCCGCTTCGCCCGGCGCGTAGCCGAGATTGGCAAGCGCCGAGAGCGCCTCGGCCTGGGCGCCCGGGCCGGCGGGCGGGGCGGGCGCGCGCGTGGGGGCTGGCTCGATCACGTCGTCATCGCCGGCGGGCCCCGCCGGGGCCGTCGCCGGCCCCGCGCCCATCGCCATCACCTCGGGCGCGCGATCCTTCAATTCGTTCACCACGCGCTGCGCCGTCTTGGGGCCGACGCCCTTTGCCGCCCTGATGCTGTTCCAGTCCCCGAGCGCAATGGCGCGGCCCACGCCCTCGGGGCCCAGCGCGCCGAGGATCGCGAGCGACGCCTTCGCGCCGACGCCCTGCACGCTCATCAGCAGGCGGTGCCATTCCTTCTCGATCAGGGTGGCGAAACCGAAAAGTTGCAGCAGGTCGTCGCGCACCAGAAGGTCGGTGTATAGCGCGGCGTGCTCGCCCGCGCCGGGCAGCGCCTGCAGGGTGCGCTCGGTGCAATAGACGAGATACCCGACCCCGCGCACGTCGATCAGCACGTGATCCGCCGCGCGGTAGTCGATCCGCCCTGCCAGCCGCCCGATCATGCGCGCAGCGCCGCCGCGGGGCGGATCACCGGGCGATGATGCGCGTGGCAGATGGCGATGGCCAGCGCGTCCGCCGCGTCCGCGCTGTGCAGGGTGACGCCGGGCAGTTGCAGCCGCACCATGTGCGCGATCTGCTGCTTGTCCGCGTGGCCGACGCCGACCACGGTCTTCTTGACGGTGTTGGGCGCGTATTCGCCTACCTCGAGCCCCGCCTGCGCCGGAACCAGCAGCGCGACGCCGCGCGCCTGGCCAAGCTTAAGCGTCGCCGCGCCATCCTTGTTCACAAAGGTCTGTTCGACCGCCGCCGCATCGGGCGCGTATTCCGCCAGCACTGCGCGCAGTTGCTCGAAGAGCGACGCCAGCCGCGCCGGCAGGCTGTCTCCGTCGGGGCGGCAGGTGCCGTTCGCGACATGCCCAAGGCGGCTGCCCGTCATGTCGATCACGCCCCATCCGAGGTTTCTCAGACCCGGATCGATCCCCAGTACCCGCATTTTGGCTGCCCCGCCCTGTCCGTTTGATCCGCTGATAGCACGAAACAGGAACAGCCGCCAAGGGGATAGGAGCGCGCGCGCCGGGGTCGCGTTTTCCGAAGGCCGCGGATGCTGCGGCGCAGAAATAGATCGCCGGGTGTATTTATACCACACTCCTTTGGTGGAATAAATTTATAAAAAACAATATTTTAACCTCCACAAGAGCTATGCAGCGGTTGCATAGTGACTATGCAGGCGGAGCCCTTGCTCGGGGTCGGCGCAGGGTCTATCTGCCGCTCAGAATATGATCGACTTTGCACACGCAGAAAGAAGGACCGCTATCATGGCAAGCTTTGACGCAACCCGCACCGCACCGACCGCCTCCACTTCGTTCGGCGGTTTCTTCACCCGCGCCTTTGGCGCGATCGCCGCATGGAACGACGCCCGCGCCACCCGCAAGGCGCTGTCGCAACTGTCCGACCGCGCGCTCGAGGACATTGGCCTCAGCCGCCACGACATCGCCCGCGTCACGTCGCGCGGCTGAGTGCGCGCCTTGCGCAGTCGCCCGCACGGGTGATGGAAATGCAAAACACCCCTGCACCGGGACCAAGGTGCAGGGGTGTTTTCGTTAGAGAGGCCTGGAGGAAGCTGCTGCGCCTGGTGGGGCCGTCACGGGCAGGGAAGCGGGCGCGAACGCGCGCTAGCGGAAGAGCGGCGCGGCCCTTTCGGCGATGAACTGGCTGATCGGGTCGGCCTGCATGATCAAAGCGCCGACCTGTTCGACGGTCGTGCCGGTGCGAAGGTCGGCGACGCGCGCGTCGTAGATTGCGTTGCCATACTGGGCCATGATGAGCCCCTTGAAGCAGAGAACGCCCACAACCAGCAGCATCAGGCCGCGAACGGGAACAGGGCGCTTGCGGCGTTTCGGGCGGAACACGATCAGGCCGTCGCGGCCGACCTTGCTTACATAGCCGTTCGCCATGCGGATCCGGTTGCGCCGATGTTTCTTGAGACGGGCGGCGAACCGTGCGTCAACATAGGTATAAGTCATAGCAGCTTCCTGTTTTCCGGCCCCCGCCAGATCACATGGTTAAACTGCGCCCCAATTGTGGCAATTTTTGGGCGGCCGCCCCAAATTTGCTGCTTTTGGACGTGTTTTCAAACACT
Organism: Roseovarius spongiae; assembly: GCF_003651245.1. GTDB lineage: Bacteria > Pseudomonadota > Alphaproteobacteria > Rhodobacterales > Rhodobacteraceae > Roseovarius > Roseovarius spongiae. The sequence continues at coordinate 176,445 of NZ_RAPE01000003.1, forward strand.
TTTACGAAGAGTTGTCGTCGTCCACTCACCAATGACCTCGCGGTGGATGAGACTGTTTCCAGCCACGCGATAAACCTCGATGACCTCGTCGGCCTGTTCATTGAGAACGCCCGAGAGAATCACATGCCCTCCGGGGGCGAGAGCCGCGCTCAGGTCGGGCGCGAGGCTGATGAGCGGTCCCATCAGGATGTTGGCGAAGATCAGGTCGAACGGCGCGGCGGCGCGCAGATCGGGGTGATCGACCCCCTCGGCCTCGACGCACGCCACACGGTCGGCAAGCCCGTTGGCGGCGAGGTTGACGCGCGCCACCTCGACCGCGACCGCGTCGACGTCGCTGGCGAGGATGCGCGCGCGCCAGATCCGCGCCGCCGCCATCGCCAGCACGGCGGTGCCGCAGCCGATATCGGCGACCGCGCGCGCGGTGAAGCCATCGTTCGCCAGCCGGTCCAACGCGCGCAGGCAGCCCTGCGTCGTGCCGTGATGCCCGGTGCCAAAGGCCATCGCCGCCTCGATCAGCAGCGGTTCGCGCCCCTCGGGCACGCGGTCGGCGTCGTGGCCGCCATAGACGAAGAAGCGGCCCGCTTCGACCGGGCTGAGTTCACGGCGCACATGCGCCACCCAGTCGGTTTCGGGCAGCTCCGACACGGCGAAGGGCCGCGCGCCATGCAGCTCTGCCAGCAGCGCAAGGCCCGCGAGGTCCGGTTCGCCCTCGAAATAGCCGCCGACCTCCCATGTGCCGCTGCCGTCTTCGACCTCGAATGTGCCGATGCCGGTCGGCTCGGGCGTGAGCCGCTCCATCGCGAGCGCCAGCGCCTCGGCCTGTTGCCGGCTGTCGAGCGTGGTGAGGGCAGTGAACGTGGGCATGTTGCCTCCTGGCGCGGCTATTCCGCCGGGGCGGGCGCGAAGCGCGAGAATATCGTCTCGTTCCCCGGCTCGGGATGGCGCGGGATCAGCAACGCCAATAACAGCGATCCCGCCGCCATGCCAGCGGCCATGATAAATACCGCCGCCGGCGAGACCAGCCATAGATAGCCCAGCAAAGCGGGCAGGAATACCGCCGCGATGTGGTTGATGGTGAAGGCCACGGCGGCGGTGGGCGCGATGTCGCCCGGATCGGCGATCTTCTGGAAATAGGTCTTGAGCGCGAGCGCCAGCGCGAACAGCATGTGGTCGATCACGTAGAGCGTCGCGGCCAGCACGACGCCCCAGCCGAAGAGGTAGATCCCGCCATAGGCGAGGAACACGATCGTGAGCCCTACATATTCGAATGCCAGCGTGCGCCGTTCACCATAGCGCGCGACGGCCCCGCCCATCAGCGGCGCGAAGATCATGTTGGCGACGAGGTTGATGAGGAACAGCGCCGTCACCTCGTGCACGTGAAAGCCGAACCTTTCCACCATCATGAAGCCCGCGAAAACGACGAAGATCTGCCGCCGCGCCCCGGACATGAATTGCAGGCAGTAATACAGCCAGTAGCGCCGGCGCAGTATCATCTTCTTGACCTGCGGGTTCGGCGCCTCGAATTGCGGGTAGGCGATCATGGCGAAAACGGCGACAACGGCGGTGATCCCGCCCGAGACCATGTAGACGTTGTCGAAGCTCAGGCCCAGCGGTTCCCACAGGGCGACGATCAGGCCATAGGACACCAGCGTCGCCAGGGACCCCGCCGCGATCAGCCAACCCAGCACGCGCGGCGCACGCGCCTTGTCCAGCCACTGAAGTTGCAGCGACTGGTTGACCGTCTCGTAATAGTGAAAGCCGATGGAGCTGAGCATCGTGATCGTCAGGATCCCGCCCATCGACGGGAACCGCGCGGTGAGCGCGGTCGCGACCCCGAGCAGGACCAGCGACACGAGGCCCAGCACCTGTTCGCGCACGAAGATGATGATCGCGATCACCCCGATGGCGAGGAAACCGGGAATCTCGCGCACCGTGTGCAGCCAGCCGATATCCGAGCCGTCGAACTGCGCCACCTCGATCACGAAGTTGTTGAGCAGCGCCGACCACGTGGCGAAGGCCACGGGCATCGCGGCGGCCATCAGGAACAGCAGCGTCACGGGACGCTGCCATAGCGGCAGGCGCCGTGCCCGCCCAAGTGGGACGTAGCGTGTCATTGATCCGCTTTACGTCAACGGAAAGCCGTTGGCGAGCGGGAAACCCCGCGCGACATGCAAGCTCAGTAAAAGCTCTGCGGGTCGATATCGACGTTGAGCCGCGTGGTTTTTGGGGCCCGCACCCCGCTGATCCAGCGCGCCAGCGCCGCCTGCAGCGGCGCGCCCTTGTCGGCCTTGACCAGCAAGCGCACGCGATGACGCCCCCGCACGCGCGCGATGGGGGCCGGCGCGGGGCCGAAAACCTGCGCGCCGATCCGGCGCAGCGGCGCGTCGTTGCGCGCCAGCGCGTTGCCGAGATCGAAGGCGTCCTGCATTTCGGTCGAACTCAGGATGATCCCCGCCATGCGTCCGAAGGGCGGCACGCCCGCCGCCTCGCGCCCTGCCGCCTCGGCCCGCCAGAAGCCTTCCTCGTCCCCGGCGAGGATCGCGCGGATCACCGGGTGTTCAGGCTGGAAGGTCTGAAGAAGCGCAACGCCCGGTTTCTCCGCCCGCCCCGCGCGCCCGGCGACCTGGCGCATCAGCTGGAACGTGCGCTCGGCGGCGCGCAGGTCGGACCCTTGCAGCCCGAGATCGGCGTCGATCACCCCCACCAGCGTCAAGAGCGGAAAGTTGTGCCCCTTGGCCACCAGCTGCGTGCCGATGATGATGTCGGCGCCGCCCTCTGCGATGGTGGCGATCTGCTCCTTGAGCGCGCGGGCGCTGGCGAAGAGATCCGAACTCAGCGTCGCGATGCGCGCGTCGGGGAACAGCGATGCCGCCTCCTCGCCCAGCCGCTCCACGCCGGGGCCCACGGCGGCGAGCCGGTCCTCGGCCCCGCAGGAGGGGCAGGTGTCGGGCATCGGTTTCGTCTCGCCGCACTGGTGGCACATCAGGCGTTTCAGGAACCGGTGCTCGACCATGCGGGCGTCGCAGTGGTCGCAGCCGATCTGATGCCCGCAGGCGCGGCAGAGCGTGATCGGCGCATAACCGCGCCGGTTGAGAAACAGCATCGCCTGCTCACCGGCGGCAATGCGCGCCTCGACCGCCCGTTGCAGCGTGGGCGAGATCCAGCGCGTCGACGGCAGCGTCTCGCTGCGCATGTCGATGGTGCGGATCTCGGGCATCACCGCCGCGCCGAACCGCGCCGCAAGGTCGAGGCGCGCGTATTTGCCCGCCTCCGCGTTGGTCCAGCTCTCAAGGCTGGGCGTCGCCGAGGCGAGCACCACCTGCGCGCCGCAGATCGACGCGCGCAGCACGGCCATGTCGCGGGCGTTGTAGATCACACCCTCTTCCTGCTTGTAGGAGGTGTCGTGTTCCTCGTCCACGACGATGAGGCCAAGGTCCCGGAACGGCAGGAACAGCGCCGAACGCGCGCCCACGACAAGCTGCGCGCCGCCCTCTCCCACCATCTTCCACGCGCGGCGGCGTTCGGTCATGGTGACGCCGGAATGCCACTCGGCCGGTTTCGCGCCGAACCGCGCCTCGACCCGCGCGATGAACTCGGCGCTGAGCGCGATCTCGGGCAGCAGCACCAGCGCCTGCCGTCCCTGGCGCAGCGTTTCCGCGACGGCCTCGAGATAGACCTCGGTCTTGCCCGACCCGGTGACGCCGCGCAGCAGGGTCGCGCCGTAGCCGCCGCCCTTGACCGCGCGACGCAAGGCGTCGGCGCAGGCGGCCTGGTCGGCGGTCAGTTCCTTGCCCGCGAAACCGCGATCGAGCCGCCGGTAAGGCAGGTCGCGCGGCGTGTCCTCCTCGGCCACAACGCCCTGTTTCACCAGCCCCTTGACGACCGAGGCGCTCACCCCGGATTCGTCGCAAAGCTCCTTGAGGGTATAGGCCGCCTCCCCCTGCGCCTCGAGCGCGTCCAGCACGCGCGCGCGCGCTTCGGTCATGCGATCCGGCGCGCCATGGCCCAGCCGGTAGACCTTGCGCATCGAGGGCGGATCACCCAGCCCCGGCGCGCGGGTGGCGAGCCGCAGCATCGAAGGCAGCGGCGTCAGGGTATAATCGGCGGCGCGTTGCAGGAATATCTGCATCTCCTCGCGCATCGGGGCGACGTCCAGCACGCGGATGACGCTGCGCACCTTCTTGATGTCGAAGTCACCCTTCCCCGGCCCCCAGACCACGCCCACCACCTTGCGCGGGCCAAGCGGCACTTCGACAAACGCGCCGGGCATGCAGCCGCCCTCGGGCGCGCGGTAATCCAGCGCGCGGCCCAGGGGCTGCGTGGTCAGCACGCCCACCAGCGCGCCTTCGTCAAAGAAATCGGTGGTGGCGGGCAAGCGATGCCTCCGCGACAGGGGTTTCGGCGGGTCAGCCCATGAGGTAATGGATGGGGCGACAAACGCCAATCCCTGCCAGAGAGGACCGCCCCCATGAAATTTTTCGTCGATACCGCCGAAGTGGACCAGATCGCAGAGTTGAACGACCTCGGCATGGTGGACGGGGTCACGACCAACCCGTCGCTGATCATGAAATCCGGGCGTGATATCCTTGAGGTGACCAAGGAGATCGCCGACATGGTCGACGGCCCGGTCAGCGCCGAGGTGGTCGCGCTCGAGGCCGACGCAATGATCGAGGAGGGTCGCAAACTCGCCAAGATCGCCGACAACATCGCGGTGAAGGTGCCGCTGACATGGGCGGGGCTGAAGGCGTGCAACACGCTCTCGGGCGAAGGCAACATGGTCAACGTGACCTTGTGCTTCTCGGCCAACCAGGCGTTGCTGGCCGCGAAGGCGGGGGCGACGTTCATCTCGCCCTTCATCGGGCGGCTGGACGACATCAACCTCGACGGGATGGAACTGATCGCCGATATCCGCCAGATCTACGACAATTACGGGTTCGACACGCAGATCCTCGCGGCGAGCATCCGCACGGTGAACCACGCGCACCAGGCGGCGATGATCGGCGCGGACGTGATGACCGCCCCGCCCAAGGTCATCAAGGCGATGGCCGAGCATGTGCTGACCGACAAGGGGCTGGATGCGTTCCTGAAGGACTGGGAGCAGACCGGGCAGAAGATCGTCTGAGAAACGAGGCGTCGGCAGGGTCCGAGCAATGCGGCGCGCAGGCGCCGCTCCTGCCGGTTCTCACCCGAACTCGCACGGCGATCTCATCCGCCCGTTTCGATTCGAAGGTGATCAGCGGCGCTCCGGGCATCGACCCGGCAACTGGCGAAGAGGTCGTTTACCGCATGGAGTTTATCAAGGTCTGAGCGCTCGATCGCAGGCTGTGCGGACTGATTCCGCGACCGCAACCGTGTTGCGCCGGACGCCAGGCATGGGCACTCGCCGCGTGTGGCGAGGGGCGGGCGCCGGCCCGCCCCGCCGCTCCTATTCGGCAGCTTCCGCGTAGTCTTCCAGCGGCGGGCAGGTGCAGATCAGGTGCCGGTCGCCATAGGCGTTGTCCACCCGGTTGACCGGCGGCCAGTACTTGTCCACCCGGAACGCGCCCGGCGGGAAGCAGCCCTGTTCGCGGCTGTAGGGCCGCTCCCAATCGCCGACCAGATCCTCGACCGTGTGCGGCGCGTGTTTCAGCGGGTTGTTCGCCGCATCGATGCGGCCTTCCTCGATGTCGCGAATTTCCTGGCGGATCGCCAGCATCGCGTCGCAGAACCGGTCGAGCTCGGCCTTGGTCTCGCTCTCGGTGGGCTCCACCATCAGCGTGCCGGGGACCGGGAAACTCATCGTCGGCGCGTGAAAGCCGCAATCGACCAGCCGCTTGGCGATATCGTCCACGGTGACGCCCGCGCTCTTCTCGAAGGGGCGCGTGTCGAGGATGCACTCATGCGCGACACAGCCGTTTTCGCCCTTGTAGAGCACGTCATAGGCGCCTTCGAGCCGCTTGGCGATGTAGTTGGCGTTGAGGATCGCCACCCGCGTCGCCTGCGTCAGCCCTTCGCCGCCCATCATCAGGATATAGGCCCATGAAATCGGCAGGATCGAGGGCGAGCCGAAGGGCGCGGCGCTCACCGGTCCCACCTCCTCGCCCGTTTCAGGATGGCCCGGCAAATGCGGAACGAGGTGCTCCTTGACGCCGATCGGCCCCATGCCCGGGCCGCCGCCGCCATGCGGGATGCAGAAGGTCTTGTGCAGGTTCAAATGGCTCACGTCGCCGCCCAGGTCGCCGGGGCGCGACAGGCCGACCATGGCGTTCATGTTGGCCCCGTCGATATAGACCTGCCCGCCGTGATCGTGGGTGATCTTGCAAACCTCCTTCACCGTCTCCTCGAAGACGCCATGGGTGGAGGGGTAGGTGATCATGCAACCGGCAAGGTTCTCCGCATGCTTTTCCGCCTTGGCGCGGAAATCTTCGAGGTCGATATCGCCGTTTTCCGCCGACTTGACCACCACGACCTTCCAGCCGACCATCTGCGCGCTGGCCGGGTTGGTGCCATGCGCGCTGACCGGGATGAGGCAGACGTTGCGATGCTCTTCGCCGTTGGCGCGGTGATAGCCGGCGATGGAAAGCAGCCCCGCGTATTCCCCCTGCGCGCCCGAGTTGGGCTGCATCGAGAAGGCGGCGTAGCCGGTGATGGCGCAGAGCTTGGCGCTCAGGTCGTCGATCAACTCGCGATACCCCTCCGCCTGGTCCCTGGGAACGAACGGGTGCATCCGCGAGAACTCGCGCCAGCTTACCGGCATCATCTCGGCAGCGGCGTTGAGCTTCATCGTGCAGGACCCCAGCGGGATCATCGCCCGGTCGAGCGCGAGGTCACGGTCGGCAAGACGGCGCATGTAGCGCATCATCTCGGTCTCGGCCCGGTTCATGTGGAAAATCGGATGGGTGAGGTAATCCGAGCGGCGGTGCATGTTCTCTGGGATGCGGTATTCGGGCGTGAAATCGTCGTCCCGTTCGGTGATCCCGAAGGCGCGCCAGACCGCCTCGATATTCTCGGGACGGGTGCACTCATCCACGCTGATCCCGACGCGCGTTTCGCCCACGCGGCGCAGGTTGATGCCCTCGTCCACGGCCGATTTCATCACCGCCGATTGCAGCGGCCCCACGTCCACGGTGATCGTGTCGAAGAACGATTTCGGATCGACCTTGAACCCAGCCGCCTCCAGCCCCTTGGCCAGACGCACGGCCTTGCGATGGATGCGCTGCGCGATGGCCTTCAGCCCCTTGGGCCCGTGGAACACCGCATACATCGACGCCATCACCGCCAGCAGCGCCTGCGCGGTGCAGACGTTGCTGGTGGCCTTCTCGCGGCGGATATGCTGTTCGCGCGTCTGAAGCGCGAGGCGGTAGGCGCGGTTGCCGTGGCTGTCCACGCTCACCCCTACCAGCCGGCCGGGCATCGCGCGCTTGTAGGTGTCCCGGCAGGCCATGTAGGCCGCGTGCGGGCCGCCATAGCCCAGCGGGACGCCGAAGCGCTGCGTGCTGCCCACGGCGATATCGGCATCCATCGCGCCCGGCTCCTTCAACAGGGTGAGCGCCAGCGGATCGGCGGACATGATCCCGATCGCGCCATTCTCATGCAGCTTCGCGATGTGATCGGTAAAATCACGCACATGGCCATAGGTGCCGGGGTACTGGAAAATCGCGCCAAAGACCTTTGAGGCGTCCATCTTGTCGGGGTTGCCGACGATCACCTCGATCCCCAGCGGCGCCGCGCGCGTCTGCATCACGGCGATGTTCTGCGGATGACAGTCCCGGTCGATGAAGAACGCCCTTTGCTTCGACTTGGCGACGCGCTGCGCCATCGTCATCGCCTCGGCGCAGGCGGTCGACTCGTCCAGCAGCGACGCGTTCGCGATCTCGAGCCCGGTGAGGTCGCTCACCATCGTCTGGAAGTTCAGCAGCGCCTCGAGTCGGCCCTGGCTGATTTCCGGCTGATAGGGCGTGTAGGCGGTGTACCAGGCCGGGTTCTCGAAGATGTTGCGCTGGATCGCCGGGGGCGTGACCGTGCCGTGATAGCCCTGCCCGATCAGGCTGACCAGCACCTTGTTCTTGCTCGCCGTCACCCGCATGTGGTGCAGCAACTCGCGCTCGGACTTGGCCTTGCCGAAGTCGAGCGGCCGTTCAAGGCGGATCGCCTCGGGCACCGTGCGCTCGATCAGCGCGTCGAGATCGGCCGCGCCCACCACGTCGAGCATCTCGGCCATCTCCTCGGGCGAGGGGCCGATATGCCGGCGGTTGGCGAAATCGTAAGGCAGGTAGTCGGTCGGTTCAAAAGCCATCTGGCCCTCCGCTGATCGAAGGCGCGCCGGAGCCGTCTCCGCCGCACCCTTTCAATGTTCCCAAAATACTCTCGTCGAAGGCGCAAAATCTTCCCCGAAGATTTTGCCCAAGACTTTTCATTGAAAAGTCTTGCCCCCGCTCAGCCGACGAAATCCTTGTAGGCGGCCTCGTCCATGAAATCGTCCATCTGGCTTGGGTCGCTGGCCTTCATCTTGAAGAACCAGCCGTCGCCGGTGGCGTCCTCGTTGACCTTGCCGGGCTCGTCGGCGAGCGGTTCGTTCACCTCGACGATCTCGCCGTCGATCGGCGCGAGGATGTCGCTCGCCGCCTTCACGCTCTCGATCACGACGACCTCGTCATCCTTGGCGACCTCCTTGCCGGCCTCGGGGAGCTCGATAAAGACGATGTCGCCCAGTTGCTCGGCCGCGTGCTCGGTGATGCCCACAACGATGAGCCCGTCCTCCTCGCGTAGCCATTCGTGTTCTTCGGTGTATTTCATCGCTTTCCCTCTCTGTTGGTCTCTGTCAGCGTTTTACATTGGCGGGCACGAAGGGCATGGCGACCAGCGTGGCCGGCAGGCGCTTGCCGCGAACCTCGCCCCAGATTGTCGTTCCCTTCTCCGCGAACTGCGCGGCAACGTAGCCCATCGACATCGGCGCGCCCAGCGTCGGGCCGAACGCGCCCGAGGTGACGTGGCCCACCGCGTCCCCGCCATCCTCGCTTGCGTAAAGCTGCGTGCCCTCGCGCATCGGCGCGCGGCCCTCGGGGCGCAGCCCGACGCGGCGGCGCGCCGGCCCGTCCTCGATCTGCCTGAGTATCGTTTCGGCGCCGGGGAATCCGCCGGCGCGCGCGCCGCCTGCGCGGCGCACCTTCTGGATCGCCCAGGTGAGCCCCGCCTCGACCGGGGTGGTTCCGCTGTCGATGTCGTTGCCGTAAAGGCACAGCCCCGACTCGAGCCGCAGGCTGTCCCGCGCGCCGAGGCCGATCGGCTCCACCGCATCGACCGCCAGCAGCGCGCGCGCCAGCGCCTCGGTTTGCGCGGCCTCGACCGAGATCTCGTAGCCGTCCTCGCCGGTATAGCCCGAGCGCGAGATCCACAGATCCCCCCAGTCCGACGGCAGCGTCGCCACGTCCATGAACTTCATCTCACCCACCCCCGGCACGAGCCCTTCGAGCGCGGTTTCCGCCTCCGGCCCCTGGAGGGCGAGCAGCCCGCGATCGCTTAGCTCGCTCACCTCGCAGCCGGGCAGGCCCTCGGTCATGCGGGCGACATCGGCTGCCTTGCAGGCGGCGTTGACCACCGCGAGCAGGTGATCGCCGCGATTGGCGATCATGAAATCGTCCTCGATCCCGCCGTGTTCGTTGGTGAAGAGCGCGTAACGCTGGCGGCCCTCGCCCAGTCCCAGCACGTCAACCGGCGCCAGCCCCTCGACGGCGGCGGCCGCCGCCTCGACCCCGTCGGGGTGGCGGATCACGACCTGGCCCATATGGCTCACGTCAAAGAGCCCGGCCGCATTGCGGCAATGCTGGTGTTCCTTCATCACCCCGGCGGGGTACTGCACCGGCATCTCGTAGCCCGCGAAAGGAACGAGCTTCGCCCCCAGTTCCTGATGGAGTGCATGCAGCGGCGTGACGCGCAGATCGCTCATCCGGCTTCCTCTCTTCATGGCGCCGCCCTGATCATGCCCGACCCGGAAGAAAATGCGGCATCGTCCCCAAGCGCATGCCCTGCAAGGCCGCGCACGATGCCCCCTCTGTCCTTCCGCCTGAGATCGCTATCCCTTCGGCGCCCCGCGCGCACGGCGCGAGATCTCTCCAGAGTTCTGTCGATCGGACGGTCCTTGCGCCTGAGAGTTTCCGGGGCGGTTGCTCCTTCGGCATCGGCATGCGCCGATTCTCCCGGTCCGATCCCGGTGGACGGTAGTATACCCCCCCTGTTTCGGCAAGAGGCTTCGCGCCCGCGCCGTTCAACCCGCGCGCATCCTCAGCGCGCGCATCGCGATGTCGCCGCGTTCGGTGATCCGCATGTCGCCCGCTTTCCGTCCGGTCCGCCGCGCCGGTTGATTTCCGCGCAATCCGCCTGCAAAACGGGGCATGGCCCTCGATCGAAATCAACGGCGCGCGACACAAGACGCGCGGCATGACGCCTGGTTCTTCGGCTATGGCAGCCTCGTGAACCGCGCCACCCACGCTTACCCGGACGCGCAGCCCGCGACGCTGAGCGGCTGGCGTCGCGTCTGGCGGCATACCGATCTGCGGCAGGTGGCCTATCTCACCGTGGTCCCGGATGCGGATTGCGCCATCGACGGGCTGATCGCCGGCGTCCCCGGCGGCGACTGGAAGGCGCTCGACATCCGCGAGGGCGCCTATGACCGCGTGCCGGCGGACGGGCAGGTGCGCCATGCGCTCGGCCCCGACGCGCGGATCGCGGTCTACACCATCCCCGAGGGCAAGCATGGCCGCCCGACGCGGGCGCATCCCGTGCTGCTAAGCTACATCGACGTCGTCGTGCAGGGCTACCTGCGCGAATTCGGCGAAGCGGGCGCGCGGCGGTTTTTCGAGACGACGCAGGGCTGGGACGTGCCGGTGCTGAACGACCGCGCCGCGCCCGCATATCCGCGCCACTGTGCGCTGAGCCCGCAGGAGCGCGCCTTTGTCGATGCGCAGCTTGCCGCGCTGCCGGTGCGGATCGAAATGGCGTAGCGGGATCAACCCCGCGCGCGGATCACCTGCAACAGCGGCAGCACCTGCGCCATGTCCGGCCCATGCGCCTGCCCGGTAAGCGCCTTGCGCAGCGGCATGTAGAGCGCCTTGCCCTTGCGCCCGCTCGCCTCTTTCACCGCGGCGGTCCATGCGCCCCAGCTGTCGCCGTCAAGCGGCCCCTCGGGCAGCAGCGCCATCGCCTGCGCGACGAATTCGCGGTCCTCCTCGGCGATGTCGGGCTCCGCCCCGTCGCGGAATAGGCGCCACCACCCTTCGAGGTCGTTGAGCGTGGTGATGTTCTCGCGCGTGACGGCCCAGAACCGCTCGCCCTGCCCGGCGGGCACGCCAAGCGCGGCGATATGGTCGGCGACCTCCGGGTAAGGCAGGCCGTGCAGGCTCCGCGCGGTCAGCGGAAAGAGATCCGCCTCGTCGAACTTGGTCGGCGCCGCGCCGAAGCGTTCGATGTCGAATCCTTCGATCAATTCGCCCATGTCGCTGCGCAACTCCACCGGATCGGCCGACCCGAGCCGCGCCATCAGGCTCAGCAGCGCCATCGGCTGCACGCCCTGCGCGCGCAGATCGCGCAGGCTGAGCACGCCCAGCCGCTTGGACAGCGATTCCCCCTGCGGGCCGGTCAGCAATGAGTGATGCGCGAATTGCGGCGCGCTGCCGCCCAGCGCCTCGATGATCTGGATCTGCGTCGCGGTGTTGGTCACGTGGTCCGAGCCGCGCACCACGTGGGTCACGCCCATCTCGGTATCGTCAACCACCGAAGCCAGCGTGTAAAGCACCTGCCCGTCGCCCCGGATCAACACCGGATCGCTGACCGAGGCCGCGTCGATGGAAATCGGCCCGAGGATGCCGTCGCCCCACTCGATCCGCTCCCGGTCGAGCTTGAAGCGCCACACGCCGGGGCCGCGCTCTTTGCGCAGCGCGTCGCGCTCGGCGTCCGTCAGGTCCAGCGCGGCGCGGTCATAGACCGGCGGCCGGCCCATGTTGAGCTGCTTCTTGCGCTTGAGGTCAAGCTCGGTGGGCGTCTCGAACGCCTCGTAGAAGCGGCCCATCTCGCGCAGCCGGTCGGCGGCGGCGTGGTAGCGGTCAAGCCGCTGCGACTGCCGCTCGACGCGGTCCCAGGTCAGGCCCAGCCATTCGAGATCCTCCTTGATCGCGTCGACATACTCCTCCTTGGAGCGTTCCGGGTCGGTGTCGTCGATGCGCAGGATGAAGGTTCCGCCCGCCTTGCGCGCGATGAGGAAATTCATCAGCGCCGTGCGCAGGTTGCCGACGTGGATGTAGCCGGTGGGCGACGGGGCGAAACGGGTGACGGTCATGGGGGGCGCTCCTGAGAATGCGCGGGATCTGTCACAGGCGCGCCGGTTTGTCCAGAATGTGCGCCAGCCCGCCATTCCCTTCTGCGCCCGAACCCTCCATATCTGCGCCATGGACAGCCGCGCCCCAACCCTCGACGATATCGAAACGATCGCCCGCGATACGATCAAGGCCCTGCCGGCGCCCTTCCGGGACGGCGCGGCGGACGTGGTGCTGCGCGTGGTCGACTGGCCCGAGCCGGAGATGTTGCGCAGCCTCGGGATGGACGATCGCATCGCGTTGACCGGCCTCTACGAGGGCGTCCCGATGACCGAAAAATCGCTGTCCTACCCCGAGCCTTACCCGGATGTCGTCTGGCTCTTCCGCGAACCGATCCTCGCCGAATGGCGGCACCGCGGCGACGTCACGCTGGCCGACCTGGTCGCGCATGTGACGGTGCATGAATTCGCGCACCATTTCGGCTGGTCAGACGCCGACATCGCGCGGATCGATCGCTGGTGGGAATGACGCGGCCGCTCAGGCGATCAGCTTGCGGGCCTTCTCGACCAGGCGGCGTGCCTGATGAGCGACGGATTTGCGTCCCGTGTCGTCGAACTTGCCGGCCTGGGTCGAGAATCCGTAAGGGTTGCCGCCATCCTCGAACTTGACCGGGTCGGTATAGCCCGGCGCGACGATGATCGCGCCCCAATGCATGAAGGTGGTGTAAAGCGACAGGATCGTCGCCTCCTGTCCGCCATGGACGTTCTGGGCCGAGCTGGTCGCCGTCGCCGCCTTGTCGGCGAGCTTGCCGGCCTGCCACAGCGGCCCCAGAGTGTCGATGAAGGCGCGCATCTGGCTTGCGGGCGCGCCATAGCGGGTGGGCGTCGAGAAGAAATAGGCATCCGCCCATTCCATGTCGTCGGGCGTGACCTCGGGGATGTCCTGCATCGCGGCCAATTGCTTCTTCCACGCCTCCTGGCCTTCGACCACCGCTTTCGGCGCGGTCTCGGCGGCGCGGCGCAGGCGCACCTCCGCGCCGGCCTCCTCGGCCGCGCGCGCGGCCTCCTGCGCCATCTGGTGGTTGGTCCCGTAGGTGGAATAGAAAATCACCGCGACCTTGGGTTTGGCCATCTCGTCACCTCCTGATCTGGCCCGCGCGGGTCAGCGCCCGCGCCGCCGGTTTGCCATACCTCCCGCATCTAGTGGCGCCGCGGCGAGTGGCAAGCCCCGCGTCAGCGGTCAGGACGGGTCCCGCCAGCGGTTGACGATCGGGTAGCGCCGGTCGAGCCAGAACGCCGCCTTGCTGAGCCGCGTGCCCGGCGCCGACTGGAACCGCTTGTATTCGCTGATGTAAAGCAGGTGCTCGACCTTCTTCGCATCGGCCCGCTCATAGCCCGCCTTCACGCAATCGGCGATGCTGCCGTCTCCGTCGACGAGGATCTGCAATATTCCGTCCAGCACCGGGTAGGGCGGAAGCGAATCGCTGTCCTTCTGGTCGGCGCGCAGCTCCGCGCTCGGCGGCTTGTCGATCACGCGCGGCGGGATCACCTCGCCCTCGGGGCCCTTCATCCAGGCGCGGTGATTGGCGTTGCGCCAGCGACAGATGTCGAAAACGCGGGTCTTGTAGAGATCCTTGATCGGGTTGTAGCCGCCAGCCATGTCGCCGTAGATCGTGGCGTAACCGACCGCCACCTCGGACTTGTTGCCGGTGGTCAGCAGCATCTCGCCGAACTTGTTCGACAGCGCCATGAGCAGCAGCCCGCGCAGCCGCGACTGGATGTTCTCCTCCGTCAGGCCCGGCTCCGTCCCCTCGAAGAGCGGCGCCAGCGTTTCGGTGATCGCCGCGCGCGCGTGCCCGATCGGGACGAAGTCATAGCGCGCGCCCAGCGCGTCGGCCACCGCCTGCGCATCCTCGAGAGACCCGGGGCTGGTGTATTCCGACGGCAGCATCACGCAGCGCACGTTCCCCGGCCCCAGCGCGTCTGCGGCGATCACCGCCACAATGGCCGAATCGATCCCGCCCGACAGACCCAGAAGCGCCTGCGTGAACCCCGTCTTGCGGAAATAATCGCGCAAGGACAGCACCATCGCGTGATAATCCTGCTCGAATTCGTCGGGCAGGTGGGCGCGCGCGCCCTCCTCGGCGCGCCATCCCTGCGCGGTGCGCGTAAAATCGACATGCGCGACCGCCTCCTCGAAGACCGGCATCTGCAGCGCGAGCGCCCCGCCGGGGTTCAGCACGAAGCTGCCGCCGTCGAACACCTGGTCGTCCTGCCCGCCCACGAGGTTGAGATAAATCAGCGGCAGCCCGGTCTCGATCACGCGGCTGACCATCAGCGTCTGGCGCACGTCCATCTTGCGCCGGTAATAGGGCGATCCGTTGGGCACCAGCAGCAGTTCCGCGCCGGTTTCCTCGAGCGTCTCGGCCACGTCCTCGTGCCAGGCGTCCTCGCAGATCGGGCTGCCGATGCGCACGCCGCCGACCGCGTAAGGCCCGCCCATGTCGGCCGACTCGAACAGCCGCACCTCGTCGAAAACCGTCTCGTTGGGCAGATGGTGCTTGCGCAGGATCGCGCTCACCTCGCCGGACCTGAGAATGTAATAGGCGTTGTGCAGACGCGCCCCGCCGAAGGCCGGACCGCCGATGGCGATGGCGGGGCCGTCCGCGCAATCCCTGGCCAGCCGGTGAACCGCGGCAATGGCCGCCTGGTGGAACGCCGGCTTCAGCACCAGGTCCTGCGTGTTGTAGCCGGTGATGAACATCTCGGGCAGCGCGACCATGTCCGCGCCCGCCGCGCGCCCCTGCTCCCACGCGTCGCGGGCCAGCGCGGCGTTGCCCGCGATGTCCCCCACCGTGGGGTTGAGCTGCGCCAGTGTCAGGCGGAAACGGTCAGCCATGATGATGCCTTTCCTTCGACGCGACGCGCCCGAACGCGACGCCCTCCACCGAGGCCGGGGCGCGCGACGCGGCATTGCTTTCACCGGATTTACCAGATCGACAGGCAAGCGAAAGCCGAATTGAGCGAAACCCGTTGTCACCCGGTGACCGGTCCACTAGATTTCCCAAGCGCGCGCGCAAGGGCGCGCGAAACGGGGCAGCGGGGCATGGCATGGTGAAATCGCGGATAGGTTGGACTGTTCTGGGCGCGGCGCTTTCCGTCGCGCTGACGGGATTCGCCACTGCGCAGGACGGCGATGTCCAGATCAAGCAGTACGACGACGGCGGCGTATACGAGGGCGCATTCCGCGACGGGCTTCAGCATGGCACCGGGACCTATACGCTGCCCAACGGCTATGAATACGTGGGCGAGTGGGTCGATGGCGAAATCAAGGGTCAGGGTGTTGCGCGTTTCCCCAACGGTTCGGTCTACGAGGGCGAATTCGCGCAGGGCAAGCCCAACGGCCTGGGCAAGATCGTCTTTACCGACGGCGGCACCTACGAAGGCACATGGAAGGACGGCAAGATCACCGGGCGCGGCGTCGCCGTCTACGCCAACGGCGTGCGCTACGAGGGCGAGTTCCTGAACGCCATGCATCACGGCCACGGCAAGATGACCTCGCCGGGGGGCTACGTCTATGACGGCACCTGGGTCAACGGCGTGAAGGACGGGCGGGCGACGATCACCTATCCGGATGGCGCGATCTACGAGGGCCAGGTGCTGCGCGGCGCGCGCCACGGCCAAGGTACGCTCACCATGCCCGACGGTCTGATCTACGAGGGGCTGTGGAAGGACGGGCAGATCGACGGCGCCGGCAAGCTGACCCAGCCCAACGGCGATGTCTACGAGGGCGCGCTCGTCAGCGGCCGCCGCGAGGGCAAGGGCCGCGTGACCTACGCCAACGGCGACGTCTACGAGGGCGATTTTCACGACGACAAACGCGACGGCGCCGGCAAGTTCATCGGCGATGACGGTTTCGTCTACGAGGGCGAATGGGTCGCCGGCGCGATCGCTGGCAAGGGTACGGTCACCTATCCCGACGGATCGGTCTATGTCGGCGAATTCCGCGACGATCTCGCCAATGGCGAGGGCAAGATCACCTATCCCGACGGCTCCACCTACGAGGGCGAATGGGTCGACGGCGTGATCGAGGGCCAGGGCCGCGCCACCTATCCCAACGGGCTGGTCTACGAGGGCGGGTTCAAATCAGCGCGCAACCACGGCTACGGGATCATGACCTACGCTGACGGCTACCGCTATGAGGGCGACTGGGTCGAGGGCCAGCGCCAGGGCGAGGGCACCGCGACCTACCCGGACGGCACCGTCTATGTCGGCGAATTCAAGGATGGTCAGCGCCACGGCACAGGCAAGATCGTCATGCCCGACGGCTTCACCTACGAAGGCGAATGGAAGAACGGCGAGATCGACGGGCAAGGCGTCGCCACCTATACCAACGGCGATGTCTACGAGGGCGCGTTCAAGGCCGGCAAGCGGCAGGGCAGCGGCACGATGCGCTATTCCAACGGCGCGAGCGCCAGCGGCAAATGGATCGACGGCGCGCTGGACAGCGACGGCGCGGTGACCACACCGCCGGAACCGCAGACCGGCGAAGAGAACGCGGCGGAAACCGGGGCTGAAACGCCTGCCGCCGCGGAAGAGACGCCCGCCGGGCAGGCCGAAACGCCCCCGGCCGAGTAGACCCGCCACGCCGGGCCGCGCGAAGAATCGGGGTTTTCAACCGGCAGTGGCGCTCCTATAGTCCGGCGCATGACCATGCAGGCCCATATCCTGTTGCAGCGCCGCCCCGTCGCCGGGGTCGTCCATGCTGCGCGCCTGCCCGTCCTAAGCCGCCTCTGAGCGTGCCTTTCGGCGCGACCGCTCAGAGGATATGCACGCCCGCGCGCCATGGCTTAGGAAATCCGGAACAAAGAGACCCGACATGACCCAGACAGAGAAGAACCGCGCCGCGGACGAGGCGCAGAAACCCGCATCCCGCACGACAGGGGACAAGGTGGTGATCTTCGACACCACGCTGCGCGACGGCGAACAATCCCCGGGCGCCACCATGACCCACGCCGAGAAGCTCGAAATCGCGGGGCTGCTGGACGAGATGGGCGTCGATATCATCGAGGCCGGCTTTCCCATCGCCTCCGAGGGCGATTTCGCCGCCGTCTCGGAGATCGCCAGACGCGCGGAAAACGCGGTCATCTGCGGTCTCGCGCGCGCCAACCTCCGGGACATCGATCGCTGCTGGGAGGCGGTGAAACACGCGCGGCGCCCGCGCATCCATACCTTCATCGGCACCTCACCGCTGCACCGCGCGATCCCGAACCTCACCCAGGACGAGATGGCCGAGCGCATCGATGAAACCGTGACCCACGCCCGCAATCTCTGCGACGATGTGCAATGGTCGCCGATGGACGCGACGCGCACCGAATGGGACTACCTCGCGCGCGTGGTCGAGATCGCGATCAACGCTGGGGCGACCACGATCAACATCCCCGACACCGTAGGCTATACCGCCCCGGTCGAGAGCGCGGACCTGATCCGCCGCCTGATCAATGAGGTGCCGGGCGCGGACGAGGTCGTGTTCTCGACCCATTGCCATAACGACCTTGGCATGGCGACCGCCAACAGCCTCGCCGCCGTGGCGGGCGGCGCGCGCCAGATCGAATGCACGATCAACGGCCTTGGCGAACGCGCCGGCAACACCGCGCTCGAGGAGGTGGTGATGGCGATGAAGGTGCGCGGCGATCTCATGCCCTGGACCACCGGGATCGACACGACGAAGATCATGAACATCTCGCGCCGCGTCGCCGCGGTCAGCGGGTTTGCGGTGCAATTCAACAAGGCGATCGTCGGCAAGAACGCCTTCGCGCACGAGAGCGGCATCCACCAGGACGGGATGCTCAAGAACGCCGAGACGTTCGAGATCATGCGCCCCGAGGATATCGGCCTTGCCGGCACGTCCCTGCCCCTGGGCAAGCATTCGGGGCGCGCCGCGCTGCGCGCCAAGCTCAAGGAACTCGGGATCGAGGTCGGGGACAACCAGCTCAAGGACATCTTCGTGCGGTTCAAGGACCTCGCCGACCGCAAGAAGGAGGTTTACGACGACGACATCCTCGCGCTGGTCCATACCGCGGGCGAGGGCGAAGAACATCTCCAGCTCGTCAACCTCAAGGTGGTGTGCGGCACCGGCCCGGCCGAGGCGGCACTTGAAATGGAGGTCGGCGGCAGCGATCATAACGCGACCTGCCAGGGCGACGGCCCGGTGGACGCGACGTTCAAGGCGGTGCGCGCGATCTATCCCAACGACGCCCGGCTGCAACTCTACCAGGTCAGCGCGGTCACCGAAGGCGCCGACGCGCAGGCCACGGTCAGCGTGCGGCTGGAAGAGGACGGGCTGATCGCCACCGGGCAATCGGCGGATACCGACACGGTCGTCGCCTCGGCGCGGGCCTATATCGCCGCGCTCAACCGGCTGCGCACGCGGCGCGAGAAATTGGACGGCGACGTGGCCGAGGTCAGCTACAAGGATCTGACCTGAACGGGATCATTCGCCGAAGAATCTCAGGCTGAGAAAATTTGGTAAATTTTCTTCACCCGGCCGCAGCGGGGGTTACTCCGCCCATTCCCAGGGCCGGGTGAACTTGCCCAGCACGTCGGAAACCTGCGGCTCGGTCACTTCGCCGGTCTTGGCGATCTGCGCGACAAGACCACGTTTCTTGTCGTCGATCACGCTTGCGACCTTTGCGTTCACCCCCGCCTCTTGCAGCGCGGCCCCGTAGACGCGTGTGATCGCGCGCTTGCGCAGGTCGGGTTTGAACACCTTGCCCACGGCGGTCTTGGGCAGTTCGTCCATCACCTCGATATACTTCGGGTGCGCGGCGCGCTCGTGGACATGCTCCTTGCAAAAGGCGCGCAGATCCTCCGCGGTGACGCTGCCGCCGTCGACCAGTTCGACATAGGCGCAGGGCAACTCGCCGGAATGGGCGTCAGGCTGGCCGATGGCGCCTGCCGAGGCCACCTGGTCATGGCCCATCAGCGCCTCCTCGATCACGGCGGGATCGATGTTGTGGCCGCCGCGGATGATCAGGTCCTTGGCCCGTCCGGTGATCCACAGGTAGCCGTCCTCGTCGATCCGGCCCAGATCGCCGGTGCGCAGGAAGGTATCGAAGTGATAGAGATCCTTGTTCTTGGCCGCGTCGGTATAGGTGTGACCGGGATAAACCCCGGGGTTGTCGACGCAAATCTCGCCCACCTCGTCGGGCTCGCATTCGATCGGCTTGCCGTCAGACACCTTGACGATCTTAACATCGGTATAGGGAAACGGCAGCCCGACCGAGCCGACCTTCTTGGCGCCCTCCGGCGGGTTCACCGACACGAGGCAGGTCGTCTCGGTCAGCCCGTAACCCTCGATCACGGTCATTCCGGTCGCGCTCTCGAACCGCTTGAAAAGCTCGAGCGGCATCGGCGCGGACCCCGAGAAGGCGTTTCTCACCGTCGAGAGATCGGCGTCCACCTTGCGTTGCATGAGCGCCGACACCGCGGTCGGCACGGTGATGACGAAAGTGATCTTCCAGCGTTCGCAGAGCTTCCAGAAGTTGTCGAACACGCCGTCGCCGCGATAGCCGGCGGGCGTGGGGAACACCACATGCGCGCCGGACTTTATCATCGCCATCAGGATCACGTGGCAGGCGAACACGTGAAAGAGCGGCAGCGGACACATGACATTGTCCTTCTCGGTGAAAAGAAGCGTATGCCCCAGCCACCCGTTGTAGATCATCCCTGAATAGAGATGCTGCGCGACCTTGGGCATGCCCGTGGTGCCGCCGGTGTGGAAATAGGCGCCGACGCGATCCTTGCCCCCGTCCTCGAAGGCAAGCGTCGTGGGCTGCCCCGCCACCGCCTTGGCGAAATCGAGCACCTCGGCGTCATGCGTCGCGGTGACCTTGGGCCGCAGGAACGGGACGAGCCAGCTCTTGGGCGGGGTGAGATAGCGGTTCAGGTCGATCTCGAGCACGGTCTTCACGTCCGGCGCGTCGCGGATCGCCTCGGCGGTCTTCTGGGCGATGTCGGTCTTGGGGAACGCCTTGAGCGTGACGACGACGCGCGCCCCGGTGTCGCGCAGGATCGAGCTGATCTGCTCCGCCTCGAGCAGCGGGTTGATCGGGCTCACGATCCCGGCGATCATGCCGGCGATCGTCGCGGTCGCCGCCTCCATGCAGTTGGGCAGCACCAGCGCGACCACGTCCGTCTCGCGGATGCCGAGGCCGTGAAACAGGTTGGCCGCCTGGCAGACCTGGTCGTGAAACTGCCGCCATGTCAGCGTCTCGGCCTTGTCGTTCGCACCCGACAGCAATTGATAGCTGACCGCGGGGCGGTCGGGAAACGCATCGGTCGTCCCCTTCAGCATCCGGTAGATCGTTTCGGGCCGCTCGCGCGCCTCCCACGGCATTTCATTTTCGATATCGATCACATCCTGCCGCACGGCGAACGTCATGGCGCATCCTCCTTCTGCGCGCCCTTGCCGGGGCGCGGCCCTTCCCTGCGCGCAAGCATGGTGGCAGGCGGATCGGAGCGCAAGTTTTACGCTGCGTTTGCAAGCCGCGGGGCCGCGAATCCGGGCGCTTCGCACGGCGTCATCTTTCGACTTGACTAATTTAGTCAGAATATTCACGAATGCCCGAGTAATTCACTCGGACTAACAGAGGACCCTCACATGCTCCGCATCACCACCCGGATCGCCTCCGTGCTGTCGCTGACCGCGATCGCCGCAGGCGCCATGGCGCAGGACGTCAACGTCTATTCATCGCGCCACTACGACACCGACGACGCGCTCTACGAGGAATTCACCAAGGAAACCGGCATCACCGTCAACCGCGTCGAAGGCAAGGCGGACGAACTCATCGCGCGGCTCAAGGCCGAGGGCAAGAACAGCCCCGCGGACGTGTTCATCACCGTCGATATCGGCCGCATGGGCCGCGCCGAGCAGGCCGGCGTGATCCAGCCCTTCGATTCGGAGGTGATCGAGAACGCCGTGCCCGAACATCTGCGCCACCCCGACGACCTCTGGTTCGGCGTCAGCCAGCGCGCGCGCATCATCTTCTACGCCAAGGACCGCGTCGAAAACCCGCCGCGCACCTACGAGGCCCTGACCGACCCCGAATGGAAGGGCCGGATCTGCATCCGCTCCTCCAGCAACGTCTACAACCAGTCGCTGCTCGCCTCGATCATCGAGGCCGACGGCGAAGAGGCCGCCCGCGACTGGGCGCAGAGCATCGTCGACAACATGGCGCGCGAACCGCAGGGCGGCGACACCGACCAGCTGCGCGGCCTCGTGTCGGGCGAATGCGACATCGCCGTGGCGAACCACTATTACTTCCTGCGCGGCTTCGACAAGGACGTCGAGGGGCTGACGTCGGGGATGGACAATCTCGGCTGGGTCTGGCCGAACCAGTCTGACCGGGGGGCGCATCTGAACCTCACCGCTGCCGCCATGACCAAGGGCGCCCCGCATCCGGACGCGGCCAAGGCGCTGCTGGAATTCCTCGTCAGCGACTTCGCGCAGCAGCACTTCGCCAGCCAGAACAACGAATATCCCGCCGTGCCGGGCGTCGGCCTCGACGCCAACACCGCGCGGCTGGGCTTCTTCGTGCCCGATACGTCAACGCCCACCGCGGCCTTCTCGACCAATGCGGCCAAGGCGCAGGAGATCTTCAACGAGGTCGGCTGGAAGTAAACGCCGCACAGGCGCGCGCAGACAGCGAGAATGACCCGGTGCGCAACGCGTGCCGGGTTTTTTTGCATTCACGGATGGGCTGCATCCTGGAAGGCCCGAACCGTCGCTTTGCGGACCGGAGTCGCCGTTCGATAAATCCCTGCGCTTGCGCTACCGTCTTGCATGATCGAGGCGAAAACAGGGGGCGGCACATGGCCTTGAAGGCGATTGGCGCCGGGTTCGGACGCACGGGCAGGCGCACGCGACATGAACGGGGACGGAATGGCCACGGATTCCCCACATGCCGATTTCTTCGACAAAGAGTAGCATTCGGCGTCGTTATCGCTGTCGGTCCCGGTATCGGACGACAAATAAGGGGGCCCGCCGAGGCCCCCTTATCCGCTTCTCCAAGGCATCAGCCAGCCCCGGCGATTACTCGTCGTCGAGCGCCTCGACCGCCTTTTGCAGCTCGTCCTTGGTGACCTCCTTCTCGGTCACGTCGGCCAGCTCGACCACATAGTCGACGACCTTTTCCTCGAAGATCGGCGCGCGCAGCTGCTGTTGCATCTGCTGGTTCTGCTGCACGAACTCGAAGAACTGGCGTTCCTGGCCCGGATACTGGCGGGCCTGCTCCATGATCGCCTGCGTCATCTCCTGGTCGCTGACCTGCACCTCGGCCTTCTGGCCCAGATCGGCGAGCAGCAGGCCAAGACGCACGCGGCGCGCGGCCAGCTTCTCGTGCTCCTCGGTCGGCTCCACCTCGGGGTGATCGTGGCCTTCCACGTCCGGGTTGTCGTCATGCCAAAGCTGGTGCGCGATCTGCTTCGCCTCGCCCTCGACCATCGACGGGGGCAGGTCGAAATCGACCATCTCATCGAGCTTGTCGAGAAGCGCGCGCTTCATCACCGCGCGGGCCGCCCCGGCGTACTCCACTTCGAGCCGCTCGCGGATCTGGCCCTTGAGACCGTCGAGATCCTCGGCGCCGAACTTCTTGGCCAGTTCGTCGTCGATCTCCGCGGGTTTCGGCGCTTTCACGGCCTTGATCGTGCAACTGAACACCGCTTCCTTACCAGCCAGATGTTCGGCCTGGTAATCCTCGGGGAAATTGACGGTGACGTCCTTTTCCTCGCCCTCCTTGACGCCGACAAGCTGCTCCTCGAAGCCGGGGATGAAGCTGTCCGAGCCGAGCACCAGCGGATAATCCTCGGCCGATCCGCCCTCGAACGCCTCGCCATCGACGCGGCCGACAAAATCCATCGTCACCTGATCGCCGTCCTTGGCCTTGGAGCCCTTTTTGCGGTCCTCGAAGTTCTGCGCGTTCTCGGCGAGGCTCGCCAGCGCCTCGTCCACCGCCCCATCGTCGGGGACGACCTTCATCCGTTCGAGCTTGATCGATTTCAGGTCCGGTTCCGGGATGTCGGGGAGCTTCTCGTAGGACATCTCGACCTCGACGTCGTCGCCCTCCTTCCAGTCCTCGTTGGTCATCTTGACCGCCGGTTCACCCGCCGGGCGGTCGCCGCTCTCGGCGAAATGCGCCTTCATGGCGTCGTCCACGGCCTCCTGCATGGCCTCGCCCAGCACGCGCTGGCCAAAGTTCTTCTTCAGCAGCGCCAGCGGCACCTTGCCCTTGCGAAAGCCCTTCATTTCGACCTCGGGCTGGGCCTCTTTCAGCTTGTCCATGACCTTGTCGTCCAGCTCCTGCGCGGTCAGCAGCATGGTGTAGGCGCGTTTCAGCCCTTCGTTCTGTGTCTCGGTGACCTGCATCGTTCGTCCTTGTCCATTGCATTCGGGCCGCGGAGGCGTCCGCAGCGGTCAAAATCAGGGGTCTTCTATGGGTGCGGCGGTGCAGGCGCAAGCGGAGTCTTCGCCCGGCCCGCGCGACCCGGCGCGGTTCAGAACGCGCCCATTTCCAGCCCCGCGCCCAGCGCCTGCCCGATTTCGCGGCATTTTCCGAGCTCGGCCTCGGGGATCACCTTTTCAGCCAGGATTTCCTCGGGCGATTGCGCATGGGTGCAGACGATCAGCGCCTCCTGCACCTCGCGCAGCCGCCACCCCTGGGCGATCCGTGCGGTCTGGCGCGCGGCGTTGGAGCCGTCCGATCCGGCGCAGACCATCTGCGCGTAGGGCCGCCCCTCGATCCTGCCCAGCACGGGATAGTAGCAGCGGTCGAAGAAATCCTTCATTACGCCCGAGATCGCCGCGAGGTTCTCGGGCGCGCAGAAGATGTAGCCGGCAGCCTCCAGAAGGTCGTCCGGCCCGGCCTCCGCGGCGGGTTTCAGCACCGTTTCGATCTCGGCGCGGGCGGCCGCGGCCGCGGCCTCGGCCATCTGGCGGCTGCCGCCGGTGCGGGTGTGATAGACGATCAACAGGGTCATGCGCGCGATGCTACCGCGCGCGGCGCCGCGGCGCCACCGTCAGCCCTCGGCCCGCGCATCGGCGGGCCGGAAGACGACCTGCGGCGCGCCGAGTTCGCGGAACGCCCGCTGGCGGCAGGACAGCACGATGATCTGCAAATCCCCCGCCGCGCCGTGCAGCGCGTCGAACAGCCGCTCGATCCGGTCGTCGTCGGAATAGACCAGCGCATCATCGAGGATCAGCGGCGCGTGGCGCCCCGCTTTCGCCAGCAGTCGCGCGAAGGCCAGCCGCACGAGGAACGCGATCTGCTCCTGCGTGCCGCCGGAGAGGGTGTCGATCGGCTCGGACTCGCCCTTGCGGATCATGCCGCTGGGCAGCAGCGTGTCGTCGGACCAGACCAGTTCGGCGTCGTCCCACAACTCCTCGAGCAGGGGGCGCAATTCGCGCGCGATGGGCGCGTAATAGCGGTCGCGCGCGGCGGATTGGGCCGCTTCCAGCGCGGCGTCGAGCCGGCGCAGCACCTCGACCTCGAAACTCACGCGCTCCAGCCGCTCGCGGGCCGCGCCAAGCCGCAGCCGCACATCCTCGAGCGCCTCTTCCACGCCCTCCTCGGCGCGGGCCCGGATCAGCGCGCGCAGCTCGGCCAGGCGCAGCTGCGCCGCCTGCGCGCGGGTCTCGGCCTCGCGGATCACGCTGCGGATGCGCTTGAGCCGGGCCTCAGCCGCCGCGACATTGGGCGCGCCTTCCTGCCGTTCGCGGTGCAGCGCCTCCGCCGCCTCGGCCGCCGCGCGCAATCGGTCCAGCCGCTCGGCCAGCGCCGCGTCCTCCCGTTCGGGCAAATCGCGCATCGCCTGCCGGGCGCGGTCCAGCCGCTCTTTCGCCGCCGTCGCGGTGCTGCGCGCGGCGGTCGCGGCGTCCTTGGCCGCATCGCGCCGCGTGCGCCGCTCGGCTTCGGCCGCGCGCGCGGAGCTAAGCGCGCCGCTCGCGTCCTGCGCCGCCTTTTGGGCCGCGACGGCATCGGGCAGCGCCGCGTCTTCGACATCGCTTGGCGCGGGCAGCCGGGCGAGGTCATTGCGCAAGGCCTGCACCCCCTCGGGCGCCAGCGTGTCGCGCGCCTGCGCCGCGAGATGGGCCGTGCGCAGCGCCTCGGCGCGCGCCCGCGCGGCGGCGCGCAGGGCGTCGAGGTCATCGAACCCCGCGACCTCGAGCGCACGGGCAAGCGCCGTTTCGGCCTCCGGCGCCGGGTCCGCGGCGCCCTCCCGCCCCGGCGTGACGGTCAGCGCGCCGATGCCGGGCAGATCGAACCTGGCGCGCCCGGTCACCACCTGCGCGGCCCCCTCGGCAACCGGCGCGCCGTCAAGCCGCACCTCCGGCGCGCCGGGAAGGTAGCTCACGGCCACCTGCGGCGCGGCCGCGTCCCGCACCGCGCGCGCCGTGTCCACCGCGCGGGCCAGCTTCTCGATCCCGTCGACCGCGTCCTTGTCGGGGCCGCGCCCGGCCTCGGCCAGCGCGCTGGCGGCGCGGCGGTCCGCGTCCTCGGCCTTGGCCAGCATGTCGGCCATCTTGCGCCGCTGCTCCGCCGCCGCGCGGGCCGCGTCGCGCCGTGTCACGCGCTGGAGCGTGGCGCGGGCGCGCGCCTCCTCGGCGTCCGCCGTCTTCAGCGTCTCCTGCGCGGCCTGCCAGGCGGTTTCGGCCTCGGCCAGCCGCTTGGCCGCCGTTTCCGCCTGCTCCGCCGCGTCCCTTGCCATCCCGCCAGCCTCGGCCAACTCGTCCCGCAGCGCCCGCGCCGCCTCCGCCTCGGCGCGCGCCGCGCTTTCGGTCTGGCGGGCAAGCGCCGCCTCCGTCGCGGCCTGTGAGACCAATGAGGCGTGCCGTTCGGCGTCCCTGAACGCGGCCTCCGCTTCGGCAAGGTCGCGGGCGCGCGCTGCCCGCGTTTCGTCGTCCTCGAGTTCCGCCAGTTGCGCGCGCAGGCGGCGCCGCTCCTCCAGCGCCTCGTGAAGTTCATCCGCCTGCCGGGCAAGATGCGCCTCGTCCTTTTCCAGCGCCTCCACCTGCGCCTGCGCCTGCGCCCACGCGCCGCCGGCCTTCGGCCTGCCGCTTGCCGTCTGAAGCTGGCCAAGCTCGGCGGCGCAGGCGTCGCGCGCGGCGTCCATCGTCTTGCCCCCGGTGAGATCGTCCATCGCGCCGGTGATGAGCGTCAGCAGGTTGCGCCGCTCTTCATGCTCCTGCCCCTTCTCGTCGCCCCTGGCGTATTTGCCGTCCACCGACAGCGACACCCGGCCCTGCCGCACCCACAACAGCCCCGATGGCCCGGTCCCGTCGCCGCGCACGATGCTTGAGAGCCAATGCTCCGCATCGTCCCCCTGGTGGCGCAGCCGGCCGTCCTTCCAGACGCGCGCCTCGCCGCCCGCGCCGCGCTGCCATTGCTTGCGCACGCGCCAACTCTCGCCGTCGATCTCGAGCTCGACCGTGACCGCCACCTTGCCGCCCGACCAGGGCTGGAGCGAGGACACCTCGGCGGGCCAGCCGGAATACTTGACGTAAAAGAGCGCGTGCAGCGCGTCGAACAGCGTCGACTTGCCGCTTTCATTGGGCTGGCAGAGCAAGGTGATGCCGTCATTGAACGGCCCCGCCGTCACCGGCTCGGTAAAGCGGCGCACGTTGTCGAGCGTGACGGAGCGGATCCTCATGCCCCACCCCCCGCGACCAATGAGTGCAGCCGCCGCAGCGCCGCCGCCGCGACCTGGCGTTCGCGTTCGGACAGCTCCGCCGCTTCGGCGTCGCCCGCCAGCATGTCGGCCGCCTGCCGCAAGGCGCCGGTCGGCGCGATCTCGTCGAGGTCGGAGGTTTCGAGATCGAGGGCGAGCCCCGCCGTGGAGAACGCGAAATGGCAGAATTCCGGCCCGATCTCCGCCTCCAGCGCGCTCAGGCCGGACGCATCGGAAAGCCGCGCGCGCCCGGTCACGTCCAGCCGCACAAGCGTGTCGCGCCGCGGCGTTTGCGGCAGCGCCGCGGCGACGGCGGCGCGCGGATCGTCGCCGGGAAGCAGCGCGACCGACAGCGGCGCCCAGTGGAACGCGCCCGTCTCGACCGGCGTGACCTCGGGCGCGGCGCCAGGCGCGTCGATGCTCACGACAAGGCAACCGCCGCGCCCCGCGTGGCGGAAATCGGTGTATTCGGGCGCGCCGGAATACCACACCCTGTCGGAGACCTTCATCTGCCTGTGCCAGTCCCCGAGCCCGAGGTAATCCAGCCCCGCCAGCCGGTCCCGGTCCGGCGCGATCACGCCGGGGCGGGCGTCGTCCTCGCCAAAGCCGGTGATCGGCCCGTGGGCGAGCCCGATGCGGATCGCCTCATCCGTGCCGGTCCCGATCACCGCCGAGGGGTCCGAGGAGGGATGCCGCGTCAGCAAGGGCGCGGGCAGCAGCACCGCGCCGGGTTGAAGCTCGACCGGGTCGGGCGAGGTCAGCACGCGGATCGAATCATGGCCCAGCGCGGTTACCTCTTCCCACGTGGCCTGAGCTTCGCGCAGGTTGTCATGGTTGCCGGGCAGCAGCCACCAGGTGACGTCGCGCGCCTCGGCCATGCTCGCGATTCCCTGCCGCAGCGTGGCCGGCGAGGGCGTGGGCACGTCGAACACATCGCCCGCGACCAGGATATGCGCCGCGTCATGGTCACGCGCCGCGCGGGCGAGGCGGGCGATGGACTGGTGGCGCGCCTCGGTCAGCCGCGCCCCGTCGGCATAGGGGCCGAACCCCTTGCCGAGATGCAGATCCGAGCAGTGGATGAAGCGAATGGCGCGCACGCGGAACCTCCCAACGAACATGATCGCACCCGTCCGGGTGAAACGGGTGCGACCATGACTTAGGACGTTTCCGGGGAAACTTGAATCGCCGATTTCAACGCAAGGCGCCGCGCCCTCAGCCGTCGCGACGTTCCGCGAGCGCCTGCACGACGCGATCCGCCATGTTGTCGCAACGCGCGCCGTCGAACGGGAATATTCCCGAGAATTCGTCAGCCATGCTCTTGCGCAGCGCGGTCCGCAACAGGCGGCGGGCGCGGAACAGCCGAGTCTTGACCGTGACGACATTGATCCCGAGAAGCATCGCCACCTCGCGCGTCGTCATCTCCTGCACGTCGCGCATGATGTAGGTCAGCCGGAACGGTTCGGGCAGCGCGTCGATCGACGCCTCCAGCACCTTGCGCACCTCGGCGCGCTCGAGTTCGGTTTCCGGGTTCATGGGTGGGGTCGTCATCGAGGCATATTCACCTCCCTCCTGCATATCCTGCATGCCTTCACGGTATTCGGCCAGGTCGACGACATGTTTCCGGCGCCGCAACCGACCGTAGGATTCGTTCATCACGATCCGGGTCAGCCAGGTCGAGAAGGCCGCGTCGCCGCGAAAGCCGTCCAGCTTGGTAAAGGCGTTGACATAGGCGGCCTGCACCGCGTCCTCGGCCTCGGCGTCGCTGTTTAGGATGCCGCGCGCAACCCGAAAGAGCCGCTGGTTGTTGCGCCGCACCAGCACGCGCACGGCGTCGTCGTTGCCCCCCCGCGCCAGGTTGACCAGTTCGGCCTCGCCCAGCTCATCGCAGGATTTGCGGATCGGAATCGGAGCAGTCTGCATGGTCAACCCTCCTTGCGCACGCTGCCTTGTTTCAGGATCTCCGCGATCGGCGGAAACCCGTCGAGGATCACCTGGTCAAGCCCGTCCTCGGGATAGCCGGTGAAATCCGTCTGGCCCGGATCGGCCACGATGATCCGCCCGACCATGCCCGACAGTTCGTGCGGGATGCAGTAGTAATCATACACGCCCGGCACGTCCAACGTCACCTCGAAGGTCTCCCCCGGCAACAGGTAGTCGCTGTCGAACGGCTCGGCCCCGTCGGGAATCCGGCGCGGGTGGTCGTAGATCTCCGGCGCATAGGCGGTGGCGGTGTGCGAATTGCTCTTGTCCTCGTTGGTCCAGCGGACCGTCTGGCCGGGACGGATCAGCAGGCCGTAAGGATCGAACCAGACCTTCGATCCGTCGGGCCGTCCGCCCATCCCGATCTCGACCACGGAGTCGCTCAGCGCAAACCCCGGCGAGAGGGTGAGAGCGGCGGCGAGCCCGCCGCTCCCCCACATGAATGCACGGCGTCGCATGTTATTCGGCGACGCGCGCTTCGTCGGCGACCGGCACATGCCAGAGCACGATATGTTCATGCGGCTCCGCAACGCCGGGGTGGCCGGCGTTGAAATAAATGTCGACGTGATCGACGTCGCCCCCCGGCGCGGCGAGGTTGTCAAAGCTGGTGTCGGCGTTCATGGCCTTGATCGGGATCATGTAGGTGGTGCTGACCAGCTTGCCGTCGTGGTCATAGGCCAGGAACGGCCCCGCCGGAAGCGTTTCGGGATCGACAAAGAGCTGCCCCATGCCGGGCAGGAAATCCGGCAGCTTCACCAGGTCGCTCACCTTCTGGTAGGGGGCGTCGGGCGGGGCGGTCGCCACGGAATCGTCCGCGCCTGCCGCGAGCGCAGGCGCGGCGGCAAACGACAGCGACAGGGCCGCCAGAGTGCTGATGAGACGGGTCATTGCATGTTCCTTTCGTCGTGTTTCATCATATCGAGGACAGGCCGTTTCCGGCGCGTCTGCCCTGTTGGATGTGGCGCGGCGCAAAAGGTTCCCGGACTTTTTCGAAAAATCGTCTATCTGTCCGGTAACGCCAGAAGAGACTGCGCAGCCATGTCCCACGCAAACATCCGAAGTTTCGACCCCGACCGCGATTTCTACCTCGGAGAGCCGGATTGCCGGCGCGCGGTCGTGCTCTATGGCGATTACACCTCGAACGCCTGCCGCCGCCTGCGCGACATCCTGCGCCGCATCGCCGACCGGCAGGACGGCAAGGTGGTCTATATCTACCGCCAGTTCTTCGACCCTGGAAACGCGGATGCGGACCGCGCGGCGCGCGCCGCCATCGCCGCGGGCCGGCAGGGCATGTTCTGGGACATGCACCAGGTCCTCTTCGGCAGGGGCCAGGGCTTTGGCGCCGAGGATATCGAAACCCTCGCCCAAGAGGTCGGGCTCGATCTTTCGAAGTTCAGGCGTGACATGCGCTCGGACGCGGTCGGGCGTCACCTCGCCCGCGACCGCGAATTCGCCAAGGCGATGAACGTCACCCGCACGCCGGCGCTCTTCATCGAGGGTGAGCCATATTTCGGCGCGTGGGACGAACTGTCGATCATGGACGCGGTCGAACGCCCTTTCGGATTCCGCGTCGAGATGGCGAGCCAGCGGTTCTTCGGCTGGGCGGCCTCGGGCGGGCTGCTGCTCGTGCTGGCGACGCTGGCGGCGCTCATCGTGGCCAATTCGGGCTTGCATGGCGTCTATGAACGGCTGCGCCTGACCACCTTTGCGCTCGAACTCGGCGACGGCCGGTTCGGCCTGACGGTCGAGCAGTGGATCAACGACTGCCTGATGACGATCTTCTTCCTGATCGTCGGGATCGAGATCAAGCGCGAGGTGGTTTCGGGCGAACTGTCCGACCTGTCGAGCGCGATGCTGCCGATCATCGGCGCCCTGGGCGGCATGGCTGCGCCGGCGCTGATCTATGCCGCGTTCAACTTCGGCGGCGCGGGCGCGCATGGCTGGGGCGTGCCGATGGCCACCGACATCGCCTTCACGCTGGGGCTGATGGCGCTGCTCGGGCGGCGCGTGCCCAATTCGCTCAAGGTGTTCGTCGCCGCGCTGGCGATCGCCGACGACCTCGGGGCGATCGTGGTGATCGCCATGTTCTACGGTCACGGGCTGAACGTCGCGCCGATGCTCGGGGCGCTCGCTTGCATCGCGCTGATGGCGTTGATGGGGCGCGCGCGGGTCTATGCGCTCGCGCCCTATCTCGTCCTCGGGATCGTGCTGTGGGCCTTCACCCACGCCTCGGGCATACATGCGACGATGGCGGGCGTGGTGACCGCGATGCTGATCCCCGCACGCCGCCCCGCCAAGGTCGAGGAGGTGGCGGCGCAGGCCACGGTGATCGCCGACGCGGTCGAACCCGACGACGAACCCCGTCGCGAGAACATCGCGGAATACGCGGTCCTTGCGCTGGAAAACGCGATCAACCGGCTGCGCGAGCCGGGCCACCACCTGCAACACGCGCTGGAGAACTGGACCAACTTCCTGATTCTGCCGCTGTTCGCGTTCTTCAACACGGGCATCCTGCTGGCGGGGTCGCATTTCTCGCCGCTGGCGCCCGAAAGCGTCGGGGTGATCCTCGGGCTGCTGATCGGCAAGCCGCTCGGCATCGTCGGCGCCTGCTGGCTCGCGGTGCGGCTTGGATGGGCGCAATTGTCCTCCGAGATCAACTGGCGCCAGTTCATCGGCGCCGGCTGCCTCGCCGGGGTCGGGTTCACCATGTCGATCTTCATCGCCAGCGCCGCGTTCGAGGGTCCGCAGCTCGCGTCGGTCAAGCTGGCGGTGCTGTTGGGCTCCGTCACCTCCGCGATCGTCGGGGCGTCGCTCCTGGCCCACGCCGGCGCGGCTACGACAAGGCGCGCCTGAGCCGCCCCGCCCGGTCGCTCAGCGCAGCGAGGGCACTCCGGCGGGGTTTCTCTCGAACATCGCCATGCGCAGGCTTTGCGCGATCCTCTCGGCGCGGGACATCAGGTATTGCGCCGCCTCGGGGGTGCGGGCGGTTTCGTCAAGCGTCGCCTTGAACAGCGACAGCCAGCGCCCGAAATCGTCGGGCTCCACGCCTTGCAGACGCTGATGCACGACGACCGGCTTGCCGGCGTACGTTCCCGCGTTCAGCGCGACGGACGCCCAGAATCGTTTCATCCGGTCAAGATGCGGGCCCCAATCCTCGCCGATCTCGGCCTCGAAGATCGGACCCAGCCGCGCGTCCGCGCGAATGCGCGCGTAGAACTCATCGACCATGAGCGACAGGTAGTCCTCGTCGATGCCCATGATGCGGGCGGCTTCCCTGATCTGCGCGCGCTTCTTCTCGGCGAAGGAGGCTTCGATTGCGAAAGGTGCGGTCATTTACGGCCATCCTCTGAAAATGTGCGACACGGCGCGGGTCAGTCGCGCGCCGCCTTCTTCTCGGTTTCCTCGAGCGCGAGGACCGAATGCGCATAGGCCCCGCCCGCGCGCATCTCCGAGGCGACCCAGATCGCCTCCATGATCTCGGCCTCGCTCGCGTCGTGGCGCAGCGCGGCCTTGGTGTGGCCCTTGATGCAATAGGGGCATTGCGTGACATGGGCGACCGCGACGGCGATCAACTGCTTGGTCTTCACGTCAAGCGCGCCCTCGGCGAAGACCGCCTTGCTGAAGGCCTCGAACGCAGCGCTCGTCTCGGGGGTCGCCTCCTTGCGGCGCTTGGCCAACGCGGCGGTATTGGTGGGGAAAAGCGGGTCTGTCATGGTCTTTCCTTTCCGGGAATTCATTGCATGGCCGTGCAACGGGCGGGCCTTGCCCGGCCCCTTGCAAACGGGTTGAAAGCATATCCTCTTCCGCGCGCGCCCCGCTCATTCCGGTGCGTCAGGGCCGCGCGCGACCGGGTCGCTCGCCGGGAACGTGTCGTCCGGCGGCACGTCGCGCATCGCGCCGGGCCTTCCCCGCGCCGGCGCGGCCTTCGCCGGATGCTCCGACCTGGACGGTTGCGCGACATCCGCCCCGGTGCAGGACAGCACCGCCCCCGAGGCGTCGGCGGTGATCCGCGCGCGCCGCGTAGCGGAGAAGAAGGTCAGCCGCACACGCCCCTCATCCTCGCCCTCGCCCCGCTCCAACCGGCTGGTGACGGCGCCTTCGCGCATCCTCTCGCGAAGCTCCTGCGGCGCGAGCTTGAGCGCCCTCGCGACGATCTCGGCGTCGATCTGGACCCGGTCGGGGCCGATTTCGATCTGTGACATGCTCACTCCTTCCCGTCAGGCCGCCGCCGCGTCGTCGTTCCAGGCGCAGTCGGCGACGGTCGAGCGGTCGAGTTCCGCGAGGAACGCATCCTGCGCGGCCAGAAGGCGCGGCTTCAGGCGGCAGCGCGGTTTCAGAACGCAGTTGCCGCCATTGGCCTGGCAGCACTCGACAAGCGCGAAACGCCGCTCGAGGTGGCGCACCACGCTGCCAAGCCCGATCTCCGCGGGATCGCGCGCAAGCCGCATGCCCCCGCCCGAACCACGCCGCGTCTCAATGAAGCCGCCGCGCACCAGGTCCTGCACCACCTTGGTCAGATGATGCTGAGACACCTCGAACTGCGCCGCGAGGTCGGCGGTGCTGAGCCGCTCCTCCGGGGTGCTGGCGAGCCGCATGAGAATCCGCAATCCGTAATCGGTGAATGTCGCAAGGCGCATGGGCGCTCCTCTAAATGGTATTGACAATGCCTATTGTACCGTTGGATAATCTCCAAGGCAAACACCAAATACGGGAAATTCCGGGAACCCGCACGCCCAAGCTGCGTCAGTGTCATTGGGGCCAACGTGGATTGGCCGCCTGTTTGGACAAAAGGAAGGTATTGGCACATGTCACATCACCTCACGCTGAAGCAGATCGATCCCGTCACACCCGACACCCATCACCTGATCTTCGACCGCCCGGAGGATTTCGACTTCACGCCCGGCCAGGGCGTGGAATTGCATCTCCAGAAAGACGGTTGGGAAGAGGAAGGACGCCCCTTCACCCCGGTCACCCTCCCGCACGAGCCGACGCTCGAATTCGTCATCAAGTCCTATCCCGACCACCACGGCGTGACCGAGCAGATCGCCGAGATGAAGCCCGGCGACGAGGTCGAGATGAAAGGCCCGTTCGGTGCGATCTCGGATCAGGGACCGGGGGTTTTCATCGCCGGCGGCGCCGGGATCACCCCGATGATCGCCGTATTGCGCAAGCAGTTGCACGAGAACGGCACGCTCGAGGGTTCGACCCTGCTGTTCGCCAACAAGACCGAAGCCGACATCATCTGGCGCGACTATTTCGAGTCGATGACGGGGCTCAGGACCGCGTTCGTCGTGGACGAGTCCTCGGGCGACGTTCCCGAGGGGCGGCTCGATCGCGATTTCCTGGACAGGTTCGTCGGGTCCGATAGCCGCTGCTACCTCTGCGGCCCGCCGCCGATGATGGACGCCGTCCGCACGGCGCTGCACGATCTGGGGGTCGAGGACTCCCGCATCGTCGAAGAGAAATTCTGACGCGCTTCGCACGAGGCCCAAGGCACGGACCCCGCGCGGAACGCCCACGACCTTGAAGGAGCATGGGCGCGGATGATGAGCCTTTTCATCTTGTTCCTGAGCAGCCTCCCGGCCGCCCCGGCCCGGAACCACGCGCGGCCCGCCGCGCGTGGCGTTCGCGTCCCGATCCCATGCCCCGCGCCGGATTCCCCGCCGAACACCCCCCGAAGGAGGCCGCGATGACCGAAGCAACACTGCACCCCAGTCCGGAACACGACGATCGCGGTTTCTTCACCAGGTGGTTCATGTCCACGAACCACAAGGACATCGGCACTCTCTACCTGTTCACCTCCGCGGGCGTCGGGCTGATCGCCGCGCTCCTTTCGGTCTTCATGCGGCTCGAGCTGATGGAGCCGGGCGTGCAGTTCCTCTGCGTCGAGGGGCTGCGCTTCTGGCCCTCCGCGGCCACCTGTTCGCCCGACGGGCACCTGTGGAACATCATCGTCACCTATCACGGCCTGCTGATGATGTTCTTCGTGGTGATCCCGGCGCTCTTCGGGGGATTCGGCAATTATTTCATGCCGCTGATGATCGGCGCGCCCGACATGGCGTTCCCGCGGCTCAACAATCTCAGCTTCTGGCTGTTCGTCGCGGGGACCGGGCTCGCCATCGCGTCGTTCTTTGCGCCGGGGGGGGACGCCTCGCACGGGGCGGGCGTGGGCTGGACGCTCTATGCGCCGCTGACGGTGCATGACGGCGGCATATCGATGGACCTCGCGATTTTCGCGATCCACCTCTCGGGGGCGAGCTCGATCCTCGGCGCGATCAACATGATCACGACCTTCCTCAACATGCGCGCGCCGGGCATGACGCTGTTCAAGGCGCCGCTGTTCGCGTGGTCGATCTTCGTCACCGCCTGGATGCTGCTGATGGCCGTGCCGGTGCTGGCGGGGGCGGTCACCATGCTGCTCACGGACCGCAACTTCGGCACCACCTTCTTCGACCCCGCGGGCGGGGGCGACCCGGTGCTCTACCAGCACCTGTTCTGGTTCTTCGGGCACCCCGAGGTCTATATCGTCGTGCTGCCCGGCTTCGGCATCATCAGCCATGTCGTCGCCACCTTCTCGAAAAAGCCGATCTTCGGCTATCTCGGCATGGTCTGGGCGCTGATCGCGATCGGCGCGCTCGGCTTTCTCGTCTGGGCGCACCACATGTTCACCGCTGGCATGTCGATCACGCAACAGAGCTATTTCCAGATCGCGTCGGTGACGATCGCGGTGCCGACGGGCATCAAGATCTTCTCGTGGCTGGCGACGATGTGGGGCGGATCGGTCGAGTTCAAGACGCCGATGCTGTTCGCGCTCGGCTTCGTGTTCCTGTTCACCGTCGGCGGCGTCACCGGCGTCGTCCTGGCGCAGGCCAGCCTGGATCGCGCCTATCACGACACCTACTACGTGGTGGCGCATTTCCACTACGTGATGAGCCTCGGCGCCATCTTCGCGCTGATCGCGGGGGTCTATTACTGGATGGCCAAGATGTCCGGGCGGCAATACCCCGAATGGGCTGGCAAGCTGCACTTCTGGATGTTCTTCATCGGCGCCAACCTGACCTTCTTCCCGCAGCACTTTCTCGGGCGGCAGGGCATGCCGCGCCGCTACATCGATTACCCCGAGGCCTTCGGCTTCTGGAACCACGTCTCGAGCTGGGGCGCGCTGCTGTCCTTCGCGTCGTTCCTGTTCTTCATCGGCGTCATCTTCTACACACTGTTCGCCGGCAGGCGCGAAACGCGGGCGAGCTACTGGAACGAATACGCCGACACGCTGGAATGGACCGTGCCGACCCCGGCGCCCGAGCACACGTTCGAGCAACTGCCCAAGCGCGAGACCTGGGATAACGAACACAGCCACTGAACGATGCGGGTGGGCGGCGCCAAGCGCTCGCCCCGCGCTCACGCTCCGGTGAAGACGCCCCGATTGTCCGCCCCGGTCCGACGCCCTAGACTGTCCCGGTCGACAGGACGCGCCACGGGCGCGCGAACCGGGAAAGGGGCATGACATGAAACGGATACTCGGCCTGGTCCTCGCGGGATCGCTGGCGCCTTCGCTCGCACCCGCAGGCGCATTGTTTGAGTGCGAGGCGGTGGACGACGGCGCGTGGCGGGTGTTCATCCTAGATGAGACCCCCGACATCGCAACGGCTGTCTTCAAGCTCGGCCTCGACAGCGGCGGCGGCGAAAGCAGCCCCTACGAGATGGAGCGCGCCGTCAGCGGATCGGGGTTCCGGTATCTCGGCGAGGGGCTGGAATTCATCGGCAAGAGCGACGACGCCATGCTGATCGACGGCGAAGAGAAGATGCATTGCGGCGTCGCCCCGGCCTGGATGATGGAAGAGGCGACGGCGCCCCCCTCCCAGGACGGCGACGGGCCCCTGCCCGACGCGCCCGACGTCGAAGGCATGTCCGCGCAGGCGCTTGGCGGCAATATCCGCAGCGGGCCGGGAACGCAGCATGCCAGGATCGGCACGTTGGCGCGCGGCACTTCCATCACGCTCATGCAGGATACGGGCGAGGAACTGGACGGCTACAACTGGTTCGTCATCCGAAAGCCCGACGGCGAGACCGGCCATGTCTGGGGCGGAATCATCTGCACGCCTGAAGAGACCGTGCCCGGCGTCCGCGGAACCTGCGACTGAAGCGGTCCGCGCGCCGGTCTCAGCCCTGCAGGGGATCGGCGGCGCGCTCGACGCGGCGCCCGACTCCGGGCAGCGCGATCCGCGACGCCGCCAGCGCCTTGGTAAAGGCGCCGAGGCGCTGCGTGGCCGCGGCGGCCTGCGCCGCCTCGACGGCCGGCTCGCTCTTGTCGTCCTTGCGCTCCCGCTCGAGGTCGAGCCCTTCGAGCCGCGCCGACAGGTAATCGCATGTCTCGTCGATCCGCGGCAGCACTGCGCCCTGCGCGACGGCGAAACCCGAGGGGCGCGCCGCCTCTGCCGGCCGAGCGTGCCGCTGGCCGCTCGGATCGACCGCGGCGCGGAAGCCCTCGATCGGCAGCCAGACGCTATGCTCGTTCCAGCGCACCCTCTCCGCCGGCAGCGTGCAGACCAGCCGCGCCAAAAGCGCCCCGGCCGTATTCATGCTGACGGAGGCCGCGATGGGATGTATGACGAGGCGCAGCAAGGGCGCGGTCGCCGACCCGCCCGCCTGCTTGCCCCTGCCATGCGTGATCCATAGAACGTGGTTCGGCGTCACCAGACAGGCCGAACGTTCGGTCAGCACCCGTCCCTGGCTGATGCCCGGATCGAGGGTTTCGACGGCGTCCGAGATATGGCGCAACGTCTCCTCCACCACCGTTGCGTCCGCTTCTGATTGCAGCAGCCATGCCGCGATATTCTGTTTATGCCCGGTCATTGGTTGGCATCCCCAAGTCCTGCTGAGCGTCATTCACTCGCGATAAAGGCTTATTGAGGAAACTGGTCTTCGTGCGACCGAAACGTGACCGAAATGGGGAAATTCGCCCTATGCGGGCGCGGGCGCCCCAGGTGACGCGGCGTAAAGCCCGGCCTTTCGCACGTCGCGGCGCGGCAGCCGGATGGCGGCTTTTTGAGGGGCCGTGGCCGCGCGGCGCCCCCCGAAGACATCTCCGAGGAGCGCCGCAAGGGCCCGGGCCGAAGGGACGTGGTTTCGTCCGCCCTGCCCGGCCCCGGAAGCTCAGCAGCTGTAATACATCCCGAACTCCACCGGATGCGGGGTCTGGTCGTAACGCTCGACCTCTTCCATGCGCAGCGCGATGTAGCCCTCGATCTGGTCGCGAGTGAACACGTCGCCGGCCAGCAGGTAGTCGTGATCGGCCTGCAATTCCGTCATCGCCTCGCGCAGCGACCCGCATACCGTGGGAATGCCCTCAAGCTCCTCCGCGGGCAGGTCATAGAGGTTCTTGTCCATCGCCTCGCCCGGGTCGATCCTGGACTTGATCCCGTCAAGCCCGGCCATCAACAGCGCGGCGAAGGCGAGGTAGGGGTTCGCCGCAGGGTCGGGAAAGCGCGCCTCGACCCGCTTGGCCTTGGGCGACTCGGTCCACGGGATGCGCACGCAGCCCGAGCGGTTGCGCGCGGAATAGGCCCGCAGCACCGGCGCCTCGAAGCCGGGAACCAGCCGCTTGTAGCTGTTGGTCGTCGGGTTGGTGAAAGCGTTGAGCGACTTGGCGTGCTTCAGGATGCCGCCGATGAACCACAGCGCCTCCTGGCTCAGGTCGGCATACTTGTCCCCGGCGAAAAGCGGCTTGCCGTCCTTCCAGATCGACATGTTGACATGCATCCCCGACCCGTTATCGCCGTAGATCGGCTTGGGCATGAAGGTCGCGGACTTGCCGTAGGCATGGGCGACGTTGTGGATGACGTACTTGTATTTCTGGATCTCGTCGGCCTGCGTCGTCAGCGTGCCGAAGATCAGCCCCAGCTCGTGCTGGCACGATCCGACTTCGTGGTGATGCTTGTCCACCTTCATGCCGAGCCGCTTCATCGTGCTCAGCATCTCCGAACGGATGTCCTGCGCGTCATCCACCGGGTTGACTGGGAAATACCCGCCCTTGAGCCCGGGACGGTGGCCCATGTTGCCCATCTCGTACTCGGCATCCGAATTCCACGACCCGTCCTGCGCGTCGACCTCGTAGGAGACCTTGTTGACCGTGTTCGAAAACCGCACGTCGTCAAACAGGAAGAACTCGGCCTCGGGGCCGAAGAAGGCCTCGTCGCCGATGCCGCTCGACTTGAGATAGGCCTCGGCCTTCTCGGCCGTGCCGCGGGGGTCGCGCTCGTAGGCTTCGCCGGTGTCGGGTTCGGCCACCGTGCAATGCACGCACAGCGTGCGCTCGGCGTAGAACGGATCGACATAGGCGCTCGCGGTGTCGAGCATCAGCTTCATGTCCGACGCCTCGATCGATTTCCAGCCGGCGATGCTGGAGCCGTCGAACATGAAGCCTTCCTCGATAAAGTCCTCGTCCACGAGATCGGCGATCATGGTCACGTGCTGCAACGCGCCGCGCGGGTCGGTAAAGCGGATGTCGACATACTCGATGTCTTCGTCCTTGATGGTCTTGAGCAGGTCTGTGGCGCTCATGGCGTCGATCCTTTCGGTTTCCTGTCCTGTGGTGCTGTTGTCTCAGAGCGCGTCCGAGCCGGTCTCGCCGGTTCGGATGCGGATGGCCTGCTCGACGGGGCTGACGAAGATCTTGCCGTCGCCGATCTTGTCGGTGCGCGCCGCCTCGACGATGGCCTCGACGGCGGCGTCGACCTGGTCGTCGTCGAGCACCACGTCGATCTTCACCTTGGGCAGGAAATCGACCACGTATTCCGCCCCGCGATAAAGCTCTGTGTGTCCCTTCTGACGGCCGAACCCCTTGACCTCGATCACGCTGAGACCCTGGATGCCCGCCTCCTGCAGCGCCTCCTTGACCTCGTCGAGCTTGAACGGCTTGATGATGGCCTCGATTTTCTTCACGGCCCGCCTCCTTTTCGCATTTGTCGCGCTGGTAAGAGCACTTCCAAGCGGCAGCCTCAATCGGGTAGCGTGGAAAACGCGGGGGTTGCCTGCCAGTTCCCGCTGCGAGCGCCCAATATTTAGGCAACCCGCACAAAGTTCGCGCAGTTCTGAAACGCAGAGATTGAGACACCATGACCGAACGCCTCACCGCAGCCCGGATGCGCGCCGTTGAACAGGCCGCGATCAACTCGGGCGACGTGACCGGGCTCGAACTGATGGAGCGCGCCGGGCGCGGAGTGGTGGAAGCGGTGTTCGACGAGCGACCGAAACTTGCCGCAACGTCGCACCGCGCGGTCGTGCTGTGCGGGCCGGGCAACAACGGCGGCGACGGGTTCGTCGTGGCGCGGCTGTTGAAGGAACGCGGCTGGGAGGTGGACGTGTTTCTTTACGGGGCCCCGGCCAAGCTTCCGCCGAACGCCAGGACGAATTACGAACGATGGGCGGCATTGGGGCCTACGCAACGATACTGTCCCGATCACCTGCTCAAGGCCGGCAAGATAGCGCATGAGGCAGGCGTCGACGAATGGGTCGTGGTCGATGCGCTTTTCGGCATTGGCCAACGCGCCCCGCTTGACGATGTTTGCGCGCCTTTCAACGCGTTGCTCGATGCCGCTTTCGACGAGAACACCGCGCCCACTCCGTTCATGGTCAACATTGACTTGCCCACCGGTTATGACGCGGATACCGGCGAGGCTCTGGCCCGCCGTCCGTTCCCGGCGGATCTGATTGTGACCTTTCATGG
Source organism: Roseovarius spongiae (assembly GCF_003651245.1). GTDB lineage: Bacteria > Pseudomonadota > Alphaproteobacteria > Rhodobacterales > Rhodobacteraceae > Roseovarius > Roseovarius spongiae. The sequence continues at coordinate 217,160 of NZ_RAPE01000003.1, forward strand.
CGCGAAACCGATCCACGCAATGCCTCACATGGCGGACGCCATCCTCAGGATCGTGGATATCGGCCTGTGACCTTCTTCTTTGCGCAAATACTCCTGCCGGAGGCCTGAATGTTCTCGCAGCCCCGCCATATCACCCGATCCGCCGCGATGATCGACCTGCTGCGCAAACGGCCCGAGGCGCACAAGTTCGACCACGGTCATGCGCTCGTGCTTTCGGGAGGCCCCGGTCAGACCGGCGCCGCCCGCCTCGCCGCACGCGGGGCGCTGCGGATCGGGGCGGGGCTCGTGACGCTTGGCGTGCCGCACTCGGCGCAGATGGAGGTGGCGAGCCAGACCACCGCGCTGATGCTCACCCCCATCGACGATGCTGACGGGTTGCGCTCCGTTCTGGAAGACGACCGGATCAACGCGCTCTGCCTCGGGCCGGGGATGGGCGTGAAGCGCGCGGCAGAGGCGTTGGAGGTTCTGCTGGGGGAAGGCGGGGTGAAACCCCGCCCTACGACGCTGGATGCCGACGCGCTCACAGCGCTCGCAGGGGATGCGGCGCTGTTCGGCGCGTTGCACGACCGCTGTGTGCTGACGCCGCATGGCGGAGAATTCGCCCGCCTCTTTCCCGACATCGCGAAAAGGCTCCGCGAGGAGCCGATGAGCGGCCCGGCGCATTCCAAGGTCGACGCGACAAGAGAGGCGGCGAAGCGCGCGGGCTGCACCGTTCTTTTCAAGGGCCCCGACACCGTAATCGCCGCGCCGGATGGCCGCTGTGCGATCAACGCGGCGCAATACGATCGCGCCGCCCCATGGCTCGCCACCGCCGGGGCCGGGGACGTGCTGGCCGGGTTCATCGCCGGCCTTCTGGCGCGCGGGTTCGCCCCGATGCAAGCGGCCCAGGCCGCCGCGTGGCTGCACGTGGAATGCGCCCGCAGCTTCGGACCCGGTCTCATCGCCGAGGACCTGCCCGAGGAATTGCCGCGCGTCTTCCGCGCGCTCGGGCTCTGAGCGCGCGGTTCAGGCGGCGTCGGAACGCGCGACAGCCGCCGGATCGGCGGCCAGCTCCAGCCCGTCGACGTAGATCACTTCGAGCTGCTCGAAACACAGCGCATACAGCGTGAGCGTGCGCACCCCCTCCGCGGTGATGAATTCGCCGTCGATCAGCGCGCGGGCCGACGCCAGCGCCTGCGCCTTGCCGAAGAGCGCCCGCGCCCGCCAGTCCCGCACGAGAACCTGCTGATCTGCGGGCAACACCACGTCGCGATCGGGGCGCGTGTCGCCCAGCGATCCGGCAAGGATACGGACGGCGTGGGTGGTCACCCGCCGTTTCTCGACCCTGACCACGGTGGCGAGCCCGCTGTGGCGGGTGATGACCCGGTCGCCCGCCGCGATCCTCTCGATCGGGGTTTCGCCGCATTGGGTGAGGATGATGCTGCCGGGGCCGATCCCGGCGCATGAAATATGCGCCTGCGCGGGGAGATGCCCGCTGCCGCGCCCGACCGTTTTCGGTTTCATGGCGTCCTGCTTTTTTGTTCGTCTGCTCGTTATTGTCGCGCAGCTTACGTCAATTTTTGGTAAATGTCGCGACTTTTTCGATGCAGGTCCCGCCACCACCGGTTTTTCGCTCGCTTCCCATTCGCCGCTTTGCTAACAGACGCGGCAGGCTTCGGCCCTTCGGGACCGCGGCTCCGTGCGGGTGTGGCGGAATTGGTAGACGCACCAGATTTAGGTTCTGGCGCCGCAAGGCGTGGGGGTTCAAGTCCCTTCACCCGCACCATGCTTCCCTCGAAATCGGCGCAATACGCGATTCACCCTCCCGGCGCCCGGGCGCGCGCCGCGCCTTCAAAAGCGGCGCGGGTGTCGCAATCAGGCCGGACAGGCGGAAAGGGGGCCGCGAAGATGCCCGCGCGCAGCCCGAGGACAGCACCATGAACGAACATTTCCGCGACACCCGCAAGATCGACCCGAGCCGCGGCGCCACGCTTGGCGACAACACGCCCAACAATGCCGACCGGATCGAGATCGGGCCGACAAAGCTCGCCTTTGCCGAATGGGCCGCCGCCGGGCTGGAATTGCCCGACCTCCAGGCGATGCGCCGCTATCGATGGGAACGGCTGACGCGGCATGTGGTTGATCGCGACTACGGCGGCCTGCTGATGTTCGACCCGCTCAACATCCGCTACGCCACCGACAGCACCAACATGCAGCTCTGGAACACCCATAACCCGTTCCGCGCGGTGCTGCTCTGCGCCGATGGCTACATGGTGATCTGGGATTACAAGAACTCGCCCTTCCTGAGCACATTCAACCCGTTGGTGCGCGAACAGCGCTCCGGCGCGGATCTCTTCTACTTCGATCGCGGCGACAGGATCGACGTGGCGGCGGACGTCTTTTCCAACGAGGTGCGGCTGCTCATGGCCGAACACGCGCCCGGCAACATGCGCCTCGCGGTGGACAAGCCGATGGTTCACGGGCTGCGCGCGCTCGAGGCCCAGGGCCTTGAGATCATGGAGGGCGAGGAAGTCACCGAGAAATCCCGCTCGGTCAAGGGCCCGGACGAGATCCTCGCGATGCGCTGCGCGAACCACGCCTGCCACACGGCCGTGCGCGCGATGGAGGACGCCGCCCGCGCCGGCGTGCCGAATGGCGACATGTCCGAGGATGACATCTGGGCGGTGCTGCACGCCGAGAACATCCGCCGCGGCGGCGAATGGATCGAGACCCGGCTGCTCAGCTCCGGGCCGCGCACGAACCCCTGGTTCCAGGAATGCGGGCCGCGCATCGTTCAGCAGAACGAGATCGTGAGCTTCGATACCGACCTGGTCGGAAGTTACGGAATATGTATAGACATATCGCGCAGCTGGTGGATCGGCGACGCGGCCCCGCGCGACGACATGATCTACGCCATGCGGCACGCGGTCGACCACATCCGCACCAACATGGAGATGCTGAAACCCGGCGTGATGATCCCCGAGCTTTCGGCCAACACCCATGTCCTGGACGCCCAATTCCAGAAGCAGAAATACGGCTGCCTCATGCACGGCGTCGGCCTTTGCGACGAATGGCCGCTGGTGGCCTATCCGGACCGCGCGGTCGCGGGCGCTTACGACTACCCGATCGAGGCCGGGATGGTGCTCTGCGTCGAGGCGCTGGTCAGCCCCGAGGGCGGTGATTTCTCGATCAAGCTCGAGGATCAGGTGCTGGTGACCGAAGACGGATACGAGAACCTCACGACCTATCCCTTCGATCCCGCGCTTATGGGCGAATGAGGCGGGGCGTCACCTTGCCGTGACCAAGCTGGCGGCGCGCCGAGCATGCGCCTATCCTGCCGCAAGCATTACGCGCAGGAGGAAACGGATGCCGACGGAACGCCTGACATTCACTGGTCACGACGGCTCTGAACTGGCCGCGCGGCTCGACCTTCCCGACGGGCCGCACCTGGCGACCGCGCTCTTCGCGCATTGTTTCACCTGCTCCAAGGACATTCCCGCGGCGCGGCGCATCTCCGCGCGGCTGGCCGCGGCGGGGATCGCGGTGCTGCGCTTCGACTTTACCGGGCTCGGCCATTCGCAGGGCGAGTTCGAGGACACGACCTTCACCTCCAACATCGCGGATCTCGAGCGCGCGGCGGCCGCGCTGGCCGAGCGCGACATGGCGCCGGGGCTGCTGATCGGGCATTCGCTGGGCGGGGCGGCCGCGCTCGCCACCGCGCGCCGGATCGAAAGCGTGCGCGCGGTGGTCACCATCGCCGCGCCCTTCGATCCGGGCCACGTGACCCACAACTTCGGCGCGGCGCTCGAGCGGATCGAGGCGGACGGCGCCGCCGAGGTCGACCTCGGCGGGCGCGCGGTACGCATCGGGCGCGCCTTCGTGCGGGACGTCGCCGCCGAAAACCTCGCCCCCGAGATCGCGAATCTGCGCGGCGCGCTGCTGATCCTGCACGCTCCGCGCGACGCCATCGTCGGGATCGAGAACGCCGCCGAGATATTCAAGGCCGCGAAACATCCCAAGAGCTTCGTCACGCTCGACGAGGCCGACCACCTGATCACCCGCCCCGAGGACGCGGAATACGCCGCCGGGGTGATCGCCGCATGGGCTGCGCGCTACCTCGACCTCCAGCCGCCCGCGCCGCCGCCGGGCGCGCCCGAAGGCATCGTGCGCGTCACCGAAGCCGATCCCGAGGGTTTCCTCCAGGACATCACTTCCGGCCCCCGTCACCACCTGCTCGCCGACGAACCCGAAGCCTATGGCGGCGCCGGGCGCGGCATGTCGCCCTACGGGTTCCTGTCCGCTGGGCTGGGCGCCTGCACGTCGATGACGATCCGCATGTACGCCCGGCGCAAGGGTTGGCCGCTCGCCGGGGTGCGGGTCGAGGTAAGCCATGACAAGGTTCACGCGCAGGACGCGGAAACCGGCCAGGCCGCGAAGGTGGACACATTCACGCGCACCGTGTTTCTCGAGGGCGATCTGGATGCGGATCAACGCGCCCGCCTGCTCGAAATCGCCGACAAGTGCCCGGTGCACCGCACGCTCGAGGCCAGCGCGCGCATCGAAACCACCCTCGCGGACTGATCCGCGCTCTTTCAGCCCAAGGCGGCGGCGGCTTGTGGCAGGCGCCCCCGGCGGGGATATTTCTCGGCAAGAAGAAGCAGCGGGCGCTTACCGATGCGAGACGCCCGCGAGGGCGGAGGAGCGGCGCGGGCGGGTGGCGGCTTGCCGCGACTGCGCGCTGCGTCTAAACCGCGCGCAACCCCTTGCCTGCCAGAAGGACCCCGCGCATGATTCCCCGCTATTCCCGCCCCGACATGGTCGCCATCTGGTCGCCCGAGCAGAAGTTCCGCATCTGGTACGAGATCGAGGCCCATGCCTGCGACGCGATGGCCGACCTCGGCGTGATTCCGCGCGAGAACGCCGAAGCGGTCTGGAAGGCGAAAGACGCCGAATTCGACGTCGCCCGCATCGACGAGATCGAGGCGGTGACCAAGCATGACGTGATCGCCTTCCTCACGCACCTAGCCGAGCATGTCGGCAGCGACGAGGCGCGCTTCGTGCATCAGGGCATGACGAGTTCGGACGTGCTCGACACCTGTTTCAACGTGCAGCTCACGCGCGCGGCGGACATCCTGATCGCCGATCTCGAAGGGCTTCTCGCCGCGCTGAAGCGCCGCGCGCATGAGCACAAGAACACGGTGCGCGTCGGTCGGTCCCACGGCATCCACGCGGAGCCGACCACGATGGGCCTCACCTTCGCGCGATTCTACGCCGAGATGGACCGCAACCTCGCGCGGATGCGCACCGCCCGGGAAGAGATCGCCACCGGCGCCATCAGCGGCGCGGTCGGCACCTTCGCCAACGTGGAGCCAGCGGTCGAGGAACATGTCTGCGCGCAGCTGGGCCTTGCGCCCGAACCGATCAGCACGCAGGTCATCCCGCGCGACCGGCACGCCGCGTTCTTCGCCACGCTGGGCGTCATCGCCAGCAGCATCGAGAATATCGCGACCGAAATCCGCCACATGCAGCGCACCGAGGTGCTTGAGGGGGCCGAATTCTTCTCGATGGGGCAGAAAGGGTCGTCGGCCATGCCGCACAAGAAGAACCCGGTGCTGACCGAGAACCTCACCGGCCTGGCCCGCATGGTGCGCTCGGCCGTCGTGCCCGCGATGGAGAACGTGGCGCTCTGGCATGAACGCGACATCTCGCACAGTTCCGTCGAACGGATGATCGGACCGGACGCGACGATCACGCTCGACTTCGCGCTGGCGCGGCTCACCGGCGTCGTGGACAAGATGCTGATCTTCCCGGACAACATGCTCGACAACATGAACAAGTTCCCCGGTCTCGTGATGAGCCAGCGGGTCCTTCTTGCGCTCACGCAGGCCGGCGTCAGCCGCGAGGACGCCTACGCGATGGTCCAGCGCAACGCGCTCAAGGTGTGGGAAGAACGCACTGATTTCAAAGAGGAACTGCTGTCCGACGCAGACGTGGTCGCGGCCCTCGGGCGCGAGGCGATCGAGGAGAAATTCGACCTCGGCTATCACACGAAACACGTCGACACGATCTTTGCCCGGGTGTTCGGCGAGGACGAACCGGCGAAAAAGTGATTAGGTGATGGCAAGCGGGCGCCTTACGCTGGGTCAATCAGCAGAAGGAGGCCAAGCCGATGACCGCCAGAACCATCTTCGCGACGCTCGTTCTCACCCTCGCCCCCACCCTCGCGCTCGCGATGGGGTGCTCGCATGACCGGGTGAAGACGCAGGCGATGTCCTGCGCCGAAGGGTCCACCTACGACGCCGGAACCGGGGCCTGCGTCCCGCTGGCGAGCAGCTGACGCCGCGCCCCGACGCCATCGTCGGGGATTCGCCCGCGTCTTAGAACTTTCTTCACCCTCTGCGTCCTATCCTCTCGGGGCCAGAGACCGGAGGGGATTTGATGAGCCAGCCAAAGCCGCTCGCGCGGACGGCGCAGGACGCGCCACCTTCCGCCGCCGCGCGTCTGACGCGCCGGCAGAAGGCGGCGATCATCGTGCGTTTCCTGCTCAACGAGGGGGCGGATATTCCTCTGTCGGACCTGCCCGACCCATCGCAGGCGGCGCTGACCACGCAGATGGGCTCGATGCGCTATGTCGACCGGGCCACGCTGTTGGCGGTGGTGACCGAATTCGCCGCCGAACTCGAAGGGATGGGCCTGACCTTTCCGCATGGCATGGCCGGGGCGATCAGCGCGCTTGACGGGCGGATCAGCGCGCAAACCGCCGCGCGGCTGCGCAAGGAGGCAGGCGTGCGTCAGTACGGCGACCCCTGGGAGCAGGTGCGCGCGACGGATATCGACACGCTCGCGCCGCTCATCCTCGCCGAAAGCGCGGAGGTCGCCGCGGTGGTCCTCTCCAAGCTCGACGTGGCGTTTGCGGCCAGGCTGCTGGGCCGCCTGCCCGGCGACAGGGCGCGGCGCATCACGCTGGCGATTTCGCAAACCGGCAAGGTCACGCCCGAGGCGGTGGACCGGATCGGCCTCGCGCTCGCCGCGCAGATCGACGACCGCCCGCCGATCGCCTTCGACGACGGCCCGGTGCAGCGGGTTGGGGCGATCCTAAACTCCTCGCCCTCGGCGCTGCGCGACGACGTGCTGACGGGACTGGAGGAGGCGGATCGCGATTTCGCCAGCCAGGTCCGCCGGGCGATATTCACCTTCCAGCACATCCCGGCCCGGCTCGAGGCGACGGACGTGCCCAAGGTCACCCGGGTCGTGGACCAGCCGGTGCTGGTCACCGCGCTCGCCGCCGCGATGGCGGGAGGATTGGGCGATGTCGCGGAATTCCTGCTGGCCAACATGTCGCGCCGCATGGCCGACGCCCTGCGCGAAGAGATCGAGGAGGCGGGCAAGGTGCGCGCCGACGCGGGCGAAGAGGCGATGACGGACGTTGTCAACGCCATCCGCCGCCTCGAGGCGGCCGGCGAATTGACGCTGAAGGTTGAGGAGGACAGCGATACGGCCGAGGCGCACGCCGCCTGACGCGCGCCGCGGGGTGGCGATGCTCCCTGTCCCCCGCTGACGGGCGGCGCGCTGCGGGCGACACGGCAATGACGCCGCGCTTCCGGGCGCGCTTGCGCCGCACGCCGCCCGCCTCTATGTCTGGCGGCGTCCCGAGACGAGCGCCCCAGATGACCACACCTCCCGATCCATTCCGCGCCCGTGCAGGCGAATACAGCGTCAACATGGCCCTGCGCGGGCTGATCGGGCTCGCCCGGCTGATCCCCTATCGCCGACGCGTGCCGCTGATGGGCTGGGTCACGGCGCGGATCGTGGCGCCGCTTGCCGGGTATTCGCGCCGGGTGCGCGAGAACCTCGCGCATGTCCGCCCGGACCTGCCCGCCTCCGAGGTGCGCCGTCTCGCGCGGGCCGTGCCCGACAATGCCGGGCGCGGCATGATCGAGCTCTACTCGCCCGAGTTCGCGGAGCGCGCGCGGTATTCGCCGGTCGCCGGGCCGGGGATGGAGGCGGTGCGCGCCGCCCGCGCCGAGGGCCGGCCGGTGATCTTCGTGACCGCGCATTTCGGCAGCTTCAACGCCGCGCGGGTGGCGATGATCGAGCAGGGGTTCGACCTCGGGGTGTTCTACCGCCCGCTCAAGAACCGTTATTTCAACACCCATTACACGGCCGCGATGGGCGCCCTCAGCCAGCCGATGTTCGAACAGGGCAAGCGCGGCATGGTGCAGATGGTCAAGCACCTGCGCGGCGGAGGGGTGCTGGCGATCCTCAACGATCTCAACGCGCATGGCGGGGTGCCGCTGGATTTCTTCGGCGCGCCCGCGCTCACCTCGCTGGTGACGGCCGAGCTGGCGCTCAAGTTCGACGCGCCGCTCGTTCCGGTCTGGGGCATACGGCGCGAGAACGGGCTTGATTTCGACATCCATGTCGAAGAGCCGATTTTGCCGTCCGACCCGGTGACCATGACGCAGGCGTTCAATGACCGGCTCGAGGTTCAGGTGCGCGCGCGCATGGATCAGTGGTTCTGGATCCACCGCCGCTGGAAGGATGGGACCGGCGAGATGGCGGATCGCGGCGCGGAGCGGATCGCGGAACTGGCGGGCGGCGGTTAATCGAGCTGCGCGACCGCCTCGACCGCGCCCGGCCCGGGGCGCTGCACGATCACCACCAGCGGCGCGTCGCCCGTCACCTCGGTGCGGATCAAAAGCGGGCTGGCCGGGTTCCATTCGGCGACCCGGCTCCAGCCGGTGACGATGTTGCCATAGCTGATGGTGCGCCCAGCGTTTTCGCCGCGGGTGATCTCGACCGTGCGTTCGGGCGCGTAGCGCGCGACCTGCACGACCAGCGGCGACGGCAGCGAAGCGGTCGCGCGGGCCGAGATGCGGAGCTCGTCGCCGCTGCGCGTCACGTCGAGCGCGATCCGGTCGGGATCGGCGAGGTGCTGGCCAATCAGCGCGCCGACGTCCTTGGGCCGGTTGCCGACCACGTGATCCTGCCCGTCGATGATCATCTGTGGCGTATAGACCATGCGTCGCCCCCCGGCCTTTGCGTAGGCGCGCTGACGCCGCGTGTAGGCCGGATCGGCGAAGATGTCCTTCCACCCGATGTAGTCCCAGTAATCGACATGCAGCGCCAGCGCGATCACGTCGTCGCGCGCGGCCAGTTCGTGCAGGAGAGCGTCGGCCGGCGGACAGGAGGAACAACCCTGCGAGGTGAAGAGTTCCACCAGCACGGGCCTGTCCTGCGCCGTCAGCGCCGAGGCCCACAGGAATGGAAGAAGGAACAGGAACGTCGCGACACGCATGAAAGGGGCTTTCCGTGGTTCGTGGTTTCGGGCGGGCTGCGCTTCCCGTCTATCCAGCCGGTCGGCGGAAAACCAATCAAGGTTTCGCGAGGGGCGCGGGGGGCGGCAGTGGACTCCGTGAATTGTGTGCCATAGTATACCGAACATAGCCTATTCGCCTTGATGCGCCGAATCAAATCGGCGAAAATCCGGGCCAGCCAGACGAATTCCTCCAGCCGAAAGGACATCGCGATGCCGATCACCGTCGGACATGACACCGCCAAGGCCCGCCAGACCCTGAAGGTCGGCGACCGCTCGCTCGCCTATTACTCGATCGAGGCCGCCGAAAAGGCCGGCTTGGGCGACTTTTCCCGCTTGCCCGCCGCGCTCAAGGTGGTGCTCGAGAACATGCTGCGCTTCGAGGACGGCAAGACCGTCACCACGGACGACATCAAGGCGTTTTCCGAATGGGCCGACAGGGGCGGCAAAAACCCGATCGAGATCGCCTATCGCCCCGCGCGGGTGCTGATGCAGGATTTCACCGGCGTGCCGGCGGTCGTGGACCTTGCCGCGATGCGCGACGGGATTGTCGCGCTTGGCGGCAACGCGCAGCAGATCAACCCGCTGAACCCCGTGGACCTCGTGATCGACCACTCGGTGATGATCGACGAATTCGGCAACCCGCGCGCCTTCCAGGTCAACGTGGACCGCGAGTACGAGCGCAACATCGAGCGCTACCAGTTCCTCAAATGGGGTCAGGGCGCGTTCAACAACTTCCGCGTGGTGCCGCCGGGAACCGGGATCTGTCACCAGGTGAACCTCGAGTATCTCGGCCGCACCGTCTGGAGCGACAAGGACCAGAGCGGCGAGGAGGTGGCCTACCCCGACACGCTGGTGGGCACCGACAGCCACACCACGATGATCAACGGCCTCGCTGTGCTCGGCTGGGGCGTCGGCGGGATCGAGGCGGAGGCGGCGATGCTGGGGCAGCCGATCTCGATGCTGATCCCCGAGGTCGTGGGCTTCAAGCTCACCGGCGCGATGGTCGAGGGCACCACCGCGACCGACCTCGTGCTGCGCGTCGTGGAAATGCTGCGCGAAAAGGGCGTCGTGGGCAAGTTTGTTGAGTTCTACGGCGACGGGCTCGACAATCTGCCGCTGGCGGACCGGGCGACGATCGGCAACATGGCGCCCGAATACGGCGCGACCTGCGGGTTCTTCCCGATCGACGACGAAACGTTGAAATATCTTGAGCTGACCGGCCGCGACGAGGACGGCATCGCGCTGGTCGAGGCCTACGCCAAGGCGAACGGCATGTGGCGCGGCAAGGATTACGATCCGGTATATACCGATACGCTGAGCCTTGACATGGGCACGGTCGTGCCGGCGATTTCCGGCCCCAAGCGGCCGCAGGACCATATCGCTCTCGACGTCGCGGCCAAGACCTTCGGCGAATACGTCAAGGGTTTCCGCGAGGGGCGCACGCACACGCACAACGCCGACGAACGCTGGGAAGGCGAAGGCGGGCAGCCCGAACCGGAACACATCCCCGGCGACCAGGGTCATCACGCCCGCGGCTACGTGGCGACCGATGACGGGCATTACCAGTTGCATGACGGCTCCATCGTGATCGCGTCGATCACGTCCTGCACCAACACCTCGAACCCCTACGTGATGATCGGCGCGGGCCTTGTCGCCCGCAAAGCGCGCGAACTGGGGCTGAACCGCAAGCCCTGGGTCAAGACCTCGCTCGCGCCCGGCAGCCAGGTGGTGAGCGACTATCTCGAAACCGCCGGCTTGCAGGAGGATCTCGACGCCATCGGATTCAACCTCGTGGGCTATGGCTGCACGACCTGCATCGGCAACTCCGGCCCGCTCGACCCGGCGATCAGCAAGGCGATCAACGACTATGACCTGATCGGCGTCAGCGTGCTGTCGGGCAACCGCAACTTCGAAGGACGGATCAGCCCGGATTGCCGCGCCAACTACCTGGCCAGCCCGCCGCTGGTGGTGGCCTATTCGCTGGTCGGCGACATGAACGTGGACATCGCCAACGACCCGCTCGGGCAGGACAAGGACGGCAACGACGTCTATCTCAAGGATCTCTGGCCCTCGACCAAGGAAATCGCCGATCTCGTGCAGAAGACCGTCACCCGCGACGCCTTCCAGGAGAAATACGCCGACGTCTTCAAGGGCGATGACAAGTGGCGCGCGATCGAGACGTCCGAGGGCGAGACCTATGACTGGCCGCCCGAGTCGACCTATGTTCAGAACCCGCCCTATTTCCAGAACATGTCGAAGGACCCCGGCAAGATCGCGGATATCGAGGGCGCGCGCGTGCTGGCGCTGCTGGGCGACATGGTCACGACCGACCACATCAGCCCCGCGGGCAGTTTCAAGGAAAGCACGCCGGCCGGGCAATACCTGGTCGAGCGCCAGGTGCCGGTGCGCGAGTTCAACTCTTACGGATCGCGCCGGGGCAACCACGAGGTGATGATGCGCGGCACCTTCGCCAACATCCGCATCCGCAACGAGATGCTGGACGGGGTCGAGGGCGGTTACACCAAGGGACCGGACGGCGAACAGACATCGATCTTCGACGCCGCGATGGCCTACCAGGAGCAGGGCACGCCTCTGGTGGTGTTCGCGGGCGAACAATACGGGGCCGGCTCCAGCCGCGACTGGGCGGCCAAGGGCACGGCACTCTTGGGCGTGCGCGCGGTGATCGCCGAGGATTTCGAGCGCATCCACCGCTCGAACCTTGTCGGGATGGGGGTCATGCCGTTCGAATTCACCGGCGGGGACACGCGCAAGTCGCTGGGCCTCACCGGCGATGAGAGCGTGACGATCAAGGGGCTCGCCGATATCAAGCCGCTTCAGGAGGTTCCTTGCCAGATCAAGATGGGCGACGGCAGCACCAAGGAAATCACGCTGAGGTGCCGCATCGATACCGCCATCGAGAAGGAATACGTGGAGCATGGCGGCGTGCTGCATTACGTGCTGCGCGACCTCGCCAAATCGGCCTGACGCGACAGACCGACCTGAAACGCCCCGGCCTCGCTCCGGGGCGTTTCGCATGCGCCGAAGTAGACCCGCGCGCGCGCCCCGTGATCGGAAATCCGCGCAAATCGGGGCTTCGTGAACTTTTCTCTTCCTTCAATGCGCTGGCGGTGACATTTCATGTCCCCAAAAGAGCAGGAAAGATAACGATATGCGCGCAGTTCTCATTGTCGTTCAGGCCGGTATCCTCATCATTCTCGCCGTGATCGGCGCCGGCGAGTCCGGCGAGCGGTCGGCGCACAGCCCGATCAACGCGCCAGCCATGGAAAACCACGTCAACCTGTAGGGACGACCCCGCCGAATGGCGCCCGCCGGCCCACCGCGACGCGCCGTGGCGGGGGCCGCGCTGGCGCTCGGCCGCGAAACCCGTTGAAAATTTGGGCGATTTGTCATAACATCGCCTGAATTGAGCGTAAAAATGCGCCGGTCAGAGCAGTATTCCGCACTGGACAGTCGCGCCCGCCGCACGAGTTTCGCGCCCTCTCCGGGACCGTGGCTCGGCATGCGGGCAGGGCCGCGCCGGGTCGGAGTCGGAACAGGTCTATGTGAGCAAACACGGCCAGGAATTCATCCAGACGTCCCTGCGGCACCTCGCCGCGCTGAGGGACCGCGCCGCGCATGACAGCGAGGGAACGGAGCCGTTTCCGTCCGACTGGTTCGACTGGCCGCAGGAGATGCTGGCCGATCTCGGCGCGATGGCGATGTTGACCGCGCTCGGCCCGTTTCACCGGATGCGCACCCATGCGCAGGTGATCGCGGAGCTGGAGACGCCGCTCAGGCTTGGCCAATACCGCATCTTCCGCACGAACGGGCATCCGCGCGCCTTCGTGACCTGGGCCGGGCTGGCGCCGGGGGCCGAGCGGCGCTTCGCCATCGACCATCAGCCGCTCAAGGCGCATCAGTGGAACGGCGGCGCATCTGTCTGGATCGTCGACCTTGTAGCGCCCTTCGGGCATCTCGAACAGGTGCTCGACATGCTGGCGCAGAGGCCGGACCAGCGGCGGGTGCGCACGCTCTGGCACAATCGCAAGGGCACGCGGTATCGCGTCATCGAATGGAGCCGCGAAGAGGATGGCGGGCGGATCCGCGTGGCGTCCTACGGGGTGGGCCAGTTCGCCCGCCGTCTGGAAGCGGGAGAGGGCTGATGGGCAGCCCGACCATCGGCGGAGACACCTCCGGCAGCGTGCTCGAAGGCAGCGGCGCCATCGTCACCGGCGATCTCGACGACGTGAACCCCTTTACCGGCAACGACGACGACACCTGGTCGATCAGTAGCGCGGGGAGCTATGGCACGGCGACGATCAACCCTGCCACCGGCGCATGGAGCTATGACCTGAACGACAATCATCCGGCGGTGAAGGCGCTTGATCCCGGCGATACGCTGACGGATACGTTCACCGTCACCATGCTCGACGCCGATGGCCGTTCGGACACGCAGGATGTGACGATCACCATCAACGGCGCGGTCTGCTTTGCCGCCGGAACGCTGATCGAGACAGCCCAAGGCCCCCGCGCGGTTGAAACCCTGCGCGTCGGCGATCGGATTCTTACCGCCGACCGCGGCCTGCAAGCGCTGCGCTGGACGGGAAAGATGCGGCTGAGCGCCGAAGAGCTGGCGGACCGGACGCTGCGCCCGGTCCGGATCGGCGCCGGCGCGCTTGGCGCCGGGCTGCCGACGCTGGACTTGCGAGTGTCGCGGCAGCATCGCATCCTCGTGCGCGGGCCGGTGGCGCGCGACATATTCGGCGCCGGCGAGGTGCTGATCCCGGCGATCCACCTCACCCGGCTGCCGGGTGTCGCGGTCGCGGAGGAGGTCGGCGGAATCGCCTATCATCACCTGCTGTTCGACGCGCACGAGATCGTCTTCGCGCATGGCGTGGCGAGCGAGAGTTTCCTCCTGGGCGAACAGGCGTTGCGCACGCTGCCGCGGGAGAGCCTCGCGGAGATCGCAGCCCTTTTCCCCAAAGGCGCGGACGCAAGCCGCGAGGTCGCCCCCGCCCGGCCGATCGCGGCGAACGGGCGGCAGATCCGCCGCTATCTGCGCGCCTTGCGGCAGGCGGGCGGGGCGGTGCTGGAAGAGGCGCCGGCCGTCGCGGCCGAGTGACGCCTATCGTCCCAGCGCCTTATCGAGTTCCGGGCGAAACCGCTGTTCGTAATCGCTTCCGACCAATGGGCCGATGAACTTGTAAAGAACGGTGCCGTCGCCGCCGATGATGAAGGTCTCGGGCGGGGCGGTCACGCCCCAATCGATCGCCGCGCGCCCCTTGGGGTCATAGCCGATGCCGAAGAACGGGTTGCCCGACCCGTCGAGATAGGCGTTGGCCTGCGCCGCCTCGTCCTTGAAGTTGACGCCAGCCACGCGCACGCCTTCGTCGTTGAGCGCGCGCAGATTGGGGTGCTCGGCGCGGCAGGGGGGGCACCAGCTCGCCCAGAAGTTGACGACGGTGACCTCGCCTGCGCGCAGGTCCGCGTCGGTGAGCGGCGCGCGCCCGGCGAGGGGGTCCGCCGGCACCGGGGGCGCGGGTTTGCCGATGAAGACCGAGGGCAGCGCGTCGGGATCGTCGCGCTGCATTCCGACGTAAAAGAGCGCGGCGAGCGCCGCGAAGATCAGCGGCGGCGCGATCATCAGCGGCGACACCCTAGCCATCGCCGCGCAGCCTTTGTTCGACGCGGGCGAGGTCGGCCCGCACGCGGCGGGCGCGGACCACGCTCTGCCAGCAAAGCGCGATCAGCAGCGCCAGCGACACGCCGTAGGCAGACAGCACCTCGGCCGCGTATTTTCCGAGATCGGGCAACATCATCCCATCCTTTCACGGGCCAACAACGCGCGCATCCGGCGCGCGCGGATTTCCGTCTGCGTGCGCAACAGCACGAGGGCGATGAACA
Organism: Roseovarius spongiae; assembly: GCF_003651245.1. Taxonomy (GTDB): domain Bacteria; phylum Pseudomonadota; class Alphaproteobacteria; order Rhodobacterales; family Rhodobacteraceae; genus Roseovarius; species Roseovarius spongiae. The sequence goes on from NZ_RAPE01000003.1 coordinate 232,362, forward strand.
GCAGAACGAAGCCCGCGATGCAGAAGAGCAGCGGAATGTAGAACACGTTGTCGACGTTTTCTTCGGCGTCCATGCTCAGCGACGCGCCCTGGTGCAGCCCCTGGTTCCAGAACAGCACCGCGTAGCGGCTGAGCACCGCGAAGACCGACCCGACGAGGCAGAGCACGCTGGTGAGGTCGGCGGCGGTGTCGTCGTCCTCGATCGCGGCCCAGAGCGCGATGTAGCCCAGGTAGAACAGGAACAGGATCAGGAACGAGGTGAGCCGCGGGTCCCAGACCCACCATGTCCCCCATGTCGGCTGCCCCCAGATCGCGCCGGTAGCAAGCGCGATCAGCGTCATCACCGCGCCCACCGGCGCCGCGGCGCGGGCGGCAAGCGCGCTGACGTGGTGGCGGCGGATCAGCCAGATCAGCGAAGCGACCAGCATCATCAGCCAGGCGTTGATCGCCATCAACGCCGAGGGCACGTGCAGGAACATGATCTTGACCGTCGCGCCCTGGCGGCGCTCGTCCGGGGTGAACCAGAGGCCCCAGACAAGGCCGATCACCAGCGCCGCGAGCGCGAGCGCGGTGATCCATGGCAGCACCCGGTCCGACAGCCGGATGAACCGGGCGGGGTTGGCGTATTCCCAGAGCGAACGCATCGGCGGCGTATCCTCGGCTTGGCGTCTCAACGCAGGTTGACCCTCAATACCGCAGCAGAGGCGAAGGGCAAGAGTGCGATGGCGCCGCAGGTGATCCCGGCCAGCATCATCAGCGGCGTGCCATAGGCCTGCGCGGCCGCGCCGCGGCGGGCGGCCTCGGCCCCGTAGATCAGCGTCGGCACGTAGAGGGGCAGCACCAGCAGGCTGAGCAGCAGCCCGCCGCGCTTGATCCCCACGGTCAGGGCCGCGCCGAAGGTGCCGATCACGCTCAGCGCGGGCGTGCCCAGCAGCAGCGTGAGGGTGAGCGGCAGGTAGGCGGGCGCCGGCAGGTTCATCAGCACGCCAAGCGCGGGCGCGGCGGCGACCAGCGGCAGGCCGGTGGTGATCCAGTGGGCGAGCGCCTTCATGCTGACGACGCCCTCCATCGGCAGGGGCGCGGTGGCCAGCAGGTCGAGCGAGCCGTCCTCCCAGTCGAGCGCGAAGATCCGGTCAAGCGAGAGCAGGCAGGCCAGCAGCGCGCCGAGCCACAGCATGCCGGGGCCGATCCGCGCCAGCAGGTCGGGATGCGGGCCGACGCCGAAGGGCACCAGCGTCACCACGATCAGGAAGAACGCGAGCCCGAGGCCGAAGCCGCCCCCGGCGCGCACCCCGAGCGCGAGGTCGCGGCCCAGCATCGCGATCATGCGAACACCCCGTCGAAATCGTCCGGCGCCGGCGCGCGGGCGCGCAAGGGCGCCACGTCGAGCGCCGCCGCCTCGGCCAGCCCGAGGTCGATATGCGTCGCGATGAGCGCCGATCCCCCCTCCGCCAGATGCGCGCGCACGGCGGCGGCGAAGAGCGCGGTCGCGTGCGCGTCGAGCGACACGGTCGGCTCGTCCAGCAGCCAGACGGGGCGCCCGGTGACCAGCAGCCGCGCAAGGCCCAGCCGCCGTTTCTGCCCTGCCGAAAGCGTGCCCGCCGCGCGGTCCGCGAGCGGCGCCAGTTCGAACGCGGCCAGCGCCGCATCAATGTCGCGCCGCCCGAAGACGCGCGCCCAGAAGGTGAGGTTTTCCGCGACGCTCAGCACCTGTTTGATCCCGTCGGCGTGCCCGGCATAGACCAGCGACTCGGGCGGCGCTTCAATACGCCCGCCAAGCGGCGGCTGAAGCCCGGCGAGCGTGCGCAGCAGCGTCGTCTTGCCCGACCCGTTCGGCCCGCGCAGGATCAGCGCCGCGCCGGGGGCGAGGGTGAAGTTCACGCCGGTCAGGACTGGAATCCCGCCGCGCGCGATGCAGAGGTCTGTGACCTTGAGCGTCATGCGCGCTGCACTAGCGCAAAGGCGGGGCGCGCGGAAGACACGCCCTAGACCGGCAGCAGGGCCGCGGCGACGCGCCGCCCTTCGGACAGGAGCACGTTATAGCTGCGGCAGGCGGCGGGAGTGATCATCGTCTCGACCCCCAACCCGGCGTCTTCCAGCGCGCGGCGTAAAGGCGCGGGGATATGCGCGACCTCGGCGCCGGCGCCGATCAGGATCACGTCGACCCGGTCCGCCAGCGCGAGCAGCGTCGCGCTGTCCTCGTAGCCGCCCCAGGCGCGGGCGCCGGTTTCGGTCACGCAGGCGGCACCCTCGATCACCTGCCCGCCGACGCGAAAGAAGCCGGGGCCGTAGCCGTCGATGGGGGCGGCGTTGTCGAAGGTGATCTCTTGCATCTGCATGGCGTATCCTTCCTTTGGGGTCGGGCCTACCAGATCGGCATGCCGCTGACCACGGCCAGCCCGATCACCCCGAAAGCGGCCGAGCGATAGAACCGCTCGCGGCCGGGATGGAAAAGCGACTGGCCGATCATCGTGGTGAAAAAATAGGGCACGGCCAGCGCCGCGGCCAGCAGAAATACCGACCAGCCCACCGCGCCTGACAGCAGCAGGTTGGCGACGATCACCAGGTCGAGCGCGGCGAGGAACACGATCGTGTTGGCCCGCACCGCCTGCGCCGCCGCCTGCCCGGCCAGGTAGAACAGGATCACCGCCGGTCCGGTCAGCCCGGTCATGCCGCCGATGGCCCCCGCCGTCGCCCCGACGGCGAGCAGGCCGGGCAGCCGCATCCGCCCGTGATAGCGCCAGCCTGCGATCAGCGCGGCCAGCGTGCCGCCGGCCACCACGGTCACGACCCAGCGCACGGTAAGCGCGTCCAGCGCCTCCATCAGCCAGAGCCCGAGCGGAATGGTCGGCAGCGCGGCGATGACCAGCAGCCCGACCTCGCGCAGGTCCGACTGGCGCCAGGCGCGCGGCACGAGCGCCGCGGTGCTGGCGACCCCGGTGAGGGTGATCGTCGCCACCACCTGCGCAGGCGGCAGGAACATCCCCGCGACCGGGACGAAGATCAGCGCGGTGCCGAATCCGGTGAAGCCCCGCACGATCCCCGCCACCGCGATGGTCGCCGCCAGCCACCAGAACCCCGGCGCGCCGAAGACGGCGACGGCGGCGTCAGGCATCCACGTTGGCGAACTGGTTGCCGGCGTTGGCGTCGGGTTTGGACCAGTCGCGCTTGACCCCGAGGCGCAGCAGCACCGTGGAGGCCACGAAGACCGAGCTGTAGGTCCCAACGATCACACCCCAGATCATCGCGAAGACGAAGCCGCGGATCACGTCCCCGCCCAGCACGTAGAGAGCGATGAGCGCGAGCAGCGTGGTCACGGAGGTCATCACCGTCCGGCTCAGCGTTTCGTTGATGCTGAGGTTGAGCACCTCGCTCAACTCCTTCTTCTTGTATTTGCGCAGGTTCTCGCGGACCCGGTCGAAGACGACCACGGTATCGTTCAGCGAATAGCCCACGATGGTCAGCAACGCGGCGATGATCGCCAGGTCGAACTGGATCTGTAGCTCCGAGAAGACGCCGATGGTCAGCACCACGTCATGCACGAGCGCCACGACCGCGCCCACCGCGAACTGCCATTCGAAGCGCAGCCAGATATAGACCAGCACCGCAGCGATGGCGAGCAGCACCGCGATCACCGCCGCAGTGATCAATTCGCCCGAAACCTTGGGGCCGACGCTTTCGACCGAGGTGAACTCGATATCCGGCGTCACCGCCTGAAGCGCGGATTCGACCTGCGCGATGATCTCGGGCGAGACCGACTCCTGGTCGTCCTGTGCCTGGATGCGGATCATGGACACGTTGTGATCGGGGCCGAAGGTGGGGTCGAACACCTCGGTAATGGACACGTCGCCAAGGTCGAGCGGCGTGATCGCGTCGCGGTACTGGCCGATGTCGACGCTCTGTTCGCTCAGGGTGCGGATCGTGGTGCCGCCCTTGAAGTCGATCCCGAAGTTGAGCCCGCGCACCCCGAAGGACAGCAGCGCGAGGACGATCAGCACCACCGACAGGCCGATGGACCATCTCCAGCGGCGGAAGAAGTCCCAGCGCGTCACCTCGGGCACAAGGCGAAGGCCGCGGCCGTGCAGCACGGTCTTGGGGCGTTTGCGCTCGAACCACATGACCACCAGCAGGCGCGTCACGTAGATCGCCGTGAAGACCGAGGTGATGATGCCGAGGCCCAGCGTGATCGCGAAGCCGCGCACCGGACCCGACCCCATCGCGAACAGGATCAGCGCGGTGATGAGCGTGGTGATGTTGGCGTCGACGATCGCGCTCAGCGCCTTTTCATAGCCGAGCTGGATCGCGCGGGCCGGTCCCTTGGCGGTCTTCATCTCCTCGCGGATGCGCTCGAAGATGAGAACGTTGGCGTCGACCGCCATACCGATGGTCAGCACGATCCCGGCGATGCCCGGCAGCGTCAGCGTGGCGCCGATCAGGCTGAGCAGGCCGAAGATCAGCCCGACGTTGATGATGAGCGCGATATTGGCGAATATCCCGAACAACCCGTAGCTTGCGAACATGAAGCCCAACACCAGCACGAAGGCGACCGCGCAGGCGAGCTTGCCCGCCTCGATGCTGTCGGCGCCGAGTTCGGGGCCGATGGTGCGTTCCTCGAGGAAGTCGAGCCCGGCAGGCAGCGCGCCGGCGCGCAGCAGCACGGCGAGATTGGTGCTTTCCTCGACGGTGAAGCGGCCGGTGATGATGCCCGCGCCGCCGCCGATATGGCTCTGGATGACGGGGGCGCTGATGACCTCGTTGTCAAGGACGATTGCGAAGGGGTTGCCGATGTTCTCGGCGGTGTAGTCGCCGAAGGCGCGCGCGCCGGTCGGGTTGAAGCGGAACGATACGGCGGGCCGCCCGTTCTGGTCGAAATCGGGCTGGGCGTCGACCAGTTCCTCACCGGTGACGACGGGCGCGCGCTCGAGGATGTAGTAGGCGTCCGGTTCGTCGAGCGACGGCAGGATCTCGTTGCCCGGGCCCGGGCGTTCATCGGGGTTCGAGGTGCGGCTGACCACCGGCTGGAAGGTAAGCTGCGCGGTGGTGCCGATGATTTCCTTCAGCTCCGCCGCGCTGCCGATGCCGGGCACCTGGATCAGGATGCGGTCGGCGCCCTGGCGCTGGATGGTGGGTTCGCGCGTGCCCACCTCGTCGATGCGGCGGCGGATGATTTCGAGCGCCTGGCGCACGGTGCGGTCGTCGGTGGCGCGTTTTTCCGCCTCGCTAAGCCGGACGACGACGGATCCGTCGCGCGCCGTCACCTCGATATCGCTGGCCCCCGCGCCGGTCAGGCTCGTCACCGGGCGGGCGAGGCCGCGCACCATGTCTGCGGCCTCCTGCGCCTTTTCGGGATGCTCGTTGAGCCGCACGACGAGTTCGTCGCCGGTGTCCTGTTGCAGGCGGATCGTGCCGATCGCGTCGCGCTCGCGGCGCAGGAGGTCGCGGACCTCGGGCCAAAGCCCCTCGACGCGGGCCTTGTAAACCTCTCCGACCTTGACCTCGGCCAGCAGGTGCGCGCCGCCGCGCAGGTCGAGCCCGAGATTGACCAGCCCCGAGGGCAGCCATTCGGGCCAGAGCGCGACATCGTCCGCCACCTCTGCGGCGTCGGTCCCCTTCTCGATCGCGGCGAGCGCGTCGTTATGCGTCTCGACCCGCGAATAGAAGGCGTTGGGCAGCGCCAGCAAGAGGCCGAGAGCGACCACGCCCCAGATACAGATACGTTTCCACAGCTCGATCTGAAGCATGACGACGCCTTTTCAGGTATGGAGGAGGACGAAGAGCGGCCGGGCGCTCAGCCCTCGGCCGGTTCGGTTTTCGACAGCACCTGCGCGATCGTCGACTTGACGACGCGCACCTTGACGCCCGAGGCGATCTCGACTTCGATCTCGCCGTCGTCCTTGACCTTGGAGACCTTGCCGATCAGCCCGCCCTGGGTGACCACCTGGTCGCCGCGCCGCAGGGCTTCGACCATCGCCTGGTGCGCTTTCATCTTCTTCTGCTGGGGGCGGATCAGCAGCAGGTACATGATCGCGAATATCAGGATCAGGGGGAGGAATTGCGCCATTGCGTCCATGAGGTGCTCCGTAGGTGTCCGGCGGGGGCCTCCCGCGATGCGCGCGAACCTAGGGTTCGCGTCCGGGTTTTGCAAGGCGCGATGACCACGCGGCGCGCGACGCCGCCCCACGCGCGCGTTCCGGGCGCGGACGCGCGGAAAATCAGGCGCGATTGCGGCCGCGCGCGCCGCTGAATTAACCTTGATTGCCCATGTCGTCGCCTTAATCCCCCCGTATCCCGGCGTCCTTGGCGCGCTGTCGCGCGGACGGAATCGGAGGGCACCACTTGGCGCGGATCAGCGAACTGCATTATTCGAACGCCTATGCGCGGAACTCGGGCGTGTCCGAATTCCTCGAGGTGGCGCTGCGCCCGTCCGAGGATCCGGCGGATTTCGTCGTCGGCTTCTACGAGGCGGACGGCTCGCTCGGGATCGAGGTGCCGCTCACGGACCCACGCGTCACCATGACGATCGACCCGGACAACGGCGAACGCATCTACGTTCTTTCGGCGGACAACCTGCCGATCCAACTGACCGATCCCGACGGCGGCGGAGCCAACAACTACGAGGCCTTCGCGCTGACCGATACGGCGACGAGCGAGGTCATCGATTTCTACGACATCGGCGGCGGCGCGCAGAACATCACCGCCCTGGGCGGCGCGGCGGCGGGCGCGGTGTCCGAGAACCTGCCGGTGCTGACGGGGCCGTCCTCGACCACCAGCACGATCCAGTTCAACCAGCCCGACCCCGGCCAGGTCAGCTATGGCCCCGCGGGGGCGGGCGATACCGGGCTGGCCTGTTTCGTGGCCGGCACGCGGGTGCAGACCCCGTCCGGCCCGCGCCGGATCGAGGCGCTGGCGCCCGGCGATTTGGTCCTGACGCGCGACGAAGGCGCGCTGCCGGTGCGCTGGATCGGGCGTCGCTGCGTCAGGGGGACCGGCGATTTCGCCCCGGTGCGCTTTGCCGCCGGTCGCTACGGCGCGACCGCGCCGGTCTGGGTGTCGCCCCAGCACCGCGTCCTGATCGACGGCTGGCGCGCCGAGCTCTACTGCGGGGCCGAGGAAATCCTCGTCCCGGCCAAGGCGCTGGTCGACGGGCGCGGCGTACGGCAGCAGCCGCGCGCTCAGGTGTGCTATGTGCATCTGTTGTTTGACAGTCACCAGATCGTCCAGACCTGCGGCCTGTGGAGCGAAAGCTACTTTCCCGCCCTCGCCGGAATCGCCGGCGGGTGCGAGGCGACCGAGCGTGAACTGGCGGCGCTGTTCCCGGACCTGACGCGCGACGGTTTCGGCGCGGCCGCGCGCCCGGTCCAGCGGGTGCGCATCGGGGCGTTGCTGCGCGCCGCGTGACCTTGCCTTCGCGGGTGCATGGCGCTAGCAGTGCCCGCGAAGAAGGAGCACGCAGCATGGACGATCTCAAAGCCAGATACCTGACGCAGATCGCGGAGGCAGAGGACGAATCCGCGCTCGAGGCGATCCGCATCGCAGCGGTCGGCAAGAAGGGCGAGGTGGCGCTCAGGATGCGCGAACTGGGCAAGATGACGCCCGAGGAGCGGCAGGCCGCCGGCCCCGCGCTGAACGCGCTCAAGGACGAGATCAACAGCGCGCTGGCGGCCCGCAAGGCGGCGCTCGCGGACGCGGCGCTGGACGAGCGGCTGCGCGCCGAATGGCTCGACGTGACGCTGCCCGCGCGGGGGCGCCGGCAGGGCACGATCCACCCGATTTCACAGGTCACCGAAGAGGTCACCGCGATCTTTGCCGACATGGGATTCGCCGTCGCCGAAGGGCCGCAGATCGAGAGCGACTGGTACAATTTCGACGCGCTGAACATCCCCGGCCACCACCCCGCGCGCGCCGAGATGGACACGTTCTACACCCATCGCGCCGAGGGCGACGACCGCCCGCCGCACGTGCTGCGCACGCATACCTCGCCGGTGCAGATCCGCGCGATGCAGGACCAGGGCGCGCCGATCCGGGTGATCGCGCCGGGGCGCGTCTACCGCGCGGATTACGACATGACGCACACGCCGATGTTCCACCAGGTCGAGGGCATGGCGATCGACCGCGATATCTCGATGGCGAACCTGAAATGGGTGCTCGAGGAATTCGTCAAGGCGTTTTTCGAGGTCGACGATGTCGAGCTGCGCTTTCGCGCGTCGCATTTTCCGTTCACGGAACCCTCGGCGGAGGTCGATATCCGCTGCTCCTGGGAGAGCGGCACGCTGAAGGTGGGGGAAGGCGACGACTGGCTCGAGATCCTCGGCAGCGGCATGATGCACCCCAAGGTGCTCGAGGCCGGGAACATCGATCCCGCGGAGTGGCAGGGCTTTGCATTCGGCATGGGGATCGACCGGATCGCGATGCTGAAATACGGGATCCCGGATTTGCGGGCGTTCTTTGATTCCGACCTGCGCTGGTTGCGGCATTACGGGTTCGCGGCGTTGGATGTGCCGACGCTCAGGGGTGGGTTGTCGCGATAGCCGGGCGCCCGCCCGTCCGGTTCATGCCTTGGAGTATCCTCCATCGGCAGCGATCGTCGCGCCGGTGATGGCGCTGGCGGCATCCGACAGCAGGAATGCGGTCACGTTGGCGATCTCCTCGGGGCGCAGGACGCGCTTGATCGGCATCGCGTCGACCCATTCCTCGGCCATCTCGGGATCGTCCTTCTTGACCGCATCAAGGATCGGCGTATCGACATAGCCGGGCGCCACGGCGTTGACCCGGATGCCCTTCTGCGCCCATTCGACGCCCATCAGCGCCGCCATGTGCGCCACCGCGGCCTTCGATGCGCCATAGGCGATGTGCGTCTCGGGATGCACGACCGACAACCCGGCGATGGAGGACGTCAGCACCAGCGCCCCACCGCGGCCATTCATGCGGTGGCCCGCCTCCTGCGCGGTGAGGAAAACGCCGGTCTGGTTGATCGCGATGACCTTGTCCCAGGTGTCTTTCGGATAGTCCATCGTCGGCCCCGTGGGCGCGATGCCGGCATTGGCGACAACCCCCGACAAGGGGCCGAGATCGCCCTCGACGCGCTCCATCGTGTTGCGGATATCGTCCTGGTCGGTCACGTCCATCGCGTAGAAGGTCACGCGCTCACCCAGATCATCGGCGACGTCGCCGCCATCGCTGTCGGCGAGGTCCGTCAGCGCCACCTTCGCACCGAGGTCGGCGCAGGTCCTGCACATCGCACTCCCGATACCGCCTGCGGCGCCGGTCACGAGGATTGTCTTGTCCGCTAGCGAAATCATCCTGAAACTCCTTTTGCCTCTCGCCCCCGAAAACGTCCGGTCCGCATCGGAGTTCCGGCCAGTCGGGCGGACATTGTGTCGCCCCCCGACTCCGGGCTAAGGAACATGCCCTCCCTTCAATCATTCGGGATCGATGCCATGCGCCTGTTCCAGCACGAGAATCGCCAGAAGTCCCCCGCCAGCCGCCGCCTCTACGCCCTATATGAAATCGCCTACACCATCGTCGATTTCATCGCCGCGCTTTCGTTCCTCGTCGGGTCCATCCTGTTCTTCTGGGCGAAGTACGAAACCCCCGCCGTATGGCTCTTCGTCATCGGCTCGACCTGTTTCTGCCTCAAGCCGACGATCCGCATGGCCCGCGAGATCAGGCTGCTGGGCATGGGCGACACCGAGGACCTGGCCAAACGCTACGACCGGTAAGCGGCCTTTCCCCCCGCCGCCTTCTGCGCTAAGCGGGGCCAACCGATAACGACCCGCGGATGACGGCACATGAAATTCACCCTTTCCTGGCTCAAGGACCATCTCGACACGACCGCGTCGGTCGATGAGATCACCGATGCGCTCACCGATCTCGGGCTCGAGGTCGAGGGCGTGACCAACCCCGCCGCGCGCCTGTCCGAGTTCACCATCGGCAAGGTGACCCATGCCGAGCAGCACCCCGACGCCGATCGCCTGCGCGTCTGCCGCGTCGAAACGGACGCGGGCGAGTTGCAGATCATCTGCGGCGCGCCCAACGCGCGCGCCGGCATCACCGTGGTGATCGCCAAGCCGGGCGTCTACGTGCCCGGCATCGACACCACCATCGGGGTGGGCAAGATCCGAGGCGTCGAGAGCTACGGGATGATGTGCTCGGAGCGCGAAATGGAGCTGTCGGACGAACATGACGGCATCATCGAGCTGCCCTCGGGCGAGGTCGGCGAGCGGTTCATCGACTGGCTCGCCGCCAACGATCCGGCCAAGGTGGACCCGGTGATCGAGATCGCGATCACCCCGAACCGCCCCGACGCGCTCGGCGTGCGCGGCGTCGCGCGCGATCTCGCGGCGCGCGGGCTGGGCGCGCTGAAACCGGCGCCCGAGGTCCATATCGACGGGCAGTTCCCCTGCCCCATCGGCGTCAGCATATCCGAGGACGCCCGCGCGGGCGGATGCGAGGTGTTCGCGGGCCGGCTGATCCGCGGCGTCACTAACGGCCCCAGCCCCGAGTGGCTGCAAACCCGGCTGCGCGCCATCGGGCTGCGCCCGATCTCGGCTTTGGTGGATATCACCAACTTCTTCACCTACGACCGCAACCGCCCGCTGCACGTCTTCGACGCGGCCAAGGTCAGCGGCGATCTGCGCATCCACCGCGCGGCGGGAGGCGAAACGCTGACCGCGCTCGATGACAAGGAATACACCTTCAGCAAGGGCCAGGTCGTGATTTCGGACGACGCGGGCGTCGAGAGCATCGCGGGCGTCATGGGCGGCGCCGCCACCGGCTGCACCGAGGAGACCACCGACGTGTTCCTCGAATCCGCGTTCTGGGATCATGTCCAGATCGCGCATACGGGTCGCGCGCTCAAGATCAACTCGGACGCGCGCTACCGCTTCGAGCGCGGGGTCGATCCGGCCTTCACCCTTCCGGGGTTGGAACTGGCGACGCAGATGATCCTCGATCTCTGCGGCGGCGAGCCGTCCAACCGGGTCATCGCCGGCGCCGTGCCGGACGTGGCGCGCAGCTATCCGCTCGACCCCGAGCGGGTGCGCTCGCTCGTCGGGATGGACATCGCGGAGGCGGACCAGCGCCAGACGCTGACCGCGCTCGGCTTTCGCATGGAGGGCGACCGCGCGCAGGTTCCCTCGTGGCGCCCCGACGTGCAGGGCGAGGCGGACCTTGTCGAAGAGGTGGCGCGCATCGCCTCGCTCACGAAGCTCGTCGGCCGCCCGATGGCGCGCGCGCAGGCCGGCGTGCCCAAGCCGGTGCTTTCGGTCGCGCAGCGGCGCGAACAGGCGGCGCGGCGCACGGCGGCGGCGCTGGGGTATAACGAATGCGTCACGTACAGCTTCATCGACCATGCCGCCGCCACGCTGTTCGGCGGCGGGGAGGATGCGACGATGCTCGCCAATCCGATCAGTTCCGAGATGAGCCACATGCGCCCCGACCTGCTGCCCGGCCTCTTGCAGGCCGCCGCGCGCAACCAGGCGCGCGGGGCGGCGGATCTCGCGCTGTTCGAGGCGGGGCATGTCTTTCATGGCGGTGAGCCGGGCGAGCAGCACATGCAGGTCGCGGGTCTGCTGATCGGCCGCACCGGGCCCAAGGACGTGCACGCAGAGGCGCGCGCGGTCGACGTCTTCGACGCCAAGGCCGACGCCGAGGCGATCCTCGCGGCCATCGGCGCGCCCGCCAAGGCGCAGATCCTGCGCGGCGGCCCCGACTGGTGGCATCCCGGCCGGCACGGGAGGATCTGCCTTGGCCCGAAGAAGGTGCTGGGCGTCTTCGGCGAATTGCACCCCCGCGTGCTGCGCGCCCTGGACGTGAAGGGGCCGGCGGTCGGCTTTACCCTGTGGCCGGGCGAGGCGCCGCTGCCGCGCAACGCCACCGCCAATCGCGGCGCGCTGGAAACCCGCGACCTCCAGGCCGTCGAGCGCGACTTCGCCTTCGTGGTCGACGCAGAGGTTGAAGCGCTGACGCTGGTCAACGCGGCCAAGGGCGCCGACAAGGCGCTGATCGAGGAGGTGCGCGTCTTCGACGAGTTCATCGGCGGCAGCCTTGGCGAAGGCAAGAAGTCCCTCGCCGTGACGGTGCGCCTGCAACCGACCGAGAAGACGCTGAAGGACGCCGAGATCGAGGCGGTGAGCGCGCGGATCGTCGAGAAGGTCGGCAAGGCGACCGGCGGGGTGCTGAGGGGCTAGGGGCGCTCAGCTATAGGTCTGGCGGCGGAACACCGGCGCGGAGAGCGGCTCGAAATAGATGTCCATCTGCCAGAAGCACCCGTCCCCCGGACGCCAGAGCGGGTCCGACATGTCGACCACGCCGAACCCCTTTTCGCGCATGAGGGCGACCATCTCGTCGAACAGCAGCGCGTCGGAAGACAGGCGAAACACGTAGACCTCGATCACGACGAGGGACGCGTTGGCGAGGATGTGCTCGCTGCCGTTCAGGATCGGGACTTCGTAACCGTGGGTGTCGAGCTTGAGAAAATAGGGCCCGGCGTGTTTTCCGTCCGCCTGGCACAGACTGTCGAGCCGGACCGCGCGGGCGCGCAGCGTCGCCTCCGTCCGCTGCGGATCGGCGGCGCCGCCGAACGGATCGCTGCCGTCAAAGGCGACCTCGCCGTCGATATCGCTGGCGGCGGCCAGTTCGAAGCGTGCGTTGCGTCGCGCGGCGCAGAATTCCTCGAGCGCCGTGCGGTGAACCGGGTTGGCCTCGATCAGCAGGTAGTCGGCGTCGGGAAAGTAGTCCATCGTCTGCACGGACCAACGGCCATCGGATGCGCCGACATCGATGACCGTGGCGACCTCGACGCCGCGGGCGGCGATCCGCCGCAACGCCGCCCGCGCGCGGGAGCGCTTTTTCTCGGCGGCGTAGCGGCGCAGCCCCGCCGGGACCGCCCGTTTCAGAAATGTCTTCAAGATGGATTCCTCCAAAGGCTTATCGGGGCGGACCTTACAGGCTTGTCCGGCCCTGTAGAAGCGCAACCGGCGCATTCGCCGGTCAACCGGTCGCAAAGCCCGGAGCGATCGGGTAGGCTGCGGTTCGATGGCAAGCCGCGCCGCGCGCGCGAGCCAAGGCGCCATGGCCCGAACCAAGACCGAAACCGAAAATGGAGAAGAACCACCATGACCCTGCATGTCTATCTTTCCGGCGAGATCCACACCGACTGGCGCGAGGAGATCGCCAACGGAGCCGAAGGACTGCCGGTGACATTTTCCGCACCCGTCACCGATCACGGCGCCAGCGACGATTGCGGAGTCGCCATCCTCGGGGCCGAAGACGACAAGTACTGGCACGACCACAAGGGCGCGATGATCAACGCGATCCGCACCCGACGCGGCATCGAGGAGGCCGACATCGTCGTCGTGCGGTTCGGCGACAAGTACAAGCAGTGGAACGCCGCCTTTGACGCCGGTTATGCCGCCGCGCTGGGCAAGTCGCTCATCATTCTGCAACCGCCCGAACACGATCACGCGCTCAAGGAAGTGGACGCCGCCGCGCTCGCCGTGGCGCGCACGCCCGATCAGGTGGTCGCCGTCCTGCGCTACGTGTTGAACGGGTCTCTGCCCGGCTGACCCCGCGCGACGGTCCGGCAGGCGCAAGCCTCTGCCCGAAAGGGAAAAACTGTTGCCTTTTCCCATGATAATCCCGCTAAATATGGATCTATATCCATGATACGGAAACAGACAATTCTCCGGGCGTCGGGAAATACAGGGAAAAGGGACAGTCATGCTTAGTGAATTCAAGGACTTCATCGCCAAGGGCAATGTCATGGACATGGCCGTCGGCATCATCATCGGCGCCGCCTTTACCGCGATCGTCACGTCGCTGGTGGGCGATCTGATCAACCCGATCATCGGCCTGTTCACCGGCGGCGTCGATTTCACCAACAATTACGCCGTGCTCTCCGGCGACGTGCCCGAGGGCGCCTCTCTCGAGGCCGCGCGCGAAACCGGGGCGTCGATCTTCGCCTATGGCGCGTTCATCATGGCGGTCATCAACTTCCTGATCATCGCCTTCGTGGTCTTCATGCTGGTGCGCTATGTCAACAAGGTAAAGGCGATGGCCGAGAAACCCGACGAGGTGGCGCCCGAGGTCGAGACCGGCCCGTCCGAACTGGACGTGCTGCTGGAGATCCGCGACTCGCTGAAGAAATGAACCGCGCAAGCTGACGAGAGAGGCCCGGGTGTTCCGGGCCTTTTCGCGCCTTGCGCCCGGCTGTGCGGGGATGTTACCTGCCGCCCCTAACGGAATACCGAAAGGCGTCGCGACATGGAAGAATACCTGGAAAAGGCGATCAGCTTCGGGCCCCTGATCGTTCAGGCGATCAAGGCGCTCATCGTGCTGGTGGTCGGCTGGATGGCCGCCGGGCTGATCGGAAGGTTCGTGCGCCGCCAGGTGAACAAGCACCCGCGCATCGACAACACGCTGGGCAATTTCGCCGCCACGCTGGTCACCTGGATCGTGCGGCTGATGGTGCTGATGGCCGTTCTCGGCCTCTTCGGGATCGAGGCGACGAGCCTCGTCGCCGTCATGGGCGCGGCGACGCTCGCGATCGGCATGGCGTTGCAGGGTACGCTGGCCGATCTGGCCGCCGGCATCATGCTGGTGATCTTCCAGCCTTACAAAAACGGGCAATATGTCGACATCGGCGGAACCGGGGGGACCGTGGTGGACATCACGCTGTTCTACACGGAGCTCAAGACGCCTGACAACGTGCAGATCATCGTCCCCAACGGGCAGGCCTGGGGATCGGTCATCACCAACTACTCGGTGCATGATACGCGCCGGCTCGACCTGACCTTCGGGATCGACTACGACGACGACAGCGACGCCGCGATGAAGATCATCCTCGACGCCGCCCGCGCCGACGACCGCATCCACGCCGACCCCGAACCCTGGGCGCGGGTGACGAACCTGGGCGACAGTTCGGTGGACATCACCGCGCGGCTCTGGTGCGCGACGGCGGACTATTGGGAGCTGAAGTTCAAGCTGACCAAGGAGATCAAGGAAGCCTTCGACGCGAAGGGCATCTCGATCCCCTATCCCCATCAGGTCAACGTCGAGAAGGACGCGTGAGGGCGCGCAATTCTCGTCCAAGAGAATTGCCCATGCCCCCGCCGTCAGTCCACGACCCGCAGGGTCAGGTTGATGCGCCCGCCCTGCGGCAGCAGCGTGCTCGAGCGGAACTTGATCCGGTCGACGCCGTGATGGACGAGCCGCGCATCGCCGCCCATCACCACCACGTCGCCTGACCTCAACCAGATCGATTCCGTGCGCCCGCCCCGCGTGGCGTTGCCGACCCTGAGCAACCCTTCGTCGCCCAGCGACACCGACAGCACCGGCCAGGTAAAATCCGCCTCGTCGCGGTCCTGGTGCAGTCCCATGCGCGCGCCCTCGCCGTAGTAGTTGACGAGGCAGCAGTCGGGATCGCGCGCATCGCTCACCAGGTCTCGCCAGAGCGCAAGAACCCGGTCGGGAATCGCGGGCCAGTCCATGCCTTCCGGGTGCCGCCGGGCATAGCGGTAGCCCGAGCGATCCGACACCCAGCCATAGCGCCCGGCCGAGGTCATCCGCACGCTCATCTTGCGCCCGAACCGCGTCTCGGGGGCGACAAAGGGCGCGGCGCGCACGACATCGCGCAGGTCCGCGACCAATGCCTCCTGCGCCGCCCGCTCAATTCGGCCCGGCAGGATACGCAGGCCGCGCAGGTTCAGTTCGGGTTCAGCCATGCGGACGTCTCCGGCCTCGGGCGCGCATGCCCGGATTCAATGAAAAACTGTCGTTTCCGTGCTCCCCCGGCGCTTGCAGGGGCTCGGCGCGCTCCCTATATACGCCGGGAAGCACCGCCGGCGCCAGCGCGGGCGGTCTCCTTAACCAGTCGGGGCGGGATGCCGTAACGGGTCACGCCCTGTCCTATCGCCTGAAGAGAAAGGGATAACACATGTCCAAAGTCATCGGTATCGACCTCGGAACCACCAACAGCTGCGTCGCCATCATGGATGGCAGTCAACCCCGCGTCGTCGAGAACGCCGAAGGCGCGCGCACCACGCCGTCGATCGTCGCGTTCACCGAGAACGAGCGTCTCGTCGGCCAGTCCGCCAAGCGCCAGGCCGTGACCAACCCGGAGAACACCATCTTCGGCGTCAAGCGCCTGATCGGTCGCCGCGAGGACGACCCCGATCTGGCCAAGGACAAGAAGAACATGCCGTTCAACGTCATCGACGGCGGCCAGGGCGACGCCTGGATCGAGGCGCGCGGCGAGAAATATTCGCCCAGCCAGATCAGCGCGTTCATCCTCGGCAAGATGAAGGACACGGCCGAGAAGTATCTCGGCGAAGAGGTGACGCAGGCCGTCATCACCGTGCCCGCCTATTTCAACGACGCCCAGCGTCAGGCCACCAAGGACGCCGGCAAGATCGCCGGCCTCGAGGTGCTGCGCATCATCAACGAACCGACCGCCGCCGCGCTGGCCTATGGGCTCGACAAGGACGAAACGCACACAATCGCGGTCTATGACCTTGGCGGCGGCACGTTCGACGTGACCATCCTCGAGATCGACGATGGCCTGTTCGAGGTGAAATCGACCAACGGCGACACGTTCCTTGGCGGTGAAGACTTCGACATGCGGATCGTCAACTACCTCGCGGACGAGTTCAAGAAAGAGCACGGCGTCGACCTGACCAAGGACAAGATGGCGCTGCAACGGCTCAAGGAAGCCGCCGAGAAGGCCAAGATCGAACTGTCGAGCTCCAGCCAGACCGAGATCAACCAGCCCTTCATCTCGATGGGCTCGGACGGCTCGCCGCTGCACATGGTGATGAAGCTCACGCGTGCGAAGCTCGAGTCGCTCGTCGGGGACCTCATCAAGCAGTCGATCAAGCCGTGCAAGGACGCGCTCAAGGATGCGGGCCTCTCGGCCAACGAGATCGACGAGGTCGTGCTCGTCGGCGGCATGACCCGCATGCCCCGCGTGATCGAGGAAGTGACCAAGTTCTTCGGCAAGGAGCCCCACAAGGGCGTGAACCCCGACGAGGTTGTCGCGATGGGCGCCGCCATCCAGGCGGGCGTGCTGCAGGGCGACGTCAAGGACGTGGTGCTGCTCGACGTGACGCCGCTGAGCCTTGGCATCGAGACGCTGGGCGGCGTGTTCACGCGGCTCATCGACCGCAACACCACGATCCCGACCAACAAGAGCCAGATCTTCTCGACCGCGGAGGACAACCAGAACGCGGTGACGATCCGGGTCTTCCAGGGCGAACGCGAAATGGCCGCAGACAACAAGATGCTGGGCCAGTTCAACCTCGAGGACATCCCGCCGGCGCCGCGTGGCATGCCCCAGATCGAGGTGACCTTCGACATCGACGCCAACGGCATCGTGTCCGTCAGCGCCAAGGACAAGGGCACCAACAAGGAGCAGAAGATCACGATCCAGGCGTCCGGCGGTCTTTCGGACGAGGATATCGAGAAGATGGTCAAGGACGCCGAAGAGAACGCCGAGGCCGACAAGGCCCGCCGCGAACTGGTCGACGCCCGGAACCAGGCCGAGAGCCTCATCCACTCGACCGAGAAGTCGATGGAGGAGCACTCCGACAAGGTCGACCCGTCGACCGTCGAGGCGATCGAACTGGCGATCTCCGCGCTCAAGGAAGAGATGGAGAAGGACGACGCCGGCAAGATCAAGGCGGGCATCCAGAACGTGACCGAGGCCGCGATGAAGCTTGGCGAGGCGATCTACAAGGCCAGCCAGGAAGAGGACGCAGGCGAGCCGAAGGCCGCTGACGAGGCGTCCGGCCCGGGCGAGGACGACATCGTCGACGCCGATTTCGAGGACCTCGACGACAACAAACGCAGCTAAGGCTGCCACGGAACGACGCGGGCCGGCCTGGTGACGGGCCGGCCCGGACCGTTCCGGCAAAAGGAGTTCTCGAATGGCCAAACGCGACTATTACGAAGTGCTTGGCGTCCCCAGGGGCGCCTCGGCGGACGAGATCAAGAAAGCCTATCGTCAGAAGGCGAAGGCGCTGCATCCCGACAGCAACAAGGACAACCCGGACGCCGAAAAGCAGTTCAAGGAAGCCGGCGAAGCCTATGACGTGCTGAAGGACCCGGACAAGAAGGCGGCCTACGACCGCTTCGGCCACGCCGCCTTTGAGGGCGGCATGGGCGGCGGCGGCGGGCCGCGCGGCGGACACCCCGGCGGCGGCCAGGGCGATTTCGCCTCGGCCTTCTCGGACGTGTTCGACGATCTTTTCGGCGATTTCATGGGCGGCCGCGGCGGCGGCGGCGGACGGCGCGCCGCGCGCGGCTCGGACCTGCGCTACAACATGCGCGTCACGCTGGAAGAGGCGTTTTCCGGGCTGCAGAAGACCATCAACGTGCCGACCTCCGTGGCCTGTTCGGCCTGTGACGGATCGGGCGCGGAGGGCGGCGCCGAACCCACCACCTGCCCGACCTGTTCGGGCATGGGCAAGGTGCGTGCGCAGCAGGGGTTCTTCACGGTCGAGCGGACCTGCCCGACCTGTTCCGGCCTCGGCCAGATCATCAAGAACCCGTGCAAGGCCTGCGGCGGCCAGGGCCGGGTGGAAAAAGACCGCGCGCTCAGCGTGAACATTCCCGCGGGCGTCGAGACCGGCACGCGCATCCGCCTTTCGGGCGAGGGCGAGGCCGGCATGCGTGGCGGGCCTCCGGGCGATCTCTACATCTTCATCGAGGTGGCCAGGCACAAGCTCTTTGAGCGCGAGGAGGCCAACCTCTTCTGCAACGTGCCGGTGTCGGTTGCGACGGCCGCGCTCGGCGGTGATATCGAGGTGCCGACGATCGATGGCGGGCGCGCACGCGTGAAGATCCCCGCCGGCAGCCAGTCGGGCCGCCAGATGCGCCTGCGCTCCAAGGGGATGCCGGCGCTACGCGGCGGCGCGCGCGGCGACATGTTCATCGAACTTTCGGTCGAAACGCCGGTGAACCTCACGTCGAAACAGAAGGAGCTTCTGCGCGAGTTCGAGGCGCTGTCGGAGGACAACAACCCCGAAAGCAAGAGCTTCTTCTCGTCAGTCAAGTCCTTCTGGGACAGCATGAAGAGCTGAGCCGTCGCGCCATGATCGCTGTTCATGAAGGGCCGCGCCACCGGGTGCGGCCCTTTTTTCGTTTCTCGTCAGCGCAAGGCTTACAGGTCGCGTTCCAATCGCCGCCACCCGGGTTGGGCGACTGATACGTTCTCGATCATCCGGTCCGACACACCGCCGCCCCCGCGCATGTCGGGCGCGCCGAGCTGGAACCCGAAACGGTCGGGCAGTTTCCACATCGTTGGAACGCGGCCCCGCTTGGGGCGTTGTTCCCTGAAAGGAGGGCATCATCATGGCCAAGTTCTCAAAAGGCGATCACGTCGGCTGGAATTCCGAAGCGGGCCGCGTGAGCGGCAAGATCATCAAGGTTCACGAACAGGATTTCGACTACAAGGGGCAAACCCGTCGCGCGTCGAAGGACGAGCCGCAATACGAAATCGAAAGCGACAAGACCGATCACATCGCGGCCCACAAGGAAGACGCGCTGACCAAGGTCGACTGATGGCGCGCTTCGCCACGATCGGGCATTCCAACCGCGCCCCGTTTGTGCAGATGCTGCGCGATGCCGGGGTCGGCGTGCTGGCCGATGTGCGCAGCTTCCCGCGCTCGCGCAGCAACCCGGCCTTCAACATCGACGCGCTGCCCGAGACGCTGGCCCCCTACCAGATCGGATACGCGCATTTCCCCGATCTCGGCGGCAGGCGCAACAAGCAGCCCGAAGTGAGCGAAGACCTCAACGCCATGTGGCGCGTCCGCAGCTTTCACAACTATGCCGACTACGCGCTGTCCGAGCCGTTCGGCGACGCGCTCGACCGGCTGATCGCGCTTGGTGAAAGGGCGACGCCCTGCCTCATGTGCGCCGAGGCGGTGTGGTGGCGCTGTCACCGGCGGATCGTGACCGATTATCTTCTCGCGCGGGGGCATGAGGTCGAGAATCTCATGGCCGAGGGGCGCAGCGAACCCGCCCGGATGACCCCCGGCGCGCGCGCCACGGACGATGGCCGCGTCCTCTATCCACCAGAGGCGGAATGAGCGCGCCCCGGCTCTTTCCTATTTGCGAAGCGCGGGATAATGTGCGCCAAACGTCCCGCTGCGAGGACGAGGGCAAGGGACTTGGGCATGGCGCATATCATCGTCGTCGGAAACGAGAAGGGCGGCGCGGGCAAATCGACCGTGTCGATGCATGTCGCCACCGCGCTTGCGCGGATGGGACATCAGACCAGCGCGCTCGACCTCGACCTGCGGCAGAAGACGTTCGGGCGTTACGCGGACAACCGCAGGACGTTCATGAAGAAATCCGGCCTCGACCTGCCGTCGGCCTATTATCATGATCTGCCCGAAGTCCACCAGTCAGCGCTGAAACCGGGCGAAAACGTCTATGACCGCAGGCTGTCCGAGGCGGTCGCGCAGCTTGAGCCGGACAGCGATTTCATCGTCATCGACTGCCCCGGCTCGCACACGCGGCTGAGCCAGGTGGCGCATAGCCTGGCGGATACGCTGGTGACGCCGCTCAACGACAGTTTCGTCGATTTCGACCTGCTCGCGCAGATCGACTCGGACGGGCGCAAGATCCTGCGCCCCTCGGTCTATTCCGAGATGGTCTGGAACGCGCGGCAGCTGCGCGCGCAGGCCGGGCTGCCGCCGATCGACTGGATCGTGCTGCGCAACCGCATGGGCGCTCAGCAGATGGTGAACAAGCAGAAGATGGGCGAGGCGCTCGAGAACCTCGCGCGGCGGATCGGCTTTCGCACGGCGCCCGGCTTCAACGAGCGGGTGATCTTCCGCGAGCTGTTCCCGCGCGGTTTGACGCTGCTCGACCTCAAGGATGTCGGTGTGCAGAAGCTCAACATCTCGAACGTGGCCGCACGGCAGGAGTTGCGCGATCTCGTCAAGGCGCTGAAGCTGCCCGGCGTCGAGGTCGATTTCTGAGGTCGGAAAATCAGCCGCGCCGCCGCGTGCTGCCGTCGCCCAGCAAAACGACGTCCATCGGAATGTCCCAGGGTTGCGGGAAGATCGTCGGCAACGCGCAGAAATCATGGCCGATCCCGACGATCTGCGGCGCCGGGTCGAACGCGGCAAGCGTCCGGTCATAGTAACCGCCGCCATTGCCGAGGCGGTAACATTCGTCATCGACCCCCAGAAGCGGCACGATCACGACATCGGGCGTCACCGGCTGTCTGGACTGGGGCACGGGAATGTTCCACACGCCGCGCTCCATCTTCGCGCGTGGCGCCCATGCGTGAAACTCGACCGGCGCGGCCTTTTGGAGCACCACGGGCAGGCCGATGCGCGCCCCCGCCTCCGCGCAGCGCGTCATCCAGGGCCGCATGTCCAGCTCACCGCGGATCGGCCAGTAGCCGGCGATCGTGCGCCCCGCGACATCGCCCAGCAGCGCATCCAGCGCATCGGCGATCCGCGCCGCCTGGGTGCGCAGCTCGTCCCGGGTCATGTCCTTGCGCAGCTGGTAGAGCCGCGCGCGCTCGGCCTTGCGGAAGCGGGCCACGTCGCGCCGGGTCTGGCTGTCGACCGCGAAACCGGCGGTCAGTTCATGGGCGAAACAGGGGGCGGTTCCGCCCTGGTCGCCGGTATCTTCTGCGTCACCGTTCATGAAACCGTCCTCCTGCGGTCGTGGGCGCGCATCGCCACCAGGTTCGACACCAGCAGCGCGCCGATCACCAACGCCCCGCCGCTCAGCGCCCAGGGGCCGGGGTCCTCGCCCACGATCGCCCAGACGAGCAACGGCGCCAGCACCGATTCGAGCAGGATCAGCAAGGACACCTCGGGCGAGCTGATGAACCGTGGCCCCAGCGTCAGCAGGCTGGTCGATATGGCGATGAACCCGCCATGCGCGAGTAGCAACGGCCATTGCGACGACCACGCCGCGAAGGGATCGGACACGATGAACATGAGGCAGGCTGCAAGCAGGTAGCCGATCGGGATCGCCGGGATCATCGAGGTCGCGCGCACCCGGCGCACCGCGGTAAGCGCGCCGGCGAAACAGATCGACACCATCAGCGCCACGAGATCGCCCTGCCACGACGCGACCTCGTTCCCGTGGCTGCCATAGGCGATCACGCCAAGGCCGGCCCCCACCGCCAGCATCGTCAGGATCATGCGTCCGCTGATCGCCTCGCCCAGGAACAGGCGGCTGAAGATCGCGGCGAAGACGGGAATGGAGGCGAAGATGAACACCACGTTGGCGACGCTGGTCAGGCTGACGGCGACGACGAAGCCCGGCGCGCTCAGCCCGATGAGGAACGTGTAGATCGCCCCCGCGCGCCCGGTCCGCAGAACCGCGCCAAACCCGGACGCGCCCCGGAGCATCAGCACGCCGGCGGCGATCAGGCCTCCGGCGGTCAGCGCGCGCCAAAAGGCGATGGCGAAGGGCTCGGCGTCGATCAGGCGCACGAAGAGCGAATCCGGCACCACGAAGAGGACGCCCAGCGCCGTGATCGCAATGCCTTTCAGGTGTTCGCTCATGATCCCAACCTGTCCCCGGATCGACCCCGAATGTAAAGGCCATGCGCCGCCCGGTCTGCCCGAAGGCGACCGCGCAGCGCCCGAATGCGTCGGGACGCGCGCGGCGCGGGCGGATATTGCGGGGCGCGCCTTCTCCGGCTAGGATCTCCGCGGCACCCTGCCGCCGGAGGCCCGCCATGAGCCCGTCGATGATCCTGTGGATCGCCGTTTCCGGCGCGATCTTCGCGCTTTGGGCGTTCCAGATGTTCCGCTGCCTCTTCGCACTGTCGCAGGCGGCGCGGGAAGCGGCCGCGGCGCACGGCGGCGCCTGGCCGAGCCTGCCGGAACAATTGGCGCAATTTGCCGCCTTCGCCTGCGCGCCCGAACATGCGCGCGACCGCAGACTGCTGCTGATCCTGACCGCGCTGGTGCTGGCCACCTCTCTGATCCGCTTCGCCATGCTCTCGTCGGGCTGAAGCCGTATGTTGCCGCGCCCGCATGCCAGCCAGGGAAGGCGTAGATGCCGCCGCCTGAATACCGTTTCAAATTCGCGGAGGCGGAACGATGTCTGAGTTCTGGCTGCTTGCCGATGTCGGGGCCAGCAACACGCGCATCGGGCTGGCGCGCGCCGGCGTGGTGCAGCAGGGGAGCGTGCGAATTGCGCGAAACGCGGAGCATGACGGGTTCACCGCGCTGGTCCTCGCCTACCTGTCCGACATCGGCGCCGGCCCGCCGGAGGCGATCTGCGCCGGCGTCGCGGGGCCGGTGCGCGGGGACGCGGCGCAACTGACCAATCGCGACTGGCATATCGACGCAAGGGCGCTGGGCGCCGCGACCGGCGCGGCGCGGGTCCGGTTGATCAACGACCTTCAGGCGCAGGCCCACGCGCTTGACGATCTGCCGCCCGGCGCGCTGCGCCGCCTGATCCCGGGCCGGCCCGATCCGGCGGGCGCGCGACTGGCGCTGGGCCTCGGGACCGGATGCAACATCGCCGTGGCGCACCGGGTCAAGGGGCGCCTCTTCGTGCCGCCCTCAGAGGCGGGGCACACCCGCCTGCCGCTGCTGGACCTGCCCGCCGGCCTTGTTGCGGCGCTTGGCTGGCATGGCGCGCATCTGCCGGTCGAGGCGGCGCTCTGCGGCGAGGGGTTGTTGCGGATCGCGCGCTGGTGCGGATCGGACGCGGGCCGCTCCGCGGAGGTGATCGGCTGCGCGGACGGCGGGCCCGAGGCGGCCGCCCTGCGGCATTACCTTCGCATCCTCGGGACGGTCGCGGGCGACATGGCGCTGGCGCATCTGCCGAGGGGGGGCATCTACCTGATCGGCGGCCTCGCCCGCGCGCTCGCGCCCTTTATCGCGACGCCCGATTTCGCGCGCGCTTTCACTGACAAGGGGCCGTACCGGGCGATCCTGGAGGACATTCCCCTGTCGCTGATCACGGATGACGCCGCCGCGCTCTATGGCTGCGCGCGCGTGCTTTCGAACGGTTGAAATTTTACGCCCAAGGACTGGTGGACGAGGCCGATCTATCCACAAGATTGAGGGAATTTGCGCGCTGAACGGGCACGCATCCACTTTCCCCAAACGCGCGGCTCTGCCATAATCGCGCAAACCAACGAGAATGAGCAGCCACATGAACGATCTTCTGTCGGCCCGTCCGGACGCGGGCGATTACGATGCCTCCTCCATCCAGGTGCTCGAGGACATGGAGCATGTCCGCCTGCGCCCCGGCATGTATATCGGCGGCAAGGATGACCGCGCGCTGCATCACATGGTGGCCGAGATCGTCGACAACTCGATGGATGAGGCGGTGGCGGGTCACGCCACATGGATCGAGGTCGAGCTGCACGAAAACGGCCATGTCAGCGTGCGTGACAACGGGCGCGGCATCCCCACCGGGCCGCACCCCAAGGACCCGAGCAAGTCAGCGCTCGAGATCATCTTCTGCACGCTCAACGCGGGCGGCAAGTTTTCCGGCGACAATTACGAGACGTCGGGCGGGCTGCACGGGGTCGGAAGTTCCGTGGTGAACGCGCTCTCCGATCACCTGCGGGTCGAGGTGGCGCGCAACAAGGAGCTGTTCGCGATGGAGTTCTCGCGCGGGTTGCCGCAGGGCAAGCTGGCGAAGGTCGGCGCCGCGCCCAACCGGCGAGGCACCAGCGTCACCTTCCACCCGGACCCCGAAATCTTCGGCTCGCTCCATCTCAAACCTGCGCGGCTGTTCAAGATGGCGCGCTCCAAGGCGTATCTGTTCTCGGGCGTCGAGATCCGCTGGAAAAGCGCGATCAGCGACGGCGAGACGCCGCAAGAGGCGACGTTCCACTTCCCCGGCGGCCTCGCCGATTACCTGTCGG
Source organism: Roseovarius spongiae (assembly GCF_003651245.1). Lineage (GTDB taxonomy): Bacteria > Pseudomonadota > Alphaproteobacteria > Rhodobacterales > Rhodobacteraceae > Roseovarius > Roseovarius spongiae. Next base: position 257,226 of record NZ_RAPE01000003.1, read on the forward strand.
AAACCTTCGCAGGCGCCACGACCTATGCCGACGCACCCTTCGCGGGAAGCGTGTCGTTCGGCAAGTTCAACGCCCCGGGCAAGGTCGAGTGGGCGATCAACTGGACGCCCGCGCGCGACGGGTTCATCCAGTCCTACTGCAACACCGTGCCCACCCCCGAGGGCGGCACGCATGAGGCCGGCTTCTGGGCCGCGATCCTCAAGGGGATCAAGGCCTACGGCGAACTGGCGGGCAACAAGAAGGCCGGAACGATCACGCGCGAAGACCTGATCACCGGGGCGGGGGCGCTCGTCTCCTGCTTCATCCGCGATCCGGAATTCGTCGGCCAGACCAAGGACCGGCTCGCCACGGTCGAGGCGCAGCGCATGGTCGAGAATTCGGTGCGCGACCATTTCGACAACTGGCTGGCGGCGGATACGAAATCCGCGGGCGCGATCCTCGATTTCCTCGTGCTCCGGGCCGAGGAACGGCTGCGCCGCCGGCAGGAAAAGGAAACCCAGCGCAAGACCGCGACCAAGAAGCTGCGCCTGCCCGGCAAGCTGGTCGATTGCTCATCGAACAGCCGCGACGGCACGGAATTGTTCATCGTCGAAGGCGACAGCGCGGGCGGCTCGGCCAAGATGGCGCGCAACCGCACCAACCAGGCGCTGCTGCCGCTGCGCGGCAAGATCCTGAACGTTCTGGGCGCGGCCAGCTCGAAACTGGGCAGCAACGCGGAGATAAACGATCTGACGCAGGCGCTTGGCGTGGGGCTGGGGACGAAGTTCAACATCGACGATCTGCGCTATGACAAGATCATCATCATGACCGACGCGGACGTGGACGGCGCGCATATCGCGTCGTTGCTGATGACGTTCTTCTTCACGCAGATGCGCGACATGATCGACAAGGGGCATCTCTACCTCGCCTGCCCGCCGCTCTATCGTCTGAGCCAGGGGGCGAAACGGGTCTATTGCGTGGACGAGGCCGAGCGTGACGCGTGGCTCGAGCGTGGTCTTGGCGGCAAGGGCAAGATCGACGTTTCCCGCTTCAAGGGCCTGGGCGAGATGGACGCCAAGGATCTGAAGGAAACCACGATGGACCCGAGTTCGCGCAAGCTGATCCGGGTGACGATCGACGAGGACGAACCGGGCGAGACCGGCGATCTGGTCGAGCGGCTGATGGGCAAGAAGCCGGAACTGCGGTTTCAGTATATCCAGGAGAACGCGCGGTTCGTGGAGGAGTTGGATGTTTGATTAAAAAAATGAGGAACAATTTTCACGATCAGGAACGCAAGGAATTTCGCGCAAGGTTGGATTATAGCCTCCATCCCTCGCGCCACATCGAATTACCTACGCAATTGTATGGGCGCGAATCGTCTATTCAAGAGATGTTAGATGCGTTCGAAACCAGTGGAACACATCCATTCATTTGGGGCCCAAGAGGCATCGGAAAGACGTCTCTGGGACATACCGCGTGCGAAGCGTTCAATAACGAGGTAGTACTCGCCTCTACCGTCGCCTGCGGGAAGAATACCAACTTTCGCGAACTCATAGATGATGTAATTTCTAACGCGGTTTATAGGCATTCGCCGATTTTTAAAGACAGCTCTCTGAGGGCATCTTTAAAAACCTTTGGTATAGAAGTTTCCACTGAACTGGCCGGAATTGAATCTAACCAGCAGGACGTTTCGATAAATCAAGCCGCAACTTTAATAGATTCAACATTTTCACTTTCACGATATGGTGAGAAGACACCTATCATCATTGTTGATGAGTTTGACCGATTGGATGACGAAGAGACTTTCCAAAGCATTTCAGACCTTCTAAAACAATTGTCAGTAATATCATCTCGCGCCAAGTTCTGTTTTTGTGGGGTGACCGATGATCTTGGACACCTTCTTTCAGCTCACGAGTCTGTTGACCGTTACATCTTCGGCGTCGAATTACAGCCGCTATCTCATGATTCGATTTGGAATCTTATACGAGATACCGAGCAAGAGTTTCACATCGAATTTCATCGCGGCCAACAAATTCGCATCGGACAAATTTCGGCTGGGTATCCTCATTTCGCACACCTAGTTCTCAAGAACACCCTAATGGAAGCATTTGAGAATAAGTTTTCTGAACGCGATGTAACAACCGATCTATTTAGGAGCGGTTTAAATAGATCTGCCACTCAGGCCGCTACGCGACTCCGCACTGCTTATGAGAACGCAGTGCGGAAAGGTACTGATAGATATACCGAAGTATTGTTTGCAGTTGCCAACAGCAAACACCTAAACAGGCAATTCAAGGATATTGTGGACGATTACCAGATGATTATGCAGTCGCGTTCTGATCGAGAAGGGTACGACACCAAAAAAAACAATGCGCAAGATCTCAGAAACGCATTAAACAGCCTTCATAGACGGGGATACCTCAAGAAGGGAAAATCTGGCTGGTATCAATTCCACGATCCAATGCTAAGGAGTTATGTACGACTCATTGCAGAGACCGAAGGTGTTGAATTAGGCGATGATACGTTTCCAAATTAGTTCGCTGATAACAGCCAAATCTACGCAAGCGTAAGGTGGGGAACACTCGCCCACGGCACTCACGCACGACAATATCGTACTCACCCCGCGCGGAATCAAGGCGCGCCATGCGCGCCGCCGCGCGATCGCCCGACCGCCACCCGGGCTGGCGATTGGCTGCTGCAGGCCCTTCCCTTTGAGGTCCTACGGATTTGGCGGCCATAAAGCGCCCCGAACACCTGTCGCATCGCCAGCCCGCGGTCTGGCCATCGCGCGGCGCTGCGCCCCGGTGGCGTAGCTCCCCTACCCGCCCTCCGGCGCGCTCCAATCCACCGCTCCGGCCCAGCGCGCCTGCGCTTGCGTCTCCACCGCGCAGGGCCGGATCGCGCGCAGCCGGGCCAGCGCCGCGTCGGGGGCCTCGCCCGCTTCGATCATCAGGCGCAGCGCGGCCATGCCCGACCGCCCACACCCGCCCAGGCAATGGATCAGCACCCGCCCGCCCCCGGCGAGCGCCGCCAGCGCCGCGCGGCTCGCCTCACGCCAGGACCCGTGCTGCGCCGCGTCCGGCGCGGCGAGATCGGCGACCGGCAGATGCGCCCAGCGCGACCCCATCGCCCCGATGTCATGCCCGAGCTCGGGCACGCCCGCTTCGGCCATTTCCCCGGGCGTGGTCAACGTCAGGACCAGCGAGGGGCGCCAGTCCTTCAGGTGCGCAAGGTCGGCGGCGTAGTCGCCCGAGCGCCCCGGCAGCGGCGCAATGGCGAGGATGCCGGCGCCCACCGGCAGCGCATGGATGACAAAGGCGCCCACGCCCGCCTCAGAGCCGGGTCGCGGCGAAGGTGTCGCAATCGCGCACCGCGCCCGAGCGGTAGCCGGTCGCGAACCAGCGCGAGCGTTGTTCGGACGTGCCGTGGGTGAAGGTATGCGGCTGCGGCGTGCGCCCCGCCCGCTTTTGCAGGTAGTCGTCGCCGATCCGGCGCGCGGCGTTCAGCGCCTCGTCGATGTCGCCGGGGTCGAGCAGGCTCTCGACATGGCTGGCCCAGACGCCCGAGAGGCAATCCGCCTGCAGCTCAAGCCGCACGGTCAGCGCGTTGGCCTGCCTCTCGCCCGCCGCCTGGCGGCGCGCGTTGACCTCGGGCAGGATGCCAAGTTCGTCCTGGACGTGATGCGCGACCTCGTGGGCGATCACGTAGGCGGCGGCGAAATCACCCTTGGCGCCCAGCTGCCGCGACAGGGTGGCGAAGAATGCGGTGTCGAGATAGGCCTTGCCGTCGGCGGGGCAGTAGAACGGCCCGGTCGCGCCGGAGGCGCCGCCGCAGGGGCTTTGCGTCCTGCCCGAGAAGAGGACCAGCACCGGCGGGTCGTATTCCAGGCCAAGCTGGTCGGGAAAGATCTGCGCCCAGGCCTCCTCGGTGGTGGCGAGCACGCGGGATGCGAATTGCGCCGCCTCCTCTTCCTCGGGGGTGGGCGCGCGCGTTTCGCCGCCCTGCGCGAACGGGTCCTGCCCCTGCAACAGCGGTGTGACGTCGATGCCGGTAAAGTAGCCGATGGCGAGCACCGCCAGCACCCCCGCGACGCCGAGCCCGCCGGCCGCGCCCCCGCCGCCCCGGCCCCGACGGTCCTCGATGTTCCGGCTGCCGCGCCTGCCCCGTAATCGCATGTCCGCGTCTCCCCTTCGCGTGTCCGGGCGACTATATCGGCCCGCCCCGCGGTGAAGAAAGGTTTTTCCGGCCCCTCCGGTTCCCGCGTCGGGTCGCGTTCGCCATGTCGCGCGCCACTCGCCATCGTCCGGAAGGCGCGGTAAGCTCATCCAATGAGCAGCGAAAAGCGCACCGAATACGCCGAGGACCGGACCGACTGGGCCGAGGATCGCACGATCATGGCGAACGAGCGCACGTTCAATTCGTGGATGGGGCTCGGGCTCGGAGCGGTCGGCGTGGCGGTCGCGCTCAAGGCGGTGTTCGGCGATTTCGATCCGACCTGGGCGGCCAAGCTGGCGGCCTCGCTGTTCCTGGCCATCGCCATCGCCATCTACTGGATCGCCCAACGCCAGGCCCACGCCACCCATGAACGTCTGTCGAGCCGCGCCGCCGAACCCGTGCCGGCGCGGCATTTCCGCCGGCTTTCGGCCGGGCTGACGCTAGCGACGTTGGCCACCGGCGGTATTCTCTGGGCGCTCTGAACCCGGCGATGGTGGACCTCGCCCCGCCGCGCGCCTAATCTGCCCGCAACCCGGCCCCGTCCGATTCACCGAAAGCAGGCGTGCATGACCGACACCTCCCCCTCCGGCTACCGCGTTCTGGCCCGCAAGTACCGGCCCGAAACCTTCGCCGACCTCGTCGGGCAGGACGCGATGGTGCGCACGCTGAAAAACGCCTTCAAGGCGGACCGCATCGCGCAGGCCTTCATCATGACCGGCATCCGCGGCACCGGCAAGACGACGACCGCGCGGATCATCGCCAAGGGCATGAACTGCATCGGCCCCGACGGCAATGGCGGCCCCACGACCGAGCCGTGCGGCGAGTGCGAGCACTGCGTCGCGATCATGGAGGGGCGCCATGTCGATGTTCTGGAAATGGACGCGGCGAGCCGCACCGGCATCAACGACATCCGCGAGATCATCGAATCGGTCGCCTATCGCGCCGCGTCCGCGCGCTACAAGATCTACATCATCGACGAGGTGCACATGCTCAGCACGCAGGCCTTCAACGGCCTGCTGAAAACGCTCGAGGAACCGCCGGCGCATGTTAAGTTCATCTTCGCCACGACCGAGATCCGCAAGGTGCCGGTGACGGTCCTGTCGCGCTGCCAGCGGTTCGACCTGCGCCGCATCGAGCCCGAGGAGATGATCGCGCTGCTGCGCCGGATCGCGGATGCCGAAGGCGCAGCGATCGCCGACGACGCGCTCGCGCTCATCACCCGCGCGGCGGAAGGATCGGCCCGCGACGCGACCTCGCTGCTCGATCAGGCGATCAGCCACGGGGCGGGCGAAACCGGCGCCGAACAGGTGCGCGCGATGCTGGGGCTGGCGGACCGGGGGCGCGTGCTCGACCTGTTCGATCTCATCATGAAGGGCGACGCGGCGAGCGCGCTCAACGAACTCGGCGCGCAATACGCCGCCGGGGCGGACCCCGTCGCGGTGCTGCGCGACCTCGCCGAGATCACCCACTGGATCAGCGTGGTCAAGATTACGCCGGAGGCCGCCGAGGATCCTACCATCGGCCCCGATGAGCGCAGCCGCGGACAGGCGATGGCCGACGCGCTGCCGATGCGCGTGCTCAGCCGGATGTGGCAGATGCTGCTCAAGGCGCTGGAGGAAGTCGCGGACGCGCCGAACGCGATGATGGCCGCCGAGATGGCGGTGATCCGCCTCACCCACGTGGCCGACCTGCCCACCCCCGACGACCTGCTGCGCAAGCTCCAGGACGCTCCCCCGCCTCCGCCCTCCGGCCCCGGCGGCGGCGGCGGGCAGAGCGCGGTCCCGGCGGCGGCGCCCACCCCGCAGGGCGCGGCCCCGCGCAGCGGCGGTCCGAGCGGCGGAAGCGGCGCCCAAACGCTCGCCGTTGCCGCCGACCAGGCGCTGGCGCGCTATCCGACCTTCGACCAGGTGGTCGAACTGATCCGCGCCAACCGCGACGTGAAGCTGCTGGTCGAGGTCGAAACCTGCCTGCGCCTTGCCGCCTACCAGCCCGGCCGGATCGAATTCACGCCCACGCCTGACGCCCCGAGCGACCTCGCCCAGCGGCTCGGCGCAGCGCTCGGGCGCTGGACCGGCAACCGCTGGGCGGTGACGATCGTCAACGACTGCGACGCCCGGACCATCGCCGAGACGCGCGACGCCGCACGCCTCGCGCTCGAGGCGGAGGCGCGGGATCACCCGCTGGTGCAGGCGGTGGTGCAGGCCTTTCCCGGCGCGAAGATCCTCGACATCCGCACGCCCGCCGACCTCGTCCAGGAGGCCGAGGCCGAAGCCCTGCCCGAAGTGGCCGACGAATGGGACCCGTTCGAGGAAGAATGACCCCCTTGATGAGCGATGCCGCCCTCTCCGCCTGCCAGTCCCTCAGACCGAACTGGGACGGCGCGCCGGTCGGCGCCTGGGCCGAGGCGCTGACCCTCTTCACGACGCCGGCCGCGCTGATCCTGCTGCTCGCCTCCGCGCTGGTGATCCGCTTCCGCAGCGCCGCGGGCGCGCTTGTCGCCTGCCTCGGCTGGGCGGCGCTGATCTCGGCCTTCACCTTCTTCGACATGAGCGGCGGCCAGCGCGCGGCGGCGATGGCCGGGGGCTGCATCGGCAAGCCCACGCTTTTCATCGCGCTCGCGATGGCGCTCTGCGCAGCGATGGTCCTGCTCACGACCCGGGGACCCCGGACCTGACGTCCGCGCCGCCGCCCGCCCCTTGTACGCTCACCCCGCCGCGCGTATCTCTAGGCCAACGCAACGGACAACCCGGAGAGAGATGATGTTCAAGGGACTGGGCCAGATGGGCGACATGGCCAAGATGATGAAGGCCGCGCAGGAAATGCAGACCAAGATGGCCGACCTCCAGGAAGAAATGCACAACCTCACCGTCACCGGCGAAAGCGGCGCGGGGCTGGTCAAGGCGGTCGCCACCTGCAAGGGCGAATTGAAGAGCCTCGACATCGACCCCAGTATCTTTTCGAGCGACGACAAGGAAGTGGTCGAAGACCTGATCCTCGCCGCGATCAAGGACGCGCAGCAAAAGGCCAGCGACCGCGCGCAGGAGGAAATGGGCAAGCTGACCGAGGGCATGGGCCTGCCCAAGGACATGAAGCTGCCGTTCTGACCCGCCCCGCCCTGCTTCTTCTTGCCGCAAGTATCCCGGGGGTGTGGGGGCTGGCCCCCACTGGCCGACCATGAGTTCCACGCGCGACATCGACGCCCTGATCGACATGATGGCCCGGCTGCCCGGCCTCGGCCCGCGCTCGGCGCGCCGCGCGGTCCTTCACCTGATCCGCAAGCGCGACCTGAAGCTGACGCCGCTTGCCGACCTCATGCAGACCGTCGCCGCCACGGCGCGCGAATGCGCCCGCTGCGGCAATGTCGGCGCCGCCGAGATCTGCGACATCTGCCTTTCGCCCAAGCGCGGCAACGGCCAGATCTGCGTGGTCGAGGACGTGGCCGACCTCTGGGCGATGGAGCGCGCGGGCGTGTTCAAGGGGCGCTACCACGTGCTCGGCGGCACGCTCAGCGCGCTTGATCAGGTCGGCCCCGAGCAACTGCGCATCCCCCGCCTCGTCGCGCGGATCGAGGAAGAGGAGATCGGCGAGGTGATCCTCGCGCTGGCCGCCACCGTGGACGGGCAGACCACCGCGCATTACATCGCCGACCAGGTGGAGGACCGCGTGCGCCTCACCTCGCTCGCGCAGGGCGTGCCGATCGGCGGTGAGCTCGACTATCTCGATGAGGGCACGATCACCGCCGCGCTCAACGCGCGCAAGGCGCTGTGACGCCCGCGCTTCAGGGTCCGTGGCGCACGTAGCGCAGCAGGACCACCCCCGCCAGCGTCAGCATGGTCGAGACCACCTTGGCGAGATTCATCCGCTCGCCCAACACGAAGACGCCGATCAGCACCGCGAACACGATCGAGGTTTCGCGCAGCGCCGTCACCAGAGCGATGGGCGCCTGCGTGAAGGCCCAGATCACCAGCGCGTAAGCGGTAAAGGACGCCCCGCCCCCGAGGAACACCAGTTTCAGCCCGTGCCGGGGAACCCGCCGCAGCGTCGCGGGCCACCTGAGCGCGGCGATCGCCACGAAGCCGAGCATGTTGCCGATGGTCAGCCAGCCATAGAAGCCGAGCGCGGAGCCCGCCACCCGCGCGCCCAACCCGTCGACCAGCGAATAGGAGGCAATGAAACAGCCCGTGGTGAGGGCCAGCAGCGCGGCGCCCCGATTGCGCAGCCCGTCGGCCCGCCGCGCCAGCGCCATCGACATGATCCCGAGCCCGATCAGCGCCACCGCGCCGATCTGGAGCGGCGCGAGCGTGACGCCGAGGAACAGCACCGACACCGCCGCGACGATCAGCGGCGCGCTGCCCCGCGCGAGCGGGTAGACCTGGCTCAGATCGCCGCTGCGGTAGGCAGCGAGCAGGAAGAGCTGGTAGCCGAGATGCAAAAGGATTCCCGCCCCCATGAGCGGAAGGCTCGCCGGGTCGGGCGACGGCGCGACGGCGAGCACGGGAATCGCGAACAGCCCCTGCCCGATCACCACCCCCGCCATCGCGAGATGCTTGTCCCCGCCGCCCTTGACCATCGCGTTCCAGCCCGCGTGCAGGAGCGCGGCGAAGATGACGGCGAGAAAGACGGTGAGGGTCATGGCCCGCGCTCCGGATCAGGCAAGCTGACCGTTGCATATCCGCGCAACGCGCACAACGCGGCGGATGACCGGACCAACCGGCCGGCGCGGCGCTCAGCCTTGCTTGTCGTCGTCGTCGTCGTTCTCGTCGCTGTCGGGCAGGTTGAACAGGCTGTCGGCGTCGATCTGCTGTTCCTCTTCCTCCGGCTCCGGGTCGCTCAAGCTGAAGGTCTCGAGCCCCTCGATCGCGGTGGGAATCTTGTGTTCGTCCTCGCTTGACAGGCTTTGCTCGGTGCTCAGGAGCTTGCGGCGGTCGTCGTCGCTCATCGCTTCGCCCTCGCGGGCCTTCTTGGCGGCGGCCTTCTGCACGGCGGCGTCGAGTTCGGACTGCTTGCAGAGGCCCAGCGCCACCGGGTCGATCGGCTGGATATTGGCGATGTTCCAGTGGGTGCGCTCGCGAATAGCCTGGATCGTCGGCTTGGTCGTGCCCACCAGCCTGGAGATCTGGCTGTCGGCCAGTTCGGGGTGGAACTTGACCAGCCACAGGATGGACGCGGGCCGGTCCTGGCGTTTGGACAGCGGCGTATAGCGCGGGCCACGGCGCTTTTCCTCGCCCTCGGCGGCGGGGTTGTGCTTGAGCTTCAGCTTGTGCAGCGGGTCCTTCTCGGCCTTGTCGATCTCTTCCTGCGTGAGCTGGTTGTTGGCGACGGGGTCGAACCCCTTGACGCCGGCGGCGACGTCGCCATCGGCGATGCCCTGCACTTCGAGCTCGTGCATCTCGGTGAAATCGGCGATCTGCTTGAAGCTGATCGTGGTGTTGTCCACCAGCCAGACGGCGGTGGCCTTGGCCATGAGCGGTTTTGCCATTGCGGTCTCTCCTTGATCCTGCGCGCGAACGGTTCTTTCCTGTCTCCTGTCTCCAGGAGGCCGCGGAGGGGGTCCGGGGCGGGTTACCGTTGTGGGGGAACTTGGGCGCTGTATAGTGAGGTCCGGCGGAAATTGAAAGACCGAAATATGCGCGTTCTGATTACCCTGTTGCTGCTGATCTCCCCGCCCGTTTTCGCGGACGGCGACCGGGCGGGCGCGTTCGACTACTACGTGCTGAGCCTCAGCTGGTCGCCGACATGGTGCGCGCTCGAGGGCGATGCGCGGGACGCGGCGCAATGCGATCCGGGCGCGCGGACGGGCTGGGTGCTGCACGGGCTCTGGCCGCAATACCACCGTGGCTGGCCGGAGCATTGCCAGACCGGTGAGCGCCCGCCAAGCCGGGCGATGACGCGGGAGATGGCCGATATCATGGGCTCGTCCGGCCTTGCCTGGTATCAATGGAAGAAGCACGGGCGCTGCTCGGGCCTTTCGGCGCGCGCCTATTTCGCGCTGGCGCGCGAGGCGTTCGGCCGGGTCGCATTCCCCGACGTCTTCGACAGGCTCACGCGCCCGGTGAAGCTGCCCGCCTCGGTGGTCGAAGAGGCGTTTTTGAAGGCCAACCCGGGCTGGGAGGCGGACATGCTCACCATCACCTGCCGCGCGGGGCGCATCCAGGAGGCGCGGCTCTGCCTGTCCCGCACGCTCGACCCGGTCCCCTGCGGGCGCGACGTGGTGCGCGACTGCCGCCTTCGCGACGCGCTTTTCGCCCCTGTGCGATAGAGGCAAAGGGCGGAGTTTTGGGTTTTCTTGCCGGGAAAATGCGCATGAGCGCGCGTCAGATCAGGCGCTGCGCGAGGATGGTGAGGACGATCGGGATAAGCAGGACGTGCAGCACGTGGTCGAACCAGTTGCTGCTCCCCCAGCCCAGCGCCCAGGCCAGTTGTCCCGCGACGGCGACCAGCGGCAGGAACAGGTTGCCGGTCGCAAAGCCATAGGCGCAGACCGCGAGCGTCATCAGCGCGACCGGCAGCGGGGCGTAGCCGAAGCGGTAGAGGTCGACCGGGACCGCCCCCATCGCGGCGGCGAGGAAGACGAGGTAGGCGACGAGGAACGCGGCCAGTTCAAGCGTCGAGAAAGGCGCAACCGGCAGGCCGAGATGCGCGCCAACCTGACGCAGCGCCAGCGCCGGAAGCATCACGCCGAAAGGCGCCAGCAGCGCGATCAGCGCCGCGATGGGCAGCGTGCCGGCGAAAACCGTGACCGCGCCAAGGCCGATGGCGGCGCCGAGCGCCGTCGCCGGGACCGGACTCAGCGCCATCCCGCCCAGCGCCCAGGCCAGCCAGCCGATCAACACCGCGAGCGCGGCCTGTTCCAGCAACCCGCTCACTGTTGCAGCGCCCATGCGGCGTTGAAGACATGCGCCGTGATGCCGCGCTTGGTCCCCTTGGAATAGGCGAGCACGATGCTGTCGTCCTTCAGCCTGCGCAGCATCGGGTAGCGCAAGGCGCCCTCGTCCGCGCGGAACCGGTGCAGGACGCGCCAGGTTTCGCCCGCGTCCTCGCTCAGCGACAGGCGCAGATCGCCCGGCGCGTCCGGATCGTCGTTCATCGCCGCGAGGATGCGCGCCCCGCCCAGCGACAGCGCCGCGACCGGGGCGCTCGGGCTCGGGATATCGGTCTGGCGCACGCGCGACCATGTGCGCCCGCCATCGGTGGTGCGCGAGATCAGCAGCCGGCCGCGCGCGGCGTCGAAATCGCGCAGGAAGGCGACCGCGCGGGTGGCGTCCTGCGGCACGATCATCGGCTGGATCGGCTGCAATCCCGGCGCGTCCATGCGCGCGGCGTCACGCACCCTGCCCCGCGCATCCAGACGGACGAGAACCCCGTGCATCTGCCCCATCTCGAAATAGGCGGGCAGCGCGTGGCTGCCGTCGGCGTATTCGACCATCGGCGACTTCACGAGATGCGAGCGATTGAGCAGCGGCGAGAGGTTGAGCTTGCGCGCGCCGAGCGGCCCCTCCGGCCCCATCCGCACATCCGCGACCGAGGCCATCGCCCAGCCGCCGACCGACACCGCGGTCGTGTAGAGCGCGCCCGACGCATTCTCGTTCTCGATCGTGTTGCCCAGCGTCACGACGAGCTGGGGCGGCTCCATCGCGGCGCCAAGTGCGGCGCGGGTGACGCGGCGGCGGGGTGCGCCCACGCGCCAGCCGCCATCGCCCCGCGTGACGGAAGCGGCAAAGATGTCGACATCGGCCTGCGCCTCTTGCGAGCCCTCAAACCAGAGGATGTCGAAGCCGCCTTCGCCGAGCGCGACGCCCGGCGAATGGGCCTGCCCTGCGGGCGCGGTGTAGTCGAGCACGGTGTCGAACGCGGGCGCGCCTTCGGCGACCAGAGGGACGGGCGCGGCAAAGCGCCACGCGGGCGGCGCGTCGCGGCGGACGGTCCAGGCGCCGAGGCCCACGCTCAGCGCCGCGAGCGCGAGGATCGCGATCTGCGCCCCTGTCACGCGCTCACACCTCGAGCACGATCTTGCCGATATGGCCGCCGGCCTCCATGTGCGCGTGCGCCTTGGCGGCGTCGCTCAGCGCATAAGTGCTGTCCATCACCGGCGCAACACGGCCCGCTTCCAGAAGCGGCCAGACATGGGTGCGCAGCGCGTCGGCGATGCGCGCCTTGGCGAGGTCGCTTTGCGGGCGCAGGGTGCTGCCGGTGATGGTCAGGCGGCGCATCATCATTTGGGCAAAGTTCAATTCGACCTTCGGCCCCTGCAGGAAGGCGATCTGCACCAGCCGCCCGTCATCGGCCAGCGATTTTACATTGCGCGGCAGGTAGTCGCCGCCGACCATGTCGAGAATGAGATCGGCCCCGCCCTCGGCGCGGAGGATCTCGACGAAATCCTCCTCGCGGTAGTTGATCGCGCGTTCGGCGCCAAGATCGGCGCAGGCGCGGCATTTCTCGTCCGTTCCGGCGGTGGCGAAGACCCGCGCGCCGAAGACATGCGCCAGCTGGATCGCGGTGGTGCCAATCCCGGAAGAGCCGCCGTGGACGAGAAACCGCTCACCCGCCTCGAGGCCGCCGCGCATGAAGACGTTGGACCAGACGGTAAAGAAGGTTTCGGGCAGGCAGGCGGCCTCCTTCATCCCCATGCCGGCCGGAACCGGCAGGCAATGCGCCGCCGGGGTCGCGACATATTCGGCATAGCCGCCGCCGGGCAACAGCGCGCAGACCGCGTCGCCCACCGCCCATTCGCGCACGGCGTCGCCGATTGCGGCGATCTCGCCCGCGGCCTCGAGCCCGGGCAGGTCGCTCGCGCCCTCGGGCGGGTTGTACATGCCCGCGCGTTGCAGCGCGTCGGGGAGGTTCACCCCGGCATAGGCCACGCGGATCACCACCTCGTGCGCGCGGGGACGCGGAACGGGGCGCTGCACCGGTTTCAGAACCTCGGGGCCGCCGGGCTGGGTGATTTCCACGGCGTTCATCATGTCGGGCATGTCTGTCTCCTATGTCTGGTCGCGCCAGTGGCCGGGCAGATCGTCGCGCGCGCCTTTTTTCGGAGCGCGCACCCGGCCCAGCACGGCGAGCGGGCCGGCTAGCACGGTGCTTAGCAGCTTGTTGTCGCGCGCGCGCGCTTTCAGCTTCTCGAACTGCATCACGTCATCGATCCGCCGGTCAAGGAACCCCCATGTCGCCCGATGGTCGGTGCTGTCATCGCCCAGCCAGTAGAGCACGGTGGAACTGTAAACGCCCGAAAGCGTGGCGCGCTTGGTGTACCAGTTTATGTCGTCCGAACTGTCGCCCAGCGCGGTCCAGATCAGATCGCAGGTGTTCCAGATCGCGCGCGTGCCGTCAGCGACATGCTGCGGCAGCGCAAAGAGCGCGACGCCGCGGCGCACCATCTCGCGGTCCGGGGTCGCCTCGAGCCGGAAGCGCACGGCAGTGGCGATCCGGTCGCGAAAGCGCATGGCCGACAGGTCCGTCTCTTCCAGCCGCGCCACCATCTTCGCATCCCCTGCGGCGTGCCAGGCGAGCGCCATGTCGACCGCGCCGCGCGGAAAGAGGGCGCGCGCCACGCCGGGGGCGACGCCCGCGTCGCGCGCGGCGGCGTCGAAGCTCGCCGCGCTCCAGCCGTCGAAGGGAACATGCGCGGCGGCGGCGTCCAGAAGGGCGGCGCGGATGTCAGGATCGGTCATTGTTCTTCTCCCCTTCTACGTGCGTCACCCTAGACAAGATGGCCGTGCTTTGCTATAGACGCGCTTCCTGCAAACTCATGCAAATTCAACTTAGGAAGGTGGTGACACCACATGCAGGTTAGTGTTCGCGACAACAATGTCGATCAGGCGCTTCGCGCCCTGAAGAAGAAACTGCAGCGCGAAGGCGTGTTTCGTGAAATGAAGCTCAAGCAACATTTCGAGAAACCGTCCGAGAAGAAAGCGCGCGAGAAGGCCGAGGCGATTCGCCGGGCCCGCAAGCTGGCCCGGAAGAAAGCCCAGCGCGAAGGACTGCTGTAAGGCGCTCCTTCGGCGGTTTCGACCGACACATTCGAGAACAAGAAACCCCCGTGGCGCATCCGCCGCGGGGGTTTTTCGTTGCGGCTGTCGCCTGGCTTATCCCCGCGCGCTATCGAACCCGCCGAGAAAGGCCGCCAGGTTCTCGCCCAGGATTTCGCTCAGATAACCGCCCTCCTGAATGATCGCGACCGGCAGGGCCACGGCGCCCAGCCGTTCGCCCGCCGCGCGGAAGCCCTCGGTCGTGACCTTCAGCGCGCCGTTCGGGTCGTGTTCGGACGCATCCAGCCCCAGCGCCACGACCAGCGCGCCGATTCCGTGATCGGTGACAAAACCGATGGCGCGGTCGATCGCGTCCAGATAGACGTCATCGCCCGACCCGTGCGCCAGCGGCAGGTTCAGGTTGTGCCCCGCGCCCGCCCCGGCGCCGGTCTCTTCGGCGTAGCCCGCGTAGTAGGGCATGAAGGCCGACGGGTCGGCGTGGATCGAACAGGTGGCGACGTCGTCGCGCTCGTAGAAGATGATCTGCGTGCCGTTGCCCGCGTGCACGTCTATGTCGATGATCCCGGCCTTGCAGCCCAGTTTCGCGCCCAGATGCGCGGCGGCGACGGCGCTGTTGTTGACGAAACAGAAGCCCCCAGTGCTCTCGGTCGAGGCGTGATGCCCCGGCGGGCGGCAGAGGCCATAGGCGTGGCCGCCGTCGAGCACCGCCTCGGCCGTGGTCACGGCGACATCGGCGCTGGCGAGAACCGCTTCATACGTCTTTTCGTAAAGCGGCGCCGACAGGTCGGCCATGTGAAAGCCGACGCGCCCGATCATGCCCTCGGGGTAGCGATGCATCTCCGGGCGGGCGAAATGCGAGGGCAGGACATAGTCCAACCCCGGCTCAATCTCGTCGCGGCAGGCCCATGCGGTCGCGAGGAAATCGAGGTAACGTTCGCTATGAACGCGCCGGATCGGGTCCAGCCCGTGCGCGTCGGCCTCTCGCAAGTCGTGCCCGGCCCTTTCGGCGGCGCCGCGCAGGACGCGATACCGCTCGGCGCGTTCAAGATGCTCGATGCGCTTGCCGCGCCGGAAATAGAAATCCGGGGCGTGCAGCAGGCTTTTCTCGGTATGGAAAACTCTCACGGGGGCTGGCCTTTCGTTCAGGTTTCGCGAAAGCGCGCGCCGGGGCGCGGCACGGGGAACAGTAGTAGCGCGGCGACCCGCCACGCCAAGGACATTCTGCGCCGCGCAGGTCAGCCGGCGAGAAGCGCGGCCTTCAGCGCATCGACGAGAATCGCCGCCTCATCCTCGCGCAGCACCAGCGGCGGGCGGATCTTGAGGATATTGCCCCCCGGCCCTGTGGCGCTGATCAGCACGCCGTTGCGGCGCATGTGATTGACGATGAAGGCGGCGCGCGCGCCGTCCGGCGCGGCGCCGTCGCGGTCCCGCACGCATTCCACGGCGATGAACAGGCCCGCGCCGCGCACATCCGCGATATCGTCGCGCCCGGCGCAGAGATCCGCCAGCGCGGCCTTCAGCGCGCCGCCGACCTTGCGCGCGTTTTCGTGCAGGCCCTCGTCCTCGATCACGTCCATCACCGCCATGCCCGCCGCGCAGGCCACCGGGTTGCCGCCGAATGTGTTGAAATATCGCGCGCCCGCGCCGAATTCCGCGACCAGACCGGGGCGCATCGCCACGCCCGAAACCGGGAACCCGTTGCCCATCGGCTTGCCCATCGTCACCATGTCGGGCGCGAGCCCATGCCGCTGGAAGCCCCACCAGGCCTCGCCCGTGCGCGCGAAACCGGGCTGCACCTCGTCGGCGATGAAGATACCGCCCTCGGCGCGGATGAGGTCCACCGCCGGTTGCAGGAAGCCCTTCGGATCGGGATAGAGCCCGTCACTGGAAAAGACGGTGTCGCAGATGAAGGCCGCAGGCTCGATTCCGTCGGCGCGCATCTCTCCGATCGCGCGGGCGAGGTCGGCCGCCAGCCGCGCGCCCTGCTCCTCCGGCGGGATGCGCAGCGCGTCGGGGCCGTCAACCAGCCGCACCCGCGCGCTGCGCGGAACGAACCGGCCGAGCGACGGCGACAGTTCCGACACCGCCTCGGTCACGCCATGATAGGCGTGGCGCGTGACGATCACCCCCTCCCGCCCGAGGCTCGAGCGCGCGATGCGCAGCGCGAGGTCGTTCGCCTCCGACCCCGTGCAGGTGAACATCACATGGCCCAGCGCATCGGGCATCGTCGCCAACAGCCGTTCGGCATAGGCAACCGGTCCCTCGTGCAGGTAACGGGTGTGGGTGTTCAACACCTGCGCCTGCGCCGTGATCGCCTCGACCACCTTCGGATGGCAATGCCCGACCGACACGACATTGTTGTAGGCGTCAAGGTATTTGCGCCCCTGCCCGTCCCAGAGCCACACCCCTTCGCCCCGGACGAGGTGCAGCGGCTCTTCGTAGAACAGCCGATAGGCCGGGCCGAGCGCGTTCTTGCGCCGCTCGATCAGCGCGGCGTCGTCGGGCACAAGGTCGGCGGGGCGGTCAGGGTCGAAGGCGTTGGTCATGGTCATCTGGCATCACTCCGGTAAGGGGCGGCTGGCGGCGGCGCGCAGACGCTCGAGCGTCACGGCGTCGCCGATCTGGTCGAGCGCGCCCAGCCCCCGCCGCGCGCCTTCGCTGTTGCGCAGGATGTAATCGGCGTTCTCGGGATAACGCCGCGCCCGCCATGCGCCCAGTGTCAGCGTGGTGGCGTGCCGCAGCCGGATCAGATCCGGCAGCAGCGCGATCTCCTCGTCCTCGAGCGGCAGGACCGAAGCGTAGCCCGCGACCATCTCCGTCACTCCGGCCAGCGGATCGGCCCCGTCGCCAAGCTGGTAGGAACAGGCCACCGCCAGGTCGCAGGCAAGCGGCGTGTGCACCATGTCCCCGAAGTCGATGACGCCTGTGACCTTGGTGGCCCGCGTCCCGTCGACCAGCAGGTTGTGCGGGTTGAAATCGTTATGCACGACCTGCGCGCGCAAACCGGGCAGCCGGGGCGCGATGTCCGCGTCGAAGCGGTCCAGCAGCGTCTCCAGCCGGGCGCGCAGCGCATCGTCCGCGACCGCCTCGAGCATGGGACGCAGGCGGTGGGCCTGCTTGATGTCCCATTGCAAAACGTGCCCCGCCGCCGGGTGAAAGAACCCCCGCATCGCCCGCGCGAGCCGCGCCAGCAGCGCGCCGAGTTCGCCGCGCAGCCCCGGCGCGAGCGTTGCGTTGGCCAGGATCGCGCCCGGCAGGTAGCCGAGCAACCGCACGACGTGAGGGCGCCCGTCGGGGCCGGTGATGATCTCGGATGCGCCGCCCGAGAGGCTCGCGTGGACGCGCGGCACGGGCAGGTCGGGTGCGACGCCGGCGATATGGATCAGCACCGCCGTCTGCATGTCGGTGACGGCGCGGGGTTCTGCGGCGTTGGTCACCTTGAGCAGCGCTTCCTCGCCCGACCCGAGCGTGACGTGGAAATTCGCGTCCTTCTCGGCGCTGAGCGGGCGGATTCGGCCTTTGACGCCGAAGAGATCGCGCGCCAGGTCCGCCGCTTCCTCCGGCCCGATCACGGGGGCGTCCTGCGCCAGCGGGTCGGTTTCGTCCATCGGCGCGCCGGCGGCGGCGCCGGCGATGACAGGCGGCAGCCCGGTCTGGCGCAGGGCGCGCTGCCCGCTCATGGCGCCACCGGCTCCAGCCCGCACCATTCGGCGATGAACAGCGCCATCGCCTGCGTGACGCGCCTGACCGACGGGAGGTTCACGCATTCGTCGACGCCGTGGATGTTGCGGGAGACCGGCCCGTAGCAGAGCGCCGGGATCCGGTTGTAGAGCGCATAAACCCTCGTGTCGAGATATCCCGCCGTCATGAAGGATTCGAGCGGCGCGCCCGCCGCTGCCTCGTGCGCGCGGCCCAGCGCGGCCTCGGCCTCGGAGCCGGGTTCAAGCACGTAGCCCTCGGCGTGAAAGCCGTTGAAGACGACCTGCGGCGGGTTGTTCGACAGAAACGCGTCCTTCTGCGCGAAGGCCGCGACCCTTTCGGTGATCTCCTGCGCGGCGTCCCCGGCGGTTCGGCCGGGATAGATCGACACGCGGCAGTCGATGGTGCACCAGGACGGCACTGAGGACGCCCAGTCCCCGCCCTCGATCCGGCCGATGTTGAGGTTGATCGGGTGGGCCTCCTCCTCGAAATGGGGATGCGCGCCCTTGTCGGCGTTCCAGTCCTTCTCGATTTCGCGCAATGCGCCGATGACGCGGTAGGCGGCGTCGATCGCGTTCGCGCCCTCCCCCATTTCGCGCACATGGACCGGCACGCCGCGCAGCTGGACCTGAAACCAGATGACGCCGGTATTGGCGCGCACGAGCATCTCATCCTCGGGTTCGGGGATCAGGACGGCGTCGGCGGTGTAGCCTTGCAGGAAGGTCTGCAACGCGCCGTTGCCGGTCGATTCCTCCTCGACCACGGATTGCACATAGACGGTCGCGGCGGGCTGCATCCCGATCCGGCGCAGCGCGTCGAGCGCGAAGATGTTGGCCGCCGCTCCCGCCTTCATGTCGCCGACGCCGCGGCCATACATCCAGTCGCCGTCGATCTTCGCGGAAAAGGGGGGATCGGACCACATGTCATGCAGCCCTTCGGGCACCACGTCGAGATGCGATTGCAGGATGAGCGAGCGCCCCGTCTCTTGGCGCGGGCGGTGAATCCCGACGACGATGGGCGCGTCCGAGTGCTGGTCCGAGAATTTCGAGCCACCCGGATGCGCCTCGATCGCGGCGCGGTCCATCTTGAAGCGGTCCATGTCGTAGCCGCGCGCGCGCAGCGTGCGATAGAGCTGGTCCTGGACGCTGTGCTCATGCCCGCGCAGTGACGGATTGCGCACCAGCTCCTGCGTGAACGCCACCTGGTCGTCGAACCCCGCCGCGACCGCCTCCTTGATCCGTTTGCGCAGATCCGCATCCTGTGTCATCGCCCCATCCTTTCTAGAGCATCGCCTCGATCAGGTAGGGCCCGGGTTCCTTTGCCGCGTCCTCGATCGCGCGCATCAGGTCTGCCACGTCCTCCACCCGGCGGCCCGGCACGCCCATGCCGCGGGCCATGTCGACGAAATTGAGATGCGGCCGGTCGAGGTTCAGCATCGACAGCGCGTCTGGGCCGGGCTGCGCGCCGACGTTGTGCAACTCGCCCTTCAGGATCTCGTAGGCGCGGTTGGCGAGGATGATCGTCGTCACGTTCGACCCCTCGCGCGCCTGCGTCCAGAGGCCCTGAATCGTGTACATGGCCGACCCGTCCGCCTGAAGGGTGATGACGGGGCGGTCCGGGCAGGCGATGGCGGCCCCCGCCGAAAGCGGGATGCCGATGCCGATGGACCCACCCGTAAGGGCGAGCCAAGAATTCGGCGCGGCCCCGTCGCCCGCCGGGAACGTCGCCGCGCCGGACGAGACCGCTTCGTCGATGACGATGGCGTCCTCGGGCAGCGCGCTGGCGAGCGCGGCGGCGATGTTGGCCAGCGTGATCGCCCCGGCCTGCGGACGCGCGGGCGGCGCGACGTCCTGCGCCTTGGCCGGCTTCGCGCCGATGCGGTCGGCCAGCGCGGCCAGAGCGGCCGGTCCGTCGCCGTCCAGCCCGGCCAGCGTGACGGTGTCGCAATCCTCGGGCAAGAGCAGGCTCGGCTTGCCCGGATAGGCGAAGAAGGCGACCGGCGGCACGGTTTCAACGAGGATCGCGCGGCGGTAGGGCGCGAGCGTGTCCAGAGCCAAGTCGATCGGATAGGGGATCTTGTTGAGCGCAAAACGGCCACGGCCGCGCTCCATCCGCCGGTTCGACACCGGCGTGAGGATATCGGCCCCGGCCTTCTCCGCGATCCCGTGCAGCAGGGCCAGCGCCTCCACGTCCTCAAGCACCGAATTGCCCGCGAGGATGACCGTGCGCTCCCCGCTCTCGAGCGCGCGCACGGCGTGATCGAGCGCGTCCTCGTCGAGCGGCGCGGCTCCCTCGGCTGGCAGTTCCGCCGCCATCCGCCCGCCCTCGTCCCAACCGATATCGGCCGGCGCGATCAGCGAGGCGACGCGCCCGGGCCGGCCCTTGGCGACGCGCAGCGCCTCCATCGCGTCGGCGGCGAAACTGCCCGCGTCGCGCCCCATCCTCACCCAATCGCTGAACGGCGCGCAGGCGGCCTCGACATCCGCCGAGAGCGGCGCGTCGTATTGCTGGTGACGCAATGAATGATCGCCGACGAGGTTGATCAACCCCACTCTCGCCTTGCGCGCGTTGTGCAGGTTCGCCGCCGCGTTGGCGAAACCGGGGGCGAGGTGCAGCAGCGTCACCGCCGGCTTGCCCGCCATGCGCGCGTACCCGTCAGCGGCGGCGCTCACGACGCCCTCGAACAGACCCAGCACGCAATGCATGAGCTTGGTGCGGTCCAGCGCGTCGACGAACTGCATCTCCGAGGTGCCGGGATTGGCGAAACAGACGTCCACACCCGCCGCATGTAGGCTGCGCACCACGCTTTCGGCGCCGTTCATTTCGCTCGGGGGTTTATTCATCGGATGGCCTCGCGGAAGGTGGTGAGGAAGGATCGCGCATTATCGGCCAGCGACGGGCCGAGATAGCCGCCTTCCTGCACCAGCACGCTCGGCAGGTCCAGCGCGGCGAGGCGGCGGGCCATTTCGGCGAAGCCGTCCGCGTGGACATTGACGGCCGCCAGCGGATCGTCGGCGGCCATGTCGAAGCCAAGAGAGACGACCAGCGCCTCGGCGCCGAAGGCGCGGATCGCGCCGATCCCCTCGTCGAGCAGGGCGAGAACGTCGTCCTGGCTCGCGCCCTGTTCCAGCAGCAGGTTCAGCGACGCGCCCTCGCCCTCGCCCTCCCCGGTCTCATCGGCATGGCCGAGATAGAAGGTCGGATAGGTGGCCGGATCGGGATGCAGCGAACAGAAGAAGATGTCGCCGCGCTCATAAAGAATATCGAGCGACCCGTTGCCGGTATGCACGTCGACGTCGATCAGCGCCACCTTGCCATAGGTGTCGCGCAGCCGGTTCGCCGCGATGCAGGCGTTGTTGAAGAAACAAAACCCGTTGGAGCAGTCGCGCATCGCGTGGTGACCCGGCGGACGGCAGAGCGCATAGGCTGCGCGCGCGCCCTGCGCCACCGCGTCGGTCGCGCTGATCGCGGTCTGCGCGGACCAGTAGACCGCCTCCCAGGTGCCTTCGGTCAGCGGCGTCGAGGTGTCGGTCATCCACCAGCCGAGTTGCCCGTGAATATCGCGCGGCTCCTTGCCGCGGCGCCGGCCCGGATGCATCGTCGGGATCGCCAGCGCCTCGGGTCCGGCGCTTTCGACGAAACGGGCGTGGGCGTCGGGCAGGAAATCGACGTAATCGGGATTGTGCACCGCCTTGATCGGGCCAAGCCCGTGATCGGCGGGCGGCGATATCTCGAACCCTTCGCGAATCAGCATGTCGCGCAATATCTCGGCGCGCTGGGGCTGTTCCTGGTGCGGCATGGCGGCGCCGCGGCGGAAATAGTGAACCGGCGCATGGCCCAGTTGCCGCTCGTCGAAATAGGCTTTCATCAGATGGTCCTTTCGCATCCCCGACAGGGCGACCCGGGGCGACTCGTTGCCGTTCCGGTTTAGCGGATCGTCGGGCGGAATACACCCGGCGCGGCGCCCTGCGCGGCATTGTTCCATGCAGCCAAAAACGAAAAAAGTGGAAATCGGGCGTGAAATTGGTAATCTCGAAGGCACAATAAAACTCAACGTCGACAGACGAAAATACGAGGGAGACAACATGTTCAAGCCCATCAGACACGCAGCCGTGGCGCTGGCGCTGGTTCTGGCCGGCCCGCTCGCGGCGCAGGACGCCACGCCGCAGGACGGCGGCACGCTCAACGTCGTGATTCAGCCCGAACCTCCCAGCCTGATGCTCGGCATCGTGCAGAACGGCCCGACCCAAATGGTCGCCGGCGACATCTACGAAAGCCTGATGTGGTACGATTTCGACCTCGAACCGCACCCGCTTCTGGCCGAGTCGTGGGAAATCTCGGAGGACGGCAAGACCTACACCTTCCATCTGCGCGAGGGCGTGACCTTTCACGACGGCACGCCGTTCACCTCGGCGGATGTCAAATTCTCGATGGATGTCTTCCTGCGCAAGATGCATTCGCGCATGGGCCAGTACATGCAGCATGTCGAGAGCATGGAGACCCCCGACGATCACACCGTGGTCTTTCACCTGAAACAGCCCTTCGGCCCCTTCCTCGGCATCTTCGAGGCCGGGACCGCGCCGATGATCCCGAAACATCTCTACGAAGGCACCGATTTCGCCAACAACCCGGCGAACAACACGCCCATCGGCACCGGCCCCTTCAAGTTCGATGAATGGGTCAAGGGCAGCTACATCCATTTCGTCAAGAACGAAGACTATTACCTGGATGGCCTGCCCCATGTTGACGAGATCTACTATCACGTGATCCCGGACGCAGCATCGCGCGCCGTGGCATATGAGACCGGCAAGGTCGACGTGCTGCCCGGCGGCTCGATCGAGAATTTCGACGTGCCGCGCGTGCGCGACATGGAAAACACCTGCATCACCGACAAGGGCTGGGAATACTTCGCGCCGCTGTCCTGGATGTGGGTCAACCTCGATCACAAGCCGCTCGACGACGTCAAGGTGCGCAAGGCGATGATGCATGCGCTCGATCGTCAGTTCGCCCGCGACGCGCTGTGGAACGGGCTTGGCAAGATCGCGACCGGGCCGGTCGCTTCGACCACCAAGTTCCATGCCGCCGACACGCCGGATATCAGCTACGACCCTGAAAAGGCAAAGCAACTGCTGGCCGAAAGCAGCTATGACGGCGAGACGATCCAGATCCTCGGCCTGCCCTACGGAGAAACGTGGCAACGCTGGGCCGAAGCGGTGAAGCAGAACTTCGAGGAGATCGGCATCAACTCCGAGATCGTGCCCTCGGACGTGGCCGGCTGGAACCAGAAGGTCTCGGACCGCGATTTCGACGTCGCCTTTACCTACCTTTACCAGTATGGAGATCCGGCCCTGGGCGTGTCCCGGACCTACATGGGCGACAACGCCGATCCCGGCTCGCCCTGGAACAACGTGGCGAATTACCAGAACCCGGAAACCGACAAGCTGTTCGACGAGGCGGCGGTCATGGCCGACCACGAGGAGCGCCGCGCGGCCTACAAGGAAATCCAGGACATGATCGTGGCGGACGTGCCCAACCTGTGGCTGCTCGAACTGGGTTTTCCGACCATCTACCGCTGCAACGTCAAGAATCCGGTCAACACCGCGTTCGGGGTGAATGACGGCTTCCGCAAGGTCTGGATCGAGAAGAAGTAGGAATAGAACGCCTGCGATCCGGGCCGCCCGCTCGCCGGGCGGCCCGGATCCTCTGAAATTCTCGGCAGAAGGGGGACAGCGTGGCGCGTTTCATCCTGGGCAGGCTGGTCAAGGCGGTTTTCATCCTGCTGGCCATTCTCGTCTTCAACTTCTTCCTGATTCATGCAGCGCCGGGCGATCCGGCCGCCGTCATGGCGGGCGAAGCCGGCGCCGGCGATCCCACCTATCTGGCCGAACTGCGCGAACGCTTCGGGCTCGATCAGCCGCTTTACGTGCAACTCTGGATTTACATCAAGGGGGCGGTGCAGCTCGATCTCGGCTATTCGCTGCGCCAGCAGATGCCGGTCGCCGAGCTCATCGCCGACCGCCTGCCGGCGACCCTGCTGCTGACCGGCGTGGCCTTCGTGCTGTCGCTGGTCTTCGGGGTGATCGCGGGCGTCGCCGCATCGGCCCGGCAGGGCAGCTGGGGGGACACGATCATCTCGACGCTTGCGCTGTTGTTCTACGCCACGCCGCTCTTCTGGGTGGCGCTGATGGCGGCGCTGGTCTTTTCCGTCTGGCTGGAATGGCTGCCCGGCTTTGGCTACCAATCCATCGGCGCGGGCTATACCGGCCTTGCGCATGCGTGGGACGTGACCAAGCACCTGATCCTGCCCGCCAGCACGCTGGGGCTCTTTTTCATGGCGATCTACATGCGCATGACCCGCGCATCCATGCTCGAAGTTTCGCGCCTCGATTTCGTCAAGACCGCCCGCGCCAAGGGGCTGAAACGCCGCGTGATCCAGCGCCGGCACATCCTGCGCAACGCGCTGCTGCCGGTCATCACGCTCGCCGGGTTGCAGGCGGGGCAGATCTTCGGCGGCGCGATCCTGACGGAAACGGTGTTCGCCTGGCCCGGCATCGGGCGGCTGATGTTCGAGGCGATCAACCAGCGCGACTATAACGTGATCCTCGGGGTCTTCTACATCTCGGCGGCGATGGTGCTGCTGTTCAACCTCATCACCGATGTCGTCTACGTCATCATCGACCCGCGCATAAGGCTGACAGGATGAAGGATTTCTGGAAACGATTCCGTTACAACCGCGGCGCCGTCATCGGGCTGGTCATCCTCGCGCTGGTGATCCTCACCGCGATCCTCGCGCCGGTCGTCTTTCCGCAAAGCCCCTGGAAGATGGTGCAGCGCCCGTTCCTGCCGCCCTTCACGCAGGACGGCCTGCCGCTGGGGACCGACGCGCTCGGGCGGGACGTGCTTTCGGGGCTGGCGCATGGCGCGTATGTCAGCCTGCTGGTGGGGCTCGTCTCGACCATCGTGGCGCTGGCGATCGGCGTGCCGGTGGGCGCTATGGCGGGCTATTTCGCCGGGCGCACGGATGACGCGCTGATGCGCTTTACCGAGTTCTTCCAGACCATCCCGAGCTTTGCGCTCGCCATCGTGCTGCTGGCGATCTTCCAGCCGAGCCTGACCTTCGTCATCATCGCCATCGCCATCGTCTCATGGCCGCCCGTCGCGCGCCTCGTCCGCGGCGAAGTCCTGTCCTTGCGCACCCGCGAATTCGTCGAGGCGGCGACCCTGTCCGGCCTTGGGAACACGCAGATCATCCTGCGGCACATCCTGCCCAACGCCCTGCCGCCGATCATCGTCCTCGCCTCGCTCATGGTGGCGCAGGCGATCCTGCTGGAAAGCTCGCTGTCGTTCCTCGGGCTTGGCGACCCCAACATCATGTCATGGGGCTACATGATCGGGGCGGCGCGCACCGTGATCCGCACTGCGTGGTGGCTTTCGTTCCTGCCCGGCATGGCGATCCTGCTGACGGTGCTGGCGCTGAACCTGATCGGCGAGGGCCTGAACGACGCGCTGAACCCGCGCCTGACGAGGAAATCGGAATGAGCCTGCTGGAAATCCGCGATCTCGCCGTCGCCCTGCCCGAAGGGGCCGACCGCGCCTTTGCCGCAAAGGACATCAATTTCGACCTGGACCGGGGCGAGATCCTCTGCATCGTCGGCGAATCCGGCTCGGGGAAATCCATGTCGGCCAACGCGGTGATGGGCCTGCTGCCGCAGGGGGTGAAACCGGTCAAGGGAACCATCACCTTTGACGGAGAGCCGATCCTCGGTCTTCCGGAGAAGGAAATGCTGAAACTGCGCGGCGGGCGCATCTCGATGATCTTCCAGGAACCGCTGAGCGCGCTCAACCCGCTGATGCGGGTCGGCGCCCAGATCGCCGAAGTGTTCGAGGCGCACGGCGCGCTTACCCCGCCCGAGCGCCGCGCGCGCGCGCTGAAGCTGCTGGACGAGGTCGGCATCCCCGACCCCGAGGCGGCGATCCGCGCCTATCCCTTCCAGCTTTCGGGCGGGCAGCGCCAGCGGGTGATGATCGCGATGGCGCTCGCGCTCGAGCCGGACATCCTGATCGCAGACGAACCGACGACCGCGCTCGACGTGACCACGCAGGCGCAGATCCTGACGCTGATCGAGGATCTGCGCCAAAAGCGCGGCATGGCTGTGATCTTCATCACCCATGATTTCGGCGTCGTCGCGGACATCGCCGACCGCGTGATCGTCATGCAGACCGGCGAGATCGTCGAAAGCGGCGCCGCCGACGAGGTGCTGCTGCGCCCCTCGCACCCCTATACGAAGGCGCTGATCGACGCGATCCCCCGCCTCACCCAGCGCAGCGAGGCCGACGCGCAAACGCGCGAGCCGATCCTGACCGTCGAGGATCTGCAAAAGACCTTCTCGACCGGTTCGGGCAGCCTCTTCGGCAAACGGCGCGTGGTCAGGGCGGTGCAGGATGTCAGCTTTGAACTCTATGCCGGGGAAACCATCGGCATCGTCGGCGAATCCGGTTCGGGGAAATCCACCGTCGGGCGCTGCCTCGTGCGGTTGCTCGATCCCGACGGCGGCCGCGTCATGGTCGAGGGCGCCGACATCGCCGAACTGACCGGAAGCGCGCTGCGCGACAACCGGCGCAAGCTCCAGATGATCTTTCAGGATCCGTTCTCGTCGCTCAACCCGCGGGCGCGGGTGTCGCGCATCCTCACCGAAGGGCTGATCGCCTACGGAACCCCCCGGCGGGAGGCGCTCGCCCGCGCGCGCGAACTGCTCGAACTCGTCGGGCTGGACGCATCGGCGATGAACCGCTTTCCGCACGAATTCTCGGGCGGGCAGCGTCAGCGCATCGGCATCGCGCGCGCGCTCGCGCTCGATCCCAAGATCATCATCGCGGACGAGGCCGTCTCGGCGCTCGACGTGTCGATCCAGGCGCAGGTGCTGGACCTGCTGGCCGATCTCAAGACCCGGCTGGAACTGTCGATGCTGTTCATCACCCACGATCTGCGCGTGGCGGCCCGGATCTGCGACCGGATCATCGTCATGCAGAAGGGCCGCATCGTCGAGGCGGGTCCGACCGGCAAGGTGCTGCACGATCCGGACACCGAATACACCCGCTCCCTGCTGGACGCGATCCCGGGGCAGGAATACGAACGCGCGCTGGAAACGGCCGGCGCGTAACGCCCGCGACCTGCGTCGCCCACCCTAAGCAGAAGCCCCCGCCAATCCGGCGGGGGCTTCTTTGTTTCATGCCGTCAGGCCGTCGGGAGCTTACATGCAGTCCTTGATGGCCTGCGCGTCCGGGCCTTCCGGCGTCCGGCCGAGGTTGAACGGCGCCGAGGCGTCGCGCCATTGAGCGTAGTCCTCGATATAGTCCAGCATGCTGGCGTAGACCTTGGCCGAGTTGGGGTTGGCGCAGGCGGTCTCGACGATCACCTCGTTCGCCATCTCCTGGACCTTCGCCAGCATCTCGTCGTCATAGCGGTTGACTTCGACCGCCTCCTGCCACTTGGCGTAGTCCTCGGTGGCGCGCTTCTCGGTGTAGGCCAGCGACCAGACGAGCGTGGCGTCGGCGGCGATCTTCAGCTTCTCCTGGGTTTCCGGGCTGAGCGCGTCCCAGGCCGACTTGTTGATCATCACGCCGAACATCGAGGCCGACTGGTGCCAGCCGGGCGTCGCCCAATAGCTCGTGACCTGTTGGAAGCCGGCCTTCCAGTCAACGTTCGGGGTCGAGAATTCCGCGCCGTCGATCACGCCGCGCTCCAACGCCTGGTAGATCTCGCCGCCGGCCATCGACACCTGGTTGCCGCCCAGCTTCTCGAGCAGCTTGCCCTGCTCGAGACCCGACAGGCGCAGGCGCATGCCCTGGAGGTCGTCAAGGGTGCGGATCGCCTTGTCGGTGGTGCGGAAGCCGGATTCGTTGTTGGTCACGCCGTAGGGCAAATAGACCATGCCGTAGTTGCCGTAGATCTCGTTATAGAGATCGGCGCCGCCCCATTCGAGGATCCAGTTGACGTAGTCGATCGCGTTGAACAGCGAAGCGGTGGTCGCCAGCGGCGAAAAGGCCGCATCCCGGCCCGCCCAGTAGCCCGGCCAGTCGGCCCCGGCCTGGATGGTGCCCGATTCCACCGCGCCGAAGACTTCGCCGGCCGGAACCAGCGATCCGCCCTCGAAGAACTCGATGGTCAGTTCACCCTTGGTCAGCTTGTTGGCGAGGTCGACAAAATGCTTGTCGGTCTCGATCAGTTCGAGCGACGAGGGCCAGGTGGTGGTCATCGTCCAGCTTTCCTGCGCCAGCGCGGGGCCGGCGAGGGCCGCCGCGGCGGCGGCTGCCATGATGGTCGATCTCAGAGTCATGCTTGTTCTCCCTTTGGTTGCTGAAGCATTACTTGGTATAGAGAACGTCCGGCAGCCATGTGACGAGCGCCGGGAACAGGGCGACGAAGATGCACATCAGCACGATCAGCGCGATGAAGGGCAGCACGCCTCGGATGATGTGGCCGGTGCGCACCTCCTTGGGCGCGATGGCCCGAAGGTAGAATAGCGCGTAACCGAAGGGTGGCGTCAGGAACGATGTCTGAAGCACCACCGCCATGAGCACGACGAACCACAGCAGGCTCACCTCCGGCATCTCCTGGATGATCGGCAGGAAGATCGGGAAGGACAGCAGCACGATCCCGGTCCAGTCGAGGAACGCGCCGAGGATGAAGATGATGATCATCATCATCGTGATGAGCAGCCACGGCTCCATGTCCATCGCGCGGATCAGTTCCTGCGTGGCGCGCAGCCCGCCTGTGATGTTGAACACCCCGGTAAAGGCGGTGGCCCCCACAACGATGAACAGGATCATCGCCGAGGTGCGCCCGGTTTCCAGCATGGCGCTGTAGAAGGTCGCCCATTTGAAGCGGCCGCGCACGATCACGATCAGCAGCGCGAGACCGGCGCCGATGGCCGACGCCTCGGTCGCGGTGGCGATCCCGGCCAGCAGCGTGCCGAGGATCCCGAGGATAAGCACCAGCGGCGGCACCGCCTCGACCAGCAGCATGCGAATGAGCGCCGGGCGCGAGATCTTCTCGTCGGGCTCCACCGCAGGCGCGAGGTCAGGGCGCAGGACGGAGATCACGTAGACGTAAAGCGCGTAGCTGAGCCCAAGCAAAATACCCGGGATCATCGAGCCGGCGAACAGCTCGCCCACTGAAAGGGGCGAGTAGCTGGCCATCAGGATCAGCATGATCGACGGCGGGATGAGGATGCCCAGGCAGCCCGAGGCGGCGATCACCCCCGAGGTCAGCGTCGGCGCGTAACCGTATTGCAACATCGGGCGCAAAGCCATCACGCCCATGACCGTGATCGACGCGCCGATGATGCCCGTGGTCGCCGCCAGCAGGATCGAGATGAACACCACCGCCAGCGCCAGCCCCCCTCGCACCCGGCTCATCAGCAGGCGGAGCGCTTCGAACATGCGGTCGGTGACGCCGGAATCCGACAGGAATCTCGCCATCAGGATGAACAGCGGGATGGCGATCAGCACGAAATTGTCGAGCACCTCTCCGAAAATGCGGTTGATGACGATGCCCAGAACCATCGTCTTGCCGAGGATCACCGTGGTCAGAACGGCCGTGCCGCCCAAAACGAAGGCCAGCGGGTGCCCCATGAACAGCCCCAGCACGAGCAGGCTGAACATCAGGACCGCGATCAGTTCCGGAGCGAGCGTCATAAATGGGCCTCTTCCTCGTGGGTGTCCCTGCCGAGGATCACCTTCAGCACCTCGGCGATCCCCTGAAGCAGCAACAGCCCCGCGGCCGCGCACATCGCCATCTTGAGCGGATAGACTGGCATCTGGATCGCGCCGTAGGTCACTTCGCCCTGCGCGTAGGAGCGTTGCGCGAAATTCCAGGACTGCACGAGGAACACGATCGTGAATGGAAAGAAGAAGATCGCGTAGCCCAGCAGATCGACGACCCGCTGCGTCCCGCGGCCCAGCCGTTCGGTCAGGATGTCGACCCGCACATGCGCGCCGTGGCGCAATGCATATCCGCCCAGCATGATGAAATAGAAACCGTAAAGCTGCTTGGTGACGTCAAAGGCCCAGCGCGTCGGGGAAAGCAGGGCATATCGCATGATCACGTCATAGATGATGATGCCCGCGAAGAGGATGGCGACAACGGCGACAACGCGCCCCACCGCCTCGTTCAGCGTGTCGATCGCGCGTGTGACCATGAACTGTCCACTTCTGTTCCATTCCCCGTGACTTTTTTGAGGCCGCAACCCGCAGGGGTCAAGCTTCGAATTCGTCGCGTGCCGACGGATCGAAGGTATCGTCGCGTAGCTCCGGTCCGGGCGCCTACCCTCGGGGTTTCGCTGAGGGAATGCAAGCCATGACGTGGCTGCAACCCGCCGCCAACCGCGTGGGCCGCCCGAAGGGGCTTGATACGCGCAAGGCGCTGGCCTATGGCGTCGTCAACCGACAGACCCTGGAAGGGAGCCGCGCCATGTCCCGTTTGCAGCAATTCGACCGCGTTCTCATGGCGGTGATCGTCGCGGTTCTCGTGGCGACGGTCGCGATCGCGCTCATTGATCCCGTCTTCTTCTGGTCCGTCTTCGCTGCCGAGGACGGGTTGGTCGAATACGGCACCGCGCTGTTCTTGCTGGTCGCGTGCTTCGTGCTTCTGGCCCATTCCCGGTCGCTCTGGCGCCAGGGACGGCGCGGGGCGGCGGCTCTTACCGCGTTCTACGCGCTGCTCTTCTTCCTCGCCGCGGGCGAGGAAGTGTCGTGGGGGCAGCGCATCTTCGGCTGGGAGTCTGGCGAGTTCTTCCAGCAGCACAACAAGCAGGAAGAGACCAACCTGCACAACCTGATGATCGGCGACATTCACCTGACCAAGACGCTGTTCGGGCCGATCCTGACCTTCGTCATCCTGCTTTACCTCGTGGTCCTGCCGCTTCTCTACACCCGCAGCACAAAGGTGGCGGCGCTGGCGAACAGGTTCGTCGTGCCGGTGCCGTGGCTGCGCCACGCGGCCGTTGCGCTGGCGGCCAGCATCGTGATCGCGCTGATCGACGTGCAGCGCAAGTGGGAGGTCTATGAACTGGTCTTCAGCCTGATCGTGGTGTCGATCTTCATCCTGCCGCAGAACCGCAATCGGGTGACGTGAAGGCTTCCGCCCCGGCTGGCTCTCGTTCCACTGCTCGCGACGAGCGCCTGCATCCCCAAGGAACATTTCGCCCGCGCCGACCTGCGAGCCGGCGCGAGCGTCACGATGGCCATCACGCCGAAATTCTCGCTTTAAAGCGACTGGCGCAGGCGACTGATCGTCGAGGATGGGGCGCGGTCGGTATCGGCGGACCTCGTGGCCGATACCGGTTGGTGGCGGGGTCGAACCTCTACCGGCGTGCGGCGGGCGGCTTCGCCCGCTCAGTGACGCGCGCCTGACCCTAGATGATTTCATCCTCATCATAGAGCGGCGCCGCCTCCATCTGGGCCTGGGCGGCGTCGGCGGCGGTTTCGGCGCGGGCGGTTTCGGCGATGTGGAACAGCGCTTCGCCCTCGTAGACCACGGGCATGTTGCTGCGCCCGATGACGATGCCCGCCTCCCCGGCGGCGATCTCGGTCTCGACCTCTCCGAACGGGTCCGAGACCGCGCCCAGCACCGTGCCGGGGCTGACCGTTGCGCCGGTGCCCACGTAGCCGCGAAAGAGCCCGCCCGCCGGCGCGCGATACCAGCGCGACTCGCCGCAGGGAACGCTGCTGGCGCGCGATCGCGGCACGCCGCGGCCCGACAGCATGCCCAGCGCCTGCATGACGCGCAGGATGCCCGCCACCCCCGCGCGCGCGGCCAATTCGTCAAAGCGCAGCCCCTCGCCCGCCTCGTAGAGCAGCACGTCGATCCCCGACTCCTCGGCCGCCATCCGCAGCGACCCCTCGCGCAGCTTCGAGCTGAGCATCACCGGCGCGCCGAAGGCCCGGCCCAACTCCGCGAGCCGGGCATTGCCGGGGGTGAGCCGGATCTGGGGCAGGTTGGTGCGGTGGATCGCCGCCGAATGCAGGTCGATCCCCACATCCGAACGCAGGACCACCTCGGTCATGAAGATATGCGCCAGCCGCGACGCCATCGAACCCGTCTCGCCGCCGGGGAAACAGCGGTTGAGGTCGCGCCGGTCCGGCAGATAGCGCGCGTTGTTGAGAAACCCGTAGGTGTTGACGATCGGCACCGCGATAAGCGTGCCGGCCATTCCCCGCAGCGCCCGCGCCTTGAGCAGGCGGCGGACGATCTCGACGCCGATCACCTCGTCGCCATGCACGGCGGCCGAGACGAACATCGCCGGCCCCGCGCGGCGGCCGTGGATCACATGCGCCGACAGGCTCACAGGGGTGTGATCGGATAGTGTGCTTACAGGGATATCGACCGTCTCGCGCGCGCCCGGCGCGACGCGTGCGCCGCCGATCTCGAATGCGTCCCGTCTGGCCATCCCTGCGCCCCCTCTGGTCCCGGAGCGAGCGATAGGCGCAATCGCTGCGACTGTCTACTGCATGCGCGTCTGCGTTTCCGCCTCGGCCTCTGCGCGCTCGCTCGCGCGCAGCCGTTCGAGCAGCTCCTGAAATCGCGGTGGCGCGTCGCGTTCAAGCGCGGCGCCAAAGGCCGTACGCAAATTGTGTTCAGGCGTATCGGTTCTCTGGTGCGATGCGGGATGAAGCTTCAGTTTTCTGCTCAACGCGGCCATATTCGGACCCTCCGGTCCTGCTGTTTTTTACTGCTCGGGCAATGAACGCGGCTGCATCGCACAAGTTCCGCGCGGGCCGCGCGGTTTTCCTCGATGTGATGATCCGGCCCGCCGGCCAGCGTCAGGTCACCAGCATCCAGATACCCATTCCGAACATCATCAGGTTCTCGGTGAGCGAGATCGCCCCGAGCGGCACGTTGCTGTCGCCCCCGACGCAGGCGCATCTGAGTTCGCGACGGTCCACGTAGACCGCCTTGATGACCGAAACCGCGCCGACCCCGCCGATGAAGATCGCGACTGGCGACGCCACCCAGATCAGCGCCCCGGCGAGCATCAAGACCCCCGCGAACGCCTCGCCATATGGATAGACATAACCGTAGCGCACCCAGCGCCGTGCCAGCAGGTCGTAATTGAGGAACATGGTCGAGAAGCTTTCGACGTCCTGCAACTTCTGGATCGCGAGCAGGCACATCGCGATGGCGACAAACCACTCCACCGTGCGCACCTCCAGCATCGAATCGAAGGCCGCCCAGGACAGCGCCAGCGCCATCAGCGCGGCCATGCCGAAGATCGCGATCACCGGGCGGTAGGAGGTGTCATCACTGTCGGCGTCTTCCTTGCCGAAATATTCGCGCAGCGCCTCGTAGCCGCCGATGCGTTCGCCGTGGATGAAGACCTGCGGCGTGGTGTCGACATCATGTTCGCGCTGGAACGCATCCGTTTCCTCGCGTGTCCTGAGCCAGTTGTCGTCGATCTCGAATCCCTCCCGTTCCAGCAGGTCCTTGGCCTTGAGGCCGAAGGGGCAGAGGTGATCAGGCATGACCATGCGATAGAGCGTGGCCGTGCGGGGTTCCGGGTCGGGCTGTGCCATGGGCGTGCCTCCGTTTCCGTGCGCGTCATGCACACAACCCGCCTCCTGCGCAGGAAGGTTCCCGGAAAATCAAATGACGGGCCTGCCGGTTCGGAAATACATGAAAAAAGCCCCGCTCGTGGCGAGCGGGGCCTTGATCGTCAGACAAAGGACGCTGGGCCGGCTCTAGGCGTCGCCCTCGTGCCTGCCCTTGATCGGCGCCCAGAGGCGTTTATTCGTGAGATAGAGCAGCACCGCCAGGATGGTGAGGAAGATCACCCCGGTCAGTCCCGAGAACTTGCGCGCCATCATCTTGGGTTCGGCGGTCCACATCAGGAAGGCGGCGACGTCCTTGGCCTCGTGATGCAGGCTGTTTTCGTGGCCGTCGTCGAACTCCACGTCCTCGCCCCAGAGCGGCTGCGCCATGCCGATCCAGCTGCCCGGCACCATGTGGCTTCCATCCTCGTTCTTGCACGACTCGGGGAACCCGCCGGCGGTGAACGCCGCGTTGTAGCTGCCGGTGAAATCCTCGGGGGCGCAATCGGGCGGCTCGTGGTAGCTGGTCAGCAGGGTGTAGATGTATTCCGCCCCGCCCATGCCGCGCACCAGTTGGTTGATGCCGGTGCCGTAGGGCCCGTGAAAGCCGGCCCGCTTCTTGGCCATCAGCGACAGGTCCGGCGCGTTGGGGTCGCCGGAAGCGGCGAAGTGGTCGGTTACCTTGGCCGCGCGATAGTCGTCGAGTTCGGGATCGTAGATCTCGAACTGGCCCGCGTAGGCGCGCACCTGGTCTTCGGGGAGGTGCGGCCCGCCCTCGTCGGCCAGCGTGCGGATCGGGACGTATTTCAGCCCGTGGCAGGCGGCGCAGACCTCGGTATAGACCTTGAGCCCGCGTTGCAGCTGGTTCTGGTCGTAGGTTCCGAACGGTCCCTCGAAGGAGAAGTTCACGTCCTCGACATGTCCGCTCCCGCCCGCGGCGAACGCCGCCCCGGCCGAGAGGGTGAGGGCAGCGATCGCGGCGATGCCTTGTTTCTTGAGCATGTCCATCTGTCCTCTCATTCCGCCGGTTTCACGAAAGTATGGGCGCCGCCGGCCTTGGGGGCGTAATGCGCTGCGAAATCCTCCTCGACGGTGTCGGGGCGCGGCAGCGGCTTCTCGATGACGCCGAGCAGCGGCAGGATGACCAGGAAATAGATAAACCAGTAGGCCGCCGCGATCAGCGAGAAGGTCGCGTAGGGTTCCTCCGCGGGCATGGCGCCCAGCCACATCAGCGCGAAGAAATCCAGCACCAGCAGCGCGAACCACCACTTCAGCATCGGACGATACCGCCCCGAACGCACCGAGGAGGTGTCGAGCCAGGGCGCCAGCGCCATCACCGCGATCGCGCCGAACATCGCCATCACGCCGAAGAACTTGGCGTCGACGATCCCGCCGGTGATCCAGCTGGTGGCCTGCACCACCCAAACGTCGGCGGTGAAGGCGCGCAGGATCGCGTAGAACGGCAGGAAGTACCATTCGGGGACGATATGCGCGGGCGTCACCAGCGGATCGGCCTCGATGTAGTTGTCGGGATGGCCGAGGTAGTTCGGCATGAAGCCCACGACGGCGAAGAACACGATCAGGATCACGGCCAGCGCGAACAGGTCCTTGATGACGAAATAGGGCCAGAACGATACGGTGTCCTTGTCCGCCTCCGCCCGGGACGTGCGCCGCACCTCGACACCCGTGGGGTTGCTGTTGCCGGTGGTGTGGAAGGCCCAGATATGCACCGCGACCAGCGCCGCGATCACGAAGGGCAGCAGGTAATGCAGGCTGAAGAAGCGGTTGAGCGTGGCGTTGTCCACCGCCGGCCCGCCCAGCAGCCAGGTCTGGATCGGCTCACCGACCAGCGGGATCGCCCCGAACAGGCCGGTGATCACCGTGGCGCCCCAGAACGACATCTGCCCCCAAGGCAGCACGTAGCCCATGAAGGCGGTGCCCATCATGCAGAGATAGATCAGCATGCCGATGATCCAGGTGATCTCGCGCGGGGCCTTGTAAGAGCCGTAATAGAGGCCGCGGAAGATATGCGCGTAGACCGCGACAAAGAACAGCGACGCGCCGTTCATGTGCAGGTAGCGCAGGAAATGCCCGCCGTTGACGTCGCGCATGATGTGCTCGATCGAGGCGAAGGCCATGTCGACATGCGGCGTGTAATGCATCGCCAGGACGATCCCGGTGATGATCTGCAACACGAGGCAGAACGCCAGGACGATCCCCCAGATCCACATCCAGTTGAGGTTCTTCGGCGTGGGAATCATGAGCGTGTCATAAAGCAGCCTGACGATAGGCAGGCGGCCGTGCAGCCACTTCTCGGAATTCGATTTCGGTTCGTATTGATCGTGCGGAATGCCAGCCATCTTCAATCGCGTCCTTATCCGAGTTTGATCGTTGAATCGTCGACGAACGCCGCGATCGGAATATGCAGGTTCTCCGGAGCCGGTCCCTTGCGGATGCGTCCGGAGGTGTCGTAATGCGACCCGTGGCAGGGGCAGAACCAGCCACCGTATTCACCCGCGCCGTCGCCGATGGGAACGCAGCCCAGGTGGGTGCAGACCCCGATCATCACGAGCCAGTCTTCCTTGTCCCCGATCACGCGGTTGATGTCCGCGGCGTCGGTTCCCGGCTTGTTCGGATTTTCCGAGCTGGTGTCGATCAGCGCGCTCATCGGCACGCCCCTGGCGGCCTCGATCTCTTCTTCCGTGCGGCGGCGGATGAAGACGGGCTTGCCCAGGTATTTGACCGTGATCTGCGTGCCGACCGCGACGCCGCCCACGTCGACATAGATCGACGACAGGGCCTGCACGTCGGCGGACGGGTTCATCTGGTCCACCAGCGGCCAGACCGCGGCCCCGGTGGCGACGACGCCGGCGCCGGCCGTGGCGTAGTAGAGGAAATCTCTTCGGGTGCCTTCGTGATCGTCTGCGTGGGACACGAAACATACTCCATTCTTGCGGCGGCCATCGGCCCGTTCTGTTTGGGATCGCGACAGCGGGCGCGATCTTTGCACGCCGATACTTATCCGGGCGCGCGTGTATCGTCCAGCCTGCAATCGGCATGAAATGACATGGAGTGTGCATGTGTCACGCTTGAGCCGGAGGTGCGGCGGGTGTAAGCAGTTCGCGAGACGTTTCGGCATGTCGCGGCGACAACACCGCGCCGGAATCGCGGCGCCACGACAGGGCGCCGCGTGCGTTTTGCGACGTGCCGATATAGCGAAAGCCTGAAAGCGAACGAAACCATTGCCGGAGTGCATCGAGATGCGGAAAACATGCAAGGCGGCGCTCGCCGCGACCCTTCTGACGGCGGCGGCGCCGGCCTCGGCCGAGGTTGAGCTGAGCCTCTACATGGGCGTGCAGAGCGTCGACAACAGCAGCGCGTCGGGAACCATGCCCGGCGGCGCGCCCTTCAGCCGCAACATAAAATGGGACGCCAACCCGCTCGACAACCCGTTCTATTACGGCGCGCGGGCGACCTGGTGGACCGATCGGAACATCGGTTTCGGCCTCGAGGGGACGCACGCCAAGGCCTATGCCAGCGCGGCCGACCGCGGCGCGCTCGGGTTCGACCGGCTGGAACTGTCGAACGGGCACAACATCTTTACCGCCAACGTGATGAAACGCTGGCCCGACGCCTTCGCCGGCCGCCATTTCACGCCTTACCTGGGCGCGGGCCTCGGTGTGGCCGTGCCGCATTCCGACATCAAGGTGACGGGCGCGACCAACCGCACCTTCGGCTTCGAGGCGACGGGAATCGCCGCGCGGGGCATCGCCGGCATGAAATACGACATCAACGAGAACTGGGCGCTGTTCGGCGAATACCAGATCACCTGGTCGGACAACGACGTGACCATCGACGCCGACCCGGCCGTGCCGGGCCAGACGGCGGGCAAGCTGCGCACCGAGATCGTGACCCACGCGGTCAATTTCGGGGTCAGCTACAGTTTCTGAGCGGCGTTTTCTTCGCCAAGGAGGATGACCCGGGAAGATTCGTCGAATTTTCCCGGGCGCGCTTCATTCAGGCCCGAGACTGCAAGAATGCCGGCGCAGCCTATGCGGCGATCAGCCGGCCATCGGCGGCGCCGGTCACGGTGGCCGTGACGATCCGCCCCTCTGCACGGTCCGAGCCGAAACGCACCTCGGCGAACTGTTCGGTCCGGCCCATCCGGGGGCTCTCCATCAGCACGCGATGCTCTGCGCCCACCTGACCGGCGAGATGCGCAGCCACCGCCGCATCGCCCGCCGCGCGCAGCCGCGCCGCGCGCTCCTTGATCGCGCTCCCGTCCACCTGCGGCATCCGCGCGGCAGGCGTCCCGGGGCGGGGCGAATAGGGGAAGACATGCAGCCAGGTCAGGCCGCAATCGCGCACCAGCGCCAGCGAGTCGGCGAAATGCGCCTCGGTCTCTGTCGGGAAGCCGGCGATGATGTCGGCGCCGAAGGTCATGTCGGGGCGCAGGCGGCGCGCCTCCTCGCAAAAGCGGATGGCGTCGTCGCGCAGGTGCCGCCGCTTCATCCGCTTGAGGATCAGGTCGTGCCCGTGTTGCAGCGACAGGTGCAGGTGCGGCATGAGGCGCGGCTCGGTCGCGATGGCGCGCATCAGGTTGTCGTCCGCCTCAATGCTGTCGATGGATGAGATCCGCAGCCGCGGCAGGCCGGGGATCAGCCGCAGCAGCCGCATCACCAGATCGCCCAGCCGCGGCGCGCCCGGCAGGTCCGCCCCCCACGAGGTGAGATCCACCCCCGTCAGCACCACCTCGTTATAGCCCCCATCGACCAGCCGCCGGACCTGGTCGACCACCACGCCCGCAGGGACGGAGCGCGAATTTCCGCGCCCGTAGGGGATGATGCAGAAGGTGCAGCGATGATCGCAGCCGTTCTGCACCTGCACGTAGGCGCGGCTGCGCGTGCCGAACCCGTCGATCAGGTGCCCGGCGGTTTCCCGCACCGACATGATGTCGTCGACCTGCACCCGCTCGGTCCCGAAATCCCCGGCGAGCGCGGCCCAGGTGCCGGCCTGCATCTTCTCGGTGTTGCCGATCACCGCGTCGACCTCGGGCATGTCCGCGAATGTCGCGGGCTCGGTCTGGGCGGCGCAGCCCGTGACGATCAGCTTCGCGCCGGGATTGTCGCGGCGCAGGCGGCGGATGTCCTGGCGCGCCTTGCGCACCGCTTCGGACGTGACCGCGCAGGTGTTGACCACCACGGCGCCCTCAAGCCCGGCCTCGGCGGCCAGTTCCTTCATCGCCTCCGTTTCATAGGCGTTGAGACGGCAGCCGTGGTTGGAAAAGACCGGCGCCTTCATGCGAGCGATCCCAGGAACTGCGCGGTGAGCGCGCCGCTGGCCACGTGCATCGTCGGCCCGGTCATCCAGACGCCGTCCTCGCGCCACTCGACATCCAGCGCGCCGCCGTCGAGATCGACCCGCACGCGCCGCCCCGTCAGCCCGCGCCGCGCCGCCGCCACCGCCACCGCGCAGGAAGAACTCCCCGAGGCCAGCGTCTGCCCGACGCCGCGCTCCCACACCCGCACCCGCAGGTGATCGGCGCCGGTGAGCGAAGCCACCTGCACGTTGGTGCGCTCGGGGAAGAGCGGGTGATGCTCGTAGCGCGGGCCGAACTGCTCGAGCACGACCGCCTCGGCGTCCTCGACGAAAAACGTGCAATGCGGGTTGCCCATGCCGGTCGCCACCGGCGCGCCCTCGACCGGCAACTCGAGCGTGTCCATCGCTTCGGCCAGCGGGATGTCGCGCCAATCCGTCTGCGGCGCGCCCATGTTGACCGAGGTCAGCCCCCCGCCTGCGTTTCGCGCGAAAAGATCGCCCCGTTCGGTCGTGAGGTGCAGCGCGTCGCGCCCGCTTTCGTCCATCAGGTAGCGCGCGATGCAGCGAGTCGCGTTGCCGCAGGCGCCTGCGCGGCTGCCGTCGGCGTTCCAGAAGGCCAGATGCGCATCGCCCCGTCCGTCCGAGATCACCGCCATCTGATCGAATCCAATCCCGCGATGCCGGTCGCCGAGCGCCACGGCCAGCGCATCCAGATCGAGCGCATCCAGCACTCCGGAAGCGCGCGCATCCAGCACATCACCCTTGCGCGCATCCAGCACATCGCCCTTGCGCGCATCCAGCACGACAAAATCATTGCCGAGCCCATGCATCTTCATGAAAGACAATCCGTTGGTCATGCGCGTCTCCGTTCGGTGCCGCGTATAACGCCGGCGCCGGGACGAATCCAGCACCCCCTGCCGTCCGCTTCAGATAAGGGGTTGACCCCCCTCGCTCGTCTTTCTAGATACGCCGCTAGTGGGCCGTTAGCTCAGTTGGTAGAGCAACTGACTTTTAATCAGTGGGTCGCAGGTTCGAATCCTGCACGGCTCACCACTGCAACCGATTGATCGGAATCGCGAAAGAGCCGAGCATCTGCTTGGCGGTTTTCGGAATTTGCAACAATTCTGCGACGCCAAGTATTTGCTGTTTTACGTTCCTGCCCGGATGGCCCGGGGGGCAGCATTCAGGTCGGCGGCGGTATCCACGTCGCGCAGGGTGTCCGCCAGGGCGATGCGCGCGGGGCCGAGGCTGGCGATGCTGTCGGCCAGGGCGTGGCGGGTGGACCAGCGCACATTGCCAAAGAGCGTGGGGGGCGGCGCGGCGGTGCGTTTGAGCCCGGTCAGCCAGTAGCCGCCATCGGGCGCGGGGCCGAAGACCGCGTCGTGACGGCCCAGCATCGCGAAGGCGCGCGCGATGTGGTCGGGCGTCACGCCGGGAATGTCGCCGCCGATGATGCAGACCGGGCCGGGCGGCATGGCGTGCATGATCCGCGCCATGCGTCGGCCGAGGTCGCCGCCGCCCTGGGCGAGACGCGGAAGATGCGCGGGCCAAGCGCGGCTGGTGAGCGCGGCGCGGTCGGGAGAGATGGCGAGGATCAGCGCCCAGCGCGGATCGTCGAGCCGGCGCAGCAGGCGCGCGCCCTGGTGGCGGAACCACCATGCGGCGCCGATCATGCCGATCTCGCGCCCGAGCCGCGTCTTGACCCGCCCCGCGCGCGGTTCCTTCAGCATGACGACGAGGCGGCGGCGCCTCACGCGAAATAGTCACGCAGGATGCGGGCGTAGATCGCCTTGAGCTGGCCGATCTGTTCGACGTTCACCCGTTCATCGACCTGGTGCATCGTGCGACCGACAAGGCCGCATTCCACCACCGGGCAGTGATCCTTGACAAAACGCGCGTCCGACGTGCCGCCCGAGGTGGACAGCACCGGGCGGCGGCCGGTTTCGGCCTCCACGGCGCGCGCCACGGTTTCCGAGAAAGCGCCCGGCGGCGTCAGGAACGCCTCGCCCGAGTTGCGGACCTCGACCGCGCCGGTGACGCCGAGGTCAGCGCAGACCGCTTCGGTTTCGCGCTGCAACCACTCCGTCAGCGAGGCGCCGGAATGGGCGTCGTTGTAGCGGATGTTGAGCGTCGCGCGGCAAGCGGCGGGGATCACGTTCGTCGCCGGGTTGCCGGTGTCGATGGTGACGACAGCCAGCGTCGAGGGGTCGAAAAGATCGGTCCCCGCGTCGAGCTCATGTGACGAAAGCCGGTCCACCAGCCGCGCGATCGCCGGCAGCGGGTTGCGCGCGCGGTGCGGGTAGGCGGAGTGGCCCTGTTCGCCGGTCACGGTCAGGAACGCGTTGAGCGAGCCGCGCCGACCGATCTTTATCATCTCGCCCATCTCGTCGGGGCAGGTCGGCTCTCCGACGAGGCAGACCGACATCGCCTCGCCCTCCTGCCGCATCCAGTCGAGCAGCGCGACGGTGCCGTCCTTTGCATCGCCCTCCTCGTCGCCGGTGATGGCGAGGATGACGGCGCCGTCGGGGGGCGTGCCGCGCACGAAATCCACCGCGGCGGCGGCAAAGGCGGCGACACCCGATTTCATGTCCGTGGCGCCGCGTCCCCAGAGGAACCCGTCGCGGATCTCGGCCCCGAAGGGCGGCGCGCTCCAGGCCGCGACATCGCCCACCGGGACCACGTCCGTATGGCCGTTGAAGCCGAAGCTGCGCGCAGCGCCCTTGTCGCCCCAGCGGGCATAGAGGTTCGCCACCCCGCCCCGATCCACCCGCGTGCAGACAAAGCCCGCCTGCGTCAGCAGATCCCCGAGCAGAACCAGCGCGCCGCCCTCTTCGGGCGTGACCGAAGCGCAGCGCACGAGGGCGGCGGTCAGGTCAACCGGGTCGATGGGCGTATGGGACATGCTGAGCACCTCGCGGCGGGGTTTCGGTCCGTCCCGCGTAGCGCGAAAGCGCCGCTGTGGCAAACAGGACGCAGCCCGCCCGCCCTGTGGATAATTTTCTCACGCGGTCGCGCGTCCTCTGCTACAATCCCGGGCAATTAAAGACCCGAGGCAGGGCAAAGCAGCGGGGCCGCAAAGGGCCCGGATCGAGCGGATCGCGAAAAGCGACCTCATGAAAACGGCGGGATCGTCCCGCCCGTCTGCGTGTTTGCGCCTGTCTCCGGCATAAAGGTTTGGGGCAGGACATGGTTGCAGGCAGAGAGATACCGATCGACAAGAACGCCACGGCGATGCAGATGGCGCAGGAGATCTTCGGCCCCGGCGTGACGGTCGAAAGCGCGTCATACACGGGCGACAGCGACAGTTCGGGCATCTACAGCGATGGCGATACGATCTCGCCCGGGTTCATGCCGGGCGATACGGGCGTCATGTTCTCGACCGGGAGCCTCGACGGGTTCACCCATAACCGGCCATGGTGGTGGGGCGGGTCGAATTCCAGCACCTCGCAGACAACCGGTTCAAGCGGCCCCAATGGCGATCCCATGTTCGACGCGGCGGCCGGCGCGCCGACCTATGACGCGTCCTATATCGACGTCGATTTCACGCCGACGGGCGATCTGCTTACCATGCAGTTCGTGTTCGCCTCGGAGGAGTATCCCGAATACGCGGTCGGATCGTTCCAGGATTTCGTCGGCGTCTGGATCAACGGCCAGCAGGTGGAACTGAGCGTCGGCGACGGCGATATCGACCCCAACAACCTAAATGCCGGAGCCAACGGCAACCTCTTCATCGACAACACGAACGACCAGTACAACACCGAGATGGACGGGTTCACCGTCACCATGACGCTCAAGATCCCGGTGAATGCGAACGAAACCAATTCGATTCGCATCGGCATCGCGGACGTGACGGACTCCAATTACGACAGTACGCTCATCATCGCGGGCGGCAGCGTGCAGGGCTCCGTTCTCGCGATGGATGACAATACCTGGGTGGACCCGAACGGGAT
Source organism: Roseovarius spongiae (assembly GCF_003651245.1). Classification (GTDB taxonomy): domain Bacteria; phylum Pseudomonadota; class Alphaproteobacteria; order Rhodobacterales; family Rhodobacteraceae; genus Roseovarius; species Roseovarius spongiae. Next base: position 299,965 of record NZ_RAPE01000003.1, read on the forward strand.
CAGGACATTGGACGTCCTGGCCAACGACACCAACAACGGCGCCGGCAGCCTGACCGTCACCCATATCAACGGGCAGGCCGTCAGTGCGGGCGACACGGTCACGCTGAACAGCGGCCAGACGGTCAAGCTCAACGCCGACGGCACGCTTGAACTGGCGGGTGACGGCGACGCTGAGGAATTCACCTTTACCTATACCGCCGAGAACGCGAGCGGAGTAAGCGACACCGGCTTCGTGCTGGTGGATTCGGTCCCCTGCTTCGTCGCCGGCACGATGATCGAAACCCCAAGCGGCCCGGTTCCGGTCGAGACGCTGAAAGCCGGCGACCTGGTGATGACCCGCGACGAGGGGGCGCAGCCGCTGCGCTGGATCGGCGAGCGGCGGGTGTCCGCCACCGGCAACTTCGCCCCGATCTTCATCGCGGCGAACACCTTCGGCGCGCATGACGGGCTGTTCCTGTCGCCCTTGCACCGGGTGCTGATCCGCGACGCGCTGGCCGAACTGCTGTTCGGCGAGACCGAGGTGCTGGTCGCCGCGCGCGACCTCGTCAACGACCGCTCCGTGCGCCGGATCGAGGGCGGGCTGGTGGATTACGTCCATATCCTCTTTGACCGCCACCAGGTGGTCTTTTCCGCGGGGCTCGAAACCGAGAGCTTCCTGCCCGGCCCGCAGACCGCCAACAGCTTCGAGGCCGAGATCGTGGACGAGATCTGCACCCTCTTCCCCGAACTCGACCGAGAGACCGGGCGCGGCTACAGCCCCGCCGCGCGGCGCACGCTGAAACGCTACGAGGCCGAACTGCTGGTGGCCAGCGGGCTGCACGCGGCGTGACCATGGGCTGGATCGGCGTCGCGGACCACGACGGCGGGCGGTTTGATCCCGCGGGCCTTGCCGCGTCGGCCAGCGGCGCGCCGCAAGAGAACGCGATCCCCGACGCGCTCGCCCCGCGCGGCACGCTGATGATCGAAACACACCTGTCGCCCGAGGGCCGCCCGCAGACCCTCCTGCGGTTCGAGCGCGCGCAGCCCTGGTCGGGGCTCCTGTCGCTCCAGGTGATGCCGAGCGGCGGGATCGTGTTCGTCGAATCGCTTGGCCGCGACGTGCGTCACGCGGCGCTGGTCCACGATCTCGACGGGCGCAGCGAACAGGTGCGCGTGCGTTACAGCTGGGACGCGCCGCGCCGCTGGGGGCGTCTCACGCTCGAGCATCTCGCGGCTGGACGCATCCGCAACCGTCCGCTGGCGCCGCCCCACCCGATGCCGCTTGATGACCTGCGGATGATCTGCCGCTACCCCGCCCGCCGCGAGATGGACCGCGACGTGACCTTCCTCGCCGTATCGGACCGGGTCGAACCCATCGGCCCGATGGCGGGCCTGACGGCCGACGTGCCGGTGGAGACACCCTTCGGCCCGGTTCCCGCCGCCCGGCTGAAACGCGGCGACACGGTGCTGACCAGCACGGGCGACATTCAACCGGTGCTGCGCGCGGTGCGCCAGACGGCGCCGGCGCGCGGCAGCCTGCGCCCGGTGCGCCTGCGCGCGCCGTTCTTCGGGCTGCGTCACGACATCCTCGTCGCGCCGCATCAGCGCCTGGTGATCGGCGGCAGCCAAGTCGAATACATGTTCGGGACCGAAGCGGCGCTGGTCCCGGCGCGGCACCTCGTGAACGGCGCATCGGCCTTCTACGCGGAGGGCCCCGATCTCGTGACCTATCATCATATCCTGCTGCCGGATCACGCCACGGTCGTCGCCGCCGGCTGCCCGCTCGAGAGCCTCTATATCGGCCGTCTGCGCCGCAAGCCCGAGGCGTTGGCCGCCAGCATCCTCGCCGATGCGCCCCGCGCGCTGCTGCCCGAACACGCCCGCCCGGTCTGGCCTGTTCTGAAGCCGTTCGAGGCGGTGACGCTGGCGATGCACCGGGTAGCGTGAGCAGCGGCTATTCGTCGCCGTAGAAAGGCGTCATCTGCGTCACGATCACCGCATCCTCGTCCAGCGCCCGCTGCATCAGCGCACGCTCGTTTCCGTCGATCTCGTGGCCTTCCGCCTCGCGCTCGGCCAGGCTGCCATAGCCGGTCACGTCCAGCGGCGCGGTATCTGCCTGCTTGAGGATCGCCACCGTCTCGCGCACCGCCTCGGCCTCGTCGACGCCGCTGGCGTAGACGACCAGCGCGGCGCCGGTGGCCTTCTCGGGCAATCCGTCGCCCGCCTTGCGCCCGATCTCGACCAGCAGGGTATAGACCTGTTGCGTCTTGCGCGGTTTCCCTGGCGCAGCGTCAGACATGACGGCGCGCTTCCGCGTTCGGCGTCAGGCGCGCCCGCGCAGCGCGCGCCAGAGCCAGATCAGCAGGCACGCCCCGACCAGCCCGACGACAAGCTGCGGAAGCCAAGCGTCGCGCGCATAGATGTTGAACAGGCTCAGGATGAAATTCAGCACCACCGCGCCGACGATCCCAAGGCCGATATTGGCCAGAAGGCCGGTATCCGCCTTCATGATCATGCTGGCGATCCAGCCCGCCAGCCCGCCGACGATGATCGCCCCGATCAGTCCGATTCCCATGCCGTTCTCCTTCTTGTTTGGCGATGCCAAACGCGCGAAGGGGGCCGCCGGTTCCGCGCTCAGGCACGCAGCAGCTCGTTTATCGACGTCTTGGAGCGCGTACGCTCGTCCACGCGCTTGACGATCACGGCGCAATAAAGGCTGATGTCGTTCTTGCTGGGCATCGACCCGGCCACGACGACCGACCCGGCGGGCACCTCGCCGTAAGTCACTTCGCCGGTTTCGCGGTCCACGATCTTGGTCGACTGGCCGATGAAGACACCCATACCCAATACGCTGCCCTCGCGCACGATGCAGCCCTCCACCACTTCCGAGCGCGCGCCGATGAAGCAGTTGTCCTCGATGATCGTCGGGCCCGCCTGCATCGGTTCGAGCACGCCGCCGATTCCGACGCCGCCCGAGAGGTGAACGTTGCGGCCGATCTGCGCGCAGCTGCCCACCGTTGCCCAGGTGTCGACCATCGTGCCCTCGTCAACATAAGCGCCAAGGTTGACGAAGCTCGGCATCAGCACCACGCCCGGCGCGATGTAGGCGCTGCGCCGCACGACGCAGCTCGGCACCGCGCGGAAGCCCGCCGCACTCCATTCGGCGTCGCCCCAGCCCTTGAACTTGCTGTCGACCTTGTCCCACCAGCCGCCGCCCTGCGGGCCGCCCGGCTGCGCCTCCATGTCCTTGACGCGGAATCCCAGCAGCACCGCCTTCTTGGCCCACTGATTGACCTGCCACGCGCCGTCATCGCCGCGTTCGGCCACGCGCAGCTTGCCGCTGTCGAGCGCGTCGAGCGTGGCCTCGATCGCCTCGCGAGTCTCGCCGCCGGTGGCGGGCGTGATCTCGGCGCGCGCCTCCCATGCGGATTCGATGGCGGCTTCGAGCTGGGCGTTGGACATGGGATCGGTCTCCGGTTTCACGAATTCTCGCGCCTCCATAGCGAATGGCGACGCCCGCGTCATCCATCCAATGCGACCATTCGGCGCGATTGCGCGCCCGCCGGGGGGCGCACCCTACCCCAGCGGCGACCGGGCCACATTCCCTCCGCAGACCAGGACCGCGACCTTCTCGCCCTTTGCGGGCGCGTAGGCGCCGGACAGCAGCGCCGCTAGCGCCGTCGCGCCCGCCGGCTCCACCAGTTGGCGCAACCCATCCCAGAGCGCCGTCTGCGCCGCCGTGATGGCCGCGTCCTCGACCGTGACCGACGTGACGTCCCGCGCCAACCCGAAACAGATGTCGCCGATCCGCCGCGCGCCCAGCGCGTTGGCCGCAACGCCCGACACCTCGACATCCACGGGCGCCCCCGCCGCCAGCGCCGCATGAAGCGCGGCGCAGTTTTGCGGCTCGACCGCCACCACCTTGCGCCGCCCGCCCAGCCAGCCGAGCGCGCCCGCGATCAGCCCGCCGCCGCCGACCGCGATCAGCACCGTGTCGGCGTCGAGTCCCTGCGCCTCCCACTCGGCCATGCAGGCGCCCTGCCCGGCCACCGTGGCCGGCGCGTCATAAGCGTGAATCTGCATCGCGCCGGTTTCGGCCTCATGGGCGCGCGCCGCCTCGAAAGCGTTCGCGTAGGCGCCCGGAACGACGCACAGTTCGGCCCCGGTGGCGCGAATGAGGGCGATCTTGCCCGGCCCGGCCATCTCGGGGACGTAGACCCGCGCCGGGTGGCCGAGCGAACGCGCCGCATGGGCAACCGCCGCGCCGTGATTGCCGCCCGACGCCGCCACGACCCCCGCCGCGGGCACATCGCCCGCCAAGAGCGTGTTGAACGCGCCGCGCGCCTTGAAGCTGCCGGTATGCTGCATCTGCTCGAGCTTGATCTCGACCCGCCGGCCGGCGAATTCGGCGCTCACCACCGGCGTGCGCCTGACATGCGGCGCGATCCGCGCGGCCGCCGCCCCGATCTCTGCGGTCCAATCCATTGCGCGCTCCTGCTGGTCAAGGGCCTGCGAACCCTCTACCGTCTTCATCAATGAACCAGAGGCAAGGATCAAGCCCACGATGAACGACGACCGCCACAGCCAGTTCCGCGATGCCCATTCGGATCGCAGTTCGGCCGAGCAGGTGCCGGACACGCCGCAGACCCGCGCGCCCGCTTACCGGCTGGCCTTCAACGATACCGATTTCATGTGCCGCGAAGAGTTGCGCCCGGTGCGTCTGCAACTCGAGCTGCTCAAGCCCGAGATGATCCTGAACGAACGCGGCATCAAGAGCACGGTCGTGCTGTTCGGCGGCGCGCGCATCCCCGCCCCCGCCGAGAAGGACACGGCGCGCACCGAAACACTGGCGGAGCTGTCGAAATACTATGACGAGGCGCGTAAGTTCTCGCGGCTGATGACCGAGCGGTCGCTCGCTTCCTACGGGCGCGATTTCGTTGTGGCGACGGGCGGCGGCCCCGGCGTGATGGAGGCGGGCAATCGCGGCGCGGACGACGCGGGCGGGTCGTCCATCGGGCTCAACATCGTGCTGCCGCATGAACAGGCGCCGAACGAATACGTGACGCCCGGCCTCTGCTTCAACTTTCACTACTTCGCGATCCGCAAGATGCATTTCCTCATGCGGGCGCGCGCGGTCTGCGTCTTTCCCGGCGGGTTCGGCACGCTCGACGAGACTTTCGAGGCGCTGACGCTGATCCAGACCGATCGGATGAAGCGCATGCCCTTCCTGCTGTTCGGCGAGGCGTTCTGGCGCAAGATCATCAACTGGGAGGCGCTGGCCGACGCCGGCACCATTTCACCCGAGGATCTTGAGCTGTTCAGCTTCGTGGAGACGGCCGAGGAAGCGGTGCGTATCATCGACGAGTGGCACGAAGACGTCTGAGCGACGCCCGCGCCGGCCCGGGCCGGGAATTACGCCGGCAAGTTGCAGATGCTCGCGCCGCGCACCAGCGAGGTCAGCACCCGCCCCTCGGCAGTGTCGCGGATGGCGTAGCCGTAGCCGCGCAGCCGGTGCTTCCATTCGCGCTCCGAAACCGCCAGGCGCCGCTCGCGCATCACCAGGTTCAGAACGGCGTCATCATTCCCAAGGTCAAGAATATTCATGTATTTTATCCTAATCATGCAATTTGATTGGCACCGGGATATATGCGCCTTGTGGCTGCAATGGTGAGGGAATGGGGCGAGGCCGCGGTCATTCTTGGAAATGCCGCCACATTGTTCCCAATCCAGAAACAATCATGGCGGGAGTATGCGATCTATTATTCTGCTTTAAGTATAGAGTGGAGTGCGCGATGGTAACCGTCATGGAGCGCGCGGGCATATCGCGTCAGATCGGACGCGCCGCCACACGCGCCCCGGGATCGCGCAGTCAGAGACGGGCTTCGTCGGGCAGGCGGCAGATCTCGACGCCATGCGGCAACGTGGTGACAAATGCCCCTTCGGCGCGTTTGCGGACGCCATACCCGTATGATTGGAGCGCGGCGACCCAGGCATCCGAACTCATCGCCTTGTGCCGCTCGCGCATCACCAGCGCGAGAACGCCGGCGCGCACTGTGGGATCGCTGTGGACATAGACCATCTTCAAACCCTCCGTTTGCGAACACGATGCGAACCGGCTGGTTACTTTCGCGTTCGCTTCACGCTCGCATCGAAACGTGGCGGGAGTGAGGTCGAATATCAGCGTTATCGGGATCTTTTACGCGCGCCTGTCCAGCCCGGCCTCCGCGGCGATCTCGCGGCGGGACTTGCGGGCGCGTTCGGTGGCCGATTTCAACTGACCGCAGGCGGCCATGATGTCCTCGCCGCGGGGCGTGCGGATCGGGCTGGCGTAGCCGGCCTTGTAGATGATGTCGGCGAAGGCGCGGATGCGGTTGTTGCTGCTGCGCCTGTAGGGCGCGCCGGGCCATTCGTTGAAGGGAATGAGGTTGATCTTGGCCGGGATGCCCTCGATCAGCTTCACGAGCCGGCGCGCGTCCTCGTCGCTGTCGTTGATGCCGTCGAGCATCACGTATTCGAAGGTGATCCGCTCGGAATTGCTGGCCTTGGGGTATTCGCGCAAAGCATCCAGAAGCGCCGCGATGTTCCATTTGCGGTTTATCGGCACCAGCTTGTCGCGCACTTCGTCGGTCGTGGCGTGGAAACTGACCGCGAGCATGCAGCCGATCTCGGCCGCAGTGCGGTGGATTTCCGGCACGATGCCAGAGGTCGAAAGCGTGATGCGCCGGCGGCTGAGCTGGATGCCCTCCGCGTCCATCGCGATCTTCATCGCGTCGCGCACGTTCTCGAAATTATAGAGCGGCTCACCCATGCCCATCAGAACGATATTGGACAGAAGCCGCGTTTCGTCCTTGGGTGCGCCCGGCGTGGGCCACTCGTCCAGATCGTCGCGCGCAACCATGATCTGCCCGACGATTTCCCCCGCGGAGAGGTTGCGCACCAGTTTCTGCGTGCCGGTATGACAGAACGAACAGGTGAGCGTGCAGCCCACCTGGGAACTGACGCAGAGCGTGCCGCGCCCCTCCTCGGGGATATAGACCACCTCGACCTCGTGCCCCCCGGCGATGCGCACAAGGTACTTGCGCGTGCCGTCAGCGGAAACCTGGCGATTGACGACCTCGGGGATTTCGATGGTGAAATGTTCCGCCAGATCGGTTCGGTACGCCTTGGCGAGGTTTGTCATCGCGTCGAAATCACGCACGCCCCATTGATAGATCCACTGCCAGATCTGACCCGTGCGCATCTTCGCCTGTCTTTCCGGCGTGCCATGCGCGATCAGCGCCTCGCGCAGCGCCTCGCGGGTGAGGCCGACAAGGTTGATCCGCCCGCCCTCCGGCGTCTTGCGGGGGATGGTCATGACGTCCTGTGTGATCGGCGCGGCGGCGGGCATGTCGGTCCTCGAGGCTGGGGTGATACGCCCCTATATAGGATTCCGCGCGCGGGTCAAAACCGTTCGCGCCGCAAATCAGACCGTGAATAGCTCGAAAGCGTCCCAATCGCCCCACTGATCGCCGTCGAAGGCGCGCACCCAGAGCGTCTGCTCGGACGGAGCCGCGTCGCGGGTGAACCAGATGTCCGAGAGGTCGGCGGTCTGATAACCGACGCTTGCGTCCACCATGCCCCCGTCAGCCCACCAGTTGTCGCCGCCCTCGTCGTCCCAGACCTCGTAGAGCGTGATCGCGTCATCCTCGGCGTCCGTCACGGTGAGGACGGCGTCGAGCTTGCGCCACGGATCGCCGCCCAGCGCGATTGTCTGGTCGGACACGGACGCGACTGGAGTTGTGTTGCCGTCAGCGGTGGTCAGCTGGAATTGGTCCCAGGCGCTCCAGTCCGCGCCGTCGAAGGCGCGCACCCAGAGCGTCTGCTCGGACGCGGCGGCATCGCGAGTGAACCAGATGTCCGAGAGGTCTGCGGTCCGGTAGCCGACGCTTGCGTCCACCATGCCCCCGTCAGCCCACCAGTTGTCGCCGCCCTCGTCGTCCCAGACCTCGTAGAGCGTGATCGCGTCATCCTCGACGTCCGTCACGGTGAGGACGGCGTCGAGCTTGCGCCAGGGATCGCCGCCCAGCGCGATGGTCTGGTCGGACACGGACGCGACGGGAGCTGTGTTCCCGTCAGCGGTGGTCAGCTGGAATTGGTCCCAGGCGCTCCAGTCCGCGCCGTCGAAGGCGCGCACCCATAGCGTCTGCTCGGAGGCGACGGCGTCGCGGGTGAACCAGATGTCCGAGAGGTCTGCGGTCCGGTATCCGACGCTCGCGTCCACCATGCCGCCGTCAGCCCACCAGTTGTCGCCGCCCTCGTCGTCCCAAACCTCGTAGAGCGTGATCGGGTCGCCCTCGGCGTCGGTGACGGTCATCACGCTGGCCAGCGTGCGCCACGCTCCGCCCCCCAGCGATATCACCTGGTCGGGGACCGTCACCACCGGCGCGGCGTTGCCCCCCAGCGTGGTGAGCTCGAACGACTCCCACGCGCCCCAGTCGGTTCCATCATGCGCCCGCACCGAGAGCGTCTGCACGGAGGCGACCGCGTCACGAGTGAACCAGATGTCCGACAGATCGGTGGTCTGGTAGCCCGCGCTCGCGTCCTTGATCCCGCCATCGGCCCACCAGTTGTCGCCGCCCGTGTCGTCGCGCAACTCGTAAAGCGTGATCGCGTCGCTTTCGGCGTCGGTGACGGTCATCACGTCCACCAGGCGCAGCCAGGGGTCGCCGCCGGCCGCGATGGCCTGGTCCGCGATGCTCACCACCGGGGCGGTGTTGGACACGACCGCGGGGTTGAAGGCGTCGACCTTCACGTTGTCGGCCCCGATCGTCGCGGTCGTCACCACGTCCGCGGTCAGCCCGCCGCCCGAGAAGGTGATCGTCCACGTCCCCGCAGGCGCCGCGATCTGCCAGCCGCCCGCGGCCCATGTCGTCGTGCTGAGCGTGACGCCGCCGCTGGTCAGGGTGACGGTCACGCCGCCCATGCCCTCGCCGATGTCGTAGAAACCGTCGGCGTCCGCATCGTCGATCACCACACCGACGAATTGCGGCGCATAGGCGTGCCGCGCGCCGAGATGCTGCGTGGTGACGTATTCGCCTACATTCGTGCCCGGGTCCGTGTCCTGGATGACGCCGATGCCGATCTCGGTCCGGCCTGCGTTCATCAGCGCGTTGCGGTGGCCGGCCGGATCCTGGATGCCGTCGCCGCGGGTCTGCCAGTCGGACAGCAACGTGCCTGTGCCGTCCCCGTTCGAGTAGTCCGCGTCGTCATAACCCCAGTCGATGACGAATCCCGCATGCCCGTGCAGCGCGTCCTTGGAAAAGGCGTAGATGTTCTCGGAAATGCCGGACCAGCCGGTGTAGCCCGCATCCGCGACCCGATCGCGCAGGGACGGCTCACCGGGGAGGTTGTGGCTCTGCGTGTCCTCGTCGATCATTCGCTGCGAATGCGTCTCGGCCGAGACCGACAGGTTGTCGTTCCACGCCAGCGGCGCCACGGCGGGCAGCGCGCCCAACTGCGCGGACAGCGCGGCGAGATCGACGCCGAAATAACTGATCGCGCTCGCGATGTTCGCCTGCTGCCCGACAAGCCGCGCGTACTCGCCGCCCGGATCGGTGCGCAGCGCATTGATATACTCAAGCGTCAATTGTTCATAAGCGCTGGGTCTGGACATGGTTCACCTCACAACTGCCTCACGGCGCGGCGTATCATCCGTTAAGGGCGAAACTATGGGCCGGGGCGCCACAGAAACACCCCATTACCCGCCAATTGGTTACTTGCAGCGCTTCTGCGCCTCTTCCATCGCCGCGGTATACCCCAGGAGCGAGAACGTGTCCTTGGTCTGGGTCCCGCGCGAGGACCGCGCGGTCAGGATTGCGTCCGCCCCCCGCTTCATCGCCGCGATGATCTTGGCGTCGTCCGACTTGCTGGCCGGCCACGCCCATTCGCCCTCGGTGAACAGCTCGAACTTGGCGCCGTCGACATTCACCTCGACGGTGGAGCCGGAGGCGAAGGGATAGCCGCCGGTGAACGCGACCTGCCCGGCCACGCCGGCCGCCGGGCGGAAGAACGTCATGAACAGGATCTCGCCCCGGCGCACGGCGACCACGCGCCCGCCCTTGGTGTTGACCGACTCGGTCGGGGCCGACACCGCCCAGCACTCCTTGGGATCGGAATCGACGAACACGCTCCACGCGGTCTTGGCCGCGACCTGGTTGGTGCTTTCGTCCTGCGCGAACGCGCCCGACGCAAGTATGGAAAGAACCGCGACGCCTGCGCCGCGCATGAGCCGTGCTACCATTTTTGTCCAGCCTCCAAGCTGTCCCTAAACCTCAATCCGCGCCGGTTGCATCCCGCCTGCCGCGGGTATCTACTGGACCGGGCTTTGCATTCTCGACAGTGCACCAATAGCCCAAGTGAGACCAGAAACGAAAGAATGAATTGGCGAAAAGTCGCACATGCGTTCGCCAAGGGAGGATGAGGATGACCGGACCGGTTCCGATGGTCGGAATTTCACGCGGCCCCCTGGTCGAGAGCGCGCATCTCGGGCAGGCCGTCATCTGCGGCCCCGGCGGCGAGATCGTGGAAGCCTGGGGCGACCCGGACGCGCAGGTGCTGCCGCGCTCGTCCTGCAAGATGCTGCAGGCGTTGCCGCTGGTCGAGACGGGCGCGGCCGACCGGTTCGGCCTGACGCCCGAGCACCTCGCGCTCGCCTGCGCGTCGCATAACGGCGCCGCGATTCACACCGAACGGGTGAATGCGTGGCTGGCCGATCTCGGCCTCGGCGACGACGATTTCCGCTGCGGCGCGCATATGCCCAAGGACTCGGAGGCGCACAAGGCGCTGCTCTGCTCGGGCGCCGAACCCTGCCAGGCGCACAACAACTGCTCAGGCAAGCACGCCGGCTTCCTCAGCGTGACCCGGCATCTCGGCGCCGGACCCGAATACCTGGAGATGGACCATCCGGTCCAGCGCGCGATCCTCGCCGCGACCGAGGAACTGACCGGCCTCGCCAGCCCCGGCTACGGCATCGACGGCTGCTCAGCGCCCAACCACATCACGACGCTGCACGGCATGGCCCGCGCGATGGCCTTCTTCGCGACGGCCGCCGATGGCGCGGACGCGCGCCAGGACGCGGCGGCGCGGCTCTGGCAGGCGATGGTGGCGCATCCCGACCTCGTCGCCGGCGAGCGGCGCGCCTGCACCGAGTTGATGCGCGCCTGCACCGAGCCGGTCGCGCTCAAGACCGGGGCCGAGGCGTTCTACGTCGCCATCATCCCGGGCCGCGGGCTCGGCGTCGCGCTCAAGATCGCGGACGGAGCCACGCGGGCGGCGGAATGCGCCATCGCCGCGCTGCTGATCCGGCTCGGCGCGCTCGACGCGGATCACCCGGCGGCGCGCAAATACTGCAACGCGCCCATCGTCAACTGGCGCGGAATGGAGACGGGCCGCATCGCGCCCGAGCCCGCGTTGCTGTGATGCGGATCGGGTGAGCGGGGGCAGCCGCCGCCCTTGCTGCGCGCGTGGAGTTATGGTTTGCGCGCCATTTGATTATCGCGGCGCTGGGCGTTGAGGTCTTGGGAGGGCGGTGAGCCGTCATTCGCCGCGCTGATCACGAAGGGTGGCCCTGTGCAGATAACAAACTTTGCAAAATACAGTTGTCGGCTCAAGGCGAAGCGCACCGGCTTTGTATACCACATCCAGAGCTTTGTTGTCCTCCCTTCATAGGGATGGTGCACATTTCATGACCTTACGCACCATCTTTCATGACCTTACGCACCATCTTGGTCGTTCAACTGGCCTTCGAACCTGAAGGTTTATTGTCCTTGCGCGCATCGATGAGAACAATGTCTTTGCTGTCTTCGAGACCAAGCCGCTTCAATATTCGCTGAACGCGAGTCAACTGTGAATACGAGAAGTAAACAATGGCCTTTATAGCGCGCTGCGCATCTGATGATGCTTGATATATGTCAGTTTGTTTTTTGAGATTCATCTCAAGTTTTGTGTTTTTTGCCAGCTTCATCTCGACCAGCGTCTTTTCTCTACCGCGGGATATTTTGAAGTCAACCGGCCCGCGACCATCGTTGGCCTCGGTACCTGCATCCGACGGCGTTCCGAACCAAACCAGTCGGTACAGTATCTGAACGTCTTTCTCTCTTTCGACCGCTTTTCCATTTTCGTCATAGAAGATACGCCAGCCTCCCATGTCTTCGATGACGTGCTTCAGGTAAGCGAGTCGAATATGAGATTCTTCGTACGTGCCGGGCTTTACGCGGTAGAAATCGGTTCCAGCCAGAACAGGCTGAAGAACTTCGCGGAGACGTTTGGAGAAAAATAATTCTGTTGCGAAGACCTTCTCAAAGCTCAAATCAGTAGCATCATCGCCAGTGTCTTCTTTCAACTTGATGTAATAGTCGATGAGTTCAGGAAACTGCCGGATAGTCTCTGTCGCTGCCTTGGCCCTCTTTCCTTTCGTAGGATGTCGCCCCTTCTTTTTGCGTGCTCTGAGTTCTCTCTCAAAATAATTGCTGACGGACGCCCTAAGGCTACCGTCAGGGATAGCTGTAGGAATATCTTGGAACCTATTAATTAAATCGCTCGTATTGATCCATGTGTCGTCCCTTGTAAGCATGTCCTTGGGAGTAAGGATGATGTAATCACCTTCGTACCAAGGCAGTTCGTAGCGCTTCCTCTGCCAAGATTGTGTTTTGAAGTTGAAAACGGCCCTATCAATCCAGACTTCTCGTGTTTGGTCTTCGCGCAAATGCGCCTTGGCGAAGCTCTCCGTGTATGTGCACAGAAAGTCTTGGATGAGGTTTGTCACGAAATCACTTATGTTATCCCGTCCGACTCCGCTCGATACCAAGCATACTTTCTCCAGGTGAGAGCTTTCGGTGATGCTCTCCTCGCCAAAGTTTGCGAAGATGAAATTCAAATTTTCATGTAAACTTCCTGCAAAGTCCATCCCGAGACCGGAACCACCGTTTCCAACCATCGAGAAGCCAAACCAGTTTTGCTTTACTTCCGGGAAGCAATACCAGTTACGTAGCATTCCGTCACTAACATGGCTGTCCGCTGCCCGATCTCTCAGAAAGATCAGGTATTCGATGATGCTTTCGTGCAAGTCCCGATATTCTTGCTTTTCGCTGTGAAAGAGAAGGAACGGGTCAATAAAAAGTGGCAAATCGTTGATGATCGACACATCAAAAGCCCCGTACTCGTCGACAACTGATTTTTCCAATCTGAATGCATCGCTGAAAAAGGTAGCCAACCGGAGTACTCCATATATTGTGTGACAAGCCGATACTCGCACATTGTACGGCAACTCGAACGCGAATGTAAGAAGAAGCATTTTCCCTGAAGAATGGCTTCGCGATCGGTCTGTAAAAGAACGCAAACGCCCCCGACATGTAACAGCTAGGATGCTTCTGCACTGTCGGCTTTGGGTTGTGACCGGTCGCCCGCCGCGCCAGACTCGAACGACAGCAAAGGGCCGCAAACAGACCCGCTTGCAGGTGACCGAAACGGCGGTTCTCTCCGCCAAGCCAACCTCCAGACTGCACGCGCCCACCCCCCGATCCCGCGTCGCCCCCCGGAGCGGACCGGACCGGCGCATGTCCGGCAACCTTGCGCTTTGCCATGACATGCCTCATGCTCGCCTTCGTTCTCAGGGCGGGGCGGAATTCCCCACCGGCGGTAACGGGCATCGGCCCGAAGCCCGCGAGCGCCTCGGGATTGCGCCGCAATCCCCTGGGTCAAGCAGACCTGGTGCAATTCCAGGGCCGACGGTCACAGTCCGGATGAGAGAGAACGCCGGGTTCCGCCGCGCGCATCCGCGCCGGCCTTGCCTGTCGTCCTTCGCCTTGGGTGTACGTGTCGACATGCGAAAGGAGCACCCCATGACACCCACCCGCTACGCCTTCATCAAGGCCAACTGGCACGCCAACATCGTCGACCGCGCGCTGGACGGATTCGCCGAAATCATCCCGCGCGACCGGATCGACGTCCTCGACGTCCCCGGCGCGTTCGAGATGCCGCTCATGGCGCGCGACCTCGCCCTGACGGGGCGCTACGGCGCGGTGATCGCGGCGGCGCTGGTGGTGGACGGGGGCATCTACCGCCACGACTTCGTCGCGCAGGCGGTGGTGGACGGGCTGATGCGGCCGGGCTGGACAGCGGCGTGCCGGTGCTGTCGGTCTCGCTCACCCCGCACCAGTACCAGGAGACGGAGCATCACCGCGCGATCTACGCCGCGCATTTCGTCGAGAAGGGGCGCGAGGCGGCGCGCGCCGCGCTGATGATCGGGCAGGCGCGCGCGGAACTGGCGGCGTAAGCGGCGATATCGCGGCCGATCCGGGGCCGCGCGCTCACATCTCGATGATCTCGGCCACCTCGACGCTGCCCGATCCGTCGACGACCATCGGGCAGCCCTTGGCCAGTTCGCATGCGGCCTCCTGCGACGCGGCCCGGACCACCGTGTAGCCGCTGGTCGGGTTGGCCCCGCCGTCGCCGGTGACGCCATTCGCGCTCACCGTGCTGGACTTGCCCACCGGGTTGCCGCCATCGACGACCGCGTCGCCCAGCTCGCCGAACCACGCCATCCACTGGGCCATCGCCTTTTCGCCCTCTTCCTGGGTCTCCGGCATCCCGCCGCCGTGATAGATGAAAAGATAGTTCGCCATCATCGCTCCTCCCTCTCGCGTCAGATCGCCGCGCAAAGGTATCAGCACCTCGCGCCAGCACCGAGAGGATTCACCGACGCCCCTTCCCGTGCGCGCTCAGCCGCCCACGAATTCGTCCCGCGCATAGCCTTGCAGGTAGAGCAGCGCGGTCAGGTCGCCGTGGTTCACGCGCAGGTCGCATTGCGCCGCCACGGACGGTTTCGCATGAAGCGCCACGCCCATGCCCGCGCGCGCCAGCATCCCGAGATCGTTGGCCCCGTCCCCCACCGCGATGGCGTCGGCAGGCGCGATCCCGAGCCGCGCGGCGATCTCCTCGAGCGCGCTCACCTTGGCGTCACGCCCGAGGATCGGCTGTGCGACCGTCCCGGTGAGCCTGCCATCGGCGATTTCCAGCACGTTCGCGCGATGCTCGTCAAAGCCGAGCGCATCCGCCACCCGTTCGGTGAACGCGGTGAACCCGCCCGAGACGAGCGCCGTGTGCGCCCCCGCCGCGCGCATCGTGGCCACCAGCGCCGCGGCGCCGGGCATGTGGGTGATCCGGGCGGCCAGCACCTCGGCGATGATGCCCTCGGGTTGATCGCGCAGCAACGCCATCCGCTCGAGCAACGCCCCCTCGAAGCCGATCTCGCCGTTCATGGCGCGCGCCGTGATCGCCTTGACCTCGGCGCCGATACCGGCGGCGTCGGCCAGTTCGTCGATGCATTCCTGCTCGATCATGGTGCTGTCCATGTCCGCGATCAGCAGTTTCTTGCGCCGTCCATCGGCCCGCTGCACGACCAGATCGACGCCCATCCCCTGCAGGTCCTCCCAGAGATCCCAGCGGTTGCCGGGGATCTCCTTCATCGCGAACTCCGCCGCCTCGTCGGGCGACAGCCATTGCGCATCCCCCCCGCCCCAGGCGTTGCGCAGGCTCTCGACCAGCGCGGGGTCGAGCGCGCCGGGGCGGGCGATGAGCGTGGTGATGAACATGTTCGGGTTCCCCTTTCACGCGGCGGCGCAGGCGGCCCGCGTCGCGAATAATCCTTCGAATGCCGCTTACCCGCATTTCCCCACTTGCGAAAGCCCCGCAACGGGCTTAGCACCGTAGGTGGGACACCCTTCCCCAACGAAGGGCGCTTATCTGGAAGGATAGCAGCAATGGCTATGCAAGACACCGGCGCGCGGCCGGTCTCTCGCCCCGTGGAAACACCGGCGAATCCGCGTTTCTCCTCTGGCCCCTGCGCCAAACCCCCGACATTCTCGCTCGACAAGCTGGCGGATGCGCCCTTGGGCCGCAGCCACCGCGCGCCCATCGGCAAGGCGCGGCTCAAGGCCGCCATCGACGGCACGCGCGAGGTGCTCGGCATCCCGGACAGCCACCGCATTGGCATCGTGCCTGCCTCGGACACCGGCGCCGTGGAAATGGCGATGTGGACCATGTTGGGCGCACGCCCCGTCGAGATGCTGGCCTGGGAAAGCTTTGGCGCCGGCTGGGTCACCGACGCGGTGAAACAGCTGAAACTCGACGCCATCGTCAAGACCGCCGACTATGGAGAGATCGTCGACCTGACGAGCGTCGACACCAACAATGACGTGGTGTTCACGTGGAACGGCACCACCTCGGGGGTGCGCGTACCCAATGGCGACTGGATCGCGGAAGACCGCGCCGGGATCACCATCTGCGACGCGACCAGCGCGGCCTTCGCGCAGGAATTGCCGTGGGACAAGCTCGACGTGACCACGTTCAGCTGGCAGAAGGTGCTGGGCGGCGAGGCGGCGCACGGGATGCTCGTGCTTTCCCCCCGCGCGGTGGAGCGTCTGGAAAGCTACACGCCCGACCGCCCGCTGCCCAAGATTTTCCGCCTTAGCAAGGGTTGCAAGCTGATCGAGGGCATCTTCGAGGGCGCGACGATCAACACGCCCTCCATGCTCGCGGTCGAGGATTACCTCGCGGCGCTGGACTGGGCGCGCTCGGTCGGTGGGCTGCAAGGGCTGTTCGCGCGGGCGGACGCCAACGCGCAGGCGATCCATGACTTCTGCGATGCGCGCGACTGGATTGCGAACCTCGCCGTTGATCCGGCGACGCGGTCCAACACCTCGGTCTGCCTGCGCTTCACCGATCCGACCATCGCAGATCCCGCCGCCTTCGCCAAGGCGGTCGCGAAACGGCTGGACGACGCCGGCGCCGCGCATGACATCGGCGCCTATCGCGACGCGCCGCCGGGCCTGCGCATCTGGTGCGGCGGCACGGTAGAAACCGCCGACATCAAGGCGCTCCTGCCCTGGATCGACTGGGTCTACGCGGCCGAACGCGGCTGAACCGCTGATCTCTCTGGACAAAATCGGACCGGGATCTTTCAAGGATCCCGGCGCCCCACCCCCGAAAGGACCACGAAAATGGCTCCCAAAGTTCTCGTTTCCGACAAGCTCTCCGACACGGCGGTGCAGATCTTCCGCGATCGCGGCATCGACGTTGATTTTCAGCCCGATCTCGGCAAGGACAAGGAAAAGCTCGCCGAGGTGATCGGCGAATATGACGGTCTCGCGATCCGCTCGGCCACCAAGGTGACCGAGAAGATCCTCGACCGCGCCGACAATCTCAAGGTCATCGCCCGCGCCGGCATTGGCACCGACAACATCGACAAGGTCGCGGCGTCGAAGAAAGGCGTGATCGTGATGAACACGCCCTTCGGCAACATGATCACCACCGCCGAGCACGCCATCGCGATGATGTTCGCCGTGGCGCGGCAAATCCCCGAGGCGAGCGCGTCGACACACGCCGGCAAGTGGGAGAAATCCCGCTTCATGGGCGTGGAGTTGACCAACAAGACGCTGGGCGTGATCGGCGCGGGCAATATCGGCGGCATCGTCTGCGACCGCGCGCGGGGACTCAAGATGAAGGTGATCGCCTATGACCCCTTCCTGAGCGCAGAGAAGGCGGACAAGATGGGCGTGGAGAAGGTTGAACTCGACGACCTGCTCGCGCGCGCGGATTTCATCACCCTGCACGTGCCGCTCACCGACCAGACCCGCAACATCCTGAGCCGCGAGAACCTCGAGAAAACCAGGCCCGGCGTGCGCATCATCAACTGCGCCCGCGGCGGGCTGGTCGATGAAGAGGCGCTCGCGGATCTGCTTGAATCGGGCCATGTGGCGGGCGCGGGGTTCGACGTCTTCGCCAAGGAACCCGCCACCGAAAACCCGCTCTTCGACCTGCCGAACGTCGTCTGCACGCCGCACCTGGGCGCCGCCACGACCGAGGCGCAGGAAAACGTCGCCATCCAGGTGGCCGAGCAGATGTCGGATTACCTGCTGACCGGCGCCGTGACCAACGCGCTCAACATGCCCTCGGTCACCGCGCGCGAGGCCAAGGTCATGGGCCCGTGGATCAAGCTCGCCGATCACCTGGGCGCCTTCATCGGCCAGATGACGGACGAGCCGATCCGCGCCATCAACATCCTCTATGACGGCGTCGTGTCCGGCATGAACCTCGCCGCGTTGACCAGCGCCGCGGTGGCAGGGATCATGAAATCCCTCAACCCCGAGGTGAACATGGTCAGCGCCCCGGTCATCGCCAAGGAACGCGGCATCCAGATCAGCACGACCCAGCAGGACAAGTCGGGCGCGTTCGAGGGCTACATCAAGCTCACCGTCGTCACCGACCAGCGCGAGCGCTCGATCGGAGGCACGGTCTTTTCGGACGGCAAGCCGCGCTTCATCCAGATCAAGGGCATCAACATCGACGCCGAGATCGGCGAACACATGCTCTACACCACCAACCGGGATGAGCCCGGCATCATCGGCGCGCTCGGGCAGACGCTGGCGGGCAACGGCGTCAACATCGCCAATTTCACCCTCGGGCGCAGCATCCGCGGCGGCGAGGCGATCGCGCTGCTCTACGTCGATTCGCCGGTCCCGAAGGAATTGATGGAGAAGCTGCACGACACCGGGCTGTTTCAGCAGATCAGGCCGCTGCGCTTCGATGTAAGCTGAGCGCCACCCGGCGCTCGATGTTCCGCCAATACTCTCGCCGGAGGCGCCAACGCGGGCGCCTCCGGCGGGGGCATTTTCGAGCAAGAAGAAGAAGCGGGCCTCAGCCCCCGACCGCGATGTTGTCGATCAGGCGCACGCCGGCGAGCCACGCAGCCGCGAAGAGACGCGCGGGCCGGATCGGCGCGCTCAGCAGCGTCAGGTCGTCGGCGGCGCGCATCTCGAGGTAATCGACCTTGGTGAACCCGGCGGCGTCGAGCCGCTTGAGCGCCTCGGCGTGCAGCGCGTCGAAATCACCGCCCGCGGCAACGCCCTCGGCGATGGTCTCCATCGCCTCGAACAGAACGGGCGCGCGGGTGCGGGCGCGGTCGGACAAGAGCAGGTTGCGCGAGGACATGGCGAGGCCGTCGATCTCGCGGATGGTGGGGCATCCATGCACGGTTACCGGCAGGTTCAGATCGCGGGCCATCCGGCGCACGACCTGCAATTGCTGGAAATCCTTTTCGCCGAAGAACGCGTCGGTGGCCGAGGTCTGGTTGAAGAGCTTGGCCACCACCGTCGCCACGCCTTCGAAATGACCGGGGCGGTGGACGCCGTCCATCACCTCGGTCAGCCCGGCGACCGACACGGTGGTGGCGAAGCCTTCGGGATACATCTCGCACACGTCGGGAACGAACAGCCCATCGACCGCAAAGCGCGACAGCTTGCGCGCGTCCTCGGCTTCGGTGCGCGGATAGCTGTCGAGATCCTCGGCATTGCCGAACTGCCTCGGGTTGACGAAGATCGTCACGATCACCCGGTCGCAGACCTTTTCGGCGGCGGCGACCAGCGACAGGTGCCCGTCGTGCAGCGCGCCCATCGTGGGCACCACGCCGATCCGCTCGCCCGCGCGGATCCACGGGTCCGTCGCCTCGCGCAGCGCCGCGACGCTGCGCAGGATCGGCGCGCTCACGCTGTCGCGCCCTTGGCCGGGGCGGCATCGCCAAAGGTATGTTCGCTGGCGGGAAAGCGGCGGTCGCGCACTTCGGCGGCGTAGGCGGCGATGGCCGCCTCGGCGTCCTGCCCGAGCGTGCCGTAGCGCTTGACGAATTTCGGCTTGAACGCGGTGAAGAGGCCGAGCATGTCGTCGACGACGAGGACCTGCCCGTCGCAGCCCGCCGAGGCGCCGATCCCGATGGTTGGAATATCGACCGTTTCGGTGATCCGGTCCGCCAGCGTCGCAGGCACCTTTTCCAGCACCACGGCGAAAGCCCCGGCATCCGCCACCGCCTGGGCGCCGGCGAGCAGCGCGTCGCCCTGTTCGGCGCGGCCCTGCACCTTGTAACCGCCCAGTGTGTTGATCGACTGCGGCGTGAGGCCGACATGCGCCATCACCGGCACGCCCCGCGCGCTGAGAAACGCGATCGTCTCGGCCATATGCGCGCCGCCCTCGATCTTGACCGCCGCCGCGCCCGTCTCGCGCATCAGGCGCGCGGCGTTGCGGAACGCCTGCGCCGGGCTTTCCTCGTAGCTGCCGAAGGGCATGTCGATCACCAGCATCGCCTTTTGCAGCCCCCGCGCGACGGCCTGTCCGTGCAGGATCATCATCTCCATCGTCACGCCCAGCGTCGAGGGCAGCCCGTGCAGGACCATGCCGACGCTGTCGCCGACCAGGACGAAATCGCAGTGCTCGTCCATCATCTGCGCCATCGGCGTGGTGTAGGCGGTCAGGCTGACGATCGGCGCGCCGCCCTTCATCGCGCGGATGTCGTCGGGCAACGGGGCGGTCTTGCGGGCTGTGGCGCTCATCGGTGAGGCTCCTCGTGCTGCGTTGCAGCGATGCCTAGCAAGAAACGACGGCCGTTTCCACCTCCTCTTGCAGCCGCTCCTCGGGGCGCTTCAGGAGCGGCGCGTCACGTCCAGCGCATTATCGCGCCATCCGCACCGCGCCCGGGTTGTCTTCTCCGCGCAAAGCGGGTCTGATGATCGCGCCCCCCGTTCACCTCACCCCAAGGCGGCCCGATAGTGCGCTTTTTCATCCTTTTTCTATGTGTTTCGCTCTTCTTCGCGCCCGTCGCAACGGCGCAGCAGGGCGCAATGCCCGCCATCGGCAAGGCAGACATCGTCCGCATGCTGGGGCGGATCTTCACCGATGACGGCATCCGCGAGGATCTCGTGCGGCTTGGCTTCAAGGGCGAGAATCTGGAACTCGCCACCCGACAGATGCGCGGGCTGATGACCGACCCGGAGGTCGCGGGCTATATCGCCGATCAGATCATCGCCTTCAGCGCGGACGGAACACTCCCCGGAAACACCCGCGCGGGCGGCGCGCTCTGGGGGGTGATCGATCGCGGCGTGGGTCATCTGCCGCTGCGCGACCTGCGGTATTATTACCTTGTGGAGCAGACGGTCCTTGGCGCGATGCCCATCCGCGAATGCGGCCTCGCGATCAAGGAACGGCTGTCGCCCGCGCAATTGTCGGACGCGACGGCGCGGGTCGCGGCGCGGCTCAACACGCCTGCGCTGCGTCAGTATTACCGCATCCAGCGCCGCGCCGCGCGGCTCGGCGCGACGCGCGCCCCCGTGCGGATGGACCCGGCGAGGATCGAGCGGACCGAGACCATGATCTTCAACGCCTTGCTGGCGCGGCTTGACGGGGCCGAAAACCGCGCGGTGATGATCCGCACCTTCGCGCGGCTCGACCAGGCCGGCAACCGGCGCGCCTGTGCGGCGGGGCGGCTGTTCATCGACACGGTCATGTCGCTCGAGGGGCGCGCCTTGCACGACGCGCTGCTGTTGCTGAGCCTGCCGTGACGCGCGCCGTTGCATTCGCCCGCATGCTCGCGCAGTAAACCCGCGAAGGGGGCGACATGCAGCCGATCAGACTGAACAACCGGAAGGCTCGGCATCTCTGGCTCTGGACCAACGGGCTGTCGGAGACGCCGGTCGGGCCGCTCGATGTGATGGCTATCATCCGTCGGCTCGGCTTCGTGCAGATCGACACCATCCGCAACGTCACCCGGGCGCATAATCACATCCTCTGGACACGCAACCAGAATTACCGCGAGGGCATGCTGTGGCCACTGCTGGGCCGGGAACGAAGGCTCTTCGAGCATTTCACCCATGACGCCTCGCTCCTGCCGGTGGAGATGCTGCCCCTCTGGCAACGCCAGTTCGCCCGCCTTGGCGCGCGCGCCGCGCGGGGGCCATGGTATCAGTCGGGCCTGGCGAGCGCAGAGATCGCGCGCCTGCGCGAGCGCATCGCGAGGGAGGGGCCGCTCTCCACCCACGCCTTCGAGACCCGCGCGAAAAGCCGCGAGATGTGGGCGCGCCCGCCGCACAAGAAGGCGCTCGACCAGATGTGGTATGCGGGTGATCTCGCCACCAGCCATCGCGAGAATTTCGTGAAGTTCTACGACCTGGGCGAACGGGTGTTCCCGCCCCATGACGCGCTGGACGACCGTGATGCGGTGGAGGCGCTCTGTGACGCCGCGCTCGACCGGTTGGGCATCGCCACCGTGGGCGAGGTTCAGCGGTTCTGGGCGGCGATGGACACGGACGAGGCGCGGGGCTGGCTGGGGCGGCGCGCGCTGGCGCCGGTCGAGGTCGAGGGCGCGGACGGCGCCTGGACCGCCGCCCATGCCCCGCCGGATATCGAGGCGCGGCTAACGTCGCTGCCCGCGCCCACGTCGCGGCTGCGCATCCTCAACCCGTTCGATCCGGCGATCCGCGACCGCGCCCGGCTGCGCCGCCTCTTCGGGTTCGAGTATGTAAACGAGATGTTCGTCCCGGCGGCAAAGCGGCGCTGGGGGTATTACGTCTATCCGCTGCTCGAGGGCGACCGTTTCGTCGGGCGCGTCGAGCTCAAGGCGAACCGCGGCGAGGGATGGCTGCGCGTCACGGGGTTCTGGCCGGAAGCGGGCGTGAAATGGGGCGCGGCGCGGCGCGACCGGCTCGATGCGGAGCTTGCGCGGTTCGGGCGGCTGGCGGGGATCCGCGACGTCGCGTGGACGACGCCCGGTCCGGGCTGAGAGAATTTCGCCAATCTCTCAGCCGCCGAGGTCGATCGGCCCCATCTGGGCATAGACGTCGCCGGGTCCGTGATTCGACGCGTGGCTCGCCCCGCCGAAATGGGTCATCACGCCCCAGACGGCGTTGAGCGCGGTCTGCACCGCGCCCTCCACCCAGGCGGGCGTCCAGCTGATGCCGTCGCCGGCCAGGAACAGCCCACGCTCGGCGGGCGGCAGCGCGCCTTGCATGAAATGCCCGTACATCCGGTGGTTATACCGGTAATGCCCCGGCAGCGCGCCCTTGAACGCGCCGAGGAAGTTGGGATCATTTTCCCAGCTTACGGTGATCGGGTTGCCGATGATATGCGCGCCGATATCGACCTTGGGGTAAATCTTGGCCAGCGCGGAGAGCGCGAGATCGACACGCTGTTCCACCGGCAGCGGCGCCATCTTGAGCGCGTCCGACATCCAGCTATAGGTGAGACAGATCACCCCCGGCCGGTCCGGGCCGTTGTCGAAAAGGTAGGTGCCGCGCGTCATCCGGTCGGTCAGCGTCACGCTCATCACCTCGCGGCCCGTTTCCGGGTCGCGGTCGCGCCAGAACGGGCGGTCGACCATCACGAAGGTCTTGGACGACTGCATGTAGCGGGTGCGATCGAGCGCCATCCACATGTCCTGGCTCAGCAGGCGTTCGTCCACGTCGATGGCCGTGGTCAGAAGCCAGCTCTGGCAGGTCGCGACCACGGCGCCGAAACGTTTCGTGCGCCCCCAGCGGTCGGTCACGGCGAAATCTCCGTCCTCGCCGTCGCGCCGGATGCGGGTGACGCCGGGCAGCGGCGCGCCGCTGTGCAGGCGCTCCAGCGTCGTGCCCTTGGGCCAATGCGTCATCCGCTCGGGCGCGTGGGACCAGAGGCCGCGCGGCACGGCCTCGACCCCGCCAACCATGAAGCGCTGATCGTCGTCGAGCCCCAACACGTTCACCCGCAGGATTTCCAGCATCGAGTTCGGGAAATCGCTGTCCCATCCGCCGGTGCCGAAACCGACCTGGCCGAACACCTCGCGGTGCCGGAAGCTCAGCCGCTTGAACGCGTCCGACTGGGCGACAAAATCGTAGAAGCTGCGCTCGTCCCAGTCGCGCACGATGGGGTTCCAGATCTCCTTCACGCGGTCCGCATCGCGCGCGCGGATCGCCGCCTGAAGGTCCGAAAACCGCGCGCCATCCTCGAGCGCGGCGTCGTAGGCTGCGGCCACCTCGCGGAAGAGCGGGGGCAGATCGTCAAGCGCTTCGGCGTAGACGGGGCGCCCCTCGAGGTCGATCACCGTCGATCCCGCCGCGTCGCTCAGCGGGTTGGGGAAGGGGCGCGATTCGATGCCGAGCTTGTCGACATAGGTGTAAAAACCGGTCGAGGATATCGGGAACCGCATCCCGCCCAGTTCAGCGATGATATCCTCGGCGCCCTCGAAGGGCTCGGAGCGCAGCCGCCCGCCCATCTGGCCCGATTCGTAGATGACCGGCTTCAGCCCCAGCTTCATCAACTCGTAGGCCGTCGTCACCCCGGCCATTCCCGCGCCGATGATCGCCACCTCCGCGCCGTGGGCCTCGGCCGGGATCGAGCCGAGGCCGTCGGGGTGCGCCAGCCAGTCGTCGAAGGCAAAGGTGAAATCCGGCCCGAAGGCGGTGACGGGGGCGTCGGTCATGGCGTGTCCTGCATCTCGGGGCGGCGCGCGGCGCGCGCCTGTTCATGCTCTACCCGCGACGGGCGGCGCGATCAACGCGCGCTCAGTAATCCTTCTGAAAGAAGATGCCGAGCTTGCTTTCGTTGTCGCTGTCCATCGATCCCTTGACCGTGACCGAAGGGCTCAGGTCGATATTGAGCGACACCTCACCGCCGCCGCCGCTCGAGGCGGTCACGTCGGTATAGATGTTGTCCGAGATATACTTGCCCGCGCGCACGCCGGTGTTGCCCTCCTCGTCGGTGGTGATGTCGAGGTCGTCCACCCCGAGCTGGCGGCGCAGCCGCCCGACGATGCCCTCGCCGCCCTTGCCCGCGAGCGTCGCCACCGCGCTAGCGAGCTGCGCCGCCTGGAGCGCGGACAACTCCGAGATGTTGCGCCGGAAGAAGATCTGCGACAGCACCTCGTCCTGGGGCGCCTGCGGGACCGAACTGAACGTGACCTCGGGCTGCGAGGCCGGCCCCTCGATGATAACGCTGGCGGTGCCCTCGCCGGTGTCGGTCTCGGCCACGAAGCGGATATAGGGGTTGAAATCCCCCTGCAGCAGCACGCGCCCCTCGCTGAGGACAAAGCGTTTCTCGAGAATATCGAGCCGCCCGCGGATGAGGTCGAACCGCCCGGCCGAGATCACATCCGCCGTGGTGCCGGTAAGGCGCAACTCACCGCCCAGTTCGGCGTCAAGCCCGCGGCCCCGCACAAAGATCCGCGAGGGCGCCGAGATCGTCAGGTCAAGCGGATAGGCCGGCCCGCCGCCCTGGTCCGGCTGGGCTCCGCTCGCGTTGACCCCGGCGCGGCGCAGAGTCTCGCGCACCTCGGGGCGGGCGCTTTCGTGCTTGATGGGCGGCAGTTCGCCAAAGCTCGTGATCCCCGAGGACGGCACGGTGATGCTCGTCTTGCCCAGGCTCAGGCGCCCGGCGATCCGCGCGCCGCCCGTCAGCGGACCGCGCACCGTGATCCCGCCGCTCACGCGGGTAAAGTAGATTTCCCCGTCCGTGACCACGAGTTCGGCAAGCGAAATCGCGAGGTCCGCGGGCATCGCCCCGGTCAGCGTGATCGGCCCCTTGAGCGACACGCGCCCGCCGCTCGAGGCCGCCGCGCTCAGCGAGACGTCCGCGCGCCCGTTGGCGATGTCGGCGCGCGCGTCGATCCCGGTCAGCGCCACCTGCAGTTTCGGGGCGGCGAATCGCGCGCCGGACGTGGTCACCGTTCCCGACAGCGCGCCAAGCCCCGGCGCGCCATTCAGCCGCAGGTCGAAACGCGCCAGCCCCTGGAGGCTGCGGGGGCGCAGGAACGGCTCCGTCAAGCCAAGCGGAACGCTGCCGCTGGCGGTAAGGTTCACCTGGTTTGCGCCCGTAACCGTGCCGGCCACGTTCGCCTGCGTGCCGCCCGGGCCGGTCAGCGCCGTATCGATGCGCCAGGCGTCGCCCTCCTGCCGGGCCGTGCCCTTGACGGTCGCGGGGCCGCTGATCTGCCCGGCGAAGGGGCCGATATCGGGGATCCGCGCGGAATAATCGAAGGCCGGCGCGCTGCTGCCGAAGCTGCCGGACACCTGCGCCGTGGTCCCGTAGGGGCCTCCCAGGTCGGCTGTGACGCGCCAGCCGTCTTCGGTCTGCTCGAGCGCGCCATCGGCCGTCAGCGCCCCGGAATAGGCCGGGACCAGCGGGCGCACGTTCGGCAGCCGCGCCTGGAAGGTGACGCGCACCATTTCGGCCAGCGTCGCCTCGACCGTCGCGCTCAGCGCGTAGGGGCCGCTCAGCTCGGTGTCGATCTTCCAGCCATTGCCGGTCTGCGCCGCCGTGCCCGTCGCCCGTGCGGCGCCCGAGAAGCCGGGCGCGAAGGGGCTGACATCGGGCAGGCGCGCGTCGAAGCGGAAGGTGGGGCTGTCGCTCAGCGTGCCGCTGACATCGGCCTTCACGCCGTAGGGTCCGCTTGCGAACGTGTCGAGCTTCCAGCCCTGCGGCGTCTGCTCCAACGTGCCGTTGAGCGCGACCGCGCCGGAGAAACCCGGCGCGAGCGGCGCGATATCCGGGAGTCGCGCATCGAAACGCAACAGCGCGTTCGGCCCGGTGGCGAGCCCGGTGATCTCGGCGCGCGCATCAAGCGGCCCCTCGGCGGAAATGTCGACATTCCAGCCGCGAGCGTCCTGCACCGCCTGGCCCTCCGCGGTCAGCGGCCCCGGCAGGCGCGGGTCGATCTCCCCGAACTCGGCGATGCGCAGCGCGAAGGAGACTTCGGAATCGTCGGTCGCAAGGCGGGCGTCGGCGGTCATCGAAAGTTGCGGATTCTCGATCACCGCCTTGTCGATGAACGTCCCCGCCGTGTCCCGTCGCGCCTTCACGGTCAACTCCGTGCGCCCGCTCAGCAGCGCGTCGGCCTGCGGCTGGTCAAGCGCGAGGTCCTCCGCCGTCCCGGTCAGCGTGATGTCGAACTGCCCACCCAGCATCGCGTCGCCGGCAAGCGTGAGCTGCGCCGATCCGCCCAGCGGCCGCCCTGCGAGGGCGGAGAAACGCGACAGGTCGCTGGTGGTCAACTGCGTGTCGAAGATGGTCTTGAACCCGCTTTGCAGATCGTTGACGCGCGCCTTGCCGGTCAGATGGGCCGACACGTTGCGCAGGTCGAGATCGCTCAGCAGAAGCGGTTCGCCCTTGGTGTAGGACAGCTTGAACGCGCCCTCGGCCTCCCGGCCCACCGCGTCGGCCAGCGCCGGATCGGCAAGCGCGATTCCCCCGGCGGCAAAGCGTACATCCGCCGTCACCCGGCCCACCGTGTCCGCGTCCCCCTCGAGGATGCCGCCCGCGTCGAGCGTCAGGTCGTCGACCTGGACGCCTGCGCGATCAAACCCGGTCACGCGGCCCTTCGCGGTCCAATCGTTCGATTGATCCGCAGCGTAGGTGATGTCGAGCGCGGCGCTCTGCAACCTCGTGGGCGGTCCCGGCAGCGGCAGCAACACCGCGTCCTCGCCCGACAGGTCGAGCGCGAGGTCGATCCGCGTCGGCCAGAGCGCGGCATTGAGCGCCACCTCGCCGTCAAGCGTAAGCTGCTGCGCCTCGAGCGACAGTTCTGACAGATCAAGCGCGCCATCGGCCGCGCGCACCCCCGCCACGTCAAGCGCCACATCCTCGCCGAAGAAGTCGCGAAACTGTGGCGCGAAGAGCGCGGTCACGTCCCCGCCCAGCGTCGCGGTGAAACGTCGCGCGGTCCCCGCCCCGTCGTCCCCGGCGGCGGCAAGGCCGATCTTGCCCGCAAGCCGCTCCTGCCCGTTGGTCGAGAGGTTCAGCCGCGCGGCAAAATCGTCGAGCGGCCCGTCGCCCTTCAGGCTCAGCGTCACGCTCGGCTTGCCCGGCAGGTCTAGAAGACGGGCCGCGATGCCGTTTTCCCCTTCATCGAGCCGCAGGTCGAGCGCCAGCATCTCGCTCGCTTCCTCGAACGACCCGGCGAACTTGAACACACCCTCGCCGCCATCGAGGCGTTCGGAGGTCAGGTCGACCTCTGCATCCCCGCCCGCGAGGCTCGCCGAGGCGGTCAGCGACAGGTGCACCTCCTCCCCCAGCAGCGGCGCGCCGAGCGTGATCCTCTCGGCCTCGAGCGTGTCGATCACGACCGAAACCGGAAGGTCGGGCAGCTTGAAGGGCGTGGCCTCGGGCGCGGGCAGCCCGTCATCGACCGGCTCGGGCGCGCGGGCCACCGTGATGGTCTTGGCGCTCAGGGTCTCGACCTGGATGCGCCCGCTCAGCAGGGCGGAGCGGTCCCAGTCAAGCACCAAGCCCGTCATCGTCAGCCAGACGCCCTTTTCGTCGGCGATGGTGATCTTCTCGACGGTGGCCTCGCTGCTGAAGGCGCCGCGGAAGCCGGTGATGTCCACGTCGCGCCCTTCCCCGCCAAGGCTGTTCTCGAGCAGCCGGGTCAGGAAGCCCTTGTCGTCCTCGGAGGTCTGCGCCGCCGCGAGGACGGGCAGGCAGGCGATCAGAAGCGCCATCACGATCTTGCGCAAGTTGCCCATCAGAATGCCTGCCCTATGCCGATATAAACCTCAAAGCCCGAGTTGCTCCCCGGTCCGGTGACCGGCACGCCGACATCGAGCCGCACCGGCCCGATGCCGGTCTTGT
Organism: Roseovarius spongiae; assembly: GCF_003651245.1. Taxonomy (GTDB): domain Bacteria; phylum Pseudomonadota; class Alphaproteobacteria; order Rhodobacterales; family Rhodobacteraceae; genus Roseovarius; species Roseovarius spongiae. The sequence continues at coordinate 328,402 of NZ_RAPE01000003.1, forward strand.
AACGCAGGCCAAGGCCGGCGCCGCTGTGCCAGTCGCCCGAACTGCCGTCGGGAAAATCCTCGGCCCCGATATAGCCGGCGTCATAGAACCCCACGACGCTGATCTTCTCGGTCGCATCCACCCGAATTTCGCCCGAGAGCCCGAGGAACGATCGACCGCCGACGAAGTTCCCGCCGCCAAGATCGACCGCGAGCGACTGGTATGGTTGCCCGCGCACCGTGCCGCCGCCGCCCGAGTAGAACAGGAAATCGGCAGGCGTTTCCGCCAGGCTCGGCCCGATCACCGATCCCAGTTGCGCGCGCGCCGCGAAGGTGATGCCGTCCTCGGCGCCCACGCTCTTGTAGGCGCGCAAATCCAGATTGGTGCGCACCCCGTTCTCGGTTCCGCGCAGGCTCACGAAGGGCAGCAGGCTCGCCTCCGCGTAATAGCCGGACTTCGCGTCCAGCTTGTTGTCGCGGTAATCGTAGATCGCCTTGAGCGGCGTCGTCAGCATCGAGTAGGTGTTCGACCCGAAGGCGTTCGTCGTTTCCGCGTAGCGGTAGCCGACGCCGTATTCGAACGTGCGGTGCTCGGAAGCCCAGTGCTTGATCCCGGCGCCCAGCGTGTAGCTGCGCGCGTTGTAGATGTCCTCGTCCTTGTCCTCGATTTCGGTCTCGAGATAGAGATCCATGTCCGGCTGGAACGTCGCCGGACGCTCGAACCGGGCCTTGGCGCGGTAGTTCATGCCGCCTGCGTCGCCGTCGATGCCGGTGACCTCGCCCTCGAGACGCAGCCGCTCGGCCCCGCCGAAGAGGTTGCGATGCATCCACATGGTCGACAGCCCGATCCCCTCGGTCGAGGAAACCTCCGCCCCGAAGCTGAACCTGCGCTTGGGCGCCTCGCTGATCTGTGCGGTGATGTCGAGCGTGTCGTTCGGCCCGATCTCCTCGGCCTCGCGCAGCGTTGCGACGTTGAAGGCGCCGGTGCGGCGCAGCCGCTCGGTCGCGCGGTCCAGTTCCTTGGGCGAATAGGTCTCGCCGCTCGGCAGGCCGGCAATGGCGCGGATGCGGCTGGCGCGCACGTCCTCGTTGCCCTCCACGCGAAGCTGCCCGAAGCGCAGCCGCGGCCCCGGCGCAAGCCGGATGGCCGCGTCGAGGCGATGCGCCTTGTGCCGCGCGGTGATCTCCTGCCCGGCGACGTCCGCCTTGGCGTGCCCGATGGCGCGCCAGCCGTCCACGCCGGCGCTGGCCGCGTCCTTCAGCACGTCCACCCCCGCGACATGGCCGGGCGCGAATTCCTCGGGCAACTCCGTACCGCCGGCCACCGGCGCGATCGCGGCCCTGCCAAAGCGGAAGGCCGGCCCCGGTTCGACCCGGATGACCGCGCGGCGCACGTCGCCGATGGGCGCGACCGGCGACAGGTCCGCGGCCTCGCGACCGTCGAGCCGAATCCTGACCACCGGGGCGTAATAAGCCTGTTTGTAAAGCACGGTGAGCAACCGCTGGTAATCCGCGCGGGCCGAGGCCACCACGTCCTGCGTGTTCACCTCTTCGCGCTCCTGCAACTCCATGAGAAGCGAGGCGTCGACCAGTCGGTCGGTCAGTTCGTCGTCCTCGCGCGGCACCGAAAGCGTCACCTCGAGCGCGGACGCCCCCTTGGGGGTCATCGCCAGAGCGGCGAGCGCCGCCAGCGCGCCTATCGCGATTCGTCTTGCATTTCTCACCTTGGTATTTCCGCCCCCCCGGCTCTCTGCCTTCCATCCTCGCGCCCCGCGGGCGCCTGGATCACCATCATGCAGGAGAGGTCGGCGCGCTTCAAACGGTTCGAGGCCCAACGCCGACCACGTCGGCGGGTTCCCGTGCGTCAAAGGCTTTTCTGCAAACGCGACAGACCGCTCCGCCCGGCCATCCCCGGCCCCGCGGTCCTTTGGTCACGTTTGCGTGAGGTCACGCCGCAAAGCACGCCGCGGCCGCTCTCGTCGTTTCTGCGACACGACTGCCGCTTGCGATGTGATTTTGGGGCAGGCGCGTCACTTCCTTTCAGGAAGTGACTTCGATGGTGCGGTCGAGAAGACTCGATTTTCGACCATCTCCATCGCAGAATTTTTTATCTCACAATTACAATATGTTATGAAGATCAAAGATCGGTAAAAGAGAATTTTGTGCAAAGTACGTGCAAGGTTTGTGCAAAGGATCACCCTCTGTCGCATTCGCAATTATATGTACGGAGTTCGTTTGCGGCGTGAAAGCCGGGAGCCCCGCCAGACCTCACCAGTAGCTCCACCACCCTTGCGCGGGTCTGAATCTGCGGCATACCCGCCACTTGCTTCATCTGGGTGGACATCACGGGTGTTCAGTCTGTCATACATCTGGCACAATGGACCGAAAACAACAGGCGGAGAGACGGATTTCCATGGTCTTGGACAGATCAACACTTGCGGCGACCACACGTCTTTTCTCGTCGGCGGTGTTTCACCAGTTGGCCAAGAAAGGCAAATCTCCGCTTTTCGCTCGCTTGGTTCGGGAGATTGGCAGAGAGCAATTTTCGGAAGCCATATCGGTTTCAGACGTGTTCAACTCAGCATTCAAAGCAATCGACAACCCCGGCAGTCGCGACGAATATGTTTACAAGTCCGCTATTGCAGAAAAAGTGCTCCTTGGTCGCCACAGTCTTCGCACTGCATCCATGCTGACCGAGGTTCGAGTGGAGGGAAACAAGGCAGATGTCGTCGTGCTCAATGGCACTTCTACGGTCTATGAAATCAAGTCCGAGCGCGACAGCCTGACCCGGCTTCCTAGCCAACTTGAGGCATATCGGCGGGCATTTGCATCTGTGAATGTGATCACCTCCGAGGCACATGTGGATAGAGTAAGTGACATTGCTCCGAATGATGTAGGAATTCTTGTCCTAAATCGACGTGGGCAGATTTCAGAGGTACAAGCAGCCACGGTTCGCCCCGAGATTATAAAACCGGCAACGTTGTTCGACGTCTTGCGGATAGAAGAAGCATGTCGAATTCTTGATAGTCTCGGGGTAGATGTGCCTCGCGTTCCCAATACTGAAAGGTTCAGAGTCGTTCGTGAGTTGTTTGTAGAGCAAGAACCGATTGCACTGCATCACGAAGCCGTCGCGGTTCTTAGAAAATCCCGTAGCCAGTATGGGCTGAGAGATTTCTTGGCCAATCTACCTTCTTCCTTGCAAGCGGCGGCGCTTTCCACTCCAATAAGGCGAAGCGATCAACCTAGATTTATTGCAGCGGTTGATACCCCGTTATTGGAAGCAGAGCACTGGGCGTAGTAGCAATGTATCACCCCTACTTTCGTGGAAAGCAATATGAACTGATTACAATCCGGGAGAACGCCGGTCTATTTGCGGAGTCCGGTTTCATTCCAATCATCGAGCCTGTCAAAGAAGCCCTCAATGGTTTGGGCCGCGCGTTAACGGCAGTTGGAGAAGCCGGCGGTAGTGCAGTTGTAATCGTTAATCCTCACCATGGTGATCATGCGGATGACGGCGAACGAATAATTGAGTTCTTGCGCGATGGCCCCATTGAAGAGGTTGATCTTTCTCCCGCTGTTCTTCTTAAGGAACAGTGCACCGTGGAAGAGGCGGTTCGGCTCTGCGGTGAGTTCGAGAACGATCCCGTGACTCTAGTTCACGCTGGATTTGCTAACGGCGCGGCTTTGGCTGATGCGTTGGGCGCGAGGACGCACGATCTGCGACATGTGTTTCTAGAAGATAGTTGTGGTCGATTGTATAGGCGGCATTTTCAGAGTGAAGAAAGGGTCTTGCTGAGGGATGGTTTTGAACGCAGACGCAATCGAGATCACCCACCAACTGAATTTTTTTCTGACCTACATGTGACCTTTGCCGAAGAGGGAATGAGCGGTTTCGGTGACTTTTTGACAGTGGGTGACGATTTCTCTGAAACTGGCGGGCCTGCATATGCAATCGCTATCCATCTTACGTTCGTCGACCCCGCGCAGGACGATGCAATGTTCGTTCGGCATTTCCTATCTGTGCGCCAAGATACGCCAACTGACCCTGCTGGCAAGTTTGCGGAAGCGCTGACCGCAATGATTGAAGTGCTTGACCGTGGTGACTCCTCAATATTGGAATCAAACGCGGTTCAGGAATTCCGGCAACTGCATGTGGATCGTCACTATCCCGGATTGGGATATGTAAAGAAGCTATCCATGCAGCATCACATTGAGACCCTTGCTGATTATTTTGTGGAATAGTCATGCTCTGCTGTGGCAACTGCTTTGGCGACATAGGGCTTCGCGACATTCTCCCCTCGCATTCTTCAAAGCAAGGCAAATGTGACTACTGCGGTTCAGACGGCATGGACCTTGTCGAGCCCGCCAAATTGTTCGACCTGTTCTCTACTGTGACCAATATCTATGCAGAGGCCGAGGATGGGCAGGAGTTAGTCCACTGGTTTCGCGAAGATTGGGCAATGTTTCAGCATTCGCGCATGGATAATTTCCGAGCCAAGGATTTGCTCGCCGAGATACTGAATGATGCCGAAGCTTTGCGAAAAAGATATCGACCCTCTGACAGGTTCAAGAGCAACCGATTGGAGCGATGGAAACAACTGTCAGAAGAGCTTCGAAGCCGAAACCGATATTTTCCCGAGGTTGAAATCGAATTTGAACGCCTCGCGGAACTACTCAAGTTTCTTCGTGCCCCAGACTTCTCGGATAAATGGTATCGCGCGCGAATAAACGCGGGCAGCGCCCCCTATTCCATTGAGAACATGGGGGCTCCGCCAATTGGTGTCGCTTCGCATGGCCGTGCGAATCCGCCGGGCATTCCGTATCTTTACGTTGGCTCGACACCTGAGACTTCAATCGCGGAAATTCGACCTCACACTGGCGAAACAGCGACAGTGGCGGAATTCGAGATTGCCGCGAAAAACTTGGCTTTGGTTGACCTTAGAGAGCCGAAAAAACTGATTTCGCCGTTCTCTCTCGGTGATGAAGACACGATTGGCGCGTTGCGCGGAGACATTGATTTTCTAGAACGGCTCGGAAACGAACTAACCCGCCCGGTTAGGCCGCAAGCAGCGGCGGTTGAGTATGTTCCCAGTCAATACCTTTGCGAATTCATAAAGCGTTCCGGGTGGGACGGTGTGCTGTATTCAAGCTCGGTGAGTGAAGGCGTGAACCTCGCAGTGTTTGACCCGGCCAAAGCTGCACCCAAAGGCGTAACCGTCTGGCGTGTTGACAAGGTAACAGTGGAGGTGACCCGAGAAAATTGACAGGGTGAGTCAATTGAGTTTACGGACGTGGCCCACATTGCGGCTGTCAATCTCCATGAACAACTAATCCAAATCTTACGGGAATTGAACTGCTTCACCCAGCCTTATTGAGTATTTGGTTGGGCATTCGAGTGACTGCGGCCAAAGTCTTTGAAATCGCCTCGGGTGGCATTTGAAGTGATAAAGTTGGTTACATAGGAGCTCGTGGCATCTGTACGCGAATAACCCTTCATCAAACGCTGAAAAACCGATATCCCTACTAAAACCAGTGTATTCCAGCGTGGTTGGAGCTTGAAAGTTGGCTGAGAAAGAAGCGACAGCTCGTATCAAGATCAACCGGCTTCTCGAAAGGGCTGGCTGGCGCTTCTTTGAAGACGTTCACGGGCCTGCCAACGTGGTATTGGAACCGAACGTCAAGCTTACAAGGGAAAAGCTTGACGCACTCGGTGACGATCTCGAAGAAACATCCAATGGATTTGTCGACTTCCTGCTGCTTGACCAAAACGGAAAACCGCTGATCGTCCTTGAGGCCAAGTCGGAGAAGAAGCACCCACTGTCAGCCAAAGAGCAGGCGCGAAAGTACGCACGGTCCCAGAATGCTCGCTTCGTTATCCTTAGCAACGGCAATATCCACTTTCTATGGGACTTGGAGCAAGGCAACCCGACAGTGATCGGCGAGTTTCCCGGTCCGACTGAAATCGGCAACCACTACACCTTCGAGCCAAACGCAGAGCGGCTCGCCGCAGAGCGTGTAGGATTTGACTACATCGCCCTGACGCAGATGCCGGGGTACGCGGCTGAGGCTGGCTGGAGGGTCGAGGCCGAGCGTACTGCGTTCATCGAAAAGAACAAGCTCCGGTTCCTGCGCGGATACCAAAAGCGTGCCATTGAGCGCGTCCAAGAAGACGCTACGACGGGCGCGACACGTTTTCTTTTTGAAATGGCAACAGGCACCGGCAAGACGCTAACCTCTGCGGCCCTGATCAAGCTTTTCCTGAAAACCCGCAATGCCAAGCGGGTGCTATTTCTTGTCGACCGTCTCGAATTGGAGACACAGGCAGACAAAGCGTTTAAAGGCTATCTAAAAAACGATTTCACATCGGTCATATACAAAGAAAAACGGGATGACTGGCGCAAGGCAGATATTGTAGTGACGACCGTCCAATCGCTACTGTTCAACGATAAATATCGCCGCCTCTTTTCGCCGACCGACTTCGATCTCGTTATATCAGACGAGGCCCACCGTTCGATTGGCGGCAATGCCCGAGCTGTTTTCGAGTATTTCATAGGCTACAAGCTTGGCCTGACGGCCACGCCAAGGGACTACCTCAAAAAATCCGGCAGCCAGAAATCTGAACGCGATCCGCGCGAACTCGAACGACGGATGTTGCTGGATACATATCGCACGTTTGGTTGTGAATCTGGTGATCCGACCTACCGTTACTCGTTGCTAGATGGCGTAAAGGAAGGCTTCCTGATCAACCCATTTGTCGTCGACGCACGTACCAGTGTCACAACACAGCTCCTTTCTGATGAGGGGTTCGTTGTTGAAGCGACCGACCACGAAGGCAACGAGACAAAAGAGGCTTTTGCTGGCCGAGACTTTGAGAAGCGCTTCTTTTCTGAGGCCACGAACCAGACCCTGTGCAAGACGCTACTGCAACATGGCTTGCGCGATCCGATCTCCGGCGAATTCGGCAAAACTATAGCTTTCGCCGTGAGCCAGAACCACGCAGCAAAGATTGTCCAGATATTGAACGAGATGGCGGATCAGCTCTGGCCCGGTCGCTACAACTCCGATTTCGCGATGCAGGTGACGAGCGATGTGTCGGATGCACAGCAAATGACGATCAACTTCGCCAACAATAACTTGGGCGGTCATAGCAGTTTTGTGGAGAACTACCGGACATGCCGGACCCGCGTCTGCGTAACCGTTGGTATGATGACAACCGGCTATGATTGCCCTGACATTCTCAATCTTGCTTTGATGCGACCGATCTTCTCTCCCTCGGACTTCGTTCAGGTAAAGGGCCGAGGAACACGTAAGCACAACTTCGTCGAGGACATGTTCGATCCGACCAAAAAGAACGCCCTTGGACGGGTCGAGAAGGAGACCTTCCGACTGTTCGATTTCTTCGCAAACTGCGAGTATTTCGAAGAGAAATTCGAGTATGACGAGGAACTTAAACTCCCGCCGCCCGGCACCATGCCACTAGAAACGGGTGGCGGTGGAGGTGGCGGCATCACCGGTATTCCCGCATACGAACATTTCGACCCCGACGAACTGGTTTCGCAAGTTGAAACACAGATCGGCGAAGAGGGCATGCGGATCGACCGTGAGTTGTTCGGAAAGTTCGAGGATACGGCGAAAGCTGATGATAAGCTGAGAGAGCTGGTAGATCAGCAAAATTGGGAAGCCGCGACCCGCCATGTGATCGAAGAAATCTTCGACAAGCCCAACGAATATTTCACGCTAGAAAAGCTGCGAAAGGCTGCTGGCGTCGACCGCCGCCTGTCTGTGCGCGAGCTGGTTGAGAAGGCCTTCGGGTTTATCCCAAAATTCAAAAGCAAGTCGGAACTGATCGAAGACGAGTTCCAGAAATTCCTTGTCGACCAGCAACCCGAGGAAGCGGATCGAATCCGAGAAATCCGATATTTTTTCGAAACTTACCTCAGCGACGCCCATGTCCGCGCCAAGATCGACGCTGGCCATTTTGCCGATCTGAATGTAAACCCAACGTTCACGACGCGGGACCTCAAGGAGGTGCCACAGAAGTGGCGCTCACGCATACCCGAATACATCAAGGATTACGTGTCCCTGAACCCATTCCTGTGACGAAAGAAGACGATGCTCGACTCTAAGACAAAACGCCGTATCGACACCTGTCGCGACATCCTCGTCGGCAAGGTGCCGGACCCGAAGAGCCAAGTCGAACAGATCACAGTCGCCCTCATCTACAAGTTCATGGACGACATGGACCTTGAAGCCGAAGAGCTGGGCGGACAACGTCGCTATTTCACCGAGGAGTTTGAGCGCTATCGATGGGCCAAGCTGGTGGCCCCCGGCGTGTCCGGGCAGGATATGCTCAACACCTATTCCGAGGCGCTGACCAAGATGGTCGAGAACGAGCGTCTGCCCGCTTTGTTCCGGCAAATCTTCCGAAACGCTTTTCTGCCCTATCGCGACCCCGAGACGTTACGCTCTTTCCTGCGTGAGATCGACACCTTCACCTATGACCACAGCGAGCGTCTTGGTGACGCTTTCGAATACCTTCTGTCCGTACTGGGTAGCCAAGGCGATGCGGGTCAGTTCCGCACGCCCCGTCACATCATCGACTTCATGGTCGAGATCATCGACCCGAAGAAAGACGAAGTGATCCTCGACCCGGCCTGCGGGACGGCAGGCTTTCTGATCTCCGCCTACAAGCACATACTAAAGAAGAACTCGACCGAAGTCGCGAACGGCAACGGCGAGCGAGATGGCCAAGATGTCGCCGAGCAGACACTGGAAAGCCCCCTGCGCTTCCCCGGGGACCTGCTGACGCAGGATGATCGCAAGCGCCTCGCTCAAAATATCATAGGCTATGATATTTCGCCCGACATGGTGCGCCTCAGCCTCGTGAACCTCTACCTGCACGGTTTCCCTGACCCGAAGATCGAGGAATACGATACGCTGACAAGCGAGGACAAATGGACCGAGATGGCGGATGTCATCCTCGCCAACCCGCCCTTCATGTCACCGAAAGGCGGGATCAAACCGCACACCAAGTTTCAGGTGCAGTCAAAGCGTAGCGAAGTTCTGTTTGTCGACTACATCGCCGAGCACCTGACCCCGAATGGCCGCGCCGCGATTGTCGTGCCCGAGGGGATCATCTTTCAAAGCCAGAGCGCCTATGTGTCCCTGCGCAAGATGCTGGTGGAAAACCACCTCGCCGCCGTGATCTCGCTGCCAGCGGGGGTATTCAACCCCTATTCGGGCGTAAAGACCTCGATCCTGATCCTTGACCGCGCAGTGGCCAAGGCGAGCAAGCATGTTGCTTTCTTCAAGATCGAAAACGACGGTTTCCAGCTTGGCGCACAACGCAAGGCGCAGAAGGGATCACAGCTTCCGAAGGTGAAGGGCGAGTTGACCGCATGGATGCAGGTCGCGCGGGGCGGGGCTGGTGAGCAGTTGGAGAGCGTTTTCGGTTACTCCGTCGAACGTGAAGTCATCGGGGAAGACGGCGAGTTTAACCTGAGTGGCGAAAGATACAGACCGGAGAATGACGATCAATTCGAAATCCCGCGCGTGCCTATTGGAGAGATTTGCACCCTGAACCCGCCGAAGCGCGAGGTGCGCGATCTTCCCGGCGACACTCTGGTTTCGTTTGTTCCGATGGCTGACTTGCGCGAGTGGGATATCTCGTTCTGTCCATCCGAAGCCAAAGCGCTTGGTGAAATAGGGAACAGCTACACCTACTTCGCAGATAATGATGTCTTGCTTGCTAAAGTCACACCTTGCTTCGAAAATGGGAAAGCGGGGATCGCCAAGGACCTTGATAACGGCATCGGATTTGGGTCGAGCGAGTTCTATGTGCTGCGCTCGGGTGAGCAGGTCTTGCCTGAATGGGTTTATCGTTGTGTGACGCACGAAGCGTTTCGTGCTCAGGCTATACCGCAGATGACGGGCACAGGCGGACTGCAGCGTGTGCCGAGAGCGTTCGTGGAACGTTTCAAAATCCCCCTGCCGCCGCTTGAGGTGCAGCGGGAGATTGTGGCCGAGATCGAGGGCTATCAGCGCGTCATCGACGGTGCCCGCGCCGTCATCGCCAACTACCGCCCCCACATCCCGATTGATCCTGAGTGGGGCAGCGACAAACTAAAGAACCTGATCGACACGGTGACACCTCCGCTCAAACTCCAGACAGAAGACTACAAGTCAGAAGGTGAAATCCCGATCATCGACCAGTCGAAAGAGCTTATAGCCGCTTGGACAAACGAGGTTCAGGGCGCAATCCAACCCGGCGCTGGGCTGGTTATTTTTGGAGATCACACCTGCGTCGTGAAGTTCGTTGATCAGCCATTCGTGCAAGGCGCTGACGGCATCAAGATTTTGAAAGCAAAGGATGGCGTGTTGCCCCGGTACCTTGCCTACTACCTCCGGGCGCACCCGCTACCGCAAGATGGGTACCGCCGCCACTTCTCAAAGCTCAAGGAGTGGGACATCCGACTACCGTCGCCAAATGAACAAGCTGCAATCGTTCAGGAGCTAGATGCCGAACAGGCCATAGTCGATGGCAACCGCGAACTGATCACCCGGTTTGAAAAGAAGATCGAAGCCGCTATCGCCCGTGTCTGGGGCGAGGCCAAGGCAGATGACGAGGCGGCCTGATGGAAGAGGCGCTGGAATTGGGTGAATATCTGCCTCAGTCTTTCGCTGCGGCGCATGAACAGTCCTACCTCGATTTCCTCTGGTCGGCCTTTCGAACCAACTACGAAGCGGAGCGCTACGAGTTCGCCAGCCTCGCCTTCCACCTTCTTTACATGAGCTTTGTCAGCTTTTCGATCTGGCAAATCAGGCTTGCCCGCCCGAAACAGTTCCAGATGGCCATGGTCGGCTTCCGGAACGAGGACGAGAAGGGGCTGATGGACTGCGAAAGCCCTTTCAAGTTCTACGACGCCCTCAAGGAAAGTCAGATTTTCAGGTTCCTCAAGCTAATCGGCTGCACGAACCATCAGGTCGGCGAGTTCGCCAAGTTCGTACGGCGGCGCAACCGCATTGCCCACCCGACCGGCAGCGTGTTCTTCAACGACCGCGCGGCCCTCGATAAGGAAATCACAGAGATGATGCGCGAGGTGCGCAATATCGAGGCGCACATGCAGCCGGTGATCCTTGAGCTATACCGGAGTTTCCTTATCAGCAGCTCAGATGAAGAAGAGCGCGAATACACTGACCCCGAGGATGAAGTTACAGTGAACTTCGTTCACGCGAATTACATGTCAGCGGCGGACCTCTTCGTCTGCAAGGACTTTGCGATTGAGGAACTAGAAGGTGAAGAGCTTTTCGAAGGGGTTGGTGTCCTGCATGAAACGTTGAAATCCACATACTTTGGCGAAGATGAAGGAACCGCCGTAGCGTAGATGAACCTGAGTTTTCAGCGCACTTGGATTGGCTGCAACTTTTTTCCGCGAGTTGCTCCAGTTAATGGGTACAGGTACAGAACTGGAAACACGCCCCCTCCCCATCCCCCCCAAAGGGGCCCCAGATGTTGCTTCTGGCGAGGGAAAGGGTACGCCATATAGACTAGAATTGCCAAAACAGGCAAAGCAGCAATGTCGCGAATAAAAGAGCAAATGGATCGAACCGCATGCTCTTACATCCCCCAACGTTCTAAAGCGGCCTCTGCAGCCTCTGGTTCGTCACGGATGCGTAGGACCGCTTGGCGGGATAGATTGGTCTCACGGGCGATTGCGCTGACCGTGTGAGCCTTCTTCTCCAACATGGATTGTACCGCGTCGAAGGTCTGTCGATCAAAGCTGGGCTTCTTGCCCCTGTATTTCCGGGCCGCATCGGCTGATGCCTTCGCGTGGGCGATACCGGCCCGCCGTGCCTCCTTCTTTGCAGTGGCGTCAGCTTCCGCCAGCGCGGCCATGAAACCGAGGATCGCATTGCGTGAGGCTTTCTGCGTCGGGTCGGATAATTTGTAGTCAGCCTCAAACCTCATACCATTGATGACAGTGCAAACGGCCACGCCCCTTTTGTTGAAGGTCTCTATTACCTGTTTCACGTCTTCATAGTCGCGTCCCAGTCTGTCGACCCATCGCACGAGAAGCGTATCCCCCGGCTGCAAGAGATCATAAAGCCTGCGGCCTTGGTCGCGTTCCTTGAGCTGCGTCGATACGCCGGAAACACCGTGATCGGCAATGACATGCTGGTCTTCGATGTGGAAACCGGCCTCTCTCGCTTGCGCGAGCTGGTGTTCGCTGGTCTGTTCGGCTGTAGACACGCGTATGTAGAGCACAGTCTTTGGGGTTGGAGTCATTTTCTGGCCTCATGTGTCCGTAAGGGTTATGTCCTTTTATACATGTGTCCGATGATGATTCGCAACCCTTACGGACACCATTTTCAAGGCACTGCGGATTGTCCGCAGGGGTATACCCGTGCGGACACGCAATGAAAGGCCACCGGTATTGTGGAGTTGCACTAGTGGAACCGGGAGTTGCATAGCTGGCAAAGCGCAAGCGGGTGGGCAAGAAGCTTTATTCTTCTAGACGGAAGCAGCTTCACGCAATGTTTCTGGCTGCAACAAAATGAGAGTTGCTCAAGAGGGGAACGACGGGCGCTGAAGTGAGAAATTATTGTGGTAATAAATTTTTTGGATAACCCCCTAACCCCCTGCCACCCCCCAGTCCTTCGGGGGAGCGGTGGCCATTGTTTTTTTTGGGCGAAGGGCTCTGCCCCCGGATCCCCAAGGAATCTTACTTGAATTGAAAAGAAGAAGGACACACACACTTAGCCCAGCCCATCCGGTATAGCAGGTGGTGTGTGTGTCCGGCCCCTAATCTCCAGAGGGTACTGAAATCTTGGGGTTTCGGGGGGAGACGCTTTCGTCCAGCTATAGTTCAGAAGAACGCCCCCAATTCGCCGGTTGCGCGCTGGGGGCATAGGAGGCAATCCCCGCTGACGCGGGGGACCAATGCAACTCACTCGCCCCGCATGACCTGATCCACGTTGCACCCCAACACCTCGGGCGGGAAATGCCACCAGCGCGAGTTGGGCGAACTGCCAACCTTGCCCTGCTTCTCGATCAGGTCCATGCCGAAGAGCCGCTTGACCATCCCCGGAACGTTTGAGTCTTCGGCATTATTCTTATTGCCGTGCTTTCCGATGAAGTCTTTGAACGCGGCCATAGGCACACGAAGGCCGGGGTGTCCCTTCTCCGCATCTTCGGTGAAGGTTTCCGGAAGTCCGTTGACGTTCAGCGTGACCTCACCGGCGCGCAGCACATCCAACAGCTTCCGCTGGGCCGCACGCATCGAGTTGTATCCCATCATACGCCGTTCCGGGGTCTCAGGAGCCGTGCGCACGTCTGCCCAAGTAAACCCGGCTGCCGCCGGGTTGTACCGTTCCAGATAGGCCACCAGCATGGCCATTTCCTCGCCTTCAATCGCGGCGGTCAGGTCCGCAAAGAATTCTGAATTGTCCTTTTCTTCGGAATTGAAAAGCAGCACGTAATACCGCCGTTCCGATCCGTTCAGTTCGATCAGGACCGGCACCGCCTCATTCGAGTCGAAATAGAACCGGGTGAATGACGGCATGATAATGAGGCTGTAGCCCTTAACCTCCACCGGAATCGTGGTCGAGTCGAGCATGGACTTCAGGGCGCTGGAAACCTTCGGATTGGCTCCGAATACCGCCTCGTTGACCTGTACCAGCACACACTTGCTAATGTGCTCACCTGCGAACTGCCCGGTCACATGCGCCTCATTCTCAAGCTGCTTGAAATGCGGTGCAGCAAGCTTCGACAGGAGCGCCCCGAAGCGTCCCTTGCCGATACCCCCAGCGCCAATTCCGATAATCCCCGTCCCCGGTTTCTCACCGGGGCACTGGACAAGATGAGCCATCCAGAGCAACAGCCATGCAAGCTTTTCCTCGCTGCCGTCACACACGATCCGCAACAGGAAATCATGCAGGACAGGGAAGTCGCGCTTGTCGCCGTGCTGGCCCGGAATGCCCTTGAGCTTCCGGCCCTGATACATGTTGAAGTCGTTTGCACCCGGCACCGTGGGCGGCGGGGCAAACACAAGCCCGCTCTTGCGCTTGGCGGTTTCAAGGAAAGTCTGCGCCGGGTTCACCAGCTTGTCGCCTTCCATGATCTGCCGATCAAGATGCAGGTGCAGGAAGTCATCCTTGCGGTAGACAGAAATCGTCGAGTCGAACTCGGAACTGAAGGCGTTCAGGTCCGGCTTGCGGACGATACGGAATGATCCGCCCAGATCAACGGGCGCAAAACGGTGACCAAGGGTTGCCAGCGCCGTTTCCATGTCATCACCCAGCGGCTCTGCCGGGTCGAGACTGACATTGTCCGGCTCACCTTCCAGAGCGTCTGCATAGGCCGCTTGGCGTTCTTCGGCCTTCTCAGCCGCATACGCGGCCTTCTCCGCGTCCAGCATTTCCCGCCCGCGCTTCTCCGCGCGCTTACGTCCGTTGGCGTCGAGATGCGCCTTTACCAACTCGCCCCACTTGGCGACGGCCTTGCCGCCTTCACCCGCCTTGCAGATACCGGCATAGATCGCGGCGAAGTGCTCAGCGCCTGCGCTAGCAGGCAATGCCTTGAACGCGCGTCCCACGGCGGCGGGGGTCTTGAGCCAATCAATCCTGATTTCTTCATCCAAGTAGTCCGCGCGGTCTACCGTGACCGCCTCGCCATCCACATCGGACGGGTAGAACAGCGGGTTGCACAAGAGCGCCGAAAATGACTCGCCGTCCGGCAGGTCCGTCTGTTCTTCAATCAGGCGGAGGAAATCGCAGGTATACAGGCCCGAACAATGATCGTGGTGGCAGTAGATAATCGCCGTTTCGTCTGCGCTCTCACCCGCAGCCGCCCAAGCCATATCCTCGCCAGACGTATGCGCACCCGCGTTCGGGCAAAGAATATCGACGCCGCGCCCCGCGTCACCGCGAACATCCCAGCCGATCATTTCCAAAAAGGCAGGAAGGTCAAAATACTCGCCATGATCGCTGGCCCACGCCAGAAGGTCGAACCCATCCGACAGAAAAGCAGGTTCGCCCTGTACGCCACGATTGCCCCCCTTTGCGCCTGACGGCGCGCGACGGGTGTACTTGGCAACATCACCGGCGGGCATGTCATCCGGCACCAACCCACGGCCCGCGAGAATGTAATGCTTGAACTCTGCACCCTCGGGGCGTGCCGGGGCGTGCATCATCTGCGAAGGAAGCGCACCCCGCGAGTCGATCTCGCCACCCTCGGGAATGAGCAATTCAAGGAATCCGAAATAGCGGCTCTTCCATTCGCCCAAGCGCGTTTCCCATGCGTTCGGGTCATCATCGCGATTGCCCAACTCGAAAGGCTCGCCCAGCGGAATGATGATGCGGAAGCGGTCACTTCCGGGTCCGCCCTTGGTGGTATGGGAATGGGTCGTGTAGATCACCGCGAACAGGCCCAGTTCCCGCAGGCGCGGGATTACCTGTTCAACCGTGCAGCCGCCGTCAATATCGGCTGAGACGGCGCGGACATTCAGAATCTTCTTTTCAAGCTTGTAGCAGAATTCTACACCATTCCGGCGCTTACGCGCCCGCTGGCCCTCGGCGAAGAACAACGCGTTTCCGCCCTTGGTGGCCTGTTCGGGGTGGCGGGAAAGGAAGTTAGTGAGGGTTTCTGCCCACGTCTGTTCATGGCGCTCCCAATTGCTGCCAAACGTGCGGGGTGCGGTGTCGGTCGTACCGACAATCACCTGAGTATCCAAGAGCGCCTTACATTCCGGCGCATCAAGATCGCCGATCACCGTTGCGTCGGCGATGCGCGTCAGCGCAGGACGGGTGAACTGGATCACGTTACCTTCGCGGTGATGATCGTACATCCACAGGGGCGGTTCGGACCGGTCCGGGGAATCGTTCGGCGGATTGTCCCGCAGAATGCGCGCGAACTGGTAGATGCCCAGCCCCGCCTTTTCGAAGTTTTCTGCTACGTGCTTTGCCACTGTCTGTTTCTCCTATAAAGTCAAAGTTTCATTGCTTCGGTTCCTTTCCGTTGGTTGGCAGGCCCGCGTGACGCGGGCCTTCACCAGCTCATGCAATTGCCCAGCACGCCCCCATCGCCTTCAGCATTTCGGACGTGCTCTGCCGGGGATGCCCGGACTCTTCCAGTTCGCTGATAAGGGCGTACATCAACCCGACAACCGGCATGGGGTCTTCGCCGTCCCAGTCGATTGCCACAAGCGCGGTGCGCGCCGCCTGTACCGTGGTTTCGGTAGTATCCATCATGCCGCCTCCTCAAAATTCTCCGCGAAGCGTGCTTCGTCCACCCACTCACGGAATGGGCGACCGGCAATCATCGCAATTTCCTCTGCCAGTATCGCAACGGCAGGGCCATTTTCATGCAGCCCAGATCGGTCCAGAGCGGCCTGCATGCGCGCGATCAGGTCCTTAACCATCACGAGGCGCAAGTGGTGGACATCCCCGGTGGCAACAGCCGCATTCCAATCACGTACTTCGGCGTAGCAATCTTCGTACATTTCGTCCTGAATCATGCCGCCACCTCGCTTTCGCCGGTCAGTTCCGCCACCTTCAAGGCCAGCCGCTTCAGTTCTCGCCGCGTTCCGACCGTTTCCCGACGCAGGGCAGTTCGGGACATGAGGTCAGTCAGAAGAATAAGCGCCGTCTCGCGGTCACTATCGTCAAAGTTGATTACGTTCATTTTCTCGCCTCCTGTGTTTTGTTGCGACAGGGGCAATATAGACACCTGATTGTCAGGAGTCATATATCTGAAAACAAAAGGTTTTAGCACATTTCAGGCCGGAAACATTTGCGAGCAGCCTTTCAGCTTGAAGCTGATTTTTCCCATCGCGAATGGGGTTTTATATTACCTCTATTCTGCTTCAAGCTGACTTTCGACCCCTCAATTGCCCCCGAACTGGAAACAAATGGCTGTTACCCGCCCGCAACACCTTCCACGGGCGCGCTGGGAAATGTCACATCACGCCGCCCGCGACGCCCCATCTTCAATGGGCCGGTAGGTGTCGAGAATCGTTTCGCAGATCGAGTCCAGCGTCTCCCAGTCGGTTACCTTGGTAAGCGGGTGCGCCCCCTTGCCGACGATCCACTCACCATCTCCGGCAGGCACCCATCCCGTCCGCAGAAGCACGCGGCGAGCGAGACGGCTATCGTCATCACAACAGCGCGCGGCGAACTCGGCGAAACAAACGCGGAAACCGTCGGTCTGGTATCGCTTTAAGCGGTGGGTGATGTTGCCCAACAACATAGCAAGCTCAGAGGCCAGAAGCTTCTCGGCGGGTGTGTCTTCGATGGTCATATTTCTATTTCTCCATAGCAGGTGTTTTGTGGTGATCTGACACAGGCGACGGCGGAACTCTTTCGCGAACCCTGCGCTGCGGGTGCCGCCGCCTGTTCTTCCGGAGCGCAGGACGTTCGGCCCTATCCGCCGAGTTCGTCTTCAAGGCGGGCCGCAATGGCGCGCTCAATAGCACCGCAGCTCTGCCGAAAGGTCTCATAGTCTGGACAGGCCAGCCGCGCGGCGTGCCAGAGCTGACAGCGCCGCCAATACCGCGTCAGTGCAAGTCGAGTGTCAGACAGTTCCATGCCCATAACCCTTAGCGATTTCGTGCTCGAAGCGCTGGGCGACCTGTTCTGATACGTAACAGTCCAGCTTGCCCTCATCCCGCGCCATTGCCATCTTTCGAGCGCGGGGAATTTCAGCCAAAACCTCATTCTTCAAGCGCTCGCGCAGGTCTTCGTCAGATGCTGCCAACGAGCGCTGCGACAATTCGCAAGCACTCACCGCGTCGCGCGCCCAGCGCGCCCAACTGCCTGCGTCCGAAGGCAGTTCTGCCACCGTGGCACCTTCAAGATGTGCAAGCACTTCCGGGCGCAAGATCACCTCCCGAACCAGCTTCTCTGCCATCATGGGCGAGAGGCGATTTCCGTACTCCCGCGCCAGCGACAGCGCCAAATTCTGCCTGACGTTTTCGAGCTTTTCAGCCTGCGGCTGCGTAAGGCCGCGCTCCAGATTTTCGATGCGATTCAAGTCGTAGGTGCCCATGAGTAGTTTCCCTTTTCAAAAAGTGAGCGAATGTAGAAAGTGTCGGTGAATCCTGCGTCTTTGACGCGAGGAAGGACCACATTGATTTCGTAGAGCTTCTCCCTGCCTCCGCCGTTCGCGCTGGGTGAAGCAAATGCGCAGGGAAGTGGATAAGGTCGGTTAAGAAGACGTCGCGCGGCATGATACGAGATGCCGAGTGCTTCTCCGACCTGACTCGTACTGAGCATGTCAGGCCTCATATATTGTTGGTGAGAGAAAGCGCCCCGGCGCTTTGGACAGCATCCCCGATGCTGGCCTCTGCACATATGATACCACAGGAACGATGTCCGACCAAATCTGAGCGGTCAAACGGTCCATGCCATTTGCAATGCTATTTGCGTGATGCGGCTTGTCCTGCCTTGGGACGAAAAAGGCCAGCCGTCAGGGCGGGGCAGTGTGTTAATTGGTCTGGTGAGTGCCCGCAGACGCAAATCTCCGCCGGTCAGTGGGCGACTACGTCAATGCATTACCTTGATCTTTGCCAATTCAGCCGCCAGCACCTTGATAGAAAAGCCATGCCCGTATCGGCGTTCGGTTCCGTCCAGAATGCGCTCACCTGTCTCCGTGTCCCGTCCCGCCAACGCAAGGCGATGCTCATACGCAATCATGGGCGACCCGTCTTCGCCGGTGTTCCGGGCAAGGTCGGTCCACCCATGTCGAAAGCTATGAAAGCCGATCCGGTTACCCTTCATACCAAGGCGGCGCTTCAGTTCTGTATCGCGGAAGCGGGAACCGTAGTTGGTGCCGTAGCGACCATCCCGATCCGGCAGTATATCATGCAACGCTCCCGAATGCCGTTCCGCTTCCATGAAAAGGACACCCGCCCCCGCCTGCCGACGGCGTTCGACAAAAGAATTCAGACCAAGTTCCAGCAACTTTGGATGCAGCGGGATAATTCTATAGCTGTTTTCCGTCTTTACCGATTTGTCTCCCCCGCCCTCAATATCATCGGTCACGCCAACGCATGCGTAACCTTCCTCCGTAGTGAAGTCCGCAACGTGAAGCTGACACACTTCCTCCAACCGCATCCCGTGATGCGCCCCGATAAGTGGTGCCCAGAAATCGACTGTGCTCGGGTCCCGCCGCGCGCGAACATGCGCAATGATTGCATTCATTTCATCCCGGCTGAATGAGTACGGTTTGCGCGCACGGCGCGCTCCAACCGTTTGTTTCGCGACCGTAGCGACATACCTGTCCCAAGGGTTGGGTGCCGGGCGTTTTCCTTCCCGCACCGCATAGGCCATCAGCGCTTTTAGAAGGGTCAAGTTTTGGTCACGCGTTCGAGGGTCCGCGCGGGGTAGCCCTTCTGCGTCAGCGGCGCGCACAGCATCCCAGAAAGCCAAGGGCCGGATGTCTTTACGAGACGAAACAGGCAGCTTGAGAAAATCCCGGCTGAAACTCGAAAGATGTGCGACCTCCATATCAGCAACCGGCAGGTCCCCGTGATATTCGATGAAACGCCGCACGGCATATTCGTACTGACGGCGCGTCTTGTTCTGGCGTGCTGCTGTGTGCACGTAACCCTTGGCTTCACAGAATTGCTCCATGAGAGAACGCAGGCCCGTAACTGCGTCAGCCGTTGGTTCGATCACATCGGCGGCGGTCAGGGCGTCCCGCAGAGCCTTGCCCTTCCTCTCGTCCAAATTGATGTCCGCGACGTCCCGAACCTCTTCACGCTCGCGGTGGTCAGGATCGTATTCCTCACCCATGTCATCCTTGAGCGCGTAGTCAGCTCCGAGACCGGCTTTCTGAAACGCTGCGAGAGTCTCATGCGTACGCATAGCCGCGCCCGCGCCCCAGACCCCGCCCGCCTTTTGGACTAGCTGCCTCTGGTCCGCCGGAAGTGCCTTCACGTTCCGGGCAATGTCACTTTCTAGCCGATCTTGCTCTTTGGGCGACAGGTCCCCGAACACCTTTGCGCGCTCGGACACCGAGTCCAGCTTTGCCGCGAGTTCATCCAGCTCTGCGAGCATCGCGCGCGCCAGTTGCTTTGCCTTGTCAGGGTCTTTCGTGTGCATCGACCCGCGCTTGAATTCGGGTAGCCCGTAGGCCTCAACGAGTCGCTTGGGGATGCGCTTATAGTAATGCCACGTCTTCCCAATGAGCTTCGCGCCTTCGATTTTCTCCACCGGTCAAACCCCTTTTGTGCAAAGTTTGTGCAAAGCTTGTGCAAAGAAACTGGGGCAGCACTTTGGCGGAAACCCCTGTTTTTCAGGAATTTCTTATACATCAAGGGGATAGAGGGTTCAAATTTTTGGTGCGGTCGAGAAGACTCGAACTTCCACGGGTGTTACCCCACAGCGACCTCAACGCTGCGCGTCTACCAATTCCGCCACGACCGCACGTGATCAAGGTAGGCCCGCGCCGTATAAGCAACCTGACCGGACTTGTGAAGGGGCAAAAACCATTGCCCCTTCGGTTTCTCTCGCCAACCGCGGCCCGCTTATTCGAGCTTGAAGGTCGGCAGGGTCGCGGCCGGCTGAACCGTTGCCGAATCATCCGTGGCGTTCGCGCCTTGCGACGGGAACGCCGCCTTGCGAATCAGGCTTGTGCGGCCGGTGTTTCCGGGGGCGAAGACCGGCTCGGCGCCCCGCTCGACCGCTTCGATCGCACCTTTGTACCAGGCCAGCGCCAGGTCCGAGCGTCGCGTCGTGCCGATGCCCTCGTTCAGGTGATGGCCGATCAACTCCGCGTAAACCTCTTCTCCCAGCGCCGTCAGCAACAAAGCCGAGCCCAGCGCCACGTTCATGTCGTCGATCCGGTATCCGACCGACAGACAGATCTTGGCCGTCCCCGCCAACTGCGCGGGCGATTGTCCCGATTGAAGCACGAAATCGCGCACCTCGCCGACGACTTCATCCTTGGGGCTGAGCGACAGGGCCGCGACGTAATCGTTCATCGCCGGGCCAAAGGCGCGGCACTGTTCCTCGATCTGCGCCGAGGTCACCCCCTGCAGGCTCGCGATCGTGCTCTCGCCCTCGGCAATCGCATAGGTCCGCGCCAGGCAGAACTGTTCGTTCAACGCAAAGCGCGCATCCGTCAGCGACGCTTCGGTCACGAAACCGCCGTTGGAATTCGTCAGCAGGCTGATCTGGTTGCAATGCGAGGCGAGCGACGGGCCTTCCTCGCCCCCGGCCATGAGATTGGGCAACGCCGCCAGCCCGGCCTTGGGCTTTTCGACCTGCGCGTCTTCCGGGATCGCCGCCAGGACCGGCGATTGTCCCGCCGGGGCGGGCGCAGGGGCGGCCGCATAGGTCTGCGGCGCGCCCATCGCCTCATCGCGATAGGCGTGCAGCAACCCGCGTGCGCCCTGCCCGCGCTGCGCGATCAGCTGCGCCGTGGCCGCGCCGCTGCTTTGCGCGCGGTAGTAGGCGCTGATCAGGAACTGGCGCTCGTACTCGGCCAGACGGCCGGTCACCGGATAGCCCATATGGGCCTGGAACTGGGATGTCGCGTTGCGCGTGTTGCGCCCGCGCACTCCGTCGGGCGCGCCCGCGGGAAAGCCGAAATAATTGAGCGCCGATTGTTCTTCCCTCACCTGCTGGCGGGCAACCGAATTGACCGGGGCGCGATAGGTCTTGCGCGTCGCTCTTCGCGTCGCCCGCTTGCGTTCACGCGCCTTGGCGCTTTCGTTCACGATGACCCCGCTCACGGCGCCGCCGACAAGACCGCCGACCAGACCATCGGCGAAGTCCGCCTTCGCCGGCGCGCCGGGCAGCGCGAACATGCTGGCCGCCACGGCGCTCATGACAAATCTCTTTGTAATCATTCTCCATCTCCCCTAGTCAGGTGCAGCATCCATCGCCGACAGTATAGCACATTCTTCGCCTCCCATAGCATAGAGTCGAGCCTTGCCGTTCACGACGCCATTTGCAATTGATGAAAACGGTGTGGAATGGCGCCGCTCCGAGGGGTTGACGCCCTATCCCCGCGCCGTCGCCGCGATGGAAGAGCACGCCGAACGCGTCGCGTCAGGCGACGCCCCCGAGATGATCTGGCTGCTCGAGCATCCGCCGCTCTACACCGCGGGAACGTCGGCCAGACCGGCCGATCTGACCGATCCGCACCGCTTTCCGGTGCACGAGGCGCGGCGCGGCGGGCAATACACCTATCACGGGCCGGGCCAGCGGGTCGTCTACGTCATGCTCGACGTGGGCGCGCGGGGGCGCGACGTGCGGCGATTCGTGCAGCAGCTCGAAAGCTGGGTGATCGCCGCGCTCGATCGCTTCAACGTCCGGGGGAAGCTGCGAGAGGGCCGCGTCGGCGTTTGGGTGCAGCGCCCCGACAGGCCGCGCGGCCCAGACGGCGCCATGGCCGAGGACAAGATCGCCGCGATCGGCATCCGCCTGCGCAAATGGGTCAGCTTCCACGGCATTTCCATCAACGTGGAGCCGGACCTCGAGCATTTCAGCGGCATCGTGCCGTGCGGAATCACCGGCCACGGCGTAACCAGCCTCGTCGATCTCGGCCTGCCGGTGACGATGGACGATGTCGACCTCGCCCTGCGCGACACCTTCGACGGCGTATTCGGCGCCCCGGACGCGTAAAGGCCCGGCGCGCGCGCCGGGCCTCGATAATCATCTCCGAACCTTCAGGCCGGCGTCACTCGGTTTTTTCGGTCGGGTGATGGGCCACTTCCGAGACCATCTTGTCCATGTCGGACGAACAGTTCTCGACGATCCGCTTCATCATCATGTCGTCGTCGCCGCGCGCCTCGTCCTGGGCGTTCTCGCGGCCGCCCGATCCTTCGATGTCGGTGGCGTCGCCAGTGGTCTCGGCCTGCACCTCGGCCTCGGTGGTTTCGCGCTCGGCTTCCGGGCCTGCCATGGCGCCGACATAGGCGGTCTGGTCGGCTTCGCTCATCTTCATGAAATCGCCGCAGCTCATGTCGTCGTCCATGGCGAATGCGCCTTGCGCCGTGAGGGTCGCGATGCCGAGAACGGCGACGCCGATGCGGGTTGTCTTCATACGTGTCATTCTGAATGTTTCCTTACATGTTGTTGCGGCGTCTTCGGGCGGCCGGTGTCATGCGGCCCTGCCCTGTCGCCATTGGGTCTGCAACGCCGTCCGGCCCGGCGCGTTCCGCGCGCCCCGAAGAATTCGTCTTTGGCTCGTTCACGATCCCGTGTGCGGCCGCCGCGTTCCAAGGCGGGGGGCAAATAATATCCATGAAACGCGGACTATGACATTGCCGAGGCTCGACACTCCGATTAAAACCCTCGTGGAGTATGGGCGCGTGCCGTGGGCATTCGCGGCCCCGGACGTAGTTTTCAGGGAGGCACCTATGGCGGACGCAGCCATTCACGGCCATGACCACCATGACGAGCGTGGTTTCTTCACCCGCTGGTTCATGTCCACGAACCACAAAGATATCGGCATTCTCTACCTGGTCGTCTCGGCGTTCGTCGGGCTGATCTCGGTGTTGTTCACCGTTTACATGCGGCTCGAACTGATGGAGCCGGGGGTACAGTACATGTGCCTCGAAGGCGCGCGCTTCATCGCCGACAGCGCCGCGCCCTGCACGCCCAACGGGCACCTGTGGAACGTGATGATCACCTATCACGGCATCCTGATGATGTTCTTCGTGGTGATCCCGGCGCTCTTCGGGGGGTTTGGCAACTATATCATGCCGCTGCAACTCGGCGCGCCGGACATGGCGTTCCCGCGGCTCAACAACCTCAGCTTCTGGCTCTACGTCGCCGGCACGTCGCTCGGGATCGCCTCGCTGTTTGCGCCAGGCGGCAACGCGCAGGCCGGCTCGGGCGTGGGCTGGGTGCTCTACCCGCCGCTGTCGACGACCGAGGCCGGGATCTCGATGGACCTGGCGATCTTTGCGGTGCACGTCTCGGGCGCCAGCTCGATCCTGGGATCGATCAACATGATCACGACATTCCTCAACATGCGCGCGCCGGGCATGACGCTGTTCAAGGTGCCGCTGTTCGCGTGGTCGATCTTCGTCACCGCATGGATGATCCTGCTGGCGCTGCCGGTGCTGGCGGGGGCGATCACCATGCTGCTGACCGACCGCAACTTCGGCACCACCTTCTTCGATCCCGCCGGCGGGGGCGACCCGGTGCTCTATCAGCACATCCTGTGGTTCTTCGGCCACCCGGAAGTTTACATCATCATCCTGCCCGGCTTCGGCATCATCAGCCACGTGATCGCGACCTTCGCGCGCAAGCCGATCTTCGGCTACCTGCCGATGGTCTGGGCGCTGATCGCGATCGGCGCGCTCGGCTTCATCGTCTGGGCGCACCACATGTATACGGTGGGGATGTCGCTGACCCAGCAGAGCTACTTCATGCTGGCCACGATGGTGATCGCCGTGCCCACGGGCGTGAAGGTGTTCAGCTGGATCGCGACCATGTGGAGCGGGTCGATCGAGTTCCGCACGCCGATGCTCTGGGCGTTCGGATTCCTGTTCCTCTTCACCGTGGGCGGCGTCACCGGCGTCGTTCTGGCGCAGGCCGGGCTCGACCGGGCGTATCACGACACCTACTACGTCGTGGCGCATTTCCACTACGTGATGAGCCTCGGCGCTATCTTCGCGATCTTCGCCGGCGTCTATTTCTACATCGGCAAGATCACCGGGCGGCAATATCCCGAATGGGCCGGCAAGCTGCATTTCTGGGTGATGTTCATCGGGGCGAACCTGACGTTCTTCCCGCAGCACTTCCTGGGCCGCCAGGGCATGCCGCGCCGCTACATCGACTACCCCGAGGCGTTCGCGTTCTGGAACTGGTGGTCGTCGGTCGGCGCGTTCCTGAGCTTCGCCAGCTTCGTGTTCTTCTTCGGGATCGTGTTCTACACGCTGTTCCGCGGGGCAAGGGTCACCGAGAACAACTACTGGAACGAATACGCGGACACGCTGGAATGGACGGTTTCCAGCCCGCCGCCGGAGCACACCTTCGAAGTCCTGCCCAAGCAGGAGGAATGGGACAAGCACCCGGCGCACTGACCGTTTCGGCGACGCGACAGAATGAAGGCCCCGGAACGCTCCGGGGCCTTTTCTTGCGGTGCGATATGCGCCAACGTAGCCGTTGACCGATCATTCAAAAGCTGAAAAATGCGCATCGACGCCAAAGCGGCGGTGATACGAGAAGGGCGGCAAGTGGAAGCACTGAAACACCCGATGCAGCAGGAACGGCTCCGGGCGCTCCGGAGCTACGACATCCTCGACACTGCGCGCGAGTCGGATTTCGACGATATCGCGACACTGGCGTCACAGATTTGCGGCACGCCGATATCGGTGGTCAATCTCATTGACGCCGACCGGCAATGGTTCAAGGCCGAGACCGGGCTCGGGGTGCGCGAGACGCCACTCGACACCTCGATCTGTTCGCATGTCATTCTCGAAGACGCATTCGTCGAAATTCCCGACACGCTCGCGGATCCGCGCATGGTCGACAATCCGCTGTGCACCGGAGAACCCGGGCTGCGGTTCTACGCCGGCGCGCAACTCATCTCGGAGGACGGGCTGCCGCTGGGCACGCTCTGCGTGTTGGATTACCAGCCACGCAGCCTGACGCCGCTCCAGCGCGAGACGCTTCGCGTATTGGCTCGACAGGTCGTGGCGCAGCTTGAGATGCGCAAGGCCCTGAAGGCCAATACTCTGCTGCGCCAGGAGGTCGATCACCGGGTCACGAATTCGCTGCAATCGCTCGGCTCGCTCGTCGGCATCCAGAAGAGGCGCGCGAAATCCGAGGAAACGCAGTCGGCGCTTGCCTCCGTCGCCTCGCGGATCGAGGCCGTGGCGCAACTGCACGCGCTTCTCTATCGCACGGATAGCGGCCCGGTCATCAACGTCAGGCAATACGTGCCGGCGTTGACCGACCACCTTTCGGCGGTCGCGCCGCAAAACGTGACGGTCTCGGCGGATGTCGGTGATTTCTCCGTCCTTTCGACCGAGGCCGTCGCGCTTGGCACGCTTATCAACGAATTCGTGTCCAACGCGTTCAAACACGCCTTCCCCGATGATCGGCCCGGCGAAGTCAACATCCGGATCGTTGCGGGAAGCGCGCCGAACAGCCTGCGCGTGACCTGCAGCGACAACGGCGTCGGGCTGCCCGAACAGGCCGAACCGGATACCGGCGGGCTGGGCTTGCTGATCGCGCAGGTGCTCAGCGCGGAACTGGACACCACGCTTGAGGTGGACTCGACTGACGATGGCCTGTCCCTCAGCATCGAGTTCGTCACCGATCATCCACAGTCTCGGGCGTAATAGCAGGGCGGTGTCCTTTCACCCACCGCGCCCGTGGCCGCGGTCATAAGCGTTGGGCGCCGGGCTGCGCCATCCGTCCAGCGCACCGGGCTGCGGCGCGAACACCTCGACCAGCAGCGGATAGCATTCCGCCACGTCGCTGGTGTGCTCGGCCGAACAATCCCCGCCGGGACAGGCGCTGAGCGCGCCCAGCAGGTCGATCTCGGCGAAGAACTCGATGTAGTCGCCGGGGCGCACCGGGCTCGCCTTCATGAAATACTGCCCGGAGTCGCGGGTGAACCCGGTGCACATGAAGACGTTGAGCACGTCATGCACATGTCCCTCCGCCGCGGAGAGCGGCAGGCCGGTTTCGTCGGCCAGCGCGCGGGTCAGGTTGGAATGGCAGCAATGGTGATACTGCGCGCCCCGCAGCAGGTTGCCGGTGTAGGGATCGCAGCGCGTGCCGATCAGGTCATGCACAGAGCCGCCGAACGCGTCGAACCCGTACCAGCCAAGCGTATCCTCCGTCACCGTCGCCATCGGGCGCAGATGCGGAAGGCTCGACCACATCCGCTCGCCGCGCTTCAGATGCGTGCCGTGCAGCGCGCGGGTCTTGCCGGAATAGAACCGCTCGCCCAGGTCCTGCGCGTTCCACAGGTTCAGATCCCCCACCTGCGGCCCCTCCACGCTGGTGATGCGAAAGAACTGCCCCGCCTCCACGCCAAAGCAGCCCGCATCCCGCGGCGCGACGCGCCGCTCGCCAACCTTCATAGCCCCGGCCCGCGCCCTCGCGTAAAGCGCGAGATCGGGAACGGGAAGCGTCTCGTTCGGGTAGCAGATCACCGGCTTGATCGCGCGGCGGGCGTCGGCGTCGGCAGGTTCATTCATCGCGGTCTCGCTTTCCCGATGTTTCGGCCAGGCAATCGCGGGGCGGTTTGCCGGTGGTGGTGAAGGTCTCGGCCCCGCAGGCCATGCAATGATAATACCGCGCGCCGCCCTCGTCACGCGTGCGGTCCTCGCGCCAGCGGCAGTACCGCGTGCGCCGGTTGGAAAACACGAGGATCAGAACGAAGGCCAGCAGCAGGCCGACAACGATGATCATGGGCGCGGCCCCCTTTCAGCCAGCCCTTCCGCTCTATCCCCCGCGCGCGGCGCCCTCAAGCGACCCACCGGCAGTTTGATGCTTACACGATAAAAACAGCCCCTTTATCCGCCCCGGCGCCCACTCTATAAGGGCGGCGGTCCGCCAAGGCGTTTCGCGGGCCCCAAATGCGTTTCACGACAGGAACCCTGACCGCCATGTCGATACTGAGCAGAATCCCCGGCCTCTTCACCTCGGACATGGCCATCGACCTCGGCACGGCGAACACGCTGGTCTATGTCAAGGGGCGCGGCGTCATCCTGTCGGAACCCTCGGTCGTCGCCTACCACATCAAGGACGGCGTGCGAAAGGTGCTGGCCGTGGGCGAGGACGCCAAGCTGATGCTGGGCCGCACCCCCGGTTCGATCCAGGCGATCCGGCCCATGCGTGAAGGCGTGATCGCGGATTTCGACACCGCCGAGGCGATGATCAAGCATTTCATCCGCAAGGTGCACAAGCGCAGCACGTTTTCCAAGCCCAAGATCATCGTCTGCGTGCCCCACGGCGCCACCCCGGTGGAGAAACGCGCGATTCGCCAGTCGGTGCTCTCGGCCGGCGCGCGCCGCGCCGGCCTGATCGCCGAACCCATCGCGGCGGCCATCGGCGCGGGCATGCCGATCACCGACCCCACCGGCAGCATGGTCGTCGACATCGGCGGCGGCACGACCGAGGTGGCGGTGCTGAGCCTCGGCGACATCGTCTATGCCCGCTCGGTCCGCGTCGGCGGCGACCGCATGGACGAGGCGATCATCAACTACCTGCGCCGCCAGCAGAATCTTCTCGTCGGGGATTCCACGGCCGAGCGCATCAAGACCTCGATCGGCACCGCGCGCATGCCCGATGACGGCCGCGGCTCGTCCATGCAGATCCGCGGCCGCGACCTGCTGAACGGCGTGCCCAAGGAAATCGAGGTCAGCCAGGCGCAGATCGCCGAGGCGCTGGCCGAACCCGTGCAACAAATCTGCGAGGCGGTGATGACCGCGCTCGAAGCGACGCCGCCGGACCTCGCCGCCGACATCGTCGATCGGGGCGTGATGCTGACCGGGGGCGGCGCGCTGCTGGGCGATCTCGACCTCGCGCTGCGCGAACAGACCGGCCTTGCAGTGAGCATCGCGGACGAGAGCCTGAACTGCGTGGCGCTCGGCACCGGCAAGGCGCTGGAATTCGAGAAACAGCTGCGCCACGCCATAGACTACGACAGCTAGGCGCGCCGCCGCCAATCGCGGGAATGTGCGCTCGGGGGTGCTGTATTCGCGCCGTTCCATGCTATCCTGAAGGGGCGGCGCAAAGCCACGTTCCATGGGCCCGATGGGGGGGGCTGTTGGCCAGAGACAGGACACAGAGCGACGATTTCACCGGTCCCCTGAAGCGATTGCTTCTGGGGCTTCTTCTCCTGTGTCTGCTGGGGCTGTTCCTGCTGTGGCGGATCGACAGCCCGCGGGTCGAACGGTTTCGCGCGCAGGTGGTCGACACGGTGGTGCCCAATTTCGACTGGGCCTTCGCGCCGGTCACCGGATTCGTCAACATCGTGCGCGATTTCCAGAGCTACGCGCGCATCTATGACCAGAACCAGGAACTGCGCCGCGAATTGCAGCAGATGACCGCGTGGAAAGAGGCGGCGCTGCAACTGGAACAGGAAAACGCCCGCCTGCTCGATCTCAACAACGTGCGGCTCGACCCGCGGCTGACCTACGTAACCGGCGTGGTCAGCGCCGACAGCGGCTCGCCCTTCCGGCAATCCGTGGTGCTGAACGTCGGCGCGCGCGACGGCATCGTCGACGGTTGGGCGGCGATGGACGGGCTCGGGCTTGTCGGGCGGATCTCGGGGGTGGGGGACAACACGTCGCGCGTGGTGCTGCTGACCGATACGTCCTCGCGCATCCCCGTCACCGTGCAGCCCTCGGGCCAGCGCGCGCTGGTCATGGGCGACAACACCGCCGCGCCGGTGCTCGATTTCCTCGAGGACGCAGGGCAGGTGCGGCCCGGCGATCGTGTCATCACCTCCGGCGATGGCGGGGTCTTTCCGGCCGGGCTGCTGGTGGGCAACGTCGCGGTCGATCCCGGCGGGCGCACGCGGCTGCGCCTCGCTGCGGATTACGAGCGGCTGGAGTTCCTGCGGGTGCTGCGCGATCGCGGCGCCGAGCGGATCGACACCCCCGGTGCGCTGATCGCCCCGGCGGCCCTGCCCGCCCCCGGCCCGCGCGCGCCGGGGACGGCGAACACGGAAGGCGGCAATGGTTGAGCGCGTACAGGCGAGGCTCTGGGCCATGCGGGCGCTCTTCGTCGCGCTGTGCTGCGTCGTCATCTTCTGGCGGCTGCTGCCGCTCGATACGATGCCGCGCGGCTGGGCGGGGCCGGACCTGATTCTCGCGCTGGCCTGCGCCTGGGTGCTGCGGCGCCCGGAATACGCGCCGGCGTTGCTGATCGCGGCGGTGGTGCTGATGGCCGACCTGCTGTTCCAGCGCCCGCCCGGCCTCTGGGCCGCGCTTGCGCTGATCGGGACCGAAACGCTCAAGTCGCGGGCACCGGGGCTGCGGGATCTCGGGTTCGGGCCGGAATGGCTGACGGTCGCCACCGTGCTGGTGGCCATGACCCTGGGCGAACGGCTGATCCTCGCGGTGCTGATGGTGCCGCAGGCGCCGCTCGGCCTCAGCCTGATGAAGGCGCTCTTCACCATCCTTGCCTACCCGCTGGCCGTGCTCGCCTCGGCGCTGCTCTTCGGGGTGCGCAAGATCAGGCCGGGCGACGCCGACAGCCTGAGGAGCCGCGCATGAAACGCCCCGGACGCGACACCATCCTCAGCCACAAGCGGATCAACCGCCGCGGGCTGATCCTCGGGGCCGGGCAGGCCGGGTTCCTCGGGCTCCTGGCCTGGCGGATGCGGCATCTCCAGGTCGACCAGGCCGACCAGTTCCGGCTGCTCGCCGACGAGAACCGCATCAAGATCCGCCTGATCCCGCCCGCGCGCGGCCAGATCTACGATCGCAATGGCCGCGTCGTGGCCGAGAACGTGCCCTCCTACCGCATCATGATGGAGCGCGACGAGGCCGGCGACGTCGACGCCGTGATCGCGCGGCTGGGCCGGCTCGTCGATCTCGACCCCGACGAGGTCGAAAAGGCGCGCGAGGAAATGCGCCGCTCGGGTCTGCATCCGGTCACCATCGCCGACCGCGTATCATGGGAGGAACTGAGCCGCGTCGCCGTCAACGCCCCCGCCCTGCCCGGCGTGCGCCCCGAGGTGGGCCTGTCGCGGCGCTACCCGATGCACGAGGAATACGCCCATGTCGTCGGCTATGTCGGCCCGGTCAGCGATTACGACCTCGAGAAGATGGACGCCCCCGACCAGCTTCTGCTGATCCCCAGATTCCAGATCGGCAAGGTGGGCCTCGAGAAACAGCGCGAGGAGATGCTGCGCGGCAAGGCCGGGACCAAGAGGGTGGAACAGAACGCCGCCGGGCGCGTCATGCGCGAACTCGACCGCCGCGCCGGCGTGCCGGGCAAGGACATCCAGATCGCCACCGACAGCGCGCTGCAATCCTACGTCCACGCCCGCCTCAGCGGCGAAAGCGCGGCGGCGGTGGTGCTCGACTGCCAGACCGGCGACATCCTCGCCAGCGTGTCGGCGCCGGGGTTCGATTCCAACCTGTTCGTGCGCGGCATCTCGGTCGCGGATTACCGCGCGCTGCTCGACAACAAGTATCGCCCGCTGCCCAACAAGGCGGTGCAGGGCGTCTATCCGCCCGGCTCGACCTTCAAGATGGTGACCGCGCTCGCCGCGCTCGAGGACGGGCAGGTGTTGCCCGACGACACCGTCTACTGCCCCGGCCACCTCGAGGTGAGCGGGCGGCGCTTCCACTGCTGGAAACGCGCCGGGCACGGCAACGTCGATCTCATGCGCTCCCTGCGCGAAAGCTGCGACGTCTATTACTACGAACTGGCGCTGCGCACCGGCATCGAAAAGATCACCGCGATGGCCAAGCGGCTTGGCCTCGGCGTGGAGCACGACATCGCGATGTCCAGCGTCTCGGAGGGGCTGATGCCCACCAAGGCGTGGAAACGGGCGGCCCGCGGTGAGGAATGGGTGATCGGCGACAGCGTCAACTCGGCCATCGGGCAGGGCTTTACCCTCGCCTCGCCGCTGCAACTTGCGGTGATGGCGGCGCGGATCGCCACCGGGCGCGAGGTCAAGCCGCGCCTGATAAAATCCATCGACGGGGTCGAGGCGCCCACCGGCCACGGCGACGACCTCGGCCTGAACGAGAACAACCTGCGCCAGATCCGCCGCGCGATGTACGCCGTCAGCAACAACCGGCGCGGCACCGCCTATCGCAGCCGCATCATCGAGGACGGCTACCGCATGGCCGGCAAGACGGGCACCAGCCAGGTGCGCAACATCACCGCGGCCGAGCGCGCCGCCGGCGTGGTGCGCAACAGCGACCTGCCGTGGGAGCGGCGCGACCATGCGCTGTTCGTCGATTACGCGCCCGCCGACGCGCCCCGCGTCGCCGTCTCGGTGGTGGTCGAGCACGGCGGCGGTGGATCGACCGTCGCCGCCCCCATCGCGCGCGACATCACGTTGCAGGCGCTCTACGGCGGGCCGCCCCCGCTCGAGGCCTATCCCGCACGCGACCGCCCGCGCATCCAGACCCAGCAGAAGAAGCTGCGCGAACAGCAGCTCAGCCGCTCGGGCAAACTGGACGACCGCGCATGAGCTACCTTGAATACACGGTCAAGTCGGTGCCCACCGGGCCGCGCAAGATCCTCTATCTCAACTGGCCGCTGGCGCTGTTGCTGGCGACGGTGGCCTGCATCGGCTTCCTCATGCTCTACTCTGTCGCCGGCGGCTCGATGACGCCGTGGAGCGAGCCGCAGATGAAACGGTTCGCCGTCGGTTTCGCGATGATGCTGGGCGTCGGGCTGGTGCCGATCTGGTTCTGGCGCAACATCTCGGTGGTTGCCTACCTCGTGTCGCTGGCGCTGCTGGTCGCTGTTGAACTCTTCGGCAGCGTCGGCATGGGGGCGCAACGCTGGATCGACCTCGGGGTGATGCGGCTGCAACCCTCCGAGGTGATGAAGATCACCCTCGTGATGCTGCTTGCAGCCTATTACGACTGGCTGCCGCTGGCGCGGACCTCGCGACCGATCTGGGTGCTGATCCCGCTCGCCTTCATCATGGTTCCGGTCTATCTCGTGCTGACCCAGCCCGATCTCGGCACCGCGATCCTGCTGATCGCGGCGGGCGGGATCGTGATGTTCCTCGCCGGGGTGCACTGGGCCTATTTCGCCGCGGTCGCCGCCGCCGGGATCGGCCTCGTCACCGCCGTCTTCAAGAGCCGCGGGACCGACTGGCAACTGCTCGCCGATTACCAGTTCCGCCGGATCGACACGTTCCTTGACCCTTCGACCGATCCGCTTGGCGCGGGCTATCACATCACCCAGTCCAAGATCGCGCTCGGGTCCGGCGGGTGGACCGGGCGCGGGTTCATGCAGGGCACGCAGTCGCGGCTCAACTTCCTGCCCGAGAAACACACCGATTTCATCTTCACCACGCTGGCCGAGGAGTTCGGCTTTATCGGGGCGATCTCATTGCTGGGGCTCTACGCGCTCATCATCATGTTCTGCATCGCCTCGGCCATGTCGAACCGCGACCGGTTCTCATCCCTCCTGACGCTCGGCGTCGCGGCGACGTTCTTCCTGTTCTTCGCGGTCAACATGTCGATGGTCATGGGCCTTGCGCCCGTGGTCGGGGTGCCGCTGCCGCTGGTCAGCTATGGCGGCTCGGCGATGTTGATCCTCCTGCTCGGCTTCGGCATGGTCCAAAGCGCACATGTCCACAGACCAAGGTAACCCACATGACCGTCAACATCCTCTTCGCCGCCAAACCGGAACGCTGGCCCACCTATGAGCCGCTATTGCAGGAGGCGCTTGCCGAGGTCGGGGTGGACGACTACCGCCTCGCGACCGACCTGCCCCCCGAAGAGGTCGATTACATCGTCAACGCGCCCAACGGCCCGGTGCAGGATTTCAGCCCCTACACGCGCGCGAAGGCGGTGCTGAACCTCTGGGCCGGCGTCGAGGGGATCGTCAACAATCCGACGCTCACCCAACCGTTGACGCGGATGGTCGACGAAGGGCTGACGCAAGGCATGACCGAATGGGTCGCCGGCCACACGCTGCGCCATCACCTCGGGATGGACGCGCATATTCACGGGCTGAACGGCGCATGGACGCAGGACATTCCCCCGCTCGCCGCCGACCGGCCGGTCACGGTGCTGGGGCTCGGGGCGCTGGGGGCCGCCTGCGCGCAGACGATCGCGGGGCTCGGGTTTCCGGTCACCGGCTGGAGCCGGTCGGCGAAGTCGGTCGAGGGCGTCACCTGCCTGCACGGCGAGGACGGGCTGCGCGACGCCCTCTCGACCGCGCAGATCCTGATCCTGCTGCTGCCCGCCACGCCGCAGACCGAGAATATCCTGAACGCCGAGACGCTCGCGCTGCTGCCGCGCGGCGCGGTCGTGCTGAACCCCGGGCGCGGGCCGCTGATCGACGACGACGCGCTGCTCGCCGCGCTCAACGTCGGGCAGATCGGGCATGCGACGCTTGACGTGTTCCGCGTTGAGCCGCTGCCGCTGACGCATCCCTATTGGGCGCATCCGCATGTCACCGTGACCCCGCATATCGCCTCCGAAACGAGGGCCAAGACCGCCAGCCGCGTCATCGCCGAGAACATCCGCCGCGGCGAGGCGGGCGAACCCTTCCTGCATCTCGTGGACCGCGACACCGGCTACTGAGGCGAAAACGTCCAAACGGACGGAGGAGCCGCCTATTTCAGGATCGGCGGCTTCTCCGGGTCCATCCCCGGCGTCGTGGGGGTCGTGGGGGCGGCGATCTCGGGCAGATCGAAACGCAGCCCGACCCGCGCCAGCCGCTCCGTCACCGGATCGCCCGACGCGACGAAACCGACGTCGATCCCGTCCGCCCCTGCGCGCGAGAACACCAGCGCCTCGGCGATCGCCCGCGCGAGGGTGTTGTCCGCCCCCGGCGCGGCGTCGACGAAGACCAGAAGATGCCCCTGCCTGCCCCCCGCCTCGCGCAGTCCGACGAGCCACGCAGCCTTCGCCAGCCCGCCCGCGCGCGCCAGTTTCGCGTCCAGCGCGCGCAACAGCGCCTCGGGCAGCGCGACCGGCGCGCTCAGCGCCTCGGCGCGCGCGTCGACGCGGACCGGCGCGGGGATCGCCAGCGTTTCGGCCAGCCACGCGACCGCGTCGGGCGGGATCAGGATCGACGAGGGCGCGACGCCCAGGTTGACCCCAAGGCCAAGCCCCGCCTGCCCCAGCATCCGGGCCAGCATCCGCCCGGGCAGCGCCGCGTAGGGCGCGATGGCCTCCGCGAACCCGGCAAGCCGTTCGGCCGCGTCAAAGGCCAGCGCATAACGCGCGCCGTCCACCTCGAACACCTGGGGCGACAGCCGGTCGCCCTCGGGCTCGGACTCGAGCAGCAGGTGAAGCTCGGTTTCCGCCAGCGTCCCGTAGAACGCCATGCGCGGCGCGTCCGAGTCCGCGTCGGCCTCCATCGCGGCGTGCGCGCGGTCAAGCGCCGTGTCATTCATCGGTCAGGACCTCTCTCACCCGGGCGCGCAGCGCGGGCAGAACCTCCTCGCCGAACCAGGGGTTCTTCTGCAGCCAGGCGGTGTTGCGCCATGACGGATGCGGCAGCGCGAAAACCTGCGGCGCGCGGGCGCGCCAGTCGCGCACCGTTTCAGTCACCGGCCCCGGATTGCCGAGATGATATTTCTGCGCATACCCGCCGACCAGCACGGTCAGCCGAAGCTGCGACAGTTCGGCCATGACCCGCGCGTGCCACGTCTGCCGGCAGATCGCCGGGGGCGGCAGGTCGCTGCCCTTGGCGTCATAGCCCGGAAAGCAGAACGCCATCGGCACGATCGCCACCCGGTCCCGGTCGTAGAACGTCGCCCGATCGATCCCCAGCCACTCGCGCAGCCGGTCGCCCGAGGGATCGTCGAACGGCACGCCGGATTCATGCACCCGCTTGCCCGGCGCCTGACCCGCGACCAGGATCCGCGCGCCGGGGCGAAACCAGACCACCGGGCGCGGGCTGTGCTGCGTCGCCGTCGCCTCGAATCGCTCTGCGCAGAGGCGGCACGCCGTGATTTCGTTGCTCAGATCGGACATCGTTTCGGCCTTCGCGCCATTCGCGCGCAACCTATTGCAGTTGACCGGCAAGTGAAACCGGGGGCGCACGCAAGGCGGCGCGATTATTTTCATGATCGTCGAAATA
Organism: Roseovarius spongiae; assembly: GCF_003651245.1. GTDB lineage: Bacteria > Pseudomonadota > Alphaproteobacteria > Rhodobacterales > Rhodobacteraceae > Roseovarius > Roseovarius spongiae. The sequence continues at coordinate 364,098 of NZ_RAPE01000003.1, forward strand.
AAGGGTTGCGGCACGCCCGTCGCTTCTATATTTCTAGAATCATGAAAATGACGAATCCCCAGCCTCCCGAACTCGCCCGCGTGGCGTCGACCTTCGCGGCCCTTGGCAGCGAGCAGCGCCTCGCGGTGCTGAACGCGCTGGTGCGCGCCGGGCCCGAGGGGCTGAGCATCGGCGATCTGGGCGCGCGCGCCGGCGTGGCGGGATCGACCCTGACCCATCACATGAAGATCCTCTCGCAGGCGGGGCTCGTGCGGCAGGAACGGCGCGGGCGCAGCATCATCTGCGCCGCCGTCGCCTACACCGAGCTGCGCCACCTGTCCGATTTCCTGCTGCGCGAATGCTGCGCCGACGTTCCCGAAGATCACCGAGGTCACGACCATGGCTGACAGCTGCTCTCCCTCCGCAACCCCCGCCCGCCGGGCGATCCCCGGCAAGGCGTGGATCGCGCTCATCGCGATCGTGGCGCTGGTGGCGCTCCTCGATCCGCCGCAGGCCTGGCCGACGGTCAGCTTCGCCATCGGCGCGCTCTGGCATACCGCGCCCTTCATCGCTTTCGCAGTGCTGGCGGTGGCCTGGCTCAAGGCGACGGGAGCCGAGCGTCTTCTGGCCCGCGCGTTCGAGGGCAACCAGGTCCGCATGGTGATCGTCGCCGCCGCCATCGGCGGGCTGGCCCCGTTCTGTAGCTGCGAGGTGATCCCCTTCATCGCCGCGATGCTCGCCCTCGGGGCGCCGCTCGGGGCGGTCATGGCCTTCTGGCTGGCCTCGCCGCTGATGGACCCCGCGATGTTCGCGATCACCAGCGGCACGCTCGGCTTCGACTTCGCCATCGCCAAGACGGTCGCGGCGGTGGGCATCGGCATGTTCGGCGGCTTCGCCACGATGCTGGCCGCGCGCAGCCCGCTCTTCGCCGATCCGCTGCGCGAACGCAAACGCGCGGGCGGCTGCTGCGGCCCGGCCAAACCGTTCGAAGGCGCGCCGGTCTGGCGCTTCTGGACGCAGGCCGATCGCCGCCGGACCTTCCGCGACACGTCGCTGGAAAACGCGCTCTTCCTGCTCAAATGGCTGGCGCTGGCCTATGTGGTCGAGGCGCTTATGCTGCATTACCTCCCGGCCGAGGCGGTCGCGCGCGTGCTGGGCGGCGACGGGCTTGGACCGATCGTGCTGGGCGCGCTCGTCGGCGGGCCGGCCTATCTCAACGGATACGCCGCCGTGCCGCTGGTCGACGCGCTGCTGGCGCAGGGAATGAGCGACGGCGCCGCGATGAGCTTCATGATCGCGGGCGGGGTCAGCTGCATCCCGGCGGCCATCGCCGTCTGGGCGCTGGTCAAGCCGCGCGTCTTCGCCGCCTATATCGGATTCGCCTTTCTCGGCGCGCTCGCGGCGGGGCTGACCTGGCAGGTCATCGCCTGAACCGGCGCGTCCCCAATCAATTCTTCGGCCAATTCTTCGGGTTTTTTCAGATACAGGCATAATTCTGCCTTGTTCGCCTGTATATAAGGGCGACTATCCGACATAATACGGTATCGTGGCACGTCCCACCCCGAGGCCCCGCCAAGAGGGCAGAGCAGCGCCGGAGCGAATGGATGCTCGAATTTGAGAATGTCAGCAAGTCCTTCTGGACGGGCACCCAGCGCAAGGTCATCCTCGACCGGGTGTCGTTCCGGGTGGAGCTTGGCCGCAGCATGGGCGTGCTTGCGCCCAACGGCACCGGCAAGACGACATTGATCAACATGATGGCCGGCCTCGAGAAACCCGACGAGGGCGAGATCCGCCGCCGCTGCCGCATCAGTTTTCCGCTCGGGTTCATGGGCGGCGTCATCAGCAAGATTTCCGCGATGGAGAACAGCCGCTACATTGCGCGGCTCTACGGGCTCGACCCCGACTATGTCGAGGCGTTCTGCCGCTGGATGTGCAACCTCGGCGAATATTTCGACCAACCGCTGGGCACTTACAGCACCGGCATGAAGGCGCGGTTCACCTTTTCGCTGATGCTGGCGCTCGATTTCGACATCTACCTGATCGACGAGGGCATGCCGAATTCGACCGACGTTGAATTCAACCGCAAGGCGGGGGAAATCCTCAAGGAACGGCTGCGCACCACCACGGTCGTGATCGTTTCGCACCAGGCCAAGACGTTGGAGAAATTCGCGACCTCCGCAGCCGTGCTGATGGGTGGTCAGCTCTACATGTTCGATACCTTGGAAGAGGCGAAGCAGCTTTATGACTATGAAACCCAAGGTTAGGAAATTCCGCATAAAGCGGAGCGCGACAAGCAGCGCACAGCAACAGGAGCGCGCCGCCGAGCCGCGCGAAGGCGCCAACCGCCCCGCCGCCCCGCCGCGCGCCGCCGAAGCGGAGGAGGCCCGCACAGGCGAGGTTTCCTCGCCCCAGGAGGTCAGCACCGGCCAGAGCATCGATGAGATCCGCCAGGAGGGGCTGACGGGGCGGCAATTGCGCATGGCGCGACGCGTGGCGCAGAAACACGGTCTGGCGCCGACCTCGGATTTCGACGCGGTGCGCCTGCTGCGCGAGCGTGGGATCGACCCGTTCAAGCGCGGCACGATCCTGGAGCTGGTGACGACCGACGGCGCGCCCAGGGCGGCCAAGGGCCGCGAGGTGGCCGCGCCCATGGTGCAACTGCCCCAGACCGTGCCGGCGGGCAGGCAGACGCTGCCCTCGACCGAACTCAGCCCCGCGGACCGGCGCAGCGAAGAGATCATGCGCATCCAGCGCGACATCGGCAAGCGCCGCCGGCGCAAGCTGATGCTGCTGTTCTCGCGGCTCATGGCCTTTGTCATGCTGCCGACGCTGGTGGCGGGCTATTACTACTATGTCATTGCAACGCCGATGTATTCGACCAAGTCGGAATTCCTGATCCTGTCGGCCGACGGCGGGGGCGGCGGGGCCGGCGGGCTTCGCGGGCTCATCCCCAGCCAGTTCGCCACCGGGCAGGACGCGATCGCCACGCAATCCTACCTGCTCAGCAAGGACGCGATGCTGCGGCTTGACGATGATGTCGGGTTCCGCAACCATTTCAGCGAACCCTGGATCGACCCGATCCAGCGCCTCAGCCCGGACGCGAGCAACGAGGAAGCGTTCAAGGTCTACAAGAAATTCGTCAAGATCGGCTATGACCCGACCGAAGGCGTGCTGCGCATGGAAGTGTCGAGCGCCGACCCCGAGCTGAGCGCGGTCTTTTCCGAGAAGCTGATCGAATACGCCGAGGAGCGCGTCGACGAACTGAGCCGGCGCAAGCGCCAGGACGCGGTGCTGAGCGCCACCGAGAACCTCGAAGAGGCCAAGAACGAGCGCCGCGCCGCGCAGCAGCGCATGGTCGCGTTGCAGGAGAGCAGCGTGCTCGACCCGGAGGGCGAGATCGCCAATGTCCGGCAGCTCATCGCCAACGTGGAATTGCAGCTCCAGGAAAAGCAGCTCGCGCTCCAGACGCAGAACAACAACGCGCGGCCCAACCGCGCCAAGGTACAGGCCCTCACCAGCGAAATCGAGGTGCTCCAGGCCGAATTGAGCAAGCAGAGAGCGCGGCTCACCGAGGCGCATGAGGGGCAAAGCTCGCTCGCGTCGCAGACGGCGGACATCCAGATGGCGCAGGCCGACCTCGCGACCGCCGACCTGGTGTTACAGGCCGCGCTCGAGAATCAGCGCCAGAGCCAGATCGAGGCGAACAAGCAGGTTCGCTACCTGACGGTGAGCGTGCGCCCCGTGCCCTCCGAGGACCCCTCCTACCCGCGCGCGTTCGAGAACACGATCCTCGCATTCCTGATTTTCGCGGGGATTTATCTTATGATCTCGCTCACTTCATCTATCCTGCGGGAACAGGTATCGTCCTGACATGACTATCGTGGACATATCCGGCCTCGGCGTCGGCAACGACCAGCCGCTGACCGTCATCGCGGGTCCGTGCCAACTCGAATCCGTGGACCATGCGCAGATGATCGCGGGCCGCATGCGCGAGGTCTGCACCGCCGCCGGCGCGCAGTTCATCTTCAAGGGCTCCTTCGACAAGGCCAACCGCACCTCGCTTTCGGGCAAGCGCGGGCTGGGCGTGGACGAGGGGCTGAAGGTCATGCAGGCGGTGCGCGCCGCGCTCGACGTGCCGGTTCTGACGGACGTTCACCTGCCCGACCAGTGCGCGCCCGTGGCCGAAATCTGCGACGTGCTGCAAATCCCCGCCTTCCTCTGCCGCCAGACCGACCTTCTGATCGCGGCGGGCGAAACGGGTGCGGCGATCAACGTGAAGAAGGGCCAGTTCCTCGCGCCCTGGGACATGCCCAACGTGGTGGCCAAGATCGAGGCGACCGGCAATCGTCGCATCCTGCTGACCGAACGCGGCACGTCGTTTGGCTACAACACGCTGGTTGCGGACATGCGCTCCCTGCCGCAGATGGCTGCGACCGGCTACCCGGTGGTGATGGACGCCACGCATTCGGTGCAGCAACCCGGCGGCATGGGCGGCTCATCCGGCGGGCAGCGCGAATTCGCGCCGGTCATGGCGCGCGCCGCCGTCTCGCTCGGCATCGCGGCGGTCTTCATCGAGACGCACGAAGCACCCGACACCGCGCCTTCGGACGGGCCGAACATGATTCCGCTGGACCGCATGGGCGCGCTGATCGAGAGCCTCGTGCGGTTCGACCGGCTCGCCAAATCCGATCCCATTTGTCTAGACATATAAGGACGCCACAGGTGATGAAACCCGCCCCTTCCGTGACCCCCAACACCTGGGAATTCCTGCGCGACCCGATGATCGCGCCCACCGGTTTCCGCGAATACGACGCGCGCTGGAAATACCCTGACGAGATCAACCTGCCCGGCATGACCGCGCTTGGTCTCGGGCTCGGCACGCAGATGCGCGCGCGGGGGATCGACCCCGTGATCGCGGTCGGCAACGATTACCGCGACTATTCGCTGAGCATCAAGAATGCGCTCATCGTCGGGCTGATGCAGGCCGGCATCCACGTGAAGGACATCGGCCCGGCCCTGTCGCCGATGGCCTATTTCGCGCAGTTCCATCTCGACGCGCCCGCCGTGGCGATGGTCACCGCCTCGCACAACCCCAACGGCTGGACCGGGGTGAAGATGGGGTTCGAGCGCCCGCTGACCCACGGCCCCGACGAAATGGCGGAATTGCGCGACATCGTGCTCGAAGGGCGCGGGCAGGCGTATCCCGGCGGCGCCTATGAATTCGTCCCCGGCGTGGGCGGGGCCTATCTAGATGATCTCGTGGGCGATTTCCGCATGACCCGCAAGCTCAAGGTCGTCTGCGCCACCGGCAACGGCACCGCCTCCGCCTTCGCGCCCGAGCTTTTTGCGCGCCTCGGCGTCGAGGTCGTGCCGCTGCATAACGCGCTCGACTACACCTTCCCGCATTACAATCCCAACCCCGAGGCGATGGAGATGCTGCACGACATGGCCGCCTGCGTGCGCGCCTCGGGCGCCGATCTGGCGCTCGGCTTCGACGGCGACGGCGACCGCTGCGGCGTGGTGGACGACGAGGGCGAGGAAATCTTCGCTGACAAGGTGGGCGTGATCCTCGCCCGCGACCTCAGCCGCCTGCACCCGAACGCCACCTTCGTGGCGGACGTCAAATCCACCGGCCTGTTCGCCTCGGACGCCGAATTGCAGGCCAACGGGGCGAAGGCCGACTACTGGAAGACCGGCCACAGCCACATGAAACGCCGGGTGAAGGAACTGGGCGCGCTGGCGGGGTTCGAAAAATCCGGGCACTATTTTCTCGCTGAACCGGTGGGGCGCGGCTATGACTGCGGGCTGCGCGTGGCGGTCGAGATCTGCAAGCTGATGGACCGCCACCCGGACCAGTCCATGTCCGACCTGCGCCGCGCGCTGCCGGTCACATGGGCCACGCCGACGATGTCGCCCTATTGCGCGGACACCGAGAAATACGAGGTGCTTGACCGGCTTGTCGCGCGCCTTGTCGCCAAGCACGAAGCGAATGAACCGATCGCGGGGCGCATGATCGAGCAGGTGGTCACGGTAAACGGCGCGCGGGTGATTCTAGACAACGGCAGTTGGGGGCTCGTCCGGGCCTCGTCGAACACGCCCAACCTCGTCGTCGTCTGTGAAAGCGGGGAGAGCGAAGCCGAGATGCGCGCCATTTTCGCCGATATCGACGCGGTGATCCGCACCGAACCGTCGGTCGGCGACTACGATCAGTCAATTTGACGCAACAATCCGCCTGAAAAGAGATCATTAACCAAGAAGGCACTATGTCTGGAACCGTCTATTTACAGAGGGGACAGACATGTTACGCTTTATCTACGCTCACGACCTGGCTCATTTTCCCGTGCTGGCGCGCGGAATGTTCCGTGATCGCGCGGACCAGTTCAAACGCCGTCTCGGCTGGGAGGTCTCCGTCGACGCCGCCGGGGAGGAACGCGACGAATACGACGCGCTCGACCCGCTTTACGTGATTTGGCAGCGTTCGGATGGTCAGCATGGCGGCTCCATGCGCCTGTTGCCCACGACCGGGCGCACGATGCTGAACGACCATTTCGCGCATCTTCTGCCGGACGGCCCGGTGCGTGATCCGCAACTTTGGGAATGCACGCGCTTCTGCCTCGCGCCCGGCGCGGAATCGCATGTCGCCGCCGCGCTGATGCTGGGCGGCGGCGAGGTGCTGCGCGGGATGGGGCTCAGCGGTTACACCGGCGTGTTCGATGCGCGGATGGAACGCATATACCGCTTTATCGGCTCATCGCCGCAGGTGATCGGCGCAATCGGAAGCGGACGCGACCGGATCAGCGCGGGGATCTGGATCCAGACCGACGCCGATCGGGCCAAGGTCGCGCACCGGGCGCGGGTGTCGCCCGAGATTTCCGCGCTCTGGTTCCACCGCGCCGCGCTTCCCACCGTCGAGGAACGTCCGCTCGTCGCCGCCTGACGCGGTTTGCGAAACGCGTGTCGCCGCTCACTGGCGCGCGTTTCGCCCCTGCGCCGCTTTCGCTGGCGCCCCGGCTGGGGCGACGATAAGGTCGCCCCATGTCCCGGATCGCGCTGACATTTTCCGAAGACCAGGCCGAGGCCCACGACCGCATCGCCGACGCGCTGCGCGGCGCGGGCGTCGATCTCGACGCCGGCGCGCTCTCGCCCCCGCGCGAGGGGCGCGAATCGGTGATGGCCGTGATCGGCAAGGCCGGCTCGGGCAAGACGCTGCTGCTGGCCGAACTGTTCCACGCGATGGAGGAGGCCGGCGTCGACATCGTCTCGGGCGACTATGAGAGCCGCAAACGGCGCGACCGGCGCAGCCTCGCGATCCTCGCCCCCACCAACAAGGCGGCGAGCGTGCTGCGCATGCGCGGCGTGCCCGCAACGACGATCCACCGCATCCTCTACACGCCCGTCTATGACCCGGAATACGAAAAGATCGCCGAATGGCTGGCCGGCAACGGCGACCGCCCGGTGATCGAGGATCTGACCGAGATCGCGCTCGACCGGGCGCACGCGTTCTATCAGACCAACAAGTCGATCCCCGGCGCGCTGGCCGCCGCGGGGCTGCGCGGCAGCGATTTCATCACCGGCTGGAAACGCCGGGAGGAACCGCTCGACATCGGGTTCGTGGACGAGGCCAGCATGCTGGACGAACGCCAGTTGGACGACCTCAGGGAGATCTTCCCGACGCTGCTGCTGTTCGGCGATCCCGCGCAGCTGCCCCCGGTCAAGAGCGAGGGCGGCATGGTCTTCGACTCCCTGCCCGCCCCGGCCAAGCTCGAACTGCACCGGATCCATCGGCAGGACGCCGACAACCCGATCCTCGATCTCGCCCACGCGCTTGCCGATCCGGCGATGGAATTCTCCGACTTCGAGGCGATGGTGCAGGACAAGGCGCGCGCGGACGACCGCGTGCAATGGGCCGAGCGAGTCGAGGTCGACCTGATGGCGCGCTCGCCCGTGCTGGTCTGGCGCAACGCCACGCGTATCCGGCTCATCAACGCCTTCCGCAAGGTCCACGGCGCCCCCGAAACCGCGCTGCTGGAGGGTGAGCCGCTGATCTGCGACGGGATCGAGTTGCCGCTCAAACACCGCAAGAAGCGGCTCGACCTCGAGGCGCGCGGGCTCATCAAGGGCGCGCAGGTGATCTATCTCGGGCCCGGCAAGAAGCCCGGCTTTTCCCGTCTGCACGTCATGGGCGCCGAGGATCCGCAGGTGAGCGCCGCCAGCATCGTGAAGATCGAGAAACCGGACGAGGAGGAACCCTTCATCCCCTTCGCCGCCAACATGGGCGCCACCTTTTTGCACGGGGCGGCGGTGACGATCCACAAGGCGCAGGGCTCGCAATGGGAAACGGTGCAGGTCTTCGCGCCCGATCTCTTCGTCGCCGCGCGCATGGGCCGCGTCGAGGCGGGTCAGCCGCTGTGGAAACGGCTTGCCTACGTGGCGATCACCCGCGCGCAGGAACGGCTGCACTGGGTGGTGCGCAACCGGCTCTCGAAACCCGAACACGCCTTGCGCGTGGACGATCTGCGCGCAGCGCCCGCGCCGCTCACGCTCGAGGCGCAGAACGACGGCTGAGGCGGCGCCCGTCCCGCCGAAGGTATCCTCGCCGAAGGCCCCCGCCGGCCGGCGCGCGCGGCGTCACCCTAGGGCGCAGCGCCCGCTCAGCCCGCCCGAAGCGCGCGGAACGCGACCGAGGCGCCCCACCCCGCCGCGATCGCGATGGCGAGCGACATGAACCCGTAGAGGATCGGATCCACGCGCGAGAGGTCGAACAGCCAACGCTCCATGCCCACCTTGCCGACGTCGATCACCGTGTCGTAATGCGATACGACCTGCCCCTTGCGCGTGAGGAAGATGCGCGTCGTGTAGGCCCCTTCGGTCAGGTTCGCCGGCAGCCTGATCGAGGTCTGGAACAGCGTCTGTTCGCTCAACTCGACCGCGCCCTCGTTGATCTTGTAGGCGCCCTGCGCCTTGCGGATGCGGATCACCGCGTCGGTAAAGCTCTGCGCGTCCTTCACGGCGCTCGGCGCCCCGACCGAGCGGATCGCGCGCGGGATCGATATCTTGTGTCGCAGGTCCTCGACCTCCGAGAGCACCTCGCTCCACGCGCCGCTGGTCGCGACGGCGTAGAAGCTCGGGGCGCTGTCCACCTCGACCGCGTCGACATTGACCCAGATGCCGAACCGGCGCTCCTTGCGGCGCACATCGAGCGGCTCGGACGGGCCCGCGACGGCGACGACCACGCCCAGTTCCCCTTCGGGAATCGGCGTCTCGCGCTTGATCGCGCCGAACAACAGTATGTCCGAGCCGTCGAATGTCGTATTGATCGCGATCCTGTCCTTGCTGAGACCCAGCACGACCTCCTCGGCGCCAAGCGGCGGCGCGACCAGCAGCGCGAGGATCAGCGCGAGGAACCGCATCACATCCCTTCCGCCGCGCCGATGGAATAGAGCTCCGCCGGCCTGATCAGCAGGTCGAGCCCCAGCTTGAAGCATACCGCCAGCACCAGGATCGCCAGCAGGATGCGCAATTGCTCCGCCTTCATCCGGTTGCCGATCACCGTGCCGAACTGCGCGCCGACCACCCCGCCGACGATCAGCAGCACCGCCAGCACCACGTCGACGATGCCGCTGCTGACGGCGTGCAGCATGGTGGCGAACCCGGCGACGAAGATGATCTGGAAGAGCGACGTGCCCACCACCACCTTGGTCGGCATGCCCAGCAGGTAGATCATCGCCGGCACCATGATGAACCCGCCGCCCACGCCCATGATCGCCGCCAGCACCCCGACGGCGAGCCCGACCAGCGCGGGCGGGATGACGCTGATGTAAAGGCCCGAGGTGCGGAACCGCATCTTCAGCGGAAGCTTCTGGATCCAGGTGTGTTTCTTGCGCGCGGGCGCGCTGCCGCGCCGTGAACTGCGGATGGCGCGCAGGCTCTCGACGAACATCATCGCGCCGACGATCCCGAGGAACACCACGTAGAACAGCGTCACCAGAAGGTCCACCTGTCCCAGTTCCTTGAGATAGTTGAACAGCATCACGCCCAGCGCCGCCCCGAGCAGCCCGCCGAGCAGCAGCACCGTCCCCATCCGAAGATCGACGGCGCGCCGCCGGAAATGCGCCAGCACCGCCGAGAAGGACGACGCGACGATCTGGTTCGCGCCGGTCGCCACCGCCACGGCCGGGGGGATGCCGATGAAGAACAGAAGCGGCGTCATCAGGAAACCGCCGCCGACCCCGAACATGCCCGAAAGGACGCCCACCAACCCGCCCAGACCCAACAGGAGGATCGCGTTGACCGAAACTTCGGCGATGGGCAGGTAGATATACATCATATCAACTATCGCCATGCCCGCCGTTTTGGCAAGCGCGCAGCGGCGCCGGGCGCGCCCGCGCGGGATCGATTCGAGGATCTGGCGCTACAACCCGGCGCAACTGGACCGATCCGGCCGCGCCTTCAGTCAGGCCGCGCCCGGCCCGGTCAGCGTCTTGGCGAGAACCAGCGCGTCGACGCGCCGCGCGCCGCGGAAGTAATACCCCGCGCGCCGCGCAACGATCGCGTATCCCGCCGCCGCGTAGAGCGCGCGGGCTCCGCCGTTGTCCTCGGCCACTTCCAGCACATGGCGCGCGGCCCTACGCGCGCGCAGCGATGCCTCCAGCCGCCCGAGCACCTGCCGCGCCAGGCCCTGCCGGCGGTGGTCGGGATCAGTCGCCAACGTCAGCAGCTCCGCCTCGTCGGCGATCAACCGCGATAGGCCGAAGGCCCGCGCGTCGCCGGCCCATGTCACCGCGTCCGATGCGATCAGCTCGGCGAACTCGGCCTCGCGCCAGCCCCGTCCCTGCCCGGCAAAGGCGCGGGCGTGCAGGCGGGCCATGCCGGCGGCGTCCATCAATCGAGCATGACCGGCGGCGCGTCCCGCGCGGGCGCGGCGTCGGCGGGTTTGAGGTAATGGGGCGCGGCGGCGGGGCCGTCCCATCCCGGCAGGCGCGCAGCCGCGATGCGCGCGATGGCGAGACCGGGCGCCGCGGACGCAGCCGCGTGCGCCACCCCGAGATGCGCCGCGATCTCCGCCCCCGCCGACCCGATGGAAAGGAGCCCCGGCTCGACCAGCGCGCGGTCGAGATCGCGGATCGCGACCAATGCTGGCGCCACGTCGCGTTTCATGCCATACCCCTGCACGTAAGCCTGCCCGCGGGGCGCTGCGACCGAGGCGAGGATCGGACCGCGCGCGCCTTGCGCCGCCGCGTCCAGCAGCGTGACCCCGATCACCGGGATCCCGAACGCGAGCCCCAGTCCGCGCATCCCCGCGACCGATATCCGGATGCCGGTGAAATTGCCCGGCCCGGTCCCGACGCCGATCGCGGCGAGGTCGCGCCACTCGGTCCCGCCGCGCGCCATCAGGTCGCCAAGCAGCGGAAACAGCGACTCGGCCTGCCCTTTGGGCATGTCTTCATGAAGATCGGCAAGAACGTCACCCCCCCGCAAGAGCGCCGCGCTGCACCACGGCCCGGAGGTATCGACGCCCAGGACGAGAGGCTCAGACACCGATCGGGCGCACCTCTGTCACCTCGGGGATATAGTGCCGCAAGAGGTTCTCGATCCCCATCTTCAGCGTGATGGTCGAGGACGGGCAGCCCGCGCAGGCGCCCTGCATGTGCAGGTAGACGACGCCGCGGTCGAAGCCGTGAAAAGTGATGTCGCCGCCGTCCTGCGCCACCGCCGGGCGCACGCGCGTATCCAGCAGTTCCTTGATCTGGTTCACGATCTCGCCATCCTCGCCGTCATGCTCCGCATGGCCCGAGGCGGGATCGGCGCCGCCGTCGGCCATAACCGGCTCACCGGACTGGTAATGCTCCATGATCGCGCCAAGCAGCGCCGGCTTGATATGGTCCCATTCGACGGCGTCGGCCTTGGTCACGGTGACGAAATCGGTGCCGAAGAACACGCCCGTCACCCCTTCGACCGCGAAAAGCCGCGTGGCGAGAGGCGACTTCCCGGCCCCTTCGGGGGTGGGGAAATCCGCGGTGCCCGCGGGCAGGACGCTCTGCCCCGGAAGGAATTTCAACGTCGCGGGGTTGGGCGTGGATTCGGTCTGGATGAACATGGAACGGCCCCCTTCGTGGTGCATGCCTTCGATATGCGCGCGCCGAGGGCGCGAGTCAAGGTTTGGAACGATTCTAAACTACGCGCACCCCCGGGGCCAGCCCCCGACCTCGGGATATTTCGGGCAAGAAGTAAAGCGGAACTGCTGTCTTCTTCCTGCCCCAAACATCCCCGCCGGAGGCGGGAAATCCGCGGAACGCGATCCCCGTCAGGTGATCGCCTCGAGCCGCTCCTTGCTCAGATCGCCGGGGACGATGGTGATCGGAATGGGCAGCGATCCGGCGTTCTTGGTCAGTTGCGACACCAGCGGCCCCGGCCCCTTGCGGTCCGTCGCGGCGCCCAGCACCAGCACGCCGACCTCGGGATCCTCGTTGACCTGGGCGATGATCTCGGCGACCGGCTCGCCCTCGCGGATGACGAGTTCGGGCTCAACCCCCTGCTTGTCCCGCATCCACTTGGCGAAGACCTCGAAATGCGCCTCGATGCGTTCGCGGTGCTCCTCGCGCATGATGTCGCCCACACCGATCCAGTGCTTGAACTCGTCGGGCGGGATGACCGACAACACCTTGACCCCGCCCTCGGTATTTGCCGCGCGCATGGCGGCGAAGCGTATGGCGTTCAGGCATTCGCGGCTGTCATCCAGCACGACCATGAATTTGCGCATCTTGCCGTCCTTCGCTTGGCTTCGGGATCATGGCGCAACCTGCGTCCCCGCGCAATAGAGCGTATCAGCCCGCCAGCCCGCGCCCCTCGAGCAGCGCCTCGGGCCCCGGCATCCGGCCGCGAAACGCGCGGTAGAGCGCCTCCGCCTCCTCCGAGCCGCCGCGCGACAGGATATGGCGTTCGAGGGCCGCCGCGCGCTCAGGATCGAACGCACCGCCCGCCTCCTCGAAGCTGGCGAAGGCGTCGGCGTCCATCACCTCGGACCACATGTAGCTGTAATAGCCCGAGGAATAGCCATCGCCCGAGAACACATGCGCGAAATGCGGCGTCGCGTGGCGCATCGCGATGGCGTGCGGCATGCCGAGTTCCGCCAGCACCTCCGCCTGCCGCGCCATCGGGTCGGCGGGCGGCGCCCCGTCGTGGAAATCAAGATCCACCAGCGCCGAGGCGATGTACTCCACCGTCTGGAACCCCATGTCGTAAGTCGCCGCGCCCAGCACCTTGTCAAGCAGCGCGCGCGGCATCGGCGCGCCGGTTTCCGCGTGGCGCGCGAATTCGGCCAGCACCTCGGGAACTTCGAGCCAGTGTTCGAACAACTGGCTCGGCAGTTCCACGAAATCGCGCGCCACGGACGTGCCGCTCACCGATTCATAGGTCACGTCCGAGAGCATCTGGTGCAGCGCGTGCCCGAATTCATGGAACAGCGTGCGCGCATCATCGTAGCTCAGCAGCGCCGGCTCACCACGCGCGAAGTTGCAGACGTTGATGACCACCGGCCCCTGCACGCGCGGAAACTTCGCCTGCCCGCGCATGGCGCTGCACCAGGCGCCGGACCGCTTGGAGGGGCGCGCGAAATAGTCGCCGATGAACACCGCCACGTGTTCGCCGCCGCGCGTGACCTCCCAAGCGCGGCAATCGGGGTGGTAGAGCGGCGCGTCGAGCGCGCGGAATTCCAGCCCGAAGAGGCGCTGCGCGCAGGCGAACGCCGCTTCGATCATCCGGTCGAGTTGCAGGTAGGGCTTCACCGCGCCCTCGTCGAAATCATGCTCGGCCTGGCGGCGTTTCTCGGCGTAGTAGCGCCAGTCCCACGGTTCGAGCGCACCGTTCACGCCGTCCGCGCGCATCATCCGCGTGAGGATCTGCGCATCCGCCTCGGCCCGCGCCCTTGCAGGCGTCCAGACCCGCATCAGCAGGTCGCGCACCGCCTCCGGCGTCCCGGCCATCTCGGTTTCGAGCTTGAAGCTCGCGAAACTGTCGTAGCCCAGCAATTGCGCGCGCTCATGGCGCAGCTTCAGCGTCTCGGCGGCGATGGCGCGGTTGTCGGTGTCGCCCCCGCCTGCGCCCCGCGCGGCCCAGGCGGCGAAGGCGCGCTCGCGCAGGTCGCGGCGCGGCGAGAATTGCAGGAACGGCACGATGAGCGAACGCGACAGCGTGATCGCCGGACCATCGAGCCCCTTCTCCGCCCCCGCCGCGCGCGCGGCGTCGATCACGAAATCGGGGAGACCGTCCAGATCGTTCTCGGCCAGTTCCATGTGCCACGCCGCCTCGTCCGCGAGCAGGTTCTGCGTGAAGGCGGTGCCGAGCTCCGCCAGTCGCGCCATGATCGCGCGCATCTCTTCCTCCTCGGCCCCGCTCAGCGCCGCACCGGCGCGGCGGAAGGCCCGGTGCGTCAGCATCAGCACGCGCGCCTGCTCTGCCGTCAGGTCGAGCGCGTCGCGGTCCCGCCATAGCGCCTCGATCCTGTGGAACAGCGCCTTGTTGCCGGTCACCCAGGACGAATGCGCGGCGAGCTTCGGCGCGAAGTCGCGCTGGAGCGCCTGGCGCGCAGGGTTGCTGTCCGCACCCGCCAGCGTAAAAAACACGCCCAGCACCTTGTCGAGCGCCGCGCCCGACGCTTCGAGCGCCTCGATCGTGTTGGCGAAGGTGGGCGGCGCGGGGTTCTCGGCGATGGCGGTGATCTCGGCCTCCGCCTCCTCCAGCGCGGCCGTGAAGGCCGGCGCGAAATCCTCGTCCTTGATCGCATCGAAGGGCGCGATGCGGAACGGCGTGTTCCATTCGGCCAGGAGCGGGTTAGTCATCCTGCGTGTTCCTTTTCCTTAATCTCGCCGCAGACCGGGCAATCCGCGCGCCGGGCCAGCGTGAACTTGCGCGCATCGCCATAGAGCGCGTCGTAGATCAGCATCTCGCCGCGCAGCGCAGCCCCGGCCCCGGTGATGAGCTTGATCGCCTCGGTCGCCATCATCGCGCCGATCACGCCCGGGAGCGCCGCCATCACGCCCGCCTCGGCGCAGGACGGGACCAGCGCGGGATCGGCTGCCTCGGGAAAGACGCATTGATAGCAGGGCGCGCCGCGCGCCGGGTCAAAGACCGAAAGCTGCCCCTCCCACTGCGTGAGCGCCCCGGAAACCAGCGGCCGCCCCGTCGCCACCGCCGCGCGGTTCGACAGGTAGCGCGTCGCGCTGTTGTCGACCCCGTCGAGGATCACGTCGTAATCGGCAAAGAGATCCTGGGCGATCTCGTCGGTAAGCCGCCGGTGATAGGGCCGCACGGCGACATGCGGGTTCTGCGCGCGGATCGCCTGCGCCGCGGACTGCACCTTGGGCAGCCCGAGCGAAGCGTCGGGATGGATGACCTGCCGTTGCAGATTGGACGCCTCAACGGCGTCGTCGTCGATCACCCCGATCGTGCCGACGCCCGCGGCGGCGAGGTAAAGCATCACCGGCGATCCGAGCCCGCCGGCGCCGATCACCAGCACGCGCGCGTTTTTCAGCGCCTTCTGCCCCGGCCCGCCGATCTCGTGCAGCACGATATGGCGCGCGTAACGCTCCAGTTCGGCGTCGGAAAACGTGCCGGCGCGGGTCTCTTCGGGCGCCGTCGCCGACCGGCTGCGCGCCCGCAGCGCGCGCAGCACGGCGGCATAGGCGAGCCCGATCCCGACCGCCCCGCCCAGCAGCAGCCAGGGCGCTGCGTTCTCTCCGGTGGCCGCGCGCATCGGATGCCCGCCCGGCAGCAGGAGGTGCAGCAGCACCACGCCCAGCCAGACCGCCCCGATCATGATCCAGCGCAGCCGCGCGGGCGTGCCGAGCACCGCGCCCAGAACCCAGAGCGCGACGGCGAGGATCAGCACCATCGCCATCACTCGACTCCGGTCGAGCCAAAGCCGCCATCGCCGCGCGCGCTCTGCTCCAGCGTCTCGACGCAGGCGAACTTCGCGCGCAGGACCGGCGCCACCACCATCTGCGCGATCCGGTCGCCATGCGCGATGTGAAACGGCGCCTCCCCGGCGTTTATCACGATCACGCCCAGCGGGCCGCGATAATCCGAATCGATGGTGCCGGGGCTGTTGGGCAGGGTGATCCCGTGCTTCAGCGCCAGCCCCGAGCGCGGCCGGATCTGCACCTCGAACCCGTCGGGCACGGCGATCCGGAGCCCCGTCGGCACCAGCGCGCGCGCGCCGGGCGCAAGCGTGACGCCCCCGCGCGCGTCCTGCGGGAAATTCGCCCGCAGATCGGCGCCCGCCGCGCCCGCGCTGGCGTAGAAGGGCAACCCCAGCGTGCGGTCCGCACCATCGTCCCAGGCGACGTTTATGACGACTCCACCCTGCACTTTCGATGTTCCGGAAATACCCAAATCCTCAGCCCAGGGCCTGCGCGATCCGCTCGGCGAGGCGCGCCGCCACCTGCGTCTTGCCCATGCGCGGCCAGTCCTCGGCGCCGTCCCCGGCAATCAGCGTCACGTCGTTCTCGGCGCCGCCCATGATACCGGTCCCGTCGCTCACATCGTTGGCGACGATCCAGTCGCAACCCTTGCGCGCCCGCTTGGCGGTGGCGTTGGCGAACACGTCGTCGGTCTCGGCGGCGAATCCCACGACCAGCGTAGGGCGCCCCTCGGTCATCTGCGCCACGTGGGCGAGAATGTCGGGGTTCTCGGCGAACTCCAATCGCGGAAGCCCGCCCTTATCCTTCTTCATCTTGGAAGACGCCGCGTCCTTGACCCGCCAGTCGGCGACGGCGGCGGCAAAGATCGCCGCATCCACCGGCAGCGCGTCCTGCACCGCATCCAGCATCTGCTGCGCGGTCTCGACGCGGATCACCTCGACTCCCTCGGGTGGCGGCACATCCGCCGGGCCGGTGACAAAGATCACATGCGCGCCCAAATCCGCCAACGCCCGGGCAATCGCCGTGCCCTGCGCGCCCGAGGATCGGTTGGCGATGTAGCGCACCGGGTCGATCGGCTCATGCGTGGGCCCCGAGGTGACCAGCACGCGCCGGCCCCGCAGCGGCCCGTCCGTCAGCGCCGCCTCGATGGCGGCGACGATCTCGAGCGGCTCGCTCATGCGGCCGGGGCCGTGCTCGCCGCAGGCCATGTCGCCATCGTTCGGGCCGACGACGCGGACGCCGTCGCGCTGAAGCGTCCCGAGGTTGCGCTGCGTGGCCGGGTGCTCCCACATCCGCACGTTCATCGCGGGCGCGATCAGCACCTTCGTGTCGGTCGCCAGCAGCAGGGTCGAGGCGAGGTCGTCCGCCTGCCCCTGCGCCATCCGCGCCATCAGGTCGGCGGTGGCGGGGGCGACGACGATCAGGTCGGCGCTGCGGCTCAGCTCGATATGGCCCATCTCGGACTCGTCGGTCAGATCGAAGAGATCGCTGAACAGCCTTCGCCCCGCCAGCGCGGAGACCGACAGCGGCGTGACGAATTCCGCGCCCGCGCGCGTCAGCACCGGCGTCACCCCCGCGCCGCGTTCACGCAACCGGCGGATCAGGTCGAGCGCCTTGAACGCGGCGATCCCGCCGCCAATGATCAAAAGGATGTTTTTCGAGGCGAGCATCGGCAGGCTCCGTTGGGACACCGTGCGAGACTAGGCGCGCGCGCCGCCGGGGACAAGGCCGCGGGGTTTCAGTGGAACGCAGCGCAGGGGTCTTCGCGCGCGGGCGCGGGCGCGTCGCGGACCGCGTCGAACTCGCCCTCGGGCGGCGCGCCGTCCTCGCCCTGGCCCAGCGCGTAGATCCCGACGTCAGGCGCGACCTGCGCCAGCAACGCGGGCATGCCCCGGTCGCGGCGCGCGTGGCCGTTCCCGGTGATCACCACGACCGGCCCGCCGGTATCGCGCAGCGCATCCAGCGCCGCGCGGGCGAGGCTCGCGTCGCGCAGGCGCTGTACCGCGACCATGCCGGGCAGCATCTCGGCGGGAAGCGCGCCGCAATGCGCCTTCGCCTGCGCCGCCTCGCGCGCGGCCTGTTCGGCGGCGGGCAACGGCGTGGTGAGGCCATAGGCCGCGGCGTCGTCTCCGAACGCCTCGGCCATGCCGGTCTGCATCGCCTGGCGCGCGATGTCGCGCGGCACGCCGGCGCCGTAGACGCGCGCCTTGGGCGCGGCGACGAAGATCGGGCGGTAATAGTCGAAATCGGGCCAGCCGCTCCCGGCCCATTGCAAATGGCGCGGCAGTCCGGAGGGATCGCCGAACTGCGGCAGGACCGCGCCATCGGCCTGCGCCGGGGTCAGCATCTCGAACACCAGCGCGGCCGGCGCGATGTCGCGCACCATGGCGGCCTGCACCGCGTGATGCGCCGGGTTGTCGTGGGACTCGCCCAGCACCCATACGTCCTGCGCCGCCGCCCATCGCGGCAACGCCGCGACGGCGCAGAGGATCAGGACCCGGATCATGCCAGCAGGGACTGGACCTCGTTGCCCTTGGCCTCGAGCGTCTTGCGCATCTTGCCGAAGGCCGCCGCCTCGAGCTGGCGCACCCGCTCCTTGCTGAGGCCGAGCTCGCCGCCGAGGCTTTCGAGCGTGCGCGGCTCGGGGCGCAGCTTGCGCTCGCACACGATGAGCCGCTCGCGTTCGTTGAGCGCGTCCAGCGCCTCGCTCAGCCAGGCGCGCAGCGCGGCCATGTCATGCGCCGCCTCGACCTGCTGATCGCCGCGCGGGCCGTCATCCTCGATCGTTTCGATCCATTCGCGGCCCTCATCTTCGGCGCTCTGCGTCGCGTTGAGCGAAAGGTCCGATCCCGAAAGCCGGCCCTGCATCATCTCGACGTCGCGCAGCGGCACGCCGACCTCATGCGCGATCATCTCGCGCAGCTGGTAGCCGTCGAGTTCGACGCCGTCGGCCATCGCCTCGCGCTCGAACTTGGCCTGCACGCGCTTCATGTTGAAGAACAGCGATTTCTGCGAGGACGTGCTGCCGGTGCGCACCATCGACCAGTTACGCATCACGTAATCCTGCACGCTAGCCCGTATCCACCAGACCGCGTAGGTCGAAAAGCGCACGCCGCGGTCCGGGTCGAACTTGTCCGCGGCCTTCATGAGGCCCAAGCCGGCCTCCTGAATCAGGTCGTTCATCGGCGCGCCGTAGCGGCGAAATTTGGACGCCATGGAGATGGCCAGGCGCATGTAGGCGGTGATCAGGCGATGCAGCGCGGCCTCGTCGCGGCGGTCGCGCCAGGCGTAGGCCAGGTCGCGCTCGGTCTCGGCGTCGAGCATCTCGGCCTTCATTGCGCTGCGGGACATTACTCTTAAATCTTGTGAAGCCTGTGCCATCGGCCCCTCCTCCGGTCACTCACGGGAGCGCGGAACAGCCGCTCCAACGCCAAGTCTGACACGGCGTGATCGGAAAGTGAACGGCCCCCGATCACGAGAGCGTGCGCAAGACTTCGTTACTCGAAACGCGTAAGGACGCGCTGAGGTTCCATTTCGGATGGATCTGCTTGTGTCCGAAAACGAAAAAGGCCCGGACGGCTGCGCCGCCCGGACCCCTGAATTCATGACTGTCGCAGGCGCCTTCAGGCCGGAAGCGCCGCCTTGGCCTGGTCGACGATCGCGCCGAATGCCGCGGGCTCGTGCACGGCGAGATCGGCCAGCACCTTGCGGTCAACCTCGACCCCGGCCAGCGTCAGCCCGTTGATGAAGCGGCTGTAGGTCAGCCCTTCGTCATGGGCGCGCACGGCGGCGTTGATCCGCTGGATCCACAGCGCGCGGAAATTCCGCTTGCGGTTCTTGCGGTCGCGGGTGGCGTACTGGTTCGCCTTGTCGACGGCCTGCGTCGCCACCTTGAAGGTGTTCTTGCGACGGCCGTAATAGCCTTTGGCGGCCTTGACGATCTTCTTGTGACGGGCGTGGGTGACGGTCCCACCTTTTACTCGGGCCATGTCAGATCCTCCTTAGCGCGAATACGGCATCATCGGCTTGATGATTTTCTCATCAGCCTTTGAGAGCGTGGTGGTTCCGCGCGCGTTGCGGATGAACTTGTTGGTGCGCTTGATCATGCCGTGGCTCTTGCCGGCCTGGCCAGCGATCACGCGGCCCGAGGCCGAGATCTTGAACCGCTTCTTGCAGCTCGATTTTGTCTTCATCTTGGGCATTTCCGGCTCCTCTTGGTCGTGCGGTAGAACGCGCGACTCGGCATGCCACTTCGGCCGGCCGCGCGGGTGAAGTGTGGCGTATAGGCGGGATATGGGTGTTTCGCAAGGGTGATTTCGTCCGGTTTTCGAAGTCTCGCCAGGCAAACTGGCTGGCCACCGGGCGCGTCGCCCGCTCGGGCGCGACGCGCTTTTCGATTTCAACGCCGACGACGCGGAGAAGATCGACCTGTCGGGTGCCGCCGAGATCGGCGCGGGGCAACCCATCGACGCGGACGATTTCATCTTCTGACGGGCGCGCGTCCTAACGCATGACGCTCGCCGCGACGCGGACAAAGGCGTTGGGCACGTCCTGCAAGGTGTATCCGCCCGGCTTCTCGCGGATCGCGTAGACCACCAGCACGCCCGCGGCGATCAGCACGAAGGCGGCGACGCGCGGCGCGCGCCCGTCCGAAAGGGCCGAGACGATCGCGGGAAGCGCGAACACCCCCAGCACGATGCCGATGACCAGTATCAGGTCGCTGTTCACGTCCATGAGTCCGGTGCCCCCGCATGCTGCTTGGCGCGTCTGCGCAATGTCGAAGGTTAACCCGGTTCCGTAGCGTAAATCAAACTTTCCTGACAGGGCGCAACCCTGAGGATATTCGTGGTTCCCGGCATGTTGAAGGGCACCCCCGCCGTGACCACGATCTGATCGTCGGCGGTGGCGTAGCCCAGCGCGCGCGCCGCGCGGGCGGCGTTGATGACGGCGAGCTTGAAGCGGCTCAGCTCGTCCGTCATCACGCAGTTGACGCCCCAGCTCAGCACCAGCCGCCGCGCGGTGCGCAGCACCGAGGTCATCGCGACGATCGGCACGCGGGGCCGTTCGCGCGCGGTC
Source organism: Roseovarius spongiae (assembly GCF_003651245.1). Classification (GTDB taxonomy): domain Bacteria; phylum Pseudomonadota; class Alphaproteobacteria; order Rhodobacterales; family Rhodobacteraceae; genus Roseovarius; species Roseovarius spongiae. The sequence continues at coordinate 385,070 of NZ_RAPE01000003.1, forward strand.
AGCAGCGCGGTCGTCCCACTTTCGGTGAAGCAGCAGATCGCCTTGATGTCCGTCGTTTCGGCGATCTCGCGCGCGGCGGCGACGATGCCGTCGGCGACGGTGGTGCGCGCGGCGCGGCGGCTGGCCTCGATCACCTCGCGGTAGGTCGGGTCGTCCTCGACCTCGCGGGCGACGTTGTCCATCGTGGTGACCGCCTCGACGGGGTAGCTGCCCGCCGCGCTCTCGGCCGAGAGCATGATCGCGTCGGCGCCCTCGTAGATGGCGGTGGCCACGTCGCTGACCTCGGCGCGGGTGGGCACCGGCGACTCGATCATCGACTCGAGCATCTGGGTCGCCACGATCACCGGCTTGGCCGCCGCGCGGCAGGCGCGCACCAGGCGCTTCTGGATTGGCGGCACGTTCTGCACCGGCAGCTCCACGCCGAGGTCGCCGCGCGCGACCATGACCCCGTCCGAGGCCTCGAGGATGGCGGCGAACCGCGACACCGCGGAGGGTTTCTCGATCTTGCTCAGGATCGCCGCCCGCCCGCCGGCGAGTTCGCGCGCCTCGGTCACGTCGCGCGCGCGCTGCACGAAGCTGAGAGCGAGCCAGTCGACCCCGAGTTCGCAGGCGAATTCGAGATCCTCGCGGTCCTTCTCGGACAATGCGGCCAGCGGCAGCTCCACGTCCGGCACGTTGACGCCCTTGCGGTTGGAGATGACGCCGCCGACCATGACGTCGCACTCGGCGAAATCATCGCCGCACTCGGTAACGCGCAGGCGGATCTTGCCGTCGTTGACCAGCAGCGTCGCGCCGGGTTCAAGAGCCGCGAAGATCTCGGGGTGGGGCAGGCAGACGCGGGCGGAATCGCCCTCGGCCTCATCGAGGTCGAGCCGGAACCGCGCGCCTTCGGCGAGCTCCTCCTCGCCCTTCGCGAAAACGCCGACGCGCAGTTTCGGCCCCTGAAGGTCGGCGAGGATGCAGATCGGGCTGCCCAGCTCGGCCTCGATGCGGCGGATTATGCCGTGTTTCTCGCGGATGCTGTCATGGCTGCCGTGGCTCATGTTCAGGCGGAAGACGTCCGCGCCCGCCTCGTGCAGCGCGCGGATGGCGTCGTAATCCTGCGAGGCGGGGCCGAGCGTGGCCACGATCTTGACGTTGCGGTGTCGCGGCATTTGCGCACTCCTTTCGCGGGGTTATTCCGGAGGTTGGTAGCCGGGCCAGTCCGGCCTTGCCAGCGGTTTGTTGCACCGGCCGCGGGGACAGCCTAAAGCGGTGCGGGGGAAAGCGACACCACCGATGACTTACGAACCCTTCCATATCGCCGGCCCCGACCGGCCCGGCCGCTGGCTGGTGATCTGCGATCACGCCGCCAATACCGTGCCGCCTTTCGTCAATAACGGCGATCTCGAGATCGCGCCCGCCGACATGGCGCGCCACATCGCCTATGACGTGGGCGCGGCCGGCGTGGCGCGCGCGCTGGCCAAGGCGCTGGATTCGCCCGCCATCCTGAGCAACTTTTCCCGTCTGGTGATCGATCCCAACCGCGGCGAGGACGACCCGACGCTCTTGATGAAGCTCTACGACGGCACCGTGATCGCCGGCAACCGCCACGCCGGCCCGGCCGAGCGCGAGGCGCGGCTCAACCGCTGTTACCGGCCCTATCACACCGCGCTGGCGCAACTGGCCGCGCGCCGCACGGACACCGTCATCGTCTCGGTCCACAGCTTCACGCAGCAATTGCGCGGGCGGGCGGCGCGCCCGTGGGACATCGCGCTGCTCTATGCCGCCGACGCCCGGCTGACGCGCCCCCTGCTCGCGCGGTTGCGGGCCGAGCCGGACCTCTGCGTGGGCGAAAATCAGCCCTATTCGGGCCATCTGCCCGGCGACACGATCGCCCGCCACGCCATCGCGCATGAGCGACCCAACACCCTGATCGAGCTGCGCAACGACCTGATCGAAACCGACGACGCGCAGGCCGAATGGGGCTGGCGTCTCGCCCCGATGATCGCCGCCGCGACCGAAGAGGCCGGCGTCTGAAACCCTGAACGGAGGACTCCCATGCCCCACGTCATCATCGAACATTCCGCCGATGTCGCGCAGGAGGTCGACCTCGCCGCGCTGTGCGACGCGGTCTTCGATGCGCTCACCGCGCATCCCGAGGTTCCCGACCCCGCTGCGCTCAAGGTGCGCACCATCGCCTGCGCGGCGCATCGCGGCGGCACGACGCCCGACAGCTTCGCCCACGCGACGCTTCTGCTGCTGCCCGGGCGGGACGCCGAGACCAAGGCCGACATGACGCAGACGATCCTCGACGCGCTCGCCGCCATACTGCCCCGCACCGGGAGCCTGTCGGTCAACCTCGCCGATCTCGACCCGGCCTACGTGAAACGGGCGCTGTAACCGGACGGAGCGGAGCCTACACCGCCAGCGTCGCCTGCACCGCGCGTTTCCAGCGGGCGTGTTTCGCCTCGCGCGTGGCGCTGTCCATCGCCGGGGTGAAGCGGCGCTCCAGCGCCCAGCCTTCGGCGAATCCCTCCATGTCCGGGTAGAGCCCCGCCCGCATCCCCGCCAACCAAGCCGCGCCCAGCGCGGTGGTTTCCAGAATGCGCGGGCGATCCACCGGCGCATCAAGGATGTCGGCCAGGAACTGCATGGTCCAGTCCGAGGCGCTCATCCCCCCGTCGATGCGCAGGGTGGGGCCGTCCGCCGCGCCCTGCCCCGCCCAGTCGGCGCGCATCGCCTCGAGCAGGTCGCGCGTCTGGTGGCCGACGCTTTCCAGGGCTGCGCGCGCCAGTTCCGGCGGGCCGGAATTGCGGGTGAGACCATAGATCGCGCCCCGGCATTCGGCGTTCCAGTAGGGCGCGCCGAGGCCGGTGAAGGCGGGCACCAGCACCACGTCCTGTTCGGGGTCCGCGCGATCGGCCAGCGCGGCGGTTTCGCCCGCCGCGCCGATCACGCCCAGCCCGTCGCGCAGCCACTGCACCACGGCGCCGGCGACGAAGATCGACCCTTCGAGCGCATAGGTCGGCCGACCGTCAAGCTGGTAGGCGATGGTGGTCAGCAGGCGATTCTGCGACGCGACGGGCGCATCGCCGGTGTTCAGCAGCGCGAAACAGCCCGTGCCATAGGTCGATTTCATCATGCCGGGGCGAAAACACGCCTGCCCCACCGTCGCCGCCTGCTGATCGCCCGCGACGCCCCGGATCGGGATCGCGCCGCCGAAATGCGCCGGGTCGGTCGCGCCGAAATCACCGGCGCTGTCGCGCACCTCGGGCAGCATCTGCGGCGGGATGTCGAGCAGCGCGCAGATCTCCGCGCTCCATTCCCCGGCGTGAATGTCATAGAGCAGCGTGCGCGCGGCGTTGGTGGCGTCGGTCGCGTGCACCCTGCCCCCGGTCAGCCGCCAGATGAGGTAGCAATCCACCGTCCCGAACAGCAATTCCCCCGCCGTCGCGCGGGCGCGCGCGCCCTCGTGCTGATCGAGGATCCAGCCGAGCTTGGTCCCCGAGAAATACGGGTCGAGCAGCAGCCCGGTGCGCGCGCTCACCAACGGCTCGTGCCCCGCGTCGCGCAGCGCGCGGCAGGCGTCGGCGGTGCGGCGGTCCTGCCAGACGATCGCACGCCCGAGCGTCGCGCCGGTGGCGCGGTCCCAGACAAGCGTGGTTTCGCGCTGGTTGGTGATGCCGATGGCGGCGACGTCCCCGGCCTGCGCCCCCGCGCCCGCCAGCGCGGCGCGGCAGGTCGAAAGCGTGGTGGCCCACAGGTCTTCGGGGTCATGCTCGACCCAGCCGGAGGCGGGGAAATGCTGCGGAAATTCCTCCTGCGCGGTGGCGACCGGGCGCATGGCGGCGTCGAACAGCATGGCGCGGCTCGACGTGGTGCCCTGGTCGATGGCGAGGATGTGTGACATGGGCGGCGCTCCGAGGGCTGGTTCGCCGCCAGTCTAGAGCGGGCTTTCGCCTCTCTGCAACGCCTCCAGTCTCAGTTTTGCGCTTCGATCCACGTATCTATCGCGGCGATCTGATCGGCGCTCAGCCGCAGGCCGAGCCGGGTGCGCCGCCAGACCATGTCCTCGGCGGTGCGGGCGTATTCGCGGGTCATCATCCAGCGCGCCTCGGCCTCGGTCAGCGTCGCGCCGAAATCACGCCCGAGATCGGCGGCGGCTTTCGCGCCGCCCAACACATCGCGCGCTTCGGTCCCGTAGGCGCGGATCAGGCGCGCGGCCCAGTCCGGGGTGAGGAACGGGTAGGCGGCAAGTAAATCTTCGGTCAGCGCGGCCACGCCGTCGACCGGGAAATCGCCGCCGGGCAGAGGGACGCCGGCGGTCCACGCCCCGCCCGCCTGCGGTAAGTAGGGCGCAAGATCGGCCAGCGCGCTTTCGGCGAGGCGGCGATAGGTGGTGATCTTGCCGCCGAACACGTTGAGCAGGGGGGCGGGGCCGTCGGTGTTGAGCTTCAGCACGTAGTCGCGCGTCGCCGCCGTCGCCGATTTGGCCCCATCGTCATAGAGCGGGCGAACGCCGGAATATGTCCAGACAATATCCTCCCGCGTAACCGGCTGCTCGAAATACGCGGAGGCGAAGCGGCAGAGATACTCCGCCTCTTCATCGGTGCATTCCGGCGGGGTCTGCGGGTCGGGGTGCTCGGCGTCGGTGGTGCCGATCAGGGTGAAGTCCCGCTCATAGGGAATGGCGAAGATGATCCGCCCGTCCGCGCCCTGGAAGAAATAGCAACGGTCGTGATCGAAAAGCCGCCGGGTGACGATATGGCTGCCCCGCACGAGGCGCACGTGTTCCTTCGGCGTCTGGTTCAGATCGGCGCGGATCACGTGCTCGACCCAGGGCCCGGCGGCATTGACGAGAGCGCGGGCCGTCACCTCGCGCGTCGCGCCCGTGCCGGTATCCTCGAGCGTGACGCGCCAGAGGTCGCCGCGCCGCTCTGCATGCACCAGTTTGGTGCGGGTCAGGATCGAGGCGCCCCGCGCCTCGGCGTCACGGGCGTTCAGCATGACGAGGCGGGAATCCTCGACCCAGCAGTCGGAATACTCGAACGCGCGGGTGAACTGCGGTTGCAACGCCCTGCCCGCCGGATCCCTGCGCAGGTCGAGCGACCGCGTGCCGGGCAGGATTTTCCGCCCGCCCAGCGTATCGTAGAGGAAAAGACCAAAGCGGATCAGCCATGCGGGCCGCCGGCCGCGCATCCACGGCATCAGCGTTCCCAGCAGCCTTGATGTCGGCGTGCCGCCCTCGAAACGCATCCCCTTGTGCAAGGGCAGCACGAAGCGCATCGGCCAGCTGATATGCGGCATGGCGCGCAGCAACGTCTCGCGCTCGTGCAGCGCCTCGCGGACAAGGCGGAATTCGAAGAACTCGAGATAGCGCAGCCCGCCGTGAAACAGTTTGGTCGAGGCCGAGGAGGTGGCCGAGGCGAGGTCGTTCATCTCGGCCAGCGTGACGCTCAGCCCGCGCCCGGCGGCGTCGCGCGCAATGCCGCAGCCATTGATTCCGCCGCCGATCACGAAGATATCGACGGGTTCGGCGGGGCTTGATCGGGTCATGCGGGCGTCCTCGGGATGTCATGGCTGCAAAGCACGCGGCGCCGAACGTGTCAACGCGCGCGCCATGCGGCGCTCGCGCGGAAGGGGCGGCGAAAATCGGCGGACTCGTGCGGTTGCGGCATCGCCGCTTGCCGAAAAGCGCGAAAATCGCGATACTGGCAGGCGATGAAAGGGAAATGCTGATTTCAGTGTACATGCGGCCGATGCGCCGGCGGCTCATGGCCGGACCGCGAGCGGATTCATTTTGAAACATTCTGCACATTTCAAGACAGGGGCGGTGGGCCCTCATGCATTGACAGGTGGCCTGGCGGATGCTGGACGGTAGCCTAACGCGATTGCTTGCTCTGAAGCGCGCCCAGAAACGCGCGATTCAGCTGGTGGCGGATTCCGCCATTCTCGTCTTCAGCTTCCTGCTGGCGATGTTCCTGCGGCTGGAAGGCGACGATTACCTCACTCATGGCGGAGTATGGCTGGCGATCGGGCTGACCGTGCCGGTGTCGCTTCTGATCTTCGTGCGACTGGGGTTCTACCGCGCGGTGATCCGCTACATATCGATGCGGGCGGTGCGCGCGATCATGATCGGCGTGTTCGCGTCGGCTGTCATCCTTTTCGCGGTGTCGCAACTGCTGTCGCTGCCGGTGCCGCGCTCGGTTCCGGCGATCTACGGGCTGACCGCGCTCTGCCTGATCGGCGGGACCCGGATGGTTATGCGCCGTCTTTTCCGCAACTCGGCAGGCGCCAAGCGCATTCCGGTGATCATCTACGGCGCCGGCGATTCGGGCCGTCAATTGCTGAGTTCGCTCGAGCAGGGGCCGGAATACCGGGTCGTCGCTTTCGTCGACGACGCCGTCGAATTGCAGGGAACGGATATCGGCGGCACGCGAGTCCACGCGCCCGGCACCGTCGCCGATCTGATCGAACGCCACGGGATCGAGACGATCCTGCTCGCGGTGCCGAGCGCCAGCCGGGCCGAGCGCCGCGTGATCGTCGAGCGGCTCGAGATGCTGCCGGTGCGGGTGCAGACGATCCCCGGCATCGCCGACATCGTGTCGGGCAAGGCCAAGGTGAATGAGCTGCGCGACGTCGCGATCGAAGACCTGCTGGGCCGCGACCCGGTGCCCGCGCTCCAGGCGCTGATGGCGTCCAACATCCGCGGCAAGGTGGTGATGGTCACCGGCGCCGGCGGCTCCATCGGGAGCGAGCTCTGCCGCCAGATCCTGCGCCAGTCGCCCGCGCAGCTGGTGCTGTGGGAACTGTCGGAACTGGCGCTCTACACGCTCGACATGGAGTTGCGCGAAACCGCGGAGGCCGAGGGAATCGACGTGCCCATCGTGCCGCTGATCGGCTCGGTCCAGAACCCGGGCCGGATGTCCGCGGCGCTCGAGCGTTTCGGCGTGCAGACGATCTACCACGCCGCCGCCTACAAGCACGTGCCGCTGGTCGAGCAAAACGTGGTCGAGGGGCTGCGCAACAACGTCTTCGGCACGAAAGTCGTGGCCGACGCCGCCATCGACGCGCGCGTCGAGGCCTTCATCCTGGTGAGCACCGACAAGGCGGTGCGTCCGACCAATATCATGGGCGCGTCCAAGCGGCTGGCCGAGCTGGTCTGCCAGGCCGCCGCCGAACGACAGAGCGCGACCACCTTCTCGATGGTGCGCTTCGGCAACGTGCTGGGATCGTCCGGGTCCGTCATCCCGCGTTTCCGCAAGCAGATCGAACGCGGTGGGCCGGTCACCGTCACCGATCCCGAGATCACCCGCTACTTCATGACCATCCCCGAGGCGGCGCAGCTCGTCATCCAGGCGGGGGGCATGGCGTCGGGGGGCGACGTCTTCGTCCTCGATATGGGAGAGCCGATCCGCATCGCCGACCTCGCCGACCGGATCGTGCGGCTGTGCGGGCTGCGGCCCTACCGCGTCATCGAGGGGGCCGACGCGCAGACCGATCCACCCGATGGCGACATCGCCATCACCTTTACCGGGCTGCGCCCTGGCGAGAAGCTCTACGAAGAACTGCTGATCGGCGCTGAGTCCGCGGCGACTCTCCACCCGCGGATCATGACCGCGCATGAGGCGACCCTCGCGCCCGCCGCGCTCGACGCGCTGCTCGACCGGCTGCTCGCGGCCTGCCAGACCTACGATATCGCCGCGTTGCGGCGGCTGATCGCCGAGGCGCCCACGGGCTATGAGCCGGACGCGCGGATCGTCGACCTGCTCTGGGACGGAGAGGTCCACCACGCCCGGCCCATGCTGCGGGCCGGCGAATGACGCGTCATGCGATTTTGCCGCACTCCGGCAAATCCGGCGCGCGCGCCGTTGCCGTGATGCGCCGTCTATGGCAAGACGATAGTGACCCAGTGACGTTCCAAAGCCAAGAGTATCGACCATGACCGACTACGCCGCGCGGCGCACCATGATGGTGGACACCCAGATCCGAACTTCGGACGTGACCAAGTTCCCGGTTATCGACGCGATGCTGCGCGTCCCGCGCGAGGCCTTTGTGCCGCGCCAGCTGCGCGAAGCGGCCTATGTCGGCGAGAACCTCGCGCTTGGCGACGGGCGCGTGTTGTTGCAGCCGCGAACCCTGGCCAAGATGCTCGACGCGCTGGACATCGAGGGCAACGAGATGGTGCTCGATGTGGGCAGCGCGCTGGGCTACTCGGCGGCGGTGATGGCCCAGCTCGCCCAGGTGGTGATCGCGCTCGAGGAAGACGGCGAAATGGCGTCCGAAGCGCCGACCATGCTGCTGGAGCAGGGAATCGACAACGTGGTGATCCACGAGGCCCCGCTGACCGGCGGCGCGCCCGAACACGGCCCCTACGACGTGATCGTGGTGCAGGGCGGCGTTCAGACCGTGCCGGACGCGATCATCGCGCAGCTCAAGGACGGCGGACGCATCGCCTGTCTCTTCATGGAAGGGACGCTGGGCGTGGTGCGCATCGGCTACAAGATCGACGGGCACATGAACTGGCGCTACGCATTCAACGCGAGCGCGCCGGTGCTGCCCGGGTTCGAGCAGGAGACCGCCTTCGCGCTGTAGGAACGGCGCGACAGGAAAGAAGGGCGGCAAAGGGGTGACAGGGATGAGAACAACGATGAAACAAGCAAACCGACCCGCAACCTGGCTGAGGCGCGCGATCCCGGCCCTTGGCCTTGCCGCGTCACTGGCCTTCGCCGCCCCCGCCGCGCCACGGGCCGAGAGCCTCGCCGATGCGCTGGTCAGCGCCTACAAACACAGCGGACTGCTGGTGCAGAACCGCGCCCTGCTGCGCGCCGCGGACGAGGACGTGGCGGCGACCGTGGCCGGGCTCAGGCCGATCATCAACTGGTCAAGCGACATCACCCGCAGCTTCTCCAAGGTTCCGAACACGCCGCTTCCGGGAACGCGCAGCTCAGGCGACACGAACGCCAGCGCCGGCATCACTGCCGAATTGCTGCTCTACGATTTCGGACGCACGCCGCTTCAGATCAGCGCCGCCAAGGAGGCCGTGCTCGCGACCCGCCAGACGCTGATCGGGATCGAGCAGCAAGTGCTGTTGCGCGCCGTGCAGGCCTATATGAACGTCCAGCGCAATTCGCGTTTCGTGAGCCTGCGGCAATCCAACGTCCGGGTGATCAGCCAATCATTGCGCGCGGCGCGCGACCGGTTCGAAGTGGGCGAAGTGACGCGCACCGACGTCGCGCAGGCCGAGGCGCGGCTCGCGTCGGCGCGCGGCGCGCTGGCGCAGGCGCAGGGCGACCTCACGCAGGCGATCGAGGAATACATCGCCGCCATCGGGCACAGGCCCGGACGCCTGACCCAGCCGCCGCGCCTTCCCAGGATCGCCCGCTCGGTCGACTCGGCCAAGGCCGTCGCGGTGCGCAGCCATCCCGACGTCCTGAAGGTGCAGCATGACGTCGCCGCGGCGGAACTGAACATCCGCGTGGCCGAGGCCGCGATGAAGCCGCGCGTGACGCTGAACGGCAGCCTCGGGGTCACCGAGGAGTTCGGCGGCAGCAGTTTCAGACGACAGGGCAGCTTTGGCGTGCAGGCGACGGGGCCGATCTACCAGGGCGGCCGGCTCAGCGCGGCCAAGCGGCGCGCGCAGGCGCTGCGCGACGCGCAGCGCGGCGTGCTGCACGTCACCACCCACGCGGTGCGCCAGAATGTCGGCAACGCCTACGCCGTGCTGCGGGCCGCCCGCGCCACCGCCGACGCGGGCGCGGAGGGCGTGCGCGCCGCGCAGGTCGCCTTTGACGGCGTGCGCGAGGAGGCCAAGCTCGGCTCGCGCACCACGCTGGACGTGCTGAACGCCGAACAGGAACTGCTGAACGCGCGCTTCGATCAGATCTCGGCGCAGGCGGATGTCTATATCGCCGCCTACAGGGTGCTGGCCGCGATGGGCCAGCTGACGGTGCGCGATCTCAACCTGGCGGTGCAGACCTATGATCCGGCGGCCTATTACAACCTCGTGAAGACCGCGCCGGTCCCCAGCAGCAAGCAGGGCAGGCAGCTGGATCGCGTTCTGAAATCGCTCGGCAAACGGTAAAACCCGTCCTATCTGTTGTGCGAAAGCCGTCCCGCCGCTAAGCTGGGGACGAGGCAAGAATGGTGCAGTCATGTCAGACCCCGTGACAAACGTGGAAATAGAGGACGTTCTGTCCTCGATCCGGCGGCTCGTCTCTAGCGAATCGCGCGACGCCGCTTCCCTCGGCCGCGGGGAAGCCGCATCCGACGATGAGGGCGCGCAGAAGCTGGTGCTGACCCCGTCCTTCCGCGTGGACGAGGCCGCCGCCGACGCGCCGCAGGAAGAGGCGGAAACAGGCGATCGAACCGCGGAACACGCGGACGCCCCGCCCGAATCGCAGGCGTCGCAGCGTGAAGAGGATGAAGATCAGGAGCGGGCCGAAACCGACGACGCCGAAGGCGCGGAGGCGGAAACGCCGGATACCCCTGCCGACACGCTCAAGGCGCGCGTCGCGGAACTTGAGCAGGTCGTCGCTCGCCGCGACGACCAGTGGGAACCGGACGGCGCCTCGGACGACGATTACGCCGGCGGCCCGGTCGCGCCGCTCCCGTGGGAAGACTACGTCCCGAGCGACACCGGCGGCGACGCGGACGGCGCGACGGAAACCGACGCCGCCATGGACACGGACGCCGATGCGGATGACGAGGCCGACGCGAGCGAGGCGCAGGCGCCGGAAGATGACGATGAAGCCCCGGATACGCTCGACGATGAGCTGGAAACCCCGATGTCGGGGGGCGCGGAGTCCGAGGACCGGCTGGAAGAGGACGATTTCCTCGACGCGGAGCCGGAGGACGCAATCCTGGACGAGGACGCATTGCGCGACCTGGTAACCGAGATCGTCAGGCAGGAGCTCCAGGGCGGCCTGGGCGAGCGGATCACCCGCAACGTCCGCAAGCTCGTCCGCCGTGAAATTCACCGCGCTCTGGCGAGCCAGGAACTGGAATAGACCGCTTCGCGAAATCCGCTGACGGCAGGTGACGCCGCCAAGGCTTTTGCAGAAGCCCTGGCGCCGCGCCGCCCGCCTCGAACCGGAAATGCAGAAAGCCCCGCCGAATTGGCGGGGCTTCTGAGGTCTTGCGGAAGTGAATTCCGGGTTCAGGCGGCTTCGGCCTGCGCGGCGGCTGCCGCGGCGTGACGCCGTTCGCTTTCCTCGCGCGACAGCGCGACCGAAGTGCGCACGCCCTTGGACACGAACTCCATGAGGCCGTTCACGACGCGCTCATTGGGGTCGATGCCGGCGCAGGACAGCACTTCGCGCCCGTCGCGCGAGCGCGCCCAGCGGGCGATTTGATCGGGACCGTTGCCATACTTCTTGTCGTCCGAGATGGCGTCGTCCAGTGCGGCCAGTACGACAGCCGCGAAAAGTTTGCGTGCCCGGTTGCCTTGCTCATTGTTGAAGGCGGCACCGTCAACGAAATCTTTCATGATTCGTCCTTGATTTTATTGCTCTTGCGTTTTCGGCTCGGCGTTGGTTATGCCTGCTTTCGTTCGATTCGGATAGGGCAGACATGCATACCATCCATGCGTTGGGCGCATACCTTTCGCACCTGCAGCACGATATGTCGTTGGCTTGCTCCTCTGCACCTCGCAAGATATAGGTCTGCGCAGAATTTAATCAAGTTTTGGACAAGGTTTCGCCATAATGCCCAAGATCAACGGAAACGAGATACGCCCCGGCAACGTGCTCGAGCATAACGGCGGGCTCTGGTCGGCGGTGAAGGTCGATCACGTCAAGCCCGGCAAGGGCGGCGCCTTCGCCCAGGTCGAGCTGCGCAACCTGCGCAACGGCTCCAAGCTCAACGAAAGGTTCCGCAGCGCCGACAAGGTCGAGCGGGTGCGCCTCGAGCAGAAGGACATGCAGTTCCTGTTCGAGAGCGACGGAATGCTGACCTTTATGGACGCCGAGACCTACGAGCAGGTGGAACTGCCCGCCGAGATCCTCGGCGAGCGGCGACCCTTCCTTCAGGACGGGATGACGATCACCGTGGAATTCCACGAATCCGAGGCGCTGAACGCATCCCTGCCGCAGAAGGTCACCTGCACCGTCGCCGAGACCGAGCCGGTGGTGAAGGGTCAGACCGCCGCCAACAGCTTCAAGCCCGCTGTTCTCGACAATGGCGTGAAGGTGATGGTGCCGCCCTTTGTCGGGCAGGACGAGGAGATCGTCGTCAATACCGAGACGATGGAATACTCCGAACGGGCGTGAGCTATTGAGTATTTCCGGAACATTGAAAGGGGCGGTCACGCCCCTTTTTTCATGTCGGCGTGTATGTCACCGTCGCCTCGCCCGCCTGCATGGGGCCGGTCCCGCGGTCGAAACGCAGGTAGGCGATCGCCCGGTCGCCTGACTGCGTAAAGAGCGTGCCGGCGGGTTTGCCATCGGCGGTGATGGCTGTGCCGACCGGGGCGGTCCCCTTGATGTCGACGGTGGCCAGCCCCTTGCGCAGGTTGGTCTTGTGCCGCATGCGCGCGGTCACCTCCTGCCCGACGAAGCAGCCCTTGCGGAAATCGACGCCGTTCAGGCGGTCGAACCCGGCCTCGAGGATGAAGGTGTCCGGGGTCAGCTCGATCCCCGTTTCGGGGATGCAATGTTCGACGCGGATCGCGTCCCAGTCGGTCCCGTCATCGCCCGCCTCGCTACCGTAGAGCCGCCAGCCGAGCGCCGGGTGACGCCGATCGGCAAGCGCCGCGTCGGGCATGTCGCCGGTGCCGCGCCGCACCTTCAGGTCGCTGGGCGCGATCGCGACGTCGGCGCGCAGGCGATACATGTTGAGCCGCTGCATGAGCGCGTCCGAAATGCCGGCATCCACGTCGAGCAGGATCGCGTCCCCCTGCCGGAGCAGGAAGAAATCGGCGATATACTTGCCCTGCGGCGTCAGCAGCGCGGTATAGACCAGCCCGTGATCGAGCCGGGAAATGTCGGTGGTTATCAGCCCTTGCAGGAACGATTCCGCGTCGCTGCCGGCAATCTGGTGAATGGCGCGTGTCATGGCCCCTCCCGTTCATGTTCTCCCTGTCATATAGGATCGAAGCGGGGCGGCAACAGGAGGGGGATCATGCGCGCGGAACTGTCGGTCATCGTGCCCACGCTTGACGCCGCCGAAACCTTGCCGGGGGCGCTTGAGGCGCTGATGGAGGGGGTCGGGGACGGGCTGATCCGCGAATTGATCGTCTCGGACGGGGGTTCGCGGGACGCGACGGCCAGGATTGCGCGCGACGTCGGCGCGCGGGTCGTGACCGGGCCGGCGTCGCGCGGCGGGCAATTGCGGCGCGGCGCGGCGGTGGCCGAGGGCGCGTGGATGCTGGTGCTGCACGCCGACACGGTGCTGCCTGCCGGTTGGCCCGCCGTGGTGCGGGCGCAGATGGCGACGGGGCGGCCGGGGTATTTCGGCCTTGGTTTCGATGCGCGCGGCGTTGCGCCGCGCCTTGTCGCGGGGTGGGCGAACCTGCGCTCGTGTTTGTTTGCGCTGCCCTATGGCGATCAGGGGTTGCTGCTCTCGAGGGTCGATCACGACGCGGCGGGCGGGTTCGCGGAGATCCCGCTGATGGAGGACGTGGCGATGGCGCGCGCGCTCGGGCGGCGGTTGCAGCGGATGCCGGGGCGCGTGACGACCAGCGCGGCGCGCTATGCGCGCGACGGCTGGCTGCGGCGGGGGGCGCGGAACCTCTGGGCGCTGCTGCGCTATCTCGGCGGCGCGGACCCCGAGGCGCTGGCGCGGCGTTACTGAGGGGCGGTGACCGCCCAGGGAGTTTTGAACCAGTGTTCCTCGAGATTCGCGCCCTCCCCGATCCGGTCGATCACCGCGAAGGGACCGGGGCCGAGCGGGGCGAAGACGCCGTGCCAGACGCCGCGGAGCAGGTTCACCCCCTGCCCGGGCGCCGTGACGAAGGCGCGTGGCGCGCCGGGGCGCCCGCCTTCGTCCGGCGCCACGGTAACGAGGCAGGCGGCGCCGTTCATCGGCAGGAAGGCTTGGGAGCCGTCCGGATGCCGCTCCATCATCGCGAGCGTCATGGGCAGGGTGACGGGAGCCGCGTCAAAGAGGCTGATCCCGGCGCGCCCCTCGCTGAAATCGAGACGGGCGAGGTCGTGATGACGCCCGCAGCGCCCCTCGTTTATCAGCCAGTCAGGCGCTGTGCGCAGGGCGATCACGTCGCCGAAAGGGGCGAAACGGGCGGGAGTCAGGTGCTGCGCGGCGATGGTCCTCATGGCAGCAGATCACGCAAGCGATGGAGCGCGATGCGTTCGACCTGGCGGCAGGCCTCGGCCATCTCGGCGGCGCGGTCGTTCTTCAGCCGCGCGGCGAACGCGGCGAGGATCGAGGCGGTGTCGTGGTCGCGCACCGCGATGATGAAGGGAAAGCCGAATTTATCCGTATAGGCGGCGTTCATTCGCGTGAATTCCGCGCGATCCGCGTCGCTCAGCGCGTCAAGGCCCGCGCCGGCCTGTTCGCGCGCGGACTCGGCGGTCAACCGTTTCGCCGCCGCCAGCTTGCCCGCGAGATCGGGATGCGCGCGCAGCACACCGAGGCGCGCGCCGTCATCGGCGGCGCGAAAGACGCGGCAGAGCGCGTTATGCAAGCCCGCCGCGCTGTCATGAGCGGCGCCAAGCTCAAGCGCGTGCGCGCCCTCGGCGATCCACGGCGAATGTTCGAACATGCCGCCGAAGGCCGCGGTGAATTCGGTGAGCGACATCCGCGAGGGACGCTGCCGGGCCACATGAGGATGCGTCGCCTGCCAGTGGCGCGCGATATCGACGCGCCGGGCGACCCACACGCCCTCACGCGCGGCGACGTGATCGAGGAACCGGCGCAGCGCGACAACCCGACCGGGCCGTCCGACAAGGCGGCAATGCAGGCCAACCGAAAGCATTTTCGGCGCGCCCGCCTCACCTTCGGCGTAGAGCGCGTCGAAACTGTCGCGCAGATGGGCGAAGAACTGCTCGCCCGTGCCGAACCCCGGCGCGGTAGCGAAGCGCATGTCGTTGCAGTCGAGCGTATAGGGCACGATCAGCTGCGCGCCGGTGGGGGCCTCATACCAGTAGGGCAGATCGTCGGCGTAGCTGTCCGCGACATAGGCGAACGCCCCGGTGGCGGCGGCAAGGTCCACCGTGTTGGCCGAACAGCGCCCGGTATACCAGCCTTCGGGGCGCGCGCCCGTCACCTCGGTATGGAGGCGGATGGCCTCGTCCATGTCGGCGGCCTCGGCCTCGCGCGGGTGGTCGCGGTAGTCGATCCATTTCAGGCCGTGGCTGGCGATTTCCCACTGCGCCTCCTGCATGGCGGCGACCTGTTCGGGGCTGCGGGCAAGGGCGGTGGCGACGCCATAGACGGTGACGGGCATCGCGTATTCGGCAAAGAGCCGATGCAGCCGCCAGAACCCGGCGCGCGCGCCGTATTCGTAGATCGATTCCATGTTCCAGTGCCGCTGCCCCGGCCATGGGGCGGCGCCGGCGATCTCGCTCAGGAAAGCCTCGGACGCCGCGTCGCCGTGCAGGATGCAGTTCTCGCCGCCCTCCTCGTAGTTCAGGATGAACTGCACGGCGATCTTCGCGCCGCCGGGCCATTGCGGGTCGGGCGGGACGGGGCCATGCCCGCGCATGTCACGGGGGTAACGGTCCATGTGAACCTCGTTTGGCGGTGTGATTTGCGGGCGATCTTCTGCTAAAGCTGGGCAAAGTTACAGCGAAAAGGCAGGAAGCGCATGGCAGGCTATCTCACGACCCATGTTCTGGACACCGCGCGCGGCGTGCCGGCGCAAGGCGTCCGCATCACGCTCTTCGCGCTTGGCGAGGTGCGGCGCGAACTGGCGCAGGCGGTGACCAACGCGGACGGGCGCACCAATGCGCCCATCCTGCCGAGCGACGCCTTCGCGCCCGGCGAATACGAGCTTCTGTTCGCCTGCGGCGACTACCTCGAGCGGCACGGGCTGGCGACGGGGCCGCTCAAGTTTCTCGACGCGGTGCCGATCAGGTTCGCCGTCTCGGACGGGGACGCGCATTACCACGTGCCGCTCCTGCTATCGCCCTTCGGATATTCGACCTACCGGGGGAGCTGAGGCGAATGACCGAAATGCTGATCCTGTGGGAATGGGCGGGCTTCGCGCTGCGCTGGCTGCATGTCATCACGGCGATGGCGTGGATCGGCACGTCGTTCTACTTCATCGCGCTGGACCTCGGGCTGCGCAAGGCGCCCGACCTGCCCCCCGGTGCGCATGGAGAGGAATGGCAGGTGCATGGCGGCGGGTTCTACCACATCCGCAAGTTCCTCGTCGCGCCCGAGCGGATGCCCGAGCACCTGACATGGTTCAAGTGGGAAAGCTACGCCACCTGGCTGTCGGGCGCCGCGCTCCTGATGGTGATCTACTGGGCGGGGGCCGAACTTTACCTGATCGACGCGGAAAAGGCCGATCTGGCGACGTGGCAGGCGATTGGCATCTCGGCGGGGTCGCTGGCGCTGGGCTGGCTCGTCTATGACGCGCTCTGCCGCTCGGCCCTCGCGGCGCGGCCGACGGTGCTGATGCTGCTCCTGTTCGCGATGCTGGTGGCGATGGGCTGGGGCTATGCGCAGGTCTTCACCGGGCGGGCGATGATGCTGCATCTCGGCGCCTTCACGGCGACGATCATGACGGCGAACGTGTTCCTGGTCATCATGCCCAACCAGCGGATCGTGGTGAAAGACCTGATCGCGGGGCGCGAACCGGACGCGAAATACGGCCGCATCGCCAAGCTGCGCTCGACCCATAACAACTATCTCACGCTGCCGGTTGTGTTCCTGATGCTGAGCAACCACGCGCCGCTGGCATTCGCCACGCAATACAACTGGCTGATCGCGGCGCTGGTGTTCCTCATGGGGGTCACGATCCGGCATTACTTCAACACCCGCCACGCGCGAAAGGGCAACCCGCACTGGACATGGGCGGTGACGGTCTTGCTGTTCCTCTGCATCGCGTGGCTGAGCACGGCCGGCCCGCGCCCGCCCGCCGAAGACGCGGCGATGGGCCCGGCGGCAACCCGCCTTGCCGCCGCCGACGGGTTCGGTGAGGTGCAGGACATCGTGCTCGGCCGTTGCTCCATGTGCCACGCGGCCGAGCCGGTCTGGCCCGGCATCCACCGCGCCCCGCATCACGTCATGCTGGAAACGCCCGCGCAGATCGCCGATCAGGCGCGCGCGATCTACCTTCAGGCCGGGCGCAGCCACGCGATGCCGCCGGCCAACGTGTCGTGGATGGAACCGGATGAGCGGCAGGCCATCGTGCGCTGGTTCCGCGGCGCGGCGCAGTAGGGCCGCGTCAGTCGCCCTTGGCGAACTTGGGCGCGCGCCCGGCCATGTTGGCGGCGATCACCTCCATCTGCTCGGGCCCGCCGATCAGGCCCGCCTGCGCGCGGCTTTCGGCCATCAGGACATCGGCCCGCGCCGCGCCGCTTTCCGCGGTGGCGATCAGGGCCTTCGCGGCGCGAATGGCCGAGGGGCTGCGGCCCGCGATCTGCTGCGCCAGCGCAGTCGCCGCCTCGAGAGGATCGTCCGCCAGTTCGGTGACAAGCCCCCATTCCGCGGCCTGCGCGGCGCCGATCGGCTCAGCGGTGTAAGTCATCCGGCGGATCACGTCGCTACGCGTGAGATGCGGCAACAGCGCCATGCCGCCCATATCCGGCACGAGGCCCCATTTCATCTCCATGATCGCCAGCTTCGCATCCGGCGCCGCGATGCGGATATCGGCGCCCAGGGCGAGCTGGAACCCCGCGCCATAGACCGCGCCATGCAACGCGGCGATCACCGGCACGGGCAGATTGCGCCAGGTCAGCGCGACCTCCTGGAACAGGTTGGCGTCGCCATGTGTGCGCGGCATCACCAGCGCCCCGGGGTCGGAGGCGGCGAACCGGGCAAAGCTCGCCACGTCGAGGCCCGCGCAGAACGCGGCGCCGTCGCCAGACAGGATCACCGCGCGAATGTCGGCCTGCCTCAGCGATTCGCCCGCGGCGACGATGGCCTCGGCCATGTCGGGATCGACGGCGTTGCGCTTATCGGGACGGGTCAGGCGGACATGGGCGATATGGTCGGCGATCTCTGTGGTGACGCGGGGCATGGCGCGGGCTCCTCATTGCGGGCGGGACCATGACAGCGCGCGCTTCGCGGGAAGGCAAGCGTCACGTCACGGCGCCGGCGGCGGTCATAACGGGATTGCGCGCGCTGTCAGCTTGGCCTTATCTGCGGAAATGACCTATCCGCGCTACACACGGCTCACCCGATCGCTGCCCGCCTCCGTTCCCTTCGTCGGCCCCGAAGTGCAGGAACGCGCAGCGGAGATGCGTTTCAAGGCGCGGCTCGGCGCGAACGAAAACGTCTTTGGCCCCTCGCCGCTGGCGGTGGCGGCAATGCAGGCGGCGGCGAGCGATGTATGGAAATACGGCGATTCGGCGAGCTTCGACTTGCGCCATGCGCTGGCCGCGCGGATGGGTGTTGCGCCGGCCAACATCGTGGTGGGCGAGGGCATCGACGGGCTGCTCGGCTATCTCGTGCGGCTGCTGGTGGCGCCGGGCGACGCGGTGGTGACCTCCGATGGCGCGTATCCGACGTTCAACTACCACGTCACCGGCTATGGCGGCGCGCTGCACAAGCTGCCCTATCGCGACGATCACGAGGATCCGGCCGCGCTGATCGCGCATGCGGCGGCGGTCGATGCGAAACTGATCTACCTCGCCAATCCGGACAACCCGATGGGAAGCTGGCACAGGGGCGCGGCCCTAGCCCGCGCGCTCGACGACCTCCCCGAGGGCTGCCTGATGATCGTCGACGAGGCTTACGTCGAATTCGCCCCCGAAGGGACCGCCCTGTCGGTGGACGCCGAAGACCCCCGCGTGATCCGCTTCCGCACCTTTTCCAAGGCCTACGGCATGGCCGGCGCGCGCGTGGGCTACGCGATCGGCGCGGCGGACCTCATCGCCGCGTTCGAGCGCGTGCGCAACCATTTCGGCATGAACCGCGCCGCGCAGGCGGGCGCGCTGTCGGCGCTGGACGATGCCGACTGGCTGGCGCGCACCTGCGCGCGGGTCGCCGCCGCGCGGGATGAAATCACCCGGATCGCGGGCGAAAACGGGTTGGTCGCGCTGCCGTCGGCCACGAATTTCGTCAGCGTCGATTGCGGCAGCGACGGCGATTTCGCCCGCGCCGTGCTGGCGTCGCTTACAGCAGCGGGAATCTTCGTGCGGATGCCTTTCGCCGCGCCACAGGATCGCTGCATCCGCGTCAGCTGCGGCACGCCCGAGGAATTGGCGCTCCTCAAGGCCGCCCTGCCCCGCGCATTGGCGGATGCGCGCGCATGACCCCCGCGGGACAAGATGCCGCGCCCGATCGCGGGCGATCTGCGCTAGGCTGAAACCATGCGACGCGGTATCCTGCCCTCTGCCCCCGATTACA
Organism: Roseovarius spongiae; assembly: GCF_003651245.1. Taxonomy (GTDB): domain Bacteria; phylum Pseudomonadota; class Alphaproteobacteria; order Rhodobacterales; family Rhodobacteraceae; genus Roseovarius; species Roseovarius spongiae. The sequence continues at coordinate 404,528 of NZ_RAPE01000003.1, forward strand.
CCAACGCCGCCCTGGCGATGGGGCTCATCAACCTGCTCTGGATATTCTTCGCCCTCTGGGCCGCCTTCGGCCTTCCGGTGGTGCTGGCGGCCGGTTACGGGCTTGACCTCTTGATCCGGCGCGTGGGGCGGCGGGGCTGACGCGCTGCACCCTTCCTAGTGAGAAAAACAGATCCTACCGCCCGCCCAGTAGTGCCGCGGCGGCGCTTACGCCCCCGGCCCCGTGCGGGATATCCCGCGCCGCCAATCCCGCCTCGATCGCGCCCAGCGCGCCCAGCACCATGTGCGCGTTCACATGCCCCATGTGCCCGATGCGGAAGAAGCCGTGCCAGGCCGGGTCATCCGGCTCCGCCATGCCCAGGCCGATTCCAAGGGTCACGCCGGCGTTTTCCTGCACCCAGTCGCGCAGCTCCGTGCCCTTCGGCGCGGGCAGCGACAGAGCGGTCACCGCGTGGCTGCGATGCGCAGGCTGCGCCACGTTGAGGCGCAGCGCGCCGGCCTCACCCCAGGTCTGCGCCGCGACCCAGATCGCCCGGGCAAGCGTTTCGTGCCGCGCCCAGACCGCCTCAAGCCCCTCATCGAGGATGAGATCGAGCGCGGCGCGCAGGCCGTAGATGTGATGCGTCGGGGCGGTGCCGGCGAAATACTGGTAAAAGACGTCGGGGCGCGCCCGGCGGGTCCAGTCCCAGTAGGGGCCGACCCGCTCCATCGCCGCGCGCGCCGCCGCCGCGCGGTCGTTGAAGAAGACGAACCCCAGCCCCGGCGGCGTCATCAGCCCCTTCTGGCTGGCGGTGACGCCGATATCGACGCCCCAGGCGTCCATCTCGAACCGGTCGCAGCCGAGGCTGGCGATGCAGTCGGCCATCAGGAGCGCGGGATGCCCGGCGGCGTCGAGGGCGGCGCGCAGCGCCGGCAGATCGCTGCGAATCCCGCTCGAGGTGTCGACATGGGTCGCCAGAACCGCCCTGATCCGCCGGTCCTTGTCCGCGCGCAGCGCCGCCTCCACGCGATCCGCGTCCACCGGCGCCCTCACCCCGAAATCGATCATCTCGACATCGAGGCCGAGCGTTCCTGCCATCTCGGCCCAGCCGTGGCCGAACCGCCCGGTGGCGAGCGATAGCACCCGCGCGCCGGGGGCGAGCACGTTGGAAAGCGCCGCCTCCCATGCGCCATGCCCATTGGCGATGTAGATCGCGACGTCATGTTCGGTGCGCGCCACACGGCGCAGATCGGTCACGACGCTTTCGGTCATGCCGATGAGTTCGCCCTCGTAGATATTGGGCGCGGCGCGGTGCATGGCCCGCAGCACCGCGTCCGGCACCGCGGTGGGGCCGGGTATGGCAAGGTAGGTCCGACCGTTGGCAAGGCTCATGGGGCGCGCTCCGCAAGAAATCCGCTTGCGCGCGACACTACCGCGCGGGGGGCGGGCGTCAATCGCTTGCCTTGCGCAGACAGCCCGCATAAACCGGCCTTTCACGCGGCGCGGGGTGCGGCGCGGCAGGGGATCGGGGCGGTCATGCGGCTCATCAAACGGCTTACCGAGTGGGAGCGCAACCTGCGCCAGTCCTACAACACCGACCTCTCCACCCCCGAGAACCGCCGCCGCGCCAATATCTACAACCTCTGGTTCGACCACGCGGCGCTGCGCGTCTTATGGACCAATCACTACCCGGTCGCGCCGGGCGTGTGGCGTTCGAACCAGCCGACGCACCGCCGGTTCGAGCGGCTCAAGGCGATGGGATTTCGCAGCGTCCTGAACCTGCGCGGATCGGCCGGAGCGGCGCATTACCTGGCCGAGGAGGAAAGCTGCGCGCGCCTCGGCCTCAACCTCGTGAGCGTGACGCTGCACGCGCGCTTCGCCGCCCCGCCCGAGGACATCGCCGCCGTCATCGCCGCCTTTCGCAGTATCGAGAAACCCTTTGTCATGCATTGCAAGTCGGGCGCGGACCGCGCCGGGTTCGCCGCCGCGATCTACCTCATGGTGATCGAGGGACGGCCGGTGTCGGAGGCGCGCAAGATGCTGGGGCTGAAATATATCCATTTCAGGCGCTCGCGCACCGGGGTGCTGGATTACATCCTCGATCTCTACGATGCGCGCAACGCGCGCGATCCGATCGGGTTCGAGGACTGGGTGGCGACCGAATACGACAACGAGCAGGTGCAGCGCGATTTCGAACGTAAGTTCAAACCGCTCTTCTAACGCCGCGCCATGCGCTCGGCCATGTCGAGCATCCGGCAGGAAAAGCCCCATTCGTTGTCATACCACCCGAAAACCCGCAGCAACCCGCCCGCGCCGAGCGAGGTTTCGCGCCCCGACAGGATGATCGATTCGGGCCGCCCGCGCAGGTCGGACGACACCAGCGGCCGGTCGGTCCAGCCGAAGACGCCGCCGGGCTCCACCGCCCCGCGCAAGAGCGCGTTGACGCCCTCGCGCGTGACCGAAGCGCGGGTCGCGACGATCAGGTCGATGCAGGATACGCTGGCGGTGGGCACGCGGATCGCGCGCGCCTCGACCCGTCCGGCGAGATGCGGCAGCACGAGGTCGGTCTGATGCTGCGCGCTGGTGGTCGTGGGCACCATCGAGAGCGCGGCGGCGCGGCTGCGCTCGGGGGCGCCGCGCGGCTTGTCCACGGTGGGCTGGCTGCCGGTGTAGCAATGCACGGTCGTCATCTGCCCGCCCTGGACGCCATAGGCGTCGTCGAGCAGACGCAGCAGCGGGGCCAGCGCGTTGGTGGTGCAGGAGGCGTTGGAGACGATCCGCTCGTCGCCCAGGCGTTCGTCATTCGCGCCGAGTACGAGCGTGATGTCAGCCTCCTCCGCCGGCCCCGAGACGAGCACGGCGCCAGCGCCCGCCTCGATCCCGCGCTGCGCGACTGTCCGCGCGCCCGCCATGCCGGTGCATTCGAGCACGAGGTCCACGCCAGATAGGTCGAGCCGCCGCAGGTCGGGTTCGGCGTGAAAGGCGATCCGCCGTCCATCGACGATCAAGGTTCGCGGCGCGGTTTCGACGGTCCCCGGCCAGGCGCCGTAGACGCTGTCATATTCGAAGAGGTAGGCGCAGGTTTCAAGCGGCTCGATCTCGTTTATGAGGACGAGTTCGAACCCCTCGCGCCCTTGCAGCAGGATGCGCAGGATCGCGCGCCCGATGCGGCCAAAGCCGTTGATGGCGATGCGGACGGGACGTTCGGTCATGGCGGGCTCCGGGCTGCTTTCACGGTATCGCTAAAGCAATCAGCGGGAGGATGCCAAGCAGCAAATTCCGCCGCGCCGCTCCTCCGCCCTCGCGGGCGTCCTCGCTTCTTCTTGCTGAAAATATCCCTGCCGGAGGCTCCCGCCCATCAGCTTCGGGCGCCTCCGGCGGGAGTATTTGGAGAACATTGAAAGCAGGTTTTCGCGGGCAGATCGGGCTTGACGCCTTTTCACGGCGCGCATAGCTAGGGGGCGCACGGGCGGGTATGGTGAAATGGTATCATAAGAGCCTTCCAAGCTTAAGGTGCGGGTTCGATTCCCGCTACCCGCTCCAGCCTCTTCCTACTGCGTATTCTCGATCGACGTCTCCAGCGCGTGCAGGAACGACTGCGCCGATGAACTGGCCGAGAGCAGCAGGTAGGTGTTGTCTCCGGTGCGCGCGATGATGACCCCGAGGTGCTCCATCACCGTGCGGGCGATGGCGTTCAGGGCGAAGGCATCCGGGTGCAGGTCGATCATGCAGATGCGTTCCAGCGCCGCGCGTGCGCCCGTTCCGCTGATTTCCAGCGCGCACCAGACATCACTCTGGTCGGTGGTGTAGGCCGCGCCGTCGAGCTTCGCGGCGATCTGCCGCTCCGCGTCGGGGGTTTCGCAGGGAAAGAGCGCGAAGGCCTGGTCGGACGAGAGCCGCATCAGCGCGGCCGACTTGTCCTTGGCGACGTCCGATCGACCCACCTCCGGCAGGTTGACGCCGAAGGCGGCTTTGATCGCCTTCTTCGCGGCGTCCTCTCCGCCCAGCGGCAGGGCGATGGAGACGATGGCGAGGTGTTCGGGCGCCTTCAGCGTGACGGCGCCGAAATCGCGATCATACCCCGCGAGCGGGGGGGCGGCGGTGAGGGTGAATTCAGGCACGCAGGCGCTCTCCTTGGGGGTCGATGAAATGGGGCGAGGTGATCTCGACCTGCATCTCGGTGTCATGCACGGGGCTGACGGCGCGGACGACCTCGCCCATGCGCGCATCGCCCGAGCGGATGAAGCCGAGGCCGATGGAATGGCCTAGACTGGGAGACCATGCGACCGAGGACATCCAGCCCTCGTCATTGGCCATCACCGCGTCGCGCCCTTGGCTGATGAAATGCGATCCTGCGATGAGATTCCGCGAGCGGTCGACCGGGCGGAAACCGACGAGTTTCACGGCGTCGTCGCGCTGCAATTCGGGGCGTTGCGACAGGGTCTTGCCGATGCAGTCCTTGGCGGCGCTGACCATGCGCCCCAGCCCGAGGTTGTGCGCGGTCGTGCGCCCGTCCAGTTCGTTGCCCGCGGCGTGGCCCTTTTCGATGCGCATCACGCCCAATGCCTCGGTGCCGTAGGGCACGGCGTCGAACTCGCGCCCCGCCTCCATCAGCACGCGCATCATGTCATTGCCATAGCGCGCAGGCACGGCGACCTCGAACGCCAATTCACCCGAGAACGAGATGCGGAAGAGCCGCGCGGGCGTGCCGCCGCAGACCGTGACCTCGCCGCAGGCCATGAACGGAAACGCGTCGTTGGAGATGTCGTGTTCCTTATCCACCACCTTGCGCAGCAGGTCGCGCGATTTCGGTCCCGCGACGGCGAACTGCGCCCAGCCGTCGGTCGTGGAGATCAGATGCACGTCCATGTCCGGCCACAAGCATTGGCGCGCGAATTCCATCCGGCGGAACACCAGCACCGCGTTGGCGGTCGTCGTGGTCATGACAAAATGGTTTTCTCCCATCCGCGCGGTGGTGCCGTCGTCGTAGCAGATGCCGTCCTCGCGCAGCATAATGCCATAACGGATGCGGCCCACGGGCAGCTTGGCGAAACCGTTGGCGTAGACCTTGTTGAGGAACGCCGCCGCGTCGCGGCCCTGGATTTCGATCTTGCCCAATGTGGTCACGTCGCAGATGCCGACCGTCTGCCGCGTTTGCAGCGCCTCGCGGTCCACGCTGTCGCGCCAGCCCTTTTCGCCGGGGCGGACGAACCATTGCGCACGCAGCCAGTTGCCGACCTCGACGAAGGTGGCGCCGTTGGCCTTGGCCCATTCGTGGCTGGGTGTCAGCCGGTAGGGGCGGAAATCGCGGCCCCTCGCGCGGCCCGCAAGCGCACCGATGGGCACCGGCGTGTAAGGCGGGCGGAAGATCGTCGTGCCGGTCTCGGGGATCGATTTGCCGGTGCATTTGGCCATGATCGCGAGCGCGGGAATGTTCGACGTCTTGCCCTGGTCGGTGGCCATGCCGAGCGTCGTGTAACGCTTCATGTGTTCGACCGAGCGGAAATTCTCGCGGTGGGCCTGCTTGATGTCCTTGACGGTCACGTCGTTCTGAAGATCGAGCCACGCGCGTTTGCGGCTTTCGGGGACGTACCAGACGGGCGCGCCCTCGCGCGGCTCATCCTCGGCCTTGGGACCGGGTTTGCGCGACGGGGTGAAACCGAGATCCTTGAGTTGCGCATTGGCCGCCTTGCGCCCTTCGTCGAGCGCGGCGGCGAGCGTCAGTTGCCCGTTCGCGGCCCCCGCAACTACCATCCCGGCAGGCAGGTGCGCCCCCGGCACGAAGGCATCGATCGCCTCGTTCCATTCGGGTTTGCCGCGCTGGTGGCAGGTCAGGTGCACGGTGGGGTTCCACCCGCCCGAGACCGCGAGCGCGTCGCAGGGAATGACCTGCCCGTCGGTCAGGGTGATGGATTTGAGGGCCTTGCGCCCGACCGTGTCCATCACCGCCGCACCGCGAATATGCCGCGCGCCCGGCACGTCGCAGACCGCCGCGCGGTCCCGCGTGTCGACGATGGCGCGCACGTCGACGCCTTTCGCGGCGAGGTCGGCGGCGGTGCGCCAGCCGTCATCGTTGTTGGTGAAGACGGCCATCGTCTGGCCCGGCGTGACGCCGTAGCGGTTCACGTAGGTGCGCACGGCGCCCGCGAGCATGATGCCGGGCCGGTCGTTGTTGCCGAACGCGATGGGCCGCTCGGTCGCGCCCGCGGCCAGCACGGCACGGCGCGAATAGATCCGCCAGAGCACCTGGCGCGGCTTTACCCCGGGATCGGGCAGGTGGTCGGTCACGCGTTCCAGCGCGCCGTAGACCCCGTGGTCATAGGCGCCGTAGATCGTGGTGCGGGTCATCAGCCGCACGTTCGGCATCGCCCGCAATTCGGCCAGGGCGGCCTCGGTCCATGCGGAACCGGGCATGTCGTCCACGGCGAGCGTCTCGGCGTTGAGCCGCCCGCCCATGCGGAAATCCTCGTCCGCGAGGATCACCCGCGCGCCGCTGCGCCCGCCCGCAAGCGCGGCGGAAAGGCCGGCGGGACCGGCACCGATCACCAGCAGGTCGCAATGCAGGTAGCCCTTGTCGTAGGTGTCGGGATCGTCCTCCATCGACAGGCGGCCAAGGCCCGCCGAGGCGCGGATCGCGGGTTCGTAGAGTTTCTCCCAGAAGGCGCGCGGCCACATGAAGGTCTTGTAGTAGAACCCCGCGCTCAGGAAGGGCGACATGAGGTCGGTGACCGCCATCAGGTCGTGTTCGAGCGATCCGCGATGGTTCTGGCTGGTCGCGGTCAGCCCGTCGTAGAGTTCCGCGACCGTGGCGCGGGTGTTGGGTTCCTGCCGCGCGCCGTCGCGCAGGTGGACGAGCGCGTTGGGCTCCTCCGACCCCGCGGTGAATATGCCGCGCGGACGGTGATACTTGAAGGAGCGCCCGACGAGAAGCTGGCCGTTGGCCAGGAGCGCGGAGGCGAGCGTGTCGCCCGCGTGGCCCTGCATGGCGCGTCCGTTGAAGGTGAAGTCGACCGTGCGGGACGTGTCGATCAGCCCCTTGGCGATGCGGTTCGTCTGGCTCATGTGCTGCGCCCCCGTTCGCGCGCGACATCGCGCGCGATTTCCACCCTCGTGATCTCGTGCGTGAGCGTGTCGCGCGTCACCACGAGCCAGCTGCGATCGCCCTGTTCGTGATACCAGAGCTCGCGCATCTCGCCGGCCACGTTGTCGCGCAGGTAGCCGTATTCGAGGAACCGCTCGGCCGCGTCCTTGGCGTCCGGGTCGGGGCGCTCGATCAGGCAGGCGTCGCCGAGATAGGTGAACTCGGCCGCGTCGCGCGGGCCGAGAAGGGGGTGGTTTATGAGCATGTGGCCTCCAGGCGGGGAAGAATTCTGGAAAATTCTTCCCAATTTTCTTGGAAGAAAATTGCGCGGCCGGAACCGGGGGGCGCAATGCCCGGGGTTCCGGCCTGTTGCGGGTGGGGGATTGGAGTATTTCTGCAAAGAAGAAGCATCGCGGGTCTCAATGCAGGTTGGGCTGGGCGCCCACACCCTTTTCGTCGATCATGTGGCCGCGACGGAACCGGTCGAGCCGCATTTCGGCGGCGACCGGGTGGGGCGCGTCCCTCGCCAGCAGATGCGCGTAGCACCAGCCCGAGGCCGGGGTCGCCTTGAACCCGCCGTAGCACCAGCCGCCGTTGAAGTAGAGCCCGTCGATATGGGTGCGGTCGATGAAGGGCGAGCCGTCCATGCTCATGTCCATCACGCCGCCCCACGAGCGCAGCAGCCGCGCGCGCCCGATCATGGGCATGATCGCCATGCCGCCTTCGCACACGTCCTCGACCACGGGCAGGTTGCCGCGCTGCGCGTAGGAGTTGTAGCCGTCGATATCGCCGCCGAAGACCAGCCCGCCCTTGTCGGACTGGCTGACGTAGAAATGGCCGGCGCCGAAGGTGATGACGCCGGGCAGCACCGGCTTCAGCCCCTCGGTCACGAAGGCCTGGAGGACGTGGGACTCGATCGGCAGGCGCATGCCCGCAAGCGCGGCCACCCGGCCCGAGGATCCGGCGACGCACATCGCCACCTTGCGCGCGCGGATCGGGCCGCGGGTGGTTTCCACGCCGCGGCAGGTTCCGTCTTCGATGTCGAAGCCGGTGACCTCGCAGTTCTGGATGATGTCGACGCCGCGCGCGTCCGCTGCGCGCGCATAGCCCCAGGCGACCGCGTCATGGCGCACCGTCCCGCCGCGCCGCTGGTAGAGCCCGCCGCGGATCGGAAAGCGGGCGTTGTCGAAATCGAGGAACGGCAGTTCGCGGCGCAGCTGGTCGGCGTCGGCGTATTCCGCGTCCGCGCCGGCGAGGAACATCGCGTTGCCGCGCCGGATGAAGGCGTCGCGCTGGGCGTCGGAGTGCACGAGGTTCAGGATCGAGCGTTGCGAGATCATCGCGTTGTAGTTCAGATCCTGCTCCAGCCCCTCCCAGAGCTTCAGCGACAGCTCATAGAACGGTTCGTTCCCCGGCAATAGGTAATTGGAGCGGATGATCGTGGTGTTGCGGCCCACGTTGCCCGACCCGATCCACCCCTTTTCCAGCACCGCGACATTGGTGATCCCGTATTCGCGGGCGAGGTAGTAGGCCGTGGCGAGCCCATGCCCGCCGCCGCCGATGACGACCACGTCGTATTCGCGCTTGGGCTCGGGGTCGCGCCAGGCGGGTTTCCAGCCCTTGTTGCCGGTCAGGCCTTCCTTGAGGATGCGAAGGGCGGAATAGCGCATGGGCGGGCTCCTGTTCTGCGTCTTGCATAATCAAGGGTTCGGGGCCGGTGGACTATCCCGAAACGGACGGATACATGTCCATGATGGCCAAATCGCCCGAATCCCGCCCGATGTGCGTCGGCATCCTGCCGATCCCCGGCTTCGCGATCATGTCCTTCGCGTCGCTGAGCGAGCCGATGCGCGCGGCGAACCTGCTGGCGGGGCGGACGCTCTATGACGTGCGCGTCATCGGCGAAGGCCCGGTCGCCAGTTCCGGCGCGGCCTCGGTCACGCCGCATTGCGCGATGAATGAGGCGCCCGCGCTTGACCAGCTCTTCGTGGTCGCGGGGGGCGATCCGATGCAGTTCGAGGACGCGGGCGTGCTGCGCTGGCTGGGGCGCTTGGCGCGGGCGGGCACGCTGCTGGGCGGGGTGTCGGGCGGACCGGTGATCCTCGCCCGCGCCGGGCTGATGGCGGGGCGGCGGATGACGCTGCACTGGGAACATGCCGCCGCGCTGGCCGAGATCGCGCCGGATCTGGCGATCGAGCGCACGCTCTACGTGATCGAGCGCGATCGCGTGACCTGCGCCGGCGGGACCGCGCCGCTCGACCTCATGCACGCGCTGATCGCGCGCGATCATGGTGCGGTTTTCGCCCGCGCGGTCAGCGACTGGTTCATGCACACCGAGGTGCGCCCGCCCATCGGCCCGCAGCGCGCCGGGCTGGTCGAGCGCGTGGGCAGCCACGCGCCCGCCCTGCTCGACGCGATCGCCGCGATGGAAAGCCACGTGGCCGATCCGCTGGACCTGCGGCAACTGTCGGTTCTGGCGGGCGTCTCGCCCCGGCAGTTGGGGCGGCTGTTCCGCGATGAGCTGGGCGTCTCGGCGATGAGTTACTACCGGCGCTTGAGGCTCGAAAGGGCGCAGAGCCTGTTGCGCAACTCGGCCCTGTCGCTGACCGAGATCGCGCTGGCCACCGGGTTCGCCAACTCGTCGCATTTCAGCCGCGCCTATTCGGCGCAGTTCGGCGCGCCGCCCTCGGCCTATCGTTGAACCGCCCCGGCGGCTGCGCTAGCCTCAGGGCCCGAACAAAGGAGCGCCCCATGCCCCCGCTGACCGTCGCCTGCCTGCAAACCCGCGCGCGCCCGGATTTCGACGCGGCGCTGCAAGAGGCGCTGCCACTGGCCGAAGAGGCGGTGTCGCGCGGCGCGCAAATGCTGTTCCTGCCGGAATATTGCGGCGGGCTGGCGACCGAGGGCGCGGCGGTCGCCCCGCCGATGGCGGAGGAGGACGCGCATCCGGTGCTGCGCGCGATGCGGGGGTTCGCGGCGCAGAACCGCGTCTGGGTGAACCTCGGCTCCATCGCCGTCACCGGGCCGGACGGGCGCATCATCAACCGCGGTTTCATGCTCTCGCCCGAGGGCGGGATCGCGGGGCGCTACGACAAGATTCACCTCTTCGACGTGCGGCTTTCCGAAAGCGAGGTCTATCGCGAAAGCGACCGCGTCGATCCGGGGACTCGCGTGGTGATCCACGACACACCACTGGCGCGCATCGGCCACACGATCTGCTATGATTTGCGGTTCCCGCATCTCTTCCGCGCGCTGGCGCAGGGCGGGGCCGACATGATCGCCTGCCCCGCGGCCTTTACCGCGCGCACCGGGGCGGCGCATTGGCATGTTCTCAACCGCGCCCGCGCGATCGAGACGACGCGCTTTGTCGTCTCCGCGGCGATGACCGGCCCGGTGCCGGGCGGAGGCGAGACCTACGGCCATTCGCTGATCGTCGATCCCTGGGGCGAGGTGCTGGCCGATGGCGACGAGGGGCCCGGCGTGATCCTGGCCGCGCTCGACCTCGACATGGTCGCGGCCACCGAGGCGCGGGTGCCAAGCCTGATGAACGACGCGGATTTCGCGCCGCCGGACGCCGCGGACAGATAGGGTTTGCAGCCTCCCGCGCGCTCTGCTCTGATGCGGGCCGATTGACAGGAGTAACCCGCATGAGCGAGCGCACGTACTTCGCCAGCCCCGGCGGCCAGCCGCCGCAGACCGCGCTTTTCAGCGATCGCGCCGTCTTTACCGAAGCCTACGCAGTGCTGCCCCGCGGCACCATGCGCGACATCACGGCGAGCCGCCTGCCCCATTGGGACGCCACCCGCCTATGGGTGATGGCGCGCCCGCTGTCGGGCTTCGCCGAGACCTTTTCGCACTACCTGATGGAGATTTCGCCCGACGGCGGCTCCACCCGCCCCGAGCCGGACGCGCGGGCCGAGGGCGCGCTTTTCGTCACCGGCGGCGCGGTGGAACTGACGATCAACGGGCAGGCGCATGTCCTGCGCGCGGGCGGCTTCGCCTACATACCGCCGGGAAGCGACTGGCGGCTGGCGCAGACCGGCGACGGCGTGGCGGTGCTGCACTGGGTGCGCAAGGCCTACGTGCCGGCGGACGGCCTGCCCGCGCCCGATCCCGTCATCACCAGCGACGCGGAGAACGAACCATTCGCCATGCCCGATTCGGACGGGCGCTGGGCGACGACGCGGTTCGTCGATCCCGACGACATGCGCCACGACATGCACATGACCATCGTCACGCTCCATCCCGGCGCGGTGATCCCGTTCCTCGAGACCCACGTCATGGAGCACGGGCTCTACGTGCTCGAGGGCAAGGCCGCCTATCGGCTCAACCGCGATTGGGTCGAGGTCGAGGCGGGCGATTACATGTGGCTGCGCGCCTTCTGCCCGCAGGCCTGTTACGCGGGCGGGCCGGGGCCGTTCCGCTACCTGCTCTACAAGGACGTGAACCGCCACGCCGCGCTCTGAACGCGCGCCGGCGCTTTCAATGTTCCAAGAATACTCGACTGCGCCGCCCGCTCAGCCGATCTCCGCCAGCCGGTCGAGCGCCGCGCGCAGCTTTTCTTCTTCCTCTTCGCGCCGGGCGAGGTTCTCGCGGGTTTCGGCCACGACCTCCTCGGGCGCGGATTTCGCGAATTTCGGGTTCTTGAGCCGCCCGCGCAGCTCGCCCAGTTCCTTGCCGAGCTTGGCCAGCGCCTTTTCCAGCCGCGCCTTTTCCGCGTCCACGTCGATGATATCCGCCAGCGGCAGGCCGAAACTGCCGCCCTCGACCGCGACCGTGACGCTGCCTTTGGGCATCGTTTCGACCTCTTCCAGGCTCTCGATCCGCGCCAGCCGCTTGATCATCGCCTCGTTGCGGGCCCATGCCTGCCGCCCGGCCGCGTCAAGCGACGTGACCACCATCGGGATCTGCAGCCCCGCGGGCACGCCCATCTGCGCACGCGCCGAGCGGACCGATTCGATCAGCGAGATCGTCCAGTTCATCTCGCGATCCGCGTCCGCGTCGATCAGGTCGGCGCCGTAACCGGGCCAGTCGGTGTGCGCCAGCATCGCGTCGCGCTGCCCCAGCGTGCCCCAGAGCTCTTCGGTGATGAAGGGCATGATCGGGTGCAGCAGGATCAGGCACTGGTCGATCACCCAGGCCATCGTGGCGCGCGTCTCGGCCTTGGTCGCGTCATCGCCGTCCATGAGCAGCGGCTTGGAGAACTCCACATACCAGTCGCAGACCTTGCCCCAGACGAAGGCGTAGAGCGCCCCCGCCGCATCGTTGAAGCGGTATTGCGCAAGCGCGCCGTCCACATCGGCGCGCGCGCGGGCCACCTCGCCCACGATCCAGCGGTTCACGGTCGCCTCGGGCGCGGGGAGATCGTTCTCAGAATAATCCTGGCCCAATGCGGCCGCCGTGGCGTCGTTCATCTCGGCAAAGCGCGCGGCGTTCCAGAGCTTCGTCCCGAAATTGCGATAGCCCGCGATGCGTTGCGTGCTGAGCTTCAGATCGCGGCCCATCGCCGCCATCGCGGTGAGCGTGAAGCGCACGGCGTCCGCGCCGTAATCGTCGATCAGCTCGATCGGGTCGAGCACGTTGCCCAAGGATTTCGACATCTTCTTGCCCTTCTCGTCCCGGACGAGGGCGTGCACGTAGACGTCGCTGAACGGTTTTTCGCCGACCACGGCGTATTGCATCATCATCATCCGCGCGACCCAGAAGAAGATGATGTCGAAGCCGGTGATGAGGGTCGAGGTGGGGAAATACTTGCGCAATTCCGGCGTATCCTCGGGCCAGCCCAGCGTGCCGATGGGCCAGAGGCCGGAGGAGAACCATGTGTCGAGCACGTCGGGGTCGCGCGTCAACGTGACGCCTTCACCGGCCTTCGCCTGCGCTTCGGCCTCGGTCGGCGCGCAATACTGGTTGCCGTTTGCGTCGAACCAAACCGGGATCTGATGCCCCCACCAAAGCTGGCGCGAGATGCACCACGGCTCGATATTCTCCAGCCAGTGGAAATAGACCTTGCGGTCGGCCTCGGGCATGATCCGCACCTCGCCCGAGCGGACGGCGTCGAGCGCGGGGCCGACGATCTGCGCGGTGTCGACGAACCACTGATCAGTCAGCATCGGCTCGATCACCACCTTGGAGCGGTCGCCGAAGGGCTGCATGATCGGCTTGTTCTCGACCAACGGGACGGCCGTATCCTCGCGCGTCTCGCCGCCTTCCTCGGGCGCGACCGGCGCCTTGGGCGATCCGAGCCGCGGATCGGTCGGCGGAACCATGACCGCCAGCCCCTCGGCGGTGATCTGCTCCACCACGCGGGCGCGCGCCTCGAACCGGTCGAGACCGCGCAGATCGTCGGGGACGAGGTTGACGGCATCGACACTATTCTCATCATCGACCGAAAGCCCCTCACCGGTGTCGATATGAAAACCTTCGGGCGCTCTATAGCCATTTCGGACCAACCAATTGGTGGCGTGACGCTGAGCTTCGGATGCCGCCTCGGCGTAGGGCGCGCCGTCGGCGCGCATCGCGCCCTTCGTGTCCATCAGGCGATACATCGGGATGCCGCCGCGCCTGGCGACTTCGTAGTCGTTGAAATCATGCGCGCCGGTGATCTTGACCGCCCCCGAGCCGAAATCGGGATCGGGATACTCATCCGTGATGATCGGGATCAGGCGGCGATGCTCCTTCGGGCCCACCGGGATTTCGCAAAGCTGCCCGACGATCGGCGCGTAGCGCGCGTCATCGGGGTGCACCGCGACCGCGCCGTCGCCAAGCATCGTTTCAGGCCGCGTTGTGGCGATGGAAATGTAATCGCGCTCTTCGCGAAGGGTGACGTTGCCGTCCTCGTCCTTCTCGACATATTCGTAGGTCGCCCCGCCCGCGAGCGGATACTTGAAATGCCACATATGCCCCGGCACTTCGGTATTCTCGACCTCGAGATCGGAAATCGCCGTCTCGAAATGCGGATCCCAGTTCACCAGCCGCTTGCCGCGATAGATCAGCCCCTTGTCGTACATGTCGACAAAGACCTTGATGACCGCGTCGTGGAAATTGGCGCTGCCCTCGTGGCCGGTGCGCGTGTCGCCCGCCGCGCCGGCCATCGTGAAGGCGGTGCGCGACCAGTCGCAGGACGCGCCGAGGCGCTTCAACTGCTCGATGATCGTGCCGCCGGATTTCTCCTTCCACTCCCAGACCTTGGCGAGAAACGCCTCGCGCCCCATTTCGGCGCGCGACGGCAGGCCCTGTTCCGCCAGCATCCGTTCGACCACCATCTGCGTGGCGATCCCCGCGTGATCCACACCCGGCTGCCAAAGCGTGTCGTAACCCTGCATCCGCTTCCAGCGGATAAGAATGTCCTGCAACGTGTTGTTGAACGCATGGCCCATGTGCAGCACGCCGGTCACGTTGGGCGGCGGGATCATGATGCTGAACGGCTCGGCCCCTTCGCGCGCGTTCGCGCCCGCGGCAAAGCTGCCGGCGCGTTCCCAGGCGTCGTAGATTCGCTTCTCGGCCGCGCCCGCGTCGAAGGTCTTGTCCAGTGCCATTGCGTCGGTCTCCGCTGCATCCCGCTGTTCCCGCAGTGGTTAGCGAATGACGCGGCGAAGGGGAAGTGCGCCGCTGCGAAAAGCAGCAATGGCTGTGTCAGGCGCGCGGCTCAGTGGTGAGCGGAACGCGGACGCCGGGGCGGATCACATCCGGGTCGTAGGGCGTGCGGGCGAAGACCTCCTCGACCATCGGCGCGAAGAAGTCGAGCGGCAGGTCGTCGTAATCCGGGTCGAAGCTCGCCTGGTCCCAGCGTTCGCAGAATTCGGCGCAGTCGTCGAAATAGGGGTGGCCGCGATGGCGCTCGCGCTTGTGCTGGTCCGCGCCTTCAAGGTGCTGGCCGTAATAGAGCATCTGGAAGTCGCCGTGTTTCTCGACCACCCATGTGCATTGCTCGCGCACGAAGGGCTTGAGGATCGTCGCGGCGTATTCGTCGTGGTTGTAGGGCGCGTAGATGTCGCCGATGTCATGCAGCAGCGCCGCGACCACCCAATCGGTATCCGCCCCGTCGCGCCAGGCGCGGCTGGCGGACTGCACCGAATGGCCGAGCCGCGTGATCTGGTAGCCCGAGAGGCTTTTGTCGAGGTCCACGAGCGCCTTCAACAGGCGCTTGGCGGTGTGCTTGGTGTGGTCGATCTCGTGTTCGTTGAGGAATTCGTAGTCTTCTTTCGTGCCGTCCTTCATTCGGGTAAAGCTGACGCGGTCCATGTGCTGCCCTCCTCACATCCTGTCATACGTAGAAACCTGTTTCCCGGCGCCTTTCGCAAGGGCCTTGGCCTGAACCGTGCGGATTTCCTCGCAGAGCGCAAGGGCCGCGGGGCGAAATTTACGGTCGGCGGCATGCAGTGGACGAAATGCCCCGAACGGTCGGCGGCATGATTTGCGGCTGTCAGGCGCGACTCGCTCCATCTGCTTTGGACAGTCGGCGCGATAGCGTGTCAGGCGCGTATCGCGATCGGGAATCTTCCGCGTCAGCGGCAAGGACCGCCCGCCCCTGCGCGCAGCGCCGAGACCAGATGCCGTCGGTGTCGATATCGCCGCAAGAGGCGCGAAGGGTCAGGCCACGTCGCGCAGCGCCACCTTGGGCGTGACGCCCAGCGCATGGCAGATGTCGCGCGTCAGTTCGGGGCGGTTCAGCGTGTAGAAATGCAGATCCTCGACGCCCTCGTCGATCAGCCTGCTGCAGAGTTCGGTCGCGATCGCGGTGGCGAGCAGTTCGGTGCGCCCGTCGCGCTCTGCCGTCTCGAACGCGTTGTCGAGCCACGTGGGGATGGTCGCGCCGCAGGCGGTGGCGAAGCGGCGCGCGTTGGGCCAGTTCTCGATCGGCAGGATGCCGGGCAGGATGGGTTTATCTATGCCCGCCGCGGCGCAGCGGTCACGGAAGCGCAGGAAGGTGTCCGCGCTGAAGAAGAACTGCGTGATCGCCTCGTCCGCGCCGGCCTCGAACTT
The DNA here is from genome assembly GCF_003651245.1 of Roseovarius spongiae. GTDB lineage: Bacteria > Pseudomonadota > Alphaproteobacteria > Rhodobacterales > Rhodobacteraceae > Roseovarius > Roseovarius spongiae. The sequence continues at coordinate 420,570 of NZ_RAPE01000003.1, forward strand.
GCGCTTGAGCCAGGCGACGTCCGCATCGTTATCCGCCGCCTCGGGGTGGGGTTCGGGATAGGCGCCCACGCGGATCGTGAAATCGCCGCGGGCCGCCAGCGCCTCGATCAGCGCGCAACTGTCCGAGTAGCCGTCGGGATGCGGCTTGAACCCGCCGGTGCCCTTTGGGGCGTCGCCGCGCAGCGCCACGATTTCGCGCACGCCGGCGGCGGCGAATTCATCGGCGATGGCCAGCGTCTCGGCGCGGGTCGCGTCGACGCAGGTAAGGTGCGCGGCCACGTTGAGGCCGGTCGCCTGGTAAAGCGTGCCGACCGCCTCGCGCGTCAGCTTGCGCGTCGTGCCGCCCGCGCCGTAGGTGACCGATACGAAGCGCGGCCCGAGCGGCGCCAGCGCGTGCACCGTGTCCCAGAGCCGGAACGAGCCTTCGAGCGATTTGGGCGGAAAGAATTCGAACGAGACGCGGGGTGCGGTCATCTTAAAGGTCCCTGGACACGGAAGAGCGAAGGCTTGCTTTCATCTGATCCGATTGTGTATGAGAAGCAAATTCATAATATTCACAAAGATCATGAGGACGACCGGTAGATGCATATCGAGTTCCGCCACCTGCGCACGATCCGGGCCATTCACCGTGCCGGCGGCCTTGCCCGCGCGGCCGAGCAGTTGCACATCACCCAGTCCGCGCTGAGCCACCAGATCAAGGGGCTCGAGGATCAGGCGGGGGTCGAACTGTTCGTGCGCCGCTCCAAGCCGATGAAGCTGTCCGCCGCCGGTCAGCGGCTGTTGCGCCTGGCCGAGAAGGTGCTCCCCGAGATCGAGGCGCTCGAGGCCGAGTTCAGCGGCGTGCGCGCCGGCAGCGCGGGGCGGATGCATATCGCGATCGAGTGCCACGCCTGTTTCGAATGGCTGTTCCCCGTGCTCGAAGCGTTCCGCAAGGCCTGGCCCGATGTCGATGTCGATATCCGCCCCGGGCTCGCCTTCGACGCGCTGCCCGCCTTGCAGAAGGAAGAGGTCGACCTCGTCGTTTCCTCGGACCCCGAGACGCTGCCGGGCATCGGCTTCAAGCCGCTGTTTGATTACGAGCCGGTGTTCCTGGCTTCGGCCGCGCACCCGCTCGCGCAGAAGCCGTTCATCGAGGCGGCGGATCTTCGCGACGAAACGCTGATCACCTACCCGGTGGACCGCTCGCGTCTTGACGTGTTCACCGAATTGCTGACCCCGGCCAAGATCGAACCCGCCGCGATCCGGCAGGTCGAACTGACAGCGGTGATCCTGCTGCTGGTGGCGAGCAACCGGGGCGTCGCCGTCCTGCCCGACTGGGTGGTGCGCGAGGTGCGCACCAGCAGCGACTATGTCGCACGCCCCATTACCGAAGGCGGGCTGACCAAGCGGCTTTATGCAGCGATCCGCGAAGACGACGCGGCCAAGCCGTTCATGGCGCATCTGCTGAAACTGGCGCGCGAGATCCCGGTGCGGTTGCAGCGGCGCGAGGCGGTGGCGTGAAATTCACCAGAACGGGCATCATCCTGAACTCCGAGAACTATCCGGAATGCCGCGATTTCTATGGCTCGATCCTGGAGTTGCCGCTTCTGGAGACCATCCGCCACGATGACGAGGAGATCACGGTCTTTGCCCTGGGCGATACGTATCTCATGGTCGAGCCGGGCGGGACGGCGTCGCCGGGCACGAAACCGCCCGAGCGTTGCCCGACGAAGTTTCGCTTCAACGTCGATGACGTCGAGGCCGCCTGTGCGCAGCTGAGGGCGAAAGGGGTGACCGTGCGCTTGCGTCGGCATGAATGGGGCACGACGGCGGAATTCGCGGACCCGGACGGCAACAGGTGCGCATTGAGGTCGGAGCATGACTTCAACGGATGACGCCCGGCCCGTGCGATGCGCGCTGAATACAGGCGCGCCCCTTGCAGACAAGCCTCACCCGGCCTATACGCGCGCCCTGACCCCAGCGGAGAAGACCCATGCCCGGTAGTGCAAACCTCAACGTGATGATGAAGGCCGCGCGCAAGGCCGGGCGTTCGCTGGCCAAGGATTTCCGCGAGGTCGAAAACCTTCAGGTTTCGATGAAGGGGGCGGGCGATTTCGTCAGCCGCGCCGACATCAACGCCGAGCAGATCATCAAGTCCGAACTGATGAACGCGCGCCCGACCTACGGCTGGCTGGCCGAGGAAGGCGGAGAGGAAGAGGGCAAGGACCCGACTCGGCGCTGGATCGTCGATCCGCTGGACGGGACGACGAATTTCCTGCACGGGCTGCCGCACTGGGCGGTTTCCATCGCGCTGGAACACAAGGGACAGATCGTGGCGGGGGTGGTTTACGACGCGCCCAAGGACGAACTGTTCTGGGCCGAGAAGGGCGAAGGCGCCTGGATGAATGAAACCCGCCTGCGGGTCTCCGGACGCCACAAGATGATCGAGAGCATCTTCGCCACCGGCGTGCCCTTCGGCGGGCGCAGCGACCTGCCGAAGACGTTGCAGGATCTCGCGCGGCTCATGCCCGCCTGCGCCGGGGTGCGACGCTGGGGTTCGGCGGCGCTCGACCTCGCCTATGTCGCGGCGGGACGGTATGACGGATTCTGGGAGCGGCGGCTGAAACCGTGGGACATCGCCGCGGGGATGGTCATCGCGCGCGAGGCGGGGGCGTTCGTGGAGCCGATGGATGCGGGTGCGGAGTTGCTTGAAAGCGGGTCCATCATCTGCGCGAACAACGCGATTTTTGAAAAGTTCGCGCAGGTCATCCGGAATTAACGGATGCGCAAGTGCGCGGTTATGTGTGATCTTGACCTGTAATGCAGCGCCATGAGGGAAGGAATCAACATGATTGGCGGACTTCGCAAGTTAGTTTCCAAACTGATGAAACCCGCCGCGCCTACGTCCGGCGTCGATGCCTTTCTGGATCATGCGTCCGGTGTGATCCACATCGGCGCGAACACCGGACAGGAGAGGAAAGTCTACGCCGCGAAGGGTCTGAACGTGGCGTGGGTCGAGCCGATCCCCGACGTATTTGCCGAGCTCGAGGCCAATCTCCAGGGCATGTCGCGGCAACGCGCCTACCGATATCTCCTGACCGATCGCGACGGCGACAGGATCACGCTCAATATCGCCAATAATGGCGGCGCTTCATCTTCCATCTTCGACCTGAAGGATCACCGGAAAATCTGGCCGGAGGTGCATTACACCGGCAGCCTCGAGATGACCTCCACCACGTTTCGCAGTTTCGCCGAGGCCGAGTCTCTGGACCTCGGGGCGTATGATGCGCTCGTCCTGGACACGCAGGGGGCGGAGCTTCTGGTGCTTCAGGGTGCGGGGCAGTTGCTTGAACAGTTCCGGTTCATCAAGACCGAGGCCGCGGATTTCGAATCCTACGCCGGGTGTTGCAAGCTGGACGATCTGACGGATTACGTGGCCCGCTTCGGCTTTCGCAAGGCGATGCAGGTTCCGTTCGCCGGAGATGCCCAGAAAGGCCAATATTACGAGGTCCTGTACGAACGGGATGCTTGACGGACATTCGGCTCGGCGGATGACCCGGCTTCAGCGATCCGATGGATGATTGATCCCGTCGACCCAGCCGATTTCGCCCAGGTCGCGCGGGTTCACGCCCTCCAGCGCGCCAAGGTTGACGCCGCATTCCTCCGGGTCCGAGCGGCGGTTGTGATACATGTAGATGCCGCAGACCGAGCAGAACCAGTGCTTCGCCGTCATCGTGCCCCACTGGTAAAGCGTGAGCGTATCGGCGCCCCGCACCACCTCCACCCCGTCCCGCGGCGCGGTCACCGCGGCCGCGCCGCGGCGCGCGCAGAAGCTGCAATCGCAGCGCCGGGCGGTGCGCAGCCCGTCGGTGAGCGTGATGCGCAGTTCAACCGCGCCGCAATGGCAGGTGGCTTTCACGGGGTCGGTCATTTGCGCCTCACTTTCGGGATGCGGGTCCGGGCGAGCTCATAGCGGGCTTCGGGATGCGGGGGGCGTCCGTGTGTGCGGTCCCAGAAACGCGGCCCGCCCAGCCGCAGGAAGAGCGGCAGCGTCAGCACCGCCCCGGCCGCGAATCCGCCCGCATGCGCCCAGTAGGCCACGCCCCCCGCCTCGGGCACGGCGCTCAGCCCGCCGAAGAGCTGCATGATCATCCACAGGCCCAGCACGATCCACGCCGGCACCGGGATGATGTAGAAGAGAAAGATGATGATGATGAGCACGTCCACCTTGGCCCTGGGAAACAGCAGCAGGTAGCCGCCCATCACCCCGGCGATCGCGCCCGACGCGCCCACGGTCGGCACCTGCGACAGCGGCGCGGCGGCGACCTCGGCCAGCGCGGCGGCGACGCCGGCGGCGGTGTAGAAGGCGAGGTAGGGCAAATGGCCCATCTCGTCCTCGAGGTTGTCGCCGAACACCCACAGGAACAGCATGTTGCCCGCGAGATGCATCCAGCCGCCATGCAGGAACATCGAGGTGAAGAGCGTTGCGTAATCGCCGTTTTGCGTGATGAGGACCGGGGTCACGCCCCAATCGTAGTAGAACATCATCAGTTCGCGGAAGTCGCCCGAGAGCGCCGGCCAGTAGGCGAGGAACACCACCACGTTGATCGCGATCAGCGCGTAGGTGACATAAGGCGTGCGCCCCGAGGGGTTATGATCGCGGATCGGGAACATGGCGTCACGTTGGCGGGCGCGCGCGTGGCGGTCAAGCGCCCATCGAGCGCCCGTCCCGGCCCGGGGACCGGGGCGGGCGCGTCATCTTCAGGCCGCGCCGCCCAGCAGCGCGGCGTTGCCGCCCGCCGCGGTGGTGTCGACGCAGACGTGCCGTTCGTGCAGCGCGTGGCCGGTATCCGGCAGGCCGGTGATCAGCGGCAGGATCGGTCCGCTGCGCCGGCTCAGCGCCAGCGCATAGTCGCGCCCGGTTTCGCCGTCCCCCCACCAGATCGCGCCGGACAGACCGGTGAGCGTGGCGAGCGCCTCGGGGTCCACATGCCCCGTCGCAACGGTCGCCACGCCGCCAAGCTCCGTCACGGCCCTGGCCTGCGCGTCGGCGGCCTCCCTGCCCGGCCCCATGCACAAGAGCGGCGCGCGGTGATGGGTGGTCAGGCGGTTGGATTCGCCCGTCGGGCCGGGCAGCACCAACGCCTCGCGCGGGGTGATGGGATGCGTCGCGGTCTTGTCGAGCGCCTTCTGCACGTCGCCCGCGGGCATGTCGCCCGACCATTCGCCCGCGGCGTCCGGCGCAGGGCGCGCGGTAAAGCGCGGCAGGTAGTGTGGCCCGCCCGCCTTGGGACCGGTGCCGCTCAGCCCCTCGCCGCCGAATGGCTGGGAGCCGACGATCGCGCCGATCTGGTTGCGGTTGACGTAGATGTTGCCCGCGTGCACCCGCTCGGTCACGTGCTGCACGCGGTCGTCGATACGCGTCATCAGCCCGAAGGTGAGGCCATAGCCGGTGGCGTTGATCGCGTCGATCACGGCGTCGAGATCCTCTCCGTCGAAGGTGGCGTAGTGCAGCACCGGGCCGAATACCTCGCGCTCGAGGTCATTGATGCCGTTCACCCGGATCAGGGTCGGCGCGACATAGGTGCCCGCGTTGGGCGTCTTCAGCTCATGCATGAGCCGCCCGTCGGCGCGCGCGGCCTGGATGTGCTCCGCTATGCCGCGCCGCGCGGTCTCATCGATGACGGGGCCGCAATCGGTGCTGAGATCCCAGGGCTTCCCGATCACCACCGCGTCCATCGCGCCCCTGAGCATGGTCAGGAAATCCTCGGCGATGTCCTCCTGCACGTAGAGGCATCGCAGCGCGGAACAGCGTTGCCCGGCGGACTGGAACGCGCTCTCGATGATGGCCTGCACGGCCTGTTCGGGCAGCGCGGTGCTGTCCACGATCATCGCGTTCAAGCCGCCGGTCTCCGCGATCAGCGGCGCGCCGGGGGCGAGGTGTTCGGCCATCGCGGCCCTGATCTTCATCGCCGTCGCGGTGGAGCCGGTAAAGGCCACGCCGTCGACGCGCGCGTCCGAGGTCAGCGCCGCGCCCACCTCGCCGCCGCCGGGCAGCAGTTGCAGCGCAGCGCGCGGCACGCCCGCCTCGTGCATGAGCGTGACGGCGAAATGCGCAAGGATCGGCGTCTGTTCGGCGGGTTTCGACAGCACCGCGTTGCCCGCGGCCAGCGCCGCCGAAATCTGCCCGGTGAAGATCGCAAGCGGGAAGTTCCACGGGCTGATGCAGGTGAACACGCCCACCGGCGGCGTTTCCGGCGCGTTGGCGGCGTAGTACCGCAGGAAATCCACCGCCTCGCGCAGTTCGGCCACGGCGTCGAGCTGGCTCTTGCCTGCCTCGCGGTGCAGGATCGCGAAGATCTCGCCGAAGTTCTCCTCGTAGAGGTCGGCCACCTTGTTCAGCACGCGCGCGCGCTCTTCCGGCGTGGCCTCCCACGGTTTCGCATTCGCCAGCGCCGTTTCGATGTCCGCCGCGCTTGCGTGGGCCACCGTGCCGGGACTGTCGGCCGGGTCGGCGGGGTTGATCACGTCGCCCGGCGTCTCCGGGCTGGCCTCGCCCGCCAGCAGCGGCGCGGCCTGCCATTCATGGCTGGCGAAGGGCGCGCGGGCGGCGTCGATCGCATCGAGCGTTGGCTGGTGGGTAAGGTCGAACCCCTTGGAGTTGATACGCTCGGGCAGGAACAGTTCCGGCCCGGTGGGCAGGTCCACATGCGCCGTCTCGTATACCTCGAACGGATCGCGGGCGACCTCTTCGGGGGGCACGTCCTCATCGACGATCTGGTTGACGAAGCTGGAATTCGCCCCGTTTTCCAGCAGGCGTCGCACGAGATAGGCCAAGAGGTCGCGATGCGCGCCTACCGGCGCGTAGATGCGGCAGCGGGTGCCTTCGCTCTTGAGGATGATGTCGTGCAGCGCCTCGCCCATGCCGTGCAGGCGCTGGAACTCGAACTTGTCCTTCGCGCCCGGAAGTCCCTCGGCCATGTCGAGGATCGCGGCGACCGTATGCGCGTTATGGGTGGCGAATTGCGGATAGATCCGGTCGGTCATCGACAGGAGCTTGCGCGCGTTGGCGATATAGCTGATGTCGGTCGCGGACTTGTGCGTGAAGACCGGAAAGCCGTCGATGCCCTCGACCTGCGCGCGCTTGATCTCGGTGTCCCAATAGGCGCCCTTGACGAGGCGCACCATGATCCTGCGATCCAGCCGCGTGGCGAGATCATACAGGAAATCGAGCACCTGCCCCGCGCGCTGCCCGTAGGCCTGCACCACGACGCCGAACCCGTCCCACCCGGCAAGCGCGGGTTCCGACAGGACCGTTTCGATCACCTCGAGCGACAGCGCCAGACGATCCGCCTCTTCCGCGTCGATGTTGAGCCCCATGCCGGCCGATTTCGCCAAAAGCGCGAGCCCGCGCAGGCGCGGCGCCAGCACCTCCATCACCTGCTCGGCCTGCGCCACCTCGTAGCGGGGGTGCAGCGCCGAGAGCTTTACGGAAATACCGGGATTCTTCGCGATCTCGTCATGGGTGCAAGCCTCCGCGATAGCGGAAATCGCGCGCGAGTAGCTGAGGTGATAGCGCGTTGCGTCCTTGTCGGTGCGCGCCGCCTCGCCCAGCATGTCGTAGGAATAGGTATAGCCCTTCTTCTCCATGCCGGCGGCGCGTTTCATCGCCGCCTGGATGTCTTCGCCCAGCACGAACTGGCGGCCCATCTCGCGCATGGCGCGCCCGACCGCGGTGCGGATCACCGGCTCGCCCAGCCGGCGCACGGCGTTGCGCAGGTGGCCGACGGGGCCTTTCTGGTCTTCCTTCAGCACCCGCCCGGTGAGCATCAGCGCCCATGTCGAGGCGTTGACGAGGCTCGAGGCGGAGCGGCCCATGTGCTTGCCCCAGTCGCTCGGCGCGATCTTGTCCTCGATCAGCGCGTCGATGGTCTCGGCGTCGGGCACGCGCAAGAGCGCCTCGGCGAGGCACATCAGCGCGATCCCCTCATCCGTGGAAAGGCCGTACTCGGCGAGGAAGACCTCCATCAGCCCCGGATCGGAGGAAGTGCGGATATCGCGCACCAACTGGGCGCCACGGGCGCTGATCCGCTCGCGGTCCTCGGGCGAAAGCGCGGCCTGCGCCGTCAGCCGCTCGATTGTCTCGGCCTCGTCGGCATAAGTATTGAGGTCGATCGAGCGGCGCAGTTCGGTGTCGTAAGGCATGATGGTCCCCCGTTCAGTCACCCGCAGGTGATTGGCCCCAAGTATCAGGTTGGATGCGGCCGGTTTTCCCGATAAGGGCCGAATGGAGGGTAGATTGCCCGAAGATCGGAGTAAAGACGATGCGAAAGGACCGCCCCGCGCTCGACCGGTTCGACCACGCGATTCTGCGCGTTCTCGCCGGCGACGGCCGGATGAGCGTGACCGACCTCGCGCAGCGGATCGGCCTGTCGAAATCGCCCACCCAGACGCGGCTGCGCCGGCTCGAGGCGGCGGGCGTGATCACCGGCTACCGCGCGCTGATCGACCCCATTGCGCTGGGCCGCGATCACGTCAGTTTCGTGGAGGTGCGCCTGACCGACACGCGCGAGGCGGCGCTGGCGGCGTTCAACGCGGCGGTGGCGCGCATCCCCGAGATCGAAGAGGCGCATCTCATCGCGGGGAATTTCGACTACCTGCTGAAGATCCGCACCGGCAACATGGCCGATTACCGCCGCGTGCTAGCCGAGCATATCTCGACCCTGCCGCATGTCTCGGGAACCTCGACCTACGTGGCGATGCAGGCGGTCAAGGACGCGGGCCCGACCGGCGCGGGCTGAGCGAAATGTGATTTGACCCGCGGGCGGGGCGCCTCATGATGGGTCATCATGCGCCTTGCCCAACCTCTTGTCGCGCTCGCGCTCCTTGCAACCTCGCCTGCGGAGGCCGCGGAATGCCCGCCTGCGCCCGATCACGCCGCGGCGCTGCGCGCCCTCATCGCCGAGGCGAGAGCGGCGCCGAACGAGGCCGCCGGGCGCGGCGTGTCGCACCGGATGTGGGCGCTTTGGACCGATGCGCCGGACGCCGCGGCGCAGGAGCTGCTGGATACCGGGATGGAGCGCCGCGAAGTCGGTGATTTCATTGGCGCGATGAAGGCGTTCGAGGCGCTGGCGGCCTATTGCCCGCACTACGCCGAGGGGTACAACCAGCGCGCCTTCGTGCATTTCCTGCGCGGCGACTATGCCGCGGCCCTGCCGGACCTCGAGCGCGCGATCGAAATCACGCCCACCCACGTGGCGGCCCGCACCGGCCTTGCGCTGACATTTATCGGACTGGGCCGCGAGGGCGAGGCGGCGCTGGCCCTGCGCGCGGCGCTTGCGATGAATCCGTGGCTCGGGGAACGCAGTCTGCTGCCGATGCTCGAAGCAGAGGAACGGGACCTGTAGCGCGCTTTACATGCCGCGCACAGACCGTATTCTCGCGCCATGATGCGGGCGTGATGGAATGGTAGACATACCGGACTTAAAATCCGTTGGGGCCTAGCCCCGTGTGGGTTCGAGTCCCACCGCCCGCACCAGGTTCACCCCGACACGGCCCCGCCGGAGTGTAGTGGCCGAATACCTGCGCAAGAATGACGATCCGCCCGCCCTCACGCCTCCGTGGAGAGCAGCCTTTCGCGCAGCGCCAGCATTTCTTCGCACACCTCCTCGAGATCGGCGACGTCGAACCCATCGGCATGGGCGAAATTCTCGGCCGTCAGCAACTCGGCCAGACGGCCGTGGAAGGTGGCCCGCCCGTCAGAGATGGTCAGACCGTTGGCGCGCTCGAACGCATCGTTCCACGCGACCGCCTCCGCCTCCGTCACGCCAAGCGGCAGGTCGAGCGACAATCCGCCGCCGTCGAGCGCGACCGGATACCCGCCGGGCAAGCCGTTCGGTCCGGGCGCATGTCCGCGCCAGGCGCGCCCCGCGACGAGCGCCAGGATCAGGGTGACGCCGCTTGCGCCGGATACTTCGATCGCGGGTTCCGGGGTCAGCCGGCAGTTCCGAAAGGTCGCGAACGGATCGGCATGCTCCGCGTCGTCGATAAAGACGCGCGGCGCCGGCCCGTCGCGATCCTGCGGACGACGCCGCCACGGGGCCAGGCATTGATACTGCGCCAGGATCTTCAGCTCTCCCTCGGGCCGTCCGGGCGCCCCGTCAAAGACGTTGGACAGGATGGCGATGTTGCCGGTGCCGCAAAGCACCTCATGTCCCATCGCCGTTATCATCCCGTTGACCACGTCCGGAAAGGAACAGTTGATGAGCGGCGTGCCGGGGGCGGTCGCGCTGATCGCCGCAGCCATGCGCGAGGAAATCAACGCCTGGAAGATGGCCGTCGCGCTCAGCCCGCCCTCGGCGACGAGCGTTGTCCACCGCGATCCCTTGTCCGAGATGACCGAAGAAGTCTGGATCGAGGCCGCCTGCACCACGACGCCCGGCCGAAACTTCTTGAGCAGGCTGTCGCTGGCCCCCTCGCCCAGCAGATCAATCCGCTCGGTGCGGAACCGCGCGGGCGTGGCGAACATCGCGGCGCGCGCATTGCCGGCTGTCTCCAGCCAGCTCAGCCGGTCTTCGTTGCGGCCGGCGATCACGACGTTCACCGGCTCCTTCGCCGTGGCCGCGATATCGAGCGCGATCCGGCCCGCGAACATGCCGGTGCCGGTGATCAGGACGTCGGTTTTCATGAGCAGATAACCTTTCTTTCCGGTTGTGGCCGCTCCCACAGGCCGTCGGGTCGGGATGGCAGCATGTGCTTGCGGATGCGTTGGCTGGGGGTCTTCGGGAACGCGTCGAGGAAGGCGATGAACCGAGGCTGCTGGTAGCGCGCCAGGCGCTCTTCGAGCCAGGCGCTGATGGCGGCGGCGTCGGGTTGCGCGCCGGTCCGGAGGCGCACGAAGAGCAGGATGTCCTGCTCGCCGATCTCGCCGGGAACGCCGACCATTGCGCTTTCTTCGATATCGGGGTGCCGGTTGGCGACGGATTCGACCTCGAAGGCAGACACGTTCTCGCCCTTGCAACGCACGCTGTCGGAAAGACGCCCGTGAAAGCGCAGCAGGCCGTCCTCGTCCCACGAACCGGCGTCGCCGGTGTGGAATCCATCCTCCAGCAGCACCTCGGCGCTCGCCTCGGGGGCGTTGTAGTAGCCGGCGAAGATCGCGCCGTCGACATGGCTGTTGATGACGATCTCGCCGCGCCCCTCGCCCGGCGCGAGGCTGCGCCCGGTCTCATCCTGGACGCGGATATCGAACCATGGCAGTGGCCGGCCGACCGCCCCGACGACGCCCTCGGTGTTGCTGGTGCTGATCGAAGAGGCCTCCGTCATCCCGTAGCATTCGGTGATCTTCACGCCGAAGCGTTCCTCGAAGGGGCGCCATACGGCCGCCGCGCAGCCGCCGCCCCATGCGATGCGGGCCCCGTGAGCGCGGTCATGCGGTGACGGCGGCTGCTTCAGCAGAATTTGAAGGATGCCGCCCAGGTGATGGATATGGGTGCACCCCGCGTCGGCGACCTGCCGCCAGAAGCGGCTGGCCGAGAAACGGTCGGCGATGGTCAGCGTCACGTCGCAGAGGATCGGCAGGACGATAACCTGCGCGCCGCCGACGTGATAGAACGGTTCCCACATGAAGAGGTTGTCGCCGGGCCGGATCGCCGCCACCTGCTCGACTCCGCGACTTGCGACCTCGAGCATGGTCTGCGTCACCTGCACGCCCTTGGCCGGGCCGGTCGTCCCCGAGGTGAACATGATCGCGGCCAGGGCGTTCGCGGGCGGGATTGGAAAGTCCGCTGCGCCCGCCCTCTGCGGGGCGGGCGGCAGATCGGGATCGCTCAGCACCAGGATGCCTTCGCTGGGCTGCGCCTCGCAGGCCGCCACCGTGTCGTGAAGGCCCGGATCGCAGACCACGACCGCGGCCCCGACCAGCCGGATCGCATGCGCGAGCCCCTCACCGACCAGCGCGGGATTGACCGGCACCCAGATCATGCCGGCCCGCAGCAGCCCGTGGATGAGCGCCAGCGCCGCCGGGCTGTTGCGCGTCATCACCGCGACCTTGTCCCCGGGCCGTATCCCTGCCGCGGCGAGCCAGGCGATCATCGCGTCGGCGGCGTCCGACAGCGCGCCAAAGGTGATGTCGCCCCCCTCCGCCTTGCGTGCAAAGATGCGTTCCGGCGTGGCCTTGGCCCGCTTCCGGAAGGTTTCCGCCAGTCCCTCGATCTTCATGGTCCGCCCCGAAATACTCAACTGCGCCTCGCTAGGGTGATCGCGTGCGTGCCGCCCGCGCTAAGACTTCTGAACCCGTTGCGCCGCGACCAGCATCAGGGTGACGATCACGAGGATCACCACGGAGACCGCCGCGAGCGTCGGGTTGAGTTGCAGATACATGTCGTCCCACATCTGCTTGGGCAGGGTGGATTTCAGCCCGCCGCTGATGAAGAGCGCGATCGTCAGTTCGTCAAAACTCGTCACGAAGGCAAAGAGCGCGGCCGCGATGATCCCGCCGCGCAGCAGCGGCAGGGTGATCAGCCGCAGAACCGTGATCCGACCCGCGCCGAGCGTCGACGCCGCATCGTCAAGCTGCCAGTCGTAGCCCTTGAGCACCGCCCCGATCGCGATGAAGGTGAACGGGATCGCCAGCAGCGTATGGCCGATGATCAGCCCGATATTGGATGCGACCAGTCCGATCTGCGCCATCAGGTAGAACAGGCCCACCGCGATCACGATCCGCGGGACGATCATCGGCGCCAGCATCAGCCCGAAGATCACGCGCGAATACCTGCTGTCCGACCGCGCCAGCGCGAGCGCGGCGAACCCGCCCAGCACCGTCGCCGCGAACGCCGTGGCGAAGGCGACCCCGAAACTGCGGATGGTCGCGGAAATCCAGATGGCGGAGTCGAAATACGTCTGGAACCAGCGCATCGAGAAGCCCGGCGGCGGAAAGGTCAGCGCCCTGTCGGACGTGAACGCAAGCGGCACCACGATCATGGCGGGCGCCAACAGGAAGAAGAAGATGACGAGAACATAGGCGAACTTGATCGGTTGGCGTCCGTCCTCGCGCCCGCCCAGGCGGTCGAAGGGCGACGTCAGCCAGGCGAGCCCCGCAAGCGTCTTCTGCCCCAGGGCGCGCAGCCACTGGCCATGGGTCTTGCCGCCCGCGGAACTTGCCGATGTCAACGTCGACAGGCCGAAGAACCGGTCGTAAAGCCAGATCGACAGCAGCGCCGCGACCACGAGCATCACCGACAACACGGCCGCGAACGCCCAGTTCACCAACTGCTGCACCTGCACGATGATGATCTGCGCGAGCATCGTCTCACCCCGTCCGCCCAGGTAGGCCGGAACGATGAAGAACCCGAGCGAGGTGATGAAGGTGAGCAATCCGCCCGCTGCGACGCCGGGCATGGTGAGCGGAAACTCGATCAGCCAGAACCGCTGCGAGCGGCGCGCGCCCATGCTCCCGGCGGCCAGCGACAGTCGCTTGTCGACATTGGCCATGACCGGCACCATCGTCAGGATCGCCAGCGGCATCATGGCGTGCACCATACCGATGATGACGCCGAGTTCGTTATACATCAGGCTGACGGAATCCTCGGCCATTCCCGTGCCGGTCAGGATCGAATTGATCAGCCCCTTGTCCCCCAGCATGATCATCCATGCGAAGGTCTTGACCAGATAGGACGTCCAGAACGGCAGCAGCACGAGGAACAGCCACTTGTTGCGCTTGTCGTCCGGCATGGCGGCAAGCCAGGACGCCAGCGGATACCCCAGCAGCACCGAGAAAAGCGCGGTCAGCGCGGAGATGCGGAAGGTGATTCCGAGAATGCGCATGTAAACCGGCGTATCGGCAAGCTTCTGATAGTGACTCAGCGTGAAGGCGGCGGTATCCGCATCCTGCATGCTGAGCCCGATCAGCCGCAGCATCGGCAACACGAGAAAGACCGCGATGAAGGCCAGCGCAGGCGCCGCGAGCCATATCGGGCCGAGCTTCAGCCGCCCTGTCCAGCCGGCGCGCGCCGCGCTCACGATACGATCCTTCCTGCATCCGCGGGCCAGTGCACGGTGACCTCGTCGCCCGCGCTCAGGCCGTTCATGTGCGCCGGATCCTGGCGCACCGTGATTTCGGTGCCGTCCGGCAGGCCAAGAAGCAGGCGGTTGTCCGACCCGATATAGACGATATCGCGCAGGCTGGCCCGCAATTCGTTCATTCCCTCGCCGCCGGCCGGGCCCAGGCTCAACTGCTCGGGGCGGATGATCAGGGCGTGCTCCGATCCATTGACCTCGCGCGCGCCGAATCGTCCCCGGAAGGTTCCGGCGGCGGTTGCGATGCGCGCCATGCCGTCGGCCTCGCGCCCCTCGACCCGACCGCGGAGCAGGTTGGAATGACCGATGAAGGTGGCCGCGAAGATCGTCTCCGGGTCCGAGTAGATCTGATGCGGGGTTCCCACCTGTTCGACCCGGGCGTGGTTCATCACGCAGATCCGGTCCGACAGAACCAGCGCCTCTTCCTGGTCGTGAGTGACATAGATCAGCGTCGTGCCGAATTCGCGGTGCAGCCGGCGAATTTCAAGCTGCATGGTTTCGCGCAGCGCCTTGTCGAGCGCGCCCAGCGGCTCGTCCATGAGGATGATCTCCGGCCGGAAAACGAAACAGCGCGCCAGGGCGACCCGCTGCTGCTGCCCGCCCGAAAGCTCCCTCGGAAACCGGTGCCCGAACTGGTCGAGTTGCACCTTCTCGAGCGTTTCCGCGACCCGCCGCCTGATCTCGTCCGCGCCGATCTTGCGCATCTTCAGCGGAAACGCGACGTTCTCCGCGACGGTCATGTGCGGGAAAAGCGCGTAATGCTGAAAGACGAGGCCCATGTCGCGGTCATGCACCGGCCATCCGGTCCAGTCCTCACCGTCGATCAACAGCCGGCCCGACGTCGGCGGCGTGAGGCCCGACACCATCTGGAGAAGCGTCGTCTTGCCCGATCCCGAAGGTCCGAGAAGGGTCAGGAATTCGCCCCGCTGAATGTCGAGACTGGTCGGCTCGAGAGCGGTGAACCCGCCGTATTTCTTGGAAAGGCCGTCAATGCGGATCTTGGCGGTCGTTTCGGTCATGCAGTGTCAGTTCCGATAGCGTCATGCGACGAGGGCGAAAAGCCGCCGGCAGGCGCGAGGCCCGCCGGCGGAAGTTGCAGGGAAACCCGGCGGCTCAGGTCAGCAGCCAAATGTTGAAGCGCTCGGTCATCTCGGCGCGGTTCTCTTCCCACCAGGCCTCATCCGCGATCCGCATGCCCGCAAGGTTCTCGGGCGCGGTGGTGAGGACCTTGGCGCGTTCGGCGTCGATATAGTCATACGCCTTGAGATTGGTCGGGCCGTAGGACAGGTCGTCCGTGAACAGCGCCTGCTGTTCGGGCCGGCTGCAGAAGGCGACGAACTCGCGGGCGGCGTCGCCCTTGGGCCCGCCCTTGGGCAGACCCCAGCCCTCGATCGAGTAGAGCCCCTGGTTCCAGACGATCTTGGCCGGCGCGCCGGAATCGATCGCGGCCTGCAGGCGGGCGTTCCAGCCGCTGGTCATGTCCACCTCGCCGCTCTGGAGAAGCTGCGATGTCTGCGCGCCGCCGGTCCACCACACGGCGATATCGTCCTTGATCTCGTCCAGCTTGGCGAAGGCGCGATCGACATCGAGCGGATAAAGGTCCTCGGGCGCGACGCCATCCGCCATCAGCGCCTGTTCGAGCGTGTCGATCGGGTTCTTGCGCAGCGCGCGTCGACCGGGGAAATTCTCGACATCCCAGTATTCCGCCCAGTTCGATGGCGGCTTCTGCACCGCTTCGGTATTGTAGCCGAAGACGGTCGAATAGACGTCGATCCCGAGGAAATTGGGATGGACCGCCTCCGGCATCATGTCGCCGGTCAGCGCGGGATCGAGGTTCAGCGGATCGAGCAGGTCCTCGTTCTCGAGGATGAGACGCGCCGACAGGGTCAGCGTGCAGACATCCCAGATATAGGTGCCGGTCTCGACGATCGACTTGAACTGCGCTGTCGGCTCCGCGTCCCGTGCGACCGAGACGATCTCGATCCCGGTTTCCTCGGCGAAGGGGTCGTAGAACGCCTTGCGATAACCCTGGGTGAAGGGACCGCCGGGATCGGCGACGGTCAGCTCGCTGACCTGCGCGTTGGCGCGGCGGCCAAGCATCGGAGTCGCCAGGGCGGCGGCGCCGGTGGCCAGAACGGTGCGGCGATCAAGCGCCATCTTGTTTTTCTTTGTCATTGTCGGATCTCCATCTGTTGGTATTTTGTTTTTCACAATTCCTTGGATTTGCTGCCTCGCCCCGACAGGCATTCCTGCGCCTGCCGGTTGCGCCTCATTTCTTCGCCCGCTTGGCGAAGAACTCCTCCATCATCGCCTGGGGCTCGCCGGCGCCGTAGGCCTCGTGCTGAATCCGGATGCCCGCCTCCATCGCGTCGTCATAGCCCGCTTGCGTCACCTCGGCGAAACGCTGACGGTTGAGGCGCATGGCGACCGGCGGTTTGTCCGCCAGATCCTCGGCAAGCGCCATCGCGGTCGGCATCACCTCGTCACGCTCGACAAGGCGGCTGATCAGGCCGAACCGGTCGGCCTCGTCCGCGTCCAGCATGCGCCCCGTCAACGTCAGGTCGATGGTGCGGCCCAGGCCGATCATCTCGCGCATGATCCAGTTGCCGGTGACGGTGGGAATGCCCGAGAGGATTTCCGGCTGCCCCATCCGCACGCCCGGATGCGCCACGCGCAGATCGCACAATAGCGCCACCTGGAAGGCCGACCCGGCCGCAACGCCGTTCAGCGCGGCGACGATCGGTTTCGATCCTCCGCGGAAGCAGGCGTAGAGCTTCTTCCACTCGCCCATCCACTTCTCGCTGCGGTCGGCGTCGAACGTCTTGCTCTCGCTCAGGTCCTGTCCAGCCCCGAACGCCCGGTCCCCGGCCCCGGTCAGGATGATCGCGCGGACGCTGTCATCCGTTTCGGCGGCCTCGAGCGCGTCGATCAGCATATCGCGCATCTCTGCGTTCCAGGCGTTCAGCTTCTCGGGCCGGTTCAGCGTGATGCGAAGCACCTTGCCGATTTTTTCAGTCAGGATGAGATCAGTCATGGTAGCCATTGCATTGTGATAACTTATATTGGATATAAATGCTGGAAAGCCGTTCTGTCAACTCTCTTCGGGCAGCGCTGGCATAGTTGGGAACTTGATGAGATATCATCGCCCCGGATGCGAACCGCATTTCAGGATCGACGATTGGAGAAACAGGTGACTTCGGACAACGCGAGCCCCACGAAAAAGTCCGACCCCCTCATGGTGCGCTCGGTCGCCAAGGCGTTTCGGGTGCTCGAAGCGTTCGATGCGCATCATCCCCAGATGACGCTGTCGCAGATCGCCGCGCGGACCGAGATGGACCTCAGCAGCGCGCAACGTTTCGCCCACACGCTTCAGACCCTGGGCTACCTCGAGAAGGACTCCACTACCCGGCAGTTCGAACTATCCGTGAAGACGCTCGACCTGAGCTATCGCTTCACCCGCACCTCGAGGCTCGTGGATCGCGCGATGCCGGTGCTGCAGCATCTCAGCAAGGAAACCGAGGAGACCATCAACCTCACCGTGCTTGACGGGACCGAAATCGTGTTCATCTCGCGCTTTCTCAGCCGTCATGTACTGCATACCGACGTGACCATCGGCACCCGCCTGCCCGCCTACTGCATGGCGCCGGGGCGGGCGATCCTGTCGCGCCTGCCCGAAGACGAGTTCGAAGCGGTGCTCGCCGCGTCCGACATCAGGGCGCATACGCAGAACACGATCACCGATCCGAAGGCGCTGCGCGAAATCATCGAACAGGCGCGCCTGGAAGGCTTCGCAACCGCCTTTGAAGAGCTCTATCACGGGGACGGCTCGATCGCGGCCCCGGTGCTCGGGGCGAACCGGAAGGTCATGGGCGCCGTCTCTGTCGCCGCTTCGACATTGCGGTACCGCCGCGAGGACATGATTTCCGCATTCGCGCCGATGATCCTCGCGGCCGCGCGATCGATTTCCTTCAGCTGACGGCGCCCCCTGGCAGTGCGAGCTTGACGCGCGGACAAATCTGCACTTTCTTATCACGATAGAAACTATTGCATTGTGGCAGCCATGACCCGCGGCGTGTTCCAACCTGTCAACGAAGACGCGCGCGCTTCCGTCCGGATCACCTTCGACGGGCGTCCTCTCGTGGCGATGGCGGAGGACACCATCCTTGCCGCGCTGCTGCGGCACGACGCGCAAATCGGAAATTCGGAATTCGACGGCGCCCCGCGGGCCGGGTTCTGCCTGATGGGAAGCTGCCAGGAATGCACCCTGTGGAGCGACGACGGCCAACGCCTGCGCGCCTGCATGACCGGGGTCCGGGACGGGATGATCCTGCGCTCCACCCCCTATGCGCAGGGACCGGGGGATGACTGACGCCGCTTCCGTCGTCATCGTCGGCGCCGGTCCGGCCGGCCTCGCGGCCGCGCGGCGGCTCGTCGCCGCGGGCATTCGCCCGGTCATCCTCGAAGAGACATCCCGCCCGGGCGGCCAGGGAACCCGCCGGCTGGCCCCGCAAATGGCGCGCCATCGCCAGCGGATGTTCGGCGCCGACGCCCCGGCGATCGCCGCGCGCGAGACGGCCGAGGACGCCGTGCTTGCCCAATGCGACTTTCGCCCGGACACGCTTGTCTGGGGGTGCTACGGCTCGCAGCTGGAGCTTCTGGGGCCGGAGGGATACGCAAGCCTGCCCTACACGCACCTGCTGCTCGCGGTCGGCGCCACCGACCGCGTGATGCCGATTCCCGGCTGGACGCTGCCGGGCGTCTTCACGCTTGGCGGCGCCCAGGTCGCGCTCAAGAGGCATGCGAATTTCGCGGGCTCACAGGTCGTCTTCGCCGGATCGTCCCCCCTGCTCTACCTCGCTGCCGCCCAGTATCTGCGGCTGGGCCATCGCAGGCTGACCGTGCTCGACACCACGCCGCTGGCCCGCAAGATTCGCGCTTTTCCCGCCATGCTGCGCCAGTCGCCGGGAACCACGTTCCGGGGCGTTTCCCTGATGGCCGAGTTGCGCCGCGCGAAGGTTTCGATGCATTTCGGGATCACGCTCAGAGGCATCGAAGGCGCGGACCGCGTCGAGGCGCTGCGCTACGCGGGGCGCAACGGGGACGAAATCCGCCTGCCCGCCGACGCGGTGGCGCTCGGGCACGGGTTGCGCCCCGAGACGCAACTGGCCGAGCTCGCCGGCGCGGCCTTCCGCTATGACGGGCGGCATCAACAATGGTTCCCCCGTATCGATGCGTTCGGCAGGGCGGGTGAGGCGCTCTGGATCGCGGGCGACGGCGCGCGGACAGCCGGAGCCGAGGCCGCCGACGCGGCAGGCTGCCTCGCCGCCGAGGGCATCCTCGCGGCGCTCGGGTTTCCCTCCGCCGACGCGCTGCAGCTCCGGCAGTGGCGCCGCCGGCTGGCGCGGCAGCAGCGGTTCCAGAACGCCATGACCCGCGCATTCCAGTGGCCCGCCGGGACGGCGCATGACCTCCCGGACGACACCATTGTCTGCCGGTGCGAGCGCGTCCGCGCGCATGAGATACGCAGCGCTCTCGCCGGCCCGCTGGCGCCTTCGGAAATCAACCGCGTGAAGGCGCTGACGCGCTGCGGCATGGGGCGCTGCCAGGGGCGGTTCTGTGGCCCCGCGCTGGCCGAACTGGTCGCCGATGCGACGGGCGAAAGACCGGGACGGCTGCGCGCGCAGGCTCCGGTTCGCCCAATCCCGCTTATCGCCAATCCCCGGACCGAGCGATGAAAGACGACTCCCACAGCGATGCGCTCATCATCGGCTGCGGCCTGTTCGGCGCCTTCACCGCGCTTTTCCTCGCCCGGCGGGGCCTGCGCGTGACGGTGCTGGAACGCGGCGCGGTCGGCGCGCAGGCCAGCGCGACGAATTTCGGCAACATCCGGCTGCACGGACGGTCGGCCGGGCAGTATCCGCTGTCGCTTCGCGCACAGGAACTCTGGGAGGAATACGCCGGCCTCACCGGCGAGGATTGCGAGATCGAGCTCACTGGACATCTCTATTTCGCGCGCACCGAAGAGGGTTGCGAAACGCTGCGCCGAGAAGCGGAAACCGCGGCGCAATTCGGCGTCGTCTCCGATGTGCTCCAAGGGCCGGCGCTGCGCGAAAGGTTCCCGTTCCTTGCGCCGGACATTCCGCTGGCGGCGTTCTCGCCGCGCAGCGCCGTGGCCAATCCGCGCCTCGCCACGGTCCCCGTGGCGCGCGCCGTGGAACGCGCCGGAGGCCGTGTGATCGAGAATTGCGAGGTCACGGGCATACGCGCGACCCCGGACGGGTTCGAGGCCGAAACCGGCGACGGGCGCCGTTTTTCCGCGCCGAGGCTCATCAACGCGGCCGGAGCGTGGGCGGGCCGGATCGCCGGGTGGTTCGGCGAACCCGTCCCGATGTTCAGCGCCGGCCCGCCGCAATTCGTCACCGAGCCGCTGCCGCACCGGCTCTTGCCCTCCGTTCACATGGTCGAGGGCGACGTGATCGTGCGGCAGGTGAGCCGGGGCAACGTGATCTTCTCGGGCTATCCACGCACGCATTCGCAGGCGGCGGGCGATCTGACATATGTCCCCCCCACGAAAACGTTGCGCGGGATGGACGCGCTCGCCCGCTGCATTCCGATGCTCGCCCGGGCCGAGGTGATCCGCGTCTGGTCCGGCGTGGAGGGATATCTGCCCGACATGCTCCCGGTCATCGGTCCCAGCACGACCACCCCGTCACTCTTCCACGCGTTCGGGGGCAGCGGCGGCGGATTCCAGATCGCCCCGGCCGTGGGCGAGGCGCTGGCGCGCGCGATAACCGAAGAAAGACTGCCCGACATGCTGCGCGGTTACGGGATCGACCGGTTCACGGCCGACGCCGCCGTATCGGCCAAGATCGTCCGGGAGTTCGACAAGCGCGGGTAACCCGCGATCACGGGATGCGAAACCCGTCCTCGATCGAGTTGATCCCCGTCTCCAGCGTGTCGAGCAGCTTGCGCGCCAGTTCGGGCATGCGTTCGTAGGCCGAAGTGTAGAGCCACATCGGCATGACCGCCGAGGGCTCGATCGGGCGAAAGACAAGGTCCTCGGCGCCCCAGCCGATGGTGGTCAGGGACGGAACCAGGCTGATGCCCTGCCCTTCGCGGACGAACATGCAGGCGGTGTCGGCCATCTGCGCCTTGATCGTCGCGTCCAGTCGCACGCCGGCGCGGTCGAACGCGTCCTGCACGACGCCCCTCGACTGGTCGTCGCGGCCGAGGGAGATCAGCCGCTCGCCCTCCAGCATGCGCAGGTCGATCACCGGCTCGCGCGCCAGCGGGTGTCCGGTCGGCAGCGCGCAGATCATCGAGCAATGGGTGAACATCTGGCAGCGCAGCCCCGGGTGGTCGCTGCGAATGAGTGAGATGCCGAAATCGGCGGCCTGCGTCAGCATCGAATCCGCGATGTTGCGCGACCCGCGCGTCATGATGGACAGCCGCACGTCGGGACGTTCCGCCAGGAACTGCGCGGCCAGCATGGGGAACAGCCGCAGGCTGATCGCGGGATAGGCCACGGCCGAAACCTCGCCCCTCTCAAGGTCGCGAATCGCGCGGGCGGTGTTCTCGATCCGCGCCACGCCGGTGATCAGCTTCTCGGTCTCCAGGTAGAGCCGGCGCGCCTCGGGCGTCGGCGACAGTCGCCCCGATGCGCGCGTGAACAGCGCGAACCCGCAGCTTTCCTCGAAGGCGCGAATCAGCTTGCTGACCGCAGGCTGGCTGATGAACAGACTTTTCGCGGCGCTCGTGACCGAGCCGCCCTTGATGACGGCGTTGAACGCCTCGATCTGCCTGATATTCGCACGCGCCATGCCAGCGTATATAACCGATTGGAATGGACTCCTAAACTAAATTCAATTGCGCGCCGGCGAAAGAGAGGCTTTGCTTGCCTCACGGAATCAACAACAGGGATACTGCCATGAAATATTCATCCATCGCCCTGACCGCCGCGTTCGGCGTGGCCATGACAGGCGCCGCGTTCGCTCAGGACAAGACGCTGACCGTCGGCGGCTACGGCGGCTCGTTCGAGACGCTCCTGAAAGAGCTGGTCATTCCGCAGTTCGAGAAGGAGCACGACGTCACCATCTCGTTCGTGCCGGGCAACTCCACCGAAAACCTGGCGCGGTTGCAGGCGCAGCGTTCGTCCCAGGAGCTCGACGTCGTGATCCTCGACGACGGGCCGATGTACCAGGCCGACGCGCTGGGCTTCTGCGCGCCGCTCGAGGACAGCGAGATCAAGAATGACGTCTATGACATCGCGCGCCTCGGCGACAATTCCATCGGTCTCGGCTTTGTCGCGACCGGGTTCACCTACAATACCGAATGGTTCGAGCGCGAGGGCTGGGAGCCGCCCAGCAGCTGGAAGGACCTCACCGATCCCAAGTTCGAAGGCATCCTGTCGGTGCCGCCGATCTCCAACACCTACGGCCTGCATACGCTGGTGATGATGGCGCGGCTGAACGGCGGCGGCGAGAACGACATCGATCCGGGCTTCACGGCGATGACCGAGGAGGTCGCGCCCAACGTGCTGGTGTTCGAGCCGTCCTCGGGCAAGATGTCCGAGCTCTTCCAGTCCGAGGAGATCGCGCTGTCGATCTGGGGCTCGGGGCGGACCAAGTCGCTGGCCGACACCGGCTTCCCGGCGGCCTTCGCCTATCCCGACGAAGGCGCGGTCGCGCTGATGATCGCGGCCTGCCCCGTGGTTGACAGCGACGCGCCGGAAGAGGCGCAGGCCTTCATCGACTACCTGCTCGATCCGGAAGTGCAGGTAAAACTGGCCGACGCCATCGGCGCGGGTCCGACCAACAAGAACGCGGAACTGCCCGAGAACCTCGCCGCGTCGCTGCCCTACGGCGACAAGATCGCCGACCTGGTCGCGGTGGACTGGGACGTGATCAACCCGCTGCGCGAGGAATGGACCAAGCGGTGGGCGCGCGAAGTCGAACGCTGACAGCGCGACGCATTACTGGACGCGGGGCCTCGCGGGGCCCCGCCAAGCGTTTACGGGGAAGCTCGATGGCCTTTCTTGAACTTCACGGATTGACCAAGCGGTTCGGCGATTTCGCGGCGGTCGATGACCTGACCTTCACGGTCGAGCGCGGCAGCTTCGTCTCGCTTCTCGGGCCGTCCGGCTGCGGCAAGACGACGACGCTGCAGATGGTGGCCGGGTTCGAGACGCCGACCGAGGGCAAGATCATCCTCGACGGGAAGGATCTCTCCGGGATCCCGGCGCGCGAACGGGGCCTGGGCATCGTGTTCCAGACCTACGCGCTGTTCACGCACATGACGGTCGAGGAAAACGTCGGCTTCGGCCTCGAGATGCGCAAGGTGTCCAGGGCGGAGCGCAAGCGCCGGGTCGCCGACGCGCTCGACCTCGTGCATCTGAGCCATCTCGGCAACCGCTACCCGAGGCAGATGTCCGGCGGACAGCGGCAGCGCGTGGCGCTGGCCCGCGCCTTGGTGATCGAGCCGCAGCTTCTGCTCCTGGATGAGCCGCTCTCCAACCTCGACGCGAAGCTACGCGAGGAAATGCAGCTTGAATTGCGCCGCATCCAGCGCGAGGCGAACGTGACGACGCTGATGGTCACCCATGACCAGTCCGAGGCGCTGGCGCTGAGCGACAGCATCGTGGTGATCGATCACGGCCGGCTGCGGCAGGACGCCACCCCGTTCGATGTCTACGAGACGCCGCAATCCTCCTTCGTTTCGCGCTTCCTCGGCAAGAGCAACAACTTCTCCGCCCGGCTGGAAAGCGCCGGCCCGGACGGGTCGAAGCTGGTCTGCGGATCGCTCGACCTGCAAGGGCCCCGGGTCGATCTGGCGCCCGGCCCGGTCGAGATCGCGCTGCGCCCCGAACGCATCACGCTGGTCGGTGCGGACGCCGGCCAGTTGCGCGGCACGGTGGCCGAGCGCGTGTTCATGGGCAACCAGTGGCTGTTGCGGATAGAGACCGAGATCGGCGACATGCTGGTGATGCGCTACAACACCGGGCGCGCCGAGGCCGAGCAGGGCGCAACCGTCGGGCTGAGCTGGAAGCCCGAGGACATCCGCATCCTGCCCGCCGAGGAAACCTCGGCATGACCTCGCAGACCTCACGCGCCTGGCTGCTGAGCGCGCCGGCCCTGGTCCTGTTCGCGGTGCTGCTGCTGACGCCGCTGGCGATGACCTTCGTGCTGAGCTTCAACAGCTTCGATTTCTACGGCGGCATCGGCAACGATCTGAGCCTCGCCAACTACGCCGAGGTGCTGGGCGACAGCTATTTCTACGAGATCTTCTGGCGCACCTTCCTGATCGCGCTGATCACCACGGTGATCTGCGCGGCCATCGGCGTGCCGCAGGCTTATATACTTTACCGCATGTCGCCGTTCTGGCGCTCGATCACCGTGCTGATCGTGATCGGCCCGCTGCTGATCTCGGTGGTGGTGCGCACGCTGGGATGGGCGATCCTGCTGGGCAACAAGGGGGTGATCAACACCGCGCTCACCAATATCGGCCTGATCGAGCGGCCGATCCGCATGATGTACACGTCGGGCGGGATCGTGCTGGCGCTGGTGCATGTCATGGTCCCGTTCATGGTGCTGGCGGTCTGGGCCGCGCTTCAGCGCCAGGATCCCGCGACCGAGGCGGCGGCGGAATCGCTGGGCGCACGGCCGCGCACGATCTTCTTTCGCATCGTGCTGCCGCAGGCCATCCCCGGCGTTCTGTCGGGGTCGCTGATCGTGTTCTCTCTCTCGGCCTCGGCCTTCGCCACGCCCGCGATCCTTGGCGGGCGGCGGGTCAAGGTCGTCTCGACGACCGTTTACGACGAATTCCTCAACACGCTGAACTGGCCGCTCGGCGCGGCCATCGCGATGCTGCTTCTGGTCGCGGTGCTCGCCGTGATGCTGAGCTGGAACCGCCTGGTCGAGCGCCGCTACGGGGAGGTTTTCGAATGAGGCGCAACGGCCCGCTTTCGATCCTCTTCAGCCTCGTCTTCGTCAGCTTCATGCTGGCGCCGATCGTGGTGGTGATCGGCGTGTCCTTCACGCCCGAAGGGTTCCTCGAATTCCCGCCGAGCGGCATTTCGCTGCGCTGGTTCCGCGCCATCCTCGACAACCCCGAATTCATCACCGCCGCATGGATCAGCCTCAAGCTCGGGGTCGCGGCGGCGACGGTGGCGACCGTGCTGGCCGTGCCCGCGGCGCTGGCCATCGGGCAGGGGCGTTTCGCCGGGCGGGACGCGCTGCAGGCGCTGTTCCTGTCGCCGCTCATGGTGCCGACCGTAGTGCTTGGCATCGCGTTCCTGCGATTCCTCAGCCTCATGGGGCTGAACGGCACCTTCTTCGGCCTGATGCTGTGCCACGCGATCATCATCACGCCGTTCATCCTGCGGCTGGTGCTGGCCTCGGTCGCGGGGCTGGACCGGTCGGTGGAGAAGGCGGCGATCTCGCTCGGGGCGCGGCCGCTGACCGTGTTCCGGCGGGTCACCCTGCCGGCGATCATGCCGGGGGTGATCGGCGGCTGGATGCTGGCCTTCATCACCAGCTTCGACGAACTGACCGTCACCGTCTTCATCGTGAACCCGTCGACCACGACGCTGCCGGTGCGGCTCTTCTCGCACATCACGCAGACGACCGACCCGCTGGTCGCGTCGGTGTCGGCGGTGGCGATCCTGTTCACGGTCGCGCTGATGCTGCTGATCGACCGGCTCTACGGCCTCGACCGGCTTTTGATCGGAGAGGGCAAGCGATGAGCGCGGGGACGACTGCCGACACCCTCGTCATCGGCGGGGGGCTCGTCGGGGCGGCCGTGGCCTGGGGGCTGGCGCGGCAGGGCGAGAAGGTGATCCTGATCGACGAGGGCGACGTGGCGCTGCGCGCCTCGCGCGGAAATTTCGGCCTGGTCTGGGTGCAGTCCAAGGGCAGCGGAATGCACGACTACGCCCGCTGGACGCGGCGCTCGGCCGATCTGTGGCCGGATTTCGCCGGCCAGCTTGCCGAAGACTCCGGCGTATCGCCCGATTACCACAAGCCCGGCGGCCTGCATTTCTGCCTCTCCGAAGAGGAGATGGACGAGGTGCGCGCGCTCAACGATCGGATGCACAACGTCAACGGCGCGCTTGGCTAC
The DNA here is from genome assembly GCF_003651245.1 of Roseovarius spongiae. Classification (GTDB taxonomy): domain Bacteria; phylum Pseudomonadota; class Alphaproteobacteria; order Rhodobacterales; family Rhodobacteraceae; genus Roseovarius; species Roseovarius spongiae. The sequence goes on from NZ_RAPE01000003.1 coordinate 446,739, forward strand.
GGCGCGGAGATGCTGGACCGCAAGCAACTGGACGAACTGATGCCGGGGCTCGGGCCGGACGTGGTCGGCGGCTCCTACGGCAAGCATGACGGCCACGCCAACCCGCTGCTGCTGTTGCGCGGGCTGCACGCCGCGCTGGCGCGGCGCGGCGGACGCTATGCCAGCGACGCGCGTGCGGAAACGATCGAACCTGACGGGACGGGCTACCGCGTGACGACGCCGAAGGACGTCTTTCGCGGGGCGAAGGTGGTGCTGGCCGCCGGGCACGGCAACAGCGCCCTTGCGCCGCAGCTCGACCTCGACATCCCGCTGCGCCCCGAGAAGGGGCAGATCCTTGTCACCGAACGCGCGGCGCCGCTGCTGACGATGCCCACGCACCTGCTGCGACAGACCGACGAGGGCACCATCATGATGGGCGACAGCCACGAGGACACCGGCTATTCCACCAGGTCGGGGTCGCCGGTGATGTCGCAGATCGCCCGCAACGCGATCCGCTGCTTTCCCGCGCTGGCCAACCTGCGCCTCGTGCGGTCCTGGGCGGCGGTGCGGATCCTCACGCCCGACGGCGCGCCGATCTATCAGCAATCGGACGCCCATCCGGGGGTCTTTTCGCTCAACTGCCACTCCGGCGTGACGCTGGCGGGGGCGCATGCGCTGGCGCTGGCCCCGATGATCGCGGCCGGTGCACTGGCCCCCGAGATGGCCGCATTTTCCGCAGGGAGGTTCCATGGTCAGACGCATTGAGCCGGACGGCGAAACGTTCGAATTCACCTTCGAGGGCCGGACCATCGTGGCGCGCCCCGGCGACAGCATCGCCGCCGCGCTGACCGCCGCCGGCATCGTGAACCTGCGCGACAGCGTCGTCAGCGGCAGGCCGCGCGGCGTCTTCTGCATGATGGGAAGCTGTTTCGACTGCCTGGTGGAAATCGACGGCGTGCCCAACCGGCAGGCCTGCATGACGGCCGCCGCAAGCGGGCTGGAGGTGCGCCGCCAGCGCGGCGGCGTGGAGGTGCAAGCGTCATGAAAAGCTGTGACATCGCCGTGATCGGCGCCGGCCCCGCCGGGCTCGCCGCCGCGACCAGGGCCGCCGACCTGGGATACGACACCGTCCTGCTGGACGAACAACCGTCCCCGGGCGGACAGATCTATCGCGCCGTCGAAACCGCCGATCACGCGCGCACCGAGGTCATGGGCGCGGACTATGCCCGCGGGCGCGCCATCGTCGACGCCTTCCGCGCCTCGGGGGCCGCCTACATGGACGGCGCGCTGGTCTGGAACATCTCGACCGACCGGGTGATCGATTTCAGCCGCGGGGGCGCGTCCTCGCAACTCTCCGCGAAACGGATCATCGTCGCCACCGGCGCGGTCGAGCGGCCCTGGCCGCTGCCCGGCTGGACATTGCCGGGCGTGACCACGGCAGGCGCGTTGCAGATATTGATGAAAGCCTCGGGGATCGTGCAGGAGGACGCGGTCCTGGCCGGGTCGGGTCCGCTGTTGTGGCTGGTGGCCGCGCAACTGGTGGACGCGGGCGCCCCGCCGCGCGCCGTGGTCGAGACGACGCCGCGAGCGCATTACCGCGCGGCGCTCGCCCAGCTGCCCGCCGCCTTGCGCGCGCCCGGATACCTCGCCAAGGGTTGGCGGATGATGCGCAAGGTCAAACGCGCGGGCGTCCGTCACTTTGCGGGCGCCGAGAATATCGCCATCGAGGGGGCCGACGCCGCCAGCGCGATCCGCTTCACCGCCAAAGGCGCCAGCGAGCGGATCGAGGCGAGCAGCATCGCGCTGCATCAGGGCGTCGTGCCCAATCAGCAGATCACCCGCCTCCTGCGGTGCGATCACGCCTGGGACGCCGCGCAGCAGTGTTTCCGTCCGGTGACGGACGAAGACGGGCAAAGCTCGGTCCAAGAGGTCTACGTCGCCGGCGACGGCGCGGGCATCGGCGGCGCGCTGAGCGCGGCGCTTCACGGCGAAATCACCGCGCTCGCCATCGCGGCGCGGGACGGGCGCGGCGATCCCGCCCGCCTGAAGTCGCTGCGCGCCGAGCGCGCGCGCGACGCCGCCGTGCGTCCCTTTCTCGAAACGCTCTACGCCCCCGCCCCGCATGTAACCGCCCCGGCGGACGACACCATCGTCTGTCGCTGCGAAGAGGTCACGGCAGGCGCCATCCGCGAGGCGGTGAACCTGGGCGCGCCCGGCCCCAACCAGGTGAAGTCCTTTCTTCGCGCCGGCATGGGGCCGTGCCAGGGCCGGGTCTGCGGCCCCGTGGTCAGCGCCATCATCGCCGAGCGGCGCGGCGAAACGCCCGGCGCGACGGGCTATTACCGCATCCGCCCGCCGCTGAAACCGATCCCGCTGTCGGAACTCGCGCAATTCACCATCCCCGACGCGCCCGAAGACCGATGAGCGCGGCGGACCACCGCGCCGACCTGATCGTCATCGGCGGCGGCATTCACGGTTGTTCCGCCGCCCTGCACGCGGCGTTGCGCGGCATGTCGGTGATCGTGCTGGAAAAGGACACCGTCGGACGCCACGCCTCGGGGGTGAACGCGGGCGGCGTGCGCCGGCTCGGACGGCACTACGCCGAGGTGCCGCTGTCACAACGCTCGATGGAAATCTGGTATGGCATCGCCGATTTCCTGGACGACGATTGCGGATTCCAGGTCGCACCGCAGATCAAGGTGGCCGAAACCGAGGAGGAGCTTGCCCAACTCGCCGCGCGCCGGGACGAACTCAATGACATGGGCTTCACCCACGAGGTTCTGCTCGATCGCGCGGAGGTGCGGGCGCATCTTCCGGCGGTGGCCGATCACGTGGTCGGCGGGCTGGCCTGCCTCGACGACGGGTTCGCGCAGCCCTACCAGACGACATTCGCCTTCCAGCGCAAGGCGGAGTCCCTCGGCGTGCGGTTCCATGAGCACACCCGCGCCAACGCCGTGCGCAAGGAGGGCGGCGACTGGCTGGTCGAGGCGGACGCGCAGCGCTTTTCCGCGCCCCGGCTGCTGAACGCCGCCGGCGCCTGGGCCGGAGACCTGGCCGCAGCCCTGAACGAGCCCGCCCCGGTCGAGGCGATCGCGCCGATGATGATCGTGACCTCCCGCCTGCCGCATTTCTGCGACGCCGTCGTCGGCGCGACAGGGCGGCCGCTGTCGTTCAAGCAGATGCCGAACGGGACGGTGGTTCTGGGCGGCGGCCGCAGGGGGCGCGCGGACAGGGCGACGAACCTGTCCGAGATGACGTTTCCCGAACTCATGCTGACGGCGCAGACCGCGATCGACATCTTCCCCGCGATGCGCGATGCGACCATCGTCCGCTCTTGGTCGGGGGTCGAAGGGCGGATGCCCGACGATATCCCGGTCATCGGCCCCTCGGCGCGCCACGACAATCTCTATCACGCCTTCGGCTTTTCGGCGCACGGCTTTCAGCTTGGCCCCGGCGTAGGCGAGATCATGGGCAACCTCATCGCCACGGGCGCGACCAACGCGCCGCTTCAACCGTTTTCAATCGCGCGTTTTTCCGACGCGCCCCAACCATGAAGGAACAGCACATGCTGAAACGCCACATTCCCACCCGTATCAACCACCGCGTTGTCGAAGCCGGCGGCATCCTGCATTTCGGCGGCCTCATCGCCGATGACCTGAGCCAGGACATGAAAGGCCAGACGGCCCAGATCTGCGCCAAGATCGACAAGCTGCTGGCCGAGGTCGGCTCATCCAAGGAACGTCTCGTGACGGCCATGCTCTACATCACCGATTTCGACCAGAAGGAAGGCATGAACGACGCGTGGCTCGAATGGCTCGACGCGGGCGATCTGCCGACGCGCGCCACTATCGGCGTGGCCGAGCTGGGCAAGGACGTGCTGATCGAGGTGGTCGTCTCGGCGGTCCGCTAAGGAGCGGAGCCCGACCAAGCGTCGGCGCGCGCCGGGTGTGACCCGGCGCGCGCCCCTCAGCCCCAGACGTCGCGGAACCGCGCCCAGGTGACGGCTGCCGCGACCGCGGGTTTGCGCAGGAAGTGAAAAGGGATCGGGCGCATGGGCGTGACCGGGAAATTCAGCTCCTCCGCGGGCGTTCCCGCGGCCCAGTCCGCCAGTTCCCGCCCCATCGCCGTGGCCATCGCGACACCCCGCCCCATGTAGCCGAGCGCGGTCATGGCATTGTCCGACAGCCGGTGCAGGTGCGGGTAGTGGTCGGTCGTGATCGACACGAACCCGCCCCAGGCGTAGCGCCACTCGATATCCGCAAGCTGCGGATAGATCACCGCCGCCGCCCGGCGCAACGCGGCGAACTGGCGCTCTACGCCGCGCTCCGAGTAATCGCCGCGCCCGCCGATCAGGAAGCGGCCCTCGTCGTCGAAGCGGAAGTAGAGCAGCAGGCGCCGGCTGTCCGAGGCCGAATGCCCCCGCGGCAGGATGCTGCGGCGCAGATCGTCACCCAGCGGATCGGTCGCGACCTGGATCGAGCGGACCGGAACCTGCGTGCGCGCGAGGCGCGGGGTGGGGTCGCCCGTGTAGGCGTTGGTGCAGACCAAGACGCGCCGCGCGGAGAGCTGCCCCTCGGCGGTGACGATCGTGCTGCCCGCGCCGTCGCGGCGGATCTCGCTCACCCGGCTGTGGCTGTGCAGCACCGCGCCGGCGTCCCGCGCCGCGCGCGCAAGGCCGATCGCATAGTTGAGCGGGTGCAGCTTGCCGCCGCGTTCGTCGATCATCGCGCCCTGATAGGCCGTGCTGCCGAGGATATCGGCGGCCTCGTCGCGTGAAAGCAGCCGCATCGGCGCGTCGCGGCGGGTCCATTGCGCGACCCGTTCGCTCACCGTCTTCATCGCCGCGTCGTCATGGATGGGCTGCACCCAGCCCTTCTGCGCGAACCCGCAGTCGATCCCGTGACGGCGCACCAGGTCGGCGACCAGATCGCCCGAGGCGCCCGACATGGCGATCATCCGCTCGCCCATCTCCACGCCGAACCGCACGCGCACGGTGTCGGGATCTTCCTTGAGCCCCGGATTGACCTGCCCGCCATTGCGCCCCGAGGCGCCCCATCCGGGGGTTTCCGATTCCAGCAGCGTGACGCTCACCCCCCTTTCGGCAAGGTGCAGCGCCGCCGACAGGCCGGTATAGCCGCCGCCGATGACCGCGACATCGGTTTCCGCCCGCCCCCTGAGCGCGGGGAAATCGGGGGTCGGGTTGGCGGTGGCGGTCCAGACGGAATTGGCGATGCCGGGGATTTCGTTGGCGATCATGGCGATACTCGTCTCAAGCGATATGGCACAGGCGGAAGGCGTCGTAGATGGCGGCGTGGACGTTGCGGCTCGCCTGCGCGTCGCCGATGCGGTGGAGTTCATACCCCGCGCGTCCGCGCGGCTGCGGGCGGCGGTCGATCAGTGCGCCGATATCGGTCACGCCGTCGTTTGCCGCATCAATGCGCAGGGCGTCGAACATTTCGTTGTCGGGCACGGTTCCCATATCCACGACCACCTGGTCGACGTCGATCCGCATTTCTTCGCGGGTCAGTTCGTTCAGCAGGGTCGCCGTCAGGCGGTTGGCCGCCCGCGCGACCGAGACCAGCCGCAGATCGGTGAGCGGCGCCAGCCCGGCGCGCGAGAATTCGGTGCGCCAGCGGGTCGTCTCGGCATAGGTGAGGTCCTGCGCGACGCCTGCGTCGATGGTGGCGAAGACCACCTCGGAGCCGGCCTCCTGCGCGAGCTTCGCGGCCATCGGCGCGGGGTGGCGGCCCGTGCCGTCCCAGACCAGCACCCGCGGCGCGGGTTTCGCCTGACCGCCGATCACGTCCCAGGCCGAAAGCGCGAGATCCGCGCCGGGGCCGAACCCGGTCTGCGGCAACCCGCCAGTGGCGAGGATCACGAGATCGGGATTCAGCGCGGCCACGTCGGCGGCCTCCATGAAGGCGTTGTAGTGGATCGGCACGTTCGCGCGCTCAAGCTCGGCCAGGCGCCAGTCGATGATACCGGTGATGTCGCGCCGCCAGCCGCTCGACGCCAGCACGAGTTGCCCGCCGGCCTGGCCCGCGGCCTCGTGCACGCTGACCTCATGGCCGCGCAGGGCCAGCACGCGCGCCGCCTCGAGCCCGCCGGGTCCGGCGCCGACGACGACCGCGCGGCGCGGGCTGTCCGCGGGGCGCACGTCATGGGGCAGGATCGTCTCACGCCCCGTCACCGCGTTATGCAGGCATTTCGGCCGATACTGCGACTGGCAATGCTGCGCGCCGACGCAGGGGCGCACCCTGTCTTCCTCGCCCGCGGCGAGCTTGGCCACCAGGTGCGGGTCGGCGATCTGGGCGCGGGTCATCCCGGCCATGTCGATATGCCCCTCGGCCACCGCGTGCCGGGCCGAGGCGAGGTCCGAGATGCGCGCCGCGTGGAACACCGGCAGGCCCACCTCGCGCCTGAAGCGGCCGACATGCTCGACCCAGGGCGCGATGGGCGTGCCCATGCCGGGCATGTTCTCCATCGTCAGCGCGCGCATCGTGTCCATGGAGCCGTAGATCGCGTTGAAGAAATCCGCGCCCCCGGCGGCCTGCAACATCTGCGCGGCCCGCGCGCTTTCCTCGGGCGAGAGCATCCCGTCGGGCCCTTCGTCCACCACCCAGCGGATGCCGATCAGGAAATCCGCGCCGACCGCCTCGCGCATGGCGTCATGCACCATCAGCGTCAGGCGCATCCGGTTTTCCAGGCTGCCGCCGAACTCGTCGCTGCGCTGGTTGGTGCGCGGCGACAGGAACTGGCCGAGGATATGCCCCCCGGTCAGCGTCTCGATCCCGTCGAGGCCGCCCTCCTCGCATCGCCTGGCCGCCGCCGCGTAGGCGGCGATGACGCGGTCTATGTCGTGGCGGTCCATTTCGCGCGGGATGGCGCGGTGCAGCGTCTCGCGCAGGGGCGACGGTCCGATCGCCGGCAGCCAATCGCCCTGGTAAGGATCGCCGCGCCGCCCGAGATGGGTGATCTGGCACATCAGCGCCGCGCCCTGGGCGTGCATGCGCTCGGAGAAGCGTTGCAGGTGCGGGATGACGCCGTCTTCGCCGACATTGATCTGGCTGAAGATGTTGGGGCTGTCGGGCGCGATGTTGGACGAGCCGCCGAACATCGACAGCCCGATGCCGCCCTTCGCCTTTTCCTCGTGATAGGCTTGGTAGGTCTCCTGCGGGTAACCGTCCACCTGCAACCCGCAGGCGTGGCTGGTCGACATGATCCGGTTGCGGATCGTCAGGTTGCCGATCTTGAGGGGCTGGAGCAGCGGATCCTTCGGCGTGCTCGGGGCCGTGTCGTTCATGGCGCGTCCTTTCAGGGCGGGGTTCAGTCGGGACGCAGCAGCGGCTGGGCGCTGCGCGTCAGCCCGCCGTCGACCGCGATGTTCTGCCCGGTGACGTAGCTCGCCCCCTCGCTCGCGAGAAACGCCACGACGGCGGCGATCTCGCTGGGGGCGCCGGGGCGGCCGGCGGGGACGTGGGACGCGACGGTGGCGATCTTCTCGGGCGTGTAGGAGGCGCGCAGCGCCTCGGTCATGGTATAGCCGGGCGCGACCGCGTTGACCGTCACCCCCCGGTGCGCGACCTCCGCCGACAGCGCCGCCGTCAGCCCGTCGACGCCGAATTTCGACGCCGAATAGACGGTGTTCGTGGCGTTGCCCTGCACGCTCCAGATCGAGGTGACGTTGACGATCCGCCCCCAGCCCTGCGCCAGCATGTGCGGCAGGCAGGCGCGCGTCAGCGCGTAGGGGCCGGTGAGGTTGGCCGTCATCATCTCGGCCAGCAGGTCGTCGCCGGTCTCGACCATCGCCGCCTTGCGGTTGATCCCGGCGTTGTTGATGAGGATGTCGGGGCGAAGCCGCTCGCCGGCCTCGGCGGCGGCGCGCGCGGCCGAGGCGGCGTCGAGATAGTCAAGCTGCATGTAGCCGATCGCGTCGTCGAGCCCCTCCGGCCGCTCCGCCGCGCGGCCGGTGATGGTGCAGGCGTGGCCGTCGGCGACGAACTGAGCGGCGATCGCCGCGCCGATCCCGCGCCCGGCGCCGGTGACAAGTGCGGTGCGTCGCTGGCTCATTCGTCGCCTCCTTCGTTCTCATAGAGGTAGCACGCGGCAAGGTGCTCCCGCCCGACCCGGCGATGATCGGGATGAACCGTGGCGCACACCTCCATCGCGTGCGGACAGCGGCCCAGGTAGCGGCAGGCGCGGGTGTCGTCGGTGAGCGGATTGAAGATGTCGCGCGTGCTGACCTCGGCGTCGCGCTGCCGGTCGAGCGTGCCCAGCAGTTCCCGCGTATAGGGGTGTTTCGGGTCGGCATAGACCTCGCGCGTCGGGCCGACCTCAAGCAGCTTGCCGAAATACATGATCGCGATCCGATCGCACAGGAACCGCGCGACGTGCAGGTCGTGGGTGACGAAAACGATGGTCAGATCGTGGGTGTCGCGCAGCCTCTTCAGCAGGTTCAGGATCTGCGCGCGCACCGACACGTCGAGCTTCGACACCGCCTCGTCGGCAAAGAGAACGCGGGGCCGCGTGGCGAGCGCGCGGCCGATCGCGGCGCGCTGCAACTGGCCGCCCGACAATTCGTGCGGGAAACGGTTGCGGAACTGCGCGCCAAGCCCGACATCGGCCAGCAGCGCATCTATCGCGGCCGGCATGTCCCGCTTGCCCGCAAGCCCGTGCAGGCGCAGCGGGATGGCCAGCGCCTCGGCCACGGTCTGGCGCGGATTTAGCGACGAGAGCGGGTCCTGAAACACCATCTGCATCGCGCCGCTGCTCAGATCGAAGGGCGCGCCATCCAGCGTGACCCGCCCCCCCGCCATCGAGTGAAGCCCGAGCGCGGCCTTGCAGATCGTGGTCTTGCCGCTGCCGGATTCGCCCACCACGCCGAGGATCTCGCCGCGGCGCACCGCCAGGTCGACATGATCGACGGCGTTGAACTGCGTCATGTTTCCGCGCAGGCGCGAAACCAGCCCGGCGCCGGCGGTAAAGCTGACGACCACGTCCTCGAAGCGCAGGCAGGGATCGGTTGCGCCGGTCATGGCGCGGGTATCGGCGCTGGCCGTCATATCGCGTCCTCCGACCGGTTCGCCTTGATGCAGCGCACTTCGCCGTGCTCCTTTACGTGATGCAATGCGATGGCGTGATCGCAGGCCGCGTCATAAAGCGGGCAGCGCGGCGCGAAACGGCAGCGGTTCTCGGGCCAGGCGCCGGTGCCGACCTCGCCCGAAATCTCCGTCAGCTTCTCGACGTCGCCCTCCAGTTCGCGCGCGGTCTTGACCAGCCCCTGGGTGTAGGGGTGGCGGGGGTCGCGCATCAGCGCCTCGGTCGGCCCCTGCTCGACGATCTGGCCGGCATACATCACGATGATGCTGTCGCTGACCTGTTCGGCGATGGTCATGTCGTGGGTGATGAAGATGAACGATGCGTCGACCTCGCGGCGCAGCTTGTCGAAGAGGTCGATGATCTGGCGCTCCACGAGGTTGTCGAGATTGGTCGTCGGCTCGTCCGCCACGATGAGCGAGGGCTTGGAGAACATGACCAGCGCGATCAGGCAGCGTTGCAGCATGCCGCCGCTCAGCTGGTGCGGATATTTGCCAAGGGTCGTCTTCGGGTCGGCGATATCGACCTGCCGCAACGCCTCGGCCGCGTCGGCCATGATCCCGCCATGGCCCCCAGGATGCAGCCGGCCCACTTTGCGGAAGTGCCAGCCGACGGTCTTGACCGGGTTGAAGCTGCCCACCGGGTCCTGGAAGATCATCGCGAGGTCCGCGCCGCGCAGCCGGTCGAATTCGCGCGGCGGCAGCGCGGCGATGTCGCGCCCGTTGTAGCGGATGTGGTCCGCGCTCATCTCGCCGCCCGCGGGCAAGAGGCGCAGGATCGCCTTCGAGGTGATCGTCTTGCCCGAGCCGCTTTCGCCGATGAGACCGAGGACGCGGCCCTTGTCGAGCGTGAAGCTGACGTCCGAGGACACCGGCAGGTCGCCCGCGCCCAAGCGGAACTTCACGTTGAGATTGGCGATCTCCAGAAGCGGCACAGTCATGAGTCCCTCGCTTTCAGCCGGGGGTCGGCCAGGTCGCGCAGCCCGTCGCCCAGCAGGTTCAGCGCCAGCAGCGCGGTGGTCACGGTCAGCCCGGTCATCGTCAGCACCCAGGGCGCGCGGCGGAAATATTCCTGTCCGTCGGCCATGATGACGCCGAGGCTGGGCGTCGGCGGCTGCACGCCGAGGCCGATGAACGACAGGCCGCTTTCGATGATGATGCCAAAGGCCACGGCGATGCTGGCCTGCACCATGATCGGGGCCGAGATGTTGGGCAGGATCTCGCGGAACAGGATGCGCGGCGTGCCCTGGCCCATGATGCGCGCCGCCTGCACATAGGCGTCGTCGCGCACCACCTCGGTGGTGTTGCGCGTCAGCCGTGCGAAGATCGGCATGTAGACCAGCATGATCGCCAGCGCCACGTTGACGACGCCGTAGCCCAGCGCGACCATCAGGAACAGCGCCAGCACGAAGGCGGGAAAGGCGAAGAACAGGTCCACCACGCGCATCACCACCGCGTCGAACCAGCCGCCCAGATATCCCGCGAAGAGCCCGGTCGTGATCCCCAGCGCCATCGCCGCCAGCACGCCCGAGGCGCTGATCATGAGCGACACCCGCGCCCCCGCCAGCGCGCGGGTCAGCACGTCGCGGCCAAGGCTGTCGGTGCCGAAGGGATGCTCCCATGAGGGCGGCTTCAGCACGCTGAGGAAATCGTGCTTGTCTACCCCCCAGGGCGAAATCATCGGGCCGACGATGATGACCACGATGAAGAGCGCGGTGATCGCGGATCCGGCCAGCGCCGTGCGGTTCTGCATCAATGCTGTGAGCTTCATGGGATCACCTCGCGCGTCTGGGGTCGAGCATGATGCAGATCAGGTCGACGATGTAGTTGACCGCCAGCACGATCGCCAGGAACACCACGGCGCAGGCCTGCACCACGAAGTAATCGCGCGCGAAGGCGGCCTCCACCATGAGCGAACCGACGCCGTTGATGCCGAAGATGCGCTCGATGATGACGACGCCGCCCAGCAGGTAACGCACCTGCAGCCCGATCACGACGATGAACGGTATGACGGAGTTGCGGAAAACATGATGAAGGAAGCGGAACCGCGGCGGATGGCCCAGCGCCTTGGCGACGGTCACGTGTTCGCGGTCGAGGTTCTCGATCAGCGCGGTCCGCAGCGTGCGGGTGAACACCGCCGCCATCGGCGCCGCGATGGCGAGCGCGGGCAGAAAGCCCGAATGCAGCGCGCCGAGAACCGACTCGGACGGTGGGGCGAACCCGTAGGACGGGAACAGACCCAGCCCGATCGACAGGCCCAGGATCAGCATGTAGCCGAACCAGAAATCCGGCATCGACACCCCCAGCACCGCCAGCGACGTGGCGCCGGTATCGATGGCGTTGCCCCGGTTGACCGCCGCCAGCGTGCCAAGGACCAGCGACAGCAGGACGGCGATGAGGATGGCGTAAATCCCGATGAACAGCGTGTTGGGCAGCCGGAACATCAGAAGCGCCGCAATGTCTTCGCCACTGGACACCGACAGGGAGTCGCCGAAATCCAGCCGCGCCAGCCCGCCCAGCCAGTTCAGGTACTGCACCATCAGCGGCGCGTCGAGCCCATGCTTCGCGTTGAAGGCTGCGATGCTTTCGGGGGTCGCGAAGTCGCCCAGCACCACCAGCGCCGGATCGCCCGGGGCGAGCTTCATCACGAAGAACACGACCATGGTGCCGATCAGCATCGTGACCAACGAACCGGCAAGCCGCGTCAGGAGATATTTGAGGCCAGATGGCATGAAGCGTCTTTCAGTCAGATGTCAGCGCATCCCCCGCGCGGCTGGCGCGCGGGGGATGCGGATCGCAGGATGCGCGGCCGCGCTCAGCAGTCGGAAACCTCGGCCAGTTGCGCGCCGAAGCCCGAGTAGGGCCGCTGCACGAAACCACTGACCTTGGGCGCCAGAAGGTTGTGCACGTTGCTCTCGAAGCAGGGCAGCACGGGGCAGTCCTCGATCGCCAGCGCCTCGGCCTGGCGGTAGAGATCGCCGCGCGGACCCTGATCCATCGTGCGCCGCGCCTCTTCCAGCAGCTTGTCCACCTCGGGGTTCGAGTAGTTCTCGTAATTGCGCGACCCGTTGGTGTGATAGACCTCGTAGGCGTATTCATCCGGATCGACAAGGCCGAGCCAGCCCCAGATCGACGCCTGCACGTCGCCTGTCTGCATCCGCTGGTAGACGGTGCCGGAATCCGACACCTCGACCTTGAAATTGACGCCCAGCACGTCGTTGACCTGCAACACGAAGACCTCGGCAAAGCGTTTCCACCAGCCGGAGCCCCAGGTCAGCACGGTCGCCTCGGCGCCCTTGCCGTATTTCGATTTCTCCAGCTCCTCGAGCGCCTTCTCGGGGTTCAGGCCGATTTCCGGCGGGCGCTCCTGCGTGGCCGCCCAGGAGATCGAGCTGGGGATGATGCCGTTGGAAACGCGCCCCTCGCCGAAGAGCACCACATCGACCATCGCCTGCCGGTCGAACGCAAAGGAACAGGCCCGGCGGAAATGCACGTCGTCGAACGGCGCCACCTTGTTGTTGAGGCTCACGAAGCGGGTGCTCGTGCCCGGCGTCTTGAGAACCTGCGCGCGGTCGTCCTGTTCGAGATCGGGAATGTCCGCGAAGGGCGCAGTGCTGGTGATGTCGATGCTGCCACCCAGAAGCGCGGTCACGCCGGCGGTTTCCTCGGCGATGAGCGGGATCTCCACGGCTTCGACCTTCGGCAGGCCGTCCTCGAAATACTCGTCATGCGCGAGAAGGTCGATCCTCGCGCCGGGCTCGTATGACTTCATCTTGAACGGGCCGGTACCGACGGGATTGGTGGCGAAGTCATCCGGCGTGCCGTCCTTCAGCAGGTGCATCGGCACGATCTGGCTGCCCGTGCGGGTGTTGGTCAGGTAGCTCAGCATCGGCGCGAAGGGTTCGGCCGTCTCGATCTCGACGGTGTAGTCGTCCGGCGTGCGGATCTCCGAGATCGGCTTGAACTTCGACTGGTGGGGCGAGCCGGTCGCGTCGTCCCGCAGACGGTCAAGCGTGAACTTGACATCGGCCGAGGTCATCTCGACCCCGTCATGGAACTTGACGCCCTGGCGCAGCTTGAAACGCAGCAAGGTGGGACTGACGCTTTCATAGCTTTCGGCGAGGTCGGGCACGATGTTCATGTTCTCGTCGAATTTCAGCAGGCAGTTGAACAGCCCCCAGACGACATAGGCCTCGGGGATCAACGTCGTCTGCGCCGGGTCCAGCGTGTTGATGACGTTATAGCCGGTGATGCCTGCGCGCAGCGTGCTGCACGCCGCCTGTGCGCTGCCCGCCCATAGCGGCAGCATCGCCAGCGTGCCCGCAGCGGCCCCCGATTTCAGCACCGCGCGGCGGCTGATGGTGGTTTTCGTGTTGGTCATGTCTTCTCTCCCCTTTTGCGTGTCGGTTGTTGGTGACAGGATTCTCAGGCGCGCCCGGGCACGCCGAAAAGATGCGCGACGTCCGCCTTGTAGCTCTCGATCTCTCGCGCGCGCTGCGCGTCGGACCAGCCCATTTCCTCGCTCATGACATCGGCCGTCCGGGCGATCTGGTCGTCGGTGACGTCATGGCGCAGGCCGATGCCGCTGCGCCGATAGAGCACGTCCATCAGCGTGCGCGCATGTTCGCGGCGCACCGCGTGGCGCACGTCCGCCAGCGTGTAGGCCATATCGGGCGCGAGCCGCGCGCTGTTGCTCTTGGCCAGCGGCAGGCGCGGCCTGTAGGCGAGGGTCGCGCCGTCGCTCTTGGGCGCCAGCGAGGCGCGCAGCTTCTCGACCACCATCCGCCCCGAGCCGCGATGGCTCATCACCGGGGCGGCGGTCATCGCGTAGACGCCATCCAGACCCTCGCGGCCCAGATCATGCAGCACCCGGTCGCGATTTCCCTTCGGATGGGCGGGGTGATAGGTCAGCGGCCGCACCCCGGCCCATGTGCGCAGAACGTCGGCCCGGCTGACGCCAAGGCCGGGAAACAGCCGATCCGTCTCGGACAGCAGGAACTCCAGATCGGCCGCATCGACATGGATATCGTCGAGATCCCCGTCATATGGCGTTTCGGTCGGGCCGATGTAATGCAGGCCGTGCCAGGGGATGCAGTAGAAGGGCTCGCCCTGGCTGTTGATCGTGGTGATGCCCTGGTTGCGGTACTCCTCGGGCAGGCGGATGACGATATGCGCCCCCTTGGTGCCAAAGACCCGCCGGCGCGGGGGCGCATCGGTCGCGCCGAGAACGCGGTCGATCCAGATGCCCGACATCGTCAGCACGCGCCGCGCGCCGACCTCGGCCACCGCGCCGTTCCGCCCCGCCAGCGCAACGCTGCGGACCCCGTCCCTGATCGCGCCCAGCGTCGCCTGTGTATAGTTCAGCGCGACCGCGCCGGCGTCCTCGGCGTCCAGCACCGCGTCGATGCAGATCCGTTCGGGCCAGTCGAACTGGTATTCGGTAAAGCGCGCGACGCCGCGCAGCCGGTCGGGATGCGCCAGCGCCGCGACCATCGGCTGCTTCAGCGCCTCCGCACGGCGCATCCGCCGGTAGTCCAGCGGCACGTCGCCCGGCGCCAGCCGCCGCAACAGACCGAAAGCGAGATCGAGCTGCCAGGGCGCATAGGGGCTGTCGTCGTAAACCGGAAAGAAGAAATCGAGCGGACGCACCCTCTCGGGGGCGGTCAGCACCATCTCGCGCCGTTCGCGCATCCCGGCGCGCGCCATGCGCAACGACGTGACGAGGCGGCCCGGGTGCCGTGCGAAATGGCGCATCGGCCGGGGCGCCTCGAAGTACCGCAAGCCGCAATGCAGAAGCCGGCTCGACCGGCTGGTGGAGCCTGAACCGAAGTCGTCCTTCTCGACCAGCAACACCGAGTACCCGGCCGCCGCCGCCTCGCGCGCCGAACTGGCGCCGACGATGCCGCCGCCAATGACGACGACGTCGAAGACCCGCCCGTCAAGCGAGCCCGGATCGTCCAACCTGGGTGAAGGCGCATTCATGCGCATCATCATGCTGTCGCGCGCGCCGCTCGGTCAAATTACTACCCGTTCGGTGCGTATAATAAAACATTATACCGCGAGGAGCGCGTCGATCTTGCGGACCAGTCCGTTGCGCCGCGCGCGCAGCACGCGCAGGAATTCGCCGGCGGTCCGGGACCGTGGCTGGTGGCGCGGATAGAGGATGCCGACATGAAACGTCAGCTCCGGCTCGAACCGGCGAAAGACGACGCCCTGCCCGGCGAAATCGCTGGCGGTGAAGGGATCGACCAGCCCGACGCCCTGCCCGCGCTGCACCAGCGCGCAGACCCCGGCGGCGTAGGTCGTTTCGCACACCACTTGCGGCGTCGCCCCGGCATCGGCGAGGCAGGCAACCATCAGCCGGCGCGCCACCGTTTCCGCGCTCAGGCTGACCATGCGGACGCCGTGCAGGTCGCCGGGCCGGATCACGGGCTCTGCAGTGAGCGGATGATCCTGCGGCAGCGCCATGACATAGGGCAGTTCGCAGAATTCCTCGCGCTCGATCCCGGCGCGCTGGAAGGGGAATTCGGCAAGACCCAGATCCACCTGCTGGGAGGAAACCCACTCTTCCACCCGCATGGACAGTTGCAGGTCATAGCGGATCTTGACGTCCGGCTGGAGGCGCGAAAACTCGGTCAGCGCGTCGGGCAGGAAGTTCAGGCCAAGCGCGGGCATTGAGGCGATGTGCAGGCTGCCCTTGCGGCCCTGCTTGATGTCCTGCGCCGTCGCGACAAGCTTGTCA
Organism: Roseovarius spongiae; assembly: GCF_003651245.1. Taxonomy (GTDB): domain Bacteria; phylum Pseudomonadota; class Alphaproteobacteria; order Rhodobacterales; family Rhodobacteraceae; genus Roseovarius; species Roseovarius spongiae. The sequence goes on from NZ_RAPE01000003.1 coordinate 462,555, forward strand.
TACCCGGCAAAGGTCTTTTCCAGCTCGGCGAAGAAAATCCGCGCCTCGACCGTCGGCACCATCCGTCCGGTCCGCCGGTCGAACAGCGTGATCCCCACCGATTCCTCGAGCGCGTCGATGAGCCGGCTGACGGCGGGCTGGGAAATGCCCATGATATCGGCCGCGCCACTGGCCGTGCCGGTGATCATCGTTTCGCGGAATGCCGTCAACTGACGCCAGCGCATGGCAAAGCCTCCCGAGGATTGTCCAGCCCGTCCGCCGCCCGCATAGCGGCATGCGCCCGGCGGCGGCAACCGCAGGGTTTTCGGATCACGCCGCGATGTCAAGCTGCGCCGACAAGGCCGCCAACGGCGGTTTCACCCGCCCGGCGTCACGGCGCGTCGATGCGGGTAAGCACCTCGGGCCCGTCCTCGGTAATCAGCACCGTCGCGCTCAGCCCGACGCCGCCCCGTCCGGGGATGCGGATCGCCGGGACGGCATGCATCACCATCCCGGGCTCGAGCGGCGTCGTCTCGCCATAGCCGAGGCTGAGCAACCCGCCCTCGCCCCAGTCCGGGGCGAAGGCGATGCCGACGGAATAGCCGGTGCGCTTGCGGTAGTACTCCATCAGCCCGTCCGCATCGATCGCGCCCACGCAGGCTTCGTGGCAGGATTGCGCGCTCGCTCCCGGCTGCATCGCGGCGATGGTGGCGTCGCGCGCCCGGGCGCAGGCGTCGGCGACCTGTTGCAGATCGTCGGGCAGCCGCCCCACCTGCGCCGTATGCATCAGCACCGCGTGGTAGCGGTTGCGGGTCGCCGCGAGTTCGATCAGCACCGGCTCTCCGTTACGGATTTCGCGATCCGTCCAGGTGGCGTGGATATTGCCGCTGCGCGGGCCGGACGCGACGAACGGCTCCATCCCGAGGAACTCGGACCCCTCGCGCACCATCTGGTCGAACATCACGGCGGCGACGTCACGCTCGCGCACGCCGGGCGCGATGGCTTCGACCGCCGCCCTGGCGGCGTGGTTGACGATGCGCGCGGCTCCCCGGATGGACTCGATCTCGGCCGCGCTCTTGACCAGGCGCAACCGGCCGAGCGCGGCGTCGATGCTCGCCGTTTCCTGCGGCTTCACCTCCTCCAGCAGCTTCTGATAGGGCGCGGGCGGCAGGAACCACGAGCGCGAGTCAAAGCCGATGCGCTCCGCCTTGCCGGCCGCCCGGATGACCTGCGCCGTCACCTCGATGGGATCGAGTTCGTCGCGATAGCCCGTCAACTGATCGGCCTTGAACCAGGTGCTTTCCTCGGCGTTGATGAGCTCGGATTCGCGCATGATGAGAACCGGATCGCCGTTCGCGGGAAAGACCAGCGCCTGGTAGGTGTAATACCCGGGCGTCGCGTGGCCGGTCAGGTAGCAGACGTTCTCGGGCGCGGTGACGACGCAGAGGTCGAGGTCCGCTCTCTCGAGTTCCTTGCGGAACCGATCCTGCCGGGACGTGTATTCGTTCTTCGGAAATGCCGGGGCCATGATTCACCTCCAGTTGATGACGGGAACTTCGACGGGGTCTTTGTCGACAAGCGCGAGGTAAGGCAGATCCCCGCGCGCGCTGGCGATCGCGTCCATGTCGATGGCCGCGGCGGCAAGGCCGGTCGGCTCGCGCACGCGCGCCAGTTCATCGCCGCGCGGGCCGAAGAGCACGCTATCGCCGAACATCTCGAGCCCGCCCTGCGCGCCGATCGCGTTCGACACCGCGATCATGACGGTGTTTTCAAGCGCGCGGCACGGGAAATAGGTCTCGTAGCGGCGGCGCTCCGCGCCCACGGCGAAGGCGGCGGGACAGGCGATGATATCGGCGCCCGCCAGCGCCAGGGCGCGCATGTGTTCGGGAAACCCGGCGTCAAAGCAGATCGACATGCCGACCCGCGTGCCCGCAAGGTCCACCACCACGGGACCGGCGCCGGGGGCGAAGACCTCGGCCTCCTCGCCCCATAGCTTGGCCTTGGCATAGACATGCACGACCCGCCCGTCCGGGGCAAAGACGATGGCGGCGTTGGCGACGCCCGCGCCCGTCTCGACCGCCGCGCCGACGATGGCGGCGATGCCGCGTGCGGCCGCCTTGTCCGCGATCCGCCGGCACTGGGCGTCTTCGGCCGAGACCACATGCGCCGCCGGATCGCGGGCGATGCCGGCGGGGTCGTAGCCGCTCAGGAACAGTTCCGGCAGCACGACGATACCAGCGCCGGCGTCAGCGGCGGCGGAGATCAGGCCGACCGCCTGCCCGACATTGTGATCGAGCTGGCCCGGAAGACTTGGCGCCTGCGCCACGGCGATGCGTTGCGCGCTCATGCCGCGTCCCCTTCCAGCCAGCGCCGCGCCATGACGTCGAACGCGCGCACACCCTGTTCGAGCGCGGCGACGGCGATATGCTCATCGCGCACGTGCATGACATCCGGGCTGCCGGGGCCGAACACCACCGTCGGGACGCCGGCGCCGCGGAAGGAACTCATGTCGCAATTGACGATCAGCCCCGAAAGCGCGCTTGGCAGGCCGATCCCGTCAAGCGCGGCCTGACAGGCGCGCACGAACGGATGGTCCGCCGGCGTCTCGGTCGGCCCGCCCGTGCTTGGCGCGAGATCGACGATGCTGGCGGCGGCGTCCGATCCGGCCTCGTTGAAGGCCGCCAGCCAGGCGAGGATTTCGGCGGTGACCTCTTCCTCGGTCTCGCCGGGGACCATGCGGCGGTCGAAGGTGACGCGGCAGGCCTGCGGCACCATGTTGGGCGCCTCGCCGCCCTCGATGAGCACGGGAACGATGGACGGCGCCCCGACCAGCGGATGCGCGCGCGCCGCCAGCCTTCCGCGCAGCCCGTCGAGGCTCGACAGCAGGCGCGCCACACCCTCGATCGCGTTGACGCCGAACTGCGGCAGCGCGGCGTGCGAGGAGCGGCCCGTCACCTCGACGATTGGCCGCAGGCTGCCCTTGTGCGCGGCCATCAGGCCAAGATTGGTGGGCTCGCCGACGATGGCGGCGTCCGGGCGGCGCCCACCCGCCAGGAATAGCTTGGCCCCGCGGCTGTCGGCCTCCTCGTCGGCGACGGCGCTCAGTTGCACGCTGCCGGCAAAGCCGGACCGGTCGGACGCGAACCCCGCGAGCGCCACCGCCATCGCGGCCAGGCTGCCCTTGGAATCCGCCGCGCCCCGGCCCCAGATCACGCCGTCCACCAGTTCGGCGGCAAAGGGCGGATGGGTCCAGCCATCGCCCGCCGGGACGACGTCGAGATGGGTGTTGAACATCACCGACCGGCCGGGACGCGCGCCCTGCACTTCGGCGAAGAGGTTGGCGCGGCCGGGTTCGAACTCGTCGATCTCGCACTCTATGCCGCGCGCGTCCAGCCAACCGGCCAGCACGTTCGCCGCCGCGACCTCGGCCCCCGGCGGATTGGTCGTGTCAACCCGCACCAGATCGCGCAACAGCTCCACCACCTCGCTCATCCGAATTCTCCCACTAGCTCGAGTTTCGTCATGTCGACCTCCATCCCGTTGCCCGCACCCTGCGGCACGATCATTGCGCCATCGCGGATGTCCAGCCCCGTGGCGACATCGGCGGTCACGTTCTGAAAGCCCCAAAGCTCGTAGGCGTCCGCCTCGATCCCGGCGGCGAGATGGGTGGTCATGCTGCTCCCGAGGCGGCCCTGGTCCATCTGGCCGAGAAACACGGTAAGGCCGGCCGCGCGCGCCCGCTCGACAAGCCCGATCAGCGCGGCGACGGTCCCGGCCTTCTCGAGCTTCAGGTGCACGCCGTCGATGGCGCCCGCGCGCGCCAGCCGGTCGATGTCGCGCCCCGAGCGGATCGCCTCGTCGCCGATGATGGGGATGACGGTCGCCGCGCGGACGTGGCGCAGGGCGTCGTCGTCGCCCGCCGGCGTCGGCTGCTCGGCCCAGGCGACGGCGCAGGGTTCGATCGCGCGCAGGACCCGCCCCGCCGTTTCCACGTCCCAGCCGCCGTTGCAGTCGATGGCGATGGCCATGCGCTCGCCCACGGCCTCGCGGATGGCGTAGATGACGGCGATATCCGCCTCGGGCGAGGGCCGCCCGACGCGCAGCTTGAGGCGGCGGAATCCCGCACGCGCCGCCGCCCGCGCCCGGATCACCGCCTCTTTGGCCGTGCAGAAACCGATCTGCGCATGAACCGGGATGGACGCAGCCCCGCGCCCCTCCAGCAGCCGCCAGATCGGCTGCCCGGTCGCCCGGCCCCGCGCGTCATGGAGCGCGCTATCCGCGAGCGCGCTGACCAGCGGCGCGACCGGTAACGACCCGAGCCGCTGCGACGCCTCGTCCAACGCGCAGTTCAGCAGCGCCGGCGCAACGATCTCCTGCGTTTGCCGCAGGATGGTCGCGGTATCGGCGCCGGTCGCATAGGCGCCGTTGCCCCTGACTTCCGCCAGCGCGGTGATCCCGTCAGCGGTTTCGATCCCGAGGAACACTTCCTCAAGCGCGCTTTCCGAGGCAGAGGCATGTTCCAGCCCGATCCCGAGCGCAAGATCCGCGCGCCAGACCCTCATGACGGCGATCCTGTTCATGCCCGCGCGCCGATGGCCGCCAATGTATTGCCGAAACGGCCCGAAATCTTCACGTCAAGCTCCTTTCGGTTCACCGGGTCGCAACGCGACCCGGCCCTCATTCCGAGATGTCGCTCCCCGGCGCGCCGGCGCGCTTGCGCAGGTATTCGATCCCGTGCCGGATATGATCGCGCATCGCGGCGGCCGCCGCCGCGCCGTCCCGCGCTGCGCAATGCCCGAGGATCTCGTCATGTTCGGAAAGCGTCGCCTGCGAGCGCTGCGCATCGCCCTGGTAAAGAGCGACGTACCGCTCGCTCAGGTCGCGCAGCCGGTTCACGAGGTCGAGCGAAATCCGGTAACCGGCGCCGTGGTAGAGCCGTTCGTGGAACTCGCGGTCGAGATCGAGGAACAGCAGCCGGTCGCCCGCCTCGCCTGCCGTCTCCTGTCGGGCGACGATCTGGCGCAACTCGCCGATCGCCTCCTCGCCCATGGTCGCGGCGGCGGCCTCGGTCAGCATCGGTTCGAGAACGGCGCGCGCGGCGTAGATGTCCTCGGCATCGGTCAGCGACAGCGGCGCCACCGTCGCGCCGGCATGGGGGCGGCTGACGATCAGCCCGTCCGACTGCAACTTGACCAGCGCCTGGCGAAGCGGGATGCGGCTGATCCCCAGCCGCGCGGCAAGCTCTTCCTGGTCGAGACGCTCCTCGGGCTCCAAGATGCCGGACTGTATCCAGCCGCGCACCTGGAGATAAGCCCATTCGGCCTTGGTCCGGTAGCCGGTCTCGCCGGCGGCGTCAGAGGATTTGCTACGGGGCGGAAGCATGTCTGCGATCATGCCATGATCTGGCTCAGAAAGCGGGCGGTCCGCTCTTGCCGGGGATTGGTGAACAGATCTTCGGTCGCGCCCTGCTCCACGATCCTGCCATGCTCCATGAATACCATACGGTCGGCCGCCTTTCTCGCGAAATTCATCTCGTGGGTGACGATGGTGACGGTCATGCCGCCTTGGATGACGCCCTGCATCACGTCCAGCACTTCCTTGGTCAGTTCGGGGTCGAGCGCCGATGTCGCCTCGTCGAAGAGGATCAGCTTGGGGTCCATCGCCAGCGCGCGGGCGATGGCGACGCGCTGCGCCTGTCCGCCCGAAAGCTCGCCCGGATAGCTGTGCACCTTGTCGCTCAGCCCCACCTGTTCGAGCAGGTCGCGCGCCCGCTCGTCCGCCTGCCCGCGCGGGGTGTCGCGCACCAGCCGCGGGGCCAGGGTGATGTTCTCGATCACGGTGAGATGCGCAAACAGATTGAAGGACTGGAAGACCATGCCGATCTCGCCGCGCAGCGCTGCGCGGGAATCCTTGCCCGCCGTGACCTTCTTGCCGTCGAACAGGATGGTTCCGTCGTCGATATCCTCAAGCCCGGCGATGCAGCGCAGCAGCGTCGATTTCCCCGACCCGGAGGACCCGACGATGACCACCGACTCGCCGCTCGCCTGCTCGAACGCGATGTCGTGCAGAACGGTGATGCTGCCGTAATTCTTGCGCAGCCCGGAAATTCCGAGCAGCTGGCCATTGCTCGCCTCCCGGTTCATCGCGCCTCTCCCACCGCCGCGGACATCTCGGGGCGCTTGCGGCGCGTGACGTCCATGCGTCGTTCGAGCACGCGCTGCCCGTAGGTGAAGATCGTGGTCAGGATCAGGTACCAGGCCGCCGCCGCGATCAGCGTGTCGATGTAGTCGAAATTCGCGCTGGCGATGCGCTGTGCGCGCAACAGCAGATCCTGCACCGCGATCACCGAGGCCAGCGCGGACATCTTGAGCATTCCGATGAACTGGTTGCCGGTCGGCGGGATGATCAGCCGCATCGCCTGCGGCAGCACCACATGGCGCATGATCTGCCCGTCGCGCAGGCCCAGGACGCGCGCCGCGCTGCGCTGGCCCTTGTCGACGGATTCGATCCCGGCGCGGATGATCTCGGCCATGTAGGCGCTCTCGTTCAGCGACAGCGCGATCACCGCCGAGGTGAAGGCCGAGAAGCGCAGGCCCATCTGCGGCAGCGCGTTGAAGATGAAGATGAGCTGCAACAGGATCGGCGTTCCCCGGAACAGCCAGATATAGAGGTCTGTCGGCGCCTGAAGCGCGCGGATGCGCGATGTCTTGATCAGCGCGAGCGCCAGCCCCCCGACGATACCCAGGAACATCGACAGCAGCGTCAGCGCGAGCGTGATGCCGGCCCCGATCGCGAAGTTGACCGAAAAGAAATAATCGAGAAACCCTGGCACGGGACACCTCCCTGAGGACTGGCTGAAACGACGCCCGCAGAACCACCGTTCCCGCGGACGCCGGCTGGTTAATCCTGCGCGAAGTAGTTGACCGCCGCCGGCAGGCCATATTTGTCGAGAAGCTGCTCGTAGCCGCCTTCCTCCACGAAGATCTCGAGCGCCTCGCCGGTTGCCCGCTGCATCTCCGCGTCGCCCTTGCGGGTGGCGATGCCGATCTCGGTGCCCAGATCGAAGGTGGCGGCCACCTCGAATTCGCCAGGGCGCTGCTCATTGAGATGGGCGGCGCCGGGGATCGAGGTGTCGAATGCGTCGGCCCGCCCGCTACGCACGGCCAGCAGCGCGTCCTGGTTGGTGGGAAAGGCCATGATGTTCATCGGGTCCATGCCCTTGGCCTCGAGCTGTTCGTTGAAATCGACCATGTAGCGTTCGCCGATTGCGCCGCGCGTGACCGCGACATCGAGACCGGACAGGTCGTCCGGCAGCGTCGAAATGGCGTCACCCTTGCCGCTCGGGACGACGATGGCCTCGCCGATCACCATGTAGCGCACGAAATCCACCTGCTCCTCGCGCTCGGGCTTGATGTACATCGCCGAGTTGATGACGTCGATTCGCTCGCCGCGCAGCGCCGGCACCAGCCCGTCGAAATCGATGTCGAGCACATCTGTCTCCAAACCCATGTAACCGGCGAGCGTCTGGATCATCTCGATATCGAAACCGGTGATCCCTCCGCTATCCGGATCCTGGTATTCGAACGGCGGAAAGCTCGCGGCGGTCCCGTAAGTCAACGTTCCCGCCTCGACCAACGAGTCGGGCGGCGCGACGCGCGGCTCGTCCTGCGCGGTTGCCGGCGCCGCAAGCGCGACCGCCCCCAGCATGGCAAGCGTGAATATCCGATGGGTCATTCCGATTCTCCCTGATTTTATTTTGTATCCAAAATTCTTTATATTGGATATCGTAAGCATTGCCGCAGCGATGCGTCAACGTGAATTTGCGCCCACATCCGGCCGGCCAGGTCTTCTGTTCTGCTGAATATCGCCTGCGCGTGGCGCGGCTGATGCCGCTCTCTGGGGCTATTCCTCGTAAACCCTCCAGGATCGGCTCGCCGTGGCGCATTGCAAAATGCGGCAGGCCGTTGCGACGGGCCTCAAGTGAACAGGAGCCGTGCCTGTGCCGGGCGCCCGCCGAGCGCCAGGCCAGTGGAATTGTTCGGCGCAATTTATATCGCGCCGTTGGGTCAACACAGTCGCGCCACTCACGAGGCGCGATGTCTAGATTGACTTGGGCTTAGATCGCCGTGGCGACCTGTGCCCTGAAATCGAAGCTGGTCGTAAAGCCGCTTACCAGCCGACCCGCCCACTCTTCGATGTCGCTAAGGCGCCAGCGCGTGGTCGTGCCGCCCAGCTTGACGGCAGCAGGAAGGTCACCGTGACGCCTCCAGCGCCAGATGGTGTCTCTTGAGACGCCGAACCGCTTGGCGACTTTAAATTCATACGCTTAAAGGGAGGATGTGGCGGACCGAGGAGCCGCCATTTGGCAGCTTTATTTCACAGCAAGCAGCTGCAGGCATCTATCATTATATAAGCAATAACATTATCTTAGGAGTTTAAGTGGTTGCAGAAGACTGCAGGCGGCGGTAGAGCATTGAAAATCTGTTGGTGGTATTTATGGTGGTATGAAGTGCCAAGGCGAGCTAAGGAACTGAAGGCATTGGAAGTGAAGCGGTTGTCGAAGCCAGGGCGGCACGCCGTAGGTGGAGCCCCTCCCGGCCTCAGCCTGAGCATATCACAGTCTGGGGGTAAGTCTTGGATTTTTCGCGTCACAATCGGCGATGAGCGTCGCCACATCGGGCTGGGTTCGTATCCAACCGTCTCATTGGCACAGGCACGGGAGCTGGCAATCGAAGAAGCGCGCAAGATCAAGTCGGGCATCGATCCGGTCGCAGCACGTATCGAGGAGCGCAACGCACGCGCCTCTAAGAAGAGACAACGCATCACATTCGCAAAGGCCTTCGATCGCTTCCACGAGACAAAGATCGAGGGAGAGAAGCAGAATGCCAAGCACATCAAGCAGTGGCGTTCGACTCTAGTGACCTACGCGTTTCCGGTTATCGGCGACAAGCCGATCTCGGCGATCACCATGGAGGACGTGCTGGAGGTCCTTCAACCCATCTGGCAGACCAAGAACGAGACAGCATCGCGCGTGCGTCAGCGTATCGAGACCGTGCTTGATTGGGCAAAGGTCATGAAAATGAGGGAAGGCGAGAACCCCGCACGTTGGAAGGGTAACCTCGAGCAAATCCTGCCCTCTTCCGCCAAGATCAAGACGGTGGACGGACATCCTGCCATAGCGCTGGATGAAATTGCGGCGTGGTTCCACCTCCTGCGTAGTCGAGACGGTATTGCCGCCCTCGCCTTACAGTTCCTGACACTGACAGCGACCCGGTCTGGCGAGGTCCGCGGAGCATTGTGGGAAGAGATTGATTGGAAACATAGTATATGGACGATCCCCGCCGAGCGCATGAAGGCGAAGGCTGAACATAGGGTGCCGCTTTCATCAGTTGCGGTCGACCTCTTAAAAGCAGCTCCCAAGATGAAAGACTGTCCATACGTCTTTCCATCGCCTAGAAACGGTCAGATGTCGGACATGACGATCTCAGCGGTCATGCGTCGAATCCAAGAGGCGGAGGTGCGCAAAGGCAAGATTGGTTTCCTCGACCCCAGATCTCGGCGCCCGGCAGTGCCACACGGCCTGCGCTCCAGCTTCCGCGACTGGGCAGCTGAGCGAACGAGCTTTCCTCGCGAAATTGCCGAGATGGCGCTTGCTCACACCGTAGGAAGCGACGTGGAGCGAGCCTACAGGCGCACGGACATGATCGAAAAACGAAGGGAGATCATGGAGGACTGGGCGCGTTTTTTGTCGAAAACAACCAATGAGGTCGGCGAAACATAGTCGGGTTCCTGCGCCCACTGATCATGCGACTGATTTGGCTCGTGAAGCCTCGCCCATGGCTTCGATCACCTCGTCGATGCCGCGGCGTGCGCCGGCTTGCAGGTATTCCATCGCTCGCAACGCGCCCTCGTGAGCCTCAATGCTGGATCCGGCCACACAATCCTCGATCACGCGGCTGAAATTGTCTGATTGGTGCGCGTCGACGAAGGTGTAGTGCACGCAGACATCGGTGAGGCCGCCGCACAGAAGGAGGGTATCCGCTTTCAACCCCTGACGGCGCACATACCAGATGACCATCGCCAAGCTGCCGCTCGCCAAGGAACTGGAAGAGTTCGACTTCGACGCGGCGAAAGTCAACGAGACGCTGATCCGCGACCTGGCCACGGGCGACTTCCTGGATCACCAACGCAACCTTGTCCTGATCAGAGGCACATGCACCGGCAAAACCCATCTTGCCGTCAGTATCGCTCGGACCTGCATCCGGGCCGGCTGCGGGGTCGATTCTTCAATGTGGTCGACTTGGTGAACAAACTGGATGCCGACGGCTGTTGCGATGGCCGACCCACGGCCGGCCAACCGAAGCGACGGATCGCGCGCCAGTTCATCGAGCGGGCGCTTCCCCATCACCTCGTCGCACCCACCAAATTCTCGGCCACGAGGGGCGCGGCGCGCCCCTTGAGTTCTGCCAGGGACCAATTTGCCGCTGCGAGCGCCTTCAGGAGGTCTCAAGCTCCACAGAAAGGAGGAGGGTAGCCAAGCTGTAGGAAGGAGTTAACATAGCTGCCGCCTCATGTTGAAGAAACTGCGTTTCAACAACATTAGAGGCGGGAAATGTGTAAAGAAAGCCATTGGGTTGACATAGAAAGGAAGCAGTCTCTGATGTCGTGTGGAGACAAACAAGACACCAGAACCATTCTCCCTCGTTCGGCCTCCGGCCTCACTCAGTGCGATGAGCGCCTCCCTGCGGGTCGGCGCTCAGCCGGGTCGATGGTCGATCTGCGAGCAGATAGCCAGTCTACTTCGGCATTTTCCAAAGCGCTGCCATTACTTCGGCATTTTCCAAAGCGCTGCCATTACCACCGATGAAGCGGAGGTATAGGCACGATCTGAATAGGAAGTCGCTGATCACCTGTAGCGTCGCACACAGGCCTCCGGCAGTCACCTAGATGTTCATAAACTCGCGATAAATGATGAATTTCTCGAAATGAGATGCGTCTGCTGCTATCTTGGTAACATACCTCAAAATCCCATTCGAATCAATACGCTGGATGTCGATTGATCCCTGTGGCACAAGATCGACCCAGTGACGCTTTGCGATTTGGGGGAGCCGCGTGATCCGCGCAGCCTGACTCAGGGTCGCGACAAGGGGGTCAACCTGTGTAACCAGGTGCCAATGAGGGTTGACATCCAGCTTTTCGGGAAACGCGAACCACAGCAGGCGCTCATCCGGCCGCTTCGTCCACCTGGCTCCGATCAGCTCGCGGTTTACGCGCGCGTCCCATTCCTTCAGAAGGCTCCGCATACGCGGATACCCTAGTGGCTGGTGGTTCGACGCCAGCGTGATGAAGTGCGTGAACTCATAGACCTTGAGCTTTTCGCGCAATGCTTCCCGCATGCGCACGCGGTTAATCCTACTCGGATGTGAGCTCGCGCGGGTATCCAGCTTCCAATCCTTCATGGTCTCTTCCGTGGTGTTGATCATCTCTCGCTTCAATATAGCAACCGCGGTGACGGAATGACGCAGAAAGCAAAAAAATAGGAGGTTTCGAGCTGGGGATGCGGTAGCGCCAGAACCGATCCCCATCGCACTTACCCAATAGACCTAGGACTTTGTGTGTTTGGGGTGCTTTATATCGGTGGATCCCGGAGACAGCAGCCATTCCTCACCGAGCGAGATTAGACCCACGCAGGCTGAACCTCCGGAGTAACCGCACCGTTTGCTTGATTGCAGAACGAGGTGGAAGCACCGTAGACCTATTCGAATTAAGACACCGAGTATGAAAGCGCGCAAGGCGGGACTCCGTTGGCGATCGGCCCTTCGATGCGCAGATCCAGCGCTCTTGGCGCCGGGAACCCGTGATAGGCCTCGCGCAGGATCAGCAGCGCGGCAAAGAAGATCATCGCGCCTTCAAGGACTGCACTGAAGAACTCAGCCCTATGGGTGTCAGTAGGGATGGGAGACATCTGCGGCGGGCAGCGACACGGATGGCAATGAGCGCTGCAATGGCCGTCGCAGCGTTGACCGTGCTTTCGACGAAGGTGCTTACGGTGGCTAGGCGACCGGTCGTGCACATATTGCTTGCTCCCATTGCTCACGCCGCCGAATAATGGCAACCGAAAGGAGATCAGGCTCGACTTACGAGTGGCCAAGAAAAACGGGAGAGATCAAGATTTCTCGCTGTCCGTAGATCGGGCTATCCGCTCGTTCAAACAGATCGTGGAGTGGTGGGGCGGACCTCCGGCAATTCTAGTTGACAACGGCTCGGAATACGTCAGCGACACGCTGAAGGCGTGGGCCGAGCATCGAGGCACCGCTACATGGGCGACGGCGGGATGTTGGCCGCGTGGATTCTAGGACCAAGCCACCGCAACAGTGGGGATTAACCTGAGATCTCCAACATGCTCAGATCGGCGATACCGCCTTCGCGCTTTTCCATGCGCGCTATGGCAGCCTTGACCGCTCGACGAAAGTTGAGGTTCGACGTGGCGCTTAAGGGGAGGGGTGGACCGACGACGATCTCCACGGATACCTTACCGGTTATAGGCGCCGGCAAACGATATCGTGCAATACGTTTCATCAAGTCGCTTTCCTTGGCGGACGATTGATAGCGTTCGCCATCTTGACGGGCGCACAGGAAAATCCCGTTGCCGCCATGAGCAATGAACATATCATCGTCCCCGAACCCCGCGACAGCGGCCTTCGCGACCTCTTTGAGAAAATCCAGGAACTCTGCGGCGCTGGTGTTCTCGAAGATCATTCCGATTTGACGAACTTTTACGGCTATCAGATCGATTTTGCTGCCCCGCTGTTGCACCATGCGTTCGAGATAATTCTGAAAGGTGGAGAGCGAGAGAAACTGATCGCTCCCGATCGCAGCGACTTCATGCACGGATGGACTGGTGATTGACGATCCATCCGAATTCGCCGAGTCGTTATCTTGATCGCTCCTGATCGCGAGATAGCTGTCGAGAGCTGCCTGACGCTCTTGAACAAGGCGTTCCGCAACCCTGATCCGAGTGAGGACCTCGAAGAACTCGAAAGGTTTCGTGATGTAGTCGGTTGCGCCGCTCGCAAAGGCCTTCTTCACCGAAGCGTGATCGTTTCTCTTGGTGATCATGAGAATGGGAATGTTGCGGTATCCCGGTAACTGACGGATCTCTGCGCATAGCTGGATACCGTCCTTCCCGGGCATCTCGATATCCAGCAGAATACAATCATATGGAATTGCGGTGCCAGTCAGGCTGGTGAGCACCTCGGCGGGATGAGAAATCATCGTCGTGTGTTCATAGCCGCCTTCCGCGAGACATTCCTGCAAGAGGCTCAGTGAAATACTGTCGTCGTCAACCGCCATGATCTTCATCGTATTCAATCTCCATCTGCCCTCATTGGGATCGCCCTGCGGCGATCCAGGTTGTTGTTTGCTCGCTGGTAGGTCGCATGCGTGATTCTCTAAAATGGAACCTTGTCTAAAATGTGAAAGCTCACAGCAGCGGCTGATTGTCGCCACTGGCGGCGCCAGAAGTGTGTAGATATACGGCGGAGCGGCCCGCCTGATATCTGTTCGTCCCTCAAAAGATGACGTGATTGCGGCGGACCAAGAGGGGGCGCTGGCATCCATTCTGTTTTTCACATAATTATCAACATGCTGCCTAAGCCTCCACGAAAGATGAAAAAATTTGGGATTGACCGCAAAACGCCACGTTTCGAATTTATGTCGGCTTAAAGGAGTATTGCGAGGCAAAGAAATGGAGACCGACGAAATGCGCATTCTGCTGGTCGATGACGACCCGATCTTAAGAGACCTGCTAGCGACCAGCCTCGGGCGTGAGGGCTTCTTGAACGTCACATCGGCGTGCTCGGCCGAACAAGCAGTGGAGCTGGTCGATTCTGCCAGCGAAGCGTTCGACTGTTTCCTGCTCGACATAATGTTGGAAGGAATGAACGGGATTGAACTCTGCCGCCGCTTGAGGCAGCGCGTTGAATACCGAATCGCGCCCATCATCATGATCACGTCGAACCGAGCCAAGGCCTTCATGGATCGCGCCTTCACGGCAGGGGCGACCGACTTCCTGCGAAAACCGCTCGATCAGGCCGAGGTTGCCGGACGTATCCGAACGGCGATGCTGCTCGTTGAGGTCATGAGACAGGAACAGAGGGGGCGGCAAGCGTTGCAGACGCTTATGGCGAACGCGGGAGAGTTCGACCTGATCGACACCACACAACGTCTCTGCTTTCCTGACGTTTCAGACATGCTCGATTACTTCGAGTTCGAGAACCGTTTCTTGCGGCTCAAGGAGGGACAATATCAGATGAATCTCATCCGGCTCCAGTTGGAGGACCCGGATGAATTGTGCCAGCGGCACAGCCGGGCGGATATTCTCAAATTAATACACGCGATCAGCGCCAATGTCGGCAAGGCCATCCAGGTGAGGCGTCTCTGGTTCGCCTATATCGGCGCGGGCCGGTTCATCTTCTGCACGATTGGCCCCACGGGCCTGGCATCACCCGCCATCCCGGATCGGATTCGGGAAGTGGCGAGGGAAGCAGCGCACAAGATCACGTTGGAAGGAAATCCGGAGGTGCGCATCAGCGTTCAGCCGTTATCCGAGAGGAGAATCATCTCCCGGCAAGCGGCGCTATCAATCATACGCAAAGAATTTGATATCGTTTCTCGTGCTTCAGCTGCATCATTGCCCACGATCGACATCATCGAGAACCATCTCTTTGCCAAGATCGACAACATCTTCAGCGCAGCCGATTACAACGAATAAGGGAGGCTGTCCTCCTCTAACATGGAGTCAGCCACTTCCTTGGGGTTGACGACATTCATCAACGCAGCCTGAATCCTGTCGCCATCGATCGTCATCGGTGCCCCCACGGGCGTTGCGTTCATACCGATGCGCTTCATCCATCTGCTAAAGACGGCCGGAACGATTCCGATGATTGCGCGCGCACCCAGTTCACGGGCCGAGGCCGCCATATGTTCCAGCAGGATGGTCTGGACGATCAGCCGCCGCTTCGACGACACCGACGCCGAGACAAACAGCCGGGTTGCTTCCCATATGTCCTGGCGGACGGGTGCTTTGAAGAAGAGGATGTCGCGGGGAATGTCCTCCAGAAGTCCGCGCTGCGCATCACGTAGCATGTAGGAGTATTGGCCGCACTTCGCTGTGGTCGGCGTCAGTCGCATCCCGGCCAATACCCGTCCGTATTCGTGGACAACGACCCACCTGCTCTGCGGGGTGTCATACTGATCGAATTCCATGCCCTCGGTCTCGGGCAGGTCCCAGCCTTTGGCGTCTATGAAAACCTCCCGTCGCGCGTTCAGATACCTTGCGTAGAGGCTGCCATAGTGATGCATGTTTCCGAAAGACAGGGTCGTGGCCTGTATTTCTCCGGTCATCTCGGGGGCCACACGCGAGAACTGATTATCCTTATGTTCGATTTCCGCAGAACTCATGCGCGAGACGGAGGACCGTTGTGGCAGGAGTCTGGGGAAAATCTCCCCAGCGTCATTGAGGCGCATATTACGTTTCTGAACGTTCATCCGGAGATCCTCGTTAAACTCACGGTAAATAAATCACCGGTTGCATAGCTTTGCCATAGTTCCGCCACGTTCGCGTAGCAGAAAGATACGGTAACCCGTCATTAATGCTAACAGTTGTGACATTTTTGATTGAGAGGATGCAGCTATCGTCATGTCTGGTATGCGTGGCGCGCAAATCAACTTAATGTGGCAAAGCCTAGGCAGACGATGAAATTCACATCCTTTTATCGAGCGAACTTCCATACGACGAAAAACCTGTTCCGCCTGAACATACGGATGAGGGACTACGCGCGCGCAGGTCAGGAACTGTTCGCGCAGAGACTGCTGATCTATACAGTGGCTTTTATACTCGAGGCCTTTTACTACAGCTGGGTGCTCGCGGTGCTCTCGATGCTGGTGTTGGTCGTGTCCGAAATTTTCGACCACGTGACATTCAGGCGTATCCACGCCATGAAGCCGAGGGACGTCCTCGCGATCAGAGCCAACTTCCGCATGTTGCAGATCGGGACCGTCCTCAGCGCGGTGAATATCAGCGGCTTCGCCATCTCGATCGCGCTTCTCCAGGGCCACACGACACATTTCATGTCGTTGTTCTTCCTGTTGGCAGCTGCGCTGTTTGCCGTGATGAACAACTATCAGATCAAGTCAATCCTGCATCTAAGATTGGCGATCTACATCGCCGCGTTTCTCTTCATACCGATCTATGACATCGTCATGATCAGTGCGCCGATCATGTCTGAGCATTGGGTGCAGCTGTTTACCAGCGTATTTGTCATCTGCTTCATTGTTGACTGTTCACGGGTATCAAGGGGGCTCTACCGGAAAACGCTGATGCAGATGGAAGCCATTGAACGCGAACACGACATGGTGTTGGCGGCCTCCACGGCAAAATCGGATTTCTTATCGACCGTGAGCCATGAACTGCGCACCCCGCTCACTTCGATCAAGGGATCGCTCGACCTGATCGCACTTGGCGCATACGGCAAGATACCCGAGCGGATGGAGGGGGCGATAAACATCGCCCAGCGAAACGCGGGACGTTTGCATGCGCTGATCAATGACCTTCTCGACCTTCAGAAGATGGAAGCAGGGCGCATGCAGTTCTCTTTCGAGACTGTGCAGCTCGCGCCGTTCCTGATGCAGACGGTCGCCACGAATGAGCCGTTCGCGGCCAAGCTCGAGGTTAACCTGATCTTGGACTCGGTCCCCGACAGCCTATATGTCCGCGCTGACTCCCTGCGGCTGGATCAGGTGCTCTCCAATATTCTTTCGAACGCCGCCAAGTTCTCTGAAGCCGGCGGTGACGTGAGAATCCGCGTCAAGGCGGACGAGGATAGCGCCCGCATCCTAGTTGTCGATCAGGGGACCGGGTTGTCGGAAGAGGATCGATCGAAGGTATTCGACGAGTTCAGTCAACTCGACTCATCGGACCGCCGCAAGGTTGGAGGAACAGGCCTCGGCATGAACATCTCCAAGCGTATCGTGGAAGCGCACGCCGGCACTCTCAACTATTTCAAGAACACTGGTCCTGGCACAACGTTCTACGTCGATCTGCCATTGGTCGAAGCCGATAACCTTCCGAAAATCGTCGAAACAGTCTCTGCTGCTACAGATCGCAGCCTTACGCCTGAAACGAGCCTACCCTGATCCCCGGCGAAAATATGGCGTGATCAGAGCAGCGCGAGCGGCACTAGATGAGAACCTCATACGGATCATCCTCTTGCCCCCCCCATTTTCCCCGTATGTTGATCTAAACTTCATGTGAGTTTTCCAACAATTGTCACAGTTTCGCCCGATTGTTTCAGGATAGTAGATGCACGCTTAACGGGTGGCGGCTGAGATGACCTCGCCACATCTGGAAGAAGGGGCCCATGCCATGAAAATTCTTGCCGTCGACGACGATCCAGTCATTCTTGAACTGCTTGTCGAGGTGCTCAGGGTCGCCGATTTCACTAATCTCACGATCTGCGAATCTGCGAAAGAGGCGCTTGATCTCATCGCGAAGTCCACGGTTCCGTTCGATTGCTTCTTACTGGATATCCAAATGCCTGCAATGGACGGGATTCAGCTGACCTCGGCGATCCGGAAGTTGCCGCAACATGTCGAAACCCCGATTCTGATGATCACGGCCATGTCGGAGCGGACTTACATCGACAGCGCCTTCTCGGCCGGCGCCAGCGATTACATTACCAAGCCCTTCGAGATCGGAGAGGTTCACGCGCGGCTACGCCTGATCGAGGAGTTGGTCATGCAGCGCAAAATGCGGGACGACCGGAACCCAGTTCCCCCGCCGCGCAGCGCGCAATCCATCGCGACAGAGGACGATTTCGCCAAGCGTCTCGTGCCTGCCGACATAGACGGTGTCATCGACTATTTGGCGCTTGAGAATTACCTCCTGCAGATCTCTCGGATATCGACGTTCGGGATGCAGGCCTTCGGCATCGTCGTGCCAGGCATGGAACGGATGTTCCTCGCCAGCAGCGTCTTCGAATACGAGTCCGCGATATCGGATATCGCCGAGGCGATCTCCGACACCCTGAAGCCGTGCGATTTCTTTGTCGCCCACGCCGGTGCGGGAGAGTTCGTCGTCGTTCTTACCGGCGGCGGCCCGTTCGATGCGCAGAGATACCAACATGAGCTCACAGCGGCAGTTGAAGTAATGGATCTCTGCTATTGCGATGGTCGCCCACTCGTCGTTCGGCCGGTGGTCGGCGATGCGCTTTCCTTGCAGATGAAGTCGTCCCGCGGGATTACGAATACATTGGTTCAGGCGCTCGCGAACGCCGAGAGCTGCGTTGATCGGCCTCGCGAAGCAGCGCCCCGGTCCAGCGTCCTCAAGGTTCTGTTCGGAGCTTGATCGATGATGCAGCAGGGAGCTGAGCAGATGAAGCAGGATGCGCTGTCGGTCGGGTTAGTGAGAGTGCGCGCGCGCTTCCTCGACGAGCTGCACGGCCGGTTTGACCGCATCGACGAGTTGCGGTTGCAGTTCGGGAATGATCGCTGCGATCATGCCGCGCTGCGTGAAATCGGAGAGATTGCTCACAAGATAGCCGGCACGGCAGCGACGCTCGGGTTTCCGAAGCTCGGGGAGAGCGCAACCGTGATCGACGATCTGGTTCACGAAAACGGTGAGGAAGCCGCCACAAACGATCCTCGTCTCCTGGGTCTTATCGACAGCCTGTGCGCTACCATGCAGGAAATTTTATCACAACATGAGGCAAATCCTTCGAGCGCTCTATCGAAGGGTAGGTCACGGTTTCGGTGAACCGGGATGCCGATTCCAACGGGTATGTAACTAAACTTAGCGCTGTAGGCTTGTGGATCAGCGCGCCGCCAGCACAAACCCAATCTCGACAGGATTGCTGAGTAATCGCGTCGCTAATGCGGCTTGCTTATACGAGTAAAAACATGGGAAGGTATCAAGTTATGAGAGAGCCAATCAGCAGTCATGCAGCTGAAGATGCCTACGAGCTGCCGAACGAGCAGCCACGAGCCGACGGCTTCCACTCGACACCACTCCGCGCTGAGAGCCGAGTCCACAGTTCGGGGCGAGCGGCGATCAGGGTGCTGCATGTCGAAGACGATGCCGACATTCGGGAAATCGCTCGGATGGCATTGTCACTGTGTGGAAATTTCGAGGTTTTTCAATGTGCCTGTGGGGAGGAGGCTGTGAAGCTGGTCGAAACCTGTCGCCCCGATGTCTTCCTCTTCGACCTGCTGATGCCTCGAATGTCCGGTGAGCAGCTCCTCTGCCGGCTCCGGCAGAACCCCCTTTTGCAGGATACCCCGGCGGTATTCATGACTGCTCGCGCGCAGGAAGTCGATGTCGCCAAGCTGCACGCAGCCGGAGCGATCGCTGTTATTCGAAAGCCTTTTGATCCGCTCACGCTGGGTGAGCAGCTTAGAGACGTGATACGGGGAGACCCCTTGACGCGTCCTGTCGTTCACTCTGGATGAATATCCCGTGGGGTGCAGCCGGCGTCGAGCACGACAGCAACCCAGTTCACGTCAAGCGACGGCCCCTGTTCTGAAAGCCACTTCTCTTGCAGCCGGTAAGCCGGCAGCTCCTGTGCGGCCGGACAATACCAGTGATGCGGCGCCTGCCTGTGATGCGTGAGTTCGTGCAGTAGAACCGCCACATCCTCGGCCGTGCGTGGGTTCCACGGCCGCGTCAGCAGGATCTCCGACCGGTCCGGGTCATAGAGACCGCGAAGACGTCCGCGCTGGAAACTTGCCGTCCCACCCTGGCGCGCCGTGGCTTCCCAAAGGCTGACAAGGCGGACGCGCGGGGCTGCATCGCGGCGTGGCCAGTCTGTCTGCGCATCGAGCCAGACGTCGAGCGAAGAAACCAGCGTGGTCATGTTGTCCGATCGCTGCCACACGATACTCGACGCAGGTGTCATGCTCTCGGCGCGCGGCAGCGTCGGGCACAGGGCGATCAGGGCCATGGCGAGCGCCACGGCGAGACGGGAGCGGTGCATCGGTCCCTCCGGACAGGTCATTTTGAGATTTGGTGTTCCGATGCTACACTCGTTCCAACATTGCTCCGAACGATCGCTTTTCAGGCTCGCGTGAGCTCAGTTCAGGCAGAAAGATGGGACGTAAGCTTCCTCCGTTTGCGGCCGTCCGCGCCTTCGAGGCGACAGCGCGCCACATATCGGTCAAGGCCGCGGCGGACGAACTGTGCCTGACCCCTTCGGCGGTCAGCCACCAGATCAAGGCGCTGGAGGGGTTCCTGGACACGCAACTCTTTGAGCGGTCGGGCAACCGGATCGCGCTCACCCTGACGGGCGAGGCCTATGCCGGAAAACTGACCCACCTGCTGGATGCATTCGTCGAAGAAACGGAGGCGGTGCGAGCCGAGCCGCGGACACTGCGCGTCCTCTCCACACCGGGCTTCGCGGCGCGCTGGCTCGTCCCCCGCTTGCCGAGGCTCTCGTTCGCCCGGGACATCCGGCTGCGCGTCTCGAACGGCGCGCCGTCGCTCGACTTCGCCACGAACGATGCCGATGTCGTGATCCAATGGTCCGACCGACCGACGCCCGGCTTGCGTGTCGAGCCGCTGATGGCCTCGACACGGTATCCCGTGATCTCTCCGGCATTGCAGAAGCGCGAGAACGTGCGCCACCCAAAGGACCTGCTGCGCCTCACGCTCTTCTACGACGAGACGGACGATGCTTGGCCCGACTGGTTCGCTGCGGCGGGGCTTCCCGGCGCGGACCTGCCGCCCGGCCCGAGCTACCCCAACTGCGAGCTTTCGACGACCATGGTCGAGCAGCATCAGGGCGTATCGCTGGCCTACGACGCCGTGGTCCGGGGCACCATCGCTTCAGGCCGATTGCAGCGCCTGTTCGACGTGACGACCCTCACCATGTCGATCTATGCCATCGCCTGTCCCGAAGCCCGAGCGGATGACGCGCAAATCGCCGCATTTCGACACTGGTTGCGCGCAGAAGCCGAAGCCGAGGGCGTCCTGCCAATTCATCGACCGCGCGCGGCGGAGTGATTCCGCCAAAGCCAATCAGTTCGCTGGTGCAGCGTCGACCGAGCTGTTGCACGAACGTCTGCCGCGCCCCCTGCTTCTTCTCGTGGATAATAGGGACTTGTTTTAACGGCATTCGCACTTCGGGCGCCTTGCGCCATCGACGCCCTCTCATTCAAGATGCTCTCATGCAGAAAGCATCCCGCCTACAACCGGACGCCGCGAACGACGAGAGCCCGCCGAGGTATGACCAATCCCAACCCTGAAGCATATGATCGGTGGAATTCCTCGAACGCGGCTCTGAAAGCTTCTCGCCGGTTTTGCTCCAGGGCGGCGTAGGTGGACGCAACGGGCCCGAAGCCGTTGACGTATTCCTCCCAGACCGTGGCTTCATCCGGCGCATAGAATGTCGTGACCTGCTCTCGGACGTCGATCTTGAAACGCGCGCCCACGACCTCTTGCAACCAGCTTGAACGCCCCCAATCGAAAGGCGAGGCGGGTGGCGGAGGCGCGTCAGACCATTCTCCGATCAGATCGAAAAATCGCGCGATGTAGCCCCCGGGGTCGTCAGCCCATGTTGCAAGCGCCAGACGGCCGCCGGGCCGCAGGACACGGGCCATCTCCGCCGCTGCCTCGACCGGTTTGCTCGAGAAGATGACGCCGTAGGTCGAAACCACTCCGTCGAAGCTTGCCTCTTCAAACGGCAGGTCTTCGGCCGCCGCCCGCCGGAACGCGGGGCGCGGCTCAACCCCCGCTGACAGGGCATCAGCTGCTTCCAGCATGCCGGGGGCGATATCCACACCGGTGACGTTCGCCCCGCGCCAGGCCGCAAGCCGCGCGGCCCAGCCGGTGCCTGTCCCGATATCGAGAATGCGCTCGCCGGGACGCGGCCAGAGGGCCTGGACCGCGTGGGAAATGGTGTCGGACAGGCCGAATGAAATCCCGTCATAGGATTTACCCGGCTGTCCCCACATCTGTGCTTCGGGTGTCAATGCGCAGGTCATGGCCGCCTCCTATCCGTGGCCTTGATTGATTGTGCCAATCAGGACCGATGAGGGATACTGCATAATCTGGAGTATTCGCGGAGTGACCATCAGGATATGATGTGGATGTAAGAGGAGGCCGGGATGACGAAGGGGTATGCTCAATTCTGTCCCATCGCCAAAGCTGCGGAGATCTTCTGCGAACGCTGGACAGCATTGGTGATCCGAAATCTC
>NZ_RAPE01000004.1 GCF_003651245.1 Roseovarius spongiae
AGAGCGCAAAGCTGGATCTGTGCGTTTCCGATCCAGGAGGGGACACTGACCTCTATCTCGCCGCCACTCTGAAGGACTTCATCCGAGTCTACCGCGGTGACGTTCGACTGGCGTCTGCAATTGAAGATGGCCGATTGACGGTCGATGGGGCGCCGAAGCTTATACGTCGACTCGAGCGCTGGTTCAATTTCGGCGTCGTGGAAAGGACCGATCCGGCTGAAAGCGCGCCGGCTCGCCGGCCGGTCGCGAGGACCGCGCAATCTCGTTGATTTGGTTACCAGCGGCGACAAAAGGCCGATCCAGGGCATTCCTTAATCGTTGTGCTATGAAACCATCCGAGGCTTTCATGCGGATGAAATCCGCTCATAGGGGGACACACCATGATCATGCGCATGTTTCAGGTTCTTGTGCGAAAAGGTAAGGAGAAGGAGTTCGGCGGGTTCTTTCACAATGAGACAATTTGAACCGCACCGGTTTTTCCGGAGGCTCCAGATCCCGGCTTGCTATGCCCTTCTCATGCCATCCATAACCTGCGCGAGTTCCGCGCTGATGCCGGGTTCGGACAGCGCGTGCCCGGCCAGCGGGATCATGTGCAGCGTCGCGGCGGGCCAGGCTTGGGCGAGGCCATGGGCGGTCTCGGGCGGGCAAATCATGTCATAGCGGCCCTGCACGATCGTGCCGGGAACGTCCGCCAGGCGGTGCATGTTGGCGAGAATCCAGCCATCATGATCGAGGAAGCCGCCATTGATGAAATAATGGTTCTCGAGCCGCGCGAAGGCGCGGGCGTATTCGGCGGGGCTGTCGCCGGTCTGCCCGGTCGAGCGGATCGAGGCCAGCGCGTTCTCCCATGCCGACCAGGCCTTGGCATGCGTGGTCTGAACCTTCAGGTCGTCGCAGAACAGCCGCCGGTGATAGGCGGCGATCAGGTCGCCGCGCTCTTCCTCGGGGATCAGCCCTGTGAAGCGCGCCCATGTCTCGGGCCAGAACCGACCGGCGCCGCCGCCATAGAACCAATCGAGCTCTCGCCGGGTCATGGTGAAGACGCCGCGCAACACCAGGTGGACGCACGCAGCGGGATGGGTGATGCCATAGATCAGCGCCAGCGTCGCGCCCCAGCTTCCGCCGAAGACGATCCAGCGTTCGATTCCCAGTTCCGCGCGGATGCGCTCTATGTCGGCAACCAGGTGCCATGTCGTATTCGCCGCAACCTCTGCATGGGGTTTCGAGCGTCCGCACCCACGCTGGTCGAACAGGATCACCCGATAGCGCCGCGGATCGAAATAGCGCCGCATCGCCGGGCTGCACCCGCCGCCGGGGCCGCCATGCAGGACCACGACCGGTACGCCGTCGGGCCGCCCGGATTGCTCCATGTAGACTTGGTGGCCGTCGCCCACGTCCAACATCCGCTGGTCAAACGGCTCGACCGGCGGGTAAAGATACTGCACTGCGCTCTTATGGCCCGATACCTTGTCCATATTCATCCTGTATGAAACAGCAGAAACACTTGAGCACATGGAGACAGGAATGCAACCCGCACACTCCACCATCGACGACGCCGAGGTCGCCAAGTTCGAAGCGATGGCCGCCGAATGGTGGGATCCGGACGGCAAGTTCAAGCCGCTTCACATGCTCAACCCCTGCCGGCTGGATTATATCACCACGCAGATCGCGACCGAGTTCGACCGCGACCTTGGCGGCGAGTCTCCGCTTGCGGGGCTGCGCCTCCTCGACATCGGCTGCGGCGGCGGGCTGCTGTCGGAGTCGATGGCGCGTCTCGGCGCGGAGGTGGTCGGCGCGGACGCCGCAGCCGGCAACATCCCCGTCGCGCGGCTTCACGCCGAGCAATCGGGCCTCGACATCGATTACCGCCACACCACCGCCGAGGCGCTGGCCGAGGCGGGCGAAAGTTTCGACGTGGTCCTGAACATGGAAGTGGTGGAGCATGTCGCCTCGCCACCCGATTACCTCTCCGCCTGCCATGCGCTGTTGCGTCCCGGTGGGCTGCACATCTGCTCGACCCTCAACCGTAACGCCAAGAGTTTCGCGATGGGGATCATCGGCGCGGAATACGTGATGCGCTGGCTGCCCCGTGGCACCCATGACTGGAACAAGTTCATCACTCCGGACGAGCTGTTCGGCCTGCTGCGCGACGCGGGGTTCGATCCGGTGGACCGCAAGGGGTTCGTCTTCAACCCGCTCACCTGGCGGTGGTCGCTCTCGGACCGGGACCTGAGCGTGAATTACGTCACGGCGAGCGTCCGGCCCGCCTGACGGCCTACTCTTCGGGCTCCAGCCGGGCGCGCAGGCTGCGCAGCACCGGCAGGATCGCACGCACGCGATCCTCGCCCAGTTCCGCGACGAGCTCGTTGATCAGCGGCGCGATGGAGGCCAGCGCCTCTTCGCGCGCCTCCCTGCCTGCGGGGCTGATCGATACGCGCTTGCGCCGCGCGTCGTCCCAATCGGGGCGGATATGTATGTAACCAGCCCATTCCAGCCGGCTCAGGGTATTGGTCATGGCCCCGCGCGTGACGTGAAAGCTCTTGGCGAGCTGGGCGGGGCTGCGCTCGTTCCCCGCGCGCGCAAGGTGGTTCAACACCGAGAAATGCGAGATTTGCATCCCCTTGGGCAGCACGCGGCTCAGCTGGTTGCGGATCAACTGGTCATTGATCAGCACTTCGCTGAAGAGCGCAACCGCAAGAGAGGTGACCGGCCCGCTCGTCATTCGGGGTCGCCGAAGGGGCGGTCATGGTCCAGCGCCGGGATACGGTCGCGCGCCTGCGCGACGCGCTCCATATCCAGGTCGAGCAGCGTCACGCCGGGATCGGCGCCGCCATCGGCGACCACCTTGCCCCAGGGCGCGACGGCGAGCGAATGGCCATATGTCCGCCTCGACTTCCCGCGCGTCGCGGTATGGGTTCCGCACTGCGCCGGGGCAAGGACGTAGCACCCGGTCTCGATCGCGCGGGCGCGCAGCAGCGTTTCCCAGTGCGCGGCCCCGGTGACGGGCGAGAACGCCGAAGGGACGCTAAGGACATGCGCGCCCGCCTGCGCGAGTTGGCGATAGAGGCGCGGGAACCGCAGGTCGTAGCAGATGGTCATACCAAGCCGCATTTGCCCCATATCGCCCAGCACCGCAGCCTTGCCAGGGCGATAGCCTGTCGATTCGCGATAGGATTCGGTGTCGGAAATGGTGACGTCGAACATATGGATCTTGTCGTAACGCGCGGTAACCGAGCCGTCGGGCGCGACCAGGAACGACCGGTTCGCAAAGCGACCGTCGGCATCCCCGGTCTTGAGCGCGAGCGACCCGATCAACAGCCAGATCGACCGCTTCGCCGCGAGGGCGCGCAATGCCGCCAGCGTCTGGTCCTCGTCCTCGCGCTGAAGAACCTCGTTCTGCCGTGCGCGGCTGGCCGAGACGCAGTTCGTGACCTCCGGCGTCAGGACGAACTCCGCCCCCTGCTCGGCCGCGCTCTCGATAAGGTCGGCGGTCAGTGACAGGTTGACCGCCGGGTCGTCGCCGCTGTTGAGCTGAACCAGTGCCGCCTTCACGCCGCAAGAAGCGGGTCGAGCTTGCCCGCGCGCTCAAGCGCATAGAGCTCATCGCAGCCGCCGACATGCACGTCGCCGATGAAAATCTGCGGCACCGTGCGCGCGCCATTGGCGCGTTGCACCATCTCGGCGCGTTTCCCGGGGTTCACGGCGACATTAATCTCGGAAAAACTGATCCCCTTGCTGGACAGCAGGCGCTTGGCCGCGTGGCAGAACCCGCAAAGCGGCGAGGTGTAGATTTCGACTGGCTTCATGGCGTGGCGCGCTCCGGCATTTGGGTCTTTGCCTGTCAATCTAGGGCGCTTTGCCGGCGCGCGCCAGCGTCAGCACGCTTACTTCGGCCGCGCCTGCATCAAGGCAGGCCGTCGCCGCCGCCCCCAATGTCGCACCCGTCGCCATCACGTCGTCGACCAAGAGCACATGCCGCCCGGCAAGCCGGTTCTGGCGCCTCGGATGCGCCCTGATGCTACCTTCCAGCGCCTCGAACCGCGCGGCCCGGCCGAGCCCCCCGAGCGACGGGGTCGCGTGCAGGCGGGTCAGCAGATCGGGGCACACCGGCAGGCCAAGCTCGCGCCCGACGGCGCGGGCCAGCAGCGCGGACTGGTTGAACCGGCGTTTCAGCATCCGCATCCAGTGCAGCGGCGCGGGCGCGATCAGCATGTGCGGCGCCAGCAGCGGCTGAGCGGCCCGCGCCATCCACAGCGCGGCGGGACGGACCACATCCTGTCGGTCGCCATGCTTCAGCGCGAGGCATAGCGCGCGCCCGTTGCCGTCATATTGCAACGCCGCGCGCCCCCGGGCCCAGGGACGTGCGATGCTCATGCAGTCGTCGCAACGCACAGGGCCGTCCGCGCCGGCCCCACCCATGAGCGGGATCCCGCAATCGTCGCAGACCAGCCCGGAAATGAACGGCGTATCGCGCCAGCACGGCCCGCACAGACCGAAATCGCTGTCCACCTGTACGCCGCAGACGGTGCAACGCGGCGGATAAATGAGCCGGACGGCAGATTGTAAATGTGCGTTCATCCCGTATATGTCCCCTTGATGACTGCTTTGCCCTCTCTGACCGATCGCGCCGCCCTCGCGCGCCAGCGCGCCCGCGCCGCCAGGGCGCCCGAATCGTTCCTTCACGAGGCGGCGATCGGCGAGGTCGAGGATCGGCTGGCGGTGGTTAATAAATCGTTCAGCACGACCGCCATCGTGACCGGGCATCCCGAGATCTGGCGACCCGCCTTTCCGGACGCGCTCTGCGTCGAGGACGCCGAGACGCTGGCGCTGGAAGAGGGGATGCATGACCTCGTGATCCACGCGATGGCGCTGCATTGGGCCAATGATCCGGTGGGGCAGATCATCCAGTGCCGCCGCGCGCTGCGCCCCGACGGGCTGTTCCTCGCGGTGTGTTTCGGCGGCGGCGCGCTGAGCGAGCTTCGCGCGAGCCTTGCGCAGGCCGAATCGGAGGTGACCGGCGGCCTCGCGCCGCGCGTCGCGCCGATGGGCGAGGTGCGCGAACTCGGCGCGCTCCTGCAGCGCGCGGGCCTCGCGCTGCCGGTGGCGGACACCGTACCGCTGAGCGCCAGCTATGCGGACATGACCGCGCTCATGCACGACCTGCGCGCGATGGGCGAGACGAACGCGATGGCCGCCCGCCCGCGCCACTTCACCCGGCGCGCGATCCTGCGCCGCGCCGCCGAAATCTATCGCGACGCGTTCGCCATGCCGGACGGGCGACTGCGGGCGAGCTATGATCTGACCTGTCTTACCGGATGGGCGCCCCACGCCTCGCAGCCGAAGCCACTGCGCCCGGGATCGGCGGGCGCGCGCCTCGCCGATGCGCTGGGCACCGAAGAGACGTCCCTCGATTGACCCCACCGGCAAACCGCTTATCTCCTCGCCGGTGACATGAATGAAAGCGAACAACCCATGCGCGACGCCGTCCCGGCCAAATGCCCGGCCCACGCCCCAGCCGACCACCCCGCGATCCCCGCTGAACGCATCGGCGTACTGATCGCCAATCTCGGGACGCCGGACGGAACCGATTACTGGTCGATGCGCCGCTACCTCAGCGAGTTCCTGTCGGACCGCCGGGTCATCGACTACGCGCCGTGGAAGTGGCAGCCTCTCCTGCAGCTGGTGATCCTGAGCAAGCGGCCCTTCACCAGCGGCGCCGCCTACAGGACCATCTGGGACAAAGAGCGCGACGAGAGCCCGCTGCTGACCATCACTCGCGACCAGACCACCGCCATCGCCGAGGCGCTGCACGACGATTATGGCGACTGGGTGATGGTCGATTTCTGTATGCGTTACGGCAATCCCTCGACCCGCTCGAAGGTGGCGGAAATGGTCGCCGCGGGCTGCACGCGCATCCTCTTCTTTCCGCTTTACCCGCACTATGCCGGCGCCACTTCGGCCACGGCGAACGACCAGTTCTTCCGCGCGCTGATGCAGGAGAAATGGCAGCCCGCCGCTCGCACCGTGCCCGCCTATTTCGAGCATCCCGCCTATATCGAGGCGCTCGCGCAATCGGTCGAGGCCGCCTATGCAGCGATGACGCAGGAACCCGACATTCTGGTCGTCTCATACCACGGGATGCCGATCCGCTACCTGACCGAGGGCGATCCCTATCACTGCCAGTGTCAGAAGACGACGCGCCTGCTGCGTGAACGGCTGGGTTGGGACCAGGGGCGCATCACCTCGACCTTCCAGTCGGTCTTCGGCCCCGAGGAATGGCTGAAACCCTACACCGTGGAAGAGGTCGCGCGCCTCGCGCGCGAGGACGGCAAAAAACGCATCGCGGTGATCGCGCCCGCCTTCTCGGCCGACTGCGTCGAGACGCTGGAGGAGATCAACCAGGAGATCCGCGAGAGCTTCGAAGAAGCGGGAGGCGAGGAATTCACCTATATCCCCTGCCTGAACGACAACCCGGCGCATATTGCGGCGCTGACGGCGGTGATCCGCGAAAACCTCGGCGGCTGGGTCGACTGACCTATAGCGCTGAGCCGCCCCACGACGTTGTTGGCGGTAGCGGTAGAGTTTGCCCAATCGGGACCGGGAATGGAAAAGGGGCGATGGAAACCCATCGCCCCTTCGCCGTAGAATAGTCGCGCGGCTTAGTCGGCGGCGATGACGGCAGCCACGATCGCCAGCAGGACCAGCGGAACCCAGACGCCCGCAGCCGAAGAGCTGGCTTGCGTTTCTTCGACGATGACCGGTGCTTCCATGATCGGCTCTTCGTAGTTGCCGGCGAAGCCGGTCGAAGCAGCAGCGGACAGAGCAGCGGCGAGAACGAGTTTTTTCATTGTATCCTCCAGATGTTGGCCGGACGTCACATGTTGCGACGCCAAGCGCCCAAGACTTACCTCGTGAAGTTTTTCTAATCAGCAAACCCGATTGATTGCAAACCCAACGTGACGCCGGGGCATCGAATTTGGCCGCGATTTCGTCAAATTAGCAACACCTGCGTACCCACCTTGGTCAGGCTGAAGAGTTCCGCGATATGCTTGTTGTAGAGCCCTATGCACCCGTTGGACGACTTGCGCCCGATCTTGCGCGTGTCGTGGGTGCCGTGGATGCGGTAATAGGTCCAGCTGAGATAGAGCGCATGCGTGCCCAGCGGGTTGTCCGGGCCCGGCGGGACATAGCGCGGCCAGTAGGGATTGCGCTTGAGCATGTTGGCGGTTGGGCGCCAATCGGGGCCGACGACCTTGCGCACGACCCGGGTGCGGCCCCGGCGGGTCAATTCCTCACTCAGCGGAACGGAGGACGGGTAGAGCCGGTAGGTCTGGCCATCCTGGCCCCAGAAATGCAGCGCGCGGCTGTCGACGTCGACAAGGATCGCGCCATTGCGCAGCGACGAGAAATAGGGCTGCCAGTCAAGCGCGCGGAAGCTCGAGATATTCCGCCGCACGGCGCCGGACCCCTGGGCGAGCGCGGGCGCGCCAAAAACCGCCGCGGCGCCTGCCAGAAAATGCCGTCTGTTCAACTTGCTGGTTAGATTCGCGGTCATCGTCGTCTCTCGCTCCCATCGCGTTCACCGGAATAGCGGATAATATATTGCGCGAATGTCGCAGTCGCAAATCAAACCATTGCCGGTAGGTAAAGTTCCCTTCATGTGGGTTTGAAACGCAACGGCGGTCATTGTAAAGCCTTCCGAAACAATCAAACCGGGTGGAACCCTCTCATGGCGCGAATTCTGGCACTATTTCTTACCGTGGTCCTGGCTCTCGGAGCATGCGCGGCTCCGCCGCCGCCCGAACCGCAGCTCGGCCCGGATGGCAGGCCGCTGCCCAAGGTCTACAGGATCCGCGCGGGCGACGTGTCCAAGATCGAATACCGGATGCTTGATTCAGTCAATTCGCTGCGCGAGGCCGCCGGGCGCGCGCCCGTCGCGCTCAACGCGAAGCTGAACGCCGCCGCCGCGACCCATTCGCGCGACATGTCGGTGCAGAACCGGCCCTGGCATTTCGGTTCTGACGGATCATCGCCCATCGACCGCATCCGCCGCGTCGGCTACGAAGGCGAACTGGTCGGCGAGAACATCTCGGAAACCTACGAGACCGAGCTCGAGACCCTTGCCGCATGGATGGACGAAGAGGATACCCGCCGGGTGATCCTGTCGCCCGACGCCCGCCAGATGGGTTTCGCCTGGCTGCAGGAAGACAACGGCAAGATCTGGTGGACGCTGGTGATGGGCGAGTAAACCGGCTTCCCGGCGCGCCATTGCGCCGGGGCCGCCCTAGTCAGGGCTGGATGGTGATCGGCGTTCCGTTCTTGACCATCGCGTAGATCCACTCGATATCGCGATCCCTCACCGCGATGCAGCCGGCCGTCCAGTCCGGGCTTTTGCGGCCCTTGTCGTCATTGGGCTGCCCATGGATGAAGATGTCGCCGCCCGGGTCCTTTTTCTGGGCCAGCGCCTGCATCCGGTCGGCGACGTTCGGATAGGAAATCCCGATCGAGAGGTGGAACTTGCTGTTCGGGTTGCGCCGGTCGATGAGGTAGGTGCCTTCGGGCGTACGCCCGTCGCCGCGCTCGGTCTTGTGTCCCGTCGGCGCGAAGCCGAGATCAAATTTGTAATCCTCAAGAACCCGGTCGTGGTGCAGAAGATACATCCGCCGGGCCGTCTTGTTGACCACGACATGCGTGACCTCGGGGCCGTTATACGTCTTGAACTTGGAGGAACAGCCCGACAGGCCGATAGCGACCGCCAATGCGACGGCGATGAGTTTCAGTGCGTTCATGTCCCACGTCCTGCTTCTTTTTTTGCCTCGCGCGGATCATATCGCGAACCGGCGCGATTCACATAGCGAATTTCTACGCCGCAGTCAGAACGAAACGCGCGGCCAACTCGACATGCGCGGACCAGCGAAACTGGTCCACCACCCGCACGCGCTCAATTGTGTAGCCAGCCAGCGCCAGCGTCGCCGCGTCGCGGGCAAAGCTGACCGGGTTGCAGGACACGTAGGCGATCCGCGGGATGTGCGTGCGGGCCAGCTCGGCCACCTGCGCCTCGGCCCCGGCGCGGGGCGGGTCTATCACGGCGGCGTCGAACGCCGCCAGCTCGTCCGACAAGAGCGGGTTGCGGAACAGGTCGCGCGCCTCGGTCGTGACCCGTTTCAGCCCTTGCGCGTTGCGCCACCCGGCGTCGAGCGCGGCGATCATGGCGGCGTCCCCCTCGACCGCGTGGACCTGCGCGGATTGCGCCAGCGGCAGCGCGAAGGTGCCGCAGCCGGCAAATAGATCGACGATCCGCGCGGCGCCCTCCGTGGTTTCCATCACCTCAGCCAGCAATGCCGCCTCGCCCTCCCGCGTCGCTTGCAGGAACGCGCCGGACGGCGGCACGACGCTTGCCGCGCCAAAGACCTGCGCGGGCGCGCGCCGGGTGACGACCGTTTCATCCCCGTAAGTGAGCCGCGCGAGGTCATGCGCGTCGGCCAGTTGCGCAAGGCTCACCCGCAGCGGCCCGTCGAGCGGCCGGCCGCCCGTCACCTGCACGTCAAGCCCGCCTTCGGACAGGCACGCCGCAACATCAAGCGCGCCCTTGCGGCTGGCGCAGGCCCGCGCCAGCGCCTCGGCCACCGGCAGCGCGCGCATGAGGTCCGGGTGCAGCAACTGGCAGTCGAGGATCTCGACGATCACGTCCGATCCCTTGGCGTGAAACCCGGCCATCGCGCCCTTTTTCGTGCGCCGCGCGGCAAGGGTGGCGCGACGCCGGGCCTGCGCGGGCGAGGTGGCCACCGGCGCGAAATCGGCCTTGAGGTCGTGCGCGGCAAGCGCGGAGCGCACCACGTCCACCTTCCATTCGGCGACGAAATCGTCCGAGGCGTGCTGCAACTGACAGCCGCCGCAGGATTTGAAGTGACGACAGGGCGGCGTCACGCGGGTCTCCGACGGTGTCTCGATGCGGATATCGGTCAGGCGCTGGCCCACAAGCGCGCCGCTCACTACCTCGCCCGGCAGGGTGAGCGGCGCAAAGATCGGCCCCTCCGCGATGCCGTCGCCCTGATGGCCAAGCCGCAGGATGGTATGCGTGCTCATTCAAACGCGCCTTTCATCAACTCATCGCGCCCCAGCTTGAAGCCGGAGGCGATCCAGCGGTCCTCGAGCGTCCTCAGCGCCGCGCCGAGCGCGGGACCCGAGAGCGCGGGCATGAGATCCGTCGCGCTGAGCGGGAACTGCGACCGTGCGCCGCGCGCGGCCTCGTGCAACGCCTCCGCCGGCAGCGGCGCTTCCAGGAGCGCAGCGCGCAGCAGCAGGATATCGAGCGCCAGGTCGCTCCCGTGCCGGTAGCCCAGGGCGCCGGGGCCATCGGCCGCCTCGACCCCCTCGCGCAGCACCGCCAGGCGCCTCGCATTCGCGTTGCTCAGCCGCAGGCGCTCCGCCACGCCCTCACCGCCCAGCGCCGCGAGCCGCCGCCGCCAATCGGGCGCGACGCCCGCTTCGCCCTCGTGATGCACGAGCGCGGCCAGCGCGCGATCGTCCGCACCCGGCAGGATGCGCGCCAGAACGCCGCTTTGCCGCATCGCCGCCACGCTCGGCGCCGGATCGGGCGCGGCCAGAAGCTTGGTCATTTCGGCGCCGACCCGCTCTGCCGCGATCTTCTCCAGCCCGTCCTGATGCGCGGCGCAGGCGGCCAGCCCCTCCGCGTCGATCCCGTCGCGCGCGAACCAGGCAGTGAAGCGAAAGAAGCGCAGGATGCGCAGGTAATCCTCGCAAATGCGCCGCTCGGCGTCCTCCACGAAACGAACCCGCCCGGCAAGCGCATCAGGCAATCCGCCCAGCGGGTCGATCACCCGGCCATCGGCATCCGCATAAAGCGCGTTCATGGTGAAATCCCGCCGCCGCGCATCCTCGGCCATGTCGGTGGTGAAGGCGACCCGCGCGTGGCGACCGAAGGTTTCCTCGTCCCGGCGGAAGGTGGTGATCTCGTGCGGCACGCCCTCGATCACGAGCGTCACCGTACCGTGGTCCAGCCCGGTGGGGACGCATCGAATGCCGGCCGCTTTCGCGAGCGCGGTCACCTTCTGGGGTGTTGCGTCGGTGGCGAGATCCAGATCGCCCACCCGGCGGCCCAGCACCGCGTCGCGCACCGCGCCGCCGACGAGGTAGGCGGAATGCCCGCCCTTGTCGATCAGCGCGAAGACCGCCTGAAGATGCGGCGCGCGCAGCCAGTCGCCGCCGATCTTCACGGCTCGCCCGCCACTTCCGCGATGCCGCGCAGGATGCGTGCGGTCGCACCCCAGATGTAGTAGGGGCCGAAGGGCACGACGTAGTAGCGCCTGAGCGTCCCGCGCCAGAGCCGCGCCTCGATGCGGAAATTGCCGCGCCCCATGACATGCGCGAGCGGCACCTCGAACACTTCCTCGACCTCGCCCGCCTCGGGCGCCGGGTCGAAGGGCCGCATGACATGGCCGATCACCGGCGTCACGCGAAAACCCGTCACCGTTTCATGCACCGGCATCGCGCCCAGCACCTCGACATTGCCGGGGTCAAGCCCGATTTCCTCGCGCGCCTCGCGCAGCGCGGCGGCGGTCGCGTCGGCGTCGCCCTTGTCCTGCTTGCCGCCGGGAAAGGCGATCTGGCCCGGATGATGCTTGAGCGCGGAAGAGCGTTTCGTCAGGATCACCCGCGGCCCGGCGTCGTCCAGCAGGATCGGCACCAACACCCCGGCGGGGCGCAGGCGGCGGCCCTCGGGCAGCACGGTTTCGGGGTTGAGGTCGAAATCCGAGGTCGCGCCGGGCGGGCGGATCAGCGCGCTGCGCATCCTCTCAAGCGCATCATCCTTCATCGCCCGAGCCGCTCTCGCCCTCGAACCCGAGCGTCGCCGGGTCGAGATCGTAATGCGCGCCGCAGAACTGGCAATCGGCGGTGACGCGCCCGCCCTCGGTGGTCATCTTCTCGATGTCCTTGGCCGAGTAGATCGACAGGCTCTGGCGCACGCGCTCTTCCGAACAGGTGCAGCCAAAGCGGACCGGCTGCGCGTCGAAGACGCGCGGCGTCTCCTCGTGGAACAACCGCAAGAGCAGGTCGGTGGGCGCGACCGACGGGCCGATCAGCTCCAACTCCTCGACCGTGTCGAGCAGGATGTTCGCGCGGTTCCAATGCTCGCCTTCCTCGTCGTCGAGCATGTCCTGCGCCCCGAGCAACCCGCCCTCACCCGAGCCGCCGCCCGAAATAGACGGTGACGCCTTGGGCATATGCTGCAGCATGACGCCGCCGGCGCGCCAATGTTCGCCGCCACTCCCTTCGGTCGAGCGGCCGAAGCTGAGCGAGAACCGCGTCGGCAACTGTTCGGATTGGGCGAAATAGGCTTCGGCGCAGGCGCTGAGGCTGTCGCCGGCCAGCGGCGTGATGCCCTTGTAGGGCTCCATGCCGCGGCCCTGGTCGATCATGATCGCAAAATACCCCTCGCCGAGCTGCTCGAACGGGGCCGAGTCGTTCAGCCGGTCGGCGTCATAGCTCGCGTAGGCGCGGATGCGCGCCGGCTCGCCCTCTTGGGACGGGCCGTAGTAATCGGTCGCGATCATTCGCACCGGGCCGTTCGACTGCACCTGCAATTGCAGCTTCCAGCGCAGCTTGATCGTCTGGCCGATCAGCGCGGTCAGAAGCGTCATCTCGGCCACCAACGCCTCCACCCCGGGCGGATAGGCGTGCTGGCGCAGGACGCCGTCAAGCACCCCGTCAAGCCGCGCGACGCGCCCCCGGATGTCCGATCGGTCGAGCTGGAACGGCAGAACCGTGTCGTCCCAAGCGAGTTTTTCAGCAAATGTCATGGGGTTTCCTTATCTGCCGGACCTTGGCATATCGCGAAGATATAGGCAGGGGCAACCCGGCCTCCAAGGGAAGGGCCCGCACATGATCCGAAGAGTCGGCGCACCACCCGATCAAACGCGGCGCTACACGCTGCGCCAGGGTGTCTATGCGATCCTGCCGCTCAGGGGCGGCCTGCTCCTCACCGTGCAGATGGCGCCGGAGCCGGACATGCAGCTCCCCGGCGGCGGGATAGACCCGGGCGAATCGCCCCTGCGCGCGCTGCACCGCGAAGTGTTCGAGGAAACCGGCTGGCATATCGCCGCGCCGCGCCGCCTGGGCGCGTTCCGCCGCTTCGTCTTCATGCCGGAATACGACCTCTGGGCGGAAAAGCTTTGCACGATCTATACCGCCCGCCCGGTCCGGCAGCTCGGCCCGCCCTCCGAACCGGATCACGAGCCGCTGATCCTGCCCGCCGAGGTGGCGGCGCGCAAGCTGGGCAATGCCGGCGACCGGCTGTTCGTCAGCCGATGGGCGGGAATGGCTTGAACTCGAGCAGGGCCGCCGACACGTCGTCGGCGAAACTGTCGGTTCCCGCGAATTCCGCCAGCTTCCAGACCAGCGATTCGAGGCAGGCCATGCCGCTGGTCTGACGCAGATCGTCCAGGATGCGCATCAGGCCGGCATCGCCGAGCAGCGCGTCATCCCGGCCCGCGCACTCGACCACCCCGTCCGACGAAATCAGGATGCGGTCCCCGGGTCGCAGGCATGTCTCGAACTCGTCATAGGCAGCCCCCGGGATCAGCCCGACGGGCAGGCCGCCGGCGCCGATCACTTCGGTTCCGCCATCGGCCCGCTGCACGGCCGGCGACGGGTGGCCCGCCTGGCATATGGCCACGCGCCCGCTGGCGAGGTCGACGTCGGCCAGCAGCATGGTGAAGTAATGCTCGGTCTCCATCTCCGAGAGGATCAGGTGGTTCAGCATCTCCATCGTCTCGGACGGCGGGCGGGGCGTGAACCCTCCCTCGGCGTCTCCGCTCAACGCGAGGTTCTGCGCCGGGTTGCTTGCCGACAGGTAGCCCGCAAGCCGCGCGGTCATCAGCGCCGAACTGACCCCGTGCCCGGACACGTCGATGCCATAGAGCCCGATGCGCGACTTGTTGATCGGATACATCCCCACCAGGTCGCCGCCGACATGCCCGGACGAACGCAGCAACAGCGACACCTCGGCTGCGCCGAAATCGCGATGCCGCTCGGCGACCAGCGACTGTTGCAGCTTTTTCGCCTCGAGCAGGTCACTGTCGAGCGAGTCGTAAAGCGTTCGCAACTCCGCCAGTGTCGATTCGACCAGCCGTTTCTGGCGCGTCAGTTCGCGCTCCATCCGCAGGATACGTTCGCCCGCGGCGATGCGCGCGCGCAATTCGCCGGCGTTCACGGGCTTGGTCAGGAAATCGTCGGCGCCGGCGTCAAGACCATGCGCGATCTCGTCCTTTTCCGATTTCGACGTCAGCAGAATGAAATAGCCATAAGTGTCGCGCTTCATCGCCCGGAATTCGCGACAAAATTCCAGGCCCGTCATGCCAGGCATCATCCAGTCGCTCAGCACGAGATCAGGCGGCGTTGCGCGACAGATCCGCATCGCTGCGGCTCCGGACTCCGCCTCGGAGACCCGGAAACCCCATTTGCGCAGGGACGCAATCAGGATGCGCCGCTGCAACCGGCTGTCGTCGACGACGAGCACATGCCGGATCGCCACGCAATCCTCATCCACCGTTCCCGCGGGCTGACGCGCACGTTCCACAGATCCACCTTTTCTCACACCCGAGAACGTCGATACGTCGCAAAACACTAACACATTATGAAAGTTAAACTTTTCCCGGCTTACGGTGCGACGGCCGGTCCGCGCTCACCGTTTCTTAACGAGTCGCGCGCATCCTTTGGGGGCGATAGCAGGACAGGCCGATGATCGACTGGGACAGGGTGACGGAATTGCGCGACGAAATCGGCGCAGAAGGCTTTGCCGAAGTGGTCGAGATTTTCCTCGAGGAAGTGGATGAGGAAATCGCTGCGCTGCGCGACGGCTGCGCCGATGACGCACTTGAATCCACGCTGCATCTGCTCAAGGGCGGGGCGCTCAACCTCGGCTTCGCCAGCTTCGCGGCGCTGTGTCAGGAGGGCGAAACCGCCGCCGCCGCCGGCCGCTACGACGCGGTCGACCTGCAAGCGACGCTGGCCGCCTTCGACGCGGCGCGCGCAGCTTTTCTAGACGGGCTGCATCGGCTCGACGCCGCGTGATGCGCCAGCTCAGATCAGGAACTCGGCCAGGACGGGATCGTCGGTGATGTCTCGGAACTCGAATTCCTGGGCGCGCAGCGCAGCGAGCAGCCGGTCGAAATTCTCCTCGTGTGCGGTCTCGATCCCAATCAACACCGAGCCGAAGTTGCGCGCCGATTTCTTGAGATACTCGAACCGCGCGATATCATCCTCGGGGCCCAGCATGTTCAGGAAATCCCGCAGCGCGCCTGGGCGCTGCGGCATCCGCAGGATAAAGTACTTCTTGACGCCGGAATAGCGCTGCGCCCGCTCCTTGACCTCGGGCAATCGCTCGAAATCGAAATTGCCGCCGGAGGTGATGCAGACCACCCGCTTGCCCCGGATGCGGTTTCGCATGTCCTTGAGCGCGCCCACCGCCAGCGCGCCCGCCGGCTCCAGCACGATACCCTCGACGTTCAGCATCTCGATCAGCGTTGTGCACAGGCGATCCTCGGCCACCGTGATCGCCTGCCCCGGATCGAGATGCGCCAGCCGCGCGAAGGTCCGCGCGCCGACCTGCGCCACCGCCGCCCCGTCGGCAAAGCTGTTCACATGGTCAAGCCGCACCGGCGCGCCCGTCCGCAACGCCGCGCCCAGGCTTGCGCCGCCTTCCGGCTCCACCAGCGTGAAATCGCAGGCCTCGCCGACATAGCTCACCACCCCGGCAGACAGCCCGCCGCCCCCGACCGGCATCACGATATGGTCCGGCATCCCACCCAGGTCGCGCTCGATCTCGACCGCGACTGACGCCTGCCCCTCGATCACGTCCTCGTCGTCGAAAGGCGACAGGAAATGCCCGCCGGTCCGCGCGCAATACTCCTGCGCCGCGGCAAGCGTCACGTCGAAATAGTCGCCAGTCAGCTCGATCCGCACCGCGCCGGCGCCGAATTTCTCGGTCTTGCCGATCTTCTGCCGCGGCGTCGTCACCGGCATGTAGATTACCCCCTCAACGCCGAAATACCGGCACATGAAGGCGACCCCCTGCGCGTGGTTCCCGGCGCTCGCGCAGACGAAGACCGGCGCCGGACCACCCCGGTACAGCACCTTGCGCATCGCGTTGAATGCGCCGCGCAGCTTGTAAGAGCGCACCGGCGTCAGGTCCTCACGCTTGAGCAGGATCTCCGCGCCATAAAGCCCGCTCAGGTGATCGTTGCGTTGCAGCGGCGTCGGCTCGAACACCTGCCGCATGAGCGCCTCGGCGGCGCGCGCGCCATCCTTGAAATCGTCCATGCCGCCTGCCTGCCCCATCGCCCCGCCCCGCGCAAGCGAATGTTGCCCGCCGCCCCTCCCTTGCCCAGCGGATCGAAACCGGATAATCCCGCCGCGACCCCGACAAAGGAGCCCACCCATGTCCGCGCCCAAGAAAGTCGTGCTGGCCTATTCCGGCGGCCTCGATACCTCGATCATCCTCAAATGGCTGCAAACCGAATACGGCTGCGAAGTGGTGACCTTCACCGCCGATCTCGGACAGGGCGAAGAACTGGAACCGGCGCGCGAGAAGGCCGTGATGCTCGGGATCAGGCCCGAGAACATCTACATCGAGGATCTGCGCGAGGAATTCGTGCGCGATTTCGTCTTCCCGATGTTCCGCGCCAACGCGCTCTATGAGGGGCAATACCTCCTCGGCACCTCCATCGCGCGCCCGCTGATTTCCAAGCGGCTGGTCGAGATCGCGCAGGAAACCGGCGCCGACGCGGTGGCCCACGGCGCGACCGGCAAGGGAAACGACCAAGTGCGGTTCGAACTGGCGGCCTACGCGCTCAACCCCGACATCAAGGTGATCGCGCCCTGGCGCGAATGGGATCTGACCTCGCGCACGCGGCTCATCGATTTCGCCGAGAAGAACCAGATCCCGATCGCCAAGGACAAGCGGGGCGAGGCGCCGTTCAGCGTGGACGCGAACCTATTGCACACCTCCTCCGAGGGCAAGGTGCTCGAAGACCCCGCCGAGGCGGCCCCCGATTACGTCTACCAGCGCACCACCGCGCCCGAAGACGCCCCCGACGCGGCGGAATTCATCGAAATCGGGTTCGAGCGCGGCGACGCGGTCAGCATCGACGGCGAGACGCTCAGCCCCGCCAGCATCCTCACCCGGCTCAACGAACTGGGCGGCAAACACGGCATCGGTCGGCTCGATTTCGTCGAAAACCGCTTCGTTGGCATGAAATCCCGCGGCATCTACGAAACGCCGGGCGGCACGGTGCTGCTCGAGGCGCACCGCGGGATGGAGCAGATCACGCTCGATTCCGGCGCGGGCCACCTCAAGGATTCGCTCATGCCGCGGTACGCGGAGCTGATCTACAACGGCTTCTGGTTCTCCCCCGAGCGCGAGATGCTGCAAGCGGCCATAGACCACAGCCAGCAGCATGTGACCGGCACGGTGCGGCTCAAGCTCTACAAGGGCGCGGCCACCTGCGTCGGGCGCCGGTCCGATCATTCGCTCTACTCCGAGGCGCATGTCACCTTCGAGGAAGACGCGGGCGCCTATGATCAGAAGGATGCCGCCGGCTTTATCCAGCTCAACGCGCTGCGCCTCAAGCTGCTCGCCGCGCGGGAGCGTCGGCTGAAGCGCTGACGCCGGTAAACTGCGATCACCACCACGTGACATTC
Organism: Roseovarius spongiae; assembly: GCF_003651245.1. Taxonomy (GTDB): domain Bacteria; phylum Pseudomonadota; class Alphaproteobacteria; order Rhodobacterales; family Rhodobacteraceae; genus Roseovarius; species Roseovarius spongiae. The sequence continues at coordinate 17,722 of NZ_RAPE01000004.1, forward strand.
CGTTGCACCCGCTTGGCGGCTGCGCGGGCTTCGGCCATGCTTTCGCACAACAGCGAGGTATGCGCCCATGAGCACATCGACGACCAAAGTGAAGACCCTTCTCCTCGGAGCACTGATCGTGCTCGGTCTCTGCGTCCAATCAAACCGCGCTCGCGCCGCCCAGACCGAGGTGCTGACCGTCGCTGGCGGCTGTTTCTGGTGCGTCGAAGCGGATTTCGAATCGGTCAAGGGCGTGACGGAAGTGATTTCGGGCTATACCGGCGGCATGCTCGAAAACCCGACCTACAAGGACGTGACCGCCGGCGGCACCGGCCATTACGAGGCGGCGCAGATCTACTACGACCCGGCCAGGGTCAGCCGTGACACGCTGCTGTCCTTGTTTTTCCGCTCGATCGACCCCCTGGATGCGGGCGGACAGTTCTGCGACCGCGGCGACAGCTATCGCACGGCCATCTTCGTCGGCAGCGAAGCCGAGCGCCAGGCGGCCGAACGCGCCAAGTCCGACGCGCAGAAGGCGCTGGGCCAAGCAATCGTGACCCCGATCCTGCCGCGCAAGACTTTCTACAAGGCCGAGGATTACCACCAGGACTACTACAAGAGCGACGACCGCCTCGCCTTCAGCAGCGTCGGCATCGGCGTAAAGAAATCGACTGCTTACAAACGCTACCGCAAAGGCTGCCGCCGCGACGACCGCGTGCGCGCTCTCTGGGGCGACGCAGCTCCCTTCGCCAAGGGGCACTGAACGCCACTCGGTCCTTCTTCTTTGTAAAAATACTTAATTAACGTGGCCGTGCATGCGCCCACGTCAGCCCACCTTGCACGCCGCCAGCACCGCCATATTCAGGATATCGGTCGCGGTGGATGCGGTCGGGCAAATCTGGATCGACTGGTCCACGCCCGCCAGGATCGGTCCGATCACCGTCGCGCCCGCCATTTCCTGCATCAGCTTGACCGAGATCGACGCCGAATGCCGCGCCGGCACCACCAGGATGTTCGCCGGGCCGGTCAGCCGCTGGAACGGGTATTGCTCCTGCGCCGCGGTATTCAGCGCCACGTCGACGGTCATCTCGCCCTCGAACTCGAAATCGACGCCGCGCGCTTCAAGCACGCGGGGCGCCCGGTGCATCTTCTCTGCGCGTTCCGAACGCGGATGACCGAAGGTCGAAAAACTGACGAAGGCGACGCGCGGCTCCAGCCCGAGATGCCGCGCCACCCCGGCCGAGCGTTCCGCAATGGTGGCAAGGTCGTCCTCTTCGGGCCATTCATGCACCAGCGTATCGGCCACCAACACGATTCGCCCCTTCAGCATGAGCGCCGTCACCCCCGCCGCCCCGTGCGCCGCGTCCGCGTCGAAGACATGGTTTATGAGGTCCAGCACATGCGCCGCCTTGCGCGTCGCCCCGGTGACAAGCCCGTCGCCATGCCCATGCGCCAGCATCAGCGAGGCAAAGACGTGCCGGTCGCGCGAGGCGAGCCGGTGAATGTCGTGCCGGTCGAAGCCGCGCCGTTGCAGCCGCTCGTAAAGAAAGCGGCGATACTCTTCGAGATGCGCGGTATTGGCCGCATTCACGATCTCGAGCTCGGCGACCGCATCGCCCATGCCGGCGGCGGCGAGCTTTTCCTTCACGTCCGCCTCGCGGCCCACGACCAGCGCGTGACCCATGCCCGCACGCTGGTATTGCACCGCGGCCCGCAGCACGCGCGGATCGTCGCCTTCGGCGAAGATCATCCGCGCCTGCGCGTTGCGCGCCCGCGCGTTGATCGAACGCATGATCGACGCGGTCGGATCCATCCGGCTGCGCAGCGCGACCTCGTAGGCCTCCATGTCCACGATGGGCCGCCGCGCGGCGCCTGTTTCCATGCCCGCCCGCGCAACCGCCGGCGGGATCGTGTAGATCAGCCGCGGATCGAAAGGCGCCGGTATGATGTAATCGCGCCCGAAGCTGAGCTTGCGCCCGTAAGCCATGCCGACCTCGTCGGGCACGTCCGCCCGGGCGAGCCGCGCCAGCGCCGCGGCGCAGGCGATCTTCATTTCGTCGTTGATCGCGCGGGCATGGACGTCAAGCGCGCCTCGAAACAGGTAGGGAAAGCCCAGAACGTTGTTCACCTGATTTGGATAGTCGCTGCGTCCCGTGGCGACGATGGCGTCCTCGCGGACCTCGTGCGCCTCCTCGGGCGTGATCTCGGGGTCGGGATTGGCCATCGCAAAGATCACCGGGTCGCGCGCCATGCTTTCGACCATCGCCTGCGTCACCGCGCCCTTGGCTGACACCCCGAGAAACACGTCCGCGCCCTCCATCGCTTCCTCGAGCGTGCGCAGATCGGTGGCGACGGCATGCGCCGATTTCCACTGGTTCATGCCCTCGCTTCGCCCCTGGTAGATCACGCCCTTGGTATCGCACGCGATGCAATTCTCGTGACGCGCGCCCATCGCCTTGAGAAGCTCGATACAGGCGATCCCCGCGGCGCCCGCGCCGTTAAGCACGATTCGGACATCCTCGATCCGCTTGCCGCTGAGATGCAGCGCGTTGATGAGCCCGGCGGCGCAGATCACCGCTGTCCCGTGCTGGTCGTCGTGAAAGACGGGGATGTCCATCTCTTCCTTGAGGCGCTGCTCGATGATGAAACATTCCGGCGCCTTGATATCCTCGAGATTGATGCCGCCGAAGGTCGGCCCCATCAGCCGCACGGCGTTGCAGAACGCATCCGGGTCCTCGGTGTCCAGCTCGATGTCGATGGAATTCACGTCGGCGAACCGCTTGAAGAGCACCGCCTTGCCCTCCATCACCGGTTTCGACCCTAACGCACCCAGATTCCCCAATCCCAGCACCGCCGTGCCATTGGAAATCACCGCGACGAGATTGCCCTTGTTGGTGTAGTCATACACCGTCTCGGGGTTCTCTGCGATGGCCTGGCAGGGCACCGCGACCCCGGGGGAATAGGCAAGGCTCAGATCGCGCTGCGTGGTCATCGGGACCGTCGCGGTGATCTCGAACTTGCCGGGCGTCGGCTCAAGGTGAAAGGCGAGCGCCTCTTCCTTGGTGAATTTGGGGTTGGGCATCGGGTCTGCGTCCTTGCTAAGCGGTTCTGTCTGCATACCCGCCCTTCGCTGTTGTCTCAACTGCGCGCTTTGGGCTTTCGTCCCCTGCACGGTATTTGTAGGTTCGGGCCAAATCGCCGGGGGGCTTTTCTTGACGTCTGCTGCATCCACCGTGACGCCGATGATGGCGCAATATCTCGAGATCAAGGAAGCGCATTCCGACGCGCTCCTGTTCTACCGGATGGGCGATTTCTATGAACTCTTCTTCGACGACGCCGTCGCCGCCGCCGAGGCGCTCGATATCGCGCTGACCAAGCGGGGCAAGCACCTGGGCGAGGATATCGCGATGTGCGGCGTGCCGGTGCATTCCGCCGAAGGTTACCTTCTGACGCTCATCCGCAAGGGGTTTCGCGTGGCGGTCTGCGAACAGCTCGAAGACCCCTCCGAAGCCAAGAAACGCGGATCCAAGTCGGTGGTGAAGCGCGGGGTCGTGCGGCTGGTCACACCTGGCACCCTGACAGAGGAATCGCTGCTCGAGGCGCGGCGGCACAACTATCTCGCTGCAATCGGGCAGGTGCGCGGGGAACATGCGCTCGCCTGGGCCGATATCTCGACCGGGGCGTTTCATGTGATGGCGCTGAATGGCGCGCATGTGCCGCCGGAACTCGCGCATCTGCGTCCGAGCGAGGTGATCATCGCGGACGGCGCGCAGGAGGATTGGGCCGAAGCAGTCTCTGAAACCGGCGCTGCGCTCACCCCCATCGGGCGCGCGGCCTTCGACAGCGCGGGGGCCGAGAAACGCCTCTGCGCCCTGTTCGAGGTTGGCACGCTCGATTCTTTCGGCGCGTTCACGCGGCCCGAACTCTCGGCGCTTGGCGCGTTGGTCGAATACCTGGAACTCACGCAAAAGGGAAAACTGCCCCTGCTGCGCCCGCCCCAGCGCGAGGACCGCGCCGGAGCGATGCAAATCGACGCCGCCACGCGTCGCAACCTCGAATTGACGCACGCGCTTTCGGGCGGGCGGGCCGGATCGCTTCTCGCGACCATCGACCGGACGGTGACCGCCGGCGGCGCGCGGCTGCTTGAGCGGCGGATTTCCAGCCCGTCGCGCAGCCTCGCCGCGATCCAAGCGCGGCTGGACGCGGTGAGTTTTGCGCTGGAACAGTCTCGAGTCGCGCAGGAACTCCGGGACAGTCTGCGCAAGACGCCTGACCTCGACCGCGCGTTGTCGCGGCTGGGCCTTGACCGGGGCGGGCCGCGCGACCTCGCGGCGATCCGCAACGGACTGCAACAGGCCGAGGCCATCGCCGCTCTGCTCGACCCCTTCGACCTGCCAGCCCAATTGTCCGCGGCCGCCGACGATCTGACGGGGCAGGCCGAACTGCTCGACCTACTGGATCAGGCGCTGGTGGCCGAACCGCCGCTCCTCGCGCGTGACGGCGGCTTCATCGCGGCCGGCTATGACGAGGAACTGGACGAAATGCGCCGCCTGCGCGACGAAGGGCGCGGCGTGATCGCCGGGATGCAGGCCGATTACGCCAAACAGACCGGCATCGCCTCGCTCAAGGTCAAGCACAACAACGTGCTGGGCTACTTCGTCGAGGTAACGGCGACCCATGCCGACAAGATGCTTTCACCCCCCCTCAACGAGACGTTCAAGCACCGCCAGACCACCGCCAGCCAGGTCCGGTTCACCACCGTGCCGCTGTCCGAGATGGAGACCAGGATCCTGAACGCAGGAGGCCGGGCGATCGAGATCGAAAAACGGCTCTATGACAGCCTGAAAGAACAGATCCTGGACCATTTTGCCGAGCTCTCGCAAACCGCCCGCGCGCTCTCTGAGATTGACCTCGCCACCGCGCTGGCCAACCTCGCCGCGGGGTTAGACTGGTGTCGGCCCGACGTGGACGACAGCCGCGCGCTCGACATTACCGGCGGCCGGCATCCGGTGGTGGAGGCGGCGTTGCAGGCGCAGGGCGCGGGGCCGTTCATCGCCAACGATTGCAGCCTCGGCGGGTCCAGCGATATCTGGCTGCTGACCGGCCCGAACATGGCGGGCAAGTCCACCTTTTTGCGGCAGAACGCGCTGATCGCGCTGCTGGCGCAAGCGGGCAGCTACGTCCCCGCGCAATCGGCGCATGTCGGACTGGTCAGCCAGCTTTTCAGCCGGGTGGGCGCGTCGGATGACCTTGCGCGCGGGCGCTCGACCTTCATGGTCGAAATGGTTGAAACCGCCGCGATCCTCAACCAGGCGGATGCACGCGCGCTTGTCATCCTAGACGAGATCGGGCGCGGCACGGCGACCTATGACGGGCTCAGCATCGCCTGGGCGACGCTGGAGCACCTGCACGAGGTGAACGGCTGCCGGGCGCTCTTTGCGACGCATTACCACGAACTGACCCGCCTGCCGGACAAGCTCGGCCGGATCGAGAACGCGACCGTGAGCGTGAAGGAACACGACGGCGAGGTGATCTTCCTGCACGAGGTGCGGCGCGGCGCGGCGGATCGCTCTTACGGCGTGCAGGTGGCCAAGCTGGCCGGGCTACCGGCGAGCGTGGTGGAGCGCGCGCGCGTGGTGCTCGACGCGCTGGAAAAGGGCGAACGCGAAGGCGGCGGCGCGCGCGCCGCGGTGATCGACGACCTGCCTCTCTTTGCCGTGCAGCCCGCCGCACCCCCGCCCCGCGCGTCAGCGCCGCCTGCGGTAGAGGCGCGACTGGCCGAGGTACTGCCAGACACGCTCAGCCCGCGCGCCGCGCTCGACCTGGTTTACGAGCTGTGCGATCTGCTGAACCAGCGGGACGAAGCAGCGGAATAGAGCCGATTCCGCGCGCGTCCACCGCCCGCCGCCGGTTAAGCCTGCATCGATGAAACGCCAACCTGCGCGGGGCGCAGGATGCGGTCATGCAGCATGAAGCCCTCGGCCGAGACCTGGATGATTTCGCCCGCCTTGGTGCCGGGCAGCGGCGCCTCGAACATCGCCTCGTGATGCTCGGGGTCGAACTTGTCCCCGATCTCGGGCGACACGATCTGGATGCCGTGGCGGTTGAACACGTTAATCAGCTCGCGCAGCGTGAGCTCGATCCCCTCGATGAGCCCCGGCGACGCCGTCTTCTGATCATCGTTCACGCTGTCGAGCGCCCGCTTGAGGTTGTCATAGACCGGCAACAGGTCACGGGCGAGCTTGGTCCCGCCGTAATGCTCCGCCTCGCGCCGGTCGCGGTCGGCGCGCTTGCGCACGTTCTCGGCGTCCGCGAGCGCGCGCATGAACTTGTCGCGGAAGGCGTCACGCTCCGCCCGCAGTGAATCAAGCTCGATCGCCTCGTCGGAGATCTCCTCTTCCTGCGCCTCGTATGCTTCCGCTTCGACCTGGTCGATATCGTCCAGGAAGTCTTCGTTCTTCTGCTCGGCCATAGTCCGCCCTTCTAACTTCTGTCCGCTATCAGCTTGCCCACAAGCTGCGCGGTATAATCCACGATCGGCACGATGCGCCCGTAGTTCAGCCGCGTGGGTCCGATGACCCCGACCGCACCGACGATCTTACGATCAGCGTTCATATAAGGAGAGACCACCAAAGAGGAACCCGAAAGTGAGAAAAGTTTGTTTTCCGAGCCTATAAAGATACGCACGCCTTCGCCTTCGTCGGCGAGTTCGAGGAAATCGGCGATGTCGCGCTTGCGCTCAAGGTCGTCGAACAGCGTCTTGATCCGGTCTAGATCGGCCTCGGGCCCCGCCGCGCCCAGCAGATTCGCCCGCCCGCGCACGATCAGTCGTTCGGGGCTGTCGCCTTCGGCCTCCGCGTCCCAGACGGCCAGCCCGCTTTCGACCATCGCATGCGCCAACTGGTCGATCTCTTGCCGGCGCTCGGCGATTTGCTGTGCGATCACGGTTTGCAGATCGCTGAGCGTGCGCCCCTCGACCAGCGCGTTCAGAAAATTCGCGGCCTCGCGCATGGAGCTCGGAGTCTGTCCCGGCGGCGGGGCGAAGATGCGGTTCTCCACGTGCCCATCGGCAAAGACCAGCACCACCATCGCGCGGTCATGGCCCAGGCTCACGAACTCGATATGCTTGATGGGCGCCTCGTGCTTCGGGGCCAGCACCAGCGACGCGCCCTGCGTCACGCCCGAAAGAGCCGAACCGATCCGGTCCAGCATGTCGCCCACGTCCTGGCTGTTGCTGGTCACGGTGGCGTCCATCGCCGCCCGGTCGGTGACCTGCAAATCGCCCACCTCCAGCAGACCGTCCACGAACATCCGCAAGCCCCCTTCGGTCGGAACCCGGCCGGCGCTGACATGGGGACTTCCCAGCAGGCCCATGTATTCGAGGTCCTGCATGACGTTGCGGATCGTGGCGGCGCTGACCTTCTCGCTCATGTCGCGGGTCAGGCTGCGCGACCCGACCGGCGCGCCGGTCGCAAGGTATCCCTCCACCACGCGGCGGAACACCTCGCGCGACCGGTCGTTCATTTCCTCCAGCAGCTTTCTGCCGTCCGTCATCGGGATGTCTGTCCTTTGCTGGTCCGTCATTACAATCCGCCCGCTGCGAAAGGTCAATTGGGGTTGGCTCTGACGCGCGCGCCTTGTATCCCCTGCCCAAAGTGGAAAAAGGGTAGGCCGATGCGTCCTTCGGGAAGAGAGTTAAGCGAAATGCGCACCGTTTCAATCGAAACGGGCGTCACGAAACACGCCGAAGGGTCCTGCATGATCCGCATCGGCGACACGCACGTCCTGTGCACCGCCACCATCGAGGACCGCGTGCCGCCCTTCATCAAGGGATCGGGCCTTGGCTGGGTGACGGCGGAATACGGAATGCTGCCGCGCTCCACCACGTCGCGGATGCGGCGCGAGGCGCAGGCCGGCAAGCAGGGCGGGCGCACCGTCGAGATCCAGCGCCTGATCGGGCGCAGCTTGCGCGCCGGGGTCGACCGCGTCGCGCTGGGCGAGCGGCAGATCACCATCGACTGCGACGTGATCCAGGCCGATGGCGGCACCCGCTGCGCAGCGATCACCGGCGGCTGGGTGGTGCTCAAACTCGCCGTGCAGAAGCTGATGAAGGCGGGCGAAGTGACGAGCGATCCGCTCACCGACCCGGTCGCCGCTGTCAGCTGCGGCATCTATGCCGGTCAGCCCGTGCTCGACCTCGACTATCCCGAAGACAGCGAGGCGGGTGTTGACGGCAATTTCATCATGACCGGGTCCAAGCGTCTGATCGAGGTCCAGATGTCCGCCGAAGGGTCGACCTATTCGCGCGACCAGATGAACCAGCTTCTCGACCTTGCCGAAAAGGGCGTAGATGAGCTGGTCGCGGCGCAATTGGCGGCGACCGGTGCGTAAGTTCTCGGGCGATACGCTGCTGGTCGCGACCCACAACACCGGCAAGCTGGAAGAGATCGCGCACCTCCTCCAGCCCTACGGCGTTCGTGTGATTGGAGCCGCGGCCCGAGATTTGCCCGTGCCGGAGGAAACCGAGACGACATTCGCGGGAAACGCGCGGATCAAGGCCCACGCCGCCGCCCGCGCCACCGGCCTGCCTGCCCTTTCGGACGACAGCGGGCTCGAGATCGACGCGCTGGACGGCGCGCCCGGCGTCTATACCGCGGATTGGGCCGAAACCCCCAACGGCCGCGATTTCGTCATGGCGATGACCAAGGCGCATGACCTGCTGCTCCAGTCCGGCAAGCCCGAGCCTTGGAGCGCGCGGTTCTGCTGCACGCTCGTCCTCGCCTGGCCCGATGGCCATGACGAGGTGTTTCCAGGCGTGATCGAGGGCCGCGTCACTTGGCCGATGCGCGGCGATCAGGGGCATGGCTATGACCCGATCTTCCTCCCCGATGGCTACGACACAACCTTCGCCGAAATGGACCGCTGGGAAAAGAACCGCATGAGCCATCGCGCCGATGCCTTCGCCAAACTCGTGAAGGGCTGCTTTGACTGAGGATTGGCGCGAGGGCGGTTTCGGCCTCTACATCCACTGGCCGTTCTGCGAGGCCAAGTGCCCCTACTGCGATTTCAACAGTCATGTCGCGCGCGAGATCAATCAATCGGCGTGGCGCAGAGCCTATTTAACTGAAATCGACCGGGTCGCCGCGCTGACCCCGGACCGTGTGTTGCGATCCGTTTTCTTCGGCGGCGGCACGCCCAGCCTGATGGCGCCGGAAACCGTCGATGCGATCCTGACGCGCGTGCGCGAAGCATGGACCCAAGCCAACGATATCGAGATCACGCTCGAGGCGAATCCCGGCTCGGTCGAGGCGGGCCGATTTCGCGCCTACGCACAGGCCGGCGTGAACCGCGTATCGATGGGCGTTCAGGCGATGAACGACGACGATCTTCGCAGGCTCGGACGTCTGCATACCGTGCAAGAAGCGCAATCCGCGTTCGATATCGCGCGCGCGTGTTTCGAGCGCGTCAGTTTCGACCTGATCTACGCTCGCCAGGATCAGTCGCCCGAACATTGGCGCGCCGAGTTGACCGAGGCGCTCGCGATGGCCGTGGATCACCTCTCGCTTTATCAGTTATCCATCGAACCCGGCACCGCCTTCGGGGATCGTTTTGCCAAAGGCAAGCTGAAAGGCTTGCCTATTGAGGATACAGCCGCTGACATGTACGAGTTGACGCAAGAGCTTTGCGATGCGGCCGGCATGCCGGCTTACGAGGTTTCGAATCACGCCATACCGGGCGCGGAATCGCGCCACAACCTCATCTACTGGCAGGCCGGCAATTATGCCGGGATCGGCCCCGGCGCGCATGGTCGGCTCACGCTCAACGGTGAACGACACGCCACCGAGGCATGGGCCCAACCCGGCAAATGGCTGAACGCTGTTAAAGATGGCGCGCCCGAGAAGGTCGCGACGCCGCTCAGCCCGAACGAACAAGCCGACGAATACCTGATGATGGGCCTGCGCGTCACCGACGGGATCGACATTCGCCGTTATGCGGCCCTGCGCGGCGCCCCGCTTAACTCCGGGGTCGTGTCCGAACTGACCGAGTTGGGAATGATTTGCGAGGAAGCCGGCCGATTGCGTGCGACGCGGCAAGGTCGCATGGTCCTCAACGCCATCATCACGCGGCTGTTGGCCTGAACGTCACCCCGCGCTCAGAAGACGGCAAAGCGTATCGAGTTCGTCCAGGTTGCCGTAACGGATCGTGATCTGGCCGTTCTCCTGACCTGTCACATGATCGACACTCACCTTCATCCCGAGCGCCGCGGAAAGATCGCTTTCGATCGCGCGGGTATCGGCATCCTTCTGAGCCGGCTTGCCGCGTCTCGCCGATTGTCCCGAATTGGTGAAGACGTTATCGATACTCTTCTTGACGAGCTTTTCAGTATCGCGAACCGACAACCCCTTCTTCACGACTTCCCTCGCCAACACAGCCGCGTTGTCCGAGGTGATCAACGTCCTCGCATGCCCGGCGGACAGCTTGCCGTCCCTGACCAGCGCCTGCACTTCGTCGGGAAGCTGCGTCAGGCGCATCGTGTTCGCGATGTGGCTGCGGCTCTTGCCCAACGCCTCGGCGAGCTTTTCCTGCGTGTGGCCGAATTTCTGCATCAACTGCTGATATCCCGCCGCCTCCTCCACCGGGTTCAGGTCGGCGCGCTGGATATTCTCGATGATCGCGATCTCGAGCACCTCGGTATCGTCGAATTCCCGCACGATCACCGGGATCCGGTGCAGTTGCGCCTTCTGCGCGGCCCGCCACCGCCGCTCGCCCGCAACGATCTGGTAGTCGCCCTCGCTCCCGGGCATGGGCCGAACGATCAACGGCTGGATGATCCCCTTTTCCCGGATCGAACGCGTCAGATCGGCCAGCGCCTCTTCGTCGAATTTCTGGCGCGGCTGGTCGGGGTTGGGGCTGACATGCTCGATCGCGATCATCATGTCGGGCGTCTTGGGCGCAGCCGTGGCCTGCTGATCGGTCACATCGGACATCAGCGCGGACAATCCCCGCCCAAGGCCACGTTGCTTGGATTTCTTGTCTGACATCTGGTTCACCCTTTCCTAGGCGGCGATTGCGGCGTTTTTCTGCATGATTTCCGTCGCTAGGGCGCGATATGCCTCGGCCCCGCGCGAATTCGGATCGTATTCAAGAACCGAAACGGCGTAGGACGGAGCCTCGCTGACACGGACGTTGCGCGGGATTCTTGTCTTGAAAACCAGCTCCCCCAGGTTGTCGCGCGCGTCCTTTTCGACCTGCCCCGACAGGTTGTTGCGGGAATCGAACATGGTCAGCACGATGCCCTCGATCCGAAGGTTTGGGTTTGCCGTCTGGCGAACCTCTCGCACCGTCAGCATGAGTTGCGACAGCCCTTCCAGCGCAAAGAACTCGCTTTGCAGCGGGACCAGAACGGAATGCGCGGCGACCATCGCGTTCACCGTCAATAGGTTGAGCGAAGGTGGGCAATCGATCAACACGTAATCGAGCGCGTAGGAGTCCATTTCCGTCTGACGCAGCGCATCATGTAGCAGATAACTCCGCTTCTCGTTCGAGATAAGCTCAATGTCCGCCGAACTGAGATCAACCGTCGCCGGGATGATCATGAGATTATCGTCATTCGTCGACTGGATCACCTCGCCAAGCGCGATTTCTTCGAGCAATAGCTCATAGGTCGTGTATTCCCGGTTATCCGCTTCGATACCCAGACCAGTCGACGCATTCCCCTGCGGATCGAGATCCACGATCAGCACCCGCTGACCCGCCTGGGCGAGCGCCGCGCCAAGGTTGATTGTCGTCGTCGTCTTGCCAACGCCGCCTTTCTGGTTGGCGATTGCTATGATCCGCGGGCCGCGCGGACGGGTCGGGTCAGTCACGGGATACTCCTGATATCTTGAGGATGGCGGCAGCAGGATCTGTTCTGCTCTTAGCAACTTCAATATCAAAGCGCCACCGCGATCGCGCGTTAGCCACCTCTTCCTGCCAGCGCGCACCTTTCGGAAACAGGGCGCAGCCACGCGTCTTCATATGGCGTTCCGCGAAACCGAGCAGCCGATCGAGATCAGCCAGTGCGCGGGCGCTAAGGACATCTGCTCCCAGCGGCTCGATATCCTCGATGCGGTCCGCGATCACCTCGGCTGTGCAGCCGGTTTGACGCAGTGCGCTTCGCAGGAACGCGCATTTCCGCTGATCGCTCTCCACCAGCGTCATGCGCGCGTCCGGCTGGAACTCGGATAGCAGGATCGCGATGACGATCCCTGGAAAGCCTCCACCGGACCCGAGATCCACCCAATGGCGCAGGGTCGGCGGCGCCAGATCAAGATTCTGGGCAGAATCTGCAATATGACGCTCCCATAGATGTGCAATGCTGGACTTGGAAACCAGGTTGATCCGCGGGTTCCATTTCTCGACAAGTTCGGCGTAAACCTTCAGTCGGTCATTTGTTTCACGTGAAACATTCGGCAAGGTTACCGCATTCATGCCGACCGATCTTTCGCACGCTGCTTCAACCGCGTCAGAAGCAGCGTCAACGCAGCAGGCGTCATGCCGTCGATCCGCGCGGCTTGCCCCAATGTTTCCGGCCGCACATGTGCGAGCTTCAGCTTCAGCTCGTTCGAGAGCCCCGAAATAGCCTCATAATTAAAACCACGCGGAATAATATGCGCCTCATCTCGCTTGATCATTTCCGCATCGCGGTTCTGACGGTCTATATAATTCGCATAAAGCGCATCTCGCTCAAGCTGGGCGCGCGATTCCGCATCCACCTCGGCCCAATCCGATTGCAGGCGGATGAGGTCGTTAAAACCGATCTTCGGGAACGCAAGCAACTGGAATCCGCTCCGGCGCGCGCCATCCTGGTTAACCTCAATCCCCACGTCGATAAGCTGGCGCGGGGTGAACGACTCGGCCTCGATACGCTCGCGCGCTGCCGTAAGGCGCTCCATCTTGTCCTCAAAGACAGCGCGGCGCGGCTCACCCACACATCCCACCCTCACTCCGATCGGCGTCAATCTCTGATCCGCGTTGTCCGCACGAAGCGACAGCCTGAATTCCGCACGCGAAGTAAACATGCGATAGGGTTCGGACACGCCGCGAGTGATGAGATCGTCGATCATCACGCCGATGTAGCTTTCCGCGCGGCTGAACGTGATCGGGTCACGCCCCAACGCTGCCGCCGCCGCGTTCAACCCGGAGACAAGCCCCTGCGCCGCCGCCTCCTCATAACCGGTCGTTCCATTGATCTGGCCGGCGAGGTACAGCCCGGGCACGTCCTTGACAGAAAGATCGGCGTTCAGCGCGCGGGGATCGACGTAATCATACTCGATCGCATAGCCCGGTTGGAGGATCTCCGCATTCTCGAGCCCCCGAATGGATCGGACATAAGCCTGCTGAACCTCCTCGGGCAGCGATGTCGAAATCCCGTTGGGGTAGATCACATCGTCGGACAGGCTCTCGGGTTCGAGAAAGATCTGATGCGTATCCTTGTCCGCGAACCGCACGATCTTGTCCTCGATCGAGGGACAATAGCGCGGGCCGACACCGTCGATATGCCCGCCATACATTGCGGACCGTTCAAGGTTCTCTCGAATGATGTCATGCGTTCGCGCGTTTGTATGGGTGATCCCGCAAACCACCTGCCGTACGCCGGGTTTCCTTGAAAGGAACGAGAACATCGTCGGTTCGTCATCGCCAGGCTGTTTTTCAAGCCGCGTCCAATCGATGGTCTTTCCGTTCAACCGCGGTGGTGTGCCGGTCTTGAGCCGTCCCATCGCCAGATCAAAGCTGTCCATCCGCTCAGCCAGGCGAACAGACGGCTTATCGCCCATCCGTCCTCCGGGGCGCGCCACGTCCCCGATATGAATGACACCCCGCAGGAAAGTCCCCGTCGTCAGGACGACGGCAGCAGCCGTCACTTCGCTTCCATCGGCGAGTTCGATCCCCGAAACCCGCCCATTGCGCATCAGGAAGTCGCAGGCTTCTCCCTCGATGATCGTCAGGTTCGGTTGGTTCGCCATCACGCACTGCATCTGTTCGCGATAGATCTTGCGGTCCGCTTGCGCGCGCGGTCCTTGCACCGCTGGACCTTTGCGCCGGTTCAACAGACGGAACTGAATCCCGGCTGCATCGGCAACCCGCCCCATGACCCCGTCGAGCGCATCGATCTCCCGGACGAGATGCCCTTTACCCAGGCCACCAATCGCCGGATTGCAGGACATCACGCCGATGCCTGCCCTCGTCAGCGTGATCAAGGCCGTGCGCGCACCCATCCTGGCGGCCGCGTGCGCTGCGTCCGCGCCAGCGTGCCCGCCTCCGATGACGATGACGTCGAAATCCCGATGTTTCACGTGAAACACTCCTTACTTACCCAGACAGAAGCTCGCAAAGATTTCGTCCAGCACATTCTCAATGTCGATCCGTCCAACCAGCGAATCAAGGGCCCGGATCGCGGCCCGAAGTTCTTCGGCGGCAAAATCCGACATACCGTCAGCATTACCTAACATGTCCAGCGCTCGTGCGAGCGATTCGTTTCCCCGCATCATGGCCGAGCGATGCCGCGCCCGGGTCGCGATGCCGGCGCTCGCGCTGCGGGTCTTCAACACCTCCGTGATCGCCCCAATTAGCTGCGGAATACCGGCCCCGGTTTTACCGGACACCGCGCCGCTCTCTGCATTCTCGAGCAGATCAGCCTTGGCGCGCAAGACGATATCATCGGCGCTTGGCTCCAAGGGCGGACCTTCCTCCTTTTCAACGAGGAAAACCCGCAAATCCGCCTGCGCCGCCCGGTCGAGCGCACGACTGACGCCGACGGCCTCGATTTCGTCCTCGGCGTCTCGCAGCCCCGCGGTATCCAGCAGCGTCACGGGCAAACCGCCAAGGTCCATCCGAACTTCGATCACATCGCGCGTCGTGCCTGCGATTTCGGAGGTGATCGCCGCATCGCGCCCGGCAAGCGCGTTGAGCAAGGTCGACTTTCCGACATTCGGTGCGCCGACAATCGCCACCTCGAACCCCGAGCGAATCCGCTCGGCCATCCCGACGCCCGCGATCTCGGCCTTGATCGCCGCGCGAACGCCACCGACAAGCTCGCGAACCTCGGGCGCGACATCGACCGGCACCTCTTCATCCGCGAAGTCTATCGTCGCCTCCAGCAACGCCGCCGCGCGGATGAGATCACGCCGCCAGTCCTCCGCGCGCCTGCCCAGATCCCCGGACAGGACCCGCAACGCCTGGCGTCTTTGGGTCTCGGTTTCTGCGTCGATCAGATCGGCGAGTCCCTCGACCTGCGCAGCATCGAGCCGACCGTTATCAAGCGCGCGCCTGGTAAATTCACCAGGTTCCGCAAGGCGAACACCTTCGTGCCGACCGATTTCATCCATAACCGCAGTCACGACCGCCGGACCGCCATGCACCTGGAACTCAACACTGTCTTCGCCAGTATAGCTGCGATCCGCCTCGAACCGGATCACCAGCGCCTGGTCAAGCCGCCCGCCATCCGCCCCGCGGAGCGTTCGCACCGACGCAATGCGCGCAGCAGGCGCGTCACCGCAAAGCGCCTTGCAAATATCGAGACTCTGGGCGCCGGACACGCGGATCACCGCGACGCCGGCCTTGCCCTGCGCGCTCGATAGCGCGTAAATCGTATCCATCGGGGCGCCCCCGTGACAGACCTCTATGTGTTCATCGAATCGAAGAATTCGGCGTTGGTCTTGGTCTGCTTCAGCTTGGAGATCAGGAACTCGATGGCGTCCGTCGTACCCATCGGGTTGAGGATGCGCCGCAGCACGAAGGTCTTTTGCAAATCAACCTTGTCGACCAGCAGGTCTTCTTTCCGCGTGCCCGACTTGAGAATGTCGATTGCCGGGAACACGCGTTTGTCAGCGATCTTGCGATCCAGAACCAGCTCCGAGTTGCCGGTGCCCTTGAACTCTTCGAAGATCACCTCGTCCATTCGGCTGCCGGTATCGATCAGCGCCGTCGAGATGATGGTGAGCGATCCGCCCTCCTCGATGTTTCGCGCGGCGCCAAAGAACCGCTTGGGCCGTTGCAGCGCGTTTGCGTCCACGCCGCCGGTCAGAACCTTACCCGAGGACGGCACAACCGTGTTGTAAGCCCTACCAAGTCTTGTGATAGAATCCAGAAGAATAACAACATCTCGTTTGTGCTCGACCAGTCGCTTCGCCTTTTCGATCACCATCTCGGCCACGGCGACATGGCGCGTCGCCGGTTCGTCGAAGGTGGAACTGACGACCTCGCCCTTAACGGACCGCTGCATGTCGGTCACCTCTTCGGGGCGCTCATCGATCAGCAACACGATCAGGTAGCATTCGGGATGGTTCTTCTCGATCGAATTGGCGATGTTCTGGAGGATAACCGTCTTGCCCGTCCGCGGCGGCGCCACGATGAGCGACCGCTGCCCCTTGCCGATCGGCGCGACCAGGTCGATGATCCGCGCGGTGCGGTCCTTGAGCGTCGGGTCCTCGATCTCAAGGTTGAGCCTTTCATCTGGGTAAAGCGGCGTCAGGTTGTCGAAGGCCACCTTGTGGTTGGCCTTCTCCGGATCCTCGAAATTGATCTGGCTCACCGTGGTGACGGTAAAATACCGCTCCTGGTCCTCGGGCTGCTTGATCTCACCCTCGACCGTGTCGCCCGTGCGCAGGGAGAACCGGCGGATAACCTCAGGCGAAACATAGATGTCGTCCGGTCCCGGAAGGTAGTTCGCCTCGGGCGAGCGCAGGAATCCGAACCCGTCCTGCAGCACCTCGAGCACGCCGTCGCCATAGACGGTCCAACCCTCCTCGGCGCGTTCCTTGAGGATCGAGAACATCATCTCACCCTTGCGCATGGTCGAGGCGTTCTCGATCTCGAGCTCCTCGGCCATTGCCAGAAGATCCTTGGCGGTTTGCGCCTTGAGGTCGGAGAGGTTCAGACGGTCGTCGGACATGGGTTCACCTGTATCCCGCATATCGGTTTGCGGGCGAAACTATAGCAAGAGGAAGACGCGGTACCCGGACGGGACGCAAGGGGCGCAATACCTCGCGGCGGCGCCCGAGTCAACGCCGCTCAGAAGCGCAGCACGACCGAGAAGACGATCACCACCATCAGCACAGTCGGCGCCTCGTTCATCAGCCGGTATCGCCGCCCGCTGACCGAACGAACGCCGGTGGCGAAATCCCTGCGCCGCGCCGCCAGCCAGAAATGGAACCATGTCATCGCCAGCACTCCTGCGGCTTTGGTCCAGGGCCAGGTATCGGACCAATCGACAACGCCGGGCACCGCGACGAGGGCAAGGCCGAGCGCCCATGTCGCGATCATCGACGGGGTCATGATCACGTTCAGAAGCTTGCGCTCCATCTCCTGGAACACGACATCACGGCTGTCTTCGGGTTCGGACTGCTCGGCGTGATAGACGAAGAGACGCGGCAGGTAGAACAGCCCCGCCATCCACGAAATCACCGCCATGATATGCAGGGCCTTCACCCAAGGATAGGTCGAGATCAGGATACCCGTCATTTTGCCCTCATTCCTGGTTCCATTCTCTATAAATAAAATAGAAAGATAAGAAAGGATGATGAAGGTGTAGGGGCGCCGCCAACCTGTGGATTACGAAACCTTGCCCGTGCTTCTCCACAACCCCATGCCATGTGGATGAAACACGGGAGAAATGACAGCTTTCACCGATCTTTGGAAAATCTATATTCAATATCAGTATGTTGAGTATCATTGAAATTGACCGTGACTGGGGATAAGACAGAGATGGATCGGCCGCGAAGAAACGGCCCCCAAGCCGGATCTTATCCCGTTCACAACGTGATGATTTCGCTCGGGACGGGGAAGCATGGCCCGGGATGTGGGGCGTTCCCCACGCGCAGCGTCTTCCGGCGGACCATGCCCGTCTTGACACGCAAACCATACAGGGACTTGTCCACATGAGCGCGCGTATCCTTCTCGCCTCGCAATCCGAAATCCGGCTGACCCTGCTGCGCAATGCCGGCGTGCCCGTCACCGCCATTCCCGCCCGTATCGACGAACAGTCGATCAAGGCCGCCCTCTCGGCCGAGGGCGCTTCACCGCGTGATATCGCCGATGCGCTGGCCGAAGCGAAGGCGCAGAAGCAAAGCGCCAGAATGCCCGAGGCGCTCGTGATCGGCTGTGACCAGGTCCTGGCCCTCGATGGCGTGATCCACTCGAAACCGTCTACGTCCGATGACGCGGTGGCGCAGCTGCGCAACCTGCGCGGCAAGACGCATCACCTCTTCTCCGCGGTGGTGGTCTGCGAAGGTGGTCAGCCGGTCTGGCGACATATCGGGCATGTCCGGCTCAGCATGCGAGAATTGTCAGACGCCTGGCTCGACGGGTATGTCGCGCGCAACTGGGACAGCATCCGCCACAGCGTTGGCGGCTATAAACTCGAGGAAGAGGGTGCGCGGCTCTTTTCGCGCATAGAGGGGGATTACTTTACCGTTCTCGGTCTGCCATTACTGGACCTGCTATCCTACCTGTCGACCCGAGGAGAGCTGGAGACATGACCGCGGAGAAGATTCCTCTCGCCGGCGTGATCGGAACCCCGATCGCCCATACCAAGTCGCCGCAGATCCACCGTCATTGGCTGACATCGATGGGCCTGCCCGGGCATTACATTCCGATGGATGTGGCGACGGATGATCTCGAAACGGTGTTGCGCACCTTGCCCAGGGCGGGGTTTGTAGGCGTCAACGTCACTATCCCGCACAAGGAGCGCGTGCTCGACATCGCGGACCTCGTGACGGACCGGGCAATCCTCATCGGCGCGGCGAACACGCTGATCTTCCGCAAGGACGGCAAGATCCACGCCGACAACACCGATGGGCTCGGTTTCGTGCGCAACCTCGAATCCGCGCCGGGCGGCTGGGATCCGCGCGCCGGGCCGGCGGCGATGTTCGGCGCCGGGGGCGCGGCGCGGGCGGTGATCGCGGCAATGCTGGACGCCGGCGTGCCCGAGATCCTCATATCCAACCGCACGCGCGTGCGCGCCGAGGCGCTGCAATCGGATTTCGGCAAACGCCTGCGCGTCTTCGACTGGGTGCAGGCGGGCAACATGCTCGACTACGCGGCGACGGTGGTGAACACCACTTCGCTGGGTATGCTGGGCCAGCCGCCGCTTCGCGTGCCGCTCGACGGATTGCAGAAGGGCGCGCTGGTGACCGACCTCGTCTACGCGCCGCTCAAGACCAAGCTGTTGGAAGTCGCCGAAGAGGCCGGTTGCCGTACGGTCGACGGGCTCGGCATGTTGCTGCACCAGGCGGTGCCGGGGTTCGAACGCTGGTTCGGAACCCGCCCGACGGTGGACAGCGCGACGCGGGCGGCCGCGCTCAGATGACGTTTCGGCTTGGCCTCACGGGGTCCATCGGCATGGGAAAGTCGACCACCGCGCGCCTTTTCGCCGCGGAGGGCTGCGCCGTCTGGGACGCGGACGCGGCGGTGCATCGTCTCTATGCCGCAGGCGGCGCGGCGGTCGAACCGATGCGGGCCGTCTTTCCCGACGCGATCATGGATGGCGCGGTGTCGCGCGACGCCCTCAAGCGGATGATCGGAGAGGATCCGTCGGTCCTGACGCTGATCGAACGGATCGTTCACCCGCTCGTGGCCGCTGACAGAATGGCGTTTTCAGCCGAAACAGAGACGGAGATTACCGTATTCGACATTCCTCTGCTGTTCGAGAAAGAGACCGAAACACAGCTTGACGCCGTGGTTTGCGTCACCGTACCGGCAGAGGTGCAGCGCGCCCGCGTGCTTGGGCGCGGAACAATGACCGAGGCGCAGTTCGACGCGATCATCGCCAAGCAGATGCCCGACGCGGAAAAACGCGCCCGCGCCGATTACGTCATCGTCACTGACACGGTTGAACATGCCCGCGCGCAGGTGCAATCTGTGCTTCGCGACATCAGGGAAAATCGGCTCAATGCGTGAAATCGTCCTCGACACCGAAACCACCGGGTTCGAGCCTGAACAAGGCGACCGTATCGTGGAAATCGGCGCGGTCGAACTGATGGGCCATATGCCGACCGGGCGCACCTATCACCAGTATATCGATCCCCAGCGCGCCATGCCCGACGATGCGTTTCAAGTGCATGGCCTTGGCGACGATTTCCTGCGCGGCAAGCCGGTCTTCGCCGACATCGCGCAGGCTTTCGTCGATTTCATCGGGGACGCGAAACTGGTGATCCACAACGCCGCTTTCGACATGAAATTCATCAACGCCGAACTTGGCTGGGTGCGGCGCCCGCCTCTGCCAATGGAACGCGCCATCGACACGCTGGCCATCGCGCGCAAACGGTTTCCCGGCTCGCCCGCATCATTGGATGCGCTCTGCCGCCGGTTCGGGATCGACAACTCCTCGCGCACGCTGCACGGCGCGCTGCTCGACTCCGAGATCCTCGCCGAGGTCTATCTTGAACTGATTGGCGGTCGTCAGCCTGACTTCGCGCTGGGTCAGCAGCCCGAACGGGGCGGCGCGCAACAGTCGGCGACCGGCTGGCGCCCCGCACCACGCCCGGAGAAACTCGCGCCCCGCCTGACCGAAGCGGAGCGCGCGGCGCATGAGGCCTTCGTCGCGAAGATGGGCGATGCCGCGCTCTGGCGCAGGTTCAGTTGAGCTCGGCGCTGGCCGGTTTTTCCTGCTCGGCCTGCCGGCGCATGATCTCGTTGCGGTAGATCTGAAGGAAATCAATATTTTCCATGTTGAGCGGCGGGAAGCCGCCGTCGCGCGTCACGTCGCTCACGATGCGGCGCAGGAACGGAAAGATCATCCGCGGACATTCGATCATCAGGAAGGGATGCAACTGTTCTTCGGGGACGTTCTCGACGTGGAAGACGCCGGCATACTCCATCTCGAGCAGAAAAAGCTTGTCCTCGGTGCCCTTGTTCTTGGACTCGACGTTCAGCTTGATCGCCACCTCGTACTGGTGGTCGGGCTTGCGCTTCTTCGCGTCGAGATTGACGTTGACGGTCACATCCGGCTGCACCTCGCCGCCGACGCCGCGCTGGGCCAGGACGTTTTCGAAGGACAGGTCGCGCACGAACTGGGTGAGAATGTGCATCTTGACCTGGGGGGCCTGCTGTTCGGCGCCTTCCTGCGCGCCGGTGGCGACGTTATCTTCGTCTTGCATGAGTGTCTCCCGTGAAAATCTCTTGTTGGTGAGGGTCTAGCAGCAAGCGGTTGCCGCCTCAATGCCTTGTCCAGCCGGACGATCCCTGATGCCCCGTGCCGGGCCTGCGGTCGGGGGGCGTTTCGATCTCGTGATACTCGCCCTCGATCAAAGATGGGTCTTGCGGACGCCTCCGCGGGTCCGAAGGCCCGGCTTCGCTGTGGAAGCTCTGAACGCGGACGCGCGCCCGCAGATAGCGGTAGGCGGCGCGGCGGAAGGCCGGCATCAGCAGCGCGAACCCAAGCGCATCCGTGAAAAATCCCGGCGTAAGCAGCAGCACGCCCGCGATGAGGATCATCGCCCCATGCGCCAGCGGTTCGGTCGGGTCCGCCTGCCGGGTGAACGAGGTGCGCAAATCGTTCAGCGCCGCCGCGCCCTGCGCCCGCATCAGCCAGGTCCCGATAACCGCCGTGATCACCACGATCGCCAATGTCGGCCACAGGCCGAGCCATCCGCCGACCTGGATGAACAACGCGATTTCGATCAACGGCACCGTCAGGAACGCCAGCAGCAGCCACATGAGCCGATCTCCTTTGTTTTGCAGGCGATAAGGTGGACTTGGGCCTGCCCGTCCCCTACATAGTAGCGGACGCGCCGGCTTTCCACGTTTTACCCTTGAATGAGGTGTCCATGAACTCGCCCATCATACAGCTTCTGGTTCTTGCCGGAATCGCCGTGTTCCTTATTCTGCGGCTCAAGAACGTGCTGGGCACCCGCGACGGGTTCGAGCCGACGAACCAGCAAAAAATCGAGTCGACGCGCGGCGACAAGCGCCCCGAACTCGAGGTGATTGAAGGCGGGCCGGATCACGACATCATTGATCACGTCGCCGAGGACAGCGACGCCGCCGCCGAACTCGCCGAGATGAAGCGCGCGGAACCCTCCTTTGAGGTGGGCCCGTTCCTGCAGGGCGCGCGCGGCGCCTACGAGATGATTTTGATGGGGTTCGAACGTGGGCGACTGGACGACCTGGTGCCGTTTCTCGACCCCGAGGTCTACAACACCTTCTCCGAGGTGGTCGACAAGCGGCAGGAACAGGGCCTGCACATCGAATCCGAATTTGTCGGAGTGCGCGAGATCACGCTGCTCAACGCCGATTTCGACCAGGAAACGCGGCGCGCCAACATCACCGTGCGTTTCGTCGGAGAACTGATATCGGTGGTCAAGGACAAGGACGGCAAGATCGTCGAGGGCGAGCCGGGCAAATCCAAGAAGCAAAAGGATGTCTGGACGTTCGAACGCGTCATGGGGGCGGACGATCCCAACTGGCGGCTCGTCGCCACGGGCGAATGATCCGGGCGGCCCTCGCCGCCCTCTTGTTCGTGCTGCCGGTCCCCGGCGGTGCGGCCGCGAATGAGACCTCCTATACCGTCCTCGACTTCGACGACCTGACGGGGTGGGAACAGGACGACCACGCCGCGGCGCTCAGGACGTTTCTCGTCACCTGTCCCGACATGAAGGATCCCGACTGGCGCGCGCTCTGCGCGCTGGCCCAGCAGAAGCCGGACGCCAAGGCGTTCTTCGAGCTGTTCTTCCGCCCGATGTTGATCACCGAGGGCAAGCCGGCCCTCTTCACCGGCTATTTCGAACCGGAACTGCGCGGCTCTCTGCGCCCCGGCGGGCGCTACCGCTATCCGCTTTATCGTGAGCCGCCCGAGGCCCGCGTGAGCAACCCCTGGCTGACCCGCGCGCAGATCGAGAACGCGCCGGAAATGCGCGGTTACGAAATCGCCTGGGTCGACGACCCGGTGGAACTCTTCTTTCTTCAGATCCAGGGGTCCGGGCGTATCCGGCTGCCCGACGGCAACGTGATCCGGGTGGGTTATGGCGGCAACAACGGGCATGAGTACCGTTCCGTCGGCGCCGAACTGGTGCGCCGCGGCGTCTATTCGGTCCACCAGGTTTCGGCGCAGGTGATCAAGAACTGGGTGCGCCGCAACCCCGAGGCGGGCCGCGACCTGTTGCGGCACAATCCGTCCTACGTGTTCTTTCGCAAGCTCATCGGCCACGCCGACGATCTCGGCCCGTTGGGTGCGATGAACCGGCCGGTGACGCCGGGACGCTCCATCGCGGTCGATCCGAAATTCGTCACCCTCGGCGCGCCGGTCTGGATCGACAAGGGCGGCAAGCGTCCGATCCGGCGGCTGATGATCGCGCAGGATACCGGTTCGGCGATCAAGGGCGCGCAACGCGCCGACATCTTCTTTGGCACCGGCGACAAGGCGGGGCGCGATGCCGGACGGCTGCGCGATCCGGGCCGGATGGTGGTTTTGATGCCGATTCAGCGCGCCTATGCGCTGGCGACAGAGACCCTGCAATGAGCCGCCGCAAGCTGCGTCCCGAAGAGCTCGCGCTCTGGCGCAAGGTGGCCGAGACGGCGGATCCGCTGACCCGCGACCGCCCGCAACCGGCCCCTGCCCGCCCGTTCTCCGATCCCGAACCGTCGTCGAAGCCAAAGGAACAGCCGCCGATCGCACCGTTCCGGGTGGGCGAACGCGCGGAAGGCGCGCTTCCGGGTCTCACCGACCGGACGGTCGCGATGCCGGTCACGATGGACAAGCGCGCGCATACCAAGCTCAAGCGTGGCAAGATGAAGCCCGAGGCGCGGATCGACTTGCACGGCATGACGCTGGATCGCGCGCATGGCGCGCTCACGGCGTTCATCCTGCGCGCGCATGCCCAAGGCAAGCGCCTCGTGCTGGTCATCACCGGCAAGGGCAAGCGATCGGATCAGCCGGGGCCGATCCCCGTCCGGCAGGGCGTGCTGCGCCATAACGTGCCGCATTGGCTGCAAATCCCGCCGCTCGCGCAGGTCGTGATGCAGGTGAGCGAGGCGCATGGCCGCCACGGCGGCGGCGGCGCCTATTACGTCTATCTACGCCGCCCGCGCGGGTAAGAGCGGCCGCGCCCGCGCGATGCCGATCCCCATCAACACGGTGGTCAGCACGAAATAGCCCGCCACGGCCATGTATTGCCGCTCGAGTCCGATCCCGAGGTCGATGCCCAGCCCGGTGATCCCCGGTCCGATGGCCGATCCCAGCACCATCACCGCCGCCGCCATCGCCTTGATGGAGCCGAGGAATCGCGTGCCGTAGAATTCGGCCCAGAATGCGGCGGGCAGCGTCGTGTTCACCCCCGTGTTGAGCCCGAGAAAGAAGAACCCCAGCCACAGCCCCGCCACGCCCTGCGCCAGCGCGAAGGTGGCGAAGGCGGCGACCATCGGCAACTGCATGAACGGGATAAGACGCGCCGTTCCCACCTTGTCGAGAGCCCAGCCGCTCGCCACCATCGCGAGGATGCTGACCCCGGTGAAGAAGGGAAAGATCGCCACGAACTCGATATGCGCGACGCCCTTGATGTCCGCGAAATGCACCTGGTGAAAGAAGAACGCCGTGCTGAAGGCAGACGGTCCCAACAGCGCGGGGATCATGAACCAGAACAGCCAGTGCCGGAACGCCTGGTTGCGCGTCCATTGCCGCGCCTCCATCCCGGCCGCCTGATCGGATTGCGCCATCGATTGCGGCGTGCGCTCCGCGCGAAGCAGCAGCAGCAACACCGGGATGCCAAGCACCGCGACCACCCCCGCCACCACCCAGAGCAACCGCCAATCCACCACCAGCAACAGCGACACGAAAAGAAGCGGCAGCACCGCCTCGCCCGCGGCAAAGCCGAGCGTGGCCACCGACAGCGCCTTGCCCCGCCTGACGATGAACCAGCGCGACATGGCGACCGCGGCGATGTGGCTGGTCATCCCCTGCCCCGTGAAGCGCAACGCGAAGATCGCCAGCGGCAGCAACCACCAAGTCGGATTGAGCGCCATGAAGACGCATGCCCCCATCAGCATCACCAGCACGATCGCGCCAAGACCCCGCACGCGGAACCGGTCGGTCAGCCCCCCGGCCCAGACCATCAGCGCCGCAGAGGCCGTCGTGCCCAGCGTGTAGATCCCGCCCCATTCCCCGTGACTGAGATCGAACGCCGCGCGGATCTCGCCCGCGAAGATCGAGATGAAGAATGTCTGCCCGAAGCTGCTTAGGAACGTCAGCAACACCCCGGCCGACAGCCAGCGCGCATTTTCGCGAAGGAACGTGAGGGTGTTCATGCCCTTACGTCGCCCGATTTCCCCCCGAATGGAAGGCGGAAAATCGGGCATGACACCACCTGCGTGGCGCGACGGTCAGGCCGGGGAGGTGGGTGTTCTCACCGGGAAAAAGTCCAGCAGCTTTACAGCACGTAGCGGCTGAGGTCCGCGGATTTCATCAACTCGCCCAGGTTCGCCTGCACGAAATCCTCGTCCACCGTCACCTCTTCGCCCGCGCGGTCGGGTGCGTGGAAGCTCAGTTCCTCGAAGACGCGCTCCATCACGGTGTAAAGGCGCCGCGCGCCGATATTCTCGACGGTGCTGTTCACCTCGGCGGCGATGTGCGCAAGCGCCTTGATCCCGTCCTCCGTAAAGGTGACGGTGACCTCCTCGGTGCCCAAAAGCGCGGTGTATTGGCGTGTCAGGGCGTTGTCCGTCTCGGTCAGGATACGCACGAAATCCCCTTCGGTGAGCGCGCGCAGTTCGACCCGGATCGGCAGGCGGCCCTGCAATTCCGGTAGCAGGTCCGACGGCTTGGCGATATGGAACGCGCCCGACGCGATAAAGAGGATGTGATCGGTCCTGACCGCGCCATGCTTGGTCGAAACGCTCGTACCCTCGATCAGCGGCAGCAGGTCGCGCTGTACGCCTTCGCGGCTGACCTCACCGCCGCGCGCGTCGTGGCGGGCGCAGACCTTGTCGATCTCGTCGAGGAAAACGATGCCGTTCTGCTCGACCGCGTCGAGCGCGGCGCGGTTCACCGTCTCGTCGTCCAGCAGCTTGTCCGCCTCTTCGCCGATGAGGATCTCGTAGCTTTCGGCGACGGTCATGCGGCGGCGCACGGTGCGCTGCCCGAACGCTTTGCCGAAGATGTCGCCAAGGTTCATCATCCCCATCTGCCCGCCGGGCTGGCCGGGAATGTCCAGCATCCCCATCGGGTTGGAGTTGTCGGCGACGTCAAGCTCGATCTCGGTATCGTCCAGCTCGCCGTTCTTGAGCTTCTTTCGGAACATCTCGCGCGTGCCTTCGCGGGCGTCCTCCCCGGCGATGGCGCTGATGACGCGCTCTTCGGCGGCGGCGTGGGCGCTGGCCTTTACGTCTTCGCGCATCTGTTCGCGCACCATCGCGATCGCCGAATCCACGAGGTCGCGGATGATCTGCTCCACGTCGCGCCCGACATAGCCGACTTCGGTGAATTTCGTGGCCTCCACCTTGATGAAGGGCGCGCGGGCGAGTTTGGCGAGCCGGCGGCTGATCTCGGTCTTGCCTACGCCGGTGGGGCCGATCATCAGGATGTTCTTGGGATAGACCTCGTCGCGCAGATCGTCCGAGAGCTGCTTGCGCCGCCAGCGGCTGCGCAGGGCGACGGCGACGGCGCGCTTGGCGTCCTTCTGGCCGATGATGAACCGGTCCAGTTCCGAGACGATTTCGCGGGGGGTAAGGTCGGTCATGATATTCTCCTGGCACCGTGCTTCGGCGGAACCTAAGCACGGGGATGAAAATGGCAAGTCAGCGATTCACGTCGTAGGGCGGCAGGCGATCCTTGCCCGGGAAGTCGGGTAGCGCACGCATCAGCGCGACGCGCAGCCCGATCCAGAACGTGCCGAGCGCGGTCACGATGCCGCCCAGCACCAGGAGCAGGACCGGCCAGCTCAGGTCGGACTGGCCCAGCTGCATCGCCCAGGCCACCACGAAGGCGAGATAGCCAAGCCCCGCCGTCAGGAACGACCGCCGGTCGATGATGAGCGCCAGGACCGTGATCGCCACGAGGGCTGCGGCGGTGAGCATCATGCCGGCGCCGCCGCCCGTGTTGTAGGCGGTCATCGCCACGGTGTTGACCAGTGCAGGCGCGGCAAGCAGGTGCAGCCAGAAGGCCGAGCGCGCCATGCGCCCGATCCGGTGGGGATCGCGCATGTCGAACCAGAGCCCGGCGGCCAGCGCGAGCAGCCCGAAAACCAGCGTGCCGATGGCAAGCCCACCGCCGCGCCGCAAGTCGAAGAACCTGTTCCAGTCGCCCATGAGGCCAATTTGAACGTCGGTCATCGTCCCGGTGAGCCCGAACACCACGGCAAGCCCGAAAAGCCCCGCAAGAAACATCGCAAAGGGCACCCGGAACACGCGGTAGTAGATCGCCATCGCCCCGATCCCCAGCAGGCCGAAGACCACGACGATCACGCCCTCGCCGCGCGCCAGCGGCGATTCCGACAGCGCGAAACCGATGATCGTCGCCGCCGCCATCGCATAACCCACCGCCAGCACGATCGAAGGCAGCGCCATCCGCCGCTTGCGCGTGAAATAGAGCGCGCCGAACCAGCAGAGCGCGCCCATCACCGCCGCGATGCCCACGCCGCTGCCCAGCAGCGCGGCAAAGGCGATCGCCCCGCTCAGCAGCAGGATGAGGCCGACCGAGACGAAGATCTCGGCGAATCCGCGAAACAGTTCGAACGGCTCATCGTCGGGCAACCTGCGCGCGAGGCGACCCGCGCGTTCGTGGCCAAGATGGATCAGCCGGGCCGCCTGCGCCTCGGTGATGATACCCGCGGCGGCGGCGGCGCGCAGATCGTCGTCCGTCAGCTTGGTGTCGGCGCCGTTCATGCGCTGGCCGAGATCTCTTCGACGGTCAGGTTGCCATTGGTGTAAACACAGATGTCGGCGGCGATGGCCATCGCGGCGCGGGCCACTTCCTCGGCGCTGCGGTCGGTGTCGATCATGCCGCGGGCGGCGGCCAGAGCGTAGTTTCCGCCCGACCCGATTGCGGCGATGTCATGCTCGGGCTCAAGCACATCGCCCGCCCCGGTAATCACCAAAAGATCGCGCCCGTCGGTCACGATAAGCATCGCTTCGAGCTTTTGCAGATACTTGTCGGTGCGCCAGTCCTTGGCCAACTCCACGCTGGCGCGTTGCAACTGTCCCGGCGTCGCCTCGAGCTTGGCCTCGAGCCGCTCGAGCAGGGTGAAGGCATCCGCGGTCGATCCGGCGAATCCCGCCACCACGTCGAAGCCGCCGGGCGACAGGCGGCGCACCTTGCGCGCGCTGCCCTTGATGACGGTCTGGCCCAGGCTCACCTGCCCGTCGCCCGCGATCACCACGCGGCCGCCCTTCTTCACGCCGATGATCGTGGTGCCGTGCCAGCCGGGAAAGTCGTCGTTTCGCATGATCTGCCTCCTGTCGGGTCCGTCCGATATAGGGGTTGCGTATTTGGCGAACATCGAAAGCCCAAGGAAAAGGGCCCCGCCGATGCGGCGAGGCCCCGATATCAGGCTCTGATCCGGCTCAGATCGCCTCGTCGATCCAGCTTTGCAGCGCGGCCTTGGGCGCGGCGCCCGCACGGTTCGACACGACTTCGCCATCCTTGAAGATGAACAGCGCCGGAATGCCGCGCACGCCCATGGAGGCGGCGGTGTTGGGGTTGCTGTCGACGTCGACCTTGGCGATCTTGACCTTGCCCTGCATCTCGGTCGCGATCTCCTCGAGCGCGGGGCCGATCTGCTTGCAGGGGCCGCACCATTCGGCCCAGAAATCCACCACGACGGGGATATCGGAATTCTTCACTTCGGCGTCGAAGGTATCGTCGGTGACGGCTACGGTGGCCATTTGGCGTCTCCTCTCGGGGAATTGCTGCGTTGCGCAGAACGTAGGTAGAGGCCGGGGTGACGTCAAGCGGCGCCGGCCTGCTGTAACGCCTGCGCGATCAGCGCCCGCGGCAGCGGCATGAGCTGCGCGGTCCGCGTCCAGAGGATCGCCGCGTCGATGCGCCGGTCGGGGTAAATCTGCGCGAGCGCGGCCGCGTAGGCGCCCATCTGCCGCAGGATGCCGGAGGGGCAGGCGTCGGGCCCATCAGGAATGGTGCGGTTCGACTTGAAATCGACAATCAGCACATGGTCGGGCGCGACGATCAGCCGGTCGATCGCGCCGTGTATCCGCGCGCCGCCGAGTTCGGGCAGCGTGGCGGTGACCGGCGCTTCGGTGAGCGCGCCATGCGCGAAAAGCGGGCCGTCGCCATGCGCCGTCAGCACGCCCGCCGCCTCGGCCAGCAGCGCAGCCTGCGTTGACGCATCGGCCGCGTCGGGGCCGGCGGAAAACAGCCGCGCCGCCTCGGCAGGCCAGTCCGCCGCCGGATGGCCGGGCAGCACCTCCAACAGCAGGTGCACCTGCCGCCCCCAGCGTTTCGCCGCGTCCTCCTCCGGCCCCGCATCACCCGGAAGCGCCTTGGCTCCGCCGAGATCGGTCGAGGGGCTGAGCGTATCGGCGCGTTCGGGCGCCGCCGGAATCGTGGCGAAATGCGCGGGCAAGGAGCGCGCGGCGGCAGGTGCGACGGTTGCGGAATCAGTCACTGTTCCGCCCCAATCGCCCTGTTCCATGCGCTTAATGCCGTCGCCATGTTCGCGCGCGGCGCCAAGCCGCTCCATCGCCGCCGCGATCTTCTCGTACCAGCTTCGGCCCTTTTTACCCGGCGCCTTGGGGCAGGCGACGATCAGCCAGGTTTCCGCCCGCGTCATGGCGACATAGAGCAACCGGTCGCGCTCGGCTTCGCGCGCCTCGGCCGCGAGGTCGAGCGCGTCGCGCACGGGCGCCGGCGCGCTGGGCGCGGGCATACGCCAAAGCGGCGCCTCGCCGCCGGTCACGAACTGCCCGCCTTTCGGCGGCTTGCGCTCGGCGGTGTCGGGCAGGATCACCACGGGGGATTCCAACCCCTTCGCGCCATGCACCGTCATCACGCGGATGCGGTCGTCCGCCGCGTCCAGCTGGCGCTTGATCTCGACCTCGTCGGTCTCGAGCCAGACGAGAAAGCCGGTGAGGCTGTCCACGGCCTTGCGTTCATAGGCGAGCGCCTGCGCCAGAAGCGCGTCGATTCCGTCCTCGGCCTCGACCCCCAGCCGGCCGAGCAGGCGACGGCGCCCGTCATGGCGGGTCAGGATTCGCTCGATCAGGTCGAAGGGGCGCAGGTAATCCGCCTGGGCGCGCAGGTCGGTCAGCATGGCGAGCGTTTGCGGATGCGTGTCGAACTGGCCGCGAAGGGTCTGCCACAGGTGGCGCTCCGCGCGCCCCTGGGCAAGCGCGTAAAGCTCTTCCTCGCTCCAGCCGAACAGCGGCGAGCGCAGCGCGGTGGCGAGCGAAAGGCTGTCCTCGGGCGTGGCGAGGAAGGACAAGAGCGCGGCGAGATCCCGCACCGCCAGTTCAGCGCCGACGCGCAGCCGGTCCGCTCCGGCGATGGGCAGGTCGCGCGCCTTGCAGGCGCGGATGATCTCGTGAAAGAGGTCCGAACGCCGCTGCACGAG
Organism: Roseovarius spongiae; assembly: GCF_003651245.1. GTDB lineage: Bacteria > Pseudomonadota > Alphaproteobacteria > Rhodobacterales > Rhodobacteraceae > Roseovarius > Roseovarius spongiae. The sequence continues at coordinate 48,237 of NZ_RAPE01000004.1, forward strand.
GATCAGGATATCGCCCGCGCGCACCGGCCGCATCGCGTTGCCCTCGCTCGCCGGGATCGGCTGCTTGCGCGCGATCATGTCGGCGATCTCCTGCGCGATCCGCTCGGCCAGGACCACCGCCGGATCGTCACTCGCCAGCATGTCCACGGGATCGTGCCAAGGGGGGGCTTCGCCCGGCTCCGCCTCGGTCGGAACGGGCCAGAGATCGATCCGTCCAGGCAGGTCGGTCCTGAAGGCGATATGCCCCGAGCCAGAGCCTGTTTCGCCCTGATCCGTGTCCGACATCACCGCGTCCACGAGATCGAGGATCACCTGCGATGAACGGAACGAATGTTCGAGCCGCGTGCGTTGCAGCGGTTCGGGCGTGACCGACAGACGCTGCGCGAACTCCTCCTGCATGCGGTCGAATTCGCCCGGATCGGCGCCCTGGAAGGAATAGATCGACTGTTTCTTGTCGCCGACGACGAAGATCGTGCGCCGCACGTCCGGGCGCGCGCCGATGCCGCTGGTGAACTCCTGCGCGAGCCGGTCGATCACCTGCCACTGCACCGGGCTGGTGTCCTGCGCCTCATCCACGAGGATATGATCGATCCCGCCATCGAGCCGGAAAAGCACCCAGGCGGCGACATCCGCCCGCGTGAGCAGGTCCCGCGCCCGCAGGATCAGGTCGTCGAAATCGAGCCAGCCGCGCGCCTGCTTGGCCTCAGCGTAGGCAGGCAGGAAGATATGCGCGAAATCGTGCAGCGCGCGCGTGGCCTCCAGCGCCTCGAGCGCGACGCGATCCTCGCGCGCGGCCTCGACCCGGCCCATCCAGGCATGGAGACCGGCCAGAAGTTCGCCCAGCTTCTCGCCCGTCGCCTTGGTCGGGAAAGACCCTATCTTGGCCGAAAACGGCTCTTTCGTGTTCGCGCCGGTCAGGAATATCCCCTCCAGCGCGGGCAAGCAGTCGATATCGAGCGCGTCCAGCTCCGCCAGCCGATCGGCGTTACGCTGGTCGGTGACCGAGCCCTCGCGCAGCACCGGCAAGAGCGCGTCGAGAAGCGCGCGCTCACCGCCCGTGAAGACCTCCGCCTCCAGTTGCGCCGCGCTGCGGTCATGGCGCAGGCCCAGCATGCGGCGCAGCCCCGCGTCGGTCCATTCGGTCTCGAACAACGTCCGGTGCTGCGCGATCTCGCCGGCCAGGTCGGCAAGCGTCTGGCCGGAATAGTGCCGCGCGACGGCGTGCAGGACGCCGACCTTCGGCTCGGTCGCGATCTCCTCCACGATCTCCGCGCGCAAGAGCGCGGCCGCGCGATCCTCCATCTCGGTGAATTGCGGGCTGACCCCTGCCTCGAGCGGGAAGCGCCGCAAAAGGCCCGCGCAAAACGAATGGATCGTCTGGATCTTGAGTCCGCCGGGCGTCTCGACCGCCTGCGCGAACAGCCTGCGCGCCTGGCGCAGCGCCGCGTCCCCGCGCGCCCCTTCGGCGCCCAGCGTCTCGAGCTCGGTGGTGAGTGCTGCGTCATCCAGCATCGCCCAGGCGCCAAGGCGCCGGAACAACCGGTTCTGCATCTCGCTCGCCGCGGCCTTGGTGTAGGTCAGGCACAGGATATGCTGCGGATCGACCCCGTCGAGCAGCAGCCGCGCCACCCGGTCTGTCAGCACCCGCGTCTTGCCCGACCCGGCATTTGCCGACAGCCAGGTCGAGCGGTCCGGGCGCGCGGCGGCGATCTGGCGCAATGTGGCGGCGTCGAAACTCATCGACCGACCTTTCGCTTGTCCGGGGGCGCGGTCGCGTCCCATTCGCCGAACCGCGCCAGTTGGTCGTAATCGCCCGTATCTTCCTTCTTCTGCATCGCACGGCGCGCGGTATAACCCATGTCCTCCTGAGCATAGGCCGCGATGAGCGCGGCAAGCTGCGCCCAGACCTCCCCCGGCGGCGTTTCGTCGAGCGGGGCGGGCACGACCTTGCCGCTTCCGCCGAGGCCAATATAGGCGGCCTGCGCGACCGGCGCGGCAGGGATGCCGTCAAAGCCCGCGATCTGGGCCATCGCCGCTTCAAGCAGGAGCTGCTTGTCGAAATACTGCTGTTCCTTGGGCGTGGGGGGCTCGCCCGATTTGTAATCGAAGATATGCAGCTTGCCGGTCGGGGCGATGTCGATCCGGTCGGCATAGGCGACGAGCGTGAAACCCAGCGCATCGATCCGCGCCTCGCCGCGTTTCTCGAACCCCGTGGGCTGGGCGATCGCGCGGCGCGTCAGTTCGGTCGTAACGAAACGCTCGGCGATCCGACCCAGCCGCGCGCGCCACATCACCCGCGCCTCGCGCCACGGCACATGTTCGGCCAGCACCCGGTCAGCAGTGGCGAGCAGCCTTTCAGTCGTGCAGAGCGCCGCATCCTGCGCGGTTTCCGAGACAAACACCTCGAGCACCTTGTGCAGCACGATCCCGCGCAGCAGGTAATCCGGCAGTTTCATCAGCGGATCGAGCGGGCGCAGCCGCAGAACGTGTTTCGCGTAGATGCTGTAGGGGTCGCGAATCAGCCGCTTGATCTCGGTCACCGACAACCGGTCGGGCCGGTGCGCAACGGGCGGGCAGGGCGAGGGGCGCGGCGCGGGCGGGATCAGGGGCGCCTCTTCAAGCCGCGCGGCGAGGTCGAGCCACGCCCGTCCCCGCGCGCGCATCGCGTCCAGCGCCGCCGCGCCGCCCTGATCGGGCAGCCCAGCCAGCAGGTTCTGCAACCGGTTGACCCAGCGCGATACGACGGTCTCGGACTCCTCGCTGCGCACCGACCGGGTCAGCCAGACCTTGCGCGCCGCGATCGCCTGCTGGAAATCATGCGCAGCGAGCCCGATCCGGCGCTCGGGCAGCAACAGCCCCGCCCGGTGCCGCAATTCGCGGTTGAGCCAGGGATCGGGGCTGGCCGCCTCGGGCCAGCTTCCCTCGTTCAGACCGGCGAGGATCAGCAGCTCCGCCCCCTGCACCCGCGCCTCGAGCGTGCCCCAGATCAGGATATCGGGGTGCGGCTCATCGGGGTTGCGCACCTCGCCGCGCGACAGGATCGCGTGGACAAGGGCCGCGTAGTCGGCCGCCCGCATGTCGCCGCCATGCCCGGCCTCGGCGTGCAGTTCCTCCATCGCCTCCCGCGCCGCGCGCCCGTCCTCGCGCGACCAGAGCGCGCCGGGCGGCTCCGCCCGGCAGCCGCCCGCGATGGCGCCCGCGGTCGCGAGATGCGCCGCGACCCGCGCGGTCAGCGGGCGTTCGGCGCCGCCGTCCTCCTGCCCGCACAGATGCGCGGCAAGCCACGCGCCCCAGTCCGCTGCCATCTCGTGCGTCTGTTCGGCGGCCCAGCCGATCACGTCCTCGGCGGTGGGGTAGGGCGGGCCGTTGCGCCGCAGGTGCAGCTCAAGTTCGCGCGTGAGCAGCAGATGCGCGCCCCGCTCGCCACCCGAATGGGTCATCGGATGCTTGAGGATGGTCAGCAGCGTCTCGGCGGTCAGGCGGCGGCAGGGCAGGTCCGCCACGTGCCGCAAGAGCCGTCCCGGCGGCGTCAGGTGCAGCGGCACGCCGGCGCTGTCATCCGGCACGATGCGCCAGCGGTCAAACGCGGCGGCCACCTGCCGCGTCAGCCCCCGGTCGGGCGTGATGAGCGCGGCGGTCTGCCCGTCCTCGGCGGCCTGCCTCAGCCGCATCGCGATCGTCAGCGCCTCCTGCCGCTGCGATGGCGCCTCGAGCAGCGTCACGTCCGCCATCGCCGCATCCAGATCGTTCAGCGCCGGCCCCTCCTCGCGCCAGGCGTCGGTCATCGGGGCGGGCCGCAGCGCCAGCGACACGACCCGGTTGCGCGCCGGGTTGGCCGGGGCGGCGCCGGTCCAGCGGGCGATGTCCCGCGGCCCGAGGTCCAGCGCGCGGCGCAGCGCGTGGTAGCGGTATTGCGGGTGGTCTTCGGACAACAGCGGATCGGCCATCCCGCCCCAGACCGCATCCGGCATGTCGAAATCGTATCCCGGCAGCACCACCGCGCCCTGCGGCAGCCGCGCCACCGCCTGCATCAGCATCTGCGTCGCTCCGCGCGACCCGGTCGAACCCGCGAGGATCACCGGATGCGCGGGCGGCGCGGCCTGCCAGGCGGCGATGGTCGCCTCCACGGCCTGGCGCTGCCACGCGCCCGCGTCGGGAAGGTCGGGCGCCTGCGTGAAGCGGCGCACGATGTTCAGGAACGCGCGGATGCGGTCCCAGTGTCCGGACTGGTCGCTGACATCAAGCGCGTCGATGGCGTCCGGCGACACGCCCTCGGTCTGCATTTCGTCCATCAACGCGGCAAGGCTGTCGGCCAGGTCGTAAAGCGCGCTGCGCGGGGCGAGGTCGGGCTGCTGCTCGATCAGCCGCGCGATCAACTGGATAAGCTCCAGCCGCCGGCGCAACGCGGGCGCGGGCGCAGGCAGGCCGGTATGCAGGCCGAGGTCTGTCACCAGCGCGATCCGCGGCAGAAGGCGCGGCGGCCCGGCGTCCCAGAGCGCGCGGATGCGCCGCGCCATCCGCCGCGTGTTGACGATAAGCTGCACCCGCGCCAGCGCCTCGGGCGGCTCACCGGCCAGCCGCGCGTCAAGCCCCGCGATCAGTTCCGCCGGGAAATCGACGCCCGGGGGCAGGGCGCAGACACGGGGGATCTCCTGCGGCTCAAACATCGCGGCCCGCCAGCATGTCCTCGGCCAGCGCGATCCCGCCGGGATGGCCGACATCGCACCAGCGACCCGGATAGGGCAGAGCGTGCAGCGCGCCGCGCGCGATCATCCGGTCCCATACTTGGTTGAGCGAAAACGCCTCCTCCTCCACCTCGGCCAGCAGCCCGGTCTCGAGGATCTGCACGCCGGTATAGACAAGGCCGGCGCCCCGCGTCGCCCGCCCCGCATCATCGACGCGGAAATCCCCCGCGCCGTCATGGCCGATGGCCCGCGCGGGCGGCGCGCACAGCAGCAGCGCCCCCATCTCGCCCGGCCGCCACGCGCGGGCCAGCAGATCGAGCGGGTTCGGCCCGTCCCAGACCGCGTCCGTGTTCATGGTAAAGAGCGGCCCCGCCCCGGTCAGCGGCAGCGCGGCGCGCAGCCCGCCCCCGGTATCGAGGATATCGGGCGCCTCGACCGTCACCGTCACGTCGCTGTCCCTGAAATGATCGATGATTTGCCCGGCGCGGTAATGCGCGTTGACGACGATCCGGCCCACCCCCGCCGCACGCACGAGGTCGAGCGCATGATCGATGAGCGCGCGGCCCCCCACCTCGATCAGCGGCTTGGGCCGCTCGCGGGTGAGCGCGCCCATGCGCGTGCCGAACCCGGCGGCGAAGAGCATTACCGACTCGATGCGCATTTTTCCCTCAGCATGTTCAGCGTCTCTGCGTCGGGCTCCGGCAGCGCCGCCCGCACGATCGGGGCGAGCCCGGCCAGCGCGGGGTGGTCGAGGTCGCTCATCAGGTGATCCCAGACCCGGGGCATCAGGGTCAGGTAATGCGGCTTGCCGTCGCGCAGGCAGAGCCGGGCGAAGACGCCCATGATCCGCAGGTTCCGCTGCGCCCCGAGCACGTGATAGGCGCGCTCGAACGCCTCCGCGTCGGCCCCGGTGCGCGCCGTGTAGCGCGCGATCATCCGGGTGGCGACGGCTGGCGGCACGTCGCGGCGCGCATCCTGGAGGAGCGAGACGAGATCATAAGCCGGATGACCCAGGAGCGCGTCCTGGAAATCGAGCAGCCCGACACGCGCCACGCCCGCCCGCCCGGGCAGCCAGAGCAGGTTCTCGGCGTGGTAATCGCGCTGGATCAGCACCGCGGCGCTGGATGCGTGGGTTTCAAGCGCGGCATGAATCGCCGCGCGCATCGCCGCGCGCGCGCCCGCGTCCGCGCCGCGCGCCCCGGCAGCGTACCAGTCGCAGGCCAGCGCGGCGAGATCGGCCATCGTGTCGGCGTCGTAGGCGGCCAGATCAGCGGGCGGCGCGTGTTCGTGCAGCGTGACGAGCACATCGGTCGCGGCTTCGTAGAGCGTGTCCTCAAGGGTCGGGTCCGACGGGATGACCCGCGCGAAGAGCGCATCGCCCAGATCCTCGAGCAGCAGGAACCCGCGCTCCGTATCCGCGGCGAGGATCCGCGGCGCGCTGAGGCCCAGCGATGCGAGGTACTCCGCGATCCGCACGAAGGGTCGCGTGTCCTCGCCCTTCTCGGGCGGGGCGTCCATCAGCACGGCGCGCGCGCCGGTTCCGGGGTCCGTCAGCCGCAGGTATCGCCGATTCGACGCATCTCCCGCCAACGGCGCGAACGCGGCGCCGCGCCAACCGGCAGCCTCCGCAAAGACGCGGGCCATCGCGTCGCGCTCAGCCATCGCACAACCCTTCCAAGCGCGAGGCCCAGCGCGGATCGCGCCAGCGCAGGGTCATGCGGCGCATCTCCGGCCGGTCGGTCATGGCGAGGTCGAGCCAGAGCGCGTTTTCCGGGGCGAGATCGCCCAGCCGGTCGGGCCATTCGACAAGGCAGATCGCGGCGTCGAACGCATCGGTCAGGCCAAGCTCGATAATCTCGGAAGGACCGGTGACGCGGTAGAGATCGGCGTGCCAGACTTCACCGTCCGGCACGGGATATGTCTGGACCAGCGTATAAGTCGGGGACGGCACGTCCTCGGGCGCGATGAGCCGTGCCTGGATCAGGCAGCGCGCGAAATGCGTCTTGCCCGCGCCGACGTCGCCCGACACCAGGATCACGTCGCCCGCGCCGAGGCGCGGGGCGAGCGCACGGGCCACATCGCAGGTTTGCGCAGGGCTGTACAGGGTGCAGGCGAGGGTCGTTCCCGTCATGGCGGTGACACTACACGCGCCGCCGTCCCCTGCAACCGGGATCAGCCCATCGTCGTGGCCAACCGTTCGGATTTCTGCCCCAGCCCTGCGTCTTGATCGGAGTCGAGGATCAGCATGCGCGCGCCGCCCGGCAGCGGCTCGACGCGAACGGACACCGCGCCGCGCCCGGCGACATGCGCGTTTTCGCGCAGCGGGGTCGGCAGGCTGCGGCGGCGCAACGCCTGTTCGACCCGTGTCCAGAGTTCAGATTGCGGGATGGCCGCGTCGCAGGCGCGGACCAGGTCGGTGACGCCCATGTCGGCAAAGCTGCTGTCCGGATCGATCCCCAGCAGCCGCGTTGCGCCTTCGTTGCAGAAGGACAGCACGCCGTTCGGCCCGGTGACCATCACCGCCTCGGGCAGCGCGTCGAGCGCGGATTGCCGCAGGTCGAGCTGCGCGCGGTAGCGCCGCGCGCCCAAAACCTCGGCGGTGATGTCCTCGAATAGGAACGCGACCGCGCCGTCGGGATGTGGCCGTCCGGTCACCCGGTAGGTCACGTCGTCGGGAAGCGACCATGTCTCCTGGTAGAGCCCGTCCCTTGCCGATTCGATCACCTCGTTGACCTGGGTGCGCCAGCACGCATAGTTGCGCGGTTCGGGCATGACCTGCCGGTCGCGCAGCATGTCGAAGACCCGCATGAGCTCGGGCCGCGCGCTCAGAAAGTCGGGCGGCAGCCCGGTGAGGTCGACCAGCGCGGGGTTGAACAGCGCAAGCTGGCGGTTCTTGTCGAACACGGCGAGGCCGATTGCCAGGTAGGCGAATGTCTTGGTCAGGGTCTGGAGGAAATTGCGCTGCCCGGTCTCGGCGCGCACGATCTTGGTCACCTCGGCGGCGTGGTGCATGACATGCCCGTCGCTCGCGGCGGACTGCACCTCGAACCAGCGTGGCTCGGACGGGGTATCGCCGGGGATCGAAAAGCGGGTTTCGCTGGTGTGGCCGGGATCGGGCGACGGCACGTTCTTGCGCAGGCTGCACGATTCGAACGTCTGCGCGCAGGCCGCGTTGCGCCAGATCAGCGTTCCGTCCGCGGCGGTTTTCCAGATCGGGTAGGGCGCCGCCTGAAGGGCTCGCCGCAGCTCGGCCAGCCGCGCCTGTTCGGCAAGTGCGGCGTGCCGTTCCGCCGGGCAGGCATGCGGCGGGTCGGACAGGATCGCGCGCAGGGTGTCTCCTGTCCGCGTCAGTTCGACCGTGGCGCCGTCATCGGGCGCGTCGTATGAGGGAACGACGATCGACTCGCCCGCCATCGCCTCGATGTTCGCGGGCAGGCCGGGAAACCGAGGCGTCAGCCAATTGCGCAGATCGGACCACGATACCGCGCTCCCCCCGCTGTCGGGAAGCGCGCCGGCGTCGTGATCGATCAGCGCGCCATCCTCGAACAGGAAGCTGGCCGCGCCGCGGGCGGGCGGGGCCGCGCCGGATGCGCCGCCCGTGGGCAGGAACAGCCCGATCAGCCAGAGCGCCGCGAGAGATCCCCCGGCCGCGACCAGGGCCAGCCCGATCCACATCGTGACGCCACCTGCAAACATGCGCTTCGTTCCCTCGATAGCGGACTCATGGGAAACAGCCTTGACCAGCTTCGGTTAACCACGGGTTAAAAGCGGTGCGTTTCAGGGCGTGATCGGCCTGTCCGCTCCTGCCTCCGCGCCACCGGCCGCGGCCTCGAGCGTCTTGCGCGGCCAGGCGACCTCGACAAAGGCGCCGGTGCGCTCGGCCAGCGCCGCGTTGCGGCCGAACGCCTCGGTTCCGTTGGCGAAACTCAGATCGGCGCCCGACCGCTCGAGCAGGGTCTTGGCGATGAACAGACCAAGGCCCATCCCCTCGTAATCCGGGCGCGCCGGGTCGATCCCGCCGCCCCGCCGACGCATCAGCGGATCGCCGATCCGGCCCAGCAGGTGCGGCGGATAGCCCGGCCCGTCATCCATGATGCGGATGCTGACGCGCCTGTCGTCCCAGTCGGATTCGACCCAGACCGTGCGAGCGGCGAAATCGACGGCGTTCTGCACCAGGTTGCGCAGCCCGTGGATCACCTCGGGACGGCGCAGGATCAGCGGCTGCGTGGTCAGGCCCGCGCGGCTGCTGGCGCCGTGATCGAAAAGGATCGTCTTGCCGCGCCCGACATGAGGCTCGGCCGCTTCCTCGATCACCGCCGTCAGCGGCGCGGTGCGCAGGTGCACGTCGTCCTTGCCCGCGCGCCCCAGCGAACGCAGGATGTCGCGGCAACGATCCGCCTGCTCGCGGATCAGCAGCGCGTCTTCGCGCGCGTCGCTTCCCTCGGGCAGTTCGTCCGCCAGTTCGGAGGAGGTGAGCTTGATCGTCGCGAGCGGCGTGCCCAGCTCATGCGCGGCGGCCGCCACCACGCCGCCGAGGTCGGTCAGCTTCTGTTCGCGGGCAAGCGCCATGCGCGTCGCCTGCACCGCGTCCGACATCACCGCCATTTCCGAGACGACCCAGCGCGAATAGACGCCGAGGAAGATCACCGCGATCACGATCGCCGCCCAGTTGCCGAAGAGAAAGATGTCCGGCATGCGCAGGATCTCTCCGTGCTCGGTGCGCAGCGGCAGGTGGATCAGCGCCAGCGCCGAGACTATGGCGATGGCGATCAGCCCGAGAAATACCGTGGAGCGCCTGGAAAGCGACGAGGCGGAGACGATCACCGGGCCGACGATCAGCATCGAGAAAGGGTTGTTGAGCCCGCCGGTCAGGTAGAGCATCAGCCCCAGCTGCAGCATGTCGAAGAGCACGACGGCGAGGTTCTCGGATTCGGTGAGCCGCCTCGTCGCCGGATAGATCGCCGAGGCGACGAGGTTGCTGATCACCGCCGCGCCGATCACCAGGAAACAAAGGCCGATCTCGAAGTCGAGCCGGTAGACGCGCTGCGCGATCACCAGCGCCGCCACCTGCCCGAGCACCGCCCACCAGCGCAGGTAGACCAGCGTGCGCAGGCGGATCCAGTTGCCGCCCGCGCGCAACCGGATCGGATCGGGTGAACTCTTTGTCATCTGCGCGGTTTCGCCCTATTGCGACCATGCCGCGGCCTGCTAGATGTGCCGCGATGAAACGAACCTGCCACAGTCGGGCGGCATAGCCCAGCCCGGCCGGGCCCGCCCCCAACCGGGTCGGGTCGCAGCCAAGGAGACACCCATGACCCGCTCCATCGCGCTTGCCGCCGGACTCGCACTGATCGCTCTCTTGGGGGTGACTTATTACCTGCTCTTTGCGCGTGATGGCGACGACCGCTTCGCCCAGTGCCGTGCCTCGCAGATCGCGGGCGGCGCGGGCAGCATCGGCGGCGATTTCACGCTGCTCGACGAAACCGGCGACACAGTGACCAGCGCCGAGGTGTTGGATGAGCCGGCGCTGATCTATTTCGGCTACACCTTCTGCCCCGATGTCTGCCCGCTCGACGTGGCGCGCAACGCCGAGGCGGTGGAGCTGCTCGAAGAGCGCGGCAAGATGGTCAGGCCGGTCTTCATCTCGGTCGATCCGGCGCGGGACACGCCCGAGGTTGTCGGCGACTACGCCGAGATGATGCACCCCCGCATGGTTGGCCTCACCGGCACGCCCGAGCAGATCAAGGTCGCCAGCGACGCCTACCGCACCTATTACAAGGTCCACGACGCGGCCCCGGGCCAGGAGGATTACTACCTCGTCGACCACTCGACCTTTACCTATCTCACCCTGCCGGGCGAGGGCTTCGTCGATTTCTTCCGCCGCGAGATGAGCGCCGAAGAGATGGCCGACAAGGTCGCCTGTTTCATCGACGCGGACTGACCCGGCCGCACCCGCCGCTGTTTGACGCCTCCCGCCGCGCGGGCTACTTAGGTTCCACGCCGCAATGCACCACCGGGAGACGGGGACACATGGCTGATAGCGATAGCCGGATCGGCGAGGACAACTCGCTCCTGTTGCTCGATGACGACGAGCCGTTCCTCAAGCGGCTCGCCAAGGCGATGGAGAAGCGCGGCTTTGCCGTGGAGACTGCCGAATCCGTCGCCGAAGGGCGCGCCATCGCCAGCGTCCGCCCGCCCGCCTACGCTGTCTGCGATCTGCGGCTCGAGGATGGCAACGGGCTCGACGTGGTGGAGGTGATCCGCGAGCGCCGCCCTGATGCGCGCATCGTGGTGCTGACCGGCTATGGCGCGATCGCCACCGCGGTGGCCGCGGTCAAGATCGGCGCGACCGACTACCTGTCCAAGCCCGCCGACGCCCGCGACATCACCAACGCTCTCCTGGCGGACGAGGACGAACTGCCGCCGCCGCCCGAGAACCCGATGAGCGCGGATCGCGTGCGTTGGGAACATATCCACCGGATCTACGAGCTCTGCGACCGCAACGTGTCCGAGACCGCGCGGCGGCTCAACATGCATCGGCGGACCTTGCAGCGCATCCTCGCGAAACGCTCGCCCCGATAGCCGGTCCTCCGCCCTTCGGGCGTCCTCGCGCAATCGTCCGCCGGCCGGGTATTCTCACCGGGAAAAGCATCCCGCGAGTCACCCCGTCTGTGCGAGCAGCGCCGCCGTGCGGTCGGTATAGGCGGCACGGGTTTCCAGCGGCGCGCGAAGCAGGATGGCGAGGTCCGCCATCACCTTCGGGTCGGGACGACCGAAAAAGCGGTCCGCCTCGGCGTTCGTGAAACCCGCGATCTGCGTCGCCTCCATCCAAGCGCTGATCTTGTCCGCCTTCTTGATCTGTTTCCTGACCGTGGCGGGAATCGCGGCGGGCAGGCCGAAACGGATATGGATCGCCGCGGACAGCCGCTGATCGAGGTCATCATAGCCCGGCCCGACAGCGGCCTTCACCGGCGAGATCATGTCGCCGATCACGTATTCCGGCGCGTCGTGCAACAGCGCGGCCAGTCGCCATTTCGCCGCCGCCTTCGGGCTGAGACGGCCGAACAGCGTCTCGACCAGCAGCGAATGCTCGGCCACCGAATAGGCGTAATCGCCCAGCGTCTGCCCGTTCCAGCGTGCGACGAAGCTCAGCCCGTGGGCGATGTCCTCGATCTCGATATCGACCGGGGTCGGATCCAGCAGGTCGAGCCTGCGGCCCGAGAGCATTTTCTGCCAAGCGCGTGCAGGTCTTGCCATGCGGGTTCCCTCGTCTCATCCGATGCCGGATCGGTTTGTCCCATGAAATCCGCTTGCCTGAAAGGCGCTATCGCTTGGACGGAGCAAAATACAGATCCCGCGACGAAGAAGGGCGTCCCATTGGGACGCCCCTTGTCAGAATTTCACATATTGCTTGAGATCAGGCTGCCTTGCGCCGTTTCCGGCCAAGGGCGACCAGACCGCCAATACCGAAGAGCAGCAGTGGCGCCGCGGCGGGCAGCGGAACTGGCGCTATGTCGGATTGCAGCCAGGCGTTGAGCGAGTACTGGCCTGTGTTTATGCCAGTGAAGTTCGAGGGAGCGCCGACCGCGCCCGCGAGCGCCGCTGTCAGCACTTCATCAAGCGTCACACTGCCATTCACGTCCATCGTAGTCGCTGTCGGAAAGCTGTAGCTGGTGATATCGAAGGTAGCTCCGCCGGCATGACCCGTGCCGACCGCGGCCAGCATCTGGTTGATCGAGAACGATCCAAGGTCGACGGTGTCGTTATAAGACACAGGGCCGAACACGGTCGGATCGTCAAAGGTCGGGGATGCCGCCATGAACTCGAAGCGGAGTTTGAACGACAACACTTCGTCCCGATCAAGAGCCGCGCCCGAGGCCGTCAGGGCGACATGCGCGTCAGGATCGGTGAACGTGACCGTGGGAACGCTCCCGTCGTAGTAGTACGATCCTGTCGAGTAGAGCGCGGCGTAATCGACCGGCGCCGCCGCAGCCATTCCTGCAACTGCGGTGAACGCAGTCGCGCCGGCTATCATCTTGAGACTAGTCGGGAATTTCATAACCTATCCTCACTGTTACTGTCGTTCCATTCATAGGGCGGTCGGCCGTTGGCCAATCTGGATTGGCTCTGACGCATTCGCCCGGACTCAACCTATCAACTATGTGCTTGGGAAAGTAGTTGCAACTGTTCACATGAATGTGATCGCCTGAGCGGGAACGCGCGCGATCTTCCTCCATAACGGATCGCCAATATACAGTTTACCGTCTCGCAAGTCTGCCCCGCCGGCGTCGGCGCCGGGGCCGCGCTTCAGAACGGAGCGCGGCCCGGGTGGGGCGCGGCGGCCCTGCACTTGGCAGATTGTTTTCCACAACGCCCGCTGCTAGAGCCTGACCAAGCTTGAGAGCAAAGGATTATTGCACATGACCGCTGATTATATCGTCAAGGACATCGGCCTCGCCGGCTATGGCCGCAGGGAACTCGACATCGCCGAAACCGAAATGCCCGGCCTGATGGCCCTGCGCGAGGAATTCGGCGAGGACAAACCGCTGAAAGGCGCGCGCATCGTCGGCAGCCTGCACATGACGATCCAGACCGCCGTCCTGATCGAGACGCTGAACGCGCTCGGGGCCGATGTGCGCTGGGCGTCCTGCAACATCTTCTCCACGCAGGACCACGCCGCGGCGGCGATCGCCGAGGGCGGCACGCCGGTCTTCGCCGTCAAGGGCCAGACGCTGGAGGAGCATTGGGATTATCTCGACCGCTCGTTCCAGTTCCCGGAAGGGGCCAACATGATCCTGGACGATGGCGGCGACGCCACGCTCTACGTGCTCCTGGGCGCGCGTATCGAGGAGGGTGAGGAGTTCGGCGTTCCGACCTCGGAAGAGGAAGAGGTCATCCAGGCGCAGATCAAGAAGCGCATGAAGGAAAGCCCCGGCTGGTTCGTCAAGACCCGCGACGCGATCAAGGGCGTGTCCGAGGAAACCACCACCGGCGTGCATCGTCTCTATGACCTGCACAAGAAGGGTCTGCTGCCCTTCCCGGCGATCAACGTGAACGATTCGGTCACCAAGTCGAAATTCGACAACAAATATGGCTGCAAGGAATCCCTCGTCGACGGCATCCGCCGCGCCACCGACACGATGATGGCGGGCAAGGTCGCCGTCGTCATGGGCTATGGCGACGTGGGCAAGGGCAGCGCCGCATCGCTGCGCGGCGCCGGCGCGCGCGTCAAGGTCACCGAGGTCGACCCGATCTGCGCGCTCCAGGCCGCGATGGACGGGTTCGAGGTCGTGCGGCTGGAGGATGTGCTGTCAAGCGCGGACATCTTCGTCACCACCACCGGCAACAAGGACGTGATCCGCATCGAGCACATGCGCGAGATGAAGGACATGGCCATCGTCGGCAACATCGGCCATTTCGACAACGAGATCCAGGTCGCCGCGCTCAAGAACCACAAGTGGACCAACATCAAGGAACAGGTGGACATGATCGAGATGCCCTCGGGCAACCGCATCATCCTGCTGAGCGAGGGCCGCCTGCTGAACCTCGGCAACGCCACCGGGCATCCGAGCTTCGTCATGTCCGCGTCGTTCACCAACCAGGTGCTGGCGCAGATCGAGCTGTGGAAGAACGGCGACCAGTACGAGAACCAGGTCTACATCCTGCCCAAGCATCTCGACGAGAAGGTCGCGCGCCTGCATCTCGACCGGATCGGCGTGCGGCTGACCGAGATGACCAAGGAGCAGGCCGACTACATCGGCGTGCCGCAGCACGGTCCCTTCAAGCCCGAGCATTACCGCTACTGACGGCTCCGCGCCGCTTTAGCGGCGCCGCGACATGTTCAACGCCCGCCCGATCTTCGGGCGGGCGTTTTGCTGTCATGCGGCATGAAAATGGCGGTGTGGACGCCTGGTTCAGTGGGAACCCGCCTATCCCGGCTGCGCCAATCGGCAGGATTCTGCATGGACGCGCGCCTGCCTGACTGGGGCGGAAACCCGAGCGCCCGCCCACGCATTTCGTCATCAGAGCTTCACGCTGACGAAAGGAGTTAAGCCATGAAACTCAAGACACTGATGATGAGCGCAGCCATGTCCGCGCTGGTGGCCGGGGGCGCCGTCGCGCAAACCGACACGGACGCCACCGCCCCGGCCGACGGATCGAGCGCGGCAGGCGTCACCGCCGACGTGAACGCCGCGGCGGCCACGCAGTTCAGTTCGCTTTCGGATATGACCGTGGGCGATCTGATCGGCCAGGACGTCTATACTCCCGATGGCGACACGATCGGCGATGTCGATTACGTGATCGACCAGGGCAGCGGGCCGGAGGCGGTCGTCGGGGTCGGCGGCTTCCTGGGACTGGGCGAATACACGGTCGCCCTGCCGCTGGGCGAGTTCGAGTATGACTCAGCCCAGCAGATGGTCACGCTCAACGCGACCGAGGACCAGTTGAAACAGCGTCCCGAGTTCGATGAATCCACCGCTGAAAGCTTGCCTGACGAAACCGGCCTTGCCGACCTGATGGAAAGCGATGGCGCGTCAGGGAACGCCGCGACAACTGGCGAAGCATCAACCAACGACATGGACTCGGACGACATGTCGGAGTCGGACAACATGTCGGACGGCTCCGCGACGTCGGACGGCGCGGCGATATCCTACGATAACGAGCCCGAGGCCACCGACGATGCGACGCAGACCGACGATTCCGGCGTGACCGACGGCGCCGGCGAACAGGAGAAAACCGACGGTTAACGTCTGGCGGCAGCCTGTCCTGAACCAGTCGCGCCCCCCGGCCCCTGCGGTCCGGGGGGCGTTTGTTCCTTGGCGTCTGCGGGGAACCGTGGCGGATTTTCCCTTTGTCATGCCCGGACAAATCGTTAACCTTCGAAGCCAAGCCGGAATGGCTTGGACAATTAATGTGGCGAAAACTGCCCCGAGGGAGAGACGACAATGGGACGACGTGATGACCTGATCGCGAAATACGCGGATGATCTGCGCACGAAATGCGGCATGCAGCCGGACATGGATCTGCTGACCAAGGTGACGATCGGCTGCGGCCCGGCGATCTACGATGCGGATGCATCCACCGTCGCTGGCGGACAGCCCCACGAACTGGAAACGGTCAAGGACAACTTTCTCATCAAGAAACTGGGGCTGAGCGACGGGCCGAACCTGATGGCGGCCATCGACAGCGTGCTCGACACCTACGGGCGTTCCAACCCGAACAAGTATCGCGCCGTCATCTACTACATGCTGACCAAGCATTTCGGCAAGGAATCGGTCTATAGCTGAGCGACGTCATCGCTGAATGGCATGCGCCCGCCCCAGGTCCGGCGGGCGTTTTGCTTGGCCCTCCGGCATTTTCATCAAGAAGAAACCATTGACGCCCCTGCCGGATGGCGCGACTGCGCGCCGCGAACGGGCGCGAGGCATGGCATACGGCGCTGAAAGGTCTTAGGTATGGTGTCACCATGGCGGTGAGGATGAGAAACCGATGAACCGACACATACCGGACGTGCAACGCGGCCCCGACCGCGACGAGGCGGAAGAGGCGCTCGCGCTCCTGCGGCGCTGGGCGACGCAGGCGACGCCCGAGGAGGTCGCCGATCTCGCGCCCGGCATCGCGCGGCTGTTGCCGGACGCCGGACTGCCGAACTACCCGGCGCTTTCGCGCACCTTCCCCGAGGATTTCAAATCCGACGACGCCTATCGCGCGAGCCTGCCGGATCTGCAGAACGGCCCTGCGTCGCTGATCCGCGGCTCTCGACAGCAGTTGCAGCATGTCGGCATCTCGAATTTCCGCCTGCCGATCCGGTTTCATACCCGCGACGGCGGGGATCTGACGCTTGAAACCTCGGTGACCGGCACGGTCAGCCTCGAGGCGGGGCGCAAGGGCATCAACATGTCGCGCATCATGCGCAGCTTTTACCGGCACGCGGAAAAGACCTTCAGCTTCGAGGTGATCGAGGCGGCGCTCGACGACTACATCGCCGATCTCGACAGCGTGGACGCGCGCATCCAGATGCGGTTCTCCTATCCGGCAAAGGTGAGATCGCTGCGTTCCGGGCTGGAGGGCTTCCAGTATTACGACATCGCGCTCGAACTGGTCGAGGCGGGCGGCGCGCGGCGCAAGTTCATGCATCTCGACTACGTCTATTCCTCGACCTGTCCCTGTTCGCTCGAACTCAGCGAACACGCCCGCCAGATGCGCGGCCAACTGGCGACGCCGCACAGCCAGCGGTCGGTCGCGCGCATCTCGGTCGAGGTCACGGGCGAAGACTGCCTCTGGTTCGAGGACCTGATCGACCACGCCCGCGCCGCGGTGCCGACCGAGACGCAGGTGATGGTCAAGCGCGAGGACGAGCAGGCCTTCGCCGAACTGAACGCCGCCAACCCGATCTTTGTCGAGGACGCGGCGCGGCTGTTTTGCGAGCGTCTGCTGGCCGATCCGCGAATCGGGGATTTCCGCATCATCGCCAGCCACCAGGAAAGCCTGCACAGCCATGACGCGGTGAGCATCCTGACCGAAGGCGACACCTTTACCGTCCAGAGCATCGACCCAAGGCTGTTTTCCACGCTGTTTCACGTCGGTTGATCCCGGTCCGGGATCCGCGGCCCGGCGGGGGATTCCATCCACAGGATCGGCGGATTCCCGTGCATCGGGGCGCCGGGCATCATGCCGCATAGCAGGCGTGTGCACGTCATGCGATACTGGGGCCAGTTCATCCTTCTGCCAGAGGAGACAGGACAATGTCCCGCTCATACACGCCACCTCACTATTCCGCGGTCGGGATCCAGATGATGGGTCAGATGTTCGAGCAGCAGATGCGCATGGCGCAGACCTTCGGCATGGCCGCGATGGCGTCCAACCCGCTGTTCGCCCGCCAATTGGCGCGCGAAACCCCTTCGACCGGGCCGGAACAGGCTGACTTGCCCAAGAAGGCGCGCCCCGTGAACCAGGTCGGCGAGGCGACGATCCGGCGCGCCCGGATGCCGTCCCCGCCACCGATGACGCCGACTTTCGGACGCACCCGCGCCACGCCGGTCTGAGCGCGCTCAGAGCCGCGCGAGCGTGTCCGCCAGCGGCCCGGCCAGCGCCGGATCGGCGGGCATCAGCGGCGCGCGCAGGTTGAGCCAACGCGCGTCCCCGGTCTGCCGCGCCTTCAGCCCCTTCAGTCCCGGGATCAGCCCGCCCGCCTGCACCGCGTCGCGATGCGCGTCGATCTGCGGCGCCAGCGCCTTCGCGCCCTCATCGTCCCCCGCGCGCAGCGTGTCGTATAGCGCGCGGATGCCGGCCACGTTGGTGTTGCAACTGGCCGAGATGCACCCGCCCCCGCCCAGCGCCATCGCGCGCATCATCACGCTTTCCGATCCCGGAAAGACGGAAATGCCCGGCGCGGCCTCGATCACGGCCTTGGTGTTGTCCCAATCGCCCGAGCTGTCCTTGTAGGCGACGACCACCTCGGGGAACGCGTCGTTGAGCCGCCCGGCAAGCGCGGGCGAGACGGCGATGCCGGTATTCTGCGGGATATTGTATAGACATATTCTGAGCGCATCCGATCCCACGCCCTCGATCAGCTGGCTGAAATAGCGGTAGAGCCCCTCGTCGCTCGCCTTCACGAAAAAGAACGGCGGCAGCGTCATCACCGCCGCGCAGCCGAGTTCGACCGCGTGCCGGCTGAGCGTCAGCGTTTCCTCGAGGTTGCACAGCCCCGTGCCCGGCATGAGCTGATCCGCGCGCGCGACCCCGTTCTCGACCAGTTTCTCCAGCGCGTCGATGCGTTCGCGCACCGAATGGCTCAGCGCCTCGCTCGTGGTGCCGAAGGGCGACAGGTAATGCGCCCCATCGGCGAGGCAGCCGGCCGCGTGATCGAGGTAGAGATCGAACGCGATGCTGGAATCGTCGTTATAGGGGGTGAGGAGGGGGGTGATCACCCCGGTGAAACGGTCGGTCATATGATGTCCTTCTTTCAGTAGCCCCGCGCGGGGCTGACGATGTTGGCAAGCGTCTCTCCCCGCCGCCAGCGCGCCAGATTGTCGATGAAAAGCTCAAGCGACGCCATCCCCCAACCTTCGTACACGGCCGAGCAATGCGGCGAAATCAACACGTTTTCTAGATCCCAGATCGGTGAGTCGACCGGAAGCGGTTCGGGGTCGAACACGTCGAGCGCGGCCGCCGCGATCGCCCCGCCGCGCAGCGCGTTGACAAGCGCGGCGCCATCCACCACGCCGCCGCGCGACACGTCGACGAGGATCGCGCTTTCCTTCATCGCGCCCAGCGCCTCGGCCCCGACCAGCCCGCGCGTGGCGGGCAGAAGCGGCACGCTCACCACGACGAAATCGGCGCGAGGCCAGAGACCGGGCAGCGAGTCGGGGGAATGCACCTCGTCCACATGCTCGGTCTCGACGGGGCGCGCGCGGGTTCCGATCACGCGCAAGCCCAGCGCCTTGGCGCGCGCAGCGACCGCCTGTCCGGTATGGCCAAGGCCGACGATAAGCATCGTCTTGCCGTGGATCGGCGTGACCTGCCGCGCGCTTTCCCAGTGATGCGCGGCCTGGTCAAGCATGAGGCCGGGAATATCGATTGCAAAATGCAGGATCGCGCCGAGGACATATTCGGCCATCATCGCGGCGGCGACCCCGGCGGAGTTGGTCACGGTAACCTTTTCTTCGTCCCACATGCGCAGGTGATCCACGCCCGACCCTGCGACCGTGATCCAGCGCGGCCCGTCCGGCCCAAGCAACGCCTCGCGCGGGTAGCCCGAGCGACCGGCAAAGCAGACGCCATAAACAACGTCGGGCCTGAACTCGGCCAGCATCCCGGCCAGCCCCGCGTAGTCGTTGCAGGTCGCGATCTCGGCGTCGGGGGCCGCCTCGGCCAGCCGCGCCTTCATCGCGTCGGTGTCGTCGTTGTGCAGCAGGATGCGGGGGGCGTCGGTCATGGTTTCTCCGGTGGTGCGTGGAGCAGGGTGGCGAGTTCGCAAAGTCGCGCATCGGGCACCGGAAGTCGATCCCGCATCGCCCGGAGGGCGCGGCGGCGCTCTTCTTCCAGGCCTCGGCATCCTCCATCCGCGCGTCCGGCCCGCCGCGCGCGTCGCCACGTCAAACGCGGCACCCTTCGTCGCGCCTGTCCTCAATCAGGCCGCGTCGAGCGCCTGCATCACGTCGGCGAGAAGGTCATCGGTATCCTCTATCCCCACCGAAAGCCGCACGAGGCCGGGGGTGATCCCGAGCGCGGCGCATTGCGCGTCCGTCAGCCGCTGGTGCGTCGTGGTCGCGGGATGGGTGGCGATGGATTTCGCGTCGCCAAGGTTGTTCGAGATGAGCACGATCCGCAGCGCGTCAAGGAACCGGAACGCCGCCGCCTGCCCGCCCGCGAGGTCAAGCGCCAGCACCGTGCCGCCGCCGCCCATGCGTTCGCGGACAAGCTGCGCCTGCGGGTGGCTGCCATGTCCGGCATAAAGCGCGCGGGCGAGTTTCGGATGCCCCTGAACCGCGTCGGCGATGGCATGCGCCGTCGCCGCCTGCGCGCGCACCCGCAGGTCCATCGTCTCGAGCCCCTTGAGCATGATCCAGGCGGTGAAGGGCGACATGGAGCCGCCGGTGTGCTTCATGTAGGTCTGCACCGTGTCGCGGATATAGTCCCGCTTCCCAAGGATCACGCCGCCCAGCGCGCGGCCCTGCCCGTCGATATGCTTGGTCGCGGAATAAACCACCACGTCGGCCCCCTGTTCGACCGCGCGGGAAAACACCGGCGTGGCGAAGACGTTGTCGACGATCACCGTCGCGCCGACCTGGTGGGCGAGCTCTGCGACGGCGGCGATGTCGATCACCTCTAGCGTCGGGTTGGCGATCGTCTCGAAGAACACCGCCTTGGTGTCCTCGCGCAGCGCCGCCTTCCACTGGCCGAGATCGGCGCCGTCGACGAAACTCACCTCGACCCCGAACCGCGTCAGCACCTCGTCCAGAACATAAAGGCACGACCCGAAGAGCGCCCGCGCCGCGACTACGTGATCGCCCGCGCGCAGCATGGAGGTGAGCGCGCCGCTCACCGCCGCCATGCCGGACGCGGTGGCGAAGGCGGCCTCGGCGCCCTCGAGCGCGGCGATGCGGTCCTCGAACATCGCGACCGTGGGGTTGCCGTAGCGCGCGTAGATGAATTCGTCCGGGCCCGATTCGATGAACCGCGCCTCGGCGTCTTCGGCGCTGTCGTAGACGAAGCTCTGCGTCATGTAGATCGCTTCGCTCAGCTCATTATACTGGCTGCGCCGCGCGCCGCCATGCACCAGCCGGGTGCGGGTGTTCCAGTTCTCGCTCATGTCTGACCTCCGGGCCGCGCCCACAAAAAAAGCCCCCGCGCCGGTCAAGCAGAAGGGGCTTCTTCCTGACCTTTTAGCGGCATGTTTAACGTGGCCCACAATCCGGTAACAAATCGCCACGGTGTTTTGTGTAATCCCGCGCGGGTAGCGCGTCAATCGGGCGATGACCCGTCCTCGTCCCCGGTTCCGTGTTCGCGGAACAGTTTGCCCTGCGTGACGAAGAACAGGAAGATCGCCGCGGTGAGGCCGAAGGTCTTGAAATAGACCCAGACCTCTTCGCTCTGGGTGCGCCAGATCGCCTCGTTCAGGATGGCGAGGCCGAAGAAGAACAGCATCAGGCGTTTGGTCAGGATCATCCAGCCGGCATCGGTGAGCGGCATCAGACCGTCCATCACCGATTGCAGCCAGGATTGCCCCCGCAGGAGGCCGAGCCCAAGCAAGCCGCCGAACAGCAGGTAGATGATCGTCGGCTTCATCTTGAAGAAGCGCGGATCGTTAAACCAGACACTGAGTCCGCCGAAAACGGTGATGAGCACGGCGGTCATCACCTGCATCTTGGAGAGATGACCGGTCAGCTTCCACAACAGCGCGATGGACAGCAGGAAGGCGGGGATGAACCCGGCGGTGACGACGACGAAACCGGCGTATTCCGTGCCGCCGAGATTGTAGGTTTGATCCTTCAGCCACAGGTAGGCGAGGAAAAAGGCGAGGATCGGCCCATACTCCAGCCCCGCACGCAGCCCGCTGTTGATCTTCTTGCCTGCCATGTCCGTCCTGCTTTCCCTTATCCGCCCATTTCAACGATGACCGCGCCCAGCGCGATCAGACACATCAGCGCGATCCGGCGCGGCCCGACCGTGTCGCGCAGCACCAGCCAGCCGATCAGCGCGGCGAAGACGGTCGATGTCTCACGCAGAACCGCCGCCTCGCCGACCTTGTCCAGCCGGGTGGCCAGCATGATCGACCCGAAGGACATAAGCGCGATCACCCCGCCAAACACCCCCCGAAGCATCAGGGGGCCGGGGGCGGGCGCGTCCGGCATGGCCCGCCAGCGCCGATAGGCGTAAACCGGGATCGTCAGCCCGTCGATGAAGAAGAACCACGCAAGGAACGTGAACGGATTTTCGGTGGCCCGGATGCCATAGGCGTCATAGGTCGTATAGAGCGCGACCACCAGCCCGGTGCAGAAGGCCAGGCCCAGCGCCAGCGGCAGCGTGTCGCGCGCCTTGACCAGGAAGATCAGGTTATAGACAGCAAGCCCGAAGATGCCCGCCATCAGAACGCCCACGCCCGCCCATTGCGTCAGGCTGAAGACCTCGCCGAAGATGAGATAGGCGCCGATCACGGTGAAGAGAGGCCCGGTCCCGCGCACCACCGGGTAAACCACGGTGTAAGCGCCCTTGGTATAGGCCATCGCCTGCAACACCTTGTAGAGCGTGTGGATCGCCCATGCCCCGGCGAAGATCGGCCACATGTGCGGCTCGGGAAACGGGACGAAGAAGAATGCGAAGGGCGCGGCGATCAGCGCATAGCTGAAATCGACCGCCCCGCGCGTCAGCCAAGGATCGTGTCGTCCCTTCTGCAGCGCGCCGAAGACCGCGTGCAGGAACGCCGCCATCAGCGCCAGCCAGAGCGCGAGCGTATGCCCCGCCTGCGTTCCCTCGAGCGAGATCAGCCAATCGCTCATGCCGCGATCACGTGGGCAAGGGAACCGGAGCCGCGCGTTCTGCGTTCGGCGCACAACCGCGCGCATCCGCGCGCCACGATTCGGGGGGGACGGGTGGAAGCACTGACAGATGAACTGAGTGGCACGTTCTCGGCCGTGCCACCCTCGGTAGCGGCGATCCGGCTGAGCGTCGCCATCGTGCTAGGCGGAGTCATCGGGTTTGAACGCGAACACCGGGGCAAGCCCGCAGGGTTGCGCACGCACATGCTTGTCTCGATGGCTGCGTGCCTCTTCATCATCGTGAGCCAGCAACTCGCCACCATGCCCTTCGGGGCCAAGGACGCGATCCAGGTCGATCCGCTGCGCCTGATCGAAGCGGTGACCGCCGGGGTCGCTTTCCTTGCGGCGGGGATAATCTTCGCCTCGGGCGGGAAGGTGCGCAACACCACCACCGGCGCGTCGATGTGGCTCGCGGGCGGGATCGGCCTTGCCTGCGGGGCCGGGCAGATGCCGCTGGCGGCGATGGCGGCCGGCATCGTGGTCGCGGTTCTGATCGTGCTGCGCGCGCTGGAACGCTGGATGGGCACGCACGACGACAATTGAGTCAAACCTCGAGCCCGGTCAGCGCGGCGGCGAACTCTTCGGGGTCGAAGGGGGCGAGGTCGTCGATCTGCTCGCCGACGCCGATGGCGTGGATCGGCAGGCCGAAGCGGTCGGCAAGCGCCACCAGAACGCCGCCCTTGGCGGTGCCGTCCAGTTTTGTCATCACGAGGCCCGAAACATCCGCCAGTTTCCGGAAGGTCTCGACCTGGGACAGCGCGTTCTGCCCCGTCGTTGCGTCCAGCACGAGCAAGGTGTTGTGCGGCGCGTCCGGGTCCTTCTTGCGGATGACGCGCACGATCTTGGCAAGTTCCTCCATCAGGTCGGCGCGGTTTTGCAAACGACCGGCGGTGTCGATCATCAGCAAATCCGCGCCCTCGGCCTGGGCCTGCCCCATCGCGTCGAACGCAAGGCTGGCGGGATCGGATCCTTCCGGCGCGGTCAGCACCGGCACGCCCGCGCGTTCGCCCCAGACCTGCAACTGTTCGACCGCCGCGGCGCGGAACGTGTCGCCCGCCGCGATCACCACAGACTTGCCCGCGGCGCGGAACTGGCTGGCGAGCTTGCCGATGGTGGTCGTCTTGCCCGAACCGTTGACGCCGACCACCAGCACCACCTGCGGCGTCTTGCGGTAAAGCGGCATCGGCTTGGCGACCGGCTCCATGATGCGCGCGATCTCCTGCGCCAGAAGCTCCTTGATCTCCTGCGTGGAGAGCCGTTTGCCCATGCGCCCCTCGGCCAGATTCGCGGTGACGCGCAACGCGGTGTCCACCCCCATGTCGGCAGCGATGAGCAATTCCTCGAGCTGTTCGAGCATGTCGTCGTCGAGCGCGCGGCGCACGACCCCGGCGTCGCCCCCCCGGCCCAGAAGCCGCCCGAGAAGCCCGGGCTTTGGCTGCCCTGCGCCCTTGGGCAGGGTATCGAGCGGGATTTCCGTCGGCGGCTGTGCCGGCGGCGAATCCGCCGGCCGCTGCGGGATCTCCTGCGGCGGCTCCGGCGGCGTGGGCGACGGCGGCGTCGGCACCTCGGTCGGCGGTTCGGGCGCGGGCTGCGGGCCGGGATCGGGCTGCGGCACGGGGTCCGGAGTCGGCGTCGTGTCGGGCTTGGGGTCCGGCACGGTGGTCGGCTCCGGCTCGGGCACGGTCGACGGGCCGGGGTCGGGCACCGTTTCGGGTTCGGGCTCGGGCGTTGTGTCCGGGCCGGGATCGGGGACCGTCGCCGGCTTGGGTCCGGGTGTCGTATCCGGTGTCGGATCCGGTTGCGACGGCTCCGGCAGGTCGGGTTCGGGCGTGCCGCCCTCCTCGACGATCGCGTCGAGCCCGTCCTCGAGCCGTGAGGACGACTTGAACAGCCTGTCCTTGAGTTTCTTGAAAAACGCCATGTGTTATCCCCTCTGGTCTGACCACTCAGGTTACGGCGCGTCTCGCGCGGGATGTGCGGCGCGCCCGAGGGTGAAACGCGCGGCCACGCGCCCGGGTTGCACGGGCACCGCTCTAGCGCGGTCCGAGGGGATTTGAAAGGGCGGGCGTTGCGCTAAACTTCGTCCGGGAAATGCTTCATGGTCAGGCGGATCGGGTTCGGCGCCGCCTGGCCCAGCCCGCAGATCGACGCATCGCTCATCGCCTGGCACAGTTCCTCGAGCAGCGGCTGGTCCCAGCGGTCGGCCTGCATGAGCTTGACCGCCTTTTCGCAGCCCACCCGGCATGGCGTGCACTGGCCACAGCTTTCGTCCTCGAAGAAGCGCAGCATGTTGAGCGCGGCGTCGCGCGCCGAATCCTGATCCGACAACACCACGACCGCGGCCGAGCCGATGAAGGTGCCGTGTTCCTGCAACACGTCGAAATCCATCGGTATGTCGCCCATCGACGCGGGCAGCAGCCCCGCCGACGGCCCGCCCGGCTGATAGGCCTTGAACGCGTGCCCGTCGAGCATACCGCCGCAGGCCTCGATTATGTCCTGCATGGTGGAGCCGGCGGGCAGCAGGTGCACGCCCGGGTTCTTGACCCGCCCCGAAACGGAATATGAGCGCAGCCCCTTGCGCCCGTTCTTCTCGACGCCCGAAAGGATCTCGCCGCCTTCGCGCAGGATGCGCGCGACCCAGTAGAGCGTCTCGATATTGTTCACCAGCGTCGGGCGGCCGAAGACGCCGATCTGCGCGACGAAGGGCGGGCGGTGGCGCGGCAGGCCGCGCTTGCCCTCGATGCTCTCGATCATCGCGCTTTCCTCGCCGCAGATATAGGCGCCGGCGCCGCGGCGCAGTTCGATATATCCCGGCGCGACGATCTCCGCCTGCTCGAGCGCGGCGATCTCGCGGCGCAGGATCTCCAGCACCGCCGGGTATTCGTCGCGCATGTAGATGAAGCAGGTCTTCGCCTCGATCGCCCATGCTGCGATCAGCATCCCCTCGAGAAAGAGATGCGGCGCCCGTTCGAGGTAGTAGCGGTCCTTGAACGTGCCCGGCTCGCCCTCGTCGCCGTTCACGGCAAGGTAGCGCGGCCCCGGCTCGGCCCGCACAAAGCCCCACTTTCGTCCCGACGGAAAGCCTGCGCCGCCCAGTCCCCGCAGCCCGGCGTCCAGAAGCGTCTGCTGAATCGCCTCGAAATCGCCGCTCTTGCGGATCTCTTCCAGCGTTCCGTAACCGCCATCGCCGCGATAGGCCGCCAGCCCCTCGTAATCGGGAACATCCGGATGCACGTTACCCGCCTCGATAGCCGCCTGCACCTTCTCCGGCGTGGCGTGGTCGATATGGTTGTGACCCAGTTCAAGCACCGGCGCGGTGTCGCAGCGGCCCATGCAGGGCGCGCGCAGCACGCGCACCTGCGCCGGGTCGAGCCCGTCCTCGAGCGCCGCCTTCAACTGCTGCGCGCCGGCCAGTTCACATGACAGCGAATCGCAGACCCGGATGGTGAGCGCGGGCGGCGGCGTCTCGCCCTCCTTCACCACGTCGAAATGCGCGTAGAAGGTGGCGACCTCGTACACCTCGGCCTGCGCGATGCGCAATTCCTCGGCCAATGCGCGCAGATGCGCCGCCGAAAGGTGGCCGTACTTGTCCTGGATGAGATGCAGGTATTCGATCAGCAGGTCGCGCCGCCGCGGCCCGTCGCCCAGCAGCGCGCGGACCTCTTCCCACGGCCCATCCTCGAGCTGCCGCCCCTTGGGCGTATGGCGGCCCTTGCCCTTGCCCGATTTCCAGACGCCCTTGCGATCATCCAGTGCCATGATGAATCCTCGTACCTGTTCCGCTCCCGGACATATCGGCTCGTCCGGGCGCGCGCGACGCCAAAAGCGACGGAAGCGTTGAGACAATCGCCGCATTGCCCGTATCCTGCCGCCAGAGTGCCGCAATCAACGCGTCATGTCACGCGCAGCCAAGGATATGGATATGCCGCTCTTCGCCCTCGCCACGCTGACGCCCGCCGCGCTGATCGCATTCGGCGCGCTCCAGGGCGGCTGGGCGGCGGCGCTGGGGCTGCTCTACATGACGGCGCTGGTCGCCCTGATGGACCGGCTGATCGCCCGCGCGGCGATCAATTCCGACCCCGAGGCGGAGTTTCCGGGCAGCGACGCGCTTCTTGCCGCGCTTGGCGTGGCGCATTTCGCGCTGCTCGCCCTCGTTCTCTGGACTGTCGCGGGCGCAAGCGGCCTTCACGCCCTGCCGCGGGCCGCGATCGGCATCGCGTGCGGACTGGTCTTCGGGCAGATCTCGCACCCGGTCGCGCACGAGTTGATCCACAAGCGCCCCCGCGCGCTGCGCCTGCTGGGGCGGCTGGTCTATACCAGCCTGCTGACCGGCCACCACGCCAGCGCGCATCTGCGGGTGCATCACGTGCATGTCGCCACCGCCAAAGATCCCAACAGCCCCCCGATGGGGACCGGTTTCTACCGATTCGCGCTGTCCGCGGCGCCGGGCAGCTTTCGCGCCGGCCTCGCCGCCGAAAGCGCGATGCTGACGCGCGGAGGCAAGCCGCGGTGGCGGCATCCCTACCTGCTCTATGTCGGCGGCGGCATGGCGATGATTGCCGGGGTCGCCCTGCTGGCCGGATGGCGCGGTCTGATGGTCTACATCGCGCTCTGCCTCTACGCGCAGATGCAGATCCTGCTGTCCGATTACGTCCAGCACTACGGCCTCAGCCGCCGCACCCGAACGGATGGCGCCCCCGAGCCGGTCGGCCCGCAGCATTCCTGGAACGCCCCGCACTGGTTTTCCTCCGCCGTGACGCTGAATGCGCCCCGCCACTCGGATCACCACGTCACCCCCTCACGCGCCTACCCGGCGCTGCAACTCGACGCGGAGCGCATGCCGATGCTGCCCCGCCCGCTTCCCGTCATGGCGGCGGTCGCGCTGGTTCCGCCGCTCTGGCGCCGGATGATGGACGCGCGCGCCCGCCGATGGAACTGACCGCGGGCGATAGCGGTGGCGTCCCGCCCCGCGCTCTGCCAGACTCCGCCCATGAGACACCTGACCCTGATCCCCGCTTTGCTCTGTCTTGCCCTGCCCGCCGCCGCGCAGGACAGCATGAGCGCCGCGGAATTCGACGCCTATACCCGCGGCAAGACGTTCTACTACGGCAGCCTCGGATCCCCTTACGGCGCCGAGGAATATCTTGACGACCGCCGGGTGCGCTGGTCCTTCCTCGACGGGAAATGCCAGGACGGCGTCTGGTATGAGGACGGCCCGCTGATCTGTTTCGTCTACGACGAAAACCCCGACCCGCAATGCTGGAGCTTTAAGCGCGACAGCGGCGGCCTGATCGCCCGGTTCGAAAACGACCCGACCCAATCCGAACTCTACGAGGTCGAGAAAAGCGTCGAACCCCTCCTATGCCTCGGCCCCGACGTCGGCGTCTGAAGCGCCCCCTTCGCTGCATCTTCTTGCCCGAAATATCCCCGCCGGAGGCGCCGCCGACGCCCGCGGCATGGCGCCGATAAACTGATCCGTGCGCCGCAGGCGCTCATCCGGGTCAGCCTCGGCTTTCGTTGACTTTTGCCGGCCTCTCGCCAACTCTCGCCAACAAAGCGGACCGAAGGGGCGGCATGTGAGCGATAACGCGCGGCTGGTGGCCGGGATCGACGTGGGCGGCACGTTCACCGACCTGGTGCAGCTCGACCCCGCCAGCGGGGCGGTGCGCCTGGCCAAGGCGCCGAGCACGCCAGACAACCAGGCTTTCGGCGTGTTGAATGCGCTGGCGGAGGCCGGAAGCGACCTCGCCGCGCTCGACCTCATCGTGCATGGGACGACGACGACGACCAACGCGGTGCTTGAACGCAAGCTGAGCCGCACCGGCCTCATCACCACGGCGGGCTTTCGCGACGTGCTCGAGCTTGGCCGCCGGACCCGCCCGCAACCCTACGGCATGACCGGGCAGTTCACGCCCCTCATCCCGCGCGACCTGCGGCTGGAAGTCGCCGAACGCATGGACGCGCAAGGGGAGGTGGTCACGCCTCTGGACGAGGAGGCCGTGCGCGCCGCCGGGCGCGCGCTGCTGGCGGCAGGGTGCGAATCGCTCGTCGTGCATTTCCTGCACGCCTACGCCAACCCCGCGCATGAACGCCGCGCCGCCGCCCTTCTGCGCGATATCTGGCCGAACGGGCACATCACGATGGGGCACGCGATCCTGTCGGAATCGCGCGAATATGAACGCGGGGTCACGGCGGCGGTCAACGCGGGCGTGCAGCCGATCCTGGCGCGCTATCTCGACCGGCTGACCGCCGAGCTGGCGCAAGGCGGGTACCGACGCGACATGCTGGTGATGAACGGCAACGGCGGCATGGTCTCGGTCCGGCTGGTGGCGCAGGAGGCGGCCAAGACGGTGATGTCCGGCCCCGCCTCGGGCGTGATGGCCGCCGCCTACACCGGCCGCGCGGCGGGGCAGGCGGATCTGATTACCTACGACATGGGCGGCACCTCGACCGACGTGGCGCTGATCCGCGGCGCGGAACCGGCCGTTTCCAACGAGATCGAGATCGAATACGCCATGCCGATCCATGTCCCGATGGTCGACGTGCGCACCGTCGGGGCCGGGGGCGGCTCGATCGCGCGAGTGAACGAGGCCGGGCTGCTCGAGGTCGGGCCCAAGAGCGCGGGCGCCGATCCCGGCCCGATCTGTTATGGCCGCGGCGGCGCGGAGCCGACGATTTCGGACGCCAACCTGCTGCTCGGACGGCTCGACCCGGCTAAACTGGCGATTTCGGGTGGCGTCGCGGTCGATGACGTCGCGGCGATATTCGACGCGAAACTGGCCAAACCGCTGGGGATCGGCGTGTTGGACTCCGCCGAGGCGGTGATCCGCATGGCCAACACCCGCATGGCCGGCGCGATCCGCATGGTGTCGATCTCGCTCGGGGCGGACCCGCGCGATTTCGCGCTCTTCGCTTTCGGCGGGGCCGGGCCGCTGCACGCCGCGGCGCTGGCGCGCGAACTGGGCGTGCCGCGCGTCCTGATACCCTGCCGTCCTGGGATCACCAACGCGCTGGGCTGCGTCATCGCCGATCTGCGGCATGATTTCGTGACCACGATCAACACGCCGCTCGATTGGCTCGATCCCGGCGCGCTTGGCGATGTGTTCGACGCCCAGATCGACCGGGGCGAACGGATGATCGCCAAGGAAAGCATCGAGATCCGCGGCATCCGCCACGTCCACAGCGTCGACATGCAGTTCGTCGGCCAGACCCACCTCTTGCGCGTCCCGCTCACGGCGCCGCATGTCGACGCCGAAACGCTTCAGGCGCTGTTCGAGCGGGCCTATTTCGACCGTTTCCGGGTGAAACTGGATCGAATCCGCGCCAACCTCGTGAACGTCAACACCTCGGTGATCGGTTTGCGCGCGCCGCTCGATCTCAGCGCGCTGATCGACCCCTCCGGGCGCAAGCGGTCGGTCGCCGAGGCGCAGACCGGGACGCGCCCTGTGCGCTTTGACGGAGCGGCTCACGACACGCCGGTTTATTGGCGCGATCACCTGCCGCTCGACGCCGCCCTGAACGGTCCCGCGATCATCGAGCAGATGGACACCACCCTCCTGATCGAACCGGGCGACCGCGCCACGGGGGACGAATTGGGCAATATCAGGGTCGAAATCGGGGGTGCGGGATGAGCCTTGACCCGATCACGCTCTCGGTCATCCAGGCCGGTCTGCAACAGGTCTGCGACGAGATGGATCTTACCTTCTCCCGCGCCGCGTTCTCGCCGGTGATCGCCGAGGCGAATGACCGCTCGGACGGGATCTACGACGCCGCCGACGGCGCGCTGATCGCGCAGGGGGCTGGCGGGCTGCCGGTGTTCGTCGGCACGATGCAATATTCGACCCGGACCCTGATCGAGATGATCGCGGACGGCCGCGCGGCCGCGCCCGCGCCCGGCGACATCTACATCGTCAACGATCCCTATCTCGGCGGCACGCACCTGATGGACGTGCGCTTTGCGCGGCCCTTCTACCGGGGCGGCGAGATCTTCTGCTGGCTCAGCAATACCGGCCATTGGCCCGACACCGGCGGCGCGGTCCCCGGCGGGTTCTCCGCCTCGGCGACCTCGGTCGAACAGGAGGGGCTGCGCCTGCCGCCGGTGCGGCTGTTCAGGCAGGGCGCGCTCGATCCCGAGATATACGCGATCATCTGTTCCAACATCCGCGTCGCCGACCAGCGGATCGGCGACGTGCGCGCGCAGGCCGCCGCGCTCGATCTCGGGGCCGAGCGGCTGGGCCTGCTGCTCGATCGCTACGGCGACGCCGTGGTGCGCGAGGCGATCGACGAGCTGCGCCGCCGCGCCGCCGAGCAGATGCGCGTCTTCATCCGCCAGATTCCCGAGGGGCGGCATGAGAGCGTGGCGTGGATCGACAGCGACGGCGTGGTCGATGAACCGCTCGCGATCAGGCTCTGTATCAGCCGGGAAGGCGATGATCTGACCTTTGACTTCACCGGCAGCGCCCCGCCTTGCCGGGGGCCGATGAACTCGGTCAGGGCGACGACGCTCAGCTCCGTCTACCTCGCGATGCGTCACATTTTTCCCGAAGTTCCGATCAGCGCCGGCGCGTTCGAACCGCTGCGCGTGACCGGCCTTGCCGGCACGTTCCTCGATGCGCAATATCCGCGCCCCGTCTCGGGCTGCGCGGCAGAGGTCAGCCAACGCATCGCGGAGGCTGTTTTCGCCGCGTTAGTGTCTGTTCTGCCCGACCGCGTGACCGCCGCCCCGGCCGGCACCAGCGGCAATTTCGCGCTGGGCGGGCATGACCCGGCGCGTGGGCGGGATTTCGTGATGTACCAGCTTTCGGGCGGCGGCTACGGCGGCCACGCGGGGGGCGACGGGCTGAGCAACGGCTGTTCGACCATCGGCATCTCCAAGGCGCCCCCGGTCGAGATCATGGAACAGGCGTTCCCGGTGCTCTATCACCGCTACGCCCTGCGCGAAGGGTCGGGCGGCGCCGGCGCGCAACGGGGCGGTTTCGGGCTCGATTACGAGGTCGAACTGCGGCGCGGCGCGGCCACGGCGAGCTTCGTGATGGATCACGGGCGCACCGGGCCGCAAGGCGCGCTGGGCGGCGCGGACGGCGCGCTCAACGAGGTGACGGTCTGGCGCGGCGACACGCCCTACATTCCGCTGCACCTGTCCAAGGAACAGGACATCCCGCTGGAACCCGGCGACCGGGTCCGCGTCCGAACGCCCGGCGGCGGCGGTTACGGCGATCCGTTCATGCGGGCACCCGCCCGCGTGGCCGAGGACGTGCGGCTTGGCCGCTATACGGCCGATCAGGCGCGCGCGCTCTTTGGCGTGGTCTGTGATGAAAGCGGAGAGGTCGATCACGCCGCGACCCGCGCCTGCCGGGAACAGCCCCCGCAGGCATGAGGCGCGGCGAGGATCAGCCGCCGCGGATCAGGTCGTCCTCGTCGTCATAGGCCGACAGGCCCAGCGCCTCGAGCCCGTTCTCCAGGTGATCCGACAGGTGCGGCGAGCCGAGCAGGTAATCGGCCGTCGGCGTCGTGGCCTCGTCGCGCGCGGTGCGGATCGCCTCGTCTAGGTCGTCGGCCTCGAAACTCTCACGGCCGATCCACATCACGGCGACGAGGCTGGCCTGTTCTTCTTCGCTCAGCCGGTCGATGAAACCGCGCAGCTCACCCTCGGCGCGGTCGAGCTCTCGCGCCATGAGGACGACCTGCGCGACCTTGTAGGTGCTGATCTCCAACATCCGTCATTCTCCTGTCGCAATCCGCGTGACGTTATGCGGATAGTATGCACCGGACTTTGATCTCACGCAAAGACGCTCTAACGCAGCGTCGCGGGGTGACAAGGGCACGCACGCGCGCCATGCTGCCGCCAAACGCCGAAGGAGGCCGCCATGAGCCGCTACAGCCACCTCTTCTCGCCGCTCGACCTGGGCCATGTCACGCTGAAGAACCGCGTGATCATGGGGTCGATGCATACCGGGCTGGAGGAAACGAAGGACTGGCCGCGCGTCGCCGAGTTCTACGCCGCGCGGGCGCGGGGCGGGGTCGCGCTCATGGTCACGGGCGGCATGGCGCCCAATGCCGAGGGCGGCGTGTTTCCCGGCGCCGCGGGACTGTTCACGGATCAGGACATCGCCAATCACCGGGTCGTGACCGACGCGGTCCATGACGCCGGCGGGCTGATCGCGATGCAGGTGCTGCACGCGGGGCGCTATGCCTACAGCCCCGACTGCGTTGCGCCATCACCGATCAAGTCGCCGATTTCGCCCTTCGCGCCCAGGGAACTGGACGAGGACGGCATCGAAAAGCAGATCGCCGATATCGCGACCGCCTGCGCCCGCGCCCGCGAGGCGGGGTATGACGGGGCCGAGATCATGGGATCCGAGGGATATTTCCTCAACCAGTTCCTGGTCCGGCACACCAACAAGCGGACCGACCGCTGGGGCGGCTCCTACGAGAACCGGATGCGGCTTCCGCTCGAGGTGGTGCGCCGGGCGCGCGCCGAGGTGGGAAGCGATTTCATCCTGATCTACCGGCTGTCGATGATCGACCTCGTGCCGGACGGCTCGACCCATGAAGAGGTCGTGCAGCTTGCCCGCGCGGTCGAGGAGGCGGGCGCGTCGATCATCAACACCGGCATCGGCTGGCACGAGGCGCGGATCCCGACCATCGCCACCTCGGTGCCGCGTGCGGCCTTCGCATGGGTCACGCAGAAGCTCATGGGTAAGGTCGGCGTCCCCATCGTCACCTCGAACCGGATCAACACGCCCGAAGTGGCCGAGAACGTTCTGGCGCAAGGCTGCGCCGACATGGTGTCGATGGCGCGCCCGTTCCTTGCCGATCCCGATTTCGTCGCCAAGGCCGAGGCGGAGCAGGCGCAGTTGATCGCGCCCTGCATCGCCTGCAACCAGGCCTGCCTCGACCACACGTTCTCGGGCAAGATGAGCACCTGCCTGGTCAACCCGCGCGCCTGCCACGAAACCGAGCTGGTGATCGAACCGGCGGCGGAGTCGCGGCGCGTCGCCGTGGTCGGCTCGGGCCCCGCTGGCCTTTCGGCGGCGATCACGGCGGCGGAGCGCGGCCACGCCGTGACGCTCTTTGAGCGGGACGACCGCATCGGCGGGCAGCTCAACATGGCGCGCGTCATCCCCGGCAAGGAAGAGTTCGACGGGCTGGTCGAATGGTACGCCGCGATGCTGGAGGCGACCGGCGTGACGCTGAAGCTGGGCCGCGAGGCGGGCGCGCAGGACCTGGCCGGGTTCGACGACGTGATTATCGCCACCGGCGTTCTGCCGCGCGATCCCGATATCCCCGGCCAGGACGGGCCGAACGTGCTGAGCTATATCGACGTGCTGCGCGGCAAGGCCGAGGTGGGCGAACGCGTCGCCATCGTCGGCGCGGGCGGGATCGGGTTCGACGTGGCCGAATACCTTGTCGAAGCGGGCGAGAGCCCGACCCTGCACCTGCCCGAATGGATGCGCGAATGGGGCGTGACCGACCCTGCCAAGGCGCGCGGCGGCCTCGCCCCCGAGGGGGCGCGCCCCGGCCCGCCCGCAAGGCGCCTCACCCTTCTGCAACGCAAGAACGAACGCCTCGGCAAACGGCTGGGCAAGACGACGGGCTGGATCCACCGCGCGACGCTCAGGATGAAGCAGGTCGAGATGGTCGGCGGCGTCACCTATGAGCGCATCGATGCGGACGGGTTGCACATCACCGTCGACGGTGGCGCGCGGCTGATCGAGGCGGATACCGTCGTTCTCTGCGCCGGACAGGTCACCAATCGCGGCCTTGCCGACGCGCTCGGGACGAGCGGGGCGCGCGTGCATGTGATCGGCGGGGCCGATGTCGCCGCCGAGCTGGACGCGAAGCGGGCCATCGATCAGGGCACGCGGCTTGCGGCGGGGCTGTAGCGCAGTCAGACGCCCACGTAGCGATCCACGATAGCGCGATCGGCCTGCAGCGCGGCGGCGGGCAGGGTCTCTCCGTTGCGGCCGTTCTCGATAAACGCGACGCGGTCCGCGATCGACAGCACCGCATCGATCCGCTGTTCGACCAGCAGCACCGCCACCCCGCGGTCGCGCATTTCGACGATCACCTCGCGGATCGCCTCGATCATCGAGGGCTGCAATCCTTCGGTCGGCTCGTCCAGCAGCAGCACCTTGGGCCGCAGGCAGAGCGCGCGGGCGGTCGCCAGCATCTGCTGTTCGCCCCCCGAAAGCGTCTGCGCCCGCTGGCCCATCCGCTCGCGCAGGCGCGGGAACAGGGCGAGCACCTCGTCCAGCACCTCTGGCGGACTGTTGCGGGTCTGCATGCCGACGGCGAGGTTCTGCGCCACCGTCAGCCCCGGGAACAGCCGCCGCCCCTGCGGGATATAGCCGATCCCGGCGCGAGGAATCATGTGGGCGGGGAGCGCGCCGATATCCGCGCCATCCAGCGTGATCCGCCCCGTCATCAGCAGCAGCAACCCCATGATCGTCTGCATCACCGTCGTCTTGCCCGCGCCGTTGCGGCCCAACAGGCAGAGGATTTCACCGGCGTCGACACGCAGATCGAGGTCGCGCAACACCTGCGCGCGTCCGTATCCCGATCCGACTCCCTGCAATTCCAGCATCTAACCGGTCCCCAGATAGGCGGCCTGCACGGCCTTGTCGGCGCGGATCTCGGCCGGCGCGCCTTCGGCCAGCACCTCGCCGGCATTGAGCACCGTCACCCGGTTGGCAGTTTCCATCACCACGCTCATGTTGTGTTCGATCAGCAGGATCGTCGCGCCGCCGGCGAGGTCACGGATCAGCGACTTGAAGGCGGCGATCTCGCTCTCGGCCAGCCCCTGCGTCGGCTCGTCGAGGATCAGCAGGCGGGGGGCCTGCGCCAGCCCCATCGCGATTTCCAGCAGACGCTGGTGGCCGTAGCTCAGATCGCCCGCAAGCGTGGCGGCGCGGTCAGCGAGTCCGACACGCGCCAGCGCCTCCTGCACGACGGCCTCCACTCCCTCGCCGCGCACCCGCCGCCGCGCGGCGAGCGCGACATTCTCGGCCGCGTCGAGCCGCGCGAAGACCGATGTGATCTGGAACGTGTAGGCCATCCCCAGGTTGATGCGCCTGTGCGCGGGCAGGGCCGTGATGTCCCGCCCGTCGAAATGCACCGTGCCCGAACTTGGCGCGATGCGCCCGCAGATCATGCCGACCAGCGTCGTCTTGCCCGCGCCGTTGGGCCCGATGAGCGCGCGCACCTCGCCGCGTGGCAGGTCGAGGTCGACGCCGCGGACGGCCTGGAGCCCGGCAAAGTGCTTTGACAGTCCCTGCGTGGCGAGCAGCGTCATGGCAGCCACGGCCAGAGCCTGCGGCGCAGTTCTCCGGTCAGTCCCTGCGGCGCGAAGAGCGTCAACAGCACGAGCACCACACCCGCGATCAGCATGTAGGCCGTCGTCACGCCCGAGCTGAGGTCGATCAGGTAGAACATGAACAGCGTGCCGACGAACGGCCCCACCACCACGCCCGCGCCGCCCAGAAGCACCCAGAGCAGCGGAAAGATCGAATACTGCACGCTGGCGAAGGTCGCCCCGACATAGCCGAAAAGCAACCCGTAAACCGCCCCCGCGGCGGCCGAGATCGCCCCCGAAATCACCATCGCGCCCAGCTTGCGCGCGAAGGTGTCGTAACCCAGCATCCGCGTGCGCTCCTCGTTCTCACGGATCGCGATCAGGGTCTTGCCAAAGCGGCTGCGCACCAGCCAGAGGCAGACAGCGAGGCTTACGGCGAACAACGCCAGCGCGGCGAAATAGCGGGACGCCGGATCGCTGAGGTCGACGCCATGCAGCATGCGCGCGGCGCGTGCGATCACGAACCCCTCGTCTCCGTACGTCCATTTTCCGAAATAGAGGATGGCGAGGTATCCCGCCTGCGCGAACATCAGCGTGACGATCATGAACGCCACCCCTGCCGTGCGCAGCGCCAGCAGCCCCAGCAACGCCGAAACCGCCGCCCCCGCCGCCAGCCCCACGATCAGCGCCGGAGCGGGCGACCATCCGAAATGGAGGACGCTCAGCCCCGCGCCATACATGCCGGCGGCGAAGAACAGCGCATGCCCGAGGCTGAGCAGCCCGGTGTAGCCGAAGAGCAGGTTGTACCCGATG
Source organism: Roseovarius spongiae (assembly GCF_003651245.1). GTDB lineage: Bacteria > Pseudomonadota > Alphaproteobacteria > Rhodobacterales > Rhodobacteraceae > Roseovarius > Roseovarius spongiae. Next base: position 85,070 of record NZ_RAPE01000004.1, read on the forward strand.
GCGAAGCTCGCCAGCACCATGATCCGCGCGAGGTTGCCGTGGTGATAGGCGGGCAGGGCGAATTGCAACGCGAAGAGCAGCACGAGCAGCCCGCCATGCAGGCCGACGACCTTGGCGCGTTCGCTCATGCCTGCCGCGTCCCGAACAGGCCGCCGGGGCGGAACACCAGCACCAGCGCGACCAGCAGCGTCGCGAGGATCTTGGCCAGCGTGGGCGAGAAGAAGACCGAGACGATGCCGTCGCTCAACCCGATCAGGATCGCCGCCACCACCGTGCCGGGCAGGCTGCCCAATCCGCCGATGATGACTACGATGAACGACAGCAGCAGAGGATCGGCCCCCATCAGGTAATGCGCCTGGCTGATCGGCACGATCAGCACCGCCGCCAGCGCCGCCAATCCCGCGCCGATCCCGAAGACGAGCGCGTAGACCCGTTCGACCGGGATGCCGAAGGCGAGCGCCATCTCGCGATCCTGCTGCGTCGCGCGCATCAGCAATCCCGCGCGGGTATGCGTCATGAAGGCCCAGACGCCCAGCAGCACCAGCGCCGCCGCGCCGATCACGGCGAGCTTGTAACTCGTCGTGGCCAGCCCCCAGGGCCAGTACATCTGCAACGCGCCGTCCTTCCATTCCCACCACGGGATCGCGAGGCGGCTGTTGAAGGGCGCCTCTACCGGGCGCGCGTCGGGGCCGTAGCCCATCAGCGTCAGTTGCTGGATGATGTAGAGCAGCCCGATGGTCGCGACGATCGTGCGCTCTGGGTCGTAATCGATCCGCTTGAGGATGGTGACGTCCGCCGCCACCGCGATCGCGCCGACGACCAGCGGCGCGACGATCAGGGCCGCGGCAAAGCCGACCGCGGGGTGCGCGCCCAGCGCCTGGGCGACGAACCATGCGATGACCGCCCCCAGCATGAAGAACTCGCCATGCGCGATGTTGACCACCCGCATCACTCCGAAGACGAGGCTGAGCCCGACCGCGGTCAGCGCCAGCACTGCCGCCGTGACGGAACCCTCGATCGAGGCGAGCAGGATGTAGGGGCCAAGTTCCATGACCGCAACGATTGCCCGCAGAGACGCGGCAGGGCAAGGGAAATGGCTCGGGCGGCAGGCCCGGGCGTTCGGCAATTTGCATTTCCGCCGCGATCCGGGTGGGGTTTCAGCGCCGGCGGCGGGCGCTTCTCGCGCAGGCGACGGGCGCGCGGCGCGCCGGGCGCGGCCGAGAGATCACGCGGCGGAGCGCGAAAACAGGATGTCGTAAAAGACCGGCGCGGCGATCAGCGTCAGGATCGACGCGAAGGCCAGCCCGCCCATGATCGTCACCGCCATCGACACGAAGAACGCATCCCACAACAGCGGCGCCATGCCGAGGATCGTCGTCGCCGCGGCGAGCGTCACGGGCCGCAGCCGTGACGTGCAGGCGGTGACGATGGCCGGGCGCAGCTTCAGCCCCTCGCGGCGCATGATGTCGATCTCCTCGACCAGTACGATCCCGTTCTTGATGAGCATCCCCGACAGGCTGAGCAGTCCCAGCAGCGCGGTGAACGTAAAGGGCAGCCCGGCGCCCAGCAGGCCGATCACCACGCCGCAGACCGACATCGGCACGAGCAGCCAGATGATGAGCGGCTGGCGCAGCGCGTTGAACAGCAGCACCGAAATGAGCACCATCACCAGCAGGCTGAGCGGCAGTTGCCGCCCAAGGCTGGCCTGCGCCTGGGAGGAGTCCTCGAACTCGCCGCCCCAGGCCATCTTGTATCCCAGCGGCAGCGGCATGGACTCGACAGCCTCGCGGATTTCCCCGCGAACCGAGGCGGCGGTCTGATCGGGCGGAATGTCCGCGCCCACGGTCAGCGTCAAGAGTCGGTCGCGGCGATGCACGAGCGTGTTCTGCACCTCGACCTTGAAGCCGTCGGTGACCTGTTCGATCGGCACGAAACTGCCCGCCGAAGACGAATAGACGATCTGATCGCCCAGCCCGACGCTGCTGTCCTCGGACAGGCGCACGATGATCGGGATCAGCCGATCCCCTTCGCGATAGACCCCGCCGTCGATCCCGTCGGTGGCGAAACGCAGCGTCGTCGCCACGTCCTCGCGGGTGATCCCGGCGGTCTGGGCGCGTTCGGTCGCGTAAACCGGTTTGAGCACGATTTCCTGTTCGCGCCAGTCAGTGCGCATGTCGATCACGTTGTCCGAGGCGGCGGCCATCACCTCCATCGCCTGCGCGCCCAGACGGCGCAGCTCTGCCGGATCGCTGCCGGAAAACCGCACCTCGATCGGGTCGCCGCCGCCGGGTCCGAAGACCAGCCGCTTGGTGCGGAATTCCCCCGCCGGAAGCCGGTTGCGCCCGAAGGCGTCGAGCGCGGCGCGCAGCGGCGGGATGTCGTCGAGCGTTTCGGTACGCACGATCATGTGGCCATAGCTCGGGTTCGGTTTCTCGGCCGAATAGGTAAGCAGGAACCGCGTCGCGCCCTGCCCGACGAACGTGGCGACCGACACCACGTCGTCGCGCTGGGCGAGCCAGTCCTCGATCACCGCCATGTCGGCGGCGGTGCGTTCGATCCCGGCGCCCTGGGGCAGCTTGTAATGCACGTAGAACAGCGGCGTGTTCGAGTTGGGAAAGAACTGCTGCTTCAACTGCCCGAACCCGACAAAGCTGGCCGCGGTGACGGCCACCAGCGCCGCCACCACCAGCCAGCGCGCCCGGAGCGCGCCGCGCAACGCGCTTGCGTAGGCGCGGAACATCCAGCCGCCATAGGCGTCGTCGCCGTCGCCCGCGCCCTGGCGGAAGAAGTAATGGCCCAGAAGCGGCGTCACCGTCAGCGCCAGCCCCCATGACAGCAGCAGCGAAATGCCGATCACCGCAAAGAGCGAGAACAGGAATTCGCCCGTCGCATCCGGGCTGAGGCCGATCCCGGCGAAGGCCATGATGCCGATCACCGTCGCGCCCAGCAGCGGGATCTGCGTCTTTCCCGCGACCTCGTCTATCGCATCGCGCGAGGATTTTCCGCGCAGCATGGCGATCTGCATCCCCTCGGCGACGACGATGGCGTTGTCCACCAGCATCCCCATCGCGATCACCAGCGCGCCCAGCGATATGCGCTCCATCTCGATCGAGAAGATCGCCATGAAGAAGAGCGTGCCGACCACCGTGAGAAGCAGCGTCGACCCGACCACCACCGCCGCGCGCCAGCCCATGAACAGCGCGAGCACCAGCACCACGATACCGACCGACATGGCGAGGTTGAGAAGGAAGTCGCTCGACGCCTTGGCGACGACGACATGCTGCTGGTAGATCGGGTGCAGCGTGACGCCGAACGGAATTTCGTCGTCCAGTTGGGCAAGCTTCGCATCGACCCGGTTGCCGACATCGACGATGTTCTCGGACTTGAGCCCGGCGACGCCGATGGTGAACGCCTCCGCGCCGTTGAACCGCACCATCAACTCCGGGTCGTCCTGCCGCCCGCGGCTGACCTCGGCCACATCGACAAGGTTGATGATCTCACCGCCGACGCCGATGGCCAGGCCGGCGATTTCGTTCACCGTGTCGGTGCCGTCGGGCGCCTGGATCATCGTGTCCCCGACCGAGCCCGCCGGCACCACCGAATCGGCGGAGGCGATCGCGCCGACGATGGCCTCGGGCGCGATGCCCTGGTTGGCGGACATGCCGAGGTCGGGCTCCACGAAGACCGCCTCGGGGGCCAGCCCCTCGACGTCGACGTCGGCCACGCCTTTCACCGTCAGCAATTCGCGCCGCAGGAAGGTGGCGAGTTCGTAGCGTTCGGCGTCGCTGAAGCCTGGCGCCGTGACCGCGTAGAAGATGCCGAAGACGTCGCCGAAGCTGTCGTTGACAAAGGGCACGGAGACGCCCTGGGGCAGGCGCCGGGCCGCGTCGCGGATGCGCGCGCGCAGCTTGGTCCAGATGGCGGGCAGTTCGGCGCCGCGCACGGTCGATTTGATCTCGACCTCGATCAGCGACATGCCGGGCCGGTTGACCGAGGTGATCTTGTCCACCTCGCCCATCTTCTGGATCGCGGATTCCAGCGGCTCGCTCACCTCGCGGGCGACCTGTTCGGCCGACGCGCCGGGATACTGCGTCGAGATGACCGCCGCCTTGATGGTAAACGCCGGATCTTCGAGCCGCCCGAGATTGGCGAACCCCCAAAGACCGCCGAAGATGCAGCCGAGGATCAGCAGCCATGTCAGCAGCGGTTTCTCGATGGAGGCGCGGGCGATGGACATGGGCGGCTCAGTTCGGGAAGCCGGTGAATCGGCGCACAGTCATGCCATCTTCAAGCATGCTGACCCCGGCCGCGACGATTTCGTCGCCCGCCGCCACGTCGCCCTCGATGCTGAGGCGGCCATCGATACCTGCGCTGACCTTGACCGGAATGCGGCTCAGCGTGCCGGTATCCTCCGCGCCGGGCGTGAATTTCAGCACCGATGTCGCCCCGTCCGCCGCCGTCGCGATGGCCGAGGCCGGCGCGTACAGCTCCGCGTCGCCCTGCCTGATCCGCGCCGTGATGGTCACGGACGAGCCGGGCAGCACCCGCAGCCCGTCGGGCGGGGGCATGCCGAAGGTCAGCCGGAACGTCTGCCCGATGGCCGAGGTCTCTGCGTTGAATTCGCGTATCTCGACGGGGTAGGCGCGGTCGCTGACAGGGAAGGTTGCGGTGATGCTGACATCCGGGTCTTCCCCGACGCGCTGAAAGAGGATCTCGGGCACGTCGATCTCGATGCGCAACTCGGACATGTCGTGCAGCCGCACGATGGGCTTGCCCGCCGTGACAGTTGTGTAGTTGGCGACCTCGCGCGCGGCGACAAGCGCGTCGAACGGCGCATGCAGCGTCGCATGTTCGAGCGCGTATTCGGCGTTGGCGACGGCGATCCGCGCGAGCCCGGCCTCGGTGGCCGCGTCCTCGCGGCGGACCTCGCTGGCCGAGGCGTCGCTCAACCGGTTCAGCCGCGCGACCGTGCGGTCGGCCTGTTCCTGGCGCAGGCGCGCCTGGTCGAGCGCGAGTTCGAACGTCTGCATGTCGAGCTTCGCGATCAGCCCGCCCTCGGGGACGGTCTGGCCCTCGAGCACCGGGAACTCCACGATTTGCCCGGCCACCTGGAAGGCGAGGTCGACGGTCTGGCGCGCCACGACGTGACCGAAGAACTCCCGCTCGACCCTTTTGTCCCCGGCGCCGAGCGTCATCAGCTTGACCGGCTTGGCCGCTTCCTGCGCCGTCTGGGCGGTCAGGGGCGCCGCACAGGCCAGCGCGGCGATAAGAAGGGCGGGCCGGGTCCATCGGATCATGGTGCGTTCCTGTGCATGGCGGCGGATCGTGACGCGCGGGGCAGAGTCTAAAATGCCTTGACCGTGGAGGAAAATACAACCCGCTTTCGCGTCGCCGCGTCAGATGTCGGCGCCGCGACGTCGCGTCACCGGCGCTGCGCATGGCCTACTTTCCGAACAGGCGGGCCGCGTCGAATATCTCGTCCAGGCGTTCGTAGCGGTCCCGGGTCTCGGGCCAGTCGCGTTCCTGCACGGCGGCGATCAGCGTCTCGAGCAGCATCATGGTGGCGATGTTGCTGTCCCAGGCCGAGGGAACCTCGACCCAGCAATGAAAGGTGTGGCCGGCGACGGCGGCGACCGGGCTGGCCCACTGGTCGGTGACGAGGATCACCAGCACGCCCCGCGCCGTGGCGAGTTCGGCCAGCCGCAACAGGTTCTTTTCGTACCGGCGCACGTCGAACATCAAGAGCACGTCGCCCGCCTCCATGTCGAGCACGTAATGCGGCCACGTCGCCGAGGACGAGGTCATGTGCGTGATCCGCCGGCGCACCGCCTGGAAATGGGTGAAGGCGTAATCGGCCAGCGCCCGCGTGATGCGCCCGCCCACCACGTAAAGCCGCCGCTCGGTATCGGCGAGCGCGTCCGCCGCCGCGTCGAACGCGGCCAGGTCGATATTGGCGAGCGTCTGTTGCATGTTCTGCCCGATCGCCCCCGCGAAACGGTTGAGCATGTGGGATTCGGGCGCCTCGGCGGCCCAGTTGGCGCGGCGCTGGGTGGGGCCGGACACCGTGGCCTCCAGCTCCTTCAGCAGCGCCTGGTGGAACTGCGGAAAGCCCTTGAAGCCCAGCTTCTGCACCATGCGCGCCACCGTGGGCGTCGAGACGCCCGCGTTCGCCGCGACGATGGTGATCGAGGCGAGCCCCGCGGCCGGGTAGTTGTCCAGCAGCGCGGTGGCGAACTTGCGCTCCGACTGCGTCAGCGTCGGGAACGCCTTGCGCAGCATTTCGCGCACGGAGGCGGCGGACGCCGCCTTGGGGGAACTGGCCTGGGTCACGGGGCTTGCACCGCCTCTCGCGTCCGGTTGCAGGGGGCGGGCAAGGGCTCTGCGCCGCCGGTTCTGAAATTAAATTGACAGGTATCGGGCAATATGGAAAGATTTTTTCAGACACGCGTGGGGGCAGCATGACAATCGAGGATCGGAAAAGCGCAGTCGAGATACTGGGCGACGCCGGCGCGGATGCCGGTCCGGCGCTGATCCTCTGCGAACACGCCTCGCATCGCATTCCCGCGCGCTATCACGATCTCGGCCTCGCGCCGCAGCACGCCGAGAGCCACGCGGCCTGGGATCCTGGCGCGCGGGCGCTGGGCCTGCACCTGGCCGCCGCGCTCGCTTCGCCGATGGTCGCGAGCACGGTGTCGCGGCTGGTCTATGACTGCAACCGCCCGCCCGAGGCGGCCTCGGCCATGCCCGAAAAGAGCGAACTGATCGAGGTGCCGGGCAACCGCGGCCTGTCGCCCGATGACCGCGCCGAGCGTGTCCACAGCGTCTATGCGCCCTTCTGCGAGGCGGTGACCGCACAGATCGCCGCGCGGCAGCAACGCGGCCATTCCACGGCGCTGATCACGGTTCACAGCTTTGCCCCCGTCTATTTCGGCAAGCAGCGCGCGGTCGAGATCGGCATCCTGCACGACACGGACAAGCGGCTGGCTGACGCGATGCTGGCGCTTGCGCCGAAGCTGCCGCATCGCAAGATCGAGCGGAACGAACCCTACGGCCCGGCGGACGGCGTCACCCATTCCCTGCAGATCCACGGCATCGCGCAGCGCCTGCCCAACGTGATGATCGAGGTCCGCAACGACCTGTTGCGAACCCCCGAGGACATCGCGCGGATCGGCGATGAGCTGCTCACGATGATCGGGCCGGCGCTGGTTCACCTCGGCCTGCAATCGCAGGGGGCCGCGCATGCCTAGGGCGATCCTCGCCTATATCCGCGGGATCGATGCGATGAACCGGTTCATCGGCCGGATCGTGATGTATCTGGTCTTCGTGATGATCGGCGTGCTGATGTGGTCGACCAGTTCCAAGGTCCTGATGACCCCGGCCAACTGGACGCTGGAGACCGCGCAGTTCCTGCTGGTCGCCTATTTCGTCCTCGGCGGGCCCTATTCGATCCAGATGGGCTCGAACGTGCGGATGGACCTGTTCTACGGAGACTGGACGCCGCGGACCAAGGCATGGGTGGATGCGTTCACCGTGATCTTCCTGATCTTCTATCTGGCCATCCTGTTCTATGGCGGGCTGTCGTCGCTGGCCTATTCGCTGGGGTATTTCGGCAAGGCGCCGCTGGATTTCTTCGGCGCGTTGATCTGGACCTTCGTCACCCAGGGGCAGGATGCAGCGCAGGAAACGCTGGGCTTTCTCGAGCGCAGCCCGACCGCGTGGCGGCCGCTGATGTGGCCGATCAAGCTGATCACCTGTCTCGGCGTGTTCCTGATGATCCTGCAAATGCTGGCCGAGTTCTTCCGCGATATCGGTCGCCTCAGGGGGGTGATCGACTGATGTCCTATGACATGATCGCACTCACGATGTTCAGCACGATGATGCTGATGCTGATGACCGGCCAGCGGGTGTTCGGCGCCATCGGTTTCGTCGCCACCGCCGCCGGGCTGATGCTGTGGGGCGTGGGGGGCGAGGATATTCCCTTCACCGCGGCGATGAAGCTGATGAAATGGTATCCGCTGCTGACGCTGCCGATGTTCATCTTCATGGGTTACGTGATGTCGGAATCGCGCATCGCCGACGACCTGTACCGGATGTTCCACGTCTGGATGGGGCCCGTGCGCGGCGGCCTCGCGATCGGGACCATCGCGCTGATGGTGCTGATCTCGGCGATGAACGGTCTTTCGGTCGCGGGCATGGCGATCGGCGCCACCATCGCCCTGCCCGAACTGCTGCGCCGCGGCTATGACAAGATCATGGTGACCGGGGTGATCCAGGCGGGGTCGTCTCTGGGCATCCTCGTGCCGCCCTCGGTGGTGCTGGTGCTCTACGCAATGATCGCGCGACAGCCGGTCGGGCAACTCTGGTTGGCGGGGGTGTTTCCGGGGCTGATGATGGCGGGGCTCTTCGCCCTCTACATTTATCTGCGCTGCCTCGTGCAGCCCGGCCTCGGTCCGGCGATGGACCGCGAGGAGCGCGAAGCGATCACCATGGCGGAAAAGCTGCGCCTCCTGCGCGCCGGCATCCTGCCGATCGTCATCTTCCTCGTGATGATGGTGCCCTTCGTCAAGGGCTGGACCTCGCTGGTCGAAAGCTCGGCGGTCGGCGCCTCGGCGTCGTTCCTCGCAGCCGTCATCAAGGGCCGGATGACGCGCGAGGTGTTCGAAACCTCGGTGCGCCAGACGCTCGGGATCAGCTGCATGTTCATGTGGATCATCCTGGCCGCCATGGCCTTTGGCGCGATCTTCGACGGGCTCGGCGCGGTGAAGTCGATCGAGAATCTCTTTACCGAGAAGCTGGGCCTCAGCCCCTGGATGATCCTGATCCTGATGCAGCTCAGCTTCATCGTCATGGGCACGTTCCTCGACGATACCGCGATGCTGGTGATCGTCGCGCCGCTTTACGTGCCGCTGGTGGGTGAACTGGGCTTCGATCTGATATGGTATGGCGTGCTCTACACCATCACGACGCAGATCGCCTACATGACCCCGCCCTTCGGCTACAACCTGTTCCTCATGCGCGCCATGGCCCCGCCCGAGATCAGCATGCGCGACATCTACCGCTCGATCATTCCGTTCGTGCTGGTGATGGTCCTGGCGCTCGCGATCGTGATGATCTTCCCGCAGATCGCGCTGTGGTTGCCGGAATACATCTACGGAAAATAACAAGAAGAGCGCCGCCAAGGCCCGATCAATCCAAAAGGAGAGAGAAAATGACCACAAGACGCAAGTTCCTGACGACCGCCGCACTGGGCGCCGCCGCCACGCCGCTGGCCGCGCCCGCGATCGCGCAATCGACGATCAAGTGGCGCATGCAGACCTATGCCGGCGCCGCCCTTGCGGCGCATGTGGCCAAGCCCGCCATCGACATGTTCAACAAGATCGCCGGCGACCGGATGCAGATCGAGCTGTTCAACGCGGATGAGATCGTGCCCACGGGCGAGCTGTTCCGCGCGATGCAGAGCGGCACCATCGACGCCGTGCAGTCGGATGACGACTCGATGGCCTCGCCGACCCAGGTGGCGGCCTTCGGCGGCTATTTCCCGCTGGCTCTGCGCTACAGCCTCGACGTGCCGGTGCTGTTCCACCGCTACGGGCTCGACGAGATCTGGAAAGAGGAATACGCCAAGGTCGGCGTGCAGCATGTCAGCGCCGGCTCCTGGGACCCGTGCAACTTCGCGACCAAGGAACCGGTGAACAGCCTGGCCGACCTCAACGGCAAGCGGATCTTCACCTTCCCGACCGCCGGGCGCTTCCTGTCGCAGTTCGGCGTGGTGCCCGTCACCCTGCCCTGGGAGGATATCGAGGTCGCGCTGCAAACCGGCGAGCTTGACGGCGTCGCCTGGTCCGGCATCACCGAGGACTACACCGTCGGCTGGGCCGACGTGACCAACTACTTCGTGACCAACCCGATCTCGGGGGCCTGGATCGGCCACTTCTTCGCCAACCAGGAGCGTTGGAACGAACTGCCCGAAGATTTGCAAACGCTCTTCAAGGTCTGCTGCGACCAGTCCCACTACTATCGTCAGTACTGGTACTGGGGCGGAGAGGCCTATCTGCGGGTCAATGGCGACAAGATGAAGCTGAGCTCGATCCCCGACAGCGAATGGGCGCAGGTCGAGGCCGCAGCCGAGAAGTTCTGGGACGAGATCGCCTCGGAATCCGAGACCAAGGCCAAGGTCGTCAAGATCTTCAAGACCTACAACGCCGACATGCGCCGGGCCGGACCTCCGTATCGCTACGGCGATCAGACCTGAACCCGGTTTCCCCCAAACCCCGGAAGGCCCCGCAAAGGGGCCTTCCTTCGACTTTCATGACAGGATGCGACAAAGATGACTGGAACGCTGAGCTTTGCCGATCTCGAGAAACAGGTGAAGGCCGGCGCCGTCGACACGGTGCTGGTCTGTCTCGTGGACATGCAGGGCCGACTGCTGGGAAAACGGTTTCACGCCGCGCATTTCATTGACGGCGCCTACGAGGAAACCCATTGCTGCAACTACCTGCTGGCCACCGACCTCGAGATGGACACGCCCGATGGCTACGCCAGCACGAGCTGGCAGGCGGGCTATGGCGATTACGTGATGAAGCCGGACCTTTCGACGCTGCGCCCTGTTCCCTGGCTCGAAGGCACCGCGATGGTGCTTTGCGACGTCCAGGATCACCATACGCATGCGGATGTGCCGCACTCGCCGCGCGCCATGCTGAAGGCGCAGCTAAAGCGCCTGGACGAGATGGGCTACACCGCGATGATGGCGACCGAACTCGAGTTTTTCCTGTTCGAGAAAAGCTACGACGAGATCCGCAAATCCGGCTTCCGCGACCTCGCGCCCATCTCGGGCTACAACGAGGATTACCACATCTTCCAGACCACCAAGGAAGAGCACGTCATGCGCCCCGTGCGCAATCACCTCTACGCCGCGGGCCTGCCCATCGAGTGCACCAAGGGCGAGGCGGAGACCGGGCAGGCGGAGCTGAACATCAAATATGCCGCCGCGCTCGACACGGCGGATTACCACACCATCGCCAAGCACGCGATCAAGGAGATCTCCTGGCAGCATGGCCACGCCGCGTCCTTTCTGCCGAAGTGGCACCATGAGCGCGTCGGCAGCTCAAGCCATGTGCATCAGTCGCTGTGGAAGGATGGCGAAAACGCCTTTTTCGATGCGGACGCCGACCTGGGCATGTCGCAGACGATGAAGCACTACATGGCCGGGTTGCTGAAATACGCGCCGGACTACACGTATTTCTTCGCGCCCTATATCAACAGCTACAAGCGGTTCCAGAAGGGCAGCTTCGCGCCCACGCGCATCATCTGGTCGGTGGACAACCGCACCGCCGGGTTCCGGCTGTGCGGCGAAGGCACCAAGGCGGTGCGCGTCGAGAACCGCGTCGGCGGATCGGACATCAACCCCTATCTCGCGATGGCCGCGCAGCTTGCCGCAGGGATCGCGGGGATCGAGGAGAAGCTCGAGCTTGCCGCGCCGTTCAAGGGCGACGCCTATAGCGGCGACGAGGGGCATATTCCGGGCACGCTGCGCGACGCGCGCGACACGCTCAAGGGCTCCGGGATGCTGCGCGCCGCGCTGGGCGACGACGTGGTCGATCACTACGTGCGCGCCGCAGAGGTCGAGATCGAGGATTTCGAACGCGTCGTGACGGATCACGAGATCGCCCGCGGGTTCGAACGGGCCTGACCGGCGGCCCCCGCGGATGGGCGGGCGCCTCCGGCGGGGATATTTGAGCAAGAAGAAGAATGGGGCCGCGCCATGGCCTCGGGAGATGTGCCAATGACGACGGAACTGAAATGTATCTCGCCGATCGACGGGTCGGTTTTCGCCACGCGCGAAACGCTGTCCGAGGCGGACGCGCGCAAGGCGGCCGAACGGGCCCGCGCGGCGCAGGCCGACTGGGCGGCGCGGCAGTTGAAGGAGCGGATCGAACTGGTGATGGCGGGCGTCGCCGCGGTGGGCGCCATGAACGACGAGATCGTGCCGGAACTGGCGCGGATGATGGGCCGCCCGGTGCGCTACGGCGGCGAATTCGGCGGCTTCAATGAGCGCGCCAGCCACATGGCCGAGATCGCCGAGGACGCGCTTGCCGACATAGAGGTGGGCGAGGACGAGACCTTTCTGCGCTACATCAGGCGGCTGCCGCATGGCGTCGTCTTCGTCGTGGCGCCCTGGAACTATCCCTACATGACCGCGATCAACACCGTCGCGCCCGCGCTGATCGCGGGCAATACCGTGCTGCTCAAGCACGCGACGCAAACGCTGCTGGTGGGCGAGCGGATGGCGCGGGCCTTCCACTCTGCGGGCGTGCCCGAGGACGTGTTCCAGAACGTGTTCCTCGATCACGACACCACCTCGGCGTTGATCGGCGACCGCGCCTTCGATTTCGTGAACTTCACCGGCTCGGTCGGCGGCGGGCGGCAGATGGAGCGGGCGGCGGCGGGCACCTTCACGCCGGTGAGCACCGAGCTTGGCGGCAAGGATCCGGGCTATGTCATGGAGGACGCGGACCTTGACGCGGCGGTCGAGACGCTGATTGACGGGGCGATGTTCAACGCCGGCCAATGCTGCTGCGGGATCGAGCGGATCTACGTCCACGAAAGCCTCTTCGACGCCTTCGTCGAGAAGGCGGTCGGGATCGTGAACGGCTACACGCTCGGCGATCCGCTGGACCCCGAGACGACCCTTGGCCCGATGGCGCATGCGCGTTTCGCCGAAGAGGTGCGCGCCCAGGTCGAAGAAGCGGTGGCGGCCGGCGCGACCGCGCATATCGAACGGTCCAAGGCCGACGATGGCGGCGCCTACCTGTCGCCGCAGATCCTCACCAATGTCACGCATGACATGCGGGTGATGCGCGACGAGAGCTTTGGCCCCGTGGTCGGCATCATGGCGGTCAAGAACGACGACGAGGCGGTGCGCCTGATGAACGACAGCGAATTCGGCCTGACGGCGAGCCTCTGGACCGCCGATATCGAACGCGCGCAGGCCGTGGGCGACCGGATCGAGACGGGCACCGTCTTCATGAACCGGGCCGATTACCTCGATCCCGGCCTCTGCTGGACAGGCTGCAAGAACACCGGACGCGGCGGCGGGCTGTCGATCATCGGATACCAGAACCTCACGCGCCCGAAATCCTACCATCTCAAGAAGGTGACGAAATGACCCCGACAGCCAACTGGTCCTACCCGACCGCGATCAAGTTCGGCCCCGGCCGCATTTCCGAACTGCCCGCCGCCTGTGCGCAGACCGGCATGACGCGCCCCTTGCTCGTAACCGACAAGGGGCTTGCCGACCTGCCGATCACCGCGCGGGCGCTCGACGTACTCGAGCAGGCGGGCTTCGGGCGCGCGATCTTCTCCGAGGTCGACCCCAACCCGAATGAAAGAAACCTCGAGGCCGGCGTCGCGATGTATAAATCCGGCGGCCATGACGGGGTGATCGCGTTCGGCGGCGGCTCGGGGCTCGACCTCGGCAAGATGGTCGCCTTCATGTGCGGGCAGACGCGGCCCGTCTGGGATTTCGAGGATATCGGCGACTGGTGGACGCGCGCCGACGCCGACGCAATCGCCCCCATCGTCGCCGTGCCGACCACCGCAGGGACCGGGTCCGAGGTGGGGCGCGCCAGCGTCATCACCAATTCGGCGACCCATGTGAAGAAGATCATCTTTCACCCCAAGGTGCTGCCCGAGGTGGTGATCTGCGACCCCGAGCTGACGGTCGGAATGCCGAAATTCATCACCGCCGGCACGGGGCTGGACGCCTTCGCGCATTGCGTCGAGGCCTACAGCAGCCCGCATTACCACCCGATGAGCCAGGGCATGGCGCTCGAGGGGATGCGGCTCGTCAAGGATTACCTGCCGCGCGCCTACGCGGACGGCAGCGATCTGGAGGCGCGCGCGCACATGATGAGCGCGGCGCTGATGGGCGCGACCGCCTTTCAGAAGGGGCTGGGCGCGATCCACGCGATGAGCCACCCCGTCGGCGCCGTGTTCCACACCCATCACGGCACCACGAACGCGGTCTGCATGCCCGCCGTTCTCGACCTCAACGCGCCGGTGATCGCCGAGCGGTTCCGCATCGCCGCCGCCTATCTCGATATCTCCGGCGGGTATGAGGGTTTCCGCGCCTTCGTGCAGGAATTCAACGATTCATTGGGCATTCCCCGCTCGCTGCGCGATCTCGGGGTCGATCCCGCGCGGCTGGACGAGCTGATTCCCGAAGCGTTGAAGGACCCGAGCTGCGGCGGCAACCCGGTGCCGCTCACCGCCGAGAACCTGCGCGCGGCTTACGAGGCGAGCCTCTGATCCGCAGCGTCGGATTTGGACAAAAGCCAGCGGCGCACCTTGTCTGCCGCGCCGCCGTCGCGTCGGCGGCGTGGTGACAACAGGTAAAAATACTGCGCCCCGCTCAGCGTTGCCTGCGTGACCTGCACCAGATGCCCGGCGGCGAGGTCGCGCGCGGCGAGAAAGCGCGCGACCAGCGCGACGCCCTGCCCCGAAAGGGCCGCATCGAGGGCAAGCGCCGACTGGCTCAGCCGCAGACCGCGCTCGCAGCGGTCCTCGACCTGCAACAGCCTGAGATAGTCGGGCCAATGATCGTGCGCATCGTGCAGCTTGGGCAGACCGGCCAGCACGTCGGGCGCCAGCGGCAGGGGGCGCCCCGCGATCAGAGCGGGTGCGGCGACCGGGATAATTTCCTGTCGAAACAGGCGCTTGGCCTCCAGTGATGCGCCGAAGGGCGGCTGCCCCTGCCGAATGGCGAGGTCGATTCCGTCGCTGTGAAAGCTCGAAACACGCTCGGTCGCCATGATCCGCAGGTCGATTTCGGGGTGTGCGGCGGCGAAATCCGGCAGGTTCGGGATCAACCATTTGGCGGCGAAGGTGGGGGTCACGCTTACCACGACCTTGTCCGGTTCGGGGCGCAGCACCGCGGTCGCGTCGCGCAGATCGTCGAAGGCCGCCGCGACGCGGGCGTGATAGGCGCGCCCGGCGGAGGTAAAGGCCAACCCCTTGGGCAGACGGTCGAACAGCGGGATGCCCAGTTGCGCCTCGAGCGCGCGCACATGCTGCGCGACGGCCCCCTGGGTCACGCCGAGCGTTTCGGCGGCGACGCGGAAGTTCAGATGTCGCCCGGCGACGTCGAAAGCGCGCAGGGCGTTCAGGGGCGGAAGCGGGGCCATCTGGCGATAGTATATCTATTGTCAGATGCGATCAATTCTGGCGCGCGCGGGCGGTCGCCCTGACCTACACAGAGCCCGAAACACGGAAATGGAGTTCTTATTATGTCTAGACAAAAGACCGCCCTCATCACCGCCGGGGGCAGCGGCCTCGGGGCCGGCGCCGCGCGTCGTCTCGCCGCCGATGGTTACCGGGTCGGCATCCTGTCGTCCTCGGGCAAGGGCGAGGCGCTGGCCGAGGAGTTGGGCGGTTTCGGCGTCACCGGATCGAACCTCGAACCCGACGACCTTGCCGCGCTGGTCGAGGGCGCGCAATCGCGCTGGGGCCGGGTCGATGTGCTGGTCAATTCCGCGGGGCACGGCCCCAAGGGTCCGGTTCTCGATATCACGGACGCGGACTGGCATTTGGGCATGGATGTCTACCTGTTGAACGTGATCCGGCCGACGCGGCTGGTCACGCCAATGATGCAGGCCCAGGGCGGCGGGGCGATCATCAACATATCGACCTTCGCGGCGTTCGAGCCCGACCCGCTGTTCCCGACCTCGGGCGTGTTCCGCGCCGGGCTGGCGGCGTTTTCCAAGCTCTACGCCGACAAACACGCCGCCGACAACATCCGTATGAACAACGTGCTGCCCGGCTTCATCGACAGTCTGCCCGAAGCCGAAGACCGCCGCGCGCGCATACCGATGGGGCGTTACGGCAAGGTGGAGGAGGTGTCATCGCTGATCTCGTGGCTGGCCTCCGAGAACGGCGCATACATGACCGGGCAGAACCTGCGGGTCGACGGTGGGCTGACCCGCGCGGTCTGAGTCCGTTAGCCCAGTTCGGCGAGCCGGTAGGCCTCGGTGAAACCGTCATTCGGAATCGCCGCGGCCTCCGGCGGCCGCGGCCCCAGCGAGACGCGCATCTCGATTTCGGTGGCGTCGCGGCGGATCTCGGTGGCTCCGAGGCGGCGCAGCAGCGCCAGCATCGGCGCGTTTTCGGCATGGACCAGCGCCAGGAAGCTGGTCACGCCGTTCTGCGTCGCGTGCTTGACCAGCGCGCCCATCAGGATGCCGCCAAGGCCGAGCCCCTGGAACCGGTCCACGACGGTCATCGCCATTTCGGCGACATCCCCGCCGGGCTTGGTGCGCACGTAGCGCGCGATACCCAGCGGCTCGACCGAGCGATGCCCCTGCCGTTCGGCGCCGATCACCGCGCGATGGTCGTCCGTGGGGGCGGTGAAATCGTCCAGTTCACGGTGCGAGAGTTGCGGATGCGGCCCGAGGAACCGCAGGTAGCGCGAGCGCTCGGACAACTGCCCGAACCCGGTGAGGATCAGCGCGCGGTCGTGGCGTCCGACCTCGCGGATTCGCACCAGTTCACCCGAGGCGAGCTGCGCGGTGAAGGGAATGAGGCGCACTGTCATGATGTGTCCGGAGCCCTCCGTTGGCGGGACGCCCCGGCCGGGAATGGCCGGGGCTGGGGTTTGTCGGAAACGGTGGCTTCAGTATAGCCCAACGTGCGTCGCGGGAAACGGTTCCACCGCTGGATGAGCGTTCTTTCCGTTACTCCGCCGGCACCGCTTCCTCATCTCGCGTGAGCGGGTGGGGCAGCTTGTCCAGCATTTCGATGGGGCAAACCTGAATGAAGGCGGGCAGTTCGCTTTGCCAGTGTTGCAGGATGTCGGCGGCGCGGCGGCTGCCGGTTTCGGCGGCGTGGCGCTCGATAAGGGCGCGCAGCTCGTCCTGCCAATGCGGGTGGCCGACCGCGCTTGTCACGACTGATTCGCGGTTCATCAGGATCGCGGCGCGGCCTTCGGGGTCATAGAGATAGGCCATGCCCCCGGTCATGCCGGCGGCAAAGTTGGCGCCGATCCGCCCGAGGATCACGGCGACCCCGCCGGTCATGTATTCGCATCCGTTGGAGCCACAGCCCTCGATCACCGTCCGCGCACCGGAATTGCGCACGGCGAACCGCTCGCCCGCGCGCCCGGCGGCGAAGAGATACCCGTCGGTGGCGCCGTAGAGAACGGTGTTGCCGATGATGGTGTTCTCTCCGGCGTCCAGCGGGCTGGCCATTGCGGGACGCACGACGATGATGCCGCCCGACAGCCCCTTGCCGACATAGTCGTTGGCGTCGCCCGATATCTCGAGCTTCAGCCCCGGCGCCGCGAAGGCGCCAAGGGATTGGCCCGCGCTGCCCGTCAGCTTTACCGTCAGGTGATCGGGTTGCAGCGCGTTGCGCATCCCGAACTTGCGCACGATATGGCTCGAAAGCCGCGTGCCCACCGTGCGGTTGGTGTTCTGGATCGCGTAATGGAGCTGCATCTTCTCCCCGTCCTCGAGGAAGCGCTGCGCGTCGCGCACGATTTCCGCATCGAGCGTGTCCGGCACCGCGTTGCGCGCGCGCGCCCGGTCATACGCGCCGGCGCCCTCGACGGTCAGAAGCATCGGATTGAGGTCGAGATCGTCAAGATGCGCCGAGCCACGGCTGACCTGCATGAGCAGATCCGCGCGCCCGATCACCTCGTCAAGGCTGCGCGCGCCGAGCTCCGCCAGCACCTCGCGCACCTCCTGCGCGTAGAAGGTGATGAGGTTCACGACCTTATCGGCGTTGCCGGTGAATTTCTCGCGCAGGGCGGGGTCCTGCGTGCAGACGCCGACGGGGCAGGTGTTGCTTTGGCACTGGCGCACCATGATGCAGCCCATCGCGATCAGCGCAGCGGTGCCGATGCCGTATTCCTCGGCGCCCATCATCGCGGCCATCACGATGTCGCGCCCGGTACGCAGCCCGCCATCGGTGCGCAGCGTGACGCGGTCGCGCAGGTGGTTCATCGACAGCACCTGGTGCGCTTCGGTCAGCCCCATTTCCCACGGAAGCCCCGCATACTTGATCGAGGTCGCCGGGCTGGCCCCGGTGCCGCCGTTGTGGCCGGAAATCAGGATGATGTCGGCCTTGGCCTTGGCCACGCCGGCGGCGATGGTGCCGACGCCGGACTGCGCCACCAGCTTCACCGTCACCTTGGCGCGCGGGTTGATCTGTTTCAGGTCGTAGATGAGCTGCGCGAGATCCTCGATCGAGTAGATGTCGTGATGCGGCGGCGGCGAAATCAGCGTCACGCCCGGCGTCGACAGGCGCAGCCGCGCGATCAGTTCCGTGACCTTCATCCCCGGAAGCTGACCGCCCTCGCCGGGCTTGGCGCCCTGGGCGACCTTGATCTCCAGCTCCTCGCACTGGTTGAGATATTCCGCCGTCACGCCGAACCGCCCTGACGCGACCTGCTTGATCTTGGCCGAGGGGTTGTCGCCGTTGGGTTCGGGGGTGAAATGCGCCGGGTCCTCGCCGCCCTCGCCGGAATCGCTGCGCGCGCCGATGCGGTTCATCGCGACATTGAGCGTCTTGTGGGCCTCGGGGCTCAGCGCGCCGAGCGACATGCCGGGTGTGACGAACCGCTTGCGGATCGCGGTGACGCTCTCGACCTCCTCGAGCGGGACCGGCTTGCCCAGCGGCTTGATCGCCATCAGGTCGCGGATATGGATCGGCGGACCGGACTGCATCAGGGCCGAGTAGCGTTTCCAGAGCTGGAAACTGCCCCGATCGCAGGCGGTCTGCATCATGTGCATGCCCTGCGCGTGCCAGGCGTGGCTTTCGCCCGACTTGCGCGCCTTGTAGAATCCGCCGATGGGCAACACGTTGTCGGCCGTGTCATACGCTCGCGTATGGATTTCTTCGGTCTTGGTCTGGATGCCGCTTACGCCGATGCCGCTGATGCGGCTCATGAGGCCGGGAAAATACTCGGCGCACATCGCGCGGCTGAGGCCGATCGCCTCGAAGTTGAGGCCGCCGCGATAGGACGAGATGACCGAAATCCCCATCTTCGACATGATCTTCAAGAGCCCCGCGTCGATGGCCCGGCGATAGCGCGCCACCGCTTCGGTCAGCGTGCCCTCCATCAGCCCGCGTTCGATCCGGTCGGCGAGGCTGTCCTCGGCCAGGTAGGCGTTCACGACCGTGGCGCCGCACCCGACGAGCACGGCGAAGTAATGCGGGTCGATACATTCCGCCGAGCGCACGTTGAGCGAACAGAACGTGCGCAGCCCCTTGCGCGTGAGGTGGCTGTGCACCGCGCTGGTGGCGAGGATCATCGGCATGCCGATGCGCTTTTCGCTCACGTTCTGATCGGTCAGCACGATATGCCCCGCGCCCGAGCGCACGGCGTCCTCGGCCTCGGAGCGGATGCGTTCGAGCCCCGCCTGCAAGGCGCCGCGCCCGGCTTCGAAGGTGCAGTCGATGGCGGTCACGTCGGCCTGGAAATGCTCCATCAGCACGTCCCACTGGGCGTTGCCGACAAACGGACTTTCGAGCACGATGATCTCGGTCTGCGCGCTCGACTCGTCCAGCACATTCTTGAGGTTGCCGAAGCGGGTCTTGAGGCTCATCACCCGGTATTCGCGCAGGGAATCGATGGGCGGGTTGGTGACCTGGCTGAAGTTTTGCCGGAAATAGTGGCTGAGCGGGCGATACTGTTTGCTCAGCACCGCGCTGGGCGTGTCATCGCCCATCGACCCGATCGCCTCTTTTCCGTCCTCGCCCATCGGGGCGAGGATCTGCTCGAGTTCCTCGATGGTGTAGCCCGCGGCAATCTGCCGGCGGCGCAGGTCGGCGCCGCTGTGCATCGCCGTTTCGCTCACCCCGGCGAGCCTGTCGTCAAGCTCGGTGATCCGGCTCACCCATTCACCGAACGGCAGCGCGGCGGCAAGCCGGTCCTTGATCGCGCGGTCGTCGAAAAGCGCGCCCTCGGCCATGTCCACCGCGATCATCTGCCCGGGGCCAAGCGCGCCCTTCTCCACGACGCTCGCCTCGTCCACCGGGACCATGCCCGCCTCGGACCCCGCGATCAGCAGCCCGTCGCCGGTCACGACATAGCGCATGGGGCGCAGCCCGTTCCGATCCAGCCCGGCGCAGACCCAGCGGCCATCGGTCATGGCGAGCGCGGCGGGCCCGTCCCAGGGTTCCATGACGGAGTTGCAGTAGGAATACATGTCCCGCCACGCCTGCGGCAGATCCTCGGCCTGTTTCGACCAGGCCTCGGGCACCATCATCGTCTTGGCCATCGGGGCGGAGCGCCCGGCGCGCACCAGCACCTCGAACACGGCATCGAGCGCGGCGGAATCGCTTGAGCCGCCGGCGATGATCGGCTTGATATCCTCGGCCAGGTCGCCGAAGGCGCTGCTGGCCATGCGGATTTCATGGCTTCGCATCCAGTTGCGGTTACCCTTCAGCGTGTTGATCTCACCGTTATGGGCCAGCATGCGGAACGGCTGCGCCAGCCACCATTGCGGGAAGGTGTTGGTCGAATAGCGCTGGTGATAGATCGCGAAGGCCGACTTGAACCGCTCGTCCATAAGGTCGGGGTAGAAGACCGCCACCTGCTCGGCCAGCATCATGCCCTTGTAGATGATCGACCGGCAACTGAGCGAGGCGATGTAGAACGCGGCGATCCCGGCGGCGGTCGCGGCCTTCTCGATCCGGCGGCGGATGACGTAAAGCTCGCGCTCGAAATCCTCTTCCTCGATCCCCTTGGCGTTGGAGATCATGATCTGTTCGATCTCCGGCCGGGTCGCGTTGGCCTTCTCGCCCAGGCAGGCGATATCGACAGGCACATGACGCCAGCCATAGATCTTGTGCCCCATGCGCAGCACTTCGGTCTCGACGATGGTGCGGCAGGTTTCCTGCGCGGCGAAGTCGGTGCGCGGCAGGAACACCTGTCCGATGGCCACAAGCTGATCCTCGCGCGGCTCGTGCCCCGTGCGGCGGATCGCGTCGTAGAAGAACGGCGCCGGGATCTGCACATGGATGCCAGCGCCGTCGCCGGTCATCCCGTCCGCGTCGACCGCGCCGCGATGCCAGATCGCCTTGAGCGCGTCGATTCCGGCCTGCACCACTGCGCGGCTCGGCGCGCCGTCGATGCTGACGACAAGGCCGACCCCGCAGGAGGAATGTTCGTCCTCGTGGTCGTACATGCCGTTCTCGGCCAGCCAGTCGCGTTTCAACGCCTCGGCGGCGGCCCATTCGGCGTCATGGATGGTCATGCGTCGTCTCCTTCGACGTGGTTATGGGCGGCCTCGTATTCGGCGCGGGTCCGGGTCGCGTGATCCCCGGCCAGACGGGCCGCCGGCATTGCGCAATCGCTGTAGATTTCCGATCCCAGCGGCCAGCCCAGCGCCGCGTCGAAAAGCCCCGGCATGAGATCGTAGGACGCGTCGGCGCGGTCGGTGTCGCGCATCCACAGATGCGATCCGCAGGTTGCGCAGAACGCGCGTTCGGCAAAGGACGACGACATGTGCCGCGTGACCGGGCCGGTCACGGTGACGGCCTCCGGCGCCGCCTCGAAACACAGGAAGAGCCCGCCGGTCCATTGCTGGCACATGCGGCAATGACAGGCGCCGATCTCCGGCTCATGCGCGCCGGCGAGCGTGATCCGCACCGCGCCGCACAGGCATTCTCCGATCATGCTACCCATCTCTTTCATTGTTCCTCAAATACCCATCGCGCCACATGCGCCGCTATTCCGCCGCCAGCGCGGCGCCAGCCGCGTCAAGATCGCCCAACACCGCATCCGCGCAATCGCGCCCGTCGCGGATCGCCCAGACGACGAGGGAGGCGCCGCGCACGATGTCGCCAACCGCATAGACCCCCTCCATACCCGTGCGTCCGGTCTCGAACTCGGCCCGGATCGTGCCCCAGCGGGTCACCGGCAGGTCCGGCTGGCCCCAGAGCGTCGGCAGATCCTCGGGCTCAAAGCCGAGCGCCTTGATGACCATGTCGGCGGGTTCGTCATGCTCGGCGCCCTCGATCTCCTCGGGCGCCTGGCGGCCCGTCGCGTCGGGTGCGCCAAGACGCATCTGCTGGACGCGCACGGCGTTCACTGGATCGCCTAGGAACGCCCTGGGCGCGCTCAGCCAGTCGAATGTCACGCCCTCTTCCTCGGCGTTGGCGACCTCGCGCTGGCTGCCGGGCATGTTGGCGCGGTCGCGCCGGTAGAGGCATTTCACCGACGCAGCCCCCTGCCGGACCGCCGTGCGCACGCAGTCCATCGCCGTGTCGCCGCCGCCGATCACCACCACGCGCTTACCGGCGGCGTTCAGTTCTCCGCTGTCGAATTCGGGCACCTCGTCGCCGAAGGATCGGCGGTTGGACGCGGTCAGGTAGTCGAGCGCGCGCACGATGCCCACCGCGCCCGCGCCCGGCCCCTGCAATTCGCGCGACTTGTAAACGCCGGTGGCGATGATGATCGCGTCGTGCCGCGACCGGAGCGCGTCAAAGGAAATGTCGGTCCCCACGGCGCAGTTCAGCTTCATCTCGACGCCGCCCTGTTCAAGCTGCTCCATCCGGCGCATGACGACCTCTTTCCCGAGCTTGAAGCCGGGGATCCCGTAGATCATCAGCCCGCCGCCCCGGTCGTGGCGGTCATACACGGTGACCTGCACGCCCGCGCGCCGCAGCGCGTCCGCCGCCGCCAGCCCGCCGGGCCCGGCGCCGATGACGCCCACGCTCTCGGCCCGCTCGCGGCGCGGCGCGATGGGCGGCACCCAGCCCTGTTCCCACGCGGTGTCGGTGATGTACTTCTCGACCGCGCCGATGGTGACGGTCCCGTGGCCGGCCTGTTCGATCACGCAATTGCCTTCGCAGAGCCGGTCCTGCGGGCAGATCCGCCCACAGATCTCGGGGAAGGTGTTGGTCGCCTGGCTGAGTTCATACGCCTCCTGCAGGCGCCCTTCGGCGGTGAGACGCAGCCAGTCGGGGATGTTGTTGTGCAGCGGGCAATGCGTCTGGCAGTAGGGCACGCCGCACTGGCTGCACCGGCTGGCCTGCTCGCGCGCCTTGGCGTCGGCGTATTCGGCGTAGATTTCGTGAAAGTCGCGATTGCGCAGATCCGGCGGCCGCTTTTCTGGCATGTCGCGGGGGGTCGTGACGAATTTCAGCATCGGGTTCTCGGCCACGGGCGCATCTCCGGTTGGACTCGCCGTGGATAAACCGCGCCGCCGGAGAATAAAAGACAGCAATGCTGTCTTAATATGGTTTTTCCAACCTCGAACCTTGCGAAAAGCCGCCTCGTTCCTCAAAAATTAGTAAACAAGTGTGTCCTATCGCTATCCAAGGACGAAAAGCAGCGCCAGCGCGGCGACGCCGGCGGTGATTCGCCACCAGCCGAAGAACGCGTAGCCATTGCGGCTCACGAAGCCCAGGAGCCACTTGACCACCAGCGCCGCGGTGACGAAGGCGCAGGCCAGCCCGACGGCGATATCGCTCACCGCGCCGAGGTCGAGGACGGCGCGATTGGCCCAGAGATCATAGGCGAAGGCCCCCGCCATCGTCGGCATCGACAGGAAGAACGAGAATTCGGCCGCCGCCCGCTTGCCCACGCCCATCAGCAGCGCGCCGACGATCGTCGCCCCCGACCGGCTGGTGCCGGGCACCATGGCAAGGCACTGGAACAGCCCGATGCGCAGCGCGACGTTCAGCGGCAGACGCATCGCGTCGTCGTGGCGCGGGCGCGGCGCGAAGCGGTCCACGAAGAGCAACAGGACGCCGCCGAGGATCAGCATCACCGCGATCAGCATCGGCGTCTCGAACAGGACCGTCTTGATGAACTTGTGCGCGAAGACCCCGATCACCGCCGCTGGAAGGAAGGCGATGAGGATCGACCACAAGAACCGCCGCGCCTGCCGATCACGGGGTGCTGCGCGCGCGACCGCGATCAGCTTGCCCGAATAGATCGTCAGGATCGCCAGCACCGCGCCCAGCTGGATCACCACCTCGAAGGTGCGCCCGGCGCTGTTGAACCCGAGGAAGTGCCCGAACAAGAGAAGATGCCCGGTGGAGGACACCGGGATGAACTCGGTCAGGCCCTCGATCAGCCCGAGAAAGGCCGCGAGAAGCGTCGTATCGGACATCTGGCCTTTCCCGCCGGATCAGGCGCGCAGGTTTCGCGCGGATTCCTTGATCGCTGCGTACTGCCCCGACGGGCGGAAGCGCCAGAGATACTCGGGCAGAACCGCTTCGAGCGACTGCGGCGTGATCCCCAGCGCCTCGAACCCGCGCGCGCCTTCGGGCGCGACGTTGTCGGAGCGTAGCGTCGTCACCTGGTCGCGGGTGATCTGCGCGGGGATGAGTCCGAGGCTCAGGAACTGCACCATCTCCATCACGGCGCCCATGACGCTGGCGATCGGGAACGGGATGTTCATGATCAGCCGCCGCCGCCGGATCACGCCCAGCATCTGGCGGATCAACTCGCCGAAGGTGTTCACGTCCGGGCCGCCCAGCGTGTAGATGCCCGGCGCGGCCGCGCCGGTCGCCCCGAGGAATGCGGCATGCGCGACATCGTCGACATAGACCGGCTGCAACTTGGCGCTGGCCCCGACAATGGGCAGCACCGGCCCAAAGCGCGACATCGCAGCGAAACGGTTGAAGAACGCATCCTCCGCCCCGAAGATCACCGATGGGCGCAGGATCATGGCGTCGGGGAAATGTTCGAGGACCGCCGCCTCGCCCTCGCCCTTGGACTGCGCATAGAGGCTGTCCGCCTCCGGGTCCGCGCCGATCGCCGAGATGTGGACCATGCGCGCAACGCCCTGTTCGGTCGCGATGCGCGCAATGCGCCCCGCGCCCTCGTTCTGCACCGCGTCGAAATTGTTGCGGCCGCCACGATCGAACGTGCCCACGCAGTTGATCACCACGTCCGCGCCGCGCGTCACCGCGCGCACGCTGTCATCGTCGCGGATGTTGCAGAAGACCGGCGCGACCTGCCCGACGACGCCGTAAGGCGTGACATGCATGGCCTCGTTCGGGCGGCGCACCGCGACCCGCACACGCCATCCCGCCTTCGCCAGACGCCGGACGATGTAACGCCCCACAAAACCTGATCCGCCGTAAACGGTGACGAGTTTCGACATGGCTGGCCTCCGCGGCATCGCGTGTTTCGGTCGCTCCAGTCCTACCCGCCCCGCGCCGCCCCGACAAGGCGGAAGGCGCCCGTTTCACGCGGCAAATTGCCGTTGACACCGCCTGTCCCTGCGTCTAAACGCACGGCTCACGGCACCTGCCCAGGTGGCGGAATGGTAGACGCGCTGGCTTCAGGTGCCAGTGGCCGCAAGGCCGTGGAGGTTCGAGTCCTCTCCTGGGCACCACTCTTCTCAGCTAACGCATTGGTAACGCTCCAGCTTTAACTCGAGCCAGGAGCCGTAGACCATGTCGAAGACTACTTCGCCCGGGTTCACCTTCGTTAAAGCGGGGTGTTCTACTTCAGTGGTCGCACCCCTAGAGAGTTGCTTCGCCACTATTCGTCCCCTGGGATCGCCTTCTCTCTGCGCATGAGGTCCGCGAGGGCGAGCTTGGAGTCACGCCCACGTTTGAAAGACGTTTGAAAATATCGACACACCGAGATCAGCGACCTTGATGCTTTCGTTCACTTTCGACGATCTAACTGGTGCCCCCACACGGACTCGAACCGCGGACCTACTGATTACAAATCAGTTGCTCTACCAGCTGAGCTATAGGGGCGCCGGGGGCGGGAGTAGCAGCGGGGCGGGGGCTTGGCAAGAGTGCGCGGGCGCGCTTTCAAAGGCGCGTCACGGGGCGATGAGGGTGATGCCCGGTATGCGCGCGATGGCGTAGACGTCCTCATCATAAAGATCGGTCAACTGATCGACCAGTTCCTCGGTCCAGCCGGGCAGGTCCAGTTCCTGTTCGATCGCGTCCTCTTCGGCGAACTTGTCGAGGAAGGCGACGATGACGCGGCGTTTCTGGATTTCCGTCATGTCCGGATGCTGGGCGAGGTAGGATTCGAAGCGGGCCATGCCGGGTTTGGACATGATCTGGCGCAGCAGAAGGTATTCGCCTTCGATCGGCACGGTCGGTTCGAGCGCGGCCATCTCGCGCAGGATCTGGCCGAAAATCAGCGGCGTGTCCTCGTTGCACCAGATGGTGATCGGGATGTCGGGCGCGGCGGCGCGCATGCGGCCGACAAGGTCGGACCAGCGCATCCCGGCCGGATCGGCGCCGTTCAGGTAGCTGTCGATCGAGTCGAACTGCGTCTGTTGCAGGAGCGCCGGCAGGAAGGTGGCGGGGTTGCAGAGCCCCATGAAGATCTCGATCTCGTCGCCGGCGAAGATCTCGCGCAGCGCCTCGATGCGCGCGCCGGCCGCGGAATAGAACTCACCCCCCGAGGCGGCCATCTTGGGCGTGCCGAAAAACCCGTGATTGGACAGCACCAGCCGTTCGCATTCATCCTCGGGCATGAGCGCGTCGATCACGATGTCGCGGGTTTCCGACGTCGTGTCGCCGTCCATCCCGGCATGCAGGATATCGCGCATCAGCTTGCGGTAGGCGGTCGGGTGCGGCACCGACGTGCCCCGTTCGGCCAGCATGGCCTGGTTGTTTATCAGGCATTTGACCAGCTTGTCCTCGTCCGTGTTGTGGGCGCCTGCGTGTAGAACGAGCTGCATGATCGGGGTGGCTCCGCTTGGATGTCGGCGCAATATATGGGGGTTCTGGCGGCAGATAAACCGCTATTTGCGCCCGTCGCGACGGCCCTGCGGGTTGAAGCGGGCCGGAAAAACGACAAATGTTAAAGCTGACCCTTCCTGCCGGACCGTCCCGTTTCCGAAAGCTCTGCCCATGTCCTACGTCAATTCCGACAAGCAACCCGTGCGCGATATGCCGATGCTGGCCAACCCGGCGCCGGACGTGCGCGAGCGCGAAAAGCTGGAAGGCGGCAAGCGGCTCGAGATGGTGACGGAGTTCGCCCCGGCCGGCGATCAGCCCGCCGCGATCAGCGAACTGAGCGAAGGCGTGCTGAGCGGCGAGCGTAACCAGGTGCTGCTGGGCGCGACCGGCACGGGCAAGACCTACACCATGGCCAAGGTGATCGCGGAGACCCAGCGCCCGGCGATCATCCTCGCCCCGAACAAGACGCTGGCGGCGCAGCTCTATGGTGAGTTCAAGGGCTTCTTCCCGAACAACGCGGTCGAGTATTTCGTCAGTTTCTACGACTATTACCAGCCCGAGGCCTACGTGCCACGCTCGGACACCTTCATCGAGAAGGAGTCCCAGATCAACGAGCAGATCGACCGGATGCGCCACTCGGCCACCCGCGCGCTGCTCGAACGCGACGACGTGATCATCGTGGCGTCGGTGTCCTGCATCTACGGCATCGGCAGCGTCGAGACCTACGGCGCGATGACGCAGGATCTGAAGGTCGGACAAGAATACAACCAGCGGCAGGTGATGGCCGATCTGGTGGCCCAGCAATACAAGCGCAACGACCAGGCCTTTCAGCGGGGCAGCTTCCGGGTGCGGGGGGACGGTCTCGAGATTTTCCCGGCCCACCTCGAGGATCGCGCCTGGCGGCTCAGCTTCTTCGGCGAGGAGCTGGAAGCGATCACCGAGTTCGATCCCCTCACCGGCGAGAAGACGGATACGTTCGATCAGATCCGCGTCTACGCCAACAGCCACTACGTGACCCCCAAGCCGACGATGCAGCAGGCGATCATCAACATCCGCAAGGAGTTGCGCGCGCGGCTGGATCAACTCGTCGGCGAGGGCAAGCTGCTGGAAGCGCAGCGGTTGGAGCAGCGCACAAATTTCGACCTCGAGATGCTGGAGGCCACCGGCGTCTGTAACGGGATCGAGAACTACTCGCGCTACCTCACTGGGCGGGCGCCGGGGGAGCCGCCCCCGACGCTGTTTGAATTCATCCCCGACAACGCCATCGTCTTCGCGGATGAAAGCCATGTCAGCGTTCCGCAAATCGGCGGCATGTACAAGGGCGACTACCGGCGCAAGTTCACGCTGGCCGAGCACGGCTTTCGCCTGCCCAGTTGCATGGACAACCGGCCGCTCAAGTTCGAGGAATGGGACGCCATGCGTCCGCAATCGGTCTTCGTGTCGGCCACGCCGAAGGACTGGGAGCTTGACCAGGCCGGCGGCGTGTTCGTCGAACAGGTGATCCGCCCGACCGGCCTGCTCGACCCGATGGTCGAAATCCGCCCCGTTGAAACGCAGGTCGACGACCTTCTCGACGAGGTGCGCAAGGTAAGCGGCGAAGGCTACCGCACGCTGGTCACCACCCTGACCAAGCGCATGGCCGAGGATCTGACCGAATACATGCACGAACAGGGCATAAAGGTGCGCTACATGCACAGCGACATCGACACGATCGAGCGGATCGAGATCCTGCGCGATCTGCGTCTTGGCGCGTTCGACGTTCTGATCGGCATCAACCTGTTGCGCGAGGGGCTGGATATTCCCGAATGCGGGCTGGTGGCGATTCTCGATGCGGACAAGGAGGGGTTCCTGCGCTCGGAAACCTCGCTGATCCAGACCATCGGGCGGGCCGCGCGCAATGCCGAGGGGCGCGTCATCATGTATGCGGACCGAATCACCGGCAGCATGGAACGCGCGCTGGGCGAAACCGATCGCCGCCGGGCCAAGCAGATCGCCTATAACGAGGAACACGGGATCACCCCGGCGACCGTCAAGAAGAACGTCGAGGACATCCTCGCGGGGCTTTACCAGGGCGACGTGGACATGAACCGCGTCACCGCCACGATCGACAGGCCGATGGTCGGCGGCAATCTTCAGGCGCATCTCGACGGGCTGCGGGCGGATATGCTCAAGGCCGCCGAGAACCTCGAGTTCGAAGAGGCGGCAAGGCTGCGCGACGAGGTAAAGCGCCTTGAGGCGGTCGATCTCGCCATCGCGGACGACCCGCTAGCGCGGCAGCAGGCGGTCGAGAAGGCGTCGGCCGAGGCGACCCGTGGGCGCGGCCGGTCTACCGCCGGCAAGCCGGGGCAGAGGGGCGGGAACGTGCGCCGCCGCCGCTCTCCGGGGCGCGGCTGAGCGGCGCGGCGCGCCTGCGAACACCCGATTGTGACAGCGACGACCGGCGGAGATGCGTCTGCGGCCGCAGTCATGCCTTGCGCCCCGCTTGCAATCGTCCTATATGCTCTTCAACAGCGGCGCGATCGGGTCCAAACCGGAACGCTCCACCGGAAATTCTGACGGGCCGCGCGCCCGTTTTTTTGTGCTTGAAGGACTGTCCAGGAATCCCGATGACCAACGACCTGATCGCCAAGGCCGCCATCGATCGCCGCATGGCCGAGATCATCACCCCGGTGATCGAGGACCTCGGATTCGAACTGGTCCGCGTGCGGCTGATGGGCGGCAAGACCAACACGCTTCAGATCATGGCCGATCGCCCCGAGGGCGGGATCGAGGTCGATGACTGCGCGCAGATCAGCACCGCGGTGAGCGCCGCGCTCGACGTGGAAGACCCGATCGCCGACGCCTACACGCTCGAGGTGAGCAGCCCCGGCATCGACCGCCCGCTGACCCGGATCAAGGATTTCGAAGCCTTCGAGGGCTACGAGGCCAAGTTGGAGACCGGCGAGTTGATCGACGGGCGCAAACGCTTCAAGGGCGTCCTGGCCGGCGTCGAAGGCTCCGAGGTGCTGATCAACGTCGAGGAAGGCACCATCGGGCTTGAATTCGACTGGCTCGCCGACGCCAAGCTGGTGCTGACGGACGAGCTGATCAAGGAAATGCTGCGCCAGCGCAAGGCGGCGGGCGTGATCGACGAAGACAAATTCGATTCAATTGAGACTGACGACGGTTCCGAGGAGGACTGAAAGAATGGCGATTACCTCTGCCAACCAGCTTGAACTGTTGCAAACCGCCGAGGCGGTGGCGCGCGAGAAGATGATCGACCCCGGCCTCGTGGTCGAAGCGATGGAAGAGAGCCTCGCGCGTGCGGCCAAATCCCGCTACGGCGCGGAAATGGACATTCGCGTCAGCATCGACCGCAAGACGGGTCGCGCGACCTTCACCCGCGTGCGCACCGTCGTCGAGGACGAGGAGCTCGAGAATTACCAGGCCGAGATGACGGTCGAGCAGGCGAAACAGTACCTGGACGATCCCAAGGTGGGCGACCAGTTCGTCGAGGAAGTTCCCCCCGTCGAAATGGGACGCATCGCCGCGCAGTCGGCCAAGCAGGTGATTCTACAGAAGGTCCGCGAGGCCGAGCGCGACCGCCAGTACGAGGAATTCAAGGACCGCATCGGCACCATCATCAACGGCCAGGTCAAGCGCGAGGAATACGGCAACGTCATCGTCGATGTCGGCTCGGGCGAGGCGATCCTGCGCCGCAACGAGAAGATCGGCCGCGAAGCCTATCGCCCCAACGACCGCATCCGCTGTTACATCAAGGACGTGCGCCGCGAACAGCGCGGTCCGCAGATCTTTCTGTCGCGCACCGCGCCCGAGTTCATGGAGGCGCTGTTCAAGATGGAAGTGCCCGAGATCTACGACGGCATCATCGACATCAAGGCCTGCGCCCGCGACCCCGGAAGCCGCGCCAAGATCGCGGTCATCAGCTATGATAACTCGATCGACCCGGTCGGCGCCTGCGTGGGGATGCGCGGCAGCCGCGTGCAGGCCGTCGTGAACGAGCTTCAGGGCGAAAAGATCGACATCATCCCATGGAACGAGGACCAGCCGACCTTCCTCGTCAACGCGCTGCAACCCGCCGAGGTCACCAAGGTGGTGCTGGACGAGGAAGCGGGCAAGATCGACGTGGTCGTCCCCGAGGATCAGCTCAGCCTCGCCATCGGGCGGCGCGGACAGAACGTGCGGCTCGCGTCGCAACTGACCGGGCTCGACATCGACATCATGACCGAGGCCGAGGACAGCGAGCGCCGCCAGAAGGAGTTCGAGGAACGCACCGCGCTCTTCATGGAAACGCTCGACCTCGACGAATTCTTCGCCCAGCTTCTGGTCTCCGAAGGCTTCACCAACCTGGAGGAAGTCGCCTATGTCGAGCAGGAGGAACTGCTGGTCATCGACGGCGTCGACGAGGACACCGCGGCAGAGCTTCAGGCCCGCGCCCGCGATATCCTCGAGGCCCGCGCCAAGGAGGCGATGGACGAGGCGCGCAGCCTGGGCGTCGAGGACAGCCTGGTTGAATTCGAGGGGCTGACACCCCAGATGATTCTGGCGCTGGCGAAAGACGATGTGAAGACGCTCGAGGATTTCGCGACCTGCGCCGACTGGGAACTGGCCGGCGGCTGGACCGTGGCGGACGGCGAACGCATCAAGGACGACGGCATACTCGAACCGTTCGACGTCAGCCTCGAGGAAGCGCAGAACATGGTGATGACCGCGCGCATCCTGCTGGGCTGGGTCGACCCGGCCGAACTTGAGCCCGAAGCGCCCGAAGACGCCGAAGGCGCGGAAGAACAGGAGGCCGAGGCCTGACCTCAGGCCTCGAATCGGCACCCGATGGGACGCGGAGGGCAACCCAAAGACCGTGAAAGCGGTCCAGAGCGCAAATGCATCGCCACGGGCGAGGTGCGACCGAAGCATGGGCTTCTGCGTTTCGTCGTCAGCCCGGATGGCGTCGTGCTTCCGGATCTGGCGCACAAGCTGCCCGGACGCGGCATGTGGGTTGCGGCGGATCGCGACGCGCTGGCCAAGGCGGCGGCGAACAAGGGCCTGTTCGCCCGCGCGGCGAAAGGGGTCGTCACGGTCCCCGACGACCTGCCGGCGATGGTGGAAACGATGCTGGCGCGCCGGATCGTCGATCTGATCAGCCTCAGCCGCAAGGGCGGTGATGCGGTGGCGGGCTACGAAAAGGTCAAGGACTGGCTGGCCAAGGAAGAGGCCGAGGTGCTGATCCAGGCCAGCGACGGGTCCGAGCGGGGAAAATCGAAGCTGAGCACGCCTTATGGCGGCTCTTTCATCGGCTGGCTGACGGCGGACGAGCTGGGCCGGGCTTTTGGCCGTCAAACCGCGATTCACGCAGCTTTGCGTGCTGGTGGTTTGACGCAACGTGTTGTAGAGGAGGCGGCAAGGCTGAAAGGTCTGCGCGTCTCGGACGATGGCGGCGGTCGTCGGAAAGGAAAGTGTACCAGATGAGCGACAACGACGGAAAGAAAACCTTGGGTGTGCGCGGTGGTCCCCGGTCGGGGAATGTGAAGCAGAGCTTCAGCCACGGGCGGACCAAGAACGTCGTGGTGGAAACCAAGCGCAAGCGCGTCGTGGTGCCCAAGCCGGGCACCGCGCCCGGAGCGACCTCCACCGCCAAGCCGGCGCCGGCGGGCGATCCCTCCAAGCGCCCGGCGGGCATTTCGGACGCCGAGCTGGAGCGCCGGATGAAGGCGCTCGCCGCCGCCAAGGCGCGCGAGGCCGAAGAGGCCGAGAAGCGCGCCGCGAAGGAAAAGGAACGTGAAGAAGAGCGCCAGCGCCGCCGCGAGGAGGCCGAGGCCAAGGAGCGCGCGGAACGTGAGCGTGAGGATGCGCTCAAGGCCAAGGCCGACGAGGAAGAGCGCGCCCGCCGCGAGGCCGAAGAGGCCAAGCGCGCCGCCGCCGCGCCCACGCCGCCCGCGCAGGAGGCGCCCGCCGGCCGCGCCGCGCGCGCCGACGCCGCGCCTTCGCGCAAGCATGACCGCGACCGCGACCACCGCCCCTCCAAGGGCAAGGGCATGGGCGGCGAGGGTCGGCGCTCGGGCAAGCTCACGCTGAACCAGGCGCTTTCGGGCGACGGTGGCCGGCAGAAGTCGATGGCCGCGATGAAGCGCAAGCAGGAGCGCGCCCGCCAGAAGGCGATGGGCGGCCATGTCGAGCGCGAGAAGATCGTGCGCGACGTGCAGCTTCCTGAAACCATCGCCGTGTCGGAACTGGCCGTACGGATGGCCGAACGGGTCGGCGACGTGATCAAGGCGCTGATGAACAACGGCATGATGGTCACCCAGAACGAGGCGATCGACGCCGATACCGCCGAACTCATCATCGAGGAATTCGGCCACCGCGTGGTGCGCGTCTCGGACGCGGATGTCGAGGACGTGATCGACCAGGTCGAGGACGAGCCCGAAGACCTGAAGCCGCGCCCGCCGGTCATCACCATCATGGGCCACGTGGACCACGGCAAGACATCGCTGCTGGACGCCATCCGCGACGCGAAGGTCGTCGCCGGAGAGGCCGGCGGCATCACCCAGCATATCGGCGCCTACCAGGTGACGACCGACAGCGGCGCGGTGCTGACCTTCCTCGACACCCCCGGCCACGCGGCGTTCACGTCCATGCGCGCGCGCGGCGCGCAGGTGACGGATATCGTCGTTCTCGTGGTCGCCGCTGACGATGCGGTCATGCCGCAGACGGTCGAGGCGATCAACCACGCCAAGGCCGCCGGCGTGCCGATGATCGTCGCCATCAACAAGGTCGACAAGCCCGAGGCCAACCCGCAGAAGGTGCGCACCGACCTGTTGCAGCACGAGGTCGTGGTCGAGGCGCTTTCGGGCGACGTGCAGGATGTCGAGGTCAGCGCGATCTCGGGACAGGGGCTTGACGAGCTGCTCGAAGCGATCGCGCTTCAGGCCGAGATCCTCGAATTGAAGGCCAACCCCGATCGCGCCGCCGAAGGCGCGGTGATCGAGGCGCAGCTCGACGTGGGCCGCGGTCCGGTCGCCACTGTCCTCGTGCAGAAGGGCACGCTGCGGCAGGGCGATATCTTTGTCGTCGGCGAGCAATACGGCAAGGTGCGCGCGCTGGTCGACGATCGCGGCGAGCGCGTGAAGGAGGCCGGCCCGTCGGTTCCGGTCGAGGTGCTCGGCATCAACGGCACGCCCGAGGCGGGCGATGTGCTGAACGTGGTCGGGGCAGAGGCGCAGGCGCGCGAAATCGCCGAATACCGCGAGAAGGTCGCGAAGGACAAGCGCGCCGCCGCCGGCGCCGCGGTGACGCTGGATCAGCTCATGGCCAGCGCCAAGGAAAGCGCGAACGTGGTCGAGATGCCCATCCTGATCAAGTCCGACGTGCAGGGCAGCGCCGAGGCGATCGCGCAGGCGATGGAGAAGATCGGCAACGAGGAAGTGCGCGTGCGCGTGCTGCACTCGGGCGTCGGCGCCATCACCGAGAGCGACATCGGCCTGGCCGAAGCGTCGGGCGCGCCGGTGCTGGGCTTCAACGTCCGCGCCAACGCCCCCGCGCGGCAGAGCGCCAACCAGAAGGGTGTCGAGATCCGCTACTACTCGATCATCTACGACCTCGTGAACGACGTGAAGGCCGCGGCCTCGGGTCTGCTGGGCGCGGAGATTCGCGAGAAGTTCATCGGCTACGCCCAGATCAAGGAGGTCTTCAAGGTCACCGGGGTCGGCAAGGTCGCCGGCTGTCTCGTGACCGAAGGCGTCGCGCGCCGGTCCGCCGGGGTGCGGCTGCTGCGCGATGACGTGGTGATCCATGAAGGCACGCTCAAGACGCTCAAGCGGTTCAAGGACGAGGTGGCGGAGGTCCAGTCCGGCCAGGAATGCGGCATGGCGTTCGAGAACTACGACGACATCCGCCCGGGCGACGTGATCGAGATCTTCGAGCGCGAGGAAGTCGAGCGCACGCTCGAATGACCGCCGCGACGATGCGCGCATGAAAAGGGACGGACCGCGCTGGTCCGTCCCTTTTTCATTTCAACTGGTGAGAACCTGTCAGGCGGCCTTGGACACCGGCATCCCTGCATAGAGGCGATCGCCATCCCGCACCTGAACCCGGCCATCCGGCAGAAGGCGCACGAAAATGCCCTGCACGAGAACGCAACTGCCGAGCCGAATGGTTTGCAACATGCCGTATCCCCCCAGATATCGACTGGTCGAATTTCGTTTGGCGCAACTGCCAGCAACACTAAATTAACAGACCACATGCTAATAATAACTTAAAACCGCGGGACTGGAAGCGGTTTCATCGCACCTGGTTCAGATGGTTGGCGATTTGTCGCCGATTCGGCGCGCGCTCAGAGCCAGTCGCGCAGGATCGGGATCAGCGGCAGGTCGGCGGGCGGCATGGGATAGCTGCGCAAATCGTGCGCGCGCACCCATCTCAGCGCCTGGCCCTCGCGGCTTTGCGGGATGCCCTCCCATTTGCGGCAGGCGAAAAGCGGCATCAGCAGGTGGAAATCCTCGTAACCGTGGCTGGCGAAGGTCAGCGGCGCAAGGCAACTGGCCCAGGTGTTGATGCCCAGTTCCTCTTCGAGCTCGCGGATCAGCGCCGCCTCGGGCGTCTCTCCGGGTTCGACCTTGCCGCCGGGAAATTCCCACAGGCCCGCCATCGGCTTGCCCTCGGGGCGCTGCGCGAGCAGCACGCGGCCGTCGACGTCGATCAGCGCCACGGCGGAGACGAGGACGGTTTTCAAGAGCGGTAATCGGCGTTGATGTCGATATAGCCATGCGTCAGGTCGCACGTCCAGACCCGTGCGGTGCCCCCGCCAAGGCCGAGATCGACATGAATCACCAGGTCCTGCCGTTTCATGTAGGCCGCCGCGTCCCCTTCGGAATAGTCCGGGCTGACCCAGCCGTCGCGCGCGACGAGGATATCGCCGAACCAGATCGAAAGCGTGTCGCGGTCGGCGCGCGCGCCCGACTTGCCCACGGCCATCACGATCCGGCCCCAGTTCGGGTCCTCGCCCGCGATCGCGGTCTTGACCAGCGGCGAATTGGCGATCGACTTGGCGTGAACCTGCGCCTCGGCGTCGCTATGGGCGCCGGTCACGGAAACCTCGACGAATTTCGTCGCGCCCTCACCGTCCCGCACGACCTGATGGGCAAGGTCCAGCATGACGCGCCGCAGCCCTTCCATGAAGCCGACCGAATTCTCGGTGATCGTGACGCCCGACGCGCCCGTGGCGGCGACGAGAAGCGTGTCCGAGGTCGATGTGTCGCTGTCCACCGTAATGCAGTTGAACGTCTTGGCGTTGAGTGCGCTGACCATGGATTGCAGCACCGGCAGATCGGCGCGGGCGTCGGTGAAGATATAGACCAGCATCGTGCCCATGTCGGGTTCGATCATGCCGGATCCCTTGGCGATCCCGGTGATGCGCACAGCCTCACCGTCGATCAGCACTTCGGTCGCCGCGCCCTTGGGGAAGGTGTCGGTCGTCATGATCGCATGGGCCGCTTCGGCGATGCCGTCGCGCTTCAGCGCGCCGGTCAGCTCGTCTATCGCGGCGATGATGCGGTCGTGTTTCATCGGCTCGCCGATCACCCCGGTGGAAGAGGAGAACACCCGCGCCTCGGGGATGTCCAGCGCCTCGGCGACCGCGCTTGTGACCGCACGCACCGATTCGATCCCGCGCCTGCCGGTAAAGGCGTTTGCGTTTCCCGAATTGACGATGATCGCCGCGCCCGCGTCGTCATCGCGCCCGATCTTGGCCTGGCAATCGAGCACCGGCGCCGCCCGCGTGGCCGAGCGGGTAAAGACGCCCGCGACGGTCGCGCCGGGATCGAGCGCGGCCAGCATCACGTCCGTGCGCCCGCTGTAACGGACGCCGGCGGCGACGGTGGCGAAGCGCACGCCTTCGATCACCGGCAGGTCTGGAAAGGCCGCCGGAGCGAGAGGGGAGACATGGGTGATCTTGGCCAAGGGTCTAGTCTTCCAATAGTTCGTATTGGTTCAGAAGCTCAGGGTCGATCGCATCGCCGGTTTCGCGGTCCACCTCGGATTCTTCCAGCAGTCCTTCTACATACGTGTTGAGCGCGTCCTGGCGCACCTGTTCCTCGATCTCGTCGCGCACGTCGTCGAGTTCGGGGCGGTCCTTGGTCCGGGTTTCGTTGAGCTTGATCACGTGCCAGCCGAATTGCGTCTGGACGGGGTCCGACACCTCGCCCGGCTCCATCCCTTCGACGGCGTCCTGGAACTCTTCGACCATCATGCCGGCGCTGAACCAGCCGAGCGCGCCGCCCGAGGGGCCCGAGGGGCCGGTCGAGTGTTCCTTGGCCAGCTCCGCGAAATCGGCGCCGTCCTCCAGTTCGGCGATCAGCTTCTCGGCTTCTTCCTTCGTCTCGACGAGGATATGCGCGGCGCTGTATTCCGTCACGTCCGGCGCTTCGGCGTATTTCGCGTCGAACGCCGCCTTGATCGCCGCGTCGCTCAGCGCGCTTTCGGTGATGCGGCCGATCTCCTGGCTCGCGGCCACCGCGCGGCGTTCGTTGTCAAGCGCGAGCCGGCCGGCGAGCGACAGGTCGCCCTCCATGTTCTGCTCGAGCAGCGTCTGCTGGATCAACTGGTCGAGGATGCCCTTGTAGAGAACCTCCGGCGGCACCTGGGCGAATTGCGCCGGCAGCCCGGCCCGCAGCGCGATCATGTGGCCCAGCGTGATGTCCGTTCCGTTCACCGACGCCACAACGGTGCTGGCGTCCGGCGCATCCTCGGCGTCCGCCGCGCCGGCGGCCAGCGGGGCGATGGCGATCAGCGCGCTCAGTGCGATTGGTTTCAGACGGTCGAACATATGGTCTATCCCTTGGTTTGCGCCGCGCCCCCGCCTTGCCGGGACGCGGCGTTGACACTCTGCCAGCAGGGTCTTACATCGCCTTGTGATCAAGGCATTCCCGCTGTCGTTCGCCCGTTGTAGGCGCGCAACGGAAACGGGGCAAGTCATTGCCATACACAAGAGATCAAATCACCGGAACGGATTGCACATGCTGGGTATAGGAACGGTCGCGCGAAAGGTCTTCGGCACGGCGAACGACCGCAAGGTCAAGGCGACCCGCGGACTCGTGGGAAAGATCAACGCGCTCGAACCCGAGATCGAGGCGCTTGACGATGCGGGCCTGATCGCGCGGACCGAAGAACTGCGCGAACGCGCGCAGGCCGGCGAGTCGCTTGACGCGCTGCTGCCCGAGGCCTTTGCCAACTGCCGCGAAGCGGCGCGCCGCGCGCTTGGTCTGCGCGCCTTCGACGTGCAGCTCATGGGCGGGATCTTTCTGCACCAGGGTAACATCTCGGAGATGAAAACCGGCGAGGGCAAGACCCTGGTCGCCACCTTCCCGGCCTATCTCAACGCGCTGACCGGCAAGGGCGTGCATATCGTCACCGTGAACGACTACCTCGCGAAACGCGACGCCGAATGGATGGGCAAGGTGTTCGCGGCGCTCGGCATGACCACCGGCGTCGTCTATCCCGACCAGACCAACGAGGAAAAGACCGCGGCCTACGCCTGCGACGTGACCTACGCCACCAATAACGAGCTGGGCTTCGACTACCTGCGCGACAACATGAAATCCGAGCTGAGCGAGATGAGCCAGCGCGGCCACAACTTCGCCATCGTGGACGAGGTCGACAGCATCCTGATCGACGAGGCGCGCACGCCGCTCATCATTTCGGGGCCGGCGCAGGACCGCAGCGATCTCTATATCGCCATCGACAAGCTGATCCCCGAGCTGAAGGAAGAGCATTACAGCATCGACGAAAAGACCCGCAACGTCACCTTCACCGACGAGGGCAACGAATATCTCGAGGAACTTCTGGTCATCCGCGGCATCCTGCCCGAGGGTCAGTCGCTCTACGATCCCGAAAGCACGACCATCGTGCACCACGTCAACCAGGGCCTGCGCGCGCACAAGCTGTTCGCCAAGGACAAGGAATACATCGTCCGCGACGGCGAGGTCGTGCTGATCGACGAATTCACCGGGCGGATGATGTCGGGGCGGCGCCTGTCGGACGGTCTGCACCAGGCGATCGAGGCCAAGGAAGGCTGCGACATCAAGCCCGAGAACGTCACGCTCGCGAGCGTCACCTTCCAGAACTACTTCCGTCTCTACGACAAGCTGAGCGGCATGACCGGCACCGCGCTCACCGAGGCCGAGGAATTCGCCGAGATCTACGGCCTCGGCGTGGTCGAGGTGCCGACGAACAAGCCGATCGCGCGGATCGACAAGGACGACGCCGTCTATCGGACCGCGGAAGAGAAATACAAGGCCGTCATCAGGGCGATCAAGGAGGCCCACGAGAAGGGGCAGCCGACGCTTGTCGGCACCACCTCCATCGAGAAGTCCGAGATGCTGAGCCAGATGCTCGACGCCGAGGGCGTGGCGCATAACGTTCTCAACGCGCGCCAGCACGAGAAGGAGGCGCAGATCGTCGGCGACGCCGGCAAGCTGGGCGCGGTGACGATCGCCACCAACATGGCCGGGCGCGGCACCGACATCAAGCTGGGCGGCAACGTGGACATGAAGGTGCTCGAAGCCATCGCCGCCGATCCCGAGACCGACCCGGCCGAGATCCGCGCCCGCATCGAGGCCGAACACGAGGCCGCCGAGAAGGCGGTGATCGACGCCGGCGGGCTCTTTGTCCTCGCCACCGAACGGCATGAAAGCCGACGCATCGACAACCAGCTTCGCGGCCGGTCCGGACGGCAGGGCGATCCGGGGCAATCGGCTTTCTACCTCTCGCTCGACGACGACCTGATGCGCATCTTCGGGTCCGAGCGGCTCGAAAAGGTGTTGTCGGGCCTCGGCATGAAGGAGGACGAGGCGATCATTCACCCCTGGGTGAACAAGAGCCTCGAGCGCGCGCAGGCCAAGGTCGAGGGGCGCAACTTCGACATCCGCAAGCAGCTGCTGAAGTTCGACGACGTGATGAACGAACAGCGCAAGGTGATCTTCAAGCAGCGCCTCGACATCATGCGCGCCGATGACCTCAGCGACATCGTCAAGGACATGCGCAACGAGGTGGTCGACGACCTCGTTGATCAGTTCATGCCGCCCAAGACCTATGCCGAACAATGGGACATGGAGGGCATGCACGCCGCCATCGTCGAGCAGCTCAACATGGATCTGCCGGTGCAGGAATGGGCCGACGAGGAGGGCGTCGACGACGAAGATATCTCCGAGCGGATCGAGAAGGCCGCGAACGAGATGATGGCCCAGAAGGCCGCGGCCTTTGGCCCCGCCAACATGCGCATGGTCGAGAAACAGGTGCTGCTCCAGACCATCGACACCAAGTGGCGCGAGCATCTGCTCACCCTGGAGCACCTGCGCAGCGTCGTGGGCTTCCGCGGCTACGCGCAGCGCGATCCGCTCAACGAGTACAAGACCGAGGCGTTCCAGCTGTTCGAATCCATGCTCGACGGGCTGCGCCAGGACGTGACGCGCCAGCTTGCCCAGGTTCGCCCGATGACCGAAGAGGACCGCAAGGCGATCATGGAGCAGATGGCCCAGCAGCAGGCCGCGCTCGAGGCGCAGGCCGACGCCGCGCGGACCTCCGAGGACGGCCCGCGGGGGGAAAACGCCGCGGCGGTGGAGGGCTTTGACGAGAACGATCCCGAAACCTGGGGCAACCCGGGGCGCAACGCGCCGTGCCCTTGCGGGTCGGGCAAGAAGTTCAAGCATTGCCACGGACGCCTGGCCTGACCTAAGCGCGCTGACGTCGCTAAAATCCTGCCGGATCGCCACAATGCGGTCAGAATGACTCCGCGCGGTGGCCATATGCCTGCCGCTTTGATCGCGCATGTTGCCCGCAACCCATTCTCGGTTCGGGAGGCATGCAATGTCCAGGATTAGATTTTTGACGCTCGGATGCGGCACGGTCGCCGCGGCGCTGTTCGCCGGCTATTTCATCCAGCACAGCGACGCGTCCGCCCCGGCTGTCGCGGCTCCGGCTGAACAGCCCGACGGCATGTCCGGGGCGGCGGATGAGGTCAATCTCAACTCGATCACGCTGACCTCGGCCCTGCCGGAAGCCCCGGCAGAGATGAGCTTTGCCGCGCTGCCGACGCCCGAGATCACGCTTGCGGCGCTGGACGACACGCCGATCGGCGACATGCCCGGCGAAGAGCCGGCCCCCGCCTTCAACTGCGATTACACGCTTGACGCCACGCCCGCGGCCGGCGCGATGGTTGATCTGAACCTTGCCGCGCCCTGCGCGCCCAACGAGCGGTTCACCCTCCATCACAACGGGCTGATGATCTCGGCGGTGACGGATGCCGACGGGCAATGGAGCGCACAGGCGCCCGCGCTTGCGCGCACGGCGGTCTATATCGTCGCCTTTCCGAACGGCGACGGGGCGGTGGCGAACGTGTCGGTGCCGTCGCTTGATCAGTACGACCGGGTCGCGGTCCAGTGGCGCGGCGACAGCGGCATTCACATTCATGCGCTGGAATACGGCGCGGATTACGGCGAGGCGGGCCATGTCTGGGCCGACGCCCCGCACGGGGTCGAACAGGCGGTGGCCGGCGACAGCGGTTTCCTGACTCCGCTTGGCGATCCCAACCTTCCCGACGCGCTGCGCGCCGAGGTCTATACTTTCCCCAGCACGATTGCCGGCGAAGATGGCGATGTGCGCCTTGTGGTCGAGGCGTCGGTGACGCGCGATAACTGCGGCCGCGACGTCGAGGCGCAATCCATCGAGGTCAGCGCCGCCGGCGCCCCCCGGGTGCAGGATTTGACGCTGGCGGTGCCGGAATGCAACGCGGTTGGCGACTTTCTGGTGTTGAAAAACCTGCTGAATGACCTGAAGATCGCGCGCAAGTAATTCGCAGCGATCGGGTCTGACATATGACATGGGTGCGTGCGGCGATCGTCGCCGCACTTTTTCTGATGGGGGCCGCACCGGCTGCGCAGGCGCAGGATGTCACGCTCACATCCCGCGACGGGGCGGTCGAAATCTCGGGCGACCTGCTTGGCTTTGACGGTGAATTCTACCGGGTCGACACGATCTATGGCGAACTGACGGTGGATGGGTCGGGGGTGCTCTGCGAAGGGCCGGGATGTCCCAACCTCGCCGATTACGTGGCCGAAGCGCGCCTGTCCGGCTCTCCGGTCATCGGCCGCGTCCTGATGCCGGCGCTGCTCGAGGCGTTCGCGCTCAAGAACGGTCTCGACCTCGCGCGCGGCGCCGAAGAGGACCGGTCCGTCACCTACACGTTGTCGGACAAGCAAAGCGGCGAGCCGCGCGGGCGGTTCCATTTTCACCTGACCAACAGCGACGAAGGGTTCGCCGATCTCATCGCGGACGAGGCCGACATGGTGATGTCCCTGCGCGAGGCGCGCCCCGCCGAGGTGCGCCGCGCGCGCGAGGCGGGACTTGGCGATCTGACCGATGCGCGCCGCAGCCGGGTGCTCGCGCTCGATGCGTTGGCGCCGTTGGTCGCTGCAGAGAACGACGTGACCGCGATCACGACCTCGCAACTGGCCGCGGTGCTGACCGGCGAAATCGACAACTGGTCGGACCTGGGTGGTCCGGACGCGCCGATTGCCGTGCATCTTCACGATCCGCGCTCGGGGCTCGGGCAGGCGACCGAAGACCAGATGCTGCGCGGCGCGGGGCAGAGTATCCGCGCGGACGCCATGCGTCACGAGGATGGGCCGTCGCTCACCGCCGCCGTCGCGCGCGATCCCTTCGCCATCGGCGTGGGCAGCCGCGCGGAACTCGACCTCACGTTCGAACTGGCGCTCGAGGGAGCGTGCGGCTTCGCCATCAGCGCCACCCGCCGCGCGGTCAAGACCGAGGATTACCCGCTATCGGCGCCGATGTTTCTCTATCTGCCGGCCCGCCGCTTTCCCAAGCTGGTGCGCGAATTCCTCGTCTTCACCCGCGAGCCCGCCGCGCAGCTGGTGATTCGACGCGCCGGTTTTGTCGACCAGCTCCCCGAGGAGATCGAGATCGACGAACAGGGCGACCGGTTCGCCAACGCGATCCTGAACGCCGGCGACGAGGTTACGCTCGAGACGTTGCAGGGCATGGTGCGCGCGCTCGCGCCGCTCAAGCGGCTTACCACGACGTTCCGGTTCGAGCCGGGGTCGATCCGGCTCGATGCGCAATCGCGCTCGAACGTGGCGCAACTCGCCCGGGCGCTGGAAAGTGGGTATTACGACGGTCGGCGCATGGTCTTTGTGGGATTCAGCGACGGGAAGGGGGCGGCGACGGTCAACCGCAACATCGCCCGCCGCCGGGCCCGCGCCGTGTATGACGCCGTGCTGCGCCAGGCCGAGACGCTGAACCCCGCGCGGCTCACGCTTGAGATAGAGGCGTTCGGCGAGGCGATGCCGATGGCCTGCGACGACAGCGACTGGGGTCGCCGGGCCAACCGCCGCGTGGAAATCTGGGTGCGCTGACGCCGCAACTCTCCTTGCAACAATAATTTGCAGGGCTTTTCCGCAAGAGCATTGCCGCTCCGGCTCAGAGGTAGCCTTCGGAGCGAAAGCTCAGCTCGCAGGATTTGCCGATGATGAGGTGGTCATGCAGCGTGACGCCCATCACCGCCGCCGCCTCCGCGATCTTGCGGGTCATGGCGATGTCGCTCTCCGACGGGGTCGGATCGCCGGAGGGGTGGTTGTGCACCAGGATGAGCGCCGATGCGTTGAGTTCGAGCGCGCGCTTGATCACCTCGCGCGGATAGACCGGCACGTGATCGACCGTCCCGCTCGCCTGTTCCTCGTCCGCGATCAGCGTGTTCTTGGTGTCGAGGAAGAACAGGCGGAACTGTTCCGTGCCGCGATGCGCCATCGTCGTGTGGCAATAGTCCAGCAACGCGTCCCAGCTCGAGATCACGTGTCGCCGCATGACCCGCGCCCGGGCGAGCCGCTGGCTGGCGGCCTCGACGATCTTCAGCTCGGTGATGACCGCGTCGCCCACGCCGCTCACCTCGCCCAGTCGCGCGGGCGGGGCGGAGATCACCCCGTTGAAATCTCCGAAACTGTCCAGCAGCGCGCGCGCCAGCGGTTTCACGTCGCGCCGCGGAATGGCGCGGAACAGGACCAGTTCCAGCAACTCGTAATCAGGCAGGGCCTGTGCGCCGCCGCTGCGGAACCGATCGCGCAGCCGCCGCCGGTGGTCGCGGATATAGGAGGGCTGGCACGCCTTCGACCCGACCGGAACGACAGTTTCGTCCGGCTCGAAGAGTGGCAGTGGACCTTCTGCGAATTGGGATTGCCGCGTCATGCGCCCACCTTGACGCCTACGGGGTTAACCGCCGGTTAAGAGGATTGAAATCGCACCCGCATTGACGGCATATTCGGGGGCGTCACCCAAGGAGCCCCAGATATGGACCTGCGCCCGGTCACCGAAGATTTCTCCGTCTCTCCGCAGATCGCGCCCGAAGACCTGCCCGCCATCGCCGCCGCCGGCTATCGATCGGTGCTGTGCAATCGCCCGGATGGCGAGGCGCCGGGACAGCCGGACGTCAAAGCCATCGAGGCCGCGGCAAAGGCGGCGGGGCTCGAATTTCGCGCGGTTCCGATCACGTCAGGACAGGTGACGGAACAGGACCTCGCGGCGTTCAACGCGGCATTGGCGGAGGAGCCTTCGCCGGTGCTGGCCTATTGCCGCAGCGGCACGCGCTGCGTGATGCTGTGGAGCATTGCGCAAATGGGCCGGATGGAGCCCGAGCGGATCGTCGCGGCGGCAGCGGGGGCCGGGTATGACATGTCAGGCCTCGTCGCACAGCTGCAACGAGGCTGAGCCGTGACCCGTTGGCTTGCGGTCGGCCCCGAGGCGGACATGGTGCGCGCCTGCCTCATGGATGGCGATATTCTGCTGGAACAGAGCCTGTTTCGGGATGAGGAGGCGGCGCTTGCCGCCTACCCGGACCATGCCGAGAAGGCGGTTCGCGTCGGCGCCGGCGCGCCGCACGCGACGCCAACGGCGATTTTGCCGAACCTGGTCGCACAAGTTCCCGCCGTGACGCAGGAGACGCCGCCCGATTTGCTTGGCGGCTG
Organism: Roseovarius spongiae; assembly: GCF_003651245.1. GTDB lineage: Bacteria > Pseudomonadota > Alphaproteobacteria > Rhodobacterales > Rhodobacteraceae > Roseovarius > Roseovarius spongiae. Next base: position 129,763 of record NZ_RAPE01000004.1, read on the forward strand.
GGCGCGTCTGCGGGTCGCCGGAGTGGCCGCATCGCGCCCGCACTGGGAGGGGGTCGTGCTCGATGCCGGGTCCGAGAGCAACCATTGGGTGCATGTCAGCGCGGATGAGATCGTCAGCTTCCAGGGCGCGGCGACGCCGCGCCTGATCGCGGCGCTGGACGGCGCGCCCGTCGCAGATGACGAGGCTGCGGATTCGACCCTGTCCCGGCCCGAAAGGCTCTCTGCGCATCTGCATGGCGCGCTTCTTGCAGGAGATGCGCGCGCCGTCACCGGCCATCTTCTGGGGGCCGAGATCGCGGCCGCGAAACCCTACTGGCTGGGGCAGGAGGTGATCGTGCTGTCGCAAACCGACACGCTCGCCGCGCTGCTGCGCGGCCAGGGCGCGGACGCGGTGACGGCCGCCCCCGACGACATGCTCGCGCGGGGTCTTGCGGCCCGCGCCGCCGGTGGCTGACGGATGGGCGGCGCTGCACGGTTCGGGCGGGAATTCCGTACGCCGCTGTGTCTGGTGATGCCGGACGATTGCGCCTAGGGTCCGCCGGAATATCACGGCAAGGCAAGGCACACTCATGAGCAGACAGAGACGCCGCATCGGTGAAATGCCGGTCCATGGCGAATTGGCCGCGCCCGCGCCCCGGCTGGCCGAGGCGGAATTCGTGACGCTCATCGCGCTGCTCATTTCGATGGTGGCTCTGGGAATCGATACGATGCTGCCCGCGCTGCCGGTCATGGGCGACGATCTGGGCGTGGACGGCAATGCGCAGCAGGCGATCATATCGCTGTTCTTCCTCGGGCTGGGGCTGGGCCAGATGATCTGGGGGCCTCTGTCGGACACGGTCGGGCGCAAGCGGGCGATCTATGGCGGCATGGCGCTGTTCATGGCCGGTTCGGTCCTGTCGGCGCTGACGGGCAGTTTCGTGCTGATGCTCCTGGGCCGTATGATGCAGGGGTTCGGCGCCGCCGCGCCGCGCATTGTCGTGATCGCGATGGTGCGCGACCAGTATGCCGGCGCGGCGATGGCGCGGATCATGTCCACGGTGATGGCGGTGTTCATCGTCATCCCCGCCGCCGCGCCCGCCCTGGGGCAGGGAATCATCGCCATCGCGCATTGGCGGGCGATTTTCGCGCTGTTCTTCGGCATGGCGGTCATCGCGTCGGTCTGGCTGGCCCTGCGCCAGCCCGAAACGCTGACGCCCGCGCGCCGCCGCCGGTTTTCCTTCCACGCGCTCTGGCGCAGCATCATCGAGGTGATGCGCAACCGGGTCGCCGCGGGTTACATGCTGGCGGCGAGCTTCGTCTTCTCGGCCTTCGTCGGCTATCTCGTCACCGCGCAGCAGATTTTCCAGGATCTCTACGGGGTGGGCGATCTCTTTGCGCTTTATTTCGCGGTGCTGGCGCTGGCGATCGGGGCGTCGTCGCTGGCCAATGGCCGGCTCGTGGCGCGCTACCGGATGGCCACCCTGTCGAGGGTTGCCGCCATGAGCATGGTGGCGATCAGCGGCCTCTTTCTGGCTTACGATCTGGCCGTGCCGGGCCCGCCGCCGCTGTGGCTGTTCATGGCGGCGTTCACGCCGCTGTTCTTTGCCGTGGGGATCATGTTCGGCAATCTCAACGCGCTCGCGATGGAGCCGATGGGCCATATCGCCGGGACCGCCGCCGCCGTGATCGGGTCGATGACGACGCTGGTGTCGATGGTGATGGGATCGCTGACCGGTGCGCTTTATCACGGGACGCTGACGCCGCTGCTGGCGGGATTCGCGGTGTTCGGGAGCCTGTCGCTTGGCTGCATCCTCTGGGCCGGGCGGGGGAAATAGCGGGGCTGGACGTTTCCTGCGCGGTTGTGGACTATCCCCCGGCAGGAAACCCCCTATCGCAGGAGTCGTCCCTATGACCCAGCGCAACCCGCCCACGGCCCGCCGGCTGACGCAGGACCCGCACCGCGTCCGCGGCGGGCGCGAGGCGAACCTCGAGGCGGCCATCGGCAAGGAGGTGCGCGCCCATCGCAAGCAGCAGAAGCTGACCGTCGCCGCGCTGTCGGAGCTCACCGGCCTCTCCATCGGGATGCTGTCCAAGATCGAGAACGGCAATACCTCGCCTTCGCTCACCACGCTTCAAACGCTGGCGCACGCGCTGAGCGTGCCGATCACCGCCTTCCTGCGCGGGTTCGAGGAAACCCGCGGCGTGATGCTCACCCGCGCGGGCGAAGGCGTGGAGACGCGGCGCGACGGTACGCGCGCGGGGCATCAATACAACCTTCTGGGCCATATCGGGTCGAACGCGAGCGGCGTCACGGTCGAGCCCTACCTGATCACGCTGACCGAGGCGTCCGATGTCTTTCCCACCTTCCAGCATGACGGGATCGAGACGATCTACATGCTCGAAGGGGAAGTGTCCTACCGGCATGGGAGCGAGGTGTTCCACCTGCGCCCCGGAGACACGCTGTTCTTCGACGCGGACGCGCCGCACGGCCCCGAAGAACTGATCAAATTGCCCGCACGATACCTGTCGATCATCGCCTATCCGCAGGCCAGGTGACGAAGTTCACCCGGATGGGGCGGATCAGCCGATAATAATCCATGATAGGAAACAAAATTTCATGGCAGTTGGCGTCGTTCGAATCCTCTGCTAGCGTCCGATTCGGGATCGTTGCAAAGGGATGATCGGAGATGTGCGGGATCGTCGGACTCTTTCTGAAGGACAGGGCGCTTGAGCCGCGGCTGGGCGCGATGCTGACCGATATGCTCGTCACCATGAGCGACCGGGGACCGGACAGCGCCGGCATCGCGGTCTATGGCGAAGATGCCGGCGCGGGCAAGCTGACGGTGCAATCCGCCGACCCGGCCGCCGATTTCGCCGGGCTGGCGGAGGAGCTGGGCGCGGCCTTGGGCTGTGACGTGCGATTGCGCCCCGTCGATACCCATGCGGTCCTGTCGCTGGACGCCGACAAGCTGGCCGCCGCCCGCGCCGCGCTGCGCGACCTGCGCCCCGGCCTGCGCGTGATGAGCGGCGGCGAGCGGATCGAGATCTACAAGGAGGTCGGCCTGCCGCAGAGCGTGGCGGACCGGTTCGGCATCGCGGGGATGCGCGGCACGCACGGGATCGGGCACACGCGGATGGCGACCGAATCGGCGGTGACGACGATGGGCGCGCACCCGTTCTCCACCGGGGCCGACCAGTGCCTCGTGCATAATGGGTCGCTTTCGAACCATAACAGCCTGCGCCGCAAGCTGCGCCGCGAGGGCATGAATATCGACACCGAGAACGACACCGAGGTCGGCGCCGCCTATCTGAGCTGGAAGATGCAGACCGGCAGCAGCCTCGGTGAGGCGCTGGAAAGCTCGCTCAATGATCTCGACGGGTTCTTCACCTTCGTCGTCGGCACCCGGGACGGGTTCGGCGTGGTGCGCGACCCCATCGCGTGCAAGCCCGCCGTGATGGCCGAGACGGAGAGCTATGTCGCCTTCGGCAGCGAATACCGCGCGCTGGTCGACCTGCCGAGCATCGAGGCCGCCCGCGTGTGGGAGCCCGAACCCGCCACCGTCTATTTCTGGAGCCACTGACATGAGCGACGTCCAGACCATCGACCTCGAGGCGACAGGCCTGCGCGCGATGAACGCGCAGCTTCAGGCGCAGGCGCGGCAGACCAACCGGACCGCCTGGGAAATCGTCAACGCGCGCGGCGCCCATGCCATCGCCGCCGGGCTCGATGCGCCGATCGAGGTGACGGTGAGGGGATCGACCGGGTATTATTGCGGCGGGATGAACCAGCAGGCATTGATCCATGTCCACGGTTCCGCCGGGCCGGGCGTGGGTGAAAACATGATGTCGGGCAGTATCGTCATCGACGGCGACGCCAGCCAATACGCGGGCGCGACCGGGCATGGCGGGCTGCTTGTCATCAAGGGCAATGCAAGCTCGCGCTGTGGAATTTCCATGAAGGGGATCGACATCGTGGTGCATGGCGATGTCGGGCACATGTCCGCCTTCATGGCGCAATCCGGCAACCTCGTGGTGCTGGGCGACGCCGGCGACGCGCTGGGCGACAGCATCTACGAGGCGCGGCTGTTCGTGCGCGGGAAGGTCCGCAGCCTCGGCGCGGATTGCGAGGAAAAGGAGATGCGCGCCGAGCATCTCGATATCCTGCGCGACCTGCTTGAACGGGCCGGGGCGGATGCGCGCCCGGAGGAATTCCGCCGCTATGGCTCGGCCCGCAAGCTCTATAACTTCGACATCGACAACGCGTATTGAGGCCTGCCGTGACCGACCATGACCCCAAGGGCATCCCCCGCACCACCCCGCGCCAGTCCGCGACCTTCAGCCGGGACGTCAACAGCGACATCCGGCGCGCGGCGGCGACCGGCATCTATGACATTCGCGGCGGTGGGGCGAAGCGGCGCGTGCCGCATTTCGACGATCTGCTGTTCCTCGGCGCGTCGATTTCGCGCTACCCGCTCGAAGGCTACCGCGAGGCCTGCGGAACTGACGTGACCCTTGGCGCGCGCCATGCGCAGAACCCGATCCGGCTCGAAATCCCGATCACCATCGCGGGGATGAGCTTCGGCGCGCTTTCCGGCCCCGCCAAGGAGGCGCTGGGCCGCGGGGCGAGCGCGGCTGGCACCTCGACCACCACCGGCGATGGCGGCATGACGCCGGAGGAGCGCGGCCATTCCAAGACGCTGGTTTACCAGCTTCTGCCGTCGCGATATGGCATGAACCCCGACGACCTGCGCCGCGCCGACGCGATCGAGGTCGTCGTCGGCCAGGGCGCGAAACCGGGCGGCGGCGGGATGCTGCTGGGTCAGAAGATCTCCGACCGCGTGGCGGAAATGCGCGATCTTCCCAAGGGGATCGACCAGCGCAGCGCCTGCCGGCACCCGGATTGGACCGGGCCGGACGACCTCGAGATCAAGATACTGGAACTGCGCGAAATCACCGGCTGGCGCGTGCCGATCTACGTCAAGGTGGCGGGCGCGCGGCCCTATTTTGACACCACGCTCGCGGTCAAGGCGGGGGCGGACGTAGTCGTGCTTGACGGGATGCAGGGCGGCACGGCGGCGACGCAGGACGTGTTCATCGAGCATGTCGGTCAGCCCACGCTTGCCTGCATCCGCCCCGCCGTGCAGGCGTTGCAGGACCTCGGCGTTCACCGCGAGGTTCGGTTGATCGTCTCGGGCGGCATCCGCTCGGGCGCGGACGTGGCCAAGGCGATGGCGCTGGGCGCCGACGCGGTGTCGATCGGGACCGCCGCGCTTATCGCGCTCGGGGACAACGATCCCCGGTGGGAGGCGGAATATAACGCGCTCGGCACCACCGCCGGCGCCTATGACGACTGGCACGAAGGGCGCGACCCGGCGGGCATCACCACGCAGGATCCCGACCTGATGGCGCGCTTTGATCCCATCGAAGGGGGGCGGCGGTTGCGCAACTACCTCAAGGTGATGACGCTCGAGGCGCAGACCATCGCGCGCGCCTGCGGCAAGAGCCACCTGCACAACCTCGAGCCCGAGGACCTGGTCGCGCTGACCATGGAGGCCGCGGCGATGGCGCGGGTGCCCCTTGCCGGAACGGAGTGGTACCCGGGCAAGCCGGGCGCGACATTCTAGCAACGGACACCGCGCGGGCCAAAGGCACCGCGCGGTTTCATTTTGAAGCCATAAGAAACTGAAGAACAGGGAAAACCATAGATGAAGACAGACCTTGCCGAATTTGCCGCCAAGAGCGGCGTCAAGTATTTCATGATCTCATTCACCGACCTTTTCGGCGGCCAGCGGGCCAAGCTGGTTCCGGCGCAGGCGATCGCCGACATGGCGCGCGACGGCGCCGGGTTCGCGGGCTTCGCCACCCATCTGGACATGACGCCGGCGCATCCCGACATGCTCGCCATTCCCGACCCTCACTCGGTGATCCAGCTGCCGTGGAAGCCCGAGGTCGCCTGGGTCGCCGCCAACCCGGTGATGGAGGACGCCGAGGTCGCCCAGGCCCCGCGCAACGTGCTGCGCCGGCTGATCGGCGAGGCCGCCGAGGAAGGGTTGCACGTCAAGACGGGCGTGGAGGCCGAGTTCTTCCTGCTCACCCCCGATGGTTCCGACCTCGCCGATCCTTACGATACCGCCGCGAAGCCCTGCTATGACCAGCAGGCGGTGATGCGCCGCTATGAGGTGGTGCGCGAGATCGGCGACTACATGCTCGGCATGGGCTGGGGGCCGTACCAGACCGATCACGAAGACGCCAACGGCCAGTTCGAGATGAACTGGGAATTCGACGACGCGCTGGCGACGGCGGACAAGCATTCCTTCTTCAAGTTCATGGTCAAATCCGTCGCCGAGGCGCACGGACTGCGCGCCACCTTCATGCCCAAACCGGTCGAGGGGCTGACCGGCAATGGCTGTCACGCGCATATTTCGGTCTGGGACGCGCCGGGGGACGCCGCCCGCGTCAACGTCTTCGCCGGTGAGGGCGAGGGCCAGACCGGCGAGGTCGGGCTGGCCGAACGCGGCAAGCATTTCCTCGGCGGGATCATGAAGCACGCCAGCGCCCTGGCCGCGATCACCAACCCGACGGTGAACAGCTACAAGCGCATCAACGCGCCGCGCACCACGTCGGGCGCAACATGGGCGCCCAATACCGTCACCTGGACTGGCAACAACCGCACGCACATGGTGCGCGTCCCAGGCCCGGGCAGGTTCGAACTGCGCCTGCCGGACGGCGCCGTGAACCCGTATCTGTTGCAGGCGGTCATCATCGCCGCCGGATTATCGGGCATCCGTTCCGAGGCCGATCCGGGCAAGCGGCGCGATATCGACATGTATGCCGACGGCCACAAGGTGCGCGGCGCGCCGAAACTCCCGTTGAACCTGCTCGACGCGCTGCGCGCCTATGACCGGGACAAGCGGCTGAAATCCGCGATGGGCGATGAATTCTCGGCCGCCTTTCTCAAGCTCAAGCATGACGAATGGCACGCCTTCACGGCCCATTTTTCGCCGTGGGAGCGGGAACATACGCTGGACATCTGATCGGCGGGACGCCGCTCTGTCCGCTTTCAGCGCGTATTTTTCGGGAACCAAACGCATGTCGCGGGCATGAGTCTCTGACGGCCGAAAACCGGCCCCCACAACGTCAGAGGCCCAAATGAAACTGTCCGCATTGAAATCCTCCACCGCCGCCGTGATGTGCCTGAGCCTGATGGCGCAACCGTTGCCCGTGATCGCGCAGGCTTCCGACACGCTCGAAGCCGCGGAAGAAACCGTGAGCGATGCGACCGACGCCGCGCAGGACGAAGCCGAGAACGCGGCCGAGACCGCAGAGGAAGAGGCCGAGGAAGCCGCCCAGGAGGCGGAAACCGCCGCCGAAGAAGCCGAGGAAGCCGCCGCCGAGAAGGCCGAAGCCGACGCCGCCGCGGCGGAAGCGCAGACGGAGGCCGATCAGGCCGCCGCCGAGATGCAGGCCAAGGAAGACCAGGCCGCTGCGGACGAAGCCGCCGCCGAGGCGCAGGCCGAAGCCGCCGAGGCCGCCGAGGAACAGGCCGCCGCCGAGGCCGAGGCGAAAGCCGCCGCGGAAGCGCAGGCAGAGGCCGAGGCGGAAGCCGCCCAAGTGGAGACCGAGACCGAAGCGGAAACGGAAGCCGAGGTTGAGGCCGATACCGCCGGGCAGGCGGACTCGGACGCGCAGGCGCAGACCGACGCGGAGGCGACCGCTGCCGAGGCGGCCGATGGCTCCGAAGAGGCGAATCCGGACGCCGCCGGGCAAGCCGCTGAAGACGCACCGGAAGGATCCGGGGACGCGCAAGCCGACTCCGGTCAGACAACCGGGGAAGCGAACAGCGACGATGTCCAATCGGGCGATGAAGACGCGACCGGCGCGGACGCCCAGGCCGAAGCCGCCGAAACCATCGAAGATCAAACCGAAGCCGACACCGCCGACGCGACGGACGCTGAAACCACGGAAGCGCAAGCCGAAGCCGACACCGCCGACGGGGCGGAAGCTGAAACCGAAGCGCAAGCCGAAGCCGAGACCAACGACGGGGCGGAAGCTGAAACCGAAGGGCAGGCCGAAGCCGAAACCGCCGACGGGACGGAAACTGAAACCACGGAAGGGCAGACCGAAGCCGAGGTGACGGAAACGACCGACGACGCGGATGCCGGCCAGACGGAAGCCGCCGAAACCGACGCCGGCGAAGCGGGCGGCGAACAATTGAGCGACGCCGAGCGACAGGCGCTCGAGCAGGAGCGCGCCGAGCAGGAAGCCGCCGCCGCCGCGTCAGAGGACGCCGCGACAGAGGAGGCCGAGGTCGAGACCCAAACCGTCACCGAAGAGGACGTGCGCAGCAGCGCCGAGGAGTTCGCGACCGACGTGACCGGCAACGCGCAGGCGACCGCCTCCTCCGAGGACGAAGGGCTTTCGAATCTCGAGAAGGCGCTGCTGCTGGGCGCCGGCGCGGCTGTGGTTGGTGCGATCCTGTCCAATGGCGACAAGGTCGTGTCGAACTCGGGCGACCGGATCGTGGTCGAGCGTGACGGGCAATTGCGCGTGCTGAAGAACGACGACGAATTGTTGCGCCGTCCCGGCGCGCAGGTCCGCACGCAGACCTTTCAGGACGGATCGACCCGCAGCACCGTGGACTATGAGGACGGCAGCCAGATCGTCACCGTCCGCGCCGCCGACGGCACGGTGTTGCGCCGCACGCTGATCCGCGCGTCGGACGGGCAGGAGGTTGTGTTGTTCGACGACACCAAGAAGGCAGAGCCGATCGATTTCGACCGCCTGCCGTCGATGGAGACGATCTCGGCGCGGCAGCGCGACGTGACGCTCGATGACAGGGCGGCGCTGCAGGACGCGCTCCAGCGGGTGAAGCTGGCGGACGTGGATCGCACCTTCTCGCTCCGGCAGGTGCGCGATTACAAGCGGGTGCGCGCGCTCGCACCCGTGATCGAACTCGACGCGATCACGTTCGAGACGGGATCGGCCGCGATCCGCCCGGACCAGGCCGAGGCGCTGGCCGATCTAGGGAAGACGATGCGCGAACTGGTCAAGGAGAACCCGCGCGCGATCTTTCTGGTCGAAGGCCATACCGACGCGATCGGCGACGCGACCTACAACCTCGCCCTGTCGGACCGGCGGGCCGAGACGGTCGCCCTCGCGCTGACGGAGTATTTCGACGTCCCGCCGCAGAACCTCATCACGCAGGGTTACGGCGAAAGCGATCTCAAGGTGCGCACGCTGCAGGCCGAACGCGCCAACCGCCGCGCGGCGGTGCGCAACATCACGCATCTGCTGCACTGAGCGCAGGGCGCTCTCAATCGGCCCAGTCCCGCCCCGGCCTCCGCGCCGGGGCGGTGTGCGTTCGTGGCGCTATTCCGCCGCGACCTGTCCGCTTGCGGGCTCGACCCGGACGGCTGAATACTTGAATTCGGGGATCTTGCCGTAGGGGTCGATCGCCGGGTTGGTCAGGATGTTGGCCGCCGCCTCGACGAAGGCGAAGGGCATGAACACGTTGTCAGGCGCGATGGCGCGGTCGACGCGGACCATCAGGGTGATCGAGCCGCGTTTCGTCGTCAGTCGCACCATGTCGCCCGGCTCCACCCCGAGCTTGCGCAGCGTCGAGGGGTGCATCGAGCAGTTGGCCTCGGGCTCGACCGCGTCGAGCACCGTCGCGCGGCGGGTCATCGACCCTGTGTGCCAGTGTTCGAGCTGCCGCCCGGTGATCAGGACCATCGGGTAATCCGCATCCGGCACGTCGTCCGGCGGGATGATCGACGCGGGTGTGAACCGCGCCCGCCCCTCCGCGCGCGGAAAGCCGTCGCCAAAGACGATGGCCTGCCCCGGATCGTCAGGCGAAAGCGACGGGTAGGTGACCGAGTTCTCCTTCATCAACCGGTCCCATGTGATGTTGTCGAGCGAGCGCATGTTGATCTTCATCTCGGCGAACACGTCCGCCGGGCTGTCGTAGCGCCAGTCGAGCCCGATGCGCTGCGCCAGCTCCACCGTGATCTTCCAGTCCTCGCGCGCGTCGCCCGGGGGCGAGAGGGCGGGGCGGCCCATCTGCACCTGCCGGTTGGTGTTGGTCACGGTGCCGGATTTCTCGAAGAAGGTGGAGGCGGGAAGGATCACGTCGGCGTAGTTCGCCGTTTCGGTAAGGAAGATGTCCTGCACCACCAGGTGTCCGAGCTTGGCGAGCGCGTCGCGGGCGTGTTCCACGTCCGGGTCGGACATGGCGGGGTTCTCGCCCAGGACATACATGCCGCGCGTGTTGCCGGCATGGACGTCGTCCATGATCTCGGTCACGGTAAGCCCCTTCTCGGCGCTGAAGTCGCCCGACTCCCAGACCTCGGTAAAGGCGCTGCGCACGCCGTCGTCGGTCACGTCGAGATAGTCGGGCATGAACATCGGGATCAGCCCTGCGTCCGATGCGCCCTGCACGTTGTTCTGCCCGCGCAGCGGATGCAGCCCGGTGCCGGGGCGGCCAACCTGCCCGGTCATGAGCGCCAGGCTGATGAGACAGCGGGAATTGTCGGTGCCGTGGATGTGCTGGCTTACGCCCATGCCCCAGAAGATCATTGCGGCGCGCGCGCCCGCGAACGTGCGCGCCACGTCGCGCAGCGTGGCGGCGGGAATGCCGCAGATGGCCTCCATCTTCTCGGGCGGGAAATCGGCCAGGTGCGCTTTTTCCGCTTCCCAGTTCTCGGTATAGGCGTCGATATATTGCTGGTCGTAGAGCTTTTCCTCCACGATGGTGTGCATGATCGCGTTCAGCATCGACACGTCGGCGCCCGGCTTGAACTGAAGCATGTGCGAGGCGAAGCGGCGCAGTCCCACGCCGCGCGGGTCCATGACGATCAGCTTGCCGCCGCGCTTGGTGAACTGCTTGAAAAAGGTCGCGGCGACGGGGTGGTTCTCGATCGGGTTGGCGCCGATCACGATGGCCACGTCGGCGTTCTCGATCTCGTTGAAGGTGGCGGTGACGGCGCCCGAGCCGACATTCTCCATCAGCGCGGCGACCGAGGACGCATGGCAGAGACGGGTGCAGTGATCGACGTTGTTGTGTCCGAAACCCTGGCGGATGAGCTTCTGGAAGAGGTAGGCCTCTTCGTTGGTGCACTTGGCGCTGCCGAACCCGGCGACCGATGCGCCGCCGTGTTCGTCCCTGAGCCGTTTCAGCCCGCCGCCGGCGAATTCCATCGCCTCGTCCCACTCGGCCTCGCGGAAGAAGGTCCGCCAGTTGTCGGGATCGACGTTGAGCCCCTTGGCGGGCGCGTCGTCGCGACGGATCAGCGGTTTGGTCAGGCGGTGTTCGTGGTGGATGTAGTCAAACCCGAACCGTCCCTTGACGCAGAGCCGGCCTTCGTTCGCGGGGCCGTTGATGCCGTCCACCTTCTTGACGCGCCCGTCCTTGACCTTGACGCTGATCTGGCAGCCGACGCCGCAGAAGGGGCAGATGCTTTCGATTTCGCTGTCGTAATCGGCGCTGTCGCCGACCTGATCCGCGTTCACCACGCTGGATTCGATCAGCGCGCCGGTGGGGCAGGCCTGCACGCATTCGCCGCAGGCGACGCAGGTGGAATGGCCCATCGGATCGGCGAAATCGAAGACGGGATACGAGTCGTGCCCGCGTCCGGCCATGCCTATCACGTCATTGACCTGCACCTCACGGCAGGCGCGCACGCAGAGGCCGCATTGGATGCAGGCGTCGAGGTTCACCGACATCGCGACATGGCTGTCGTCAAGCAGCGGAATGCGCCCCTCCTCCAGCTTTGGAAAGCGGCTTGTCGAGACGCCCTGCATCGCGGCCATGTCCCAGAGATGGCTGGACTTGTCATGCGCGCGTTCCTGTTCCGGCTGATCGGCGATGAGCATCTCCATCACCATCTTGCGTGCGGCTGAGGCGCGGGCGCTGTCGGTGGTGACGACCATGCCCTCGGCGGGTTCGCGGATACAGGACGCGGCGAGCACGCGCTCGCCCTCGATCTCGACCATGCAGGCGCGGCAGTTGCCGTCGGGACGATAGCCTGGCGCGGGCTTGTGGCAGAGATGCGGAATGATGAGGCCACGGCCGTTGGCGACGTCCCAGATCGTCTGGCCCGGCTGGGCCTCGACCTCTTTGCCATCGAGTGTGAATCGGATGATGTCGGACATGTCGGCCTCCCTCGGTACGCCGTCATTCTAGACCACGAAAGCCAAATGAAAAGGCCGCCAATCCCGACGCCTGCAACGAGTTTTACGCCATTCCGACCCGGAAGCGGGCCGGCTCGCGGAAATCGCGCGCGCCATCTTTTACCCGGCGGTTCGGCGGGGTAGGTTGCGCGTGTCAGCCAAGGGGGGGCCGAGTGACGGAAATCGTGATCGTGCGGCACGGGCAGGCCAACAGCGCCGCCACGGACGAGGAAGGATATGACCGGCTCTCGGATCTCGGGCGGCGGCAGGCGGCGTGGCTGGGCGACCACCTGGCGGCAACCGATCCGCAGTTCGATCACGTCATCACCGGCACGCTGCACCGGCAGGCCGATACGGCGCGCGCGATGGGGTATGAGCCGCAGGTGCGTGACCCGCGCCTGAACGAGATGACCTATTTCGACCTCGCCCGCGCGATGGAGATGCAGCATGGCGTGCCGGCCCCCACCACCGCCGCCGAATTCGCCCGCCACCTGCCCGAAGTGATGACCATGTGGGCGGAAGGGCGGCTCGACGCCGTTCCCGAAAGCTTCGATGCGTTTCACATGCGCGTGACGGAACTACTCGGAGAACTGAGCGCGCGCCGGGGGCGGGTGCTTGTGGTAACCTCGGGCGGCGTGATCGGCATGGCGCTGCGGCATGTGCTATCGCTCGACACCGGGGGCATGGCGCAGATCATGTTGCAGGTGATGAATAGCTCTGTCCACCGGATGAGCTATGTTCACGAGCGGCTGATGCTGGCCGGGTTCAACGCCACGCCGCATCTGGACGCCCCCGACCGCGCCCATGCGCGGACCTTCATCTGATCCCGGAAAGGATAGCCCGATGGAACTCTACTACGCCCCCAACACGATCTCGATCGCCTCGGCCATCGCCCTGCACGAGGCTGACGCCAAGTTCACCCTCCGCGCCGTCGACTTCAAAGCGGGCGAGCAGACCAAACCCGTCTATCACGCGATCAATCCCAAGGGCCGTGTGCCGGTGCTTGATCTCGGTGAGACGCGGCTGACCGAAACCGGCGCGATCCTCGAATATATCGCGGCGACGCATCCCGACGCGGGCCTCATGCCCGATGATCCGATCGATGCGGCGCATGTGCGGATGGTGATGTATTACCTGGCCAGCACGATGCACGTGAACCACGCGCACAAGATGCGCGGCGCGCGCTGGGCGGACAAGGAGGACAGCCTCGCGGACATGAAGGCGAAGGTGCCCGAGACCATGACCGCAAGCGCGCAATACGTCGAGGAGAACTGTCTGCGGGGCGTCTACACGCTTGGCGATCGGATCAGCATTGTCGATCCCTATCTCTACATCCTCTGCAACTGGCTGGTGGGGGACCGGGTCGATATTGCGCCGTTCGAGCGGATCCGCGCCTTCCTCGAGGCAATGAACGCGCGCGCCTCGGTCAAGGCCGTGCGCGATGCCGGCATGCTCTCGTAAGGGGAAGACATGACACATCTTTGGGTAAGGGCCGAGCAGCGCCCGCATGAGGAGCGCGTCGGCCTGACGCCCGAGGGCGCGGCGGAACTGATCGCGGCCGGCATGACCGTCACGGTCGAGCAGAGCCGCAGCCGCGCCATCCCGATCGACGGCTACGCCGCGGCCGGATGCAGCATCGCGCCCGAGAACGCCTGGCCCGACGCGCCGCGCGACGCGATCATCTTCGGGCTGAAGGAACTGCCCGAGGATGGCGCGCCCTTGTCGCACCGGCACATCATGTTCGGCCATGCCTTCAAGGGCCAGCATTCGGGCCGCGCGCTTCTGGACCGCTTCGCGGCGGGGGGCGGCGCGCTTTATGATATTGAATACCTGGTGGACGGGGACGGCCGCCGCGTCGCCGCCTTCGGTTACTGGGCGGGCTTCGCGGGCGCAGCGATCGCGCTGAAATCATGGGCGGCGCAGCAATCAGGCGGCATCTGCCCGCCGGTCGCCGCCTATTCGGGCAAGGACGCGATGCTTGCGGATCTTGCGCGTGACCTCGGGGGGCAGGCCAGTCCGACGGCGATCATCATCGGCGCGCTGGGCCGGGTCGGAACCGGGGCGGCGGATCTCTGCGCCCTGATGGGGATAGACCCCACCCGCTGGGACATGGCCGAGACCGCATCGGGCGGGCCGTTCCCGGAAATCCTTGCGCATGACGTCTTTCTCAACTGCATCTTCGCGCGGCCGGGCACGCCGGTCTTCGTGCCGAAATCCGCACTCGGTTCCGACCGGGCGCTCAGCGTCGTCGGCGACATCGCCTGCGACCCCGACAGCGATTACAACCCGGCGCCGATCTACGACGCACCGACCGACTGGACCGCGCCGGCGGTGCGGGTGCACGACGCGCCGCCGATGGACGTGATGGCGATCGACAACCTGCCGTCGCTCCTGCCGGTCGAATCCTCGCGCGATTTCGCGGCGCAACTCTTGCCCTCGCTGAAAACACTGGGCAATCTGGACGCCGGCGTCTGGAAACGGGCGGAAACGACATTCAGAGACGCGATGAGGGAACTGAACACATGACGATCCACTGGTGCGGCGCCGGCCTCTCGGCGATCCCGGGCCTGCGCCGGCTGATCCAGGCGGGGCATGAGGTCACCGTCTGGAACCGCTCGGTCGAGAAGGCCGAGGCGGCGGTCGGCGATCTCACCCAGCGGATCCAGGCGTTCGACATGGACGCGCTCACCGCCGAGGCGCAGGCGGGCGATATCGTGGTCTCCATGCTGCCGGGCGACTGGCATGTGCCGCTGGCCGAGATGGCGATCGCCAAGGGCGCGCATTTCGTCAGTTCCTCCTACATCTCGCCCGAGATGCGCGCGCTGCACGCAAGGGCCGAGGCGGCGGGCCTGCGCCTCGTCAACGAAATCGGGCTCGACCCCGGCATCGACCATCTGATGGCGCATGCGCTGATCGCCGATTACCGGGGCGGCGACGCCTGTGACGCGGACAACGACCTGTCGTTCATCTCCTATTGCGGCGGCATCCCGAAACACCCCAACCCGTTCCGCTACAAGTTCAGTTGGTCGCCGCTCGGCGTGCTGAAGGCGCTGCGCTCGCCCTCGCGGTCGATCCGGGATCATGCGGAGCGCAAGGTCGCCCGGCCCTGGGACGCGATCAGCAGCTACACTGCCCCGCTGCCGACGCCCGAGACCTTCGAGGTCTATCCCAACCGCGACAGCGTGCCCTTCATCGAGCAGTACGGCTTTGACCCCGACTGGAAGGTCAAGGATTTCGTGCGCGGCATGTTGCGGCTGGGCGGCTGGGCCGAGGCGTGGAAGGACGTGTTCGCCGAGGTCGAAACGCTCGAAGGCGCGGCGGGCGATGCGCGGCTGAAGGAGATGTCGGACGCCTTCTGGGCCGAGAACGCCTATGACGAGGGCGAACCGGACCGCGTCGTGCTCTGCGTGTCGCTCAAGGCCGAGCGCGACGGCGCGACCCGGTGGCACAAGACATTCGTGATGGACGCCTGGGGCGACGCGCGCGGCACCGCGATGGCGCGGCTGGTGTCGATCCCGCTGTCGCTGGCGGTCGAATCGGTCGCCAATGGCGAGATCCCGGCAGGGGTTTCCGCGGCGCCCGACGACCTCGGGCTGGTCGAACGCTATCTCGGCGAAGTCGCCACGCTGGCGCAGCACCTCGCGGTCGTGGACCACACGAAGCCGCCCGAGAGCTGAGCCGTGACAGACCGCGCAGGCGTCGCCATGGGGCAATGATCCGGCGGTTTCTTCCCGTTTCGCTCGGCGTCGCGCTCTGGCCGGGGCGGGCGGCGGCGCATGCCGCGGAGCAGGGCTTTGTGCTGCTGCTGCCATGGGATGTCTATATCACCGTCGGGGCGGGTTGCGTCGCGCTGACGGTGCTGATCCTCGCGCTGGTTCCCGACGGGCTGGTGCGCGCCGCGTTCCGGGGCCGCGCGCTGTGGCGCACGCCCCGCGGCGTCGGGCGGCACGGCGCCAGTCTCCTTTCGGCCGGCGTGCTGGTCGCGCTGGTGCTGGCTGGGCTTCGGGGCGGGGGCGATCCGCTGACCAATCCGCTGCCGCTGACGGTCTGGACGGTCTGGTGGATCGGCATGGTCAGCGTTCAGGGTCTGATCTGCGATCACTGGCGCTGGACCAACCCGTGGACCGGTCCCGCCGCGCTGATGGCCCGCGCGACGGGCGAGCGCGCGCCGCTGCGCTATCCCCGCGCTCTGGGCCATTGGCCGGGGATCGTGATCCTGGTCGCGTTCTGCGGGTTCCTGCTCGCCGATCCGGCGCCGGCCGACCCGCGCCGCCTTGCGGTGATCGTGGGCGGTTACTGGCTGGCGATGCTGGGCGGTCTGGCGCTGTTCGGCCCGGTCTGGCTGTTGCGGGTGGAGGCGGTGAGCATCCTCATGCGCCTTTATGGCCGACTCGCGATGCTGGGCCGGCGCAAGGGGCGGCTGGCGCTGGGCCTGCCGGGCTGGCGGATCGCGCGCGGGCCGCGCTGGCCGCTGGGGGCAGGGCTGTTCGCGCTGCTCCTGCTGGGGGGCGGCAGTTTCGACGGGCTGAACGAAACGTTCTGGTGGCTCGGCCGGATCGGGGTGAACCCGCTGGAGTTTCCGGGCCGCTCGGCGGTGATCGGCTCGACGCTTGCCGGGCTGGTCGCGGCGGACGCCGCGCTGATCGCCGTCTTTGCCGTTTCCACCTGGCTGGGCGTGCGGCTCGCCGGGGGCGGGGTCGGGACGCGCGCGGCCATTCGCGCCTTTGCCCCTGCGATCCTGCCCATCGCGCTGGGCTACCATATCGCGCATTACCTCGTCTCGTTCCTCGTGGACGGGCAATACGTGCTGGCATGGCTGAGCGATCCGCTTGGGCGCGGCTGGGATCTTCTGAACCTCGGGGCGCATAGCGTCACCACCGGATTCCTGAACAGCCAGGGGTCGGTCAGGGCGATCTGGCTCAGCCAGGCGGGGGCGGTGGTGATCGGCCACGTGATCGCGATCCTGCTGGCGCATGCCCTTGCGCTCGACCTTTACGCCGACCGCCGCCGCGCGGTGCTGAGCCAGCTTCCGCTGGCCGTCTTCATGGTCGCCTACACCACCTTCGGGCTGTGGTTGCTGGCTTCGCCCAAGGGGATGTGATGCGCAAAAAACTGGACAAGGGGCGGTTTGCTTCGCAGGATCGAGGCAAATCGCGGCCCCGGACCGCGCCAAACGGGAGAGAGACCATGACCACGACCCCGAAACCCAAGGGACGTTTCACGCGCCGCGGCGCGCTCGGCACGCTTGCGGGGGCGGCTTCGCTGCCGCTCTGGGCGCGCTATACTCATGCGCAGACGGCCGAGCCGATCAGGATCGGATTCCAGATCCACCGCACCGGCATCGGCGCCGCCTATGGCCGCTGGTACGGGCGGACCACCGACGCGGCGGTGAAGCTCATCAACGAGGGCGGCGGCATCAACGGCCGCCCCATCGAGATCATCGCCGAGGACGACGGCACCGATCCCAAGCGCGGCGCCGAGGTGATCGAGAAATTCGCCAACCAGCACAATTGCGATATCGCCTACGGCACGCTGTTTTCCCATGTCGTCATCGGCTCCGCCCCCCGCGCGGGCGAGCTGAAGCTGCCCTATTTCGTCGTCTCTGAAGGGCATCACGTCGCCAGCGGCATGCTGAACCGCTACACGCTGCAACCGGGCATCACGGACGTGAAGAGCCAGGTGCAGGCGATGGCGCCCTTCATCAGCGACACCCTGGGCAAGAAGGTCACGATGATCTTCCCGGATTACGGGTTCGGCTACGATCACCGCGACAACCTGCCCGATGCGATCAAGGCGCAGGGCGGCGAGGTGATCGCCCAGATCGCCATTCCCCCGTCCGAAACCTCGTTCACCAAGTATTTCCCCAAGATCCCGCGCGAGACGGAGGTGCTCTATCACGTCATGGTCGGTCCCGCCGTGCTGACCTTCGTGAAGGAGCTCGGCGAATTCTTCGGCCCCTCCGCGCCGCAGCTCTTCGGCTTCATCGACAGCCTCGAGGCGGTTGACATCGCGAGCCCGGGTCTCGAATTTCTCGAGGGCACGCATTTCTGGGAGGGCGCTCCACGCTACGCCCAGAAGGATCAGACCGAACACGACAAGTTCTACCGCGAGGCGGTCGGCGTTGACGACAACGGCGCCTCGGTCAGCGATCCTTCGGATATCTCCACCTACGCGCACATGTTCGGCTGCTGGGAGACGCTGCACGTCATCAAGGCGGGGATGGAGGCGGCGGGCTATTCCGGCCCCGCCGACCGCGCCGCGCTGATCGAGGCGGTCGAGGCGATGACCGACATGCCCGAGGGACGCGCCCATCCGCAGGGGGCCAAGGTCTTCAACGGCAAGACCCACCAGGTGTTTGGGCACCAGTACATCTCGAAGGTCGAGGACGGAAAGCTCGTGAAGGTGCACACCGCGTCGATCGAGGACGGGATGTACCCGGACGAAGTGGATTATACGAAGGAGGCGTTTTGAGGCGGAGGAAAAGGTGAAAGTCGCTGCGATTCGCGTGTCTCAATGCAGTGTATACCGCTTCGCCAACTCTCCGAGTTCATTAATAAGAAAGAGGCTGGTATTCGACCGGGCTAAATCTTCCTTTATCGCTGCAACGTAATCGTTTGATTGCTCGCCAAAGTCGCCGACCACTACTAACTGCATCCCTAGATTCTTCATGAGCGCTCGCCCTGCCAAAGCGTGTTTTCCCGCTTGCTCAAGGCCGCGCTCTGGCTCGTCGAAGCGCGATGCTTCGATGAGATTGTAGCGCTCTCTCCGTATCGCCAGATCAGGCCGGAGCTTGAGATTGTAGCGCGGTAGGCTGATAGGTTGAGGATTTTGATCAAACCGATCTAGGAGGTTGAGGCGACGCAGTTCCCTCTTTAACTTCACTGCTACCTTGCTCTTACGAGGTTTCCGCTCAACATCACCGACAAGATCGTCATACAAGCGTTCTATCTCAATTTCCGCATCTTCTGCAAAGGTCGGCAGGAAAGGCGTCAATCGGATGTTGTTTGCCCGCATAGACTGGAACCGCTTCAAAGATTCAAACGCGGGCTTCTTCGCAATCTCGCGATCGATCCTAGATTTCAGCTCATCAATCGCGATGTTCAAGAACGATTTGTTTATCGCGGCAGAACTCTTCATGATCCGGGAAAAGTCACTACTGAACCGGGATAAGACGCGTTCCTTGTCTGCATCATAGAGCAGAACGCCGAGATTAAGCCCTTCCTCCCGCACGGAGTCGGGAAAAAACTGAACAATCGAGTATGATGTTTGGCTACGCTTCATCATCTTTTACCCAGTTCATAACCTAGTGGAGGCTCCCGGAGTAGCTTTCGCGGCAGCCAATGTTTCATTTCGCCAGCACGGTTGAGCAAGCCATCTACTAGACGGACTCTTGCCCTTTGCGACAACCCCCATTCTGGCGGGACGAGTCCAACTATTCGCTCAAGTTGTTCCCTACTAACTGCAGATATCTCATCCAAACCTTGATGCAAGGCATCCTCCCTGACAAATGTGGCGAGACTTTGGTGGGTGCCGCAAACATCCTCGTCATCCCACCAGTCGTCTGAAAATCCATCTTCGAAGGTCGTTTCCGTAAATGAATGTGAATGATCAATGACCATCATTCTCACCCTCTTGTTGTCCGGCACAAACAACAAGTTATCGAGGTTTTCAGTCGAGAGGCCGGGTGACGAGACGAATCGATCAACATTCTTAATCCAGGTGTCGAACACTAAAACTTTGGAAACCATCTCTGGGTTCGAGACACTGTCAAGCAAGCCGCCTTCGCCGGAAAACGTGATCGCCAACGGCTCCCAGCGTGTTAGGAAGGCTGTGCCATCCTCTACGTGCACGCCAAATTCCTGGAGATCGAACCTCTTCGATAAGCGAACAAGCGCGTGAGCTGGCGCATCATAGCTGAGAAGCGCCAGAAGCTCAGATGCAATTAGTTCAGAGCAAAGCGCATCCGTGCCCGCCGGGTTGCCGCAATACTTGCACAGTGCAGTTCCAACGTCTGTCTCTACGACCAACGGCTTGGTACTAGTTCCCAGCACCTTAACAACTCTAGTTATCCGTGTCGGCCTCCAATCCACACCATGTCCTTCTACACTGATCAGTATCAGCCTATCCGACTGTCATGCATCACACCACAACCTCCAACGCCTCCTGCTCGCCCACCCCGAACACCCGCTTGTACCGTTCTATCTCGGCGGCGGGGCCCATCGCCTTGCGCGGGTTGTCCGACAGTTTCACCGTCGGCCGCCCGTTTACCGATACCGCCTTGCAGACCAGCGAAAACGGCGCGAGCGCGTCGTCGGGGGTGAGGCCCTTGAAATCGTTGGTGAGATGCGTGCCCCAGCCGAAGGACAGTTGCGCGCGGCCGGCGAATTGCCGCTGCAGCCGCACGATGGTGTCCACGTCGAGCCCGTCGGAGAAGATGATGAGCTTCTCGCGCGGATCCTCGCCGCGGGACGCCCACCAGTCGAGCGCGAGCTCGGCGCCCGCCGCAGGATCGCCGGAATCGATGCGGATGCCGGTCCACCCGGCCAGCCAGTCAGGCGCATTGCGCAGGAACCCTTCGGTGCCGTAGGTGTCGGGCAGGATGATCCGCAGGTTGCCGTCATGCTCCTCGTGCCAGTCCGAGAGCACGTCATAGGGCGCGCGGGCCAGTCCCTCGTCCGTATCGGCCATCGCGGCATAGACCATCGGCAGTTCATGCGCGTTGGTGCCGATCGCCTCGACCTCGCGGCTCTTGGCGATGAAGCAGTTGGAGGTGCCGACGAATTTCTCGCCCAGCCCCTCGATCAACGCCTGCACGCACCAGTCCTGCCACAGGAAACTGTGCCGCCGCCTTGTGCCGAAATCCGCGACCCGCAGGTCGGGAACGTCGCGCAGGCGCTCGACCTTTTCCCAAAGCTTGGTCATCGCGCGGGCGTAGAGCACCTTGAGCTCGAACCGGCCCAAGTCGTGCAGCACGGCGCGGCTGCGCAATTCCATCAGCACGGCGAGCGCGGGCACCTCCCACAGCATCACCTCGGGCCAGGCGCCTTGGAAGGTCAGTTCGTACTGGTCGCCCCGGCGCTCCAGGTGATAGGGCGGCAGGCGCAGCGCCTCGAACCATTCCATGAATTCGGGGGTGAACATCTGCCGCTTGCCGTAGAACATGTTGCCGCGCAGCCATGTGCTTTCGCCCCGGCTGATCGACAGCGTGCGGATATGATCGAGCTGTTCGCGCAATTCGCCCTCGTCCACCAGGTCGGCGAGCGGCACATGGGCGGAGCGGTTGATGAGGCTGAACGTCACCTGCGCGTCGGGGCGGTTGCGGAACACCGACTGGCACATCAGCAGCTTGTAGAAATCGGTGTCGATCAGGGACCGGACGATCGGGTCGATCTTCCATTTGTGGTTGTGAACGCGGGTGGCGATATCGACCATGACGGCCTCCGATTGAACGTTCCGACGGTTAAAGCAGCGGGCGCAGGGGGTGGCAAGGGGATCGCTCAGCCCCGCGCGCGACCCCGCACGAAGATGAAGAGCCCCGACGCCACGACGATCACGCAGCCAGCCGCCGTCGCGGTATCGAGCGTTTCGCCGAACCACACGACGCCCAGCGTGATCCCGAACAGGAGGCGCGTGTAACGGAACGGCGCCACGACCGACACGTCGCCGGTGCGCATCGCGCTCATCAGCGCGCCGTAGGCCATCGCCCCCACCGCGCTCGCCGCGCCGATCGCGGCGAGCGCCGAAGGCTCGGGCCAGACGAAGGCGCGCTTCTCCCACAGCGACCAGAGGGCGCCGGCGACGGCGATTGCGGCAAAGCCGTAGATGCCCAGCACCACGCTGCTGAGCGACACCGGCGCGGCCCGCGAGGCGAGGTCGCGCAGCGAAAAGCCGAGCATCCCCAGCACCGCCAGGAGCGACAGCGCCGAAAAGCTGTCGGTCGCGGGCCGCAGGATCACCAGCACGCCGGTCAGCCCGATCGCCACGGCGGTCCAGCGCCGCCAGCCGACCCGTTCGCCGAACACCAGCGCCGCGCCCATCACCACCACGATCGGCGCCGCCTGGAGGATCGCCGTCGCCGACGACAGCGGCGTCAACACGATGGCCAGCGTGTAAAAGAGCCGCGCGCCCATCTCGAAGGCAAAGCGCCAGCGCATCGTGGGCGACAGGACGTCGCTGCTGAACAGCCGCTCGCCCCGCGCCGCCGCGGTCGCGGAAAAAAGCAGCGCGCCGCCCGCGCCGAACAGGATCATCAGCTGGCCCACCGGCACCGCGTCAGACGCCTGCTTGAGCAGCGCGTCCTCGACCGCGAAGCCCGCCATAGCGGCGATCATCCAGAGCGTGCCGATCACGTTGGCGCGTAGGGTTGCGGGCTGGTAAGGCGCGGTCACGGCACAGGCATCCTGAACGGAAGGAAAGGCGCATCGCCAATGCAGCGCCATCCTCCCTTAGCCTGTCGCGCGCGCCGTCCGCAATCCCCCCGCCGCTCTGGTCGGCGTCGCCTGAGCGTGTAGAGTGCCGCCCACGCAAGACGAGACGAAAAGGACGCGCCATGCCAGCACCCGATCACGCCATCCTGTTCGAGCCGGTCAGGATCGGCCCGGTCACCGCGCCCAACCGGTTCTACCAGGTGCCGCACTGCACCGGCATGGGCTATCGCTATCCGCGCAGCGAGGCGGCGCATCGCAAAGTCAAGGCGGCGGGTGGCTGGGGCGTGGTGTCCATGCAGGAGGCCGAGATCCACCCGACCTCGGACATCACCCCGGCCAATGAATCCCGGATCTGGGACGATTCCGACATTCCCGCCCTGCGGCTGATGACCGAGGCGGTGCATGAACATGGCAGCCTCGCCGCGATCCAGCTGGTCCATAACGGGCTGCACGCCGCGAACCGGTATTCGCGCCGCCTGCCGCTCGCGCCGTCGGCGGCGCCGGTGGATTGCGACGATCCCGTCAATGCGCGGGCGATGGACAAGGCCGACATCGCCGAATTCCGCCGCTGGCATGTCGACGCCGCCCGGCGGAGCAAGGCGGCGGGCTTTGATATCGTCTATGTCTATGCAGGGCACGACATGACGCTGTTGCAGCATTTCCTGCTGCACCGGCACAATCACCGCACGGATGAGTATGGCGGATCGCTTGAGAACCGGATGCGGCTGTTCCGCGAGGTGATCGCCGACACCCGCGACGCGATCGGCGACAGTTGCGCCATCGCCGTGCGCCTTGCGGTGGAGGAACTGCTTGGCGACGAGGGCATGCGCCACGATGTCGAGGCGCGCGAGGTGATCGAGGCGCTGGCCGAGGAGCCTGACCTTTGGGACGTCAACATGGCGGACTGGGCGAATGACAGCCAGACGTCGCGTTTCGCCAAGGAAGGCTATCAGGAGCCTTATACGGAGTTCGTCAAATCCGTCACCAGCAAGCCCGTGGTCGGCGTCGGGCGTTATACCTCGCCGGACACGATGGTGCGGCTGGTCCGGCAGGGCCGGCTCGACCTGATCGGCGCGGCGCGGCCATCCATCGCCGATCCCTACCTGCCGAGGAAGATCGAGGAAGACCGGCTCGAGGAAATCCGCGAATGCATCGGCTGCAATATCTGCGTGTCGGGCGACAATACCTCGGTGCCGATGCGCTGCACGCAGAACCCCACCGTGGGCGAGGAATGGCGGCGCAACTGGCATCCCGAGATCGTGACGCGGGCGCGCGAGGCGCAGCCCTACCTCGTGATCGGCGGCGGCCCCGCCGCGCTCGAAGCGGCGTGCGTGCTGGTCAAGGGCGGCAATGACGTGATCGTCGCCGAGGCGGGCGATCACTGGGGCGGGCGCGTCACGCGCGAGAGCGCGCTGCCCGGCCTTGCCGAATGGGCGCGCGTGCGCGACTGGCGCATGTGGCAGTTGCAGCAGGTGCAGAACGCGGAGCTTTACCTGAACAGCCCGCTCGGCGCCGATGACGTGCTGGCCTACGGCATTGCGCATGTCGCCATCGCCACCGGAAGCCATTGGCGCGCCGACGGGGCCGGGCGGGCGCATCGCCGGCCGCTGGATTTCCTGGAGGCCGGCCCGCTCATGACGCCCGACGCGGTCATGCAGGGCGCGCTAAGCGCGGATGACGCGACGGGGCCGGTGGTGATCTTCGACGACGACCGCTTCTACCTTGCCAGCGTGCTGGCTGAACTGGCCGTCGCGACCGGGCGCGAGGTCATCTTCGTCACGCCTTCGCCGGTCGTCGCGCCGTGGAGCGAGCGCACGCTGGAGCAGCGGCGCATCCAGACGCGGCTGATCGATCTCGGGGTCGAGATCGCCACCGGGCACAAGCTGGCGGGCCGTGACGCGGATACGCTGAGCATCGCCTGCGTCTATTCCGGCAAGGTGCGGCGGGTCGCCTGCGCGACGCTCATTCCCGTGACGGCGCGGCTGCCGGATGACGCGCTATGGACAGCGCTTGCCGCGCGGCGGGAGGAATGGCGCGACGCCGGGATCGCCTCGGTCACGCGGATCGGTGAATGCCTGGCGCCGGGTCTGATCGCGGCGGCGGTCCATTCGGGCCACGCCTACGCCCGAGAGGCGATGGGCGAGGGCGACGCCGTCCTGCGCGAGGACAGGCACACCGATCTCTGAGCGCTCAGCCCAGCAGCCGCAGCAGGTACGCGCCGTAGCTGTTCTTGGCGAACAGCTCGGCCCGCGCGCGCAACTGGTCGGCGTCGATCCAGCCGCGGCCAAAGGCGATTTCCTCGGGGCAGCCGGCCTGCAAGCCCTGCCGTTCCTGGAGCGTGCGCACGAAGTTGCCCGCGTCCAGCAGGCTGGCGTGCGTCCCGGTGTCGAGCCAGGCATAGCCGCGCCCCATCCGGCGCACACGCAGCGCGCCCTCATCGAGATAGCTCTGCAGGAGCGAGGTGATCTCAAGCTCGCCCCGCGCCGAAGGGGTGACGCGCGCGGCGCGGTCGGGGGCCGTGCCGTCGAGGAAATAGAGCCCGGTCACCGCGTAAGGCGAGCCGGGTTTTTCCGGCTTCTCGACGATCGACACCGCGCGATCCTGCGCGTCGAAGGTCACCACGCCGTAACGTTCGGGATCGGCCACGTGATAGCCGAAGACCTCACCGCCCGCCTCCTGCGCGTCCGCCTCGGCCAGCATCTCCGGCAGGCCGTGCCCGAAGAAGATGTTGTCGCCCAGCACCATCGCCGAGGGCGCGCCATCGAGGAAATCGCGCGCCAGCAGATAGGCCTGCGCGAGCCCGTCCGGCGAGGGTTGCACGATATACGTCAGGCGCAGCCCCCATTGCGACCCGTCCCCCATCAGGCGCTGGAACTGCGTCTGATCCTCGGGCGTGGTGATGACCGCGATTTCGCGGATGCCGGCCAGCATAAGCGCCGAGAGCGGGTAATAGACCATCGGCTTGTCGTAGATCGGCAGCAGTTGCTTGCTGACGCCCATCGTGATCGGGTGCAGCCGGCTGCCGGTTCCCCCGGCGAGGATGAGTCCCTTGCGCTTGGTCATGTGACGTTCAGCTCCTGCAATACGCGCGCCAGGCCCGCGCGCCAGTCGGGCCGCGCGATCCCGTGATCGCGCATGAGTGACGTGCAATCGAGGCGGGAATTGGACGGGCGTTTGGCGGGAGTCGGGTATTCGCTGGTCGGGATGTCGCTCACCTCGGTTTGCATCCCCGCCTGTGCGAAGATCTCGCGCGCGAACCCGGCCCAGCTGACATCGGGCGCGCCCGCGAAATGATAGGCGCCGCCCGGCGCGCCGTCGCGCAGGTTGCGCGCCAGCGTCAGGCAGGCCTGCGCGATGGCGTCCGCCGGCGTCGGGCCGCCCACCTGGTCTGCGACGATGCGCAGCGCGTCGCGTTCGGCCCCGAGGCGCAGCATGGATTTGACGAAGTTCGCGCCATGCGCGGAGAACACCCAGGAGGTGCGCAGGATGGCGTGCGGCCCGCCTGCGCCGCGCACCGCCTCCTCGCCCGCCAGTTTGGTGCGGCCATAGGCCGAAAGCGGCGCGGTGGGCGAATGCGGCAGCCACGCGGTATCGCCCGCGCCGTCGAAGACGTAATCGGTCGAGATCTGCACGAAAGGGACGCCGCCGGCGGCGCATTCGGCGGCGAGAACGCCGGGCGTGCGCGCGTTGACTTGCAGGGCGAGCGGCTCTTCCTCCTCGGCGCGGTCGACGGCGGTATAGGCGGCGGCGTTGATCACCGCCTCCGGCGCGTGGCGCTTGAGCGCGGCGAGGCAGGCCAGCGGATCGGTGAAATCGGCCTCGTCGCGGCCGATGAACGCGGCGTCGGGTATCGCGCGCGCCAGTTCGCGCGCCACCTGTCCGGTTCGCCCGAAGATGACGACCCTCATGCGCGCCCCAGCCTCTTGCCGACTCCGTCGCGCGTCATCAGCGCGCGCCACCAGTCCTCGTTGTCGAGATACCAGCGCACCGTGCGGCGCAGCCCTTCGTCCAGCGTGACGGACGGTTTCCAGCCCAGTTCGTCCCTGATGCGGCTTGCGTCGATGGCGTAGCGCGCGTCGTGGCCGGGCCGGTCCGCGACAAAGACGATCTGATCGCCGTAGGGCGCGGCGGCGGGGCGCATTTCGTCGAGGATGCCGCAAATCGCGCGCACGAGGTCGATGTTGCGCCGCTCCGCGTTGCCGCCGATGTTGTAGCTGCGCCCCACCTGCCCGCGCGCCGCGACGGTCAGCAGCGCGTCGGCGTGGTCCTCGACATAGAGCCAGTCGCGCACGTTCTCGCCCGCGCCGTAAATCGGGATCTCGTGGCCGTCCAGCGCGCGGATGATGACCACCGGGATCAGCTTTTCGGGGAAATGGAAAGGGCCGTAATTGTTCGAACAATTGGTCAGCACCACCGGCAGCCCGTAGGTTTCGCCCCAGGCGCGCACCAGGTGGTCCGAGGACGCCTTGGAGGCCGAATAGGGGCTGCGCGGATCGTAGGGCGTGTCCTCGGTGAACAGCCCATCGGTGCCGAGCGAGCCATAGACCTCGTCGGTCGAGATGTGGTGAAAGCGGAAATCATCGGGCCGGCCCTCGGCCTGCCAGTGGGCGCGCGCGGCCTCGAGCAGCGTGTAGGTGCCCATCACGTTGGTGTCGATGAAGGCGCCGGGGCCGTCGATGGAGCGATCGACATGGCTCTCGGCGGCGAGGTGCATCACCGTGCCGGGGCGATGGCGCGCGAATATCCGGTCGAGCGCGGCGCGGTCGCGGATATCGGCGTGCTCGAACGTGTAGAGGTCGCTGTCCGCGACCGAGGCCACGTTGGCGGGGCAGGCGGCGTAGGTCAGCGCGTCGAGGTTCACGACGCGCAGCCCCCGCGCCACTGCCTGGCGCACCACGGCGGAGCCGATGAACCCGGCGCCGCCGGTGACGAGAAGGGGGCGCGCCTTATCCGTCATGGCGGAACGGGCTCTGGAAGTCGCGCAGGCGCGGCGCGTTGGCGTCCTTCTCTGACAGGGTCGGCGTGGTGTCCCCCAACCCCCAATCGATGCCGATGTCGGGGTCGTCCCAGCGCACCGCGCCATCGCATTCGGGGGCGTAGTAGTCCGAGCATTTGTAGATGATCTCGGTGTCGTCCTCGCGGGTGACGAACCCGTGCAGGAATCCCGCCGGGATCAGCAGCTGCCGCCCGTTGTCAAAGCTCAGCTCCTCGCCCACCCACTGCCCGTAGGTCGGGCTGCCGCGGCGCGCGTCCACCGCCACGTCAAAGAGCCGCCCGCGCCCGCAGCGCACCAGCTTGGCCTGGGCGTGGGGGGGCGACTGGTAGTGCAGCCCGCGCACCGTCCCCGCGGCGGCCGAGAGCGAATGGTTGTCCTGCACGAAATCGATCTCGATCCCGGCCTCGGCGAGCGTTCGCCTGTTCCAGCTTTCGCAGAAGAACCCGCGCGCGTCGCCAAAGCGCCGTGGCGTCAGAACCAGTACGCCGGGGAGCGCGGTTTCAGTAATTTCCAATGGCTCGGCTCCTCCGACCGGGTGCAGTTTCGAAGGTGATAGCAACGCCGCCCGCATATGTCACCCGCCAAGCGGCGCGCGGGGCATGAGCCGGGCGCGTCGAATTGTTCCCAAGGTCCATCTTTACGTCACATTCACAAAGGTTGCCGTTAACTTGCCCGCGCCATCCTGCCCCACGGGTCAGGAGTGGAAGGGTGTGAGATGGGCAGCATTGTCCTGAACGCGGCGGGCGCGCCTGGCGTCGCCGATCCCGAGGCGTTGATCGGGATCACCGACATCGCCGTCGTGAACGGGCCGTGGGGGCCAATGCTGCTCAGCACGACGCGCGGCGACGGCTGGGTGACGGCCTTTGACATCAACGCGGGCGTGGCGGTTGAACTGGACAGCTGGCGCATCGCGTCGAACCGGTTGCAGCTCGAATCGACCGACCTTGCGGTGATCGGCAGCGGCGCGGACACGCGGCTGTTGCTGGCCGGGCTGGCGGGCAGCGGGTTGACCGGGCTTTCGCTCGACCCGTTGGGCCTTGGCGACCCGACGACCTACAGCGCGTCCGGTTTCGACATGGGCAATCTGCGCGCGCTGGCGACGAAGGGCGAGATCGGCTTTGCCGCGCTGCGCACCGGGGGGTTCAGCGTGATCGATTTCTCGGGTGCGGCGCCGCAGGCGCATGCGGTGGCCGGCGGCGACCCGGTCAACGCGGAGCGCGCCAGCGCGGTGGCGATGATCGACGTCGCCGGCATGACCTACGGGGTCGCCGCGTTCGGCCGGCATGACGCGCTGTCGACCTTCCGCATCGACGCGGGCGGGGCGATCCCGCTCGCCACGCTCACGACAGAGACGGTCGGCGGCGCGCTGGCCGGCCCGCAGGCGCTGCGCGCGGCGACGGTCGAGGGACGCCCATACGTCATCGCCGCCGCGACTGACACCGGCTCGCTCTCGGTATTCGCGATCGACGGAACCGGCGCGCTCACCCTTGTCGATCAGGTGATGGACAGCCGGGACACGCGCTTTGCCGACGCCGCGCATCTGGAGGTGCTGACGCTCGACGGGCGCACCTATGTCGCGGCGGCGGGGTCGGACAGCGGGATCAGCCTGTTCACGCTGCTGCCGGGCGGGCGGCTGCATCACCTCGACACGATCGCGGCGACCAACGACGCGCCGCTCCGCGGGATCACCGATATCACGCTGGCCGCGGTCGGCGGCAACCTGCACATCTGGGCCGCCACCCAGGCCGCGCCCTACCTCGTGCAGTTCACCGCGACCGGCTTCGACATCGGCCAGACAAGGCAGTTCGGCGATCAGGGCGGCACGATGAGCGGCGGCGCCGATGACGACGTTCTCGTCGGCGGCGCGGGGGACGACGCGATCAACGGCTACGGCGGGCGCGACGTGCTGGTCGACGGGGCGGGGAGTGACACGCTCTGGGGCGGGGCGGGGGCTGATACATTCGTCTTCGTGATCGACAGCGACGATGACTGGGTGCTCGATTTCACACCGGGCGAGGACCGGCTCGACCTGAGCGCGCTGCCGGGGATCTGGGACGTGAGCGACCTCCAGGTGGAAACCAGGAGCTGGGGCGCCGAGCTGCATTACCGCGGCGAGACGATGTTTATCCAGAGCGCCGATGGCGGCAGCCTGAGCCGTGCGGACTTCGTCGACGGCGGCCTCACGTGGATCGACCGCGTGACCCTGCCGGAGGCGGCGGGCACGATCACCGGGGCGCTCTCGGCCGAGACGTTCATCGGCACCGACCTGGGCGAATCCTATGACGGGCAGGCGGGCGACGACATCCTGCGCGGCGAGGGCGGCGACGACACGCTCTATGGCAACGGCGGCGACGACACGCTCTCGGGCGGGTTCGGTGAGGACCTGCTTTATGGCGGCGACGGCATGGATCTCATCACCGGCGACGCCGGGTTCGACACGATCCACGGCGGGCGCGGCGGCGATTTCCTCAACGGCGGCGGGCAGGCCGACCTGATCTATGGCGGCGAGGGCAACGACCGCATCCTCGGCGAAGACGGGTACGACCAGCTGCACGGCGGACCGGGCGACGACACGATAATCGGCGGCGACGATCCCGACCGCCTGTTCGGCGGCGACGGAAATGACAGCCTCAGCGGCGGCACCAACGTGGGCTACAGCGTCGATGGCCTGTTCGGCGAGGGCGGCGATGACACGCTGATGGGCGATGGCGGGTTCGACTATCTCGACGGCGGGGAGGGGGATGACTACCTCGATGGCGGGTTGCAGGCCGACAACCTCTTTGGCCGCGCCGGTGATGATTACCTGGTGGGGGGCGGCGGGCTCGACCGCTTGTTTGGGGGGCCGGGCGACGACATGCTCGACGGGGGCGAGGGCGACGATGGCCTCTTTGGCGACGCCGGGAATGACAGCCTCTGGGGCGGCGCGGGAAACGACCGCTTCTTCGGCGGCACGGGCGACGACGTGCTTTCAGGCGATGAGGGCGACGATACGCTGAACGGCGGCGCAGGCTTTGACACGATCTATGGCGGCGCCGGCGACGACGTCATGCGCGGGGATTTCAACGCCGACATCTTCGTCTTCGAGGACGGCCACGGGCATGACCGGATCGAGGATTTCGAGGCGACCAACGATTATGAACGCATCATGCTCTGGGGGGTGTCCGATATCGACAACTTCACCGATCTCTGGGCCAACCACATCCACCAGAGCGGCGCCGACGTGGTCATCACCTCGGCCAGCGGCACGATCACGCTCGTTGAGGTCGATCTGAACGATCTCGATTCGTGGGATTTTATCTTTTGAACGGGCGCGGACGAGCAGTTTCTTAAGGTTGGCGGCGTAGCTCTTGGCGGTAGGCAGACTGAAGGCGACGCAGATGACAGCCCCCCGCATGTTCGGCGATCTCTTTCTCGGCGTGGGCGCGATGAAGGCCGGGACGACCTGGCTTTACGCGATGCTCGAACGGCACCCGCAACTGCATTTCTGCCCGGAGAAGGAAATTCACTACTTCTATCACCGCTACGTTGATTCCGCCCAATTGGATGAGCGGCGCAGGCTCGAAAACGCGCGGTCGCGCTATCTTTTGCGGTTCGATCCCGCGAGCGCCAATATCGACCGCATCCGCCAGAACCTGCACTGGGTCAGCGCCTACCTCTCCGGACCGGTCGACGATCACTGGTATCGCGGGCTGTTCCAGATGCGCGCGCATCACCGCTACGCCTGCGATTTCTCGAACCTTTCCGCGCATCTCCCGCCCGAGGTCTGGCCGCGGATCGAGGCGTCCTGCGACCGGCTGCGCGTGCTTTACACCATGCGCGACCCGCTGCGCCGCCTCTGGAGCCACGTGAAGTTTCATCTGGAACTGACCGGCCGGCTGCACCTGCTTGACGATTGGGGCCCGCCCGAGATGGAAGCTTTCGCGCGCGCGCCGTTCATCTGGGAGAACGCCGAATACGGCCGCACCCTGCGCGCGCTTCACGCGGGCCTTGCCGCGCCCAACCGGATGGCGATCTTCTACGAGGACATCCACGCCGACCGCCGCGCCATGCTGGCCCGGATCGAACGGTTCCTCGGCGTTGAGCCGCAGGACTATCCCGACGCGCTGCTGAGGCGCCGGTTCACCGAATCCGCGCCGCGCCAGATGCCGGACTACTTCGCGCCGCTCTTTGCCGATGACATGGCGCGCATCACGGCGGAGGTCGCCGATCTTGGCTACGTCATACCGGCTGGTTGGGGCACCTAACGGTGCAGGATGTCCCGGTGATGCCGCCAGAGCAGGAACAGCCCGCTGATGAAACACGCCGCCGCCACCCCCGCCACGTAAAGCGGTGAAACGTAATCCGGCCGGTAGAACGGATAGACCCCCTGGCGCATCAGCCCGGTCACGTGCACCAGCGGGTTGAACCACAGCAGACCGTCCCAGGGCTGCGGCACCGAGCGGTAGAGAAAAAAGATGCAGGACACGATGAAAAGGGGCCGCGTCGCGATCGCCCAGATCGTCGTCCAGAGCGGCCAGGCCAGCGACAGGAACGCGTTGAGCGTGCCGATCCCCGCGGCAAGGCCCAGCGCCAGCAGCGCGGCCGCGCCCAGTGCGGCGAAATCCACGCTCGCCCGCGCGCCGAGGCCGAGCACGATGAACGCCAGCACGATCACCCCCGCCATCATCTGCACGCCGCCGTTGAGGAACAGCCGCGCGAGGATCGCGTCGAGGAACGTAACCCGCGGATAGCGCAGCAACGCCTGCGAGAACTGCACCGTCTGCCCGATCTTGTTGGCGACATCGGTGAACATCAGGAACGGCAGCACCCCCGTCGCGTAGAAGAGCGGAAAGCTCACCCCGAGGGGCGGCGCGCGGAACCCGATCGAAAACACCACCGTGAGCAGCGCCACCCCGGCGGCTGGTTCGATCACCGCCCAAAGGTAGCCGCCGGGCGAGCGGCCATAGGTCGTCGCCATCTCGCGCAGCATCAGCGCGAGGATCGCCCGCGGCGCGTGGCGCACCGGGCTGCCGCGCCGCACCCTCAACCTGCCCTTTCCGGCCATCGCCCGATTCCTTTCCCTGCCGTCCGGTCTAGCGCGCGGGGATTAAGGAATCCTTCAGCGACGGCGGTTAGAAGAATGAGGAACCAGCAGCAAGACGAGGGGCGCAATGTCCAACGCGCAGGCGATCGACAAGACGGGGGCGGAAGCAATCCCGCCCCTCGCGCCGCCGAGCCGGATGGCGTTGCGGCACCGCTTCGTGCTCTTCAGCTTCGTGCTGATGGTCCTGATGCCGGTCTATACGGTGGGCTGGTATCTCTGGACGCGCGCGGCGGATCAATACGCCTCGCATCTCGGGTTTTCCGTGCGGGCAGAGGAAAGCGGCCCGGCGATCGAACTCCTGGGCGGGGTGACGTCGCTGTCGGGGTCGTCGTCGTCGGATACCGATATCCTTTTCGCCTATCTCACCAGCCAGAAACTTGTGCGGCTGATGGATGAGCGCGTCGATCTGCGCGCGATCTGGGCTGATCCGACCGGCGGGCGCGACCCGGTCTTCGCCTTCGATCCCGCCGGCACGATCGAAGATCTGCAGGCGCATTGGGCGCGCAAGGTGCGCCTCGTCTATGACACCGGCGCCGGCATGATCGATCTGCGCATCCTGGCCTTCACATCCCGCGACGCCACGCGCATCGCCCGCGCGCTCGAGGCGGCGTGCAGCGCGATGATCAACGATCTCTCCGCCGCCGCGCGCGAGGACGCGATCGGGTACGCGCGCGCGGAACTGAACGGCGCGGTCGCGCGGCTCAAGGCGGCGCGCGGCGCGCTCACCGCCTATCGCAACCGCAACCAGATGGTCGACCCAAGGATGGACACCGCCGGGCGCATGGGGCTGGTCACCACGCTCCAGCAACAACTGGCTGAGGCGCTGATCGATCTCGACCTTCTGCGCGAATCGACGCGCGCCAGCGATCCGCGCGTGGTGCAGGCGACCCGTCGGGTGGCGTTGATCGAGCAGCGCATCGCGGCCGAGCGCCAGACGCTCGGCCTTGGCGCGGAGGGCGATACCGGGAGCGCCTTCGCCGCGCTTGTCGGCGAATACGAAAGCCTGATCGTCGACCGCGAGTTCGCCGAAACCGCCTACACCGCCGCGCTCGCCGCCTATGACGCCGCTCAGGCCGAGGCGCAGCGGCAGAGCCGCTACCTCGCCGTGCATATCGAGCCGACGCGCGCGGAGACGGCGGAATATCCCGAACGGCTGCGGCTGCTCGCGCTAAGCGCGGTCTTCGCCTTCCTGCTCTGGGCGATCGCGGTGCTCATCTATTACAGCCTGCGCGACCGGCGCTGATGATCCGCCTCGACGGTTTGAGCAAGTGGTTCCCGGTGCGCGGCGGCGCGCGCCGCGCGGTGATCGAGAACGCCAACGTGACCTTCCCGGGCGGGCGCAGCGTGGCTCTCCTGGGGCGTAACGGCGCGGGCAAGAGCACGCTGCTCGACATCGTCGCGGGCACCTTGCGCCCGAGTGCGGGGCGCGTGCGCGCGCGCGGCAGCGTCTCCTACCCGGTGGGGTTCGCGGGCTCGTTCCACCCCGACCTGACGGGCGCGCAAAACGCGCGCTTCGTGGCGCGCATCTACGGCGTGGACAGCGATGCGCTGGTGGGTTTCGTCGCGGAGTTCGCGCAGCTCGGCGCGCATTTCCACATGCCGCTGCGGGCCTATTCCGCGGGGATGAAAGCGCGGCTCTCCTTCGGCGTGTCGATGGGCATCCCTTTCGACACCTACCTCGTGGACGAGGTCACGTCGGTCGGCGACGGCGCCTTCCGGGCGCGCAGCATCGCACTGTTCGAGGCGCGCCGCGCAGCGGCGGGGGCGGTCGTGGTGTCCCATTCCATACCGATGATCCGGCGCGTCTGCGATATGGGCGCCGTGCTCGAGAACGGGAGACTGCAGGTTTACGATGATCTCGAGGAGGCGCTGGAGCGGCACGCGCGCAACCTCGCCGAAGGCTGAGTGCGGGCCGTCTCATCCGCCCGGATGGGCGTCTGCGACGGCGCGAGGACGCTGTCAAGCAGGGTGCGCGCGTCCGCCTGCCAGCGGTCAAACGGGTAGCTGCGCCGCCAGGCCGCGCGGATGCGCGCGGAATTGGCGAGACGGTCGCGCGCGAAGGCCTCGACCAGCGCGGTGACGCGCGCGGCATCGCGCGGCAGGTCCTGAAGCGCCACGCAGAGCGCCATCGGGTGCCCCGTGATCAGGTCCGGGGCGGTGTCGAACGGGCCGAGGATCAGCGGCAGCCCGGCCTCGAACGCCTCGATCGCGCCGATCGGCAGGCCCTCGTAGCGCGAGGTGAGCAGGTAGCCGTCGGCCTCGGCCAGCAGCGGGCGGATGTCGGCCAGCGATCCGGCGAAATGGATGCGCGCCCGCGCGCCGGGGTCCAGCCGATCCAGCAGGTGCGCCTGCACGGCGGGATCATCCGAACCCGTGCCGCAAAGCGTGAGCGAGTAGTCGGCGGGCAGGTGCTCCATCAGCCGGACCGCGCGGGTATAGTTCTTCTGGTAGCCGGCCCGGCCCGTGACGACCAGCCGCCGGTGGTTGCGCCCCGTGCGCGCCTGCGGCAGCACGCCAAGGTGCGAGCTGTTGGCAAGCACATGCAGCCGGTGCCGCGCCAGCCGCGCGCGTCCGACGCCGCGCTCCAGCGCGATCGCCATGCTCCGGCTCAGCACGACGAGGTCCATCGGCGGACAGCGCGCGAGCAGGAATCGCTCCATCCGCCGCGACGCCCAGACGGCCAGCGGGCGATGGCCGGGATCGAAGGGAAGACCGTGATAGCTGAGCACCACCCGCGCATCGGACGAGAGCCGCAGCAACCCGAGCGCGAGGGCGAGCCGCAGCAGCAGCGCCGGCAATCGCGCATGCAGCCATATCACGTCCCAGGGCGCGGCGCGGGCCAGCCAGAGCACCGCCCGCCAGCCGCGCCACGCCATGCGCGGGTCAAGGCTGCTGCGCAGGCCGGGCAGTTCCATATGCCGCGCCCCGGCGCGCGTGATACCGTCATAGCCGCCGGCGTTCACGTCGCTGGCGACGGTGATCTCGGCCCGGCCGCGCAAGGTTTCGCACAGCTGGCGCAGGTGGGTCGGCACGCCACTGCGCCCGCCATCGCCGCCCATGAGCAGGACTTGCGGTCTCGGGCTAGACCCGGCCAAGCGCCGCCGCCCCCCAGAACGCCGCTGACCCCCGCCGCGCCTGGCGGTAGGGTGCGATGGCGTGCAGCCTGGCGAGCCGCACCGCGCCGCACGCCTGCCGCGCCGCCGCGAAACGCTCGAGCAGCGCGCGGTTTTCCTCGGTGAGCGAGGCGGCGCAGTTCCGCATTGCCCTGATGTTCCCGTCCATCCGTTCACGGAACGCGCCGCGCAGCACCGCGCGTTTGCGGGCGATCTGCGCGCCCAGGCCACAGCGGGCGCCGATCGCGTTCGCCCCGTGCTGACGATAGAGCAGCACGCGCGCCGGATCGGCGAGGATCGCCCCGCCCGCGCCCGAGATCAACAGGTAGAGCCACCAGTCATGGGCAAAGACCGGCCCCGCGCGCGCCGCCATGTCCCGCACGAGCCGCGCCGCCGCCGCGTTGAGCACGATGGTGTTGCCCGGCGCGATGTTTTCGATCAGCGCATTGCGGAACCCGGCATCACGCACGCGCCGGTCGGACCCGCGACGCAGATGGTCCGCCCCGTCCCAGGCCCAGCGGCGCGCGGCGTAGAGCGCGGGGCGCCCGCCGCGCACCTGACTCAGACGGCCAAGCGCGCGGTCCAGCTTGCCGGGCATCCAGATGTCGTCCTGGTCCGACAGGGCCACCGCGCCCGGATCGCAGGGAAGCGATGCGATCAGCCGCAGGTAGTTCGCCGCGAACCCGGCGCGCGGGCCGTGCAGCAGCGTCACATGCTCGCGCCGTACTTCGGCGAAACGCTTGATAATGGCGCGGCTTACGTCGCGCGATCCATCGTCGCTGCATGTAAGCCGCCACGCGACGCCGCGCTGACGCGCGATGCTGGCCAACTGATCGGGCAGGTGCGCCGCCCCGTCGCGCACGCCCATCAGGATATGAACCCTGTCCGGCCCCATGTCGTCCCTCGGAAACGAATCTGCTGCTTCGTCATGAATACCGCGCAGCCGTAAACCGGCCTTTAATTTTGCTATGCGATTGCTGGGGTCGAGATCGTGACGGAAGGGGGCGGACTTGGTCGGATACATGCGGGCATCCCTGTTGCGCAGATTCGTCGCGCTGTGGCGCAGCGATGGCGCGGCCGCCGCGCTGGCGCGGGCGCGGGAATATCTCGTCGCGCGACGCGGGGGCGCGGCCCCCGGCACGATCCGGCCCGCGCCGGGTTGCGCCGGGGCGCCGTATCTCGGCGGCGTTTGGCAGAGCCTCGCGCAGGCGGGGGCGTTTCACGTGAGCACCGCGCCGGCGCGCCCCGCGCGTCAGCGCCGGATCGCGCTGATCGGCGATCTCAACCTGCCGCAATGCCGCAAGTACCGGGCTGAGCAACTGGCGGAATTCTGGGCGCTCCATGATGTCGAATTCGCCTATGCCCATTACCTCGACCTGCCGCGCGCGGTGCAACTGATGCAGCAGGCGACGCATCTGACGCTTTACCGGCTGCGCAGCGGGCCGGAGGTGTCGATGCTGCTCTACGAGGCGCGCCGCCTGCGCCTGCCGGTGCTCTATGACATCGACGATCCGCTGTTCTCGGTCTCGGCGTACGAGACCTACGCGAACATGGCCGCGCTGGGCAGTGAAGCGCATCGCCGATTCGTGCAGGAGGCGCCGGCCTATCTCGACGTGATGAACGCCTGCGACATGGTGAGCGTATCGACCCCCGCCCTCGCCGATCACGCGCGTCTGCACACGCCGCGCCCGGTGGTATTGCGGCGCAACTTTGCCGATGCGGCCACGCTCGCGGCCGGGCGGCGGGCGATGCAGGCGGCGCAGGATCGCGATGGGCTGTTCCGGGTCGCCTTCGCCAGCGGATCGCGCGGGCACGAGGCCGATTTCGCGCCCGTGGCGGCAGACATCGCCGCCTTCATGGAGGGTGATCCGCGCCGCCGGCTGATGATCCTCGGGCATTTCGACCGCGCGCATCTGCCCGCGGGATTGGCCGCGCGCACCGAATGGCGCCGATTTGCCGGTTATGGCGACTATCTCGGCGCGCTGGCGCGGGCCGACTGCGCGATCCTGCCGCTTGCCGATGACAGCTTCAACCGGTGCAAGAGCGCGGCGCGCGCGCTTGATGCGGCGGCGGTGGGCGTGCCGGTGCTTTGCGCGGCTGTCGGCGATTCGCCTGCCGTGATCCGCAACGGGCAGACCGGGTTCGTGATCGACAAGCCGGGCGGCTGGGCCGACGCTCTCGCCCGGCTGGCGCGGGATCCGTCCGGCGCGCGGGCGATGGGCCTGCGCGCCCGCCGCGATGCCGAGCGGCGCTGGTCGGCGCAGGACGCCGCTCACGTCGCTGACGCCGCATTGGCGAAATGGGTGTCGGCATGACCCAGCCGCATATCATGGTGGTCAACGTGTATTTCGCGCCCAACTCCTACGGCGGCGCGACCGTCGTCGCCGAGGAGGTGGCGCGCGCGCTGGCGGGCAGGGGATGCCGGATCACCGCCGTCTCGATGGTTTGCAGGGGAGAACTTGCGCCCTACGCGGTCATCAAGTCCGAGGTGGGCGGGATCACCTCCTACCTCGTCAACCTGCCCGCCCGGCGCAGCACGGCCGAGGCCTATGACAACCCCGCCGTCGCCGAAGCGCTGGGCGCGCTGATCGACGGTGAGCGCCCCGACCTTCTGCATGCGCATTGCGTGCAGGACGTGGGCGCGGGTGTGATCGCCGTGGCGCGCGCCCGGGATGTGCCGGTGGTGCTGAGCGTGCATGACTTCTGGTGGATCTGTTCGCGTCAGTTCATGGTCACGCCCGACCTGCGCTATTGCGGGCAATCGCCCGTGCGGCTGGAGAAATGCCGCGGCTGCGTGCCGGACATGAGCGCGGCGCGCACGCGGTCGGCGGTCCTGCTGCGCCAGGCGGAAATGGCGGATGCGATCACCTATCCCGGCCGCTTCGCCCGCGATCTCTGCGAGGCGTCCGGCCTTGCGCCGGGGCGCGGCGTGATCTGGCCCAACGGCGTGCGCCTGCCCGGACCCGCGTTCGGAAAATTGCAGGCCGCGCGCCGCGCGCGCGACCCGCAGCTTGCCTTCGGCTATCTCGGCGGCCCGTCAGAGATTAAGGGATGGCCGGATATCCGCGCCGCGTTCAACGGGCTGAAACGGTCGGATTTCTCCGTGCACCTCGCCGATGGCAGCACCGATGGCAGCTGGTGGCGGGGCGCTGATTTCTCGGCGCTGCCGGGCGACTGGCGGGTGCATCCGCGCTTCTCTCAGGAGGGGATGGATGCGTTCTATGCGCAGATTGACGTGCTGCTCTTCCCCTCGCAATGGAAGGAGACCTTCGGACTCGCGATCCGAGAGGCGCTGGCGCGGGGCATCCGGGTGATCCAGACCGACAGCGGCGGAACGGTCGAACACGGCGCGGCGGATCCGGCCGGGCTTATCCCCATCGGCGCCGGCCCCGGCCCCCTGCGCGCCCGGATCGAGGAGGAGTTGCGCGCGGGCATACGCCCGATGGAGCCTGTGCCGGTGACCTCGTTCGAGGATCAGGCGGAGGCGTTCCTGGCCCTGGCGCGCCCGCTTCTCGGTGAAATCAGCCCTCCGACCGCAACAGCGCAGCCAGCCCGTCACGGTAACTGGGATAGCGCAGCGTGACGCCCAGCTCGTCCTTGATCCGGTCGTTGCGGACGCGCTTTGACTCGGCATAGAAACTGCGCGCCATCGCACTCATCTCCGCCTCCTCGATCGGTATCGCGGGCGGGACCGGCGCGCCAAGGAGATGCGCGGCGTGCGCGATCACGTCCTCGGGCGGAGCGGGATCGTCGTCGCAGAGGTTGTAGATGGCGCCGGGCGCGGGCGCCTGCATCGATGCGTGGAGAACCTGCGCGACGTCCTCCACGTGGATGCGGCTGAACACCTGTCCCGGCTTGACGATGCGCCGCGCGGTCCCGGCGCGCACCTTGGCGAAGGGGCCGCGCCCGGGGCCGTAAATCCCCGCGAGACGGAAGATATGCAGCGGCAGGCCGGGGATCGCCCGCCACGCGGCCTCGGCCTCGGCGCGCAGACGGCCGCGTTTCGTGGAGGGGCTGGGCGGTGTCGTTTCATCGACCCAGCCGCCGCCGTGATCGCCGTAAACCCCGGTGGTGGAGAGATAACCGGCCCAGACAAGACGTGGCGCCGCGCGCGCGATGTCGCGCTTCAGCGCGTTCAGCACCGGATCGCCCGCCTCGTCCGGGCCGGCCGAGATCAGCAGATGCGTCGCCACGCGCAGCGCCGGCGTCATGTCGGCCCCGGGCCAGATCAGCGGCTCCACACCCTCGCCCTGCAGCGTGGCGGCCTTGTCGGCCGAGCGGGTCGTGCCGATCACGCGCCAGCCCTCGGGCGCCAGGAGCCGGGTCAACGCGCGCGCGCAATATCCGTGGCCGAAGGACAAGAGCGTCTTGGTCATGGCGCGGTGTATGCGCGGCGCGGCTGCGGTTGGCAAGCGGCTCAGCCATACATCCGTTTCTTGCGCGCCTGCGCCTCGGGTACCGATATTCGCGTCGCAATCCGGCGCTCTTGAGGATCACAAGGGCCGCGAGGCGACCCAGGCATAGCCGTTTTCGCACAGGATATAGACCTCGCGCAGGCCGTGGGGCTTGTCCTGCGCTTCCATCAGCACATGTGCGCCGCGCGCCTCGGCGCGGGCCTGCGCCGCGTCCGGGTCGGTGTGGTAGAAGCGGAACTCGGCCCCGCCGCCGCGTGCGCCCGCCTCGGGGACAAGGCCGAGCAGCGGGTTGGAATGATAGGTGGCGTCACGGTGCAACTGCATGATGGAGCCGTGATAGCGCAGGATCGCGAAATCGTCGCTGACGCGGAACGCCTCGACGCGCAGGATGTCGGTGAGAAACTCGACCTGCCGGCGCACGTCCCGCACGAGGATGTTGAGCCCGACACCCGTGAGCGACGCGCCGAAATCCTCCGCGCTGATATCGTCGTAGTCCATCCCCGCCGCCTCTGACCCGCGCGGCGCAGCTTGATCCCCGTGCCGGGGCATGTCAACGTGCCGCGGATCAGGCAGGACAGGCGCGACATGAACAAAGGCCAGGTAACGCTGCACACACCCGAGGCGCATCCGCCCGAGTATTTCAGCGATGCGCGCGCGGCCGTGGATCGGCTCTGCGCGCTTTATGACCAGGCCGTGGATTTCCTCTGCGCCTCTTTCGAGGCGGCGATGAGCGGGCCGGCGCCGACGGGAAGGTTTCGCGCCTATTACCCCGAGGTCCGCATCACCACCACGTCCTTCGCCAAGGTGGACAGCCGGCTCAGCTTTGGCCATGTGTCCGAGCCCGGCACCCACGCCACGACGATCACCCGCCCCGATCTCTTTCGCAACTACCTCGTGCAGCAGATCGAGCTTCTGATCGGAAATCACGACGTGCCGGTGCGCATCGGCCTGTCGGACACGCCGATGCCGGTGCATTTCGCCGTTGCGCGGGATTCCGAAATGGCGGTGCCGCACCAGGGGGCGGCGGGCTTCACGCTGCGGGATGTCTTTGACGTGCCCGACCTTGGGGTCACCAATGACGCGATCATCAACGGCACCGCCGGTCCGCAGCCCGACGGGACCGAGCCGCTCGGCCCGTTCACCGCGCAGCGCGTGGATTACTCGCTCGCGCGGTTGTCGCATTACACCGCGACGGATGCGCGGCATTTCCAGAACCACGTCCTGTTCACCAACTACCAGTTCTACGTGACCGAATTCGAGGCCTACGCCCGCGCGGCGCTGGCCGATCCGGACTCGGGCTACACCAGCCTTGTCGGCGTCGACAACGCCGAGATCACCGACCCCGGCGCGCCGTTCGAACAGCCGCTGAAACTGCCGCAGATGCCGACCTACCATCTCAAGCGGGCGGACGGGTCGGGGATCACGCTGGTCAATATCGGCGTCGGCCCGTCCAACGCCAAGACCGCGACCGATCATATCGCCGTGCTGCGCCCGCATGCCTGGATCATGGTCGGTCATTGCGCCGGGTTGCGCAATTCGCAGACGCTGGGCGACTACGTGCTGGCCCATGCCTATCTGCGCGAGGACGGCATACTTGACGCGGAACTGCCG
Source organism: Roseovarius spongiae (assembly GCF_003651245.1). Taxonomy (GTDB): domain Bacteria; phylum Pseudomonadota; class Alphaproteobacteria; order Rhodobacterales; family Rhodobacteraceae; genus Roseovarius; species Roseovarius spongiae. The sequence continues at coordinate 171,555 of NZ_RAPE01000004.1, forward strand.
ACCTGGGTGCCGATCCCGGCGCTGGCCGAGATCCAGATCGCGCTTGAGCAGGCGGTGGCCGAGGTCACGCAGCTCACCGGCTACGATCTCAAGCGGGTGATGCGGACCGGCACCGTGGCCAGCGTCGACAACCGCAACTGGGAGCTGCGCGATTACCACTCGGGCCCGGTGCAGCACCTGTCGCTGTCCCGCGCCGTCGCGCTCGACATGGAGAGCGCGACAATCGCCGCGAACGGCTTTCGCTTCCGGGTGCCCTACGGCACGCTGCTCTGCGTCTCGGACAAGCCGCTGCAGGGCGAGTTGAAGCTGCCGGGCATGGCGTCGGAGTTCTACAACACGCAGGTCGCGCGCCACCTGATGATCGGGATCCGGGCGATGGAAATGATCGCGAGAGAGCCGCTCGAGCGCCTGCACAGCCGGAAATTACGCTCTTTCCAAGAGACGGCATTCCTGTAAAGGGGAAAAAAGCAGCGAAAAAGGCGTGTTTTCGCCAGTATCGCCGCCACTATTCGTTGTGTTACCCCACAAGATAGCGTTAAATCGCGCTCATGAGGCCCAAGTGACGGGCAGTTGAAGGAGACCATAAAATGGCAACCAAACCGATGACCAAGACCCAGCTCGTCGCGGCCCTGGCCGACGAAATGGACAGCGACAAGAAAACGGCGACCAACGCGCTGGATGCGATCATCAACGTGATCACCCGCGAAGTCAGCAACGGCGGCGCGGTCACCCTGCCCGGCGTCGGCAAGATCTACTGCCGCGAACGCCCCGAGCGCATGGTGCGCAACCCCGCCACCGGGGAGCAGATCAAGAAGGATGCCGACAAGGTCGTCAAGATGACGATCGCCAAGGCCCTCAAAGACAGCGTCAACGGCTGATCCCACACGGTTCACGAGTTTCGGAAAGGGTCGCCACGGGCGGCCCTTTTTGCATTTTGAAGGAACACGGCCGCAAGGGCCGGGCAAGGCTTGCGGGGAAGAATGGCGCGCCGGCGCGGCGCGCCGCGCCGTCCACCGCGGGAAACCGCGCGCGCCCGGCTTCCCTTTCCCGGGGTCATGTGACATTCGGGGCGGGTAGTCTCGCAGGTAGGGGCCTTTCGGGCATGGATATTCGCGCAATCGTCATGGGTCTTTCGTTCGCCTTCATGTGGTCGAGCGCGTTCACCTCGGCGCGGATCATCGTATCCGCCGCGCCCCCGGTGAGCGCGCTGGCCCTGCGGTTCCTGATCTCGGGGCTGCTGGGCATTCTCATCGCGCGCCTGCTGGGCCAGACGTGGCGGCTGACGCGCGGCCAATGGCGCGCGACGATCATCTTCGGAATCTGCCAGAATGCGCTTTATCTCGGGCTGAACTTCGTCGCGATGCAGACGGTCGAGGCGTCCCTGGCGGCAATCATCGCGTCGACTATGCCGCTGCTGGTGGCGCTGGCGGGCTGGCTGGTGTTTCGCGAACGCCTCGCGCCGCTGGCGGTCTGCGGGCTGATCGCGGGGGTCGTCGGGGTGGTGATCATCATGGGCAGCCGCATGTCGGGGGGCGTCGATCTCTATGGCGTGACGCTCTGCGTCATTGGGGCGATCGCGCTGACGGTGGCGACGCTGGCGGTGCGCGGCGCGACCTCGGGGGGAAATTTCCTGATGGTCGTGGGCTTGCAGATGCTGGTCGGCAGCGCGGCGCTGTCCGTGGTCGCCGTCGCGACCGAAACGATCCATATCGCCTGGAGCTGGGAGCTGATCGCCGCCTTCGCCTACACCACGCTGGTGCCGGGGCTGGCGGCGACGCTGGTGTGGTTCCTGCTGGTCGAGCGGATCGGCGCGACCCGCGCGGCGACGTTCCACTTTCTCAACCCGTTCTTCGGGGTCGCCGTCGCCGCGCTGATCCTGAGCGAACCCCTGCGTATCTACGACATCATCGGCGTGGCGGTGATCATGGCAGGCATCCTCGCGGTGCAGGTTTCCCGCCGGGATGTCGCGCGACGGGCGCGCGCGGGCTGAGAATGCGCGACGGGCGTGCGGGCTGGGATCAATCGCCCGCTTGCCGGGTCGAGCAGGACCGCATTTCCATCAGGTCGGTCGCCGGATCGAAACTGTCGGCCTGCGCCGCGGCCCACCAGTCGGCGTAGATCGTTTCCTGCGGCGCCTCGAGCAGCACGCCGCGCGGCAGGAACGGATGCAGCCGATCCAGCGTGCTGGCGTTTTCGGGGCCGGCGCGGTGCATCAGGTGGTGCGGGCCGATCTCGTTTGGATGGGTGAGCCCGGCGCTCGCCACCATGTCGACCAGCGCATCGATCGTCTTGGCCTGGAATCGCGCGGCGCGGGCGCCCTGCACCTCGGGGATAAGGCCGCGCTGGCGGCTGGCGTTCTGCGTCGTCACGCCGGTGGGGCAGGTGCCCAGATGGCAGCGTTGCGCCTGGATGCAGCCGATCGAGAACATGAAGGCCCGCGCCGCGTTGCACCAGTCGGCCCCGATGGCGATGTTTCGCGCGAGCCCCATGCCGGAGTAGACCTTGCCGCTGCCGACCAGGCGGATCCGGTCCTTGAGCCCGCACCCGACCAGCGCGTTGCGCATCAGGATCAGCCCCTCGGTCAGCGGCATGCCGACCCAGTCGGACAGTTCTACCGGCGCCGCGCCGGTGCCGCCCTCGCCGCCGTCGACGACGATGAATTCGGGGATGATCCCGGTCTTCATGATCGCCTTCATGATCGCGAAGACCTCGTAGGGTTGTCCGATGCAGAGCTTGATCCCCACCGGCTTGCCCCCTGACAGGTCACGCATCTTCGCGGCGAATTCCAGCATCCCGACCGGCGTCGAGAACGCGCTGTGGCTGCGTGGCGACAGGCAGTCCTCGTGCGCGGGTATCTTGCGTACGCGGGCGATTTCCTCGGTCACCTTGGCGCCGGGCAGAAGGCCGCCATGGCCCGGCTTGGCGCCCTGGCTCAGCTTGATCTCGGTCATCCTGACCGCATCGTGCTGCGCGCCGTCCGCAAAGGCGTCCGCATCGAAGCGTCCGTCGCGGTCGCGCGCGCCGAAATAGCCGCTGCCTAGTTCCCACACGAGGTCGCCGCCGTGCGCCAGGTGGTGTTCGCTCAATCCGCCTTCTCCGGTGTCGTGATAGAATCCGCCCTTTTTCGCCCCGATGTTCAGCGCCTTGATCGCGTTCGCGCTGAGCGAGCCGAAACTCATCGCCGAGATGTTCAGCACCGAGGCGGAATAAGGCTGCTTCGTCTGATCGTTGCCGACCTCGACGCGCGGCGCGGGATCGGGGTTCTCCGTCGCGGCGATCGAATGCATCACCCAGTGATAGGTCGCGTCGTTGGTGTCGCGCTCGGTGCCGAAGGGCTGCGTATCCGTCTCGCCGCGGGCGCGGGCATGCACGAGGCCGCGCGCGTCGAAGGAGAACGGCGTGCCGTTCAGGTCGTCCTCGACGATATAGCGGCGCAGATAGGGGCGCAGCAGGTAGAACAGCCAGCGGATGCGCCCGGCAACCGGGTAGTTGCGGGTGATCACCCAGGTGCGCTGATAATAATCCGCGATTCCCAGCATGGCCACCGGCAGCGTCGCCAACAGCAGCCAGAACCAGCCGGCATGGACCGCGACGCCCAGCACCAGCGCAAGAACCGAAAGGACGGCGGCGGTGACGGGAATGATCGCGCGTTTCAGGATATCGGCCATGTTTGTCCTTCGTGTTCTCGGTGGCGGCGCCAAGATAGGTAGCAGTTTGGCCGTGCTCCGCCACCGGTTTCCGCAATGATCCGCACTTCGCCTCGGTCGCACAACACGCCTGCGCGCCGGGTCGCCTCGGCAAAGACCGTGCTCGCCCGCGGGCCTTGTCTGCGCGGCGGCGGTGCGGTGGTCGTGGATGTCCGCGACGTAGAGGATCGTGTTGCGCGGGGTGAAGTCAGGCTTGGGCCGGCTCGGGTTCCGGGATCAATCGGGGCAGGTCGAGCAGCCGCGTCTCGCCCCCCAGCGACAGCGCCGCGGCGCAGATCAGACCGCGGGCGCGGAAGGCTTCGGCCTGACGCAGGCCGCGCGCGAGTGCGGCGGCGACTTCGACCGGGGTGAGCGGACCGACATCCACCGTCACCAGCCGCGCGCCAAGGTCGCTGTCCTCGAAAACCTCGCGGGCTGGGCGCCGCCGGATCGCTGGATGTCCCGGCAGGTCCACGGCGTTGGCGATCAGAGTGGCCGCGGCGTCGGCCATCGCGGCGTTGCGCGCAAGCACCGTCACCGACTCCGCGATTCCCAGAGACTGGCTGCGCCCGCGCCAGCCGGAGGTGGCGACCCCGCGCGCCGGGTCATCAAAGCCGATCCGCGCCCGTGCGGGCGGTTGCATGGCGATCGCGGCGGTCAGGCTCTGCCCCGGCCCGACGTGAAGCGCGCCGTCCCCGCCATTGTTGACATAGGCGGTGTCGATCCCGCCCGCGCCGACCAGCGCTGCCAGCACCGCGTCGGCCCCGGCCCCGGCGACGGCGGCCATCGGGGTGATGAATTCGTTGAACGGCGCGGTCGCCTTCACCATGGCCCGCGCGACCCGTCCATTGGGCGTCGGACCTGCCGGCGCGCGCAGGCGCGGCAATTCCGCCGCCAGCTCCGTCAGCAGCGTGTCGAACCGCGCGGCCGCGCGGCGCAGCCCCTCGGCGCGGCCCGGACCCGTGACGCCGACGATCATGTCGATCGGCCCGTGATGCAGGTGCAGCCGCCCACCGGGCAGCGCGGTGATCTGCGCGCCGCTCATCGCCGGTCCTTCGCGCGCACCGTGCGCAGGTCGCTGCCGTATTCGCCGCCCTTCTCGATGATGTCCGCCACGCTGCGCACCGCAGCGTCATGCCCGCCCAGGGCGCGATACTCGGCGCGCGGCAGGGTGAATTCCAGCGGCGCCACCAGCGCGGGGGTGGGGACGTAGCCGAACGACCCCTCTGGCATGGTCGAGACGTCCACCATGATCGTGATCCCGCCGCCGGGCCAGACATATGCGGGCGCGCCGCCGCAGGTCACGCGCGTCGCCCCGCCCTGCACCGAGCGGGTCAGCCGCACCGGATTGCGCGTCACGCCCGAGCGCAGCGATCCCCCCGCGCCGGCCTGGAACATCACCGTGCAGAGCGCGGGTTCGCAGTTCTCGGCGATCAGATCCACCGACGCCTGCAACGCCTCGGGCAAGGGTTCGGGCCGCGGCTGCAGCTCGTCATCGAGCACGTAATATCCGTGATGCTCGCCCGTGGTGGAAACCATCAGAAGCGTGAGACCGGGCCGCGCGCCCTTTTTCGCAAGCCAGGGGTTCAGGATGTCGAGCGGGTCATCAATGTCCGTGCCGCCCCAGCCGCGCCCCGGCTCGGCCACCTGGAAATAGCGCCCAGGGGTCGAGCGCCGCCCCTTGATGCGGATACCCGTGTCGGCCCAGCCAAGCACCTTGCCCGCCTGGTGTTCGCTCACCACGCCGGTAATGTGGTCGTCCACCACGACCACCTCGTCGACCAAGCCCTGCCATTGCGATGCGAACATCCCGATCGTGGCCGAGCCGCAGCCGACGCGCATCCGTTCCTCGCGCACGCCGTCCACGACGGGCGCGGCGCCGGCCTGCACCGTGACGGTCGCGCCGTCGTCTATGGTCAGCTCCACTGCCTCGCCGTTGCAGAGCCGCAGGAGCGCGTCGCAGGTCACGCGCCCCTCGGGCTTGGACCCGCCGGTGAGGTGCTCAACCCCGCCGAGCGATAGCATCGGGCTGCCGTATTCGGCGGTCGTGACATGGCCGATCGCCTCGCCCTCTGCGCGCACGATGGCGCGCTCTTCGCCAAGATGGCGGTCGGTGTCGATCTTCACCTTGACCCCGCAGTAGGAAAAGATCGCCTCGGTCACGACGGTGACGAAATCCGCGCCCGCGACCTCGCGGCTTACGATGAATGGCGCGGGCTTGTAATCCGGGTAGGTCGTGCCGGACCCGACGCCGCTGACGAAGACGTCCGCATCGCGCACGCGCTCTCCGTCCCAATTGGCGGTCAGGAACGGCTTGAGGTCGTCGCCCGCCGCAACCCTACGGTCCAGTAGGGTAAGCGGGTCGGTGCGCACGATCCGACCCTCCACATTGCCGTAGCGGTCGCACGCGCCAAGCCTGCCGGGCGCGATGTAGCACATGACCGGACAGGCGTCGCATCTGATCTTGTCGTTGCTCATCGCGCCGCCCGGATAGCCGCCAGCACGCGGTGTGGAAGCGCGGGCAGGGTGGTGATGCGCGCGCCCGTGGCGTGGCGGATGGCGTTCAGGATCGCGGGCGCGGTGGGGATCAGCACATGCTCGCCCAGCCCCTTCGCGCCAAGCGGCCCTTCGGGGTCCGGCTCCTCGATGAAGATGGTCTCGATCAAGGGCATGTCGCCGGTGGTCGGGATCAGGTAGTCGTGCAGGTTCTCGGTGCGCCCGGGAATGAACTCTTCCATCAGCGCCATGCCGAGCCCTTGGGCGATGCCGCCCTGCACCTGCCCCTCGGCCAGTTGCGGGTTGATGACGCGGCCCAGGTCATGCGCCGCCGTCATGCGGGTGACCTTCACCGTGCCGAGCGTCGCGTCGACCGCCACCTCGGCGATCTGCGCGCCGTAACCATAGACCGCGTATGGGATGCCCTGCCCGTCGGCGTCGAGCGGCGTGGTGGGTGGGTCATAGGTCTCTTCGGCGGCGATGGCGTATCCATTGGCGTCCGGTGCGATGTCGCGCAGGTCGACCCTGCGCTCGCCCGCGCCGTCGCGCATCAAAAGCGTGCTGCCTGCAAGCGTGATCCGCGCGTCCGGCCCCATGTTTCCAAGGGTCAGGATCGCAGCGCGTAGCGCCGCGCCCGCCTGCAACGCCGCCTTGCCGGTCACGTAGGTCTGGCGCGAGGCCGAGGTCTTGCCGCAATCGGGCGTCAGCGCGGTATCGGGGCCGATCAGACTGAACTGATCCACCGGCAGCCCCAGCGCCTCGGCGCAGATCTGGGTGATGACGGTATTGCTGCCCTGCCCGATATCGGTCGCGCCCTGGTGCAACCGCAGCGCGCCCTCGGGGGTGATCCCGACGCGGATGGTCGACGGGTTCGGTAACCCGGTGTTGCCGCAGCCATACCAGCAGGACGCGACCCCGACGCCATGCCGCCACGCGCCGCCCCCGGCATTGGCGGCCTCGGCGCGCGCCAGCGCGTCGGCCCACGGACGGGTGAGCGCATCGAGACAGGCGGAGATCCCGACGCCCTGCACTTCCTGCCCGCAAACGGTGGCCTGCCCGCTTTGCAGCGCGTTGAGCCGGCGAAACTTCAGCCGGTCGATGCCGCATTGCTGCGCGAGATCGTCGAACAGCGTTTCCTGAAGGATCGCCGCCTGTGGCACGCCAAAGCCGCGAAACGCGCCGGATATGGCGGAATGACTGTGCCGCGCATCGGCCTCGGCGTGGTAGTGCGGAATGAAATACGGCCCAGACGCATGGACAGGCACGCGCCCCGCGACGGTCGGCCCCCAGCTTGCATACGCTCCCGTATTGAACGCGCCCTGAAAACGCATTCCGGTGATGCGGCCCGTCTCATCCGCGCCGATGGCGGCGCGCATCTTCGCCGGGTGCCGCTTGGTGGTCGAGGCCATGCTCTCACCGCGGGAGTAGATCATCCGCGCGGGCCGCCCGGTGCTCAGCGTCACCAGCCCGATCAGCGGTTGCAGCGACAGGTCGAGCTTGGAACCGAACCCGCCACCGGCCGCAGCCGGGATGATGCGAACCCGCTCGCGCGGCAGCCCCAGCACGGCTGCCGTCGAGTCCCGATCCATGACCGGCGCCTGCGTGCAAGCCTGAATGACGAGCGTGTCGCCCTCCATCCACGCCGCGCCGGCCTCGGGCTCAATATAGGCGTGCTCTATGTAAGGGGTTTCGGCGCTGCCCTCGACCACGTGAGCGGCGCTTTCCAGCGCAGCGTCCGCATCACCGCGCCGCACCCTGCCGATTATCAGCAGGTTGTCGGGGCGCGGGGCGTGCACATCGCATTCGGACATCAACGCCCACTCCACCGGAAAGCGGTCGAGGTCGAGCGATTCGATCACGCTTGCCTCGCCCGCCACCAGCGCCACGGCCTCGCCGCGCAGGCGGGCGTGGCGTTCTGCGAGCGCGGGTTGATCGGCAAAGGAGGGAATGACGCCAAAGCGGTTCTCGCCGGGAATGTCGGCGGCGGTAAAGACCTGTACGCCCTCTCGTGCGGCCCAACCGGCCAGATCGCCGAAGGTAAACCATACGGGTGCGTCTGGCGCGCGGATCGCCCGGACCAGAAACGCACCTTCGGGGCAGTGATCCGCGCCGAACACCTCGGCCCCCGTGACCTTGGGTAGCCCGTCGAGCCGCGGGAGGGGCGCGCCCACCGCGCCCACCGCGCCGGCGGGCGCTGGCGCGTCGTCGCCGTTCACGTCGCAGACCGCGTCGATGATCCGCGTATAGCCGGTGCAGCGGCAGAGCACGCCGCCCAGCGCCGCCGCCGCCTCGGCGCGCGTGGGATGCGGATTGCGCGCCAGCAGCGCCCGCGCGGTCATCAGCATCCCCGGCGTGCAGATCCCGCATTGCGCAGCGCCATGCCGCAGGAAGGCGCGCTGCAAGGCGTCCGGTTCCCGCGTCGCCTCGATCGTGGTGACCGCGCGCCCCGCCACCTGCGCCACCGGCGTGAGGCACGCGCAGACCGGCGCCCCGTCGAGCAACACGGTGCAGGCTCCGCAATCGCCCGCGTCGCAGCCGACCTTGGTTCCGCGCAGGCCGAGATCCTCGCGCAGCACTTCGGACAGCCGCCGACCGGGGGCAACCGGCAGCGCATGGGCGGCGCCGTTGACGCTGAGCGTGAGCGTGGTCAGCGCGCGGTTCATGACCCGGCCACCAATTCGGCCAGCGCGCGGCGCACCAGTTCGGCGGCCGCGTCCATGCGATAGGCGGCGTCGGCGCGGATATCGTCGATGGGGGCAAGTGCGGGGCGTATCAGGGCGTCCGTGACGACAGCCGCAAGGCGCGCATCCGCGGGCGCGCCGATCAGCGCCGCCTCCAGCGCCGTCAGCCGCACCGCGACCGCGCTGCACGCGCCCACGGCGATCGCGGCCCCGGCGATGCGCCCCTGCTCGATCACCAGCCGCGCGGCGACCATCGCGATGGAAATCACCAGGTACCGCCGCGCGCCCAGCTTCTCGAAGCGGGATATGCCGCGCGTCGCGTCCGCGGGAACGTGCAGGCCCGTCACCATCTCGCCGGGGGCGAGCGCGGTTTGACGCGGGCCGGTCACGAACGCCGCCAGCGGCATCCGGCGCGCCCCCGATGCGGAGGCAAGTTCCACCTCAGCGTCAAGCGCCAGCAGACAGGGCGCTCCGTCGGCGGCAGGGGAGGCGTTGCAGATATTGCCCGCCAGCGTGGCGGCGTTCTGTATCTGAAGAGATCCGACCTCGACCGCCGCCTGTTTCAGCATGTCGAAGGCGGGGGGCAGGTCGGCCGCGACAAGGTCGCTCCATGTCGTTGCGGCCCCGATATGCACGCCGTCCGCGTCCCGCGTCGCGCAGCGCAGCGCATCAACCCCGGTGATGTCCAGAACCGGTCCCGGCAGCGCGCGCGCGCCGGTCGCGGCGAAGAGGTCCGTGCAGCCCGCGGCGAGCGTGACCGGGCCGCGGGCAAGGATGTCCAGCGCCTCGGTCATCGTTTCCGGTCGGTAATAGCCTGGCGTCTGCACGCATGCCCCCAACGGTATGGTACCGTGATCGTGCGCGCGGGGGGTGCGGGCTGTCAACTCCGCCCGGGTGTCCGGCGCGCGAAACGATCCGGTTCAGGCAAGCGCGGGTCTGGGCGCGCGCGGGTGGCGGGTGCGCAGCAGGATCGTCAGGATAATCGCGATATTGAGGAAGTTCCACGCGATGCCGTTCAGGAACGCCGCCTGATAGCTGCCGGTGATGTCGTAGATCCAGCCCGACATCCAGCCGCCCAGCGCCATGCCAAGCACCGTCGACATCATCACGAAACCGACCTGGCGGCCCGCCTCGCGGCCGGGCATGTATTCTCGCACCACCACCGCGTAGCTCGGGACGATCCCGCCCTGCGCCAGCCCGAAGATGGCCGAGACCACGTAAAGCGACACCAGCCCGTCGAAGGGCAGGTAGAAGAACAGCGCAACGCACTGCAGCGCAGAGCCGATCAGCAGCGTGCGCACCCCGCCAAGCCAGTCGGCTAGCAGCCCCGACGTGAGCCGCGACACAACCCCGCCCAGCAGCATCAGCGACAGCATCTGCCCGCCGACCATCGCGCCGAAGCCCAGATCAACGCAGAGCGCCACGATATGCACCTGCGGCATCGCCATCGCCATGCAGCAGCCGATTCCGGCCAGCGCCAGCAGATATTGCAGCGTGCGCGGGCTCATCCCCGCGCTGCCGGCGCGCTCGCGCGAAATCGCGTCCGAGCGCAGCGTCGCCGCCTCGGGCACCCGCCGGCGCAGCAGCAGCGACAGCGGAATCACCGCCGCCGGAATAGCGACCGCCAGCAGCAGGTAAACCGCGCGCCAGCCATCGTCCGCCAGCACGTTGCTCAGGATCAAGGGCCAGATCGCGCCGGACAGGTAGTTGCCGCTGGCGGTGATCGCCACGGCGATGCCGCGCCGCTTGAGGAACCAATGCGACACGTCGGCGATGAGCGGGCCAAAATTCGCCGCCGTGCCAAGACCGATCGCGACATGCAGAAGCGACAGCACGGTCGCCGAAGGGGTGGCCGCCGCGAGCGCCATGCTGACCGCGATCAGCGCCGCCGTTCCCGACAATGCGAGGGTGACGCCGAACCGGTCCACCATCCGCCCGATCAGCAGGTTGCCCAGCGCGTAACCCACCATCAGCATGGTGTAGGGTAGCGACGCCTCGGCCCGGTCCAGCCCGAATTCGGCCTGCACCGCAGGCATGACGATGACGATCGCCCACATGCCGACATTGCCCACCGTCGCGATCAGCAACGATATGGCGAGACGCAGCCAGGAATAGCGGCTGTCAAGGATGTCGGCGTCCGTCATGGCCGGACGTTAGGCCGGGGCCGCGACAGTGTCGAGAGGCGGAATGCCGAGCGGCGCGTCGCCGATCCGGGCCCCCTTCGCTCAGGTCTTCGCGTCAGGCATGAACCCCTTGCGGCCCACAGGTTCATAGGCCTCGAACCCCGCGCGGCGCGCGTCCTTCGGCGAATAGATGTTGCGCAAATCGGCCATGCGGGGATGGGCCATCTTTTTGGCGATGCGTTTCAGATCAAGCGCGCGAAACTCGTTCCACTCGGTCAGCAGAACGATCAGGTCGGCGTTGTTCGCCGCCTTGTAGGGATCGTCGAGCCAGCTGACGCCGGGCAGCAGCGCCTCGCCCTCGCGTTTGCCCTGCGGGTCGACCACGCGCACCTTGGCCCCGCCGCCCACCAGCGCGGGCACGATGGTCAGGCTGGGCGCGTCGCGCATGTCGTCGGTGTTAGGTTTGAACGTGACGCCGAGAACCGCGACCGTCTTGCCGTTGAAGCTGCCGTCGCAGAGGTCGAGCAGCTTGTCGGTCATGCGGCGCTTGACCTCCTCGTTGACGCTGACGACCTTCTCGGTGATCTGCATGGGCAGGCCGTGGTCCTGCCCGATCCGCGCCAGGGCCTTGGTGTCCTTGGGGAAACAGCTTCCGCCATAGCCCGGACCCGCGTGCAGGAACTTGTTGCCGATCCGCCCGTCAAGGCCGATCCCGTGGCTCACCCGCTTCACGTCCGCGCCGGTGCGTTCGCAAAGGGCGGCGATTTCGTTGATGAAGGTGATCTTGGTCGCCAGGAACGCGTTGGCGGCGTACTTGATCATCTCCGCGGACTCCAGATCGGTCGTCAGGATCGGGAAATCGCGCAGATACAGCGGGCGGTAGATCTCTTCCATCACCTCGCCCGCGCGCTCGGACTGCACGCCGACGACGACCCGGTCGGGCTTCATGAAATCGTCGATCGCCGCGCCTTCGCGCAGGAACTCGGGGTTGCTCGCCACGTCAAAATCCAGGTCGGGCCGCGCCTTTTTCACGACCTGTTTCACCAGCCGGTTGGTCCCGACGGGCACGGTGGACTTGGTCACGATCACCACGTAATCGGTCGCCGCCTTCGCGATCTCCTCGGCGGCGGCCATCACGTAGGTCAGGTCCGCATGCCCGTCGCCGCGCCGCGTGGGCGTGCCCACGGCGATGAACACCGCCTCGGCCCCGTCGACCGCCGCTTGCAGATCGGTGGTGAACGAGAGCCGCCCGGCCTCCACGTTCCTGGCCATGAGCGTGTCGAGCCCCGGTTCGAAGATCGGCACCTCGCCACGTTCGAGCATCTCGATCTTGGCCGGATCACGGTCGACGCAGACCACGTCATGTCCGAAGTCGGAAAAGCACACGCCGGAGACGAGGCCGACATAACCGGTTCCGATCATCGCGATTTTCATGCACTGCCCTCACGCCGATTTTTGTGCAACCTTGTGCGTCAGGGCCGGTTTCGAGTCAACGGTCGCGGCCGGGCAAGATTATTCGCCGAATAACCTTATCCGAAAAAATTCTCGAAATTTTCTTCCCCGTAACCATGCGATCGCCATCGGGAGCCGCGCAGGGCCGCCTGGCGCCCAACCCCGGGGGCTTTCCCCGCGCGCAGCGGCGCTGTATCACCACACGCAATCACCCCGGAGGACGCGCATGACCCGACAGCCCACCCCCACCGAGATCGCGCGCGACGTGCTGGGCATTGAGGCGGACGCGCTCTTGGCGATGCGCGACGCGCTGCCGGACGGGTTCGACGCGGTGGTAGAGCTTCTGCTGGGCGTCAAGGGGCGCGTGATCGTCTCGGGCATGGGCAAATCGGGCCATGTGGCGCACAAGATCGCCGCCACGATGGCCAGCACCGGTACGCCCGCGCAGGCGGTGCATCCCGGCGAGGCGAGCCACGGAGACCTCGGCATGGTCACGCCCGAGGACGCGGTGATCCTGATCTCGAACTCGGGCGAGACGCGCGAACTGGCCGATATCATCGCCCATACGCGGCGCTTTTCGATTCCGCTCGTCGGGATCACACGCAACGCGGGCAGCACGCTGGCGGGACAGGCCGATCACCTGTTGCAACTGCCCGACGCGCCCGAGGCCTGCGGCATCGGCATGGCGCCCACCACCAGCACCACCTGCACGATGGCGCTGGGCGATGCGCTGGCGGTGGCGCTGATGAAGTTGCGCGGCTTCGAGCGCGAGAACTTCCTCGCCTTCCATCCCGGCGGCACGCTCGGCGCGCAGCTCCTGACCGTGAGCGCAGTGATGCATGCGGGCCACGAACTGCCGGTCGTGCGCGAGAATACCGGCATGGGCGAAACGCTGATCGAGATGACCGCCAAGGGCTTTGGCGTCGCCGCCATCGTCGAGTGCGGCAAGCTCACCGGCGTCATCACCGACGGCGATCTGCGCCGCAATCTCGCCCATCTGATGGAGCGCGAGGCCGGCGAGGTCGCCACCCGCGGCCCCCGCACCACCCGCCCCGACGCGCTGCTGTCCGAGGCGCTGGGCGTGATGAACGCCAACAAGATCTCCGCCCTTTTCGTGGTCGACGAAGACGACGCGCTGCTGGGCCTCGTGCATATCCACGACGCGCTGCGCGCCGGCGTGGCGTGAGATCGGTGTGAAGCTGCTCGCGTAGAGGCCGTTACGAAAACTGAGAACGCGTCTTTCGTCTTTCACCCCCAATAAAAAAACGGCGACGCCAAGGGAGGAGAGGCGCCGCCGTTCAATCGCCACCGGCTCAGGGGAGGAGCGAGCGGGTGGTGTAGGGTCGGGCCATGTCGGCCCGGATCGTTAGGGCTGCGACCCCTAGGAGGAGGAGCGGGGCCGCAGCCATGTCGGATGCCCCTGGGGAGGAGGAGCGGGACACCCGATCGCGTTACGCCTCTTGGCGTGTTCCGTAGACGCTGTCATACGCCGTCGCGCGGATGTTGCCGCGCGACAGGCCGAGATCGGCCAGCTCGCGCGCGGTAAGCTGCGACAGTTCGTTGACGGTTTTCCTGTAGGCGCGGCGGCGCGCCACGGCCTGTGCGACATTGCCGATCAGTGCGGCTGCGCCATTTGCATGGCCGGAGCGCCGGATCAGGGCATTGGATGCGATAATCATCGGTCTACCTCTTTCATCTTGCGGGGCCAGCCATCGGGGCGGCCGCTCGTCGTGTTCGCTTGTGCCCCCTAGATAGCCGAATGCTGCACTTGCACAATCCCCCTGCGGCTCAATGCCGCTATGCGGCAATTGCATAAGTGAAACTGACCTAAGGTAAGGCGAACAAACGGGTTTACGGGTGCGACAGGGTCGCCCCTTGTCCCCTTGGGGAAAAACCGTCACCTATTGCGGCAATAGCAAGAGGAGATCGGCCATGAGTGTGACCCGCGCGCAGGTAGAGGCCCGGCTGGCGGAACTGGACCTGCCGGACGGGGGCGATCTGATGTCGCGCGACATGGTGCGCGCGCTCAGCGTAGAGGGCGGGCATGTCCGCTTCGTGATCGAAGCCCCCAACCCCGAAATCGCCCGCCGGATGGAGCCGCTGCGCGCCGCCGCCGAACGCGCCGTTTCCGCACTGGCCGGGGTGGAGAAGGTGAGCGCCGCGCTCACCGCGCACGGCCCTGCGGCCAAGGCGCCGCCCGCCGCCGGCGGCGAAACGAAAGAGCCGCCCAGCCTCAGGATCGGCGGCCACCCCAAGCCGACGCAGGCCAGCCTGAAACCCGCCAGCGTGAAATCCATTCTCGCCATCGGCTCGGGCAAGGGCGGCGTGGGCAAATCCACGGTGTCCTCGAACCTCGCCGTGGCGCTGGCGGGCGCGGGGCGCCGCGTCGGTCTGCTCGACGCCGACATCTACGGCCCCAGCCAGCCGCGCATGATGGGCGTGAACAAGCGCCCCGCCAGCCCTGACGGCAAGATTATCGAACCGCTGCACGCGCATGGCGTCACCATGATGTCCATCGGCCTGATGCTCGACCCGGACAAGGCCGTGGTCTGGCGCGGGCCGATGCTGATGGGGGCGCTGCAACAGATGATCTCACAGGTCAACTGGGGCGAGCTCGACGTCCTGATCGTCGATCTGCCGCCGGGCACGGGCGACGTGCAGCTCACGCTCTGCCAGAAGGCCGAACCCACGGGCGCCATCGTCGTCTCCACCCCGCAGGACGTGTCGCTGCTGGACGCGCGCAAGGCGATGGACATGTTCAACACGCTCAAGACGCCGGTGCTCGGCCTGATCGAGAACATGAGCACCTATGTCTGTCCCGAATGCGGGCACGAGGCGCATATCTTCGGGCATGGCGGCGTGCAGGCGGAGGCGAAAAGGCTCGACCTGCCCTTCCTCGGCGCGCTGCCCATCGACCTCGAGATGCGGCTCGCGGGGGACGCGGGCACGCCTGTCGCCGCCGGAAACGGGCCGATGGCCGAGGCCTACGCCGCGCTGGCGCAGCGGCTGATCGACGGCGGCATCGCCTGAAATTTCAGGTGCGACGCATCCGGCGCAGCGATCCGCGGTTGCATGACCGGGGGTCGTGCGGTTAAATTTCCCCACACCGGCGGTGGGGGCGCTACCGGACTGGTGAGTCGTGCGCATGCAAAAATTGATCCTCGGATTCCTGTTGGCCGCAACCCTGGCCATAACCCCCGGCGCGCCCGACGCCGCCGCCGCCGAGGCGCCCCGGCGTATCCTCGTGATCGGCGATTCGATGCTCGCCGCGCACCGGCTCTCGGGCCGCGCGGTGAGCAATGCGCTCGCCGGCGCGCTAGAGGCCCGCGTGACGGACCAGTCGATGATAGGCGCGCGAATCATCTACCGGCTGCCGATCTCCGGCGCGGTGCTGGGGCTCAATATCGGGCGGCAGTATCGCACGGGCGACTGGGACTGGGTGGTGGTCAACGGCGGCGGCAACGATTTGTGGATGGGTTGCGGCTGCACCCGGTGCCATCGCCGGATGGACCAACTGATCAACACGGCCGGCACCGGCGGGGAGATCGCCAAGCTGGTGGTGAAACTGCGCAAGACCGGCGCGAAGGTCGCCTGGGTCGGCTACCTGCGCAGCCCCGGCGTCGGCTCGCCGATCGAGCATTGCCGTGACGACGGGGATGAACTCGAACGCCGCATCGCTCGGCTGGCGGGGCATCTCGACGGGGTCTATTTCGTCTCGATCGCCGACCTGGTGCCGAATGGCGATCGCAGCTACCACGGCGCCGACATGATCCACCCTTCGCTGAAGGCCAGCCGCGAGATCGGGCTGCGCGTGGCGCGCACCATCCTGCGCGCCGAGGCCGGACGCTGAAGACTTTTCCCTGAAAAGTCTTGGCAAATCTCTTCTGGGAAGAGATTTGGCCGTGGGCCTATTCCGACGGCCGCTCGACCGCCACCAACCCCAGCCGACGCGCCGAGGACAGCGACAGGACCCCGCTGTCGAGCCCCTCGGGCGCCTGGTAGCGGCGCACCGCGGCGCGGGTGGGCGCGTCCATCTCGCCGGTGATCGTCCCGCGGTAAAGCCCGCGCGCCCGCAGCGCGCGTTGCAGCGAGGCCACGAATTCGGGCGTCCGGTCGGCGGCGCAAGGGGTTTCGAACCATGTCACCCTGCGGTCCTGTACGATGGCTTGCCGCGTCTCGGTCCGGTAGGCCGCCGGTTTGACGACCGTGCCGTCCTCCAGCACCTCTGCGGGTTGCAGCATCACATGATCGGTCACGGTCTCGATTACCGCGGGGGTGACCGCCTTGCCCCAGCAGGTGCCCGGTGCGGCGCCGGGCGGCGCCTCGGCCGCGCTCGGCAGGAGGTCCGGCTCTCCGGCGTCGGGCGACGCGGCGTCGCACGCCCCGAGCAGGCTCGCCGCCATCAGCAGCGGTGGAATTTGTCGGATCATCTGCGCGTCGCCCCGGTGCGGTCTCAGGCCCCGGACGTTAGACGCTTTCCCGGGGCTGTGAAAGGCGCGCGACCGCCAAGGCCGTGAAACCGGGCCAGTTGGCGAAGGATCGCCGCCATTCTTTGCGCGAAATGGCGCAGATTGCGCTGGTCTGCCACGGGCAGGTTCACTATCAGGTTGGCCGAGAAATGCAGCGAGAGGAGCCGCGACCATGGCGAAGATCACCTATATCGAGCATAACGGCACGGAGCATGTCGTCGAGGTGCCCAACGGCATGACGGTGATGGAAGGCGCGCGCGACAACAACATTCCGGGAATCGAGGCCGATTGCGGCGGCGCCTGCGCCTGCTCGACCTGCCATGTCTACGTCGCCCCGCAATGGGTGGACAAGCTGCCGCAGAAGGACGACATGGAAGAGGACATGCTCGACTTCGCGTTTGAACCTGACCCCGAACGCTCGCGCCTGACCTGCCAGCTCAAGGTGACGGACGCTCTCGACGGCCTCGTGGTGCAGATGCCCGAAAAGCAGATCTGACGCGCCGTTTGCGGGTGACGCAACGGGACAGACTGTCTCCTTTACCGGGACATCAAATCGCTGGGTGATCCCGGGCACGGCCGGGGGCGGCGGCGCGGCCGTCGCTCACAACGCCCGCCAGCCGATGTCGCGGCGGCAGAAGCCTTCGGGCCAGTCGATGCGGTCCACCATCGCGTAGGCGCGCTCGGCCGCCTCCTTCAACGTCGCCCCACGCGCCGTCACGTTGAGGACGCGCCCGCCGCTGGCCACCATCTGGCCGTCTGCGCGCGCGGTGCCGGCGTGAAACACCATCTGCGTGCTGTTTTCCGGGCAGGCGTCGAGCCCGCGGATCACGCTGCCCTTGGCGTAATCGCCGGGATAGCCCTTCGCGGCCATCACCACGGTCAGCGCGTGATCGTCGGCCCAGTTGACCGGGCAGTTCCCCAGCCGCCCTTCCGCGGCGGCGTGCATGAGGTCGAGCGCCTGCGCGCCGAGGCGCATCATCAGCACCTGGCATTCCGGATCGCCGAAGCGCACGTTGTATTCCACCAGCCGCGCGCGGCCCGCCTCGATCATCAGCCCGGCATAGAGCACGCCCCTGAAGGGTGTGCCGCGGCGCGCCATCTCGGCCACGGTGGGGCGGACGATCTCGTCCATCGCGCGGGCCTCGATCTCCGGCGTCAGCACCGGCGCGGGGGAATAGGCGCCCATGCCCCCGGTGTTGGGGCCGGTATCACCCTCGCCCACGCGCTTGTGATCCTGGGCGCCGCCGATGGGCAGCACCGTCTCGCCGTCGCAGAGCACGAAGAGCGAAGCCTCTTCGCCGGTCATGAACTCCTCGATCACCAGCTCGGCCCCAGCCTGTCCGAACTCACCGGCGAACATGTCGTCGATGGCGGCGTGGGCCTCGGCCACGCTCTCGGCGATGATGACGCCCTTGCCCGCGGCAAGGCCGTCCGCCTTGACCACGATGGGAGCGCCTTTTGTCTGCACATATTCCTTCGCCGAAGCTGCGTCGGTGAAGTGCCCGTAGGCGGCGGTCGGGGCCCCGGCGGCGTCGCAGATTTCCTTGGTGAAGCTCTTGGACGCCTCGAGCCGCGCCGCCGCCGCCGAGGGGCCGAAGGTCAGCACGCCCGCATCGCGCAGCCGGTCGGCCACGCCGGCGGCCAGCGGCGCCTCGGGGCCGACGATCACCAGGTCGATGGATTCCTCCTCGGCAAAGGCCGCGACCCGCCCCGCATCCATGATGTCGAGCGCGGCGCATTCCGCGATGCCGCTGATGCCCGCGTTGCCGGGCGCGACGATCAGGCGGTCGCATTTCGGGTTCTGCAACACCGCCCATGCAAGCGCGTGTTCACGTCCGCCGCCGCCGAGGATCAGGATATTCATGCCGCTCTCCTTGCGCCCAGGGACCGCCAGCGGCCCCGGTGCTTCTCATAGGGGCCGGCAATTCCGCGCGCAAGACGTGCAGCCGCAGGAACATGGCCGCGCGGGCCGCGTTGGATCCCAAGTGACACACCGGAAAACAATGGAAAGGAAAGTTCGATGCCTGACATTTCCAACAAGAAGATCGCCATCCTCGCCACCAACGGCTTTGAGCAGTCCGAGCTGGAGCATCCCCGCGACGCGCTGCGCAATGCCGGGGCCGAGGTCCATGTCATCGCGCCCGGCGGCAGCGAGATCCGCGGCTGGGACGAAGACGACTGGGGCGATAAGGTCAACGTGGACCACACGCTCGACGCAGTGAAATCCGCCGACTACGACGCGCTGGTGCTGCCCGGCGGGCAGATCAATCCCGACCTGCTGCGCGTTGATGAGGACGCGGTGCGCTTCGTGCGCTCCTTCTGGGAGGCGAAGAAACCCATCGGCGCCATATGCCACGCAGCATGGCTGCTGATCGAGGCCGAAATCGTCGAGGGGCGCGAGCTGACCTCCTACCATTCGGTTCGCACGGACGTCGAGAACGCCGGCGGCAACTGGCGCGATGAGGAAGTGGTCGTCGATCAGGGGCTGGTGACGAGCCGCAACCCCGGCGATCTCGAGGCGTTCAGCGCCAAGCTGATCGAGGAGATCAGCGAAGGGAAACACCGCGACCGCGCGGCCTGACCCCCTTTGCTTCCGCGCCGGGATGGGGCAATCATGCGGTCATGTCCGATCTCATCGACGACCCCGTTCCGGGGCGGAACATCCCCGAATACACCGTCTCGGAAATCTCCGGGGAGGTGAAGCGCACGCTGGAAGGCGCCTTCGGGCGCGTGCGCGTGCGCGGCGAGGTGGGCCGCGTGTTCAAGGCCCGCTCGGGCCACCTCTATTATGACGTCAAAGACGACCGCAACGTGCTGGCCTGCACCACCTGGAAGGGGCAGTTGGCGCGGCTCTCCGTCATTCCCGAAGAAGGGTTGGAGGTCATCGTCACCGGGCGGCTGACCGCCTTCGGGCAGCAATCGAAATATAACATGAACGTCGAGGAGGTCGCCGTCGCCGGCGCCGGCGCGCTGATGGCGATGCTGGAAAAGCGCAAGGCGGCGCTGGCCGCCGAGGGGCTCTTCGCGCCCGAGCGCAAGCGGCGTCTGCCCTACCTGCCCGAAATCATCGGCGTCGTCACGTCGCCTTCGGGCGCGGTGATCCGCGATATCCTTCACCGCCTGCGCGAGCGGTTTCCGCGGAAGGTGCTGATCTGGCCCGTCGCGGTGCAGGGCGCAAACTGCGCGCCCGAGGTCGCGCGCGCGATCCGGGGCTTCAACGCGCTTACTCCGGGAGGGGCGTTGCCGCGGCCCGACCTCATCATCGTCGCGCGCGGCGGCGGGTCGATCGAGGATTTGTGGGGCTTCAACGAAGAAATCGTCGTGCGCGCGGCGGCGGAGTCGGCGATTCCGCTGATTTCCGCCGTGGGGCATGAAACCGACACCACGCTGATCGACCACGCCGCCGACCGGCGCGCGCCTACGCCGACCGCCGCCGCCGAACTGGCGGTGCCGGTGCGGCTTGAGCTGATGGCGTGGCTGGACGGGATGGACGCGCGGCTGACCCGCGCGCTGAGCGGCGCGGTGGCGCAGCGCGGGCAGCGGCTACGCGATCTCGCGCGCGCCCTGCCGCGCGCCGACAGCCTGCTGGACGGTCCGCGCCAGCGGCTCGACCTCTGGGCCGAGCGTCTGCCCGCGGCGCTGATCCGGGGCGTGCATATCCGCCGCGTCAAGCTGTCGGAAACCAGCGGCAGCCTGCGCCCGAGCGTGCTGCGGCGCGGCCTTCAGGCGGATGCGCGGCGGCTCGAGACGGCGGCGGCGCGGCTGACCCGGGTGGCCCCGACGACCGGAATCGCGCGCCAGCGCGAAGAGCTGACCCGCGCCGCCGCGCGGCTGGATGACGCGGGGGCGCGACAGGTGCGCGGCTGGCGCGATCGGCTGACCGCGCTCGACCGGCTGCGCGAGACGCTGGGCTACAAGGCGACGCTCGCGCGCGGCTACGCGGTGGTGCGCGGCGAGGGCGATGTGGTGACGACCCGCGCGGCCGCCGCCGCCGCGCAGGCGCTCGAAATCGAATTCGCGGACGGACGGCTGAACGTGGGCGGCGGCCCGAGGGCGAAACCGAAGGCAAAAACAGACAAGCCGGAGCAGGGATCGCTGTTCTGATCGGCGTCACGAGCTGCTTTCACATTTCTGTGTCACGAACGATCCAACACAAAACCCCGATATTGTCTGTCCCCCGCCCCAGTTGCGCCTGATTGTCCCGGCATATCTCACGCCAACAAGACGGAATCAGAGGTATGCGCAGATGGATCGCCTGACAGAAATGGAGGCCTTCGCCACGGTGGTGGATCAGGGGGGCTTCACCGATGCCGCGCGCAAGATGGGGATCTCTAAATCCGCCGTGTCCAAGCATGTCTCGTCGCTCGAGGCGCGGCTTGGCGCGCGGCTCTTGAACCGCACCACGCGGCGCGTCAGCCCGACCGAAATCGGACTTGCCTATTATGACCGGGCGCTGCGCGTACTGAACGACGCCGGTGAGGCGGACGCGCTCGTCAGTTCCATGCAGAGCGATCCCTCGGGCCTTCTGCGAATCAGCGTGGCGACCGATTTCGGCGTCAATCACCTGAGCCCGGTGCTGGGCACGTTTCTTGACGAATTCCCTGACATCACCGTCAACATGGTGCTGAACAACCGCTACGTGGAGCTGATTTCCGAAGGCTTCGACATGGCGATCCGCATCGGCGAGCTCGAGGACAGCACCCTGCGCGCCCGCAAGCTGACCGAGACGACGAAACGGATGATCGCGGCGCCCTCCTATATCGCAAAGTACGGCCGGCCCCAGAAGATCGACGACCTGAACGAGCACAAGCTGCTGCATTATTCGAGCCAGTCGGGCGGCAGCGTGTGGAAGCTGACTGCGCCCTCGGGCGAGAAACGCCAGGTGCGCACCGCCGGCGGGCTGTCGGTGAATGACGGTCAGTCGCTGTTGAACGCCGCGATTTCGGGGCTTGGAATCGCCTACCTACCAAGCTTTCTCTACGCCGAGGCGATGGCCAAGGGGCTGGTCGAGGACGTGATCCCCGACCTGCCGGTCGAGACGCAGGGCATCTACGCCGTCTACCCGCCCGGCCGGTTCACCCAACCCAAGGTGCGCGCCTTCATTGATTTCCTGGTTCACGCCTTCATGGACAAGGGACCGACCGACTGGTGACATGACTTTCCTCCCCCGCCCGCATGTCAGGGCCAACTGCCCCGGTCGCCCGTTCCCGCGACCGGGGCTTTTTCTTGGCCGGGGTGCGTGCGGCTGATGGCGCGGGTCGCGCACAAGGATTGTGCGCGCCTTCGCCTTGCCCAAAGGCCCCGCGTGCGTCACATCAATGGGCGAGAAAAAAACAAAAGGTCATTTCATGTCCAAGCCCAATCTCCTGCTCATGTCCGGATCGCTTCGCCAGGCGTCTTACAACAAGAAACTGCTGCGCGAGGCGGTGCGCGCGTTCGGAGAGGCCGAAGCGGTGGAGGCGGATCTGAATCTGCCGCTTTATGACGGCGATCTCGAATCAAGGGGCCTGCCGCCGGGGGTGGTCACGCTGATGGACCAGGTGCGCGACACCGATGCGTTACTGATCGGGGCGCCCGAGTATAACAAGGGCATGTCCGGCGTGCTGAAGAACGCGACCGACTGGCTGAGCCGCGCGAAGCAATCCGTGCTCAAGGACAAGATCGCCGTGGTGATGTCCGCCACCGGCGGGCGCACGGGCGGCGAGGTGGCGCATTTCATGACCGTGAACAACCTGATCCAGTTGCAGGTGCAGGTCGTGCACGGGCCGCTGATCCTTGTCGCCAAGGCGCAAGAGGAATTCGGCGAGGATGGCCGCTTGAACAACGAGTTCCTGCAGGGTCAGCTTCGCGACCGGATGGCGCGTCTGCGCGCAATGCTGGCGTAGGCCGGGCTTGGGCCCGGCGCGACCGCTCAGCCGGACCGATTCGCATCGAAGGCGGCGATGTCGGCGTTGCGCGTCCGGCCCGAAATGATATCGGCGACCCAGCGCCCGGTCTTCGGTCCGCCGGTCAGGCCGATATGCTGATGTCCGAAGGCCGCGATGACGCCGCTGCCGCCGATCTCTCCGATAAGTGGGAGGCAATCCGGTGTCGATGGGCGGAATCCCATCCATTCCTCCGCCGTTTCATGTTCCAGGCCTGGGAATACCTCGGCAATGCGGCGACGCATGAGGGCGTAGGGCGCGCGCGATGGCGGCGCCTTGGTGTTGCCCAGCTCGACCATGCCGGCGCAGCGCAGTCCGTGGGCCATGGGGGTCGCCACGAACTTGCCGGCTGTTATCATCAGCGGCGTTCTGGGTTTCACCGATGACGCGCTGAATTGCAGATGGTAGCCGCGCTCAGCGACCAGCGGCGCCCTGATCCCGAGCTTGCGCGCCAGCGGCTCGGACCAGATGCCCGCCGACAGGACCACAGCGTCACAGCTGAGCGCGCCGCGATCGGTGACGACCTCGGAAATGCGCCCGTCCGTGAGCGTCACGTCGCGCATCTCGGCCTGCATGTAAGCGCCGCCCTCGGCCTCGAACACGCTCGCCAGATCGGCCATGTATGCGCCCGGATTGGAGATATACCCGTGGTTGCGCAGCATCGCGAGACATTGCTGGGTCGGCGCAAGCGACGGTTCGGCCTCCTGCACTGCCGGGCCTTCGATCACCTCGGGGATGAACCCGGATTCGCGCTTGAGCGCCCAGTCATAGGCGTCCGCGTCGAACGCCGCGCGATTGCGGTAGACGAAACCGAAATCGCTACCGGAGATCCATTTCTCCGCGCCTGTGCCACGGGCCAGGGCGCGGTGCTGGTCGACGCTGTCATGCAGAAGATCGTAGAGCGCGGCAGAGGTGGAGCGCGTGCGCGAATCGGTGCTGTTGGAAACGAACTTCGCCAGCCACGGAACGAGCCGGGGAAGATATGCGTATTGCAACCAGAGCGGCCCGTCCCGCGACAGCAGGTAGCCCAGCCCGGCGCGCGCGATCCCGGGCGTGTTCATCGGCACGATGCCCCATTCCGCAAGCAGCCCGGCATTGCCCTGCGAAGCGCCCGCGCCCGGATAGTCGCGGTCGATCAGCGTGACGGAATGGCCCGCGCGGCGCAGCCAGATGGCCGAGGAAAGCCCGCAGATGCCTGCGCCGATGACGATGACGGTTCGTGTGGTCATGTTGGCTCGTACCCTTCACAAGATCGCCCCACCTAACCGCAGCGATGCGCGCGCGGCAAGTCAGCGCAGGAAGAACAGAACGCTCATCACGAGGCCGACCAGAACGATAAAGATCCGCAGGTGGTTCGGGTTGGCGATTCTCCGGCTCAGTCCCGCCCCCATGAGCCCGCCCGCCGTGGCCGCCAGCGCGACGGGCGCGGCGGCCTCCCAGGCGATCACGCCGGCGGGGATGAAGGCCAACACCGGTATCAGCGACAGGATCACCGACAGCGCGTTCTTCAGCCCGTTCATCGCGTGCAGGTCCGAGTAGCCCAGCAGCCCGAACGCGGCGAGCAGCATGATCCCCAGCCCGCCGTTGAAATACCCGCCATAGATCGACACCGCGACCAGCACGACGAAGGACAGAACGGGCCCCGCATCGGGCAGACCCCGTGCGCGCAGGCGCCGGATCAGCGCGGGGCCGGCGGCAAACAGCGCGGTGGCGAGCAGCAACAGCCACGGCACGATGCCCGAGAACACCGCGTCCGACGTGAGCAGCAGCAGCGCCGCCCCCGCGAGGCTGCCGATTCCCGAGGCGATCACGATCCCGCGCAGCGACAGACGCCCCTCGGCGCGCAGGTCGCGCCGGAATCCCCAGGCGCTGCTGAGATAGCCCGGCAGGGCCGAAAGCGTCGCGGTCGCGTTGGCCGCGACCGGAGGGATGCCGACGAAGATCAGCGCGGGCAGCGTCAGGAACGTCCCGCCCCCCGCGATGGCGTTGAGCACGCCGGCGGCGAAACCGGCGACGACCAGCAGGGCGAGATCGGCCAGCGTCACAGCAACGGCCCCAGGTAGAGCCCGAGCAGCAGCAGGCAGAAGAGGCTCAGCGCGAGGTTGAACCCGCGCCGCCAGGACGGCGCCTCGGCCAGCCCGAGATAGCGCGCGAGGATGATCCGCGCCTTCATCAGCGCCAGGAACAGCACCAGTGTCCCGGTGACGCGCGGATCAAAGCCGAGGTTCACCAGTTCGGCGACGATGGTGGTGGCGCCGCTCAGCACAAGCAGGGAAATCCACGCGAAGGTCAGTTTGTCGGGTCTGGTCATGGTCACGCCAACAGGTAGACGACGGGGAAGAGCAGCACCCAGACGAGATCGACCATGTGCCAGAAGGCGGCGCCGGTCTCGATGTTCTCGGGCGAATCGCGCCACGCGATCAAGAGCAGCACGAGAACGCCCGCGATCACGTGGGCGGCGTGGAACCCGGTCAGCAGGTAGTAGAACATGAAGAAGGGGTGGGTTTCGTAGGTGATTCCCTGCGCCGCCTTGTCGGCGTATTCGATCCACTTGATGACCAGGAACGCCACGCCCAGGAGCGCCGCGCCGATCAGGGCCAGCCGCGCCGCCACGCGGCGGGTCGCATTGCGCCATTTCAGGGCGAGCGCGGCGAGAAACCCGCTCGAGATCAGGACGATCGTGTTGATCGCCGCGCCCACGCGATGCAGATGCGTCTGCGCCTCGGCAAAGCCGACGGGATCGGTCAGCCGCACCGACAGGAAGGCGGTGAAGCCCGCGCCGAAGACCAGCAGTTCGCTGATGATCAGCACCCAGATCAGCAGGTCGCCCGGCAGTTCCTCGAGCAGCGAGGGCGTTGGCGTGTGGGTCATGGTCGTCTCCGAACCCGGAACGGTCGATGCCCTAGCGCGAAGGCGCGGCCCCTTCAACCCTCCGGGCACGCATGCGAAAACCCCCGCCCTGCGAACAGGGCGGGGGTTGAAATCGGCCGCCCGACGGGCGGGCGTCGCTCAGCCCTGGCGGGCCTTGAAGCGGCGCTGGGTCTTGTTGATGACGTAGACGCGGCCTTTGCGGCGCACCACGCGGCAATCCCGGTGCCGGTTCTTGAGCGAACGAAGCGAGTTGCGAACTTTCATCGTCGTCTCCTCCTTTGTGCGGCGCGGGCCAGCGCCTTTGGGTTTGCGGGCGTCCCGGGCGGACCCGGAACAGTGGATTCATGGTGGGCGATACTAGGTTCGAACTAGTGACCCCTTCGATGTCAACGAAGTGCTCTACCGCTGAGCTAATCGCCCATGAATGCCGGCCTGGACATGCGCCCCAACGAATAGGGGCGCGGAAGTCCGCGCCGGTGGCCGGTCTATAAAAGAACGCGATGCGGGGATCAAGGGCTTTTGGTTCGGGAAAAAAACGCGCTATCATGAAGGCCGCACCGATGAAAGTTGCCCGTCACACGATGCCCGAGATCGCCTACCACCTGATTGAGCCGGAGCGGCGCACCACCGGCACGGTGTTCGCATCGCCCCATAGCGGGCGCGACTACCCTGCGGATTTCCTCGCGCGCACGATTCTCGACGCCAGCGCGATTCGCAGCTCGGAAGACGCCTTCGTCGAGCGGCTGTTCGACGCGGCGCCCCGCATGGGCGCGCCGCTGCTGCACGCCACAGCGCCGCGCGCCTTCGTAGACCTCAACCGATCGGCGGACGAGCTCGACCCGGCGCTGATCGAGGGCGTGCGCGCAAACGGGCATAATCCGCGCTTGTCCTCGGGGCTCGGGGTGATCCCGCGAGTGGTCTCGAACGGGCGCGCGATCTATGCGGGCAAGCTGTCCCGCCAGGAGGCGGATCGGCGGATCGTGACCTGCTGGCAGCCCTACCACGCCGCCCTGGCCGCGGAACTGGAGGCGGCGCATGCGCGCTTTGGGCAGGCGATCCTGATCGACTGCCACTCGATGCCGCATGAGGCGATGGACCAATTCACCCAGAAGGGCGCGCGCCGCCCCGACGTGGTGCTGGGCGACCGGTTCGGCGCCTCGGCGAGCGGCGCCATCGTCGATCGGATCGAGGCGGCGTTCCGCGCCGCGGGCCTGATGGTGACGCGCAACACGCCCTTCGCGGGCGCCTACGTGACCCAGCGATACGGCCGCCCGTCGCGCGGGCGGCACGTGGTGCAGGTCGAGATCGACCGCGCGCTCTACATGGACGAGCGCCGGATCGAGCCGAACGCGGATTTCGAGGCGTTCCGCGCCCTTCTGACCGGGGTGATCGCACAGATCGCCGAAATCGGCCGTCCCCGCGAACAGCGGCTGGCGGCGGAGTAACGCGCCGGCTCCTTCGCCCTTGCGGGCGGCCTCGCCCGTCAACGCAGCGCGCGGCCCTTGCGGATGGCGTCGTGTCCGAACCTTTGGCGAATCGCGTCGGTCGCGCGCTCGGCGTCGCTGCGCGCGCGCGCCTGCGGGTCGAGCAGATCGCCCGAGAGATCCGCGCCCGCCTCGTCCAGCAGGTCCGAGAGGCCGATGCCGATCAGCCGAAACGGCGCCTGTGCCAGCGCGGGGCCGAGCAGCCCGCGCGCGGTGCGATAGATGACGTCGGCCATCTGCGTCGCGTCCCGCAACGCGGTGCGGCGCGTCAGGGTGCCGTGATCGGCGCGCTTCAGCTTCAGCGTCACGACCCGCCCGGCGAGTCGCCGCGCCTTGGCCCGGTCCGACACGTTCTCCGCCAGCCGCCAGACATGCCCGTCGAGAATGTCCGGATCGCCGGTATCCTCGGCAAAGGTGGTCTCGTTCGAGATCGACTTGACCGGCGCGCGGGCATTGACGCGGCGACGATCCTGCCCGCGCGCCAGATGCCAGAGCCGCTCGCCCATCGCGCCGAACCGCGCGACGAGGTCGGTCCGCTCCCAGCGCAGCAGGTCCGAAAAGCTGCGGATGCCTGCGGCCTCGAGCGCGGCCTGCCCGGCCTGCCCGACGCCCCAGATCATGCGCACCGGCTTGTCCCGCAGGAAATCGGCGGTCTCGGCCTCGCCGATCACCGAGAATCCGCGCGGCTTGTCGAGGTCCGAGGCGATCTTGGCCAGGAACTTGTTGTGGCTGAGCCCGATCGAGCCGGTCAGCCCCAGCTCCCGCGACATCCGCCGCACCAGCCGCGCGAGCATGACGGCGGGCGGCGCGCCGTGCAGCCGCTGGGTGCCGCGCAGGTCGAGAAACGCCTCGTCGAGCGAGAGCGGCTCGATATCCGGGGTCAGCTCTTCCATCATCGCGCGGATCTGGCGGGACACGCCGGCATAGACCTCCATCCGGGGCTTCAGCACCACCGCGTCGGGACAGAGCCTGAGCGCCTGAAACATCGGCATCGCCGAGCGCACGCCGCGGATCCGCGCCACGTAACACGCAGTCGAAACGACGCCGCGCCGCCCGCCGCCGATGATCAGCGGCTTGCCCGCGAGCGATGGGTCGTCGCGCTTTTCCACGCTGGCGTAGAAGGCGTCGCAATCCATGTGCGCGATGCCGAGATCGTAAAGCTCGGGATGCGACAGCACGCGGGGGCTGCCGCAGGCCGCGCAGCGGCGCGTCGCGGGCGCGAGTTCGGTCAGGCAGTCTCGGCAGAATGCGGGCATGGCTCGTTTCGGATCAGTGCGCCGGGGTCAGTATATACCAGCGGACCGGCGGCCCCAACTCCGGCGTGGCGACATAGTTGTTTCACCAAGAAATGCCGTGGCCCCGCCGCTTCTTCTTGCCGGAAATATCCTCGCTGAAGGCATGAGGACTCTCTGAAGCCGCCCCTGGCTCAGCCAAGTTCGGCCAGCACGGACGCGGCGGCGGTCGCGGGGTCGTCCGCGGCCCAGATCGGGCGGCCGACGACGATGTGGTCGGCCCCGTCCGCGACCGCCTGCGCAGGCGTCGCGACGCGCTTCTGATCACCGAGCGCGCTCCCCGCGGGGCGCACGCCCGGCGTCACGATGAGCTTGCCGGCGCTTTCGGGCAGGGCGCGGATCGCCGCCGCCTCCTGCGGGGAGGCGATGACGCCGTCGGCGCCGGCTTCCATCGCGCGCGCGGCGCGCTCGACCGCGATGTCGGCGACGTCGCCCGCCTGCATCATCCCGGCGTCGAGATCGGCCCGGTCGAGCGAGGTGAGGACGGTCACCGCGAGGATCCGGAGCGGTTTTCCCGCCGCGCCCGCCTTGGCCGCCCGCACCACGTGCGGATCGCCGTGAACGGTGAGCAGGTCGATGTCGAATTGGGCCAGCCCGCGCACGGCGTTTTCCACCGTCGCGCCTATGTCAAAGAGCTTCATGTCGAGGAAGATGCGCTTGCCATGTTCTTCGGCCAGTTCCTGCGCGAGCGCGAGGCCCCCGCCGGTGAGCATGCCGAGGCCGATCTTGTAGAAACCGACCTGCGGGCCGATTCGTTGGGTAAGCGCAAGCGCGTCGAGCGCGTTGGGCAGGTCGAGCGCGACGATCAGCCGGTCATCGGAGGCGGTCATGTGAAATTTCCCTGTTGAAAGGCGCGCCCCTACATCGCGGCAGGACACGGCAGGGTCAAGACCTGGGGACGCGCGCATTGTGGCGGCTGCTGATCCAAAGAATCGTCCCGGTCATCCCCGCGGGAAGCCCCGGAAGACCTTGCGAGCGGTCGTCAGGCCGCGTGACGCCCCATCAGCCGATCGATTATGGAGCCGCGCGCCGTGCGCCGGGGGGCGGTCCCGGCTGGGTCGGCGCGGCGGGTGAGCCGCAGACCCGGATCATGCGCCCGGTGCAGCGCGCGCGCCTTTTGCGCCAGGCCTCGGGCGATAATGCCGAACTCCGCGTATAGCGACGCGGTCACGTGCACCGGGTAGGCGTAGGATTGTCCGCCATCGCTGATCTTGACCAGCGTTTCGAATGCGCTGGTCTCGGGATTGTAGCGGACATTATCGAACTGGATTTTCTCGATATACAAGGCACTGCTCCTTCTATGGCGGGTCTTCTCCAAACCCCTGAGGCCCTTGTGGATAAAGCGGACCTTCCTGTGGATAACTTAGGAATCGGCGGCAAGGTTCCATGCGTTGGCGCTTAAAAATCGCGTGATCGGGGGATTTTGGGCGGGTCTTCTTGAACGGTTCGGGCGCGCTCCCCATTTTCGATCCAAGGGTTCCGACCGCGCATGCCTAATGCTGGGTGCGCAAGTGGAATGACGCTTAACAGAAGGAGAAAGGCGATGGACTTGAACAAGTTCACCGAACGGTCGCGCGGTTTCATCCAGGCGGCCCAGACGATCGCGATGCGGGAGAGCCACCAGAAACTGGCCCCCGAACATTTGCTCAAGGCATTGATGGACGACAGCGAGGGGTTGGCGAGCAACCTCATCAAGCGCGCGGGCGGCGATGCGGGCCGCGTGGTGCAGGCGCTTGACGCGGCGCTGGCGAAAATCCCGCAGGTCAGCGGCGATGCGGGGCAGACCTACATGGATCAGCAGACCGGCAAGGTTCTGGCCGAGGCCGAGAAGCTGGCCGGCAAGGCGAAGGACAGTTTCGTTCCCGTGGAGCGGATGCTGACCGCGCTGGCGGTCGTGCGTTCGCCCGCCAAGGAGGCGCTGGAGGCCGGCGACGTCACCGCGCAGAAGCTGAACGAGGCGATCAACGACATCCGCAAGGGGCGCACCGCCGACACGGCCAGCGCCGAGGATGCCTACGAGGCGCTCGAAAAATACACGCATGACCTGACCGCCGCCGCCGAGGAAGGCAAGATCGACCCGATCATCGGCCGCGACGACGAGATCCGCCGCGCCATGCAGGTGCTGAGCCGGCGGACCAAGAACAACCCGGTGCTGATCGGCGAACCCGGCGTCGGCAAGACCGCCATCGCCGAGGGTCTCGCGCTGCGCATCGTCAATGGCGACGTGCCCGAAAGCCTCGCCAACAAGCGGCTGCTGGCGCTCGACATGGGCGCGCTCATCGCCGGGGCGAAATACCGCGGTGAATTCGAAGAGCGGCTGAAGGGCGTGCTGAACGAGGTGACCGCGGCCGCGGGCGAGATCATCCTCTTCATCGACGAGATGCACACGCTCGTCGGCGCGGGCAAGGCGGACGGCGCGATGGACGCCGCCAACCTCATCAAGCCGGCGCTGGCGCGCGGCGAGCTGCACTGCGTGGGCGCGACCACGCTTGATGAATACCGCAAGCACGTGGAGAAGGACGCGGCCCTCGCCCGGCGGTTCCAGCCGCTGGTGATCGAGGAGCCGACCGTCGAGGACACGATCAGCATCCTGCGCGGCATCAAGGAGAAATACGAGCTTCACCACGGGGTTCGCATTTCCGACAGCGCGCTGGTGACGGCGGCGACGCTGAGCCACCGCTACATCACCGACCGCTTCCTGCCGGACAAGGCCATCGACCTGATGGACGAGGCCGCAAGCCGTCTGCGCATGGAAGTGGACAGTAAGCCCGAGGAGCTCGACGCGCTCGACCGGCAGATCCTGCAAATGCAGATCGAGGCCGAGGCGCTCAAGAAAGAGGACGACGCGGCATCCAAGGATCGGCTCGACAAGCTCGAGAAGGAACTGGCCGAATTGCAGGAACGCTCAAGCGAGATGACCGCGCAATGGCAGGCCGAGCGGGACAAGCTGGCCTCTGCGCGCGACCTCAAGGAGCAGCTCGACCGCGCGCGGATCGAGCTTGACCACGCCAAGCGCGCGGGCGACCTGGCGCGGGCTGGTGAGCTTAGCTATGGCGTGATCCCGGGGCTGGAAAAGCAGCTCTCCGAGGCCGAGAAGGCTGAAGAGGACGGCGTCATGGTCGAGGAAGCCGTGCGTCCTGAACAGATTGCGCAGGTGGTCGAACGCTGGACCGGCATCCCGGTGGCCAAGATGCTCGAGGGCGAGCGCGAGAAGCTGCTGGGCATGGAGGCCGGGCTGCATCGTCGCGTGATCGGCCAGGACACCGCCGTCAAGGCGGTGGCGAGCGCCGTGCGCCGCGCGCGTGCCGGCCTGCATGACGAGGGGCGGCCGCTCGGCTCGTTCCTGTTCCTCGGGCCTACGGGCGTCGGCAAGACCGAGCTGACCAAGGCCGTGGCCGAGTTCCTCTTTGACGACGACCAGGCGATGGTGCGCATCGACATGTCCGAGTTCATGGAGAAACACGCGGTCGCCCGCCTGATCGGCGCCCCGCCGGGCTACGTGGGCTATGACGAGGGCGGCGTGCTGACCGAAGCGGTGCGGCGCAGACCCTACCAGGTGATCCTGTTCGACGAGGTCGAGAAGGCGCATCCGGACGTGTTCAACGTGCTGTTGCAGGTGCTCGATGACGGGGTGCTGACCGATGGACAGGGCCGCACGGTCGATTTCAAGCAGACGCTGATCGTGCTGACCAGCAACCTCGGCGCGCAGGCGCTCAGCCAGTTGCCCGAAGGTGGGGACATGGCGCAGGCGCGGCGCGACGTGATGGACGCGGTGCGCGCCCATTTCCGGCCGGAGTTCCTGAACCGGCTGGACGAGACGGTGATCTTCGACCGGCTGGGCCGCGAGGACATGACCGGGATCGTGGACATCCAGCTCGCGCGGCTGGCCAAGCGGCTCGCGGGGCGCAAGATCACGCTCGAGTTCGACGAAGGCGCCAAGAAATGGCTGGCCGACGAAGGCTACGACCCGGTGTTCGGGGCGCGCCCGCTCAAACGCGTGATCCAGCGCGCGGTGCAGGATCCGCTGGCCGAGATGCTGCTGGCGGGCGACGTGCTTGACGGTGCGACCGTGCCGATCACCGCTGGGGCCGAGGGCCTTATCATCGGCGACCGGATCGGCAGCACGGACCGGCCCAAGCCGGATGACGCCGTGGTGCATTGAGTATGGAACGGGGGCGCGTCGGCGCCCCCTTTTTCGTTTCGCGCACGCCCGGCGGGCTACACCCTTCAATCCGGGCGGGAGGTAACGGTTCCTACAGTGGTTTTCTGTCCCCCAAATGTCCCGCAACTGGAAACAATAACCACAATTTCATTGATATGTTGCGAGGATTCAAAGCTGCGTTCTATAATGCCCGAAAAATAACGCGGTGCGCCGATAGCGCCGCGACACAGGCAGAGCGCGAGCACCGTTATGAGCGAACAGGCCGACGACACGACCCCGGAGTCCCCCCGCTGGCTCGACGACCTGCGGCCCGGCGCGGAGGGCGAGGGGTTCTTCGAGAAGAATCTGCGCCATTCTCTGATGTTCGTGCGCCGGCCCTCTGACCGGCTGCTCGTCACCTTCGACAACCTCAGCAATGTCGGCGACGATTCCGTCACGCGCGAGCCGTGGGCCTACAAGTTCGCGCAGGACAATGGGCTGTCGCACCTGGGCGTCATGGCGCATGTGAGCGACTGGTATCGCGACGCCGATCTTATCCAGCGGTTCGAGGCGCTGGCGGCGCAGGGGTTCTTTGACGGCTACAAGCGGGTGGTGTTCGCGGGCGTGTCGATGGGCGGCTACGCGGCGCTGGCCTTCTCGAGCTTCGCGCCGGGCGCGCATGTGGCGGCGATCAATCCGCAATCGACGCTCGACCCCGACCTTGTGCCATGGGAGACACGATACGAGAACGGCCGGCGGCAGGACTGGACGCTGCCGCTTTCCGACGGGGCCGCGCAGACCGCCAAGGCGGGGCGGGTCAATATCTTCTATGATCCCTATTTCGAACTGGACCAGAAACATGTCGACCGGTTCAGCAGCGACGACAATATCCGCATCTTCAAATGCTGGTTCTCGGTCCACAAGACGGCCGTGTTCCTGCGCAAGATGGGCGCGCTCAAGCCGGTGATGGAGCGGGTGATCTTCGACGAGCTGACCGAGGCGGAGTTCTACCGGCTCTACCGCGCGCGGCGCAACCTGCCGTGGTATCGCGGGTCGGTCTCGGGCTACTTCCGCGACAAGGGGCGCGAGGATCTCGCGACGCATTTCGACAAGACCTTCCGTCGTCGCCTGCGCAAGCGCAAGAGGCGGTTGGAGGAAGAGGCGCAAGCCATCGCGGGTGAGGATGGCGCTGACGCCGCGCCTGCCGACGCAGCGCCCGCCGCGCCGGTTGATGTCAGCAACCAGCCCAAGATCAAATCGGCCCGCATGCCCGAGGACGGCAGCGGCGCGAGGATCATCGCCCCGGCCAATGCCGGGCGCAACGCCCCCGCGGGCAAGGGGGGCGACCGGCGGCTGATCGTCACCACGATGAAGAACGAGGGGCCGTTCATGCTTGAATGGGTGGCCTATAACCGCTCCATCGGGTTTAGCGATTTCCTGATCTACACCAACGATTGCGACGACGGCACCGACCTGATCGCGAAGCGGCTCGAGGCGTTGGGCCTTGCCGAGCATCGCGAAAACCCGTTCAAGCCCGGCGGCAGCCCGCAGCGTTCCGCGTTGAAGGACGCCGGCAAGCAGGCGATCGTGCAGAACGCCGACTGGCTGATCTGCGCGGATTGCGACGAGTTCCTCAACATCCGCGTGGGCAAGGGGCGGCTTGACGATCTGTTCGCGGCGGTCGGGGATGCGGACGCGATCTCGGTCTGCTGGAAGCTCTTCGGCAATAGCGGGCGGATCGACTATGAGGATCGCCCCGTGATCGAGCAGTTCGACCGCGCCTGCGGCGAGGACGAATTTCCCAATTACCGCGCGCTGGGCATGAAGACGCTGGTGCGCAACAACGACAAGCTGATCAAGCTGCGCATCCACCGTCCCGCCTTCCACCTCGATCGCGGCGATATCGCCTGGGTCGATGGCGGCGGGCAGCCGATGCCGGACCCGTATCTGGGGCAGGGGTGGAAGGCGTATGAAGGGTTCCGCCACGATTTCGCGCGGCTGCACCACTACGCCGTGCGCTCGGTCGACAGTTTCCTGGTGAAACGCGACCGGGGGCGCACCAACCACGTGGGCGACGACCAGGGCGTCACCTACTGGTCGAACATGAACTACAATGCCGAGCAGGACATCTCGATCCACAGCCGCCTGCCGGGGCTGCGCCGCGAGATGGCGAATCTGCTGAAGGACGATGAGCTCGCCCGGCTGCATGGCGCCGCCGTCGATTGGCACCGCGGCAGGATCCAGGCGCTGAAGGAACGCGACGGCTGGGAGGCGTTCCGCACCCAGATCGCCGGGATCAACGCCGCGCCGGAATTGCAGGAAAGCTGAGTGCGATGGCCAAGGGCGGCGCGCCTTACGTTGTGGTGCATGGCGGCGTGCACAAGACCGCCACCAGCCATATCCAGTCCATCCTGCAACGCAACGCCGGGCGGCTGCGGAAAAGCGGCGTCTACTATGTCCATCACCGTGACACGCGCAAGGAATATACCGTTCCGGCACAGTTGAACGGCTACGAGAAGCTGGGGCTGGAATACCGCACCAAGGTGCCGGACAAGGAGTTGGCGAAAAAGGCGACCAAGTTCTTCCGCAAGATCGGCGCGGGCGCGGGCGAGCGAATCGTTCTCTCGGACGAGAACATGCCGGGGCATAGCGGGCATTGCGTGCGCTCGGGGCATCTTTATAGCCGGGGCAGGACGCTGATCCCGATCTTCGCGCAGAACATCCCCTATCCCGTCACGGAGGTGCATATCGCGCTGCGGCACTACGCGGATTTCTTCGCCTCGACCTTCATCGAGTTCCTGCGCTCGGCCAAGGGCGAGAACGTTATCCCCGAGGCGCAGATGAAGCGCGCGGTGCTGTCGAACCTGCCGAGCTGGACCGGCTTTGTCGACCTCGTGCTCAGCTGCTTTCCCGAGGCGGAAATGACCGTCTGGCGGCACGAGGATTTCGGCGCCCTGTCGGAGCGGGTGATCGGCAACCTCATCGGTCCCGGGTTCGACATCAACACGCTTGCCGAGCCCAAGCGCAAGCGCGGTCGCCCCTCGGCCAGCCACCGCGCGGTGCAGGAGCTGCTGATCGCGATCGAGCGCGAAGGGGGCGACGCGGCGCTGGCGCGGCGGGTCGAGATCCAGGACGCCTATCCGCGCGGGCCGGACTATCCCGGATACGACCCCTGGAGCGCGGCCGAGCGCGCGCATCTGGGGCGGCTCTATGAAAAAGACCTGACCGAGATCGCAATGCGCAAGCGGGTTACGCTGCTCGCCCCGTGAGGGCGGGGACGAGCACGCTTTGCGCAAGCGGGTCGGGCTCCAGCGCGAGATCGGCGTATTCCGAGCGGTCGTAATGCCAGCTTTCGGAAATCATCCGGCAATGGAAGAATCCGCACCCTTCCTCGACCTGATCGGGCACGCCCTTCAGGCCATGGGTGCGCCAGCTCTTGCCCAGGTGCGGCCCGCGCGGCAGCAGGCACCACTTGGGATACATGGGCTCTTCCTCGCCCGAGTGCCGCATCGTGTGCGCGCCATGCATCATCGGCGCGCCCGGTTCCGGGTAACGCCAGCTGCCCGGCAGCGTCAGGAAGCCGGCGTCGGTATCCGCGGCGATGTCGAACACGGTTGCGCCCTTGGGCGTGTAGGCCATTTCGTCGATATCCATGTTCAGCACGCCCGCCGCGTCCTGAAGGAAGCGCAGGCGCGTGATCTCGAACACGCCGAATTGCAGGTAGCGCGCGCTGGTCAGTTCGCGGCCAAGCCCGATGGGACCATACTGGAACGGGGCCGGAACCACGTCGAATGTCGCAAGGCCGTCGATCTTGTCCAGCACCTCGGCCAGCGCGTCGGCGTGGTAGATGTCCGAGGCGTTGTCGAACAGGACGATCGCTTCGACCCCTTGGGTTTCGACATGAAACCGCGCCCAGTCGCGGACCCATTCCAGCGTGTTGTTGCGCGACAGGGTGAACATGGCGCGCCTATCGGCATAGCGATGCAGGTTGTCCGGCGCGATGGCGATGCTGAAGGACAGTTGCGGGTGGGAGATGCCGAGCGTGACCGGCGTCCTGACCGGCGCGGTGATCTCGAGGATCGAGGCGCGGCGCGACTGGCTGATTTCGCGCATTTTGGCCGGAACGCCGTCCAGCGTCAGCGCGGCGCGTTTCAGGAAGCGGCGGAAGGTCTGCTTCAGCGGCGGTCCGACTGCATAGACCGTGTCCGGAGCGCCTGAGCGGAAAACGTCGTAGAACAGCGTGGCGTCGTCGAAGGCGCGCTGTTCCCGGTCGCTCCATTCAGCGAAGCCATGCGGCGCGTCCCGGCGGAGGAAGCGCGACGGCATCACGCAAAAGGATAGCGGTGTGATCGGTTGACTGCTCATCTCTGCCCCCATCTGATCGCGGGTGTTTGTCGGATATTAACCCAAAACACATGATGCGGGAATCCTCATGATGGAGGTAACCGGCTGTTTCGACGCTCTGGACGGGGGCGCGCGAAAAAAATTGCGCGAAACAGGGCGAGCGTCTAACATGACAGGGCGAAAACAACCCGGCAAACGGGGACGCAAGAGGCGCCACAGGCAAACAGGGGCAGTCGCACATCATGAGTAAACTCCACCATATCGGCATGCTCTGGGTCGAAGGCCCGCTCAGCTATGTCGAGCAGCTCTGCGTGCAGTCATTCCTGGACGTGGGCCACGAGGTCACGCTTTATCATTACGGCCCGGTGTCGAACGTGCCCGAGGGCGTCGCCGTCGTGCATGGCGACGCGGTCCTCAAACGGGACGAATTCATCCAGCATGGCCGCACCGGGAGCCTCGCGCTGTTTTCCGACGTGTTCCGCTATCACCTGCTGACCCAAGGCGAGCGCATGATCTGGGCCGATACCGACGCCTATTGCATGAAGCCGTTCAAGACCGAGACCGGCCATTACTTTGGCTGGGAGAGCGAACACCATATAAACGGCGGCGTTCTCGGTCTGCCGCCGGACAGCGCCGCGTTGGCCGGTTTGCTGGAGATGTCGGGCGATGAATACGGCATTCCCTTCTGGTACGGCGACACCGCGAAAGAAAAGCTGCGCGCGCGCGCCGAGGCGGGCGATCCGGTGCATGTGAGCGACCTGCCCTGGGGCGTCTGGGGGCCGCAGGCGGTCACCGCCTGGCTTCAGCGCACGGGCGAGGACAAGCATGCCTTTGCGCGCGACGTGCTCTATCCCGTGCCGTTCGACTTGCGCCGCAAGATGGTGAAAGCCGGCGGGCGCAAGGCGGCCGAGAAATGCCTGACCGAGCGGACCACCTCGATCCATCTCTACGGGCGGCGCATCCGCGAGTTCCTCGCCAGCCGACCGGCGGGGCTGCCGGACGAGGGTGGGCTGATCGACGCGCTGCTGAAGAAGCACGGGATCGACCCGCACGCGGCGCCGGTGATCGCGGCGAAGACCACCGAAGACGTTACGGGATAAGGAAGCGGGCGCATGCTGGATGCAGGACCGGGCCGGAAGGGCAGGAAGATGGAGAACCTCACCGATCTTGCGGATCGTTACGGATCGGACAAGGGATCGGCCAAGCACCGCTACACCGAACTTTATCACATGCTGTTTCACCCATACCGGCAGCGCAAGATCACTTTCCTGGAGATGGGCCTGCTGATCGGCGGCCCCGAGCACGGCGTCGACAAGGACCGCAAGACGGGCGACCTGCCATCGATTCGCATGTGGCTCGAGTATTTTCCCAAGGCGCGTATCCACGGCTTGGACGTATCGGATTTCTCGTGGTTCGAGGACGAGCGGTTCACCTTCCACCGCTGCGACATGGACAGCCGGGATGAAATCGCCCGCGCCGCCGCCGACATCCCCGCCCCGGACATCGTCATCGACGACGCCAGCCACGCGAGCCACCACCAGCAGAACGCCTTTCTGGAAATCTTCCCGCGCCTGAAATCCGGCGGTCTCTACGTAATCGAGGATCTGCGCTGGCAGCCCGACACGTACGAGGTCGAGGGGATCACCAAGACGGCGGCGCTTCTGCGCTCTTATATAGATGAGCGCGCGTTCACTCAT
Organism: Roseovarius spongiae; assembly: GCF_003651245.1. Taxonomy (GTDB): domain Bacteria; phylum Pseudomonadota; class Alphaproteobacteria; order Rhodobacterales; family Rhodobacteraceae; genus Roseovarius; species Roseovarius spongiae. The sequence continues at coordinate 210,215 of NZ_RAPE01000004.1, forward strand.
TCCGACCCCGAGGTCGCGGCGCGGTTCAATGCGCTGAGGCCTCAGATATCCGCCTGCATCGTGCATCCCGTGCGCTACCAGAAGAAGCGCAAGGACCAGGTGGCGGTGATTCACAAACGCTGAACTCAGCACCCGAGTCGGAGCGAAGACGGGAATCGGCGCGATGAGTCGCCGGATTCGCCGACTCGGGGGCGCGACTCGGGCCGCGAATCCCGCCGAGTCAGCCGCGCGGCAGGGGTGAGTCCCGGATTCCCGCCCCCCATGAGGCCAAGATGTGCTATGTAACCCCGGGTAAACGCGGTAAGAAAGTTGCCCGAAACCGACTTGAATCGTAATTTTTAGGACATAACCCCCTATTTTTGCTGAAAAAACAGGTTTTCGGCAAAAAACATCATCTTTCCCGAAAAAAGGGGTTGCGGGTCCGGGGTCCAAACCGTAAATACCACCTCACCGGCGGCGCAGAGATGCACACACCGGGACGCCAGAGGCCGGACAGACGATGATCTGACAAGGCAGACGGCGGAAAAAATTGAGGCAGATAAGGCGGGTCGCGCTAAGAGTTTGAGCGCAGCCGGTTGATTTTGTCTCGGGGCCCTCGGGTTCCACGCTCTTTGAAATTGATGATATCTGAAGAGATATGTGGGCGGTTTGGTTCATTCGATGAACAGACAACTGCACATATATCGCGCTACTAGGGGCAACCCGATGATGTAGTGTCAGCTTCACTGTTTGGACGGTTTCCGGTTTCTTATGAAACCAGAAGCACAACAGACAGTATGTTCCGACCTTTGCCGGTCGGAACGCATATGTGCAGAGGTTCGAACGTCAAGGATAAGCTGGCAACAGCTTTTCAACTTGAGAGTTTGATCCTGGCTCAGAACGAACGCTGGCGGCAGGCCTAACACATGCAAGTCGAGCGCGCCTTCGGGTGAGCGGCGGACGGGTTAGTAACACGTGGGAACGTGCCCTTCTCTAAGGAATAACCATTGGAAACGATGACTAATGCCTTATACGCCCTTCGGGGGAAAGATTTATCGGAGAAGGATCGGCCCGCGGTAGATTAGATAGTTGGTGGGGTAACGGCCTACCAAGTCTACGATCTATAGTTGATTTGAGAGGATGATCAGCAACACTGGGACTGAGACACGGCCCAGACTCCTACGGGAGGCAGCAGTGGGGAATCTTAGACAATGGGCGAAAGCCTGATCTAGCCATGCCGCGTGAGTGATGAAGGTCTTAGGATCGTAAAGCTCTTTCGCTGGGGAAGATAATGACTGTACCCAGTAAAGAAGTCCCGGCTAACTCCGTGCCAGCAGCCGCGGTAATACGGAGGGGACTAGCGTTGTTCGGAATTACTGGGCGTAAAGCGTGCGTAGGCGGATCAGCAAGTATGGGGTGAAATCCCGGGGCTCAACCCCGGAACTGCCTTGTAAACTGTTGGTCTAGAGTTCGAGAGAGGTGAGTGGAACTCCGAGTGTAGAGGTGAAATTCGTAGATATTCGGAAGAACACCAGTGGCGAAGGCGGCTCACTGGCTCGATACTGACGCTGAGGTACGAAAGTGTGGGGAGCAAACAGGATTAGATACCCTGGTAGTCCACACCGTAAACGATGAATGCCAGTCGTCGGCAAGCATGCTTGTCGGTGACACACCTAACGGATTAAGCATTCCGCCTGGGGAGTACGGTCGCAAGATTAAAACTCAAAGGAATTGACGGGGGCCCGCACAAGCGGTGGAGCATGTGGTTTAATTCGAAGCAACGCGCAGAACCTTACCAACCCTTGACATAGACATCGTACTTTCCAGAGATGGATCGGTCAGTTCGGCTGGATGTCATACAGGTGCTGCATGGCTGTCGTCAGCTCGTGTCGTGAGATGTTCGGTTAAGTCCGGCAACGAGCGCAACCCACATCCCTAGTTGCCAGCAGTTCGGCTGGGCACTCTATGGAAACTGCCCGTGATAAGCGGGAGGAAGGTGTGGATGACGTCAAGTCCTCATGGCCCTTACGGGTTGGGCTACACACGTGCTACAATGGTGGTGACAGTGGGTTAATCCCCAAAAGCCATCTCAGTTCGGATTGGGGTCTGCAACTCGACCCCATGAAGTCGGAATCGCTAGTAATCGCGTAACAGCATGACGCGGTGAATACGTTCCCGGGCCTTGTACACACCGCCCGTCACACCATGGGAGTTGGGTCCACCCGAAGGCCGTGCGCCAACCTTTTCGAAGGAGGCAGCGGACCACGGTGAGCTCAGCGACTGGGGTGAAGTCGTAACAAGGTAGCCCTAGGGGAACCTGGGGCTGGATCACCTCCTTTCTAAGGATGTTTCTAGTTATCTCGAGCTTGCTCTTGATCGTGAAACACTTAGCAGATCGGCAATCAAAGCCGGTCACATCAGTTGAATTCGCTTGCGAATATCAACTTGGGCCGAGCCGTCCTCATATCTCTTCAGTCAACTTCAGGCCTACCGGCCTGTCTGGGTCGGTAGCTCAGGTGGTTAGAGCGCACGCCTGATAAGCGTGAGGTCGGAGGTTCAAGTCCTCCTCGACCCACCACCGTCATACTTTCGTGCAGCGAAAGATGACGATCTCGGGTTTCGGCGTATCGCCTACGGCGAAGCCACCCTTAGGGGCCTTAGCTCAGCTGGGAGAGCGCCTGATTTGCATTCAGGAGGTCAGGAGTTCGATCCTCCTAGGCTCCACCATAACCCGATTAGATCGCTAAGCAGTCCAGACTGCTTAGCCGTCCAATCGGACAGGTTGAAAGCATCGCTTTCGACCACTTTAACATCGTAAAGAGAGATACAATAACGACACTGCTGGTGGCTGTAAGTACGCAGCCATCTCGGTTTGGTTCCGCCTCCGGGCGGAAGGCGTCTTGCAGGGCTGCTTCCTCAACCCTCCTGGCGTATCCCTGCCGAAAGCGGCGGTGTTGTCCAAGTCAAGTACACTAACCCAGGTTCGGATCCGCAAGGATTTGAACCGAAAGTCTGGCCGCCACGACATGCGGCCAGGCGGGAAAGTATGACTTTTGGTTCAGAATAAGGGCTGTGGTTTCTTACCAGCTTCCACGGCCGCGGCAGACTACGGTCTGTCTTTTTCTGGATCAAATCAAGCGCGAAAAGGGCGTTTGGTGAATGCCTTGGCAGCAAGAGGCGATGAAGGACGTGATACTCTGCGATAAGCCGCGGTGAGGTGAGAATAACCTTTGACCCGTGGATTTCCGAATGGGGCAACCCACCTGATACCGTGTTATTATTGCTCTTCGGAGCAGCTAATAATGCGGTGAAGCAGGTACTTATAACCTGAATACATAGGGTTATAAGAGCAAACCCGGAGAACTGAAACATCTAAGTACCCGGAGGAAAGGACATCAATTGATACTCCCCTAGTAGCGGCGAGCGAACGGGGACCAGCCGAGCCATGAATGTGACTAGAACGTGTTGGGAAGCACGGCCATAGAGGGTGACAGCCCCGTATAGGAAACATGATTGGACGTATTAAGTAGGGCGGAACACGTGAAATTCTGTCTGAAGATCGGAGGACCACCTTCGAAGGCTAAGTACTCCTTGCTGACCGATAGTGAACCAGTACCGTGAGGGAAAGGTGAAAAGCACCCCGACGAGGGGAGTGAAACAGTACCTGAAACCGAACGCCTACAATCAGTCGGAGCTTGACTGGACTCTAATGACAATCTGTTCCATTAGGTTGGGTAACCAACAGAATGGGCAGGAAAGCATGTCGGATTTTGCCGTTGTTACCGATGGAACCTTCGCTGTTATCGGCCTCGTCCTGGGGTTGATCAACATGGGCTTCAATCACTGCCCGAACGAAGGTTGCCTCGCGAAGAACGAGCGCCAAGGTTATGTCTCGGCTTCGGTCGGTGACGTGGTCTTTCAGGAAAACTCCATCGGTGAAGAGATTTACCTTCGGAAGCAGACCGGGATGGCGCGCGGCCCCTTCCAGTTCACCTACGGTGCTTCGGTTACCGAAGACGGTGGGTTCTGGATCGGTCTCGGCAACACGACGACATACACGACCCCGAACGAACGGTGGTACGCACAATTTCACGCGATGCCCGGGCTGTACAGCAAGGGCGGCGACGTGGGGCTGGGTGGACCGATCCAGTTCCGTTCCGGGATCGAGGTCGGATACGCCAACAAGCAAGGCGTCCGCATGGGGCTGAGCATCGACCACAGGTCGAACGCCGGCATCTACAGCAACAACCCTGGACTCGAGACGGTTCAGTTCAGGGTGTCGATCCCCACCAAATGATCTTCGGCCGCGAGGCCGTGACGATTGTCATTAGTGTCCAGTCTTGTGACGGCGTACCTTTTGTATAATGGGTCATCGACTTGGTCTATCTAGCAAGCTTAAGCCGGTAGGTGTAGGCGCAGCGAAAGCGAGTCTTAATAGGGCGAATGAGTTAGATGGATCAGACCCGAAACCGAGTGATCTAGGCATGACCAGGCTGAAGGTAAGGTAACACTTACTGGAGGGCCGAACCCACACCTGTTGAAAAAGGTCGGGATGAGTTGTGCCTAGGGGTGAAAGGCCAATCAAACTCGGAGATAGCTGGTTCTCTGCGAAATCTATTTAGGTAGAGCGTCATCCGAATACCCTCGGGGGTAGAGCACTGGATGGGTAATGGGGCCCCACAGGCTTACTGATCCTAACCAAACTCCGAATACCGAGAAGTACTAGATGGCAGACAGACTGCGGATGCTAACGTCCGTAGTCGAGAGGGAAACAACCCTGACCTACAGCTAAGGCCCCCAATTCATGGCTAAGTGGGAAAGCAGGTGGGACGACCAAAACAACCAGGAGGTTGGCTTAGAAGCAGCCATCCTTTAAAGATAGCGTAACAGCTCACTGGTCTAAACAAGTTGTCCTGCGGCGAAGATGTAACGGGGCTCAAGCCATGAGCCGAAGCTTAGGATGCCGTAAGGCATGGTAGCAGAGCGTAGTGTGACATAGTTCCTAGTCTCTTTAGCGGTTTCGGCCGTTACGGAGACAAGGAGCTTTCGATGAAGCCGGCGCGTGAGCGATCCGGTGGAGAGATCACTAGTGAGAATGATGACATGAGTAGCGACAAACAGTGTGAGAGACACTGTCGCCGAAAGTCCAAGGGTTCCTGCTTAAAGCTAATCTGAGCAGGGTAAGCCGACCCCTAAGGCGAGGCCGAAAGGCGTAGTCGATGGGAACCAGGTTAATATTCCTGGGCCAGATGGAAGTGACGGATCGTGAAGGTTGTTCACCCTTATCGGATTGGGTGGGCCGCTGATCGGTCCCTGGAAATAGCTCCATCGCTAGATCGTACCCTAAACCAACACAGGTGGACCGGTAGAGAATACCAAGGCGCTTGAGAGAACGATGTTGAAGGAACTCGGCAAAATACCTCCGTAAGTTCGCGAGAAGGAGGCCCAGTTTCTACGCAAGTATTGGCTGGGGGCACAAACCAGGGGGTGGCGACTGTTTACTAAAAACACAGGGCTCTGCGAAGTCGCAAGACGACGTATAGGGTCTGACGCCTGCCCGGTGCCTGAAGGTTAAAAGGAGAGGTGAGAGCCTTGAATTGAAGCCCAGGTAAACGGCGGCCGTAACTATAACGGTCCTAAGGTAGCGAAATTCCTTGTCGGGTAAGTTCCGACCTGCACGAATGGCGTAACGACTTCCCCGCTGTCTCCAACATCGACTCAGCGAAATTGAATTACCTGTCAAGATGCAGGTTTCCCGCGGTTAGACGGAAAGACCCCGTGCACCTTTACTACAGCTTCGCACTGGCATCAGAATTGGGATTTGCAGGATAGGTGGTAGACTTTGAAGCCGGAACGCCAGTTTCGGTGGAGTCGCCCTTGAGATACCACTGTTCGCACTTTTGATGTCTAACCGCGGTCCGTTATCCGGATCCGGGACCCTGCGTGGCGGGTAGTTTGACTGGGGCGGTCGCCTCCTAAAGCGTAACGGAGGCGCGCGAAGGTTGGCTCAGAGCGGTCGGAAATCGCTCGTTGAGTGCAATGGCATAAGCCAGCCTGACTGCGAGACTGACAAGTCGAGCAGAGTCGAAAGACGGCCATAGTGATCCGGTGGTCCCGAGTGGAAGGGCCATCGCTCAACGGATAAAAGGTACGCCGGGGATAACAGGCTGATACTGCCCAAGAGTCCATATCGACGGCAGTGTTTGGCACCTCGATGTCGGCTCATCTCATCCTGGGGCTGGAGCAGGTCCCAAGGGTACGGCTGTTCGCCGTTTAAAGAGGTACGTGAGCTGGGTTTAGAACGTCGTGAGACAGTTCGGTCCCTATCTTCCGTGGGTGTAGGATACTTGAGAGGAGTTGCCCCTAGTACGAGAGGACCGGGGTGAACGTTCCACTGGTGGACCAGTTGTCGTGCCAACGGCAGTGCTGGGTAGCTATGAACGGACAGGATAACCGCTGAAGGCATCTAAGCGGGAAGCCCCCCTCGAAACAAGGTATCCCTGAGGGCCGTGGTAGACCACCACGTCGATAGGCCGGAGATGTAAGCGCAGCAATGCGTTCAGTTGACCGGTACTAATTGCCCGATAGGCTTGATTTGATCCAGTAGAAGCCGGACCCCGGCCGCTACGATCAATCGTCATGCGCACGAAACGGTGTGCCTGACTTGGACGTTCGTTGGTTTTTCTCGGTTTGGTGGTCATAGCACAAGCGAAACACCCGGTCCCATCCCGAACCCGGCCGTTAAGCGCTGTCGCGCCAATGGTACTGCGTCTCAAGACGTGGGAGAGTAGGTCGCTGCCAAACCTAGTAAGACCAACGAATGACTGTATCTCTCTTCGATGTCGCCCCGGCATGAACTCAACTTCGGGGCCCACAATTGGCGCGGGATGGAGCAGCCCGGTAGCTCGTCAGGCTCATAACCTGAAGGTCGTAGGTTCAAATCCTACTCCCGCAACCACCGAAATCTGACTCAAGATCGACAAGGCCTCCTTTTGGAGGCCTTTCGTCGTTTTGGGTCGGTCATTTAGCCAGATCCGGGAGGCCTCCCCCCGGATCTCGATGGCCATGCCATGCTGGGCATCTTTGTCCGGCGACAGCCGTACTTCGCCCAAGAGCGCCTTGAGCAAGGTGTTAGCTTCCACCATATGGTCGCACCCGGTCAAAAGGTCCTCGATACGCTCGACTTGGTGGCGGTAGACTTTTTCCAGCTCTGCGGCGGTTGGCAGTTTTGTGCTTTCGGTCGAGGCTGCGCTCTTTGAGATTTCTGCCCGTAACTCGTCGCGCTCTGCTTCACGCGACGCCAGTCGAGCCAGAAGGGACTCACCCGCCTCCTCGCTCTCGAGGCGATCCAGCAGCCTTTCAATGGCAGCCTCTATACGTTTCAGGCGCCCCTCCAGCGCAATGCGGCGCGCATCGTCCTCTTTGGGATCACGCGCAAGCAGCATTTTCACCTCCGCAGCAAATTGCCCAGCGAAGGCTGGGGTAATCAGGCCGTGGCGCAACCGGGCAAGTACCCGATCTTCCACCCGCTCGCGAGTGATCGTGCGGCTGTTACCGCATTCTTGAGTGCCTTGGGTCTTTCGGATGTAGCAGCCATAGCGCTCTTTTGCGACCAGTGTGAAGCCCCCGCCACAGCACCCACATTTCAGCAAGCCGTTGAGAAGGTAGCGGGCTCGATGGCTGCCATTGAGCGGTGCTGTCTTTCCCGCATAGAGGGCGTGTGTGCGCTCCAGGCGATCTTGTACCTTGTTCCAGACATCGTCATCCAGAATCGCAAGGTCAGGCGCCTCACCGTAAACGATGTCATCTACGGCAGCGGGGCGTGAGATGCGATTTCCGGTCTCCGCGTCGCGCATGAAGCGATTTCGACCGTATACGATGATGCCGACATAGGCTTCGTTGCGCAGCATGCCGTCACGCTTCTTTGCGTTTCCTCTTATGGTGCTGTCATTCCATTTGCCGCCGGACGGGGAAGGAATACCATCTTCATTGAGCTGTGCCGCGATCTTACGTGGCGAGATCCCGTCGGCGTAATCGTCGAAGATGCGGCGGACAATGTCGGCTCTTTCCGGTACAATCTCGCGATTCAGCTCTTTTTTGCTGCCGACGACACGATAGCCGTAGGCGAGACCCGCAGCGACGCGACCGTCGCGGGTCTGTCCCTTCTGGCCCCTTCGCACCTTGTCGGCTGTTTCCCGCGACTGGTGCTCGGCGATGGCGCCAAGGAAAGGGACGAGCTTCCAATCGAACTTTCCGCCATTTGATGCATAGAGATCGACACCACGGCCTTCAAACCAATCCGCGATGACGCTGATGTCCGCCGCGCGCCGTCCTATTCTCTCAATCCCCTCAACGATGACTGCGGACACATCGCCCTCAGCGACACGCTCTTTCATTGAGGAAACGCCTGGGCGCGAGCGCAGGAGAGAGCGACCGCTCAAAGCGTGGTCTGAGAATTCGCCCACAATCTCAAAGCCAAGCTTATTTGCAGTTTCGCGGCCGAGTGCAAGCTGATGCTCACAAGACTGGTCGTTTTGCTTATCGCTCGAATACCGGGCATAGAGTACCACCTTTGCTCGACCGGAATTGGAGCCACGCTGGGAAGGTGCGGCCGCGGCGCGGCGGGCCTTGCGGTTTTCCGTGCTCATAGTGAGGACTCCTTGCGAGTTTCGGCGACATAAGCCTTAGCAATCACTGAGACGAAATTCGACAGGGCGATTTCTACCGATTTTTCGCCCCCCGGATTGTCATTTGCGGCGGTGAGGGTGGTCTTTCTGGGCTGATATTTCATGCTTGCTTCCTCTTTGCATTGCTCTGCCGCCGGTGGCGGGGCGGCGCGGTTTCGCGGACGCCTTTTTGACGCCTGACGAGGAAGTGGAACGGTTGCTGCGAGCGCAGCCGGATATTTGCACAGGGTTCGATATCTCGAAAATTTGCGCGACGAGGCAGCGGGTGAGCACGCCGGAATCTCATCAGGGTGCCCGAGAATTCCGCCGGGCAGCCTGCGTGTGCGCTTTCTCAGATACTTGGCCGGGCCTTTTCAATTTTTGCACGCCACTGTCCGAGTTCTGGTTCCATTGCAGCAGGGGAATGCAGCAGAATTGGAGCGCACGTCGGCTCCTGTTAATTGCTCCTGCCGAGGCGCAATGTACGCTTCGGCAGGGGCGCGAATGTTTTGATTCATCCACCGAAGCGCCGGTTGACGATGCGCTCGGCCGCAAGGCGATACTCCAACACCCGCAGCATCTCGCGAAGAACACGCAGATTGCCGAGACATTGGGCGATCTGATTGCCGCGCGGGGTCAGAACCCGCTCATGTACGATGGTGCCGATCGCGCCCTCTTCCGGATCGTTGCGGCCGTGAAACACCGGGACGACTTCCTGCGTTTCTTGCTCGAGTTCTCCATCGAGGATCGAGATAACGAGATCGAGTGCCTCGCACCCGTCATGTCGAAGCAGCCTGTCCTCCGAAAGGCTGTTCATGGCGCGTCGGATCGCGTGCGGATTGTCATTCGTCCCGGCAAATTCGGCGGATGTTGCCGTCTCGGCGACATGGCTGATTCTTTCGAGAGTGCGCGCGCAGAGTTCCTCGAGAGGCAACCCGTGTAAAATCTTCTTCATGACCAAACTCCTGGTATCGCCATCGCGGAATGCAGTGGCTTCAAGACGCCGGCCAAACGGCCGGCGGAGTGGTCATGCTGCGGACGAATGGAAGAGCTCGCGCTGAACGACATCGCAGCCCGGATGCTCTTCGGCAATCGCAAGGAGGAGGTCGAAGAGCCGATCTGCGAGGAGACAGGCCTTCTCGACGCGGGGATCCAGGATGTACAGCCCCGCGAAGCGCGCGGTTTCTTCGCGTTCGGGATCGCCGACAAAATCGAGCATCAACAACCTGTGGAGCCAGACCAGTTCATGCTTAACGAACTTCGTCAGCACGACACTCTTCGCAATATCCGCGATGAGCCGGAGGCAGCGGCGATGCGCCGCCGGTCCGCCGAACATCGCGGCGGCGTTCAGCATCGCCTCATCGTGCTCGTCGAAGAAATCCCGGGTGAGCTCGAGCGCGCGCTCACCGCCCGAAATACGCAATAGTGCCGGTTGAATGGACATCGGATGCCTCTTGTTCACGCCGCCGTTCGTGGCGGTCAAGTCCCCGGCAGAGCCTCCTTTCGAGTTCCGGGGGGGGGCGCTGGCGTTCCGGTAGCAGCGGAGGGTTGAATAGCCAGCGGATTTCTACTTCTTTTTCCAGGCGCTGCATTTCTGTCTGCCGCGCTCTCGCAAGACCGAGCGCGGCAGACAGGAATGCTCCCACGCCTTGTCTTTCTCTCATTCTCGCGAAGGTTGGCGGCTCCGACGGACAGGGTCAGCAACCGAGAACCACGCTTGAATGCGGCGCCAATCCATCCCGTGCGGATTTCATAGACTTCTTTTCACCGCCCGGGTTCTCTTCTTCCGCTTGCCAGCTGACCTTTCAGACTGCGCCGCAATCGTCATCCGCGCTTTTTCCCAGATCGCTTGCGCCGCCGCCCCTTCGCATTCGGCGCGATAGGCCTCACCAGCTTGTCGGGTGCCATGCCCAAGATGCGCGGCAATGACATCTGCCGCGTGGGCAGGATTATGACGCCGCATGTAATCTGCAGCGAGTGTTCTCAAATCATGCGATGGCACGCCAATCGCAGCCCTGGTCAACTCAGTCGGCAGGTTGCGATACGGCTCCCTGTCATCAAGCGTCAGCCAATTGCGGCCGACGAGTCCCTGGTAGCGGACATGGACCAGCCGATCAGGGCGGCCATCGAGAATCCACTCGTCCAGAATCTCGCAAATCTCGGGCCAGATCGCGCCAGTTTCCGTGCTGGCCCCCGTCTTCTCCTGCTCCCATTCGGCGCGCCAGGTTCCGTCGACATCCCGGACAATCTGGTTCCCGAACCGCCAGGAAACGAGATCGCCCTTGCGCGGTGGCTTGTTGACAATGACCGCGCAGACGACCGCCTGCTGCATGCAGCGGCGGCGCGCCGCACTGTGGGCCGGCAGGTCGTGAGCGCGTTCCCGGAGTTCCCTGATCTTGTCGGCTACATGCGCATACCCGCCGCGTTCCATCAGTTCGGAAATCCTTTCATACTTGTTCTTCTCGTCGAGCGCGGCCTGATCCCGCAGGTCGCGCGTGATGACCTGCATCGCGGAAAGGCTTTCCTCGGCAACTCCGCTCTTGGCGCCCAGAGCAATCAACCCCTCGATATAGTTCGCGGCCGTGACGGGCTTCACGCGCCGGTCCTTGTCGGGATGAAACAGGAAGGCCTCTGATAGCTCGCAGGCGGTGATAAACCCATGCTTGTGCGAAGCGAGGCCCTCTGCGACGAGGGCGGCGCACCGGTCGATACTCGCGAGATAGCGCTTCCGCGTGCTGGGCCTGATCGGCGACGCGACCAATTTGGGCTTCATCCGCCGCCATGCGGTCGGCCAATTTTCTCCGACGGCCGTCTCCGCCTTCGACACAACCCTCGCGGCCGGTTTGCGTCGCCGGGCATACCATTCGTCGCTGACGATCCTGGCCGGCGCGGTGGACACATGCGGCGCGTATGCTGCGAGAGTCCGAAGCAGACACCGAAATGTCGTTTCAGAGGCAGCGGCGGCGCGGTAAGCTTCAGCGGCCGGCATGAGAGAATTTCCCCTGCTGTCCCGAACGGCGGTCCAAAATCGCCCCATCACATGCGCCGCACCGGCCGCGAGGTTTGGTGCGTCCTCGATCATCGCGCGCCGGATGGCCGCCGGCGCGTCCTTCAGAATTGTCGCGAGATCAGCTCTCATTTCAGGTCCTCCTTTTCATGCGTGCAAAGATGTCGGGATGTTGCGCGAGCAGGGACTCGCGAACGGCGACCGCTGCGGCTTCGCCGCTGTCTTTGCCGTAATGGCGGCGCGCGACCTTTTCGGTATTGGCCAGCACCGAGGCCACGTTCGCAAAATCGCCGGGCCTGACAGCCAGCATGAGAGTCGCGAGCGCGTGACGGCACTGATGCGGTGTCAGGCCAAGCCCGAGCTGCCGGTCGCCCAGATCCCAGAGCTCCATGATTGCCGCGACGGACATGCAGCCCGACGGCAGGTTCAGCGCGGATTTGCGCAGCCGCGGAGCAGCGGTTCCCGGAAACAGGTAGGGTGACGTGTCGATGCCGCGGAGCTTCATCAGCTTCGGCCGATCGACCCGGTCCCACTGCCAGAGCACCTTGGCGTCGTCTCCGAGCACGTTGACGACCAGAGTTTCCCCATTCTTGACCTCGCCACCGGAAAACCGGATCTCGGCATGCTCCCCGTCGACGATCCAGGTCAGATTGCGCGGGCATTTCTTCACCGCCTTGCGGCGGGTCATGAACAGGTTAGCCGGGCGCAGCGCCCGGCTGACCTGCACGGCGTAGGCCGCGGCACAGGCAGAGAGCCGTAATGCGCGCTCGCGTGCGAAGTCGGCTGATGCGGGTCCCAGTCTCTCGGACGAGATCGCGCTGAGTCGCGCCGGGGCGTTGACAAAAGCCGCCGCGAGATGCGGGGATTTGCGCAACCGGTTGCAGATCGTCTCAGCATCGGCGGTCATCTCGATCGGCGACAGCACGTAGTCCGCGTTGAACATCCGCACGAGATTGATCTGAGCGAGGATCTCGGGATCGCGCAGGCCGTGTCGGGCAATCGTGGTGAGATTGGTGAAACGTGACCAGAGTGTCGAACTTTCGTCCGCATTCTTGAGAGTTACGGCCGACGCGCTTCGGGCGATCTGCGCATCACAGGCCGCCTCCAGCGCATCGGTCGTGAAGAGGTCTCGCAAGGTCCCGAGACCGGCAAATGCGGACTCAGGCGAGTAGCTTTCGCGGAGCAACCAGGTTGTGGCCTGCCGGTAGCCGGCAAGCGCGGAGTCGATGTTCTTGGGTGTGCGCTTCTTCTTGCCGACGCGCGCGGCGATCTCTGCATCGACTTCGACGGCGGGTCGGCCGAGAGCCAACTGCTCCTTGGCCCACTTTCTGAGGTCGGCGGGCTGGCGCAGGGTCTGGCGAAAAATCTCCTCGGCGTCGGCGCGGAAGGGTGCGGGCAGCGACTGCCACTCGATGCGTCGAGCCCGGTCTGTCGCAATCGGAACGACGAAATCCTGACGCGGCAGCAGATTTGCAAGCTCCGGCCACCGATTGTGGCCGCGCCGGAGCTCCGCAATCCGCTGCGCGAATTTCCGCAGCGATTTGCGCCCGTCAGGGGTCGCGTCGTGCCAGAGGCGGTCGAATTCTTCCTGATCGAGATCCGGCAGAGCAAGCTGGGCCCGCGCCCGCACCAGCAAAAACGGCCGGTGCGTGTTGGTGGTGAAGAGAGCCCCGCGATCAAGGAAGCCCTCGTGGTCGGCGATGAAAGCGATCGCCTGATTGTAGCCTGCGCGGGCGGCGCTGTCCGGGCTCACATGCCCGCGTGCCAAGAGAAACCGCTCCAAAGCGGAGCGGATGCGCGAATTGCCGCGGTTGCGAGCTGTCTCGAGGTCATTCGACCGCGACACCGCGCCATAGGGCGATGCCGCGACCACCCGCTCGAAATAACCGAGATCCGCCGGGATCAGATCCAACTCCTCGTCGGTCAGGTCGAGCCGCCCGGCGACCTTCTCGATCTCGTAGATCGTATACCGGCCCTCGCCGGATTCTTTTGCCCATTCCAGAAAGTCCGGAAATGTCAGCGCTGTGGCATCGGTCAGTGTTCTGTCATGTTTCATCTTTTCGATCTCCAGGTTCGGGGCCTGCGGGCCGCCTTCACGAAAGAAGGTGGCTCGGAAGGCCCGGGCCATGGACCTCAACCAGTCCTTTAAGGAGATCGCGCCCGGGGAGCCATTTCGCACGACCAGTCGCAATTTTCCCGCGTTTCGCAGGATCGTCCCTGAACATAACGCCGATTTATGTTTGGGGGCCGGTGTGCGACGGCACAAGCATTCCCGCCCGTGTCGCATTGGCGCAGGTCGCATCTGTGCGACGCGCAAGCAGCCATCACGCCCACCAACCCTGCGGCAGATCGACCCCCCGGAGCTTCAACCAGTCGGTCACGTCATGGGGGTTGCAGCGCACGGCTCCGAAGACATTGCGCGTCGGCAGCCCGTCCTCGATCCACCGCTCGACAGTGCGGACGCTGACCTGTAGCGCCTCCGCAATAGCCTTTTTCCCGATCAGGTCATCCTGATAGCGTGGGATCCGCGCGCGCTTGGGCATCGCCCCGTCTTCGCAGGCCCAGACATCCGGCCATGCCAGGCGGTAGACCCTGCCGATCCGGATCGCATTGATGTCGCCGTTCCGGATCTTGCGTCGGATCGTGTCTGGTCTCAGCCCGAAATGACTGGCAACATCTTCAACTGAAAGCATGTTTTTCCTCCTCAGGTTATTCCTGAGAGGGAATTAGTCCCCGCGCGCGTGGCCCTGAAATGCGGGAATCCACGACCAAAGGTGCCCTGTCTCAATTAGGAATAACAATTGGTGCCCGGCACCTTTGCTGGCGCGACAGCGATCACGCAGTCGTGAACGGGTGCGTTTTTGCGCGACAGCGCCTGCGCCCAAGTCCTCCGAAATGGAGGCAGCAATGAAGCACGAAGAACAAATCAAAGCAGCAGCCCTGCTCCCGCGTTGGTCGACACCAGCCGAGGCGAGAGCCCAGCTCGATGAGGAAATCGATCGCTTGGTGAAAGCAGCAGCCGAAGCGACCGCCCAGCCTGACGCTGCTCTTGCCCTGCGGGTCACGGCCGGCTTGGGAAAAACCGCGACGGCGCTGCGCGTCATTGCACGCTACGGTGATGCACTTCTGACCCGGGGCCATGTCTTGATCTACGTGCCGACGCTCGATCTCGCGGAGCGCGCACATGCCGACTTCCGCGCCCTCGCGCCCAGGTTGCCGGCCCGTGTCCTGCGGGGGCGTGATGCCCTCCGCCCAGACAACCATGATGAAAAAATGTGCGCGCGGGCCGATATCGCAAGAAAGATCTCCGGGCTCGTGCCGTCGGTGACGCAGGCGCTCTGTCGCGGGCTGGATCCGAATGGCGAATTCGTCCAATCACCCTGCGCCAAGGGATGCCCCTATCTTGCGCAGAAGGACGTAACGGGTCCGCATGTCGTTTTTCTGTCGCATGCCTATCTGGCGCTCGATCCTCCTGTCGACCACGACTACCCGGTCGTCCTACGGGTCATCGATGAGAAGGTCTGGCCGACCCTTACTCGCACTTCGCATCTCGCGATCGACGATCTCATGCGCGCCCCGCTGGAACCCTTTCCGGAATCCCTCCATGACAGCCTCTCGCGGGCCAAAGCGGCAATTGTCGATGGGCTGCAACGCGACCTGCCGCTTCACGACCACCTGAGGAACTCAGGGATCGATACAGGGCAATTGCAGCGTCTCTCGCAAGCGGAAGGCCAGGCGCGATGCCATCTCGATATCAGCCCCTGGCAATCCCCGGAAACAGTCAATTTCTGCGTAGAGACCTTCGACAGGAAATCCTTTATCGCATCGCGCCAGCGGCAACGAATTCTCGAACGTCTGGCCGAAAAAGAAGCGGGTCACTGTGTCGGGGTGAAATTGCTCGATCTGACGATGGTTGGGGGCTCAAAATATGTGATCCAATCCGCCAGCATTGATGAAATCGAGCGCGATGCGCCGCTGCTTCTTCTTGATGCCGATGCCGATCCCGACATCACCGACCGCATCGCTCCCTCTGCGGCCTTCGTCTCGATCCAGTCGCCACCGATCGCCGACATCGTCCAGGTCTCCGATCTGACCCTGTCGAACAGCTGGCTGCTGCATCCGATAAAAGGGGCTGAGAGGCGGGCCGCCGTGCTCACGATCCTGAAGCGCGAAGTCGACCGGGCCGCGGGTGGTGGCGTCCTTGTCGTCGCGACAAAGTCCATTCTCACGGCGCTGCACGGGGATGTTGGCAACACGGTGGCTGACACCGATGAGGAGACCCTCAGGCAACCGCTTCTCGGCGCTGCGCCGCGCTGGTTCGGACCAAGGACCCAAGGTGTCAATGATTTCGCCGAGTATGCGGCCGTCGTTGTCATCGGCCGTCTCCAACCTGCTATCTCCGACATCGAGGCATCGGCGCGAGCGGTATTCGCGCAGGATGATTTGCCAATCGAAGTGCACGCTTCTGGACCACTTCCTGCCGCCGATGCACAAATTTTCACGGCCGATGGATCCCTCCGAGAAGCCCCCTTGCGGATGCATCCAGATCCGCGCGCGCAGGCCATCCTCGCCCAGTCACGCGAATGCGCCACGCTGCAGGCGATCGCCCGGCTTCGGCTCGCTTCTCCGACCCGCAACAAGCGGGTCGTGATCCTGAGCAATCTCCCGCTCCCGAATTTCCCCATCACGCGCCTGTCGACATTCGCCGCGTTCGAGCGGGATCTGGAACATGAACCCGATTGGCAGGGATTTGTTCGAATAGAGAAAGCCCTGCGTGCGACGATGGAGCGGCCGGTGCGCGGAACCCGGCTAACGGCGTCCGGGCTTGCGGCGGACCTGCCGCGAGACTTCCAATCCGAGGCCAGCGCCAAGCGTTTCCGGCGGGGTCGTCCGACATCGGATCTGGTTTCGCTCTGCCAGCGCGTCGCAGCAGTCAACGGCTGGCAGATCACGCCCCTCCTGCTCAGACGATCTGCTGGGGGCAAGCCCGTGCCTGCGATCATTCTCGACGATCTCGGTGCGCCGCTTTCGATGGCCGAAAGCCTGTGGCCAGATCTTACGCCGGAATTCGCGTGACGCACCAAGAAATTTCTTCCGCTCATGGCGATCGAACCGATCTTCTTCGTAGCGGCCATGACCGCCGCTTTCACAAACCCACTTTCGCAAAGACTTTGCGAAACTAACCAAAGGAAAATCCATGACTGAGAAAAGAACCGGCCGTCCCCCGAAATACACCGAGGCACAGGTGCTTAAAGGCATCGAACTGGTCGAGCAAGCCGGCGGAGCGCCGACCGGGGACACCGTGAAGAAGACGATGTGCGCGCAGCTGGGGGTGCCCGGCGGGATCAATGCGCAGAGCCTCGACAAGGAGGTCGAGCGCCTCCTCGAGGAGCGGCAACACCAGCGCCGGGAGCGGCAGGTCGCGGCGCTGCCCGAAGTAAGTCGGGCTGCCGTGAAGGAGATCGGCGCGATGGTCGAGACGGCGGTGCTGCATCACCTTGGCCAAGAACTGGAAGGTCTTCGGACGATCGCCGGAAAAAGGGTGGCGGCTCAAAATATCGATCTCAGCAATCAGCGCGTTCAGATCCGCGACCTCCTGTCCAAGATCGATCATCTGGCGGAGGAGATCGCCGACCTCGGCCATGCCAAGGTTGAGGGAGAGGAACAGCTGACGAAGGCGCAGGCCGAGAATGCCGCCTTGAAAGCGCGGATCGCAGACTTGGAGAAGGAACAGGATTTTCGTTCACAGATGCTGGCCGTAATGAAGGAGACGTTGGAGCAACGGCCCGAAGTAGCCGACTGATATCGGGGAAGACCACCGGCGTAGGCGCATGGGATTTCCTGGCACACACCGATGCCTTGCAGATGGATGCGACCCAGTGAACGATCTGCCTACCTCACGATGAGAAAATCAGGGGGAATTGGGGCACAGGGCTACGAAAGGGGTGTTCGCTGCTCCACATTTTTGCAGTGTGGCGGTCCGGCGGCGGTAAAGAAGGATTAGTGCCATGGTGGAGCACACACTCTTCTCGATCCGCGGTGCAACGCTGGGTTCATCGGCCCCTTTCAAGTTCCCGGTCAGCCAAATCAGAAAGAAACTCCGACACGGGCGCCACCCCCGACATCCACAAGAAATCCCGGGCACGCGTTGCTGCCACATACAAGAGATGGCGCTCGGTGGTCATAATCTCGTCGAGATGGGCCTCGTCCCGGGCCGTGAGCAACCGCGACTCGTCGGGGATGACGTCATGTGCAAGCCGGGGCACGGCAACGGCCCGGAATTCGGCGCCCTTGGCATCATGCATGGTCATCACATGAATATTCATTGCATCAAGAGCCGCCATCTGGTCCGACGACCGAACGAGAATGGCGATTTCCTCGCGTTCCACTCCGGCGTGCAACAGGGTGTCTACCCAGGCCTCAAGTTCTTCGCGTTCGGATTCGGGGGTGTCGTAAACCCGGATCGTCGGCACCGGGCCATCGAAAACGGATGTGACACCGAGGCGATTCTCCTCGGCGCCGTCCGCCTCGACCAGGGTCTCGGGCAGCAAGGTGTCGCTGCGTTTGCGGATCTGATGCGAGGTGCGGTAGTTCACCTTCAGACTGCGGGAGCGGCCACGCACATCGACACCGGCTGCCGACCAGGGAAATGGTGCGCGGAATATCCGCTGGCCGATATCACCGGCGAAGAACAACCCGTTGGGCCGCGCGCCGAACATGGCCCCCAGCAGCATCAACTCGGCCACCGAGATATCCTGCGCCTCGTCGACGATCACATGCGTGAATGGCATGGGGTCGCCCTGCCGAAGTGCATGGGCGCAGCCGGCCTCGGTAACGAGCCCCTCACGCG
The DNA here is from genome assembly GCF_003651245.1 of Roseovarius spongiae. Lineage (GTDB taxonomy): Bacteria > Pseudomonadota > Alphaproteobacteria > Rhodobacterales > Rhodobacteraceae > Roseovarius > Roseovarius spongiae. The sequence continues at coordinate 228,717 of NZ_RAPE01000004.1, forward strand.
CGAGCCGGGCGCGGACCTGCGCGAACACCGCCCAGAGCGCATCGCGGCGGGACGCGGCCATCCGGGTCTTGCGCCCGAGGCGGGGCAGATCGCGATAGGCATCCGCATCCGCCACGTCCCAGGCATCGACGATCAGCAACCATTCATCGAACAGGAAGTCAGGGTCGACCGCCAAACCCGCCTCTGCCGCTGCCTCCTCGAGGAACCGCCGCAGAGTTGCCTCGTCGACGATTTCGACCCCGCCAAATCGTTCGGCATGGAGGCGGTGGATCACCGCGCCCAGGTCTTCGACGAAGATCCGGGCCTGTTCCTCGTGCCCGGCGACCAGCGGCAGCTTGGCGCGCAGCAGATCGGCCAGCCGGCGGTTGAAGGTGGTCAGCAGCACGCGGGCATCTGGATCGGCCGCCAGGCGCACCGCGCGGTGTAGCGCCACGATGGTCTTGCCGGTGCCGGCCGAGCCGATCACCCGGGCGGGGCCGTTGAAATCGCGTTCGACGAATTCGCGCTGCGCTGGGTGGAGGAAGACCGTCCATTTCTCCCAGGGCGCATCCAGCGCGGCCTTGAGCTCTTCGACATTCTCCACCACCCGAAAGCGGCGCAGGGCATCCGGGTGCGCCCAGGGGTCTTCGCCAGCCGCCACGACCGGAGCGGGCTGGGGTCGCTCGCCGGTGGCAGCGGCCATGATGGCGTCGGCAGCCTCGGAGGGCAGCCGCAGCGCGATATCCACCACCGTGTCCTCGGTGGCATCACGCACGGTGTCGAGCCAGTCCTCGGGCACGCCCCAGGACAACAGCGTATCGTTGGTTTCATCGGCGAAGAGGCGCGGCAGGCGGACGGCTTCCTCGACGATCCGCTGGATGACGACATCCTCGACGGTCTCGCGCGCTTCGACGATCTGGACGGCGCCGGTGCGGGGGTGGCTCTCGATCCGCCGGGTTTCGGCCCAGCGGTAGGCGGCGTCGTGATGGCCCACCCAGGCGAGCAACGTGTCGCCCTTGGCCTTGTGGATCACCATGCGGATGTCGCGATTGACCCGCGCGGTCCAGAAGTTCGGATCGCGGGCGCGATCGACCCGGTGCATGGAGAAGCCGGGCAGGCTCGGGTCCATCTGGAAATCGAAGGCGGATTGTTTCACTGCCTTCTGTTCCTGAGGGTGGAGCTTTTCCAGCGCGTCGTAGAAGGTATCGGCGATGCGGTGGGTCATTTTATCTTTGCGTTACTGAGCTTAAATTTCCGCTTTTTTCTCCGCTCAACTTTGAAAGTTGCGACCCATTCTGATTGGGCATTGTTCCTTAATTCTAAACCTCTAACTTTCTCGGCTTTTCTTCGAGCTTTTGCTGAAGCTTCTTGCTCAGGCGAAAGTCTCGAAGCACGGAAGTATCTCGTCTCATTGGACGGGTCTGAATCGACTTCTTGCCGTCCGAATTCTTGGTGAAGAGTACTTGGTATCTCCCGCCCTTCGCGAACTGCTCGCATATATGCTTCAAATCTAACGTTCTGGCTTTCATCGCTATTGAGATCCTTCTCGTCGTCACTTCCGAACCAAGAGGTTCCGGGTCGGATAATAGTTGAACCACCGTTGTAATCACCCTTCTTAGACACACCTACACCCCCAAGACTTTCATCACCTCATCCCCCAGATGGTTGATAACCTTGACGGCAATGCGGCCTGATTTGGGCTTTGCGAAGGGGCGCGAGACTGTGCGTTTGAGGCTTTCCCATGCTTCCTCGTCCACTTCCCCTTTCAGCGTCGTCTTGAGCTGCTTATAGGGGATCTCGGCGCCGGGGAAATAGGCGTGGCGCACGAAGAAGGATTCCTCGTTGTAGTCGGTGTCGATGAACCAGCAGGCGATGTCGTCGGGTTCGCTTGACACGACCTCGCCCGTCGCGGGTTTGAAGATGTCGACGCCGAGCAACTCGATGCGCAGGCGGTCGCCCTCCTCCCGAACCACGATATCCGGCTCGCCGAACACCACGAACAGGTTGCCGCCACCGGATTTCAGGTCGCCGGCCATGTGCAGGTCGGGGTTCATCCGGGCTTGCAGGATCGGCAGGCGGCCCAGCTTGCGGGTCTCTGCCGTGTGGGCGTCGTAGTTGAAGGCGCAGGTGATCAGCAGGTCGAAGCCTGCATCCACCGCCTCGCGCGCGGCGGCCATCAGGTCGGCGCGTTGCAGGGTGCCGTATTCGGGGCCGATCAGGATGCCAGCCTTGCGTTCCGTATCCCCTTCCAGATACCGCCCCTCGGCGGCGAGCCATTCACCGGGCCAGGCGGTGAGCGAGGTGAAGGTGATCTTGTCGGCCTTGTCGGCTTGCTGGATGCCCGCCTTGGAGAGGTTTTCGAGGATCGCGGTGCGGTAGTTGTCGGCCTCTTGCGCGCCTGGGGCGCGTTTGCCGGTGGCGGCGTCGTGATCCTCGATGATCTCGCCGTGTTCGTTGACCGCCTGGGTGCGGTGGGGCGAGAGGCTTTCGACCGTGAAGGGCCCGGCGACGCGGAGGCGTTTTTTGTCCTCATAGGGTTTGTCATAGAGGAATTCGTGATCGGCCTTGGCGGCGATGGAGGCGTCGATTTCGGTTTGCCGGGCGATGCGGGCGGTCCAGAAATCGGCCAGCGCGGTCTTTGCGGCATCGGACCAGTCTTCGGGGGCCTCGCGCGGGATTTCCCATTCCATGAAGCCGTTTGCGGGGGCGGTTTCTCCGCTGGGCAGGTCGACCTCGCCACTTGCGGTAAAGTCGATGTCATCGGCCTTGCGCCCGCCGGTCTCGACCGTGAAGGGCGTGGGGTGGCCGTTGAGCGCGGTGTTGAGGGCCGTGCGGGCGGCGTCGACGGCGGGTTGCTTGTCGGCCCAGATCTCGTCGATCTCGGTGTTGTTGGCGATGCTCTTCAGGGTGATGTGCGGCACGCGCTGATAGACAAAGCCGTGGCGGATGTCGTTATAGGTGGCCGCTGTCGCAGGGGCAGATCGGGTGACCTCGGCCTCTTTCCTTTGCCCGGCGTCGCTGTCCTTGAGCAGATACCAGGGGTATTTCGCGCCCATGATCCGCGCGCGGGCCAGGGCGAGGGCCACGCGAGAGGTGTCGATGGTGATCCAGCGCCGGCCCCATTGCTCGGCGACATGGGCGGTGGTGCCGGAGCCGCAGGTGGGATCGAGCACGAGGTCGCCGGGGTCGGTGGTCATTTGAATGCACCGCTCAATAACTTTTACATTTGTCTGAACTACATAAACTCGTGAAGAGACGCCAAGACCGCCTGATTGGGTATCCATCCAAATGTTCGACATCGGCGAAAAAGGCCAATCTTCGAAATAGCGCTTATAAAATGCGTTTTGCCCGCGCAAGCCAAGCCGGTTTGATTTATATGCGCGTGTCAAGCCGATCAGTGAAGTCTTCCAACCACCTGATTTCGGACGGAATTTTTGCCCCCACGCGGAGAACTCCATTCGCGACGAGTCACCGCCGGAGCGAGATGTGAGATCACCAAATACCAAAAGTTTCGCTTTCTTGGAGCTTGGCTTCCGCGCGATTACAAAGTCGTCTTCATACATCGCGAAGGAAGATGCTTCTTGCTTATTGCGATCTTTTTCAAGTTTCAGCTCGCGAAACTTTGCATTTTCCTTGTCCTTCGCAAACCAAAGCACGTGGTCCGCGATCCCCGAAACAAACTTGGAAGTTTGACTTGTCGTAGTGACGAAGTCGATTTGAACGATAAAATTCTCCTCCCCAAACACCTCATCCATGAGCGCGCGCACCCGGTGGACGTTCTCGTCTCCGATCTGGACGAAACAGGAGCCGCTCTCAGTCAGCAGTTCCCGCGCCACCACCAGCCGGTCGCGCAGGTATTGCAGGTAGGAATGGATGCCATCGCGCCAGGTGTCGCGGAAGGCCTTCACCTGCTCGGGCTCGCGGGTCAGATGCTCCAGCTTGCCGTCCTTCACATCGCGCGAGGTGGTGGACCACTGGAAGTTGGAGTTGAACTTGATGCCATAGGGCGGGTCGATATAGATCGCCTGCACCTGGCCTTTCAGCCCCTCACGCTCGGCCAGTGATGCCATCACCTGCAACCCGTCGCCCAGGATCATCCGGTTCGACCATTTGCGGTGGTGGCGGTAGAACTCGATCTCGGCCTCGCGGTCATCGTCGGTCAGCCCGAAATGATCGAAGAGATCGACGCCCGCCCCCTGCCCGTTCCGCTGCCCTCCGGCGCGCAGATCCTCGATGATCGCCTTCGGATGCACCTGTTCCTGCAGGTAGATCGGCGGCGCGTCGACGGTGAGCGCCGCCTGGTCGATATTTTTGCCGCGCCAGATCAGCTGCGGGTCGAGATCGGGGTTGCGGGTCGCGTAGGCCACCTTGATCGGGCGCGCATCGTCCGGGTCCATCATCGGCGCCAGTTCGGGCGTCGGGATGTTGAGGCGTTCGTCGTCGTGGGTGATCGGGTCGATGGGAGTCTTTTGGTCGGTCATCAGAGCGTATCCTCGGCGATGCAATTCAGAGCGGAAATGTAGAGTTCGAGCATGCGTTCCTGCCAATCCTGCGCCGCGGGCCATGTGGATGGATCGGCAACACTCGCCTCGAATCGCTGCCCCAATTCAGTGCCCTCGCCGCTTTGATTGGTGATGCCAAGGCGCTCTTCCAGTTTTGGGATGCGGGGCAGGATCCACTCGCGGAACGCGTCTGTCGTCAGACCGGAATGTCCGCGGACAAATATCCCGGCAGCCTTCTGGCCGATCCAGAGCACGACCTTGATGTCCGGCGCCTTGTCCGGCGAGAAGGAAATCCAACTGCCGCGTTTTGCCGGCACACGGGTGTCTGGATGACGGGCAACGTATTCGGCCCAATAAGCCTCGCGCATGTCGCCGAGTTCCGACGTGCCGCCGACCACGGTGCGTTTCTGGGCGATGAGTTTGCGATCCCAGTCATTGGGTTTCTCCACGACCTCGAATATCGGCGCATAGGGGCTGTCTCCGATGCGCACAACACGGGCCTTTATCGCGAAAAAGGAAAAGCCATCGGCAGTGTGTTCGTTGAGCCAGCGGATGGCGGATAGGTGCGGTTCACGGAACGACGGCGCGAGCCAGATGACGGTTTGCGCCTCGAGCCCGGCGAGATAGGTCATGATCTGGCCGAGATGGGTGTGGTCGGTCGTCTCCAACTGGTTTTCGATTAGCACGACGCTGTCATCCATCGGGTTGCGCGCGAGGATGTCGGCGGAGAAGGTTTCGACCGCGACCTCTGTGCCGGTGAGTTCCAGCGGGATGCCGATGGCCTCGGACAAATGATCGATATTCTCGGCGAGCCAAGGGGTGAATTCGAGTGCCTCGTGTTTCCATGCCTCACGCAGCGGGAGGTCCTGCAAACGGCCAAAGCGAATGTCGGTCATGTCAGCCTCTTTCACCAGATCAGCCAAAGTATGAAGATCGGCGGAATGGCCGAAACGGCAACCCAAAAGGCCGCGATAAGGCATTGAAACATCAGTGCCAGTAATTCCAGGGTGGTTGGTTCGCGTTTCATGCCGGCACCCTCCCGAGCATCTCATCGATAGCCGCATCCAGCGCGGGGCCGAACTCATGCACCTCGCGCAGTTCGGCGAAGCCCCAGCGCCCGTAAGTGCCCAGCCGGTTGACGGCGGGGATCCATTTGGCGCGCATGGTTTCAGCCTTGAGCATGGCGTCGTGGCCGCGGTAGCCCTTGACCTCGATCACCAGGGTGGTGGGTTCGGAGGCATCGAGCCGGATCAGGAAATCCGGGCGATAGTGGCGCGGTTCGCCTTCCACCAAGTATGGCACCTCAAGCCCGAGGTTGTGGTTCTTGGCATAGCTGAGCACGGCGGGATGATCCTCGATGCTGGCAGCCAGCTTGTCCTCCCAATCGCTGTCGGTGATGATCCAATTTAGGTGGGATTTGTCGGGGCGCGGTTGGTATCGCGTTGCCTTGGATGTGTTGAAATTGACCCCGAGGGTGGAGCCGGTGGGGTTGTAGGGATCGAGCACCGCGCGCAGCACGCTGTCGCCGCCGGGCTTGTCGATGAGCGCGCCGAAGATCAGGTCGCAGACTTCATCGGCAATCTCGCGGTAAAGGAGTTGCGCGGGCACGGTGCCGCCAGTGCACTGCAGGTGGCCTTCCGAGAGCCATTGGTTGACGATGCGCTTGGCCGCCGGGATCAGGTGCATGCGCGGGCGCTGGTTCGCATCGCGGAGTTTCTCGAACACCATGTGCTTGGCGACATGATAGGCGATGGTCGATTGCCGGGTGGTGCGCAGGTAATCGAGCGTCAGCTTTTCGCTTTCGCCGACGATGCCTTGCATGGTGACTTCGGCAGCAGAGGTCTTCTCGGGGGTCAGCACGTAGCGCTCCATGCCCGAGAAATCGACATCGAGGCTGTCCGAAGGCAGGTCAGCGACATAGCCGGTGACCCGCGGGAAGGTGATCTCCAGATGATCGCGCTCGGGCGAGACGGCGCGCACATTGATGACATCGCGCGGCGGCTGCGGTGGCGCGATTGTGGGCTGGCCCGAAAAATTCAGCCCGTCGATACCCATGATATCGGCATATTCGGTGCGAAACAGGCCGGTGTCGGGATCGGCATCGTAAGACAGCCGGCGCAGCGCACGACCGATCACCTGCTCGCAGATCAGTTGCGTGCCGAACGCCCGCAGGCCCAGGATATGCGTGACGTTATTGGCATCCCAGCCTTCAGTCAGCATCGAGACCGACACGACGCAGCGCACCTGCTCGCCCAAGCGGCCCTTTTTGCCCACGGTGTTCATCACCTCGCGCAGGATGTCGGCGTCGCTCAGGTCGTCGGCCCTGTTCCGCTCGGCCTGCTCGCGGCGGAAGGCCTCGATCTCTTCGGCATGGGCATCGCGGAAGGCCTTGTCCACGTCGCCGCCGGCCTCCAGCGTGGCGCTGTCGATCAGGACGGTGCGTGGCCGTGGCAGACGGTCGCCGTCAGACGAGAAATTGGCGAAGAGATCGCATTTACCCTTGATGGTTTCGATGGTCCCATCGGCATTCTCGCGCTCGTATCCGGCGATGTAGTCGCGCAGAAGCTCGGAATTGGTGGTGTTGTTGCAAACCACGATGAAGACCGGCGGGATGCCGACGCCCTCGGCCTCCCAAAGCTTGAAGGTCTTTTCGTAATGGCCGTAGAGCGCATCAATTGCGGTTTTCAGCGGGATCGGCAGGCTTTGCGGATCGGGTTTCGCGCCGCGGGATTTCTTCGGCATCTTCTTTCCGATCGCCTCCCACAGCTTTCGATAGAGCGGCTCGGGCTCACCCGGCAGATTGTCGGCCACCGGCACCCGCGGCAGCTTGACGATCCCGCATTCGATCGCGTCCATCAGCGAAAAATCGGAGATCACCCAGGGAAAGAGCGTGCCCTCGACCCAGCCCGACCCGGACAGGAAAAACGGCGTGGCCGAGAGATCATAGACAATCTGCACCCCCAGCTTGCGCTTCGCGGCCTCAATCCCCGAGATCCAAAGTCGCGCGGCCTCGGCGTTCTCCTCCGCTTCCTTGCGTGCATCGCCGGTCAGCTTTGGTGCATCGGCATTCGGGCGTTCGCGGTAGCAGTGATGCGCCTCGTCATTGATCACGTTGATCCGGCCCAGCCCCATGAGTTCCGGCATGACCCGCTGGAGCATCTGGCCTTCGCTCTCCAGCGTGGTCAGCGCCTCGCCATGCCCCTCAAGCGCCGAGCGCGTCCCCTTCGCGAGTTGCACCCGCTCGCGCAGCTTGAAGGCATGATAATTGGTCAGGACAATCTTCGCGCGCTGCATGTCCGGCATCAGGTCGCCCGGGACGAGGTTAAGTTTCTGATAGTAGCTGTCGGCATCATTGGGCATGAGAACCCGCAGACGATCGCGAATCGTAATGCCGGGAGTCACGATCAAGAACCCCCGCGAGAAGGTTTTGGAATTGGGACTGCGCACGGAATTGAGCGTCTGCCAGGCGATCAGCATGGCCATGACGGTGGTCTTGCCGGCACCCGTCGCCAGCTTCATCGCCACCCGGAAGAGGTCCGGGTTCGCCTCGGCGTTCGCAGCCTCCAGCCTGCGGCGCACCCGACGGCCCCGCTCCCCCATCTTCGGCGCAACTTCGGTCATCCAGATCGCGGTTTCGACCGCTTCGAGCTGGCAGAAGAACGGGCGGATGACCTGCGTCTCGTCCTTCTGAATGGCGCGCCAATGTTGCAGCAGACGCTGCGTTATCGGAGAGACCTGCCAGTCGTTCGGGTTCGGGAGTTGCCGCCAGGCATCGACCTGGCTGCGCATCTCGTTGACGAATTCGGTCACGTTGTAGGCCATGTCCTGGCCCGTCAGCCCGGCCGCGCTCAACTCCATTTCCGCCTGCTTGCCGCCCTTCACGCTCCTGGCCTTCGGCATTGCAGAAATGAGATCGGATCTTCGCCTCTTGGGAATTACCGTATCGGTAGGACGACCGTCACCATCCAATTCCCAGTGCCGCTCTGGAATAAAATAGGGAGAGTTCAGGATTGGCTGCTCGAAAAAGGTCATTTCTCTGCCCCGGATTTGTTTGATGGCACTAAAGCAAAGGCAAAGGAGCGAAGCAATGCCTCCCGCGGCGGGCAATCATCATGCAGAATATGCGATGGCTGCTGTGGCTGTCAGGAAATTGTTCGTTCCACCCTGCCCGGTCGCCGCGGGCAGGTCACCGTAACCTGTCGGTCGCAAGAGAGGCGCTTTCAGCCCCAGGGTCCGCGTTGCCCGCGTGGGCGGGTTGCGCGATCGTTCCACCCGGGCCGGGCGGCAGGTGTTAATGTCGTTCCTCCTTGGCCCGCCATCGCGCGCAGCGCCGCCACGCGGTTCTCGGTCGCGGGATGGGTCGCGAAGAGATTGTCGTGCTTGTGCGCGTGCAGCGGGTTGATGATGAACATATGCGCCGTCGCCGGGTTGCGTTCGGCCGCGTGGTTGTCGATCCGGGCCGCGCCCATGGCGATCTTTTCGAGCGCCGACGCGAGCCAGAGCGGCTGGCCGCAGATCTCGGCACCCGCCTTGTCGGCGGCATATTCCCGGGTCCGGCTGATCGCCATCTGCACCAGCGCCGCCGCCAGCGGGGCGAGGATCATCATCGCGAGCGTGCCGATCAGCCCCAACCGCTCACGCGATCCGCCGAAGAACAGCGCGAAATTGGCCAGCATCGAGATGGCGCCCGCGAAGGTCGCGGTCACGGTCATGATCGCGGTGTCGTGGTTGCGGATATGTGCCAGTTCGTGGGCAATCACGCCGGCCAGTTCCTCGCGCGTCAGGTTGCGGATCAGGCCGGATGTCACCGCCACGGCCGCGTTGGCCGGATTGCGCCCGGTAGCAAAGGCATTGGGCTGCGGCGTGTCGATCAGGTAGACCTTCGGCGCGGGCAGGCCCGCGTTGCGCGCAAGTTCGGCGGTCAAGGCGTGCAGGCCGAGACGATCGCCCGGGGGCAGCGGCTCGGCGTTGTGCATCCGCAGGACCATGCGGTCCGAGTTCCACCATGTAAACACATTCATTCCGGCCGCAACGACCAGCGCAATGAGCGCCCCACCCGATCCCCCGATCAGATAGCCCACACCCATGAAAAGCGCGGTCATTGCCGCCATCAGCATCGCTGTCTTCACATAGCCCATCGTGCCTCTTAACGAACCTCGCAGTAACACCGTGATCGAAATATGGGGCGGCTTCCGATCCGTGCAAGCATGATGGCTGCAAGCACTGGCGAAGCAATCTTTCCGCAGTCCGGGCCTGAATTGCCGCTCAAGCCCGCCGCGTCAGCAGGTTTCGCCGCCCCCCATATCGCGAGGTAAACTCCAACGGCATACTGGAATTATATCCGGCACATCGCTCGCCAATTGACTGCAGCACCATTTCTGTCGGAGAAAGGCTCACATCAAATCGGCGCCGATGAGCCAGAAATGACGACTGTGAACCCACCCGCATCTGACAATTCTTCGCATGGCGAGCGCAAGAACCTTTCCGGCCTGCTGGGATTTGCCCAGGGCGTTCTGACCGCACGCACCAAGGTCCAGATGTCGATGCAGGCCGGGCTGGGGGTCTTCCACGAGGGAGACGTCGACCACCTGCCGGGCGTTCACCTGCACTGCGACGACGGCGCTTGGCTGCGAATCGACAGGCAGCCGGAAACCCGCCCACCGGAGGCGGTCGATTACGTAGCGCGCTTCTTCGCCGCCATCCCGTCCGATCCCTCGAAACTGCCCAAGCTGAAGCCCGCAATCCAGATCGATGTCACGATCGAGGATGCTTCCGACCTCGAGGAAGCGGGGCTCCTTTCTCCCGAGGATGTCCATGTCATCGTCGAGGACGGCATTGAGGTCGAAAACCGTGTAAGGGTCATCCTCCACGCCGAGAACTGCCCCGAGATGCGCCGCGACTTCGAGCGCTACACGCGCGGCGATTGGGCGGACTGGGCGCATGCCGAGAAACCCGTGCGGCGCGCCATCGCCTTCTACAACGACCTGTTCAAAATCCACTCGGCCATCCACACCTCGGAGGGCACCCCCCCGGAGATCGTTTGGGGCATCGGGATCGGCCGCTGGGAGACAGGCTCCGAGAAAATCGACATGCCGATCATCGAACAGCTAATCGATATCGAGCTGGAGGATGGCGGCGCCATCTCCATCCGTCCGCGGGAGCTGCCGCCGCAGCTTTCGCTGAAGCCCTACCTCGAGGTCGATGTCGATGGCTCTCCGAAGCTCCAGCGTGACCTCCAGGAGCGACTGAGCCAGATCCTGGTGGGGGAGGAGGAGTTCTCTCCCTTCACAACCCTCTGGGAGCCCCTGCTCGACACGGCCACCAGCAACCTGGCCCCGAGCGCCGTTCATGTCACGCGCGCGCAGCTGGACGAGGGCGCCTCGCTCGAAAGCATCGGCAAGGACCTGAGGGTCACCTCGAGCTGGGCGATCTTCGGCCGGCCGCGCTCGATCGAGGCGCGTGCTCAGGACCTGGCCGCCCTGCGCAAGCAGATCGACGACGAGACCGCGACGGTTCCAGCCTCGATCCGCAGATACGCCACGACGCCGCCCGACGAGCCCAAGAGCACAACCTCGAGTTTCGGCCTCAATACCGCCGTCATCGGTGCCAACAAGACGCCGCCCGAGCCCTCCGCCACGGGCGGCGCGAGCATGGGCCGGGTCCCCGGCGCGGGCAGCACTCGGAAGGCCGACAAAGGCGAGAACGGCCGCAGGGTTCATTTCTTTCCGCTCCCCTACAACGAGGAGCAGGGCAAGATCTCCGACATGATCGATGACGCCAAGGTGCACGTCGTCGGCGTTTCTGGCCCGCCCGGAACCGGCAAGAGCCACACCATCGCCAACATTATCAGCCACCAGATGGCAACGGGAAACCGCGTGCTGGTGACCGCCCGCACTCCCGAGGCCATTGCCGCCGTGCGGGAAAAACTCCCGCCCGCGCTCCAACCCCTCGTCATCGCCTCCGTCGGCACCGACCGGGACAGCGCGCAGCAGCTCCAGGACGCGGTCTCCGAGCTCTCCCGCGAGGTTGTCACGCTCAACGAGCAGGACGCCGAGGACCAGATGCACCGACTCGAGGTAATGATCGTCGCCTGCGACGAGACCGCCGAGGAGGCGGATGCCGCCCTCGCTGAGATCGCCCGCGCGAACCTCGCCCAGATGACCTGGGACGGCGCCCAGCACACGCCGATGGACTTGGTCGACATCCTGGCCGCGGGCGAGGAGGCGCACGGCTGGTTTACCGACCGCCCCTCCAAACCGCCCCCGGCGCAGCTCGACGAAACCCTCGGACGTCTCGCGACCGCGATGCCCGCGCTTGCCGCCGACACCCTCTATGCAGGCGCGGACCTTCCTGCCGCGGACGCCCTCCCCGGAACGGCCGAGCTGGTCGCGGCCCACGACGCCGCGCTCGCTTGGTCGCGCCGCGAGGTCGTCGATTACAGCAGCGCCCCGCCGATGGCCCTCGACAGCGCGGGCGCCGAGAGCCAGGCGCGAAAGGTCCTCCGCGAGCTCCTCGCCCTGTCCGACATGATCGCGATCGCGGACGCCAATGTCCGCGGCCTCGCCGTGCGCGCGCTGCGCGACGACGGCGCGATCAATCGCTCCGCGATCGAGGCAACCCACAGTTTTCTCAGCAAGCAGCGCGTCCTCGACCAGATCACGACAGTCCGATTCGAGATCGGCGCCTGCGGCGAAGAAGACTTCATGCAGGCCGCGACGCGCGGCGCATCGGGGCAGAAGCCTGTCGGCTTCGGCCTCTTCAATGGGGCGCTCAAGTCCGCAACTGCCTCGGTCCGCGTGAACGGGAAGGACCCGTCCGGCACCAGCGACTGGCAGGCCGTCCTCGAGGCCTGCCGGCTCCAGCAGGCCAGCGTGAAGATCGCCGACACGCTCCGGCCCTTCGTCTCGGAGCAGATCATGCCAGCGCTGCCGAGCCGCCCTTGGGAGATCGCCCAACACCTGAAAGACAGGCAAACGGAACTGGAGGCCGCCCTCGATATCGCCACTCGGCTCAAGCCCGTCATCGACGCCCTCGAAGCGCTCTTTCCCTATGGGCTCGATAGCGAGGCGATCAAGACGCACCTCGATTGCAGCGATGCGATCTTCGCGATCCGCGGCAACCTTCCGGACGACTACGTCGCTCCGGAGGCGTTAGAGCGCCTGCGCCAGATTGCCGGCTCGAGCTCGCTCCCGATCCTCGCTGCCATCGGCAGCCTCGCCAATGCGCTCGGACAAGAAGGCACGGACCCCACAGATGTGGTCAAGGAGCGCGGCGCCATCACCCGCGAGCTTACACGCCTCTCCGAGGTCGCGCCCCGGCTCAAGGCCCTCGGTGCCGATCTCGATGCCCTGCGCACCGCCGGCGCTCCCGAGTGGGTAGAGCGACTCGAGGAACGCCCGGAGGCGGCCGGCGAGTTGATCCCCGACACCTGGAGGGCCTCCTGGGCTTGGGCCGAAGCCAAGGCCCGGCTCGACTGCATTGTGGCTCTCGGCAATGGAGACGACCACCGGCGCATCAAGTCCGAAGCCATAGCGCAGCGGCGAAAGCATTTCGAGGACCTAATCCGCACGCGTACCCTCCTGGGTCTCAAGGATCGCATGACCCCCTCGATCCGCACCGCCATGGAAGCCTTCACCCAGGCCGTCTCCAAAATCGGCACGGGCAAGGGCAAGCGCGCCCCCCGCTTCATTCGGGCCGCCCAGGAGGCCGCACGGAAGGCGTCACCCGCCGCCCCGGTCTGGATCATGCCGGAATATAGGATTCCTGAGCAGCTGCCGGCCAAGTTCGGCGACTTTGACCTCGTGATCCTCGACGAGGCCTCACAGAGCGACATCACCGCGCTCGCGGCACTGGCGCGCGGCAAGAAAATCCTGGTGGTGGGCGACGAGGAGCAGGTGAGTCCCTCGAGCGTCGGCATCCCGGACCAGAAGATCAACGCGCTGCGGGCCGAGTTCATCGACACGCTACCGATGTCGGGCCTGATCGACCAGAACACCTCGATCTTCGAGATGACCAAGCGGATGCATCCCGACAGTCATGTCATGCTGCGCGAGCACTTCCGCTGCGTCGCTCCGATCATCCAGTTCTCGACGCGCTTCTACAACAACGCCCTCGTGCCGCTTCGCGTGCCCAAGGCTTCCGAGCGCTTCGACCCGCCGCTGGCGGACGTCTACATCGCGGGCGCCACGCGCCACGGCAAGATCAATGCCTCCGAGGCGCGCTGGATCGTCGACGAGATCGCGGGGCTTATCGAGGACCCTGCCCACGAGGGGCGCGACATCGGGGTGATCTCGCTGATCGGCAATGAACAGGCCGAGCGGATTGGCCGAATGCTCGTTGAAGACGAGCGGATCGGACCCGAGCAGATCGAGAAGCGCCGGATCATCTACGGCGATGCGCGCACCATGCAGGGCCAGGAACGCTCCATTGTCTTCCTGTCGATGGTCGCGACCCCCGGCCACGCCACTGCCCAGACCAGCAAGGCCGACCAGCAACGTATCAACGTCGCCATGAGCCGGGCGAAGGACCGTCTCTATCTGGTGCGCTCGGTCAGCCTCGAGGATCTCAAGCCCACCGACATCAAGGCGCATATCCTTCAGCACTTCGCCGACCCGATGCCCGAGGGCCGGGCGGCGACCGGCAAGGAAACAGCGAACCTGATGGACCGCTGCGATAGCGGCTTTGAACGCGAGGTCCTCCAGCGCCTGATGGATGCCGGCTACCGGGTGCAGCCGCAGGTCCCCGCCGGCGGCTTCCGGATCGACCTCGTGGTCGAAGGCACCGAGGACCGGCGCCTGGCGATCGAGCTCGACGGTGACCAGTATCACGGGCCCGATGTCTGGGACCGCGACATGGCCCGCCAGGCCGCGCTGGAACGCGCGGGCTGGGTCTTCTGGCGCGTCTTCGGAAGCCAGTGGAAATCGAACCGGGAGTTCTGGTGGGACAGCCTCATCGAGACGCTGGACCGCCTCGGTATCGAACCGATCGGCTCCGAGGCCGTGGACGAACGCTTCACCGAGACCATCGTAGTCGATCCCTGGGAGACCGTCGGATCGACCCCGGACAACACCGAGGACGTCGAGGTCGGGACGACCGGTTCGGGCGAAGATGCAGGCACCCAGGGCGCGGCCGCCCTCGAGGCACCGGCCGATCACGACAGGGAGGTATCGCCAGATAGCGCCGGCACGAAAACTTTCCCGGCCACGGCGCGCGAAGACATGGCCGATCCCGCGGAGGAGTCCGATGCAGGCCATTCCGATCACGTCCGGCCCTCGGTAGACGAGGAGCCCGGGGTGCCTCCGAAGAATGCGAAGACGGCCGCACGCCGCACTGGCGCGGGCCCATTGAGGCGCGCCGACCAGCAGCAGCGTTTGCCGCTCGAAGACGACCTTTTTAGCGTCTTGGCCCCAGCCTCTCCCGACGACGACCGGAAGCCCGCGACCGGCGTCTTGAAGGGCGATGACATGTTCGCCCTGTCCGCCGCCGAGGGCGACGCGGGTCCTGGCCCGGTGCGTGCGGGCAGCACAGTCCGACTGGAAAAGCTTGGCAACGGCGGCGGCAAGCTTGAGGTCACTATTGTCGAGGACGGGCACAACGCGGCCCATGGGATGATCGGGATTCACACGCCGCTCGCCCAGGCCCTCCTCGAAGCGGAGGTGGGCGAAGAGGTCGAATACAAAACCGGCGCCTACCTACAGGAGGTTCGAATTCTCGCCATCAGCTAAGTGGGCTCCGTCCGCTCGCCCAATCCATCTTGATCGAGCGTTGACTGCGTGCACCGGTTACGGCACAACTTGGGGCACACCGCCGGATTCGAACCGGACTCGGAGGAAATTTCCCTTTGTTTTCATAGGTGTTTGCAGACCGTCTCCCGCCCTCATCATCGAAGCCGCCAACTTCGAGCAATACGGCTCCCCCGCGCCTGCGGGGATAGACCCCCTTTGAAACCGGCTTGCCGGTGTTATACCAGGGCTCCCCCGCGCCTGCGGGGATAGACCCAATCCCGTTGTGCGCGCATGACGTATCGAATGGGCTCCCCCGCGCCTGCGGGGATAGACCCGATCCGCTCCGGGTTGTCCATCGTCCGCATCAGGCTCCCTCGCGCCTGCGGGGATCCGCCTTGCCTCCGGCGCCGTGGCGCTCGCTTTGCTCATGTGGTGGCGGCAGGGACGTCTCTGGAATTTTGCGAGGCAAGCTGGGCAAGTGTCGGCGCCTTAGCTCTCTATGTGATCGGCTTTTCCTTCGCCTATCTCAGCCTCGGTGCCGGGCTTGGTACGCTGGTGCTGTTTGGGTGCGTGCAAGTGACGATGTTCTGCGGCGCGGTCGCCCGGGGAGAGCGTCCTGCCCTGCGCCGCTGGGGAGGCGTGGGGCTGGCGTTCGCCGGGTTGATTTGGTTGGTCAGCCCGGCCGGCGTCGCCCCGGCGCCGGGTGGCGCCGCGTCGATGGTGGCGGCAGGGTTCGGGTGGGGCGTCTATTCCCTGATCGGCAAGCGCGTGACCGAGCCGCTGAGCGCGACAGCAGCAAAGTTCTTGCTGGCGGCACCTTTCGGGTTCACCGCTGTTCTGATCGTACCAGCCGGCCCCGCGGTACAGCCCATGGGCGTTGTTTACGGGCTTTTGTCGGGGATGGGCGCCTCGGGGCTGGGGTATGCGCTGTGGTATTCGGTGCTGCCACGCATCGATGCCTCGACGGCGTCGGTGGCTCAGCTCTCTGTGCCGGTGATTGCGGTTGCCGGCGGCGCCGTGTTTCTGGACGAGGCGGTGACCTCGCGCCTGGTCCTCGCGGCCTGCGTGGTGTTGGCGGGGGTGGCGCTGACGACGGTGCGGAGCCGGCCGAAGACGGTGTGATCGTGCCGGCTCACTGCTGGATCGGCTCCAGCGGGCCATCATGGATCAGGCCAATCACAGGGAGGATTTTGCCGGATTGTCAGGCGCAAAGCGGATTGTCGCGAGGGCTTCGTAGCCGAATAGGCGGCGAACAATCCACGGAGAGGAAAAGCGCCATCGGCAGGGGCCGAGTTTAAGGCCTACGTGCCTGCTATAGTCCTCTGGACACGTGGACTGCCTACCAGTAAGCGGCGTGCCACACCCGCCTGCATCTGACGCGAACAATGATGAGGGGATATGACAGGGTCACCCAATCCGCAGGCACTATTATCTGTGCTGTTTCCAGTCGCCAAACTCGATATGCATTTCGCATATAGAAGGAAAATCTTTTGCACAAACAAGCAACCCATGATCGCATTGCCTGGCTTTATGATCTTCTCGATCTGCCATTCGGACGATAGTCAGAAATTGGGATATTTATCTATATGTTGATTCTAAGGTGCCCTCAGAGGCATATGTAGTGTTGGAGCAGGCTCCCGAAACTTCATGAGGGCGGAAAACTGGATAATTGGCCTCCTCGGACTGGTTTGATCCAGCATGCGGCTGTGCTTGGCCAGGCATTATCGCGCCGGCGTCTTCCCGCAGAAAATTTTTCGCGCAGATCTCGAAGGTATCGCGACTGCCACCTCAAACTGCTCTCACAGCGGCATTCCGAGCGAATCAAAACCTATCAAGCTTGATCCGTGGGCGTTGATTCGCGATTGGAATGTCAGCCCGTCGTTGGTTGAGACCCTGATTTACCAGCTCTCGTTATGGAATTGAAAATCATCCGAGGTTCTGGCCAGAGAAATTTCAAGTGGCGCACGCCTTTCAACGAAGAGCAGCCCAGGCGGCCATCGCTTGGTTGACATGATTCTTATCGAAGGCTTTCTTTATCCATCGCGGGCACTGCAACAATGGAGAAAAACCGGTGAAGGCGGCAAGCGCGGCGCGCATACGATATCTTTCGCTACTTGCCAGCGTCGCGTTCCTGGTTCTCGGCAATGGTCTGCAACAGACGCTGATTGGCCTGCGGGCCGGTGTCGAAAGCTATGCGGAGGAAACGGTGGGCGTGATGATGTCCGCCTATTTCGTGGGCTTCGTGCTTGCCTCCGTTCATGCGCCGCGCGTGATCCAGCAGGTCGGGCATATCCGTGCCTTCGCGGCCTTCGCCTCGGCCGCCTCGGCCGTTGCGCTCTGCTTCGCGCTCTTCGTCTCGCCCGCGGTCTGGATCCTGCTTCGGGTGATGCAGGGCGCGTGCTACGCGGGGATGATCATCGTGGTGGAAAGCTGGCTGAACGCATCGGCCGAGCCAAGCTGGCGGGGGCGCGTCCTCGCGATCTACTCGATCGTCATGTACGCGGCCTGGGCGGTCAGCCAGCCGATGGTGGGGCTGGCGCCGGTGTCGGGGTTCGCGCTGTTCGCGGTGGTGTCGATCTGCCTCTCGCTGGCGCTGGTGCCGATCACGCTCAGCCGCGCGGGCGATCCGGGCGTCGTGCTGGCCACGCGCGTCGGCATCCGGCGCCTGCTGGCGATCTCGCCCATGGCGCTGACCGGCGCCTTCGTGATGGGGATGGCGGTCGGGGCGTTCTTCGGCATGGGGCCGGTGGCCAGCCAGCAATCCGGGTTCAGCGACGCGCGAACCGGGATGATCCTGTCGGCGGCCCTGGTCGGCGCGTTGGTGTTCCAGTGGCCCCTGGGCTGGCTGTCGGACCTGATGGATCGCCGCCTCATTATCTTCGGAAGCAGCGTCGCGGGTCTCGTGGTGTCACTGCTGTTCGCCGGACAACTGGGGGCGGAAAGCGAGTTTTCCGTGATCCTCCTCGCTTTCCTTCTCGGCGGAACCTTGATGCCGCTGTACTCGATCTGCCTGGCCGAGGTGAACGACCGCATCGAGGAGAGCGAACTGATCGCGGCGGCAAGCGCCTTCGTGCTGGTCTACGGTGTGGGGTCGGCCGTCGGACCCTTCTCGGCCAGTCTGGTCATGGGACAGGTCGGACCCGCCGGGCTGTTTCTCTTCATCGCCATGGTGCTGGGCCTCTTCGCCGGCTTCGATGCCTTGCGCATCCGGCAGCGGGAAAAGACCAATGCCCGCGCCAAGCAGAGCTATGTGGCCACACCCAGCACCAGTCATGCCGTCCTGCCCCTGCATGAGCATGGCCCCGACCGCGCCGAGGACGAGGCCGCCCCGCGCTGAAGCCGTTCGTCAGGCCGCCTCTGCCGGCCGCACCACCTCGGCCTTGATGTGTTTGAGGTCGGCGTCTTCCAGCGTCTCGCGCTCCAGCAGGTCGGCGGCGCTCTTTTCCAGCAGGGCGCGGTTGTCTTCCAGCAATGCGACCGTGCGGTCGAAGATCGTGTCGATCACCTCCTTCACCGCGTGGTCCATGCGCTCGGCGGTGGCGTCGCTGTAGCGGCGGTTGAGCCAGGAGCCCTGCTCTGTCTGGCCGAGGAAGGTGGGCCGGTCGCTGTCGTAGCTGACATGGCCCAGATCCTCGTCCATGCCATAGCGCGCCACCATCGAGCGCGCGATGTCGGTCGCGCGCGCCAGATCGTCCGAGGCACCGGTCGAAAGATGCCCGTAGATGATCTTTTCCGCCGCGCGCCCGCCCAGCAGGACGGCGATCTTGTTCTCCAGCTCCTCGCGGGTCATCAGGTAGCGATCCTCGGTGGGGCGCTGGATCGTGTAGCCGAGCGCGCCGATCCCGCGCGGGATGATCGACACCTTGTGCACCTCGTCGACGCCCGGCAGCGCCATGCCGACGATGGCGTGGCCCATCTCGTGGTGCGCCACGATCTCGCGCTCGCGCGGGTTCAGGCGGCGGTTCTTCTTCTCCAGCCCCGCGACGATGCGCTCGACCGCTTGGGTGAAATCCTGCATCTCGACCTTTTGCGCCTTGCGCCGCGTCGCCATCAGCGCCGCCTCGTTGACCAGGTTGGCGAGGTCCGCGCCGGAAAACCCGGTGGTGAGTGCGGCGATCTGGTCGGGATCGACGCCCTCGGCCAGTTTGATCTTTTTCATGTGGACCTTGAGGATCTGCACCCGCCCGGCGCGATCGGGGCGGTCCACCAGCACCTGCCGATCGAAGCGGCCGGCGCGCAACAGCGCGGGATCGAGGATTTCGGGCCGGTTGGTGGCGGCCAGCAGCACCACGCCCTCGGACGGGTCGAAGCCGTCCAGCTCGGTCAGAAGCTGGTTCAGCGTCTGCTCGCGCTCGTCATGGCCGCCCGGCTGCTGTCCGGCGCTGCGCGAGCGCCCCAGGGCGTCGAGTTCGTCGACGAAGATGATCGCGGGCGCGGCCTTGCGCGCCTGCTCGAACAGGTCGCGCACCCGCGCGGCGCCCACGCCGACGAACATCTCGACGAATTCCGAGCCCGAGATCGAATAGAACGGCACGCCCGCCTCGCCCGCCACGGCGCGGGCCAGCAGTGTCTTGCCGGTGCCGGGCGGGCCGACCAGCAGCACGCCCTTGGGCATGCAAGCACCGAGCCCGCCGTAATGTTCGGGATCCTTCAGGAACTCGACGACCTCTTCCAGCTCCTGCTTGGCCTCGTCGACTCCCGCCACATCGTCGAAACTGACCCTGGTGTCGCTCTCGACATAGATTTTCGCCTTGCTCTTGCCGATCGACATAAAGCCGCCCATGCCCTGCTTTTCGGCGAACCTGCGGATGAAGAAGATCCAGATGCCGACGAAGATCAGCGCTGGCAGCACCCACGAGAGCAGCGTCGTGAACCACGTGTTCTCGACCGCGCCGGTGAAGGTGGCGTCATGACCCTCCAGCCGCGCTGCCATATCGGGTGGCACGGTGGTGGTGACGAAACCGGTCTTGCCGTCCTGCGGGGTCTTGAAGGTGCCGCGGATTGTACTGCTGCCGACCACGACCTCCTCGATCTGGCCCTGATAGAGATAGGTCTCGAACTGGCTGTAGGGGATCGCTTCGATGGTCTGGCTCTCGACCCAGAGATCGCGCAGCAGCACGACGCCGAAGACGGCAAGAAAGATGTACCAGATGTTGATCTGCGTCTTCTTGTCCATTGGCGCTCTCCTTTTCCGGTTGCAAGTTCGCCTTCCCGCATCTCACTCGACAATAAATTGACGCCCCCCTCTTGACAAGAAAATGGAGTGTTCCCAGCTCATTGACGCGGGATGCCGCTAAGAGGGTCCCGAAGATGGTGGCGAAATCGTGATGCATGTGCAAGTCAGCGCATCGTCCCGTCATCGGCCGCAAGGCGCAGTGTCTGGCCTTGCGTATCGACACACGTGGTCGCCATGCGTCTTCGTGCCGGATCGTCTCCGATCCATTCTCCTTCTTTCGCGACAATCCCGCAAGCGCCGGGCGTCCGCAGCATCCGGCGGGCGCGCGGCATCACACGGGATGAACACCGAAGGAGGAGACAATGCTGAATATCGGATATCCAGGAACCCAGTGGGATCCCTTCGCGGAACTGCGCCAGTTGCAGTCGCAGATGAACCGCATGTTCGAAGGTTCCCCGCGCACCGCCAGCGACGGCGCCTGGCCGCCGGTCAACATGTGGTTGGGCGATGACAGCGTTGTGGTCACCGCCGAGATGCCAGGCGTGACCACCGACGACATCGGCCTGACGGTGCGCGAGAACACCCTGATCATCGCCGGCAAACGCAACCCCTCGACTGACGACGAGGATGCCGCCTGGCATCGCCGCGAGCGCCCGGCGGGCGAATTCTCGCGTTCGATCCGCCTGCCGCTGCGCGTCGATCCCGACAAGGTCGAGGCCCGAGCGAAGAACGGCATTCTCGAGATCGAGATGGGCCGTCCCGATGCCGAACGGCCGCGCAAGATCTCGGTCAAGGCGGCCTGATCAACGGAAAGGAGGAAAGACATGGCACAGGAATTGAAAACCACTGGCGGCGACGTCGCCCGCACCGGCGAGCGTGATGAGCGCGCGATGAGCGGGCCGGTCTATCGCCCGGCGACCGACATCTTCGAGAAGGATGACGCGGTGACGCTGGTCATCGACATGCCCGGCGTGGCGCCGGATACCGTCGATGTCTCGGTCGAGAACCGTGCGTTGACGGTGCGGGGAGTGATCCAGGCGCCGGTGCCCGAGGGCTATCGCCGGATATATGCCGAATACGCCCCCGGCACCTTCGAGCGGGCCTTCAGCCTGCCCGACACGATCGACGCGGACGGCATCGAGGCCAGCCACCGCGATGGTGTGCTGACTCTCACCCTGAAGAAGAGCGAGGCCGCCAAACCGAAGCAGATCAAGGTCAAGGCCGCCTGAGGCGGCTGCGACCGAAAGAGTGTAGCGAAAGGAGGAACAACCATGGCATTCAGCGATCTCATTCCCTGGGGCCGGGGCCGCGACCGCATGCCGGCCCGACAGGATGCAGATGAAAACCCGATGATGTCGCTCCAGCGCGACCTGAACCGCGTCTTCGAGGATTTCTGGGGCCGGTTCGACAATCCCTTCGGCAGCCTCACCACGGGCGGCCCGCGCACCGACATCTCGGAAACCGACGAGGCGATGCTGGTTTCGGTCGACCTGCCGGGGCTCGACGAGAAGGACATCGAGGTGAACGTCACCGACGACATGTTGACGATCCGCGGCGAGCGCGAGGAGAAGACCGACAAGGACGGTTTTTCTTCGCAGTCGCGGCGCAGCTTCCACCGGATGATCCCGGTACCGCCGGGCGTCGACCCTGAAAAGGCAGAGGCCGAGTTCAAGCGCGGCGTGCTGACCGTCACTTTGCCCAAGACCGAAGAGGCCAAGGCGCGCGTCAAGCGGATCGACGTGAAATCCGGCTGATCCAGCACGGGTCGAAAGGTCCGTGCCCCCCATCCCCCGAGGGCGGGAACAAAGCCCTCATTTATTAGTCAATTTCATAATGACCCTGACACCACCCGTAGGAGGAGACGACAATGGCAAACGGAATCTGTGATATCTGCAAGCGCCGCCCGGCGTCATTCCGGGCGCAGGTCTCGGTCAATGGTGAACGCCAGTTGATGGAGCTTTGTGACGAGGATTACCGCAAGCTGGCACGGCAGCAGAGGCGTTCCGGGTCTCCGTTGGAATCGCTCTTCGGTGGTGGATCTCTCTTCGATGAATTCTTCGGCGACAGCCCCTTTGGGGGCATGGGTCGGCGCATTGGTGACGACGGCGAAGGCCAGCGCATCCCCGTCAATCGCGGCTCGCGTCGTGGCCAGGGCGGGGCCAGCATCGCGGATCGCCTCAGCGAACAGGGCAACAGGCTGCTGCAGGAGGCAGCAACGAAGGCGGGCGAGTTAGGCCGCTCGGAGGTAGATACCGAACACCTGCTCTTCGCGCTGAGCGACAGCGACGTGGTGAAGACGCTGCTGGAGCAGTTCAAGATCGACATCGACGATCTGCGCCGCCAGATCGACAAGGAAGCTCCGCGCGGAGAGATCAAGGAAGGCGGCGAGATCGGCGTGTCCCCGCGCCTCAAGGACGCGCTCAACCGCGCCTTCATCGCCTCGAACGAGCTGGGCCATTCCTATGTCGGACCCGAACACCTGCTGATCGGGCTGGCCGAGGAGGGCGAAGGGCTGGCCGCCGACATCCTGCGCAAGTATGGCCTGACGCCGCAAGCCCTGCGCCAACAGGTCACCAAGGTGGTCGGCCGCGGGGCCGAGGAAGGCCGCGTCGAGACGCCTTCGAACACGCCGGATCTGGACGAGTTTTCGCGCGATCTGACGAAACTGGCCCGCGAGGGCAAGCTCGACCCTGTCATCGGGCGCGCCCGCGAGATCGAGACCACGATCGAGGTCCTGGCGCGGCGCAAGAAGAACAACCCCGTCCTGATCGGCGAGCCGGGCGTCGGCAAGACCGCGATCATCGAGGGGCTGGCGCAGCGCATCGTCGCGGGCGAGGTGCCCGAGGCGCTGCGCGACAAGCGGCTGATGGAACTCAACATCAACTCGATGGTCGCCGGGTCCAAGTATCGTGGCGAATTCGAGGAACGCATCCAGAAGGTGCTGAAAGAGATCGAGGCCAACAAGGACGAGCTTGTCCTGTTCATCGACGAGCTTCACACGATCATGGGCGCCGGCCAGGGCGGCGGCGAAGGCGGGCTGGACGTGGCCAACACCTTCAAGCCTGCAATGGCACGCGGCGAGCTGAACCTGATCGGCGCGACCACGCTCAACGAATACCAGAAACATATCGAGAAGGACGCAGCTTTGGAGCGGCGGTTCCAGCCGGTCTATGTGGATGAACCCACGGTGGCGCAGACCATCATGATATTGCGGGGCCTGCGCGACACCTTGGAGTCGCATCACAAGGTCACGATCACGGACGAGGCCATCGTCGCGGCTGCCGAGCTGTCCGACCGCTACATTTCGGGCCGCTTCATGCCCGACAAGGCCATCGACCTGATCGACCAGGCGGCGGCCCGGGTCAAGATCAGCGCCACGGCGCGGCCCGTCGACGTGCAGGAATTGGAAGCTGAGGTGAAGCAAATTCAGCGCGAGCAGGATTATGCCGCGGCGCGCAAGCAGTTCGACCGCGCCGCCGAGTTGAAGGCGGAACTGGAGGAAAAGCAGACCGAACTGGACGCGCTGCTGGAAACCTGGAAACGCGACCGTGCCTCGGCCAGCGCCGAGGTGCGCACCGATCATATCGCGCAGATCGTCTCCAAACTCACCGGCATCCCGGTGACGGATCTCACCAGCGAGGAGCGCGAGAATCTTCTGAAGCTGGAGGACCGCCTGCACGAGCGCGTCATTGGCCAGAACGAGGCCATCAATTCGGTGGCCGACGCCGTGCGCCTGGCACGCGCCGGGCTGCGCGAAGGCCCGGCGCCGACCGCGACCTTCCTCTTCCTCGGCCCGACCGGCGTCGGCAAGACGGAACTGGCCAAGGCACTGGCCGAGACCGTCTATGGCGACGAGGACGCGATGATCCGCATCGACATGTCGGAATATGCCGAGCGTCACACCGTCGCGCGGCTGGTCGGCGCGCCGCCGGGTTACGTGGGCTATGACGAGGGCGGGCAG
The DNA here is from genome assembly GCF_003651245.1 of Roseovarius spongiae. GTDB lineage: Bacteria > Pseudomonadota > Alphaproteobacteria > Rhodobacterales > Rhodobacteraceae > Roseovarius > Roseovarius spongiae. Next base: position 253,059 of record NZ_RAPE01000004.1, read on the forward strand.
TTGACTGAGCGCGTGCGCCGGCGGCCCTATTCGGTGGTGCTGCTGGACGAGATCGAGAAGGCGCATGGCGATGTCTACAACATCCTGTTGCAGGTCTTCGACGATGGCCGCCTGACCGACGGCAAGGGGCGCGTGGTGGATTTCACCCACACGATCATCATCGCTACATCGAACCTCGGCTCCGACATTATCCAGCGTAACCTCTCGAGCCGCGGCACGAAGGAGTTCGACGAGGCCAAGCAGCATGCCGACCTGATGGACGTGCTGCGCAACCACTTCCGGCCCGAGTTCCTCAACCGGATCGATGAGATCATCGTGTTCCACTCGCTGGACCGGACGGAGATCCGCGAGATCGTCGGGCTGCAACTGGAGCGCGTGGCGCGCACGGCGCTGACGCAAGGGGTGGAGCTGGAGTTCGACGAGTCCGTCACCGATCACTTCGGCGCCGTGGGCTTCAAGCCCGAGTTTGGCGCGCGCGAATTGCGCCGCCTGATCCGTTCGGAACTCGAGACCGGGCTGGCCCGCGCCATGCTGGAGGGCTCGGTCGAGGACGGCGACCGGGTGCGTGTGGCGTGGTCAGCCGAGGCGCAGAAGATCACCTTCGAGAAACTGGAGGCGCCCGATGCCAAAGAGGATCAGGTAACGAAGCAAGCCGAGGCGGCCGCGGCCGAAAAAACCGATGGCCGCAACAAGGACGGCGCGGCATCCGCGCCGGACGATTCCCCTGACGGCGAGGGTTCCGCAGATACGAAGGCCGAGCCCGGAGAGGTTGCAGACAAGGGCGGTGCCGACGCTGCGACGTGACGCGGCGGGAATGTTGACGAGGGAAGCCAGATGAACGTGATGACGGCCTTTCGCAATCTCGATTCCCACGGCAGGCACCGCGCCCCCGAAGTGATCCGGCACGAGGCGGCGCTGCTGGAAAAACGGCTTGCGCGGTTCCGCCCCGATCTGGTGCGGCTGGAGGTCGCGGTGGCCCAGACGCGGGGCAAGAAACGCATCCGGGCCGACCTTCGGCTCGGGCTGCCCTCTGGCGTGATCGCCGCGAAGAGAGAGGGTTTCGAGACCGAACCGGTCCTGCGCGAGGCGTTCGCGGCCCTCGGGCGGCGGCTCGACCGGCACCTGGCCCGCCTGCAACGCACGCCGGAATGGAAACGGCCGGCGCGGCGGGCACGGATCGGCCAGCTTCTGCCGCCCGCGCGGGACCGGGTCGAGACCGACCGGAGGGCCCTCTATTTCGATCTGATCGAGGATCATCTCGATCACGTCTACAATATTGTCAGGCGCGAGCTGACCTATCTCGAAGCCAGCGGGGCCGCGCCCGCCGGCCGCCTGAGCGTCCGGGGTCTCGTCGATGCCACGATCCTGAACGGGCTCGACCGCTTCGAGAAGCGGCCCACCGACTTTTCGGTCGGCGACTGGCTGACGCAAACGGCCTATCGGACCATCGAGTCCGAAGCCCGTGCCGCGCGCCGCGCCATCCCCGATGATGCGGCCCGACTGGAGGAGGCACCTGAGGAACCCGCCCGCGACCCGACCGAGGCGGATCAGGAGATTCATGAGTTCTATCAACCCGACGACGCGCCGATGCTGGAGGATCTCGTGGCCGATGAGGACGGCGAGGAGACCGAGACCTGGGTGGCGCGACGCGAGGCGGCGCTGGCGTTGCATCGGGCGCTGGCCGATCTGCCCGCACTCTGGCGCAAGCTCTTCCTGCGGCTCTACATGGAGGACGAGACGGCGGAACAGGCCGCCGTGCTTCTGGACCTGCCCGCGGAGGAAGTAGCACGCACCGCCGAGGCCGCACGCGACTTCCTGCGCCAGCGCCTGATCGAGGCCGGTCACGCGCCGGACATCGTCGAAGTGACGCTGGCGGACACCCCGGCGCGGATGGTGCAGATCCCGCAACCGCTGGAGGACCGCGACCGGATTGCCGCCGCAATGACTGGGCACGCCGATGGCCGCCCGCGTGGCGCGCCAGAGACGACCGAGCGCGCCGATCACTGAAAGGAGTTTGAAATGAGCACGACAGACACAAACCCGCAAAACTCCCTGGAAGATTTCCTGTGCAGCCTGTCGAAGAACTGGTGGGCCTTCATCCTGCGCGGCGTTCTCGCGCTTGTCATCGCGGTTCTCGCCTGGCTGATGCCGGCAGAGGCCATCCTCGCGCTGACACTGGTCTTCGGCGCCTTCGCCTTCGCCGATGGAGTCTTCGGCCTCGTCGCCGCCGGGCGCCGCATGCGCCGGGATCAACGCTGGGGTTGGCTCGCCTTCAGCGGCGTGCTGGGCATTCTGACCGGGATCGTGGTGCTGGTCACGCCGTTCGTCGCAACTCTGGTGCTGGCGGTATTTCTCTGGGCCAGCATCGCCTTCTGGTCGATCTTCTCGGGGATTTCCGAGATCGTGACCGCGATCCGGCTGCGCCAGGAGATCGAGGGGGAGGTCTGGCTGGCGCTTGGCGGCATCGTTTCGGTCCTGCTTGGGATTTTCGTCGTGTGGTTCCTGTTTGCCTATCCAGCGCAAAGCCTGTTGGCGCTCGGTTGGGTGCTGGCGATCTACGCCGCAACCTTCGGCATCGTCATGATCCTGCTGGGTCTCAGGCTTCGCAAGGCGAAGGGGAACGCGAATGACGGCACATCCAGCGGCGCGGCGTGAGCCCGCGCGACCTCAAGAAAAGGAGATCATCATGTTCGACAGACATGGACATAACCGCCCGCCATTCCGGCCGAGAATACCGGGCACCGAACTGCGCTCGCCCGATGTGCCGACGGCGGTCATCTACCGCCCGTCGCGCAGTGCGATGCAGTCGGGACCGCGCCCGCGGCACTGGATTCTGGAATTCGAGCCGGCGCAGGCAGCGGAGATCGAGCCGCTCATGGGCTGGACCGCGACACGCGATCCCTACCGTCCGATCCGGCTGAGCTTCCCCAATCGCGAGAGCGCGGTGGACTACGCGGAGCGAATGGACTGGAACTACATCGTCCGCGACGATGGAGGAAGCAGCAAGCGCGTTGTGCCCGAGCCGGTCTTCCGCCCGCTCGAACGGCTCGACGGCCCGGTCCCGCGCATGAAGACCGGGTCGCGCAAACCCGCGCGGGAGACGGAGGAGACCGATCCCGTGGTGCTGGCCTCGCTCGAATCCTTCCCCGCCTCCGATCCGCCGGCCTGGACCGGAACGACGATCGGGCGGCGATGACCGTTGCGGCGCACGGAGCATCGGCCCGGCCGTGCGTTCGATGAACGGCATTTAACCGCAACCGGGCCGATGAACGCAGCAAGACGAAAGGAGAAAGGAGACGAGCCATGTTCGATCAGACGAAACCGACGACAACTGTCAGCACATTGGCACTGGCAACGATGTTGGCCGTGACACCGGCATTCGCTCAGGACAGCGCGCAGCCGCCGACATCTGACACCAATGCCGCCGTCAGCGAGCCGGTCCAGGACGAGGCGACGGCGAAGATCGACGAGAAGCGCAAGACTCTTCTCAAGGACGCGACAAGCGCGCTCGACAAGACGAAAGAGGCGCTGAAGGCGCTCGATGACGGTGACAGCGACGCGGCACTCGAGGCGCTGGCCGTCGCGACCGGCAAGCTGCAAAGCGTGGTCGCCCGCGATCCCGACCTCGCCCTGGCCCCGGTCGATGTCCATCTCGTGCAGCGCGATCTGCTGGGCGATCTCGACGCGATCAGGAAGGTCCGAGAGGAAATCGAGGATTTGGTCGACGATGGCAAGCTCCAGCAGGCCCGGCCGCTGATGCGCGATTTCGCGAGCGAGATCGTCGTCGAGACGGCGAACCTGCCGCTTGCGACCTATCCCGATGCCATCCTGAAGGCGACGGCCGAGATCGACAGAGGCGAGACCGAAAAGGCCAAACAGACCCTCGCGAGGGCGCTGAGTACTGTGGTCATTACCGAGGAGGCGATCGCGCTTCCCGTCCTGCGGGCGCAGTTATTGATCGATGCGGCGGAAGACACGCTCGGTTCAGATCACAGCACAACGACGGCAACCGATGCGAGCGAGACCGCCTCCGACGATGACGGAAAAAACGGCGACGCGGAGACAACGAAAGCGCTGACGCCCAGCGAATATGTCGAAGCCGCCCGTGAGCAGCTCAAGATCGCCGAAGCGCTCGGCTATGGCGGAAAGGGCGACTTCAAGGAACTCTACCAGGATCTGGATGACCTCGACGAGAAGATCGACGCCCAGGAGAACACCGGCGGCATCTTCGATAGGATCGGTGACAGCTTCATCCGGCTGAAGCAGCGGATCTTCGATTGAGGACCGTAGGGCGGGACGCGGAGCCGGCGTGCCGCCCGTCCACCTGATGCAATGAGGAAAGGAGTGGAGGATGGGTGAGAGCGAGAAGGACAAGGTGACATCGGTTGCAACGACTGAAAACGAGGCAGCCGATCAGACCGACACACCGGCCGAAAACACGGCACCCGCAGCGACCGAGACCGACGCGCAGGCGGAAATCGACCGCCTGACCGACAAGTGGAAACGGGCATTGGCGGAGGCGGAGAACGCGCGCAAGCGGGCCGATGCCGCGCGCATCGAAGGGCGCGAGCACGGCATCGCGGTCGCCGTGGAAGCGTTGGCTCCCGCGTTTGACGCGCTGGCGCTCGGGATCGAGGCCGCCAGGAACAGCCCCGATGCCGAAGATCCGCGGATCATCGCGCATCTCGAAGGGTTGGGCAACATCCGCTCGGCCTTTGAGACGGGTCTGAAGGCGCTTGGCGTGCGCACCATCGCGCCGGAAAAAACCGCCTTCGACCCGGCCCTGCACGAGGCCATGCAGATGCAGGAAACCGACGGGGCCGAACCCGGACAGGTGCTCGTCCTGCACCGACCGGGTTTTGCCATTGGCCAGCGCCTGATCCGGCCCGCCCGCGTCACCGTCAGCGCGGCGCCGCGGGAAAAGGCGGAGGACTGAACGATGCTGCGGCTGGGGCTTTATCTCGGTGCCAACCTCGCGATTCTCATCGTCCTCTCGGCGGCGTTCCGGCTGCTGGGGATCGAGGGGATGCTGCAGGCGAGCGGCGTCGATCTGAACCTGACGGCGCTGCTGATCTTCTCCGCAGTGATCGGTTTCGCCGGCTCGCTGATCTCGCTCTTCCTCTCCAAAATCATGGCGAAGGCGGCGATGGGCGTGCATGTCATCGCCAGGCCGCGCGACGCCACCGAACGCTGGTTGGTCGAAACCGTCCATGCCTTGGCCGACCGCGCCGGGATCGGCCGGCCTGAGGTCGGCATCTTCGATCATTCCTCTCCCAATGCCTTCGCCACCGGCTGGAACCGCGACGACGCGCTGATTGCCGTAAGTACCGGCCTCTTGCGGCACATGAGCCGGGGCGAGGTCGAGGCGGTGCTGGGTCATGAGGTCAGTCACGCTGCCAATGGCGACATGGTGACGCTGGCGCTGATCCAGGGTGTGGTGAACACCTTCGTGATCTTTCTGTCGCGGCTGGTGGGGTTGCTGTTCGATCGGCTTATCCTGCGGATCGAACGCGGCTATGGCCCCGGTTTCTGGATCGTGTCGCTGATCATGGAAATGGTCCTCGGCGTTCTGGCAATGGCCCTCGTGATGTGGTTCTCGCGCTGGCGCGAATACCGCGCCGATGCAGGCGGGGCGGCGCTGGCCGGCCGCGCTAACATGATCGCCGCGCTGGAGCGGCTGAAGCTGGCGCAGAATGCGCCGCCGCTGCCCGAGGAGATACGCGCCTTCGCCATCAGCGCCGGCCGCGTGCAGGCGCTTTTCGCCAGCCATCCGCCGCTGGACGCGCGCATCGCCGCCTTGCATGCATTCAGCAGATGAGAGGGCGCTGCCCATCGGGCAGCATCAAGTGTGGTGTTCAAAGCCAATCTGAGCCGAGAGAGGCCTTCCTGTATCGAAGATTGACCTGGCCTGTCTTCACATGCGTAATGCCTTTGCACCTCGAGGCTGACGCTCAGCTCGGGGAATTCTGCGTCGAGCCAGCACACCACCGCGAGCGCATCGCGCTCGAGTTCCTGAGCCGCTTCTCGCGTCTTCTGCATTGCCGCCTGGACTCGGGAGGTCGATTCATCATGGATGTCGTGTAATCCTCCTTCTCGCCCTCTCTGGACCACTGGACCTTGATGTCATTGCAGATCGACCGGCGCGGCCGGCTTGATCAGGTCATTCCAGTCGGACGGGGGATCTCCCGCCGCAAGGCGCTTCTGGAAGACTCTGTAGGTGTCGGTCTTGCTGCCGTAGGCTCTCTTGGTGTTCTCGTTGTTCACCCTACCATAGATGATGATCCTGGACTTCATGTCGTGGCGGAAGAAGAGGCGGGACTGCTGAAGGAACTTCGCCCGCTTCCAGGTGCGGTGTTCCGGCCCAATCGTGTTGCCCAGGTCAAATACAGAGGAGGCTGGATCCGCTGGAATAACCTCCTTGGTCAGCTTTTCAGTGGCCGCCAGTATTTTCGAAGGGGCCTTCTTCCGGTAGGTCGACCACTGATATTGGCATTCTCGACAAGCTCCCTTTCGTCGGTGATAAGGGCAGGCCTCACGTCCAAGTCTCGATTTCATCCTCCGCCATGGGTTCAAAGAAATCGGGGATATTTACTACTTCTCCTTCGGCGATTCCGAGGCGAAACACGGACACTTTCGCTCCCGCCAATACAAGCCGAACGATCGGTTGGCCGCCGCGCGTAATTACCACATCTTCACCACGTTCGGCGGCCGCGACAAGCTCCGACAACCTCGCTTTCGCTTCTGCTATGTTCATCTGCATCAGTGCCAACTTGTAGACCTTCCCCTGCTCAGAGGGCGCCGAGGATGCGCTCGATGATCGCCGGATCATTCCCCGCGATGAGCCAGTCGCGTGGCGAATGCCCATCAAGATCTTCTCGCGGTGTTCGGAACAGCCGAGCCATGGCCTGGGCGGAGATCGGCCGCCCGGCGGCGAGCAGGGTGCGCCCGAGATGCGGCACCTCTCCTGTGTCGGTGAGCTGGAATGTCGGGATCAGCCAGCCTCGCCCGTGCGGGCGATGAACGGCCATCAGGGAGCCTGCCGCGATACGCTGCCGCAGGCGGGCATCGCTTACGCCCATACGGCGCGCCGCCTTGGCAAGCGGGATGGCCTTGGCCGTTATTATCGACTCCCGGGTCATCCCTTCCATCACGGGGGCCGACTTGTAGAAATCCTCGTCGGACATGGCGTTGCCCGCATCGATGCCGAAGCGCTCGAGGATCTCTTGCTCCGCCTTGTCCAGCGGGGTTTCCTCGCAGGTAACCTCATGCGCCTGCTCGACGATGCGCGCGGCAATGTGCAGTGCAGCCTCGGCCAGCTCTCTCTTCTCCTTGCTCGCCAGGGCCTGATCGATCAGGCTGAGATCCTTCCTGGTCCCGCTGGTCAGGGCGGTCTCGCCACCTTCGGCCGAATGCGTGATGAGTGTCATGAACTGCATGGGCATCTCCCTGGATGGGATATACTCCGTTAGCGGCCGGTTGTCAGTCCGCGATCATCCTGTCGCTCCGCGCGACCAGCAGCGAGACAACCTCGTTCTCCTGGGTTCTGAAGGATTGTTCGCCCAATTCGACCTGGTCAGCCCAATCGACGTCGAACCATGTGTCGCCCTCGACGGTCGACATGAAGCGGTCATCCGGGGCGCCGCCAAACAGGATGTCATAGGCTCCGCTCTGGTGGTCGAGGCAATCCTTCGGAAACCATATCTCCGCGATGCTCTTTGAGCGAACGAACCAGTGACGGCCATCTTTGCCGTATGCAACCAGCAGGGAAGGATGCACATCACTCTCGACCAGGCGATAGGCCATCGCAGTCAGGCTGACGTCGAAACGGGCCGCCAGTTCTCTCACGGTTTTCATGTCGAGGCGCTTGAAGTCACGCATCGCGTTCCTGAGCATGAAGCCGGGCATCAGCAAATCCGCGGCAAAACGGTTTGCGGCAGCTTCTCGTGAGAGGCCTTTCAGTTTTGTCCCGCTTCCCCTGATATCTTCCTTGCTACACAGGAGCTGATAGCCGCGATGCCACTCCCAATGTCCTATTTCGTGCGCCAGGGAAAACCGTTGGCGACGGGGAAGACTTCGCTCGTCTATCGAAATTATCGCCCGGCCAACATCGGCCCTGCCGGCAATGCAGGCATCGCTGTGAATCGGCACCAAAGGTTGACCCCACCTTGATGCACCACAAAGTAGTGAATCTATTGCAGATACTGAAATCCGGACGGGGTCACCATCGGCGCCGGTCGTGCCCCCAGACCGGTTGGAGTTTAGATCGGGAAACCAATGGCTTGTAGCCTGATGGTCAGGGGGTGATAGTTTGAAGCCGTTTAACATCTAAGACTTCGGTGGTCTCAGGCTCCCGCAACCAACTTTAGCGAACTTTCGCAAGAAGCCAAGCCCGCCGCACCGGCGGGCTTTGTTGTTTCCAGAAATTCCAACAGCACGCCACGCAGCTCGAGCCGGTGAAGCCGCGCGTCGGCGTCCCAATCGACCGCCGCAGTATTCGATCAGGCTGTGCAACTCCTCGCTGGCGCTGCCCGACACGTCCTCGTCCGACAGCGTCGCAACGAGGTCATCGACATAGGTCCGGTATTCGGCCATGCTTGGACCACGATGCGGGCCCGGGCAAAGGCCGATGCCGAGGAACGCCTGCGCGATGAATTCGCCAAGATCGAAACGACGCGCGAAGCGCTCAAGAGCAGATGCCCTCCGAGACCGACATCGCCGTGATCTACCGGTTTTAGTGGAAATGACGGTCACCTTGTCGCTGCAGGGCGCGCCGGGGTGACCGCTTTTTAATACAGTTGCGCCACAGACATGATTTGGTCATTCTGATCCACAGGTAATTGAAACGCGGAGAAGCCGCTCGAATACGCCTCCGTAGACATATGATGAGGAGCGATCATGAAACCTATTCTTGCCGCCGCAGCACTGTCCATCGCAGGTACCCCCGCACTCGCGCATCTGAACCCCGCTGAGCACGGGTCATTCGCCGCCGGTCTGTCGCATCCGGCTTTCGGTCTCGATCATATCCTTGCGATGCTTGCAGTCGGTCTGTGGGCTGCGACACTTGGCGGACGCGCGATCTGGGCGCTCCCCTCGTCCTTCGTCGGCGTGATGATGGTCGGGTTCATGGCGGCCGTCGCCGGTATAGGCCTTCCGTTGGTCGAACCCATGATCCTTGTCTCGGTTCTCGCGCTCGGTCTGGCGGTGGCGCTTTCGCTGCGTCTGCCGATCTCGGCTGCCGCTGGCGTCGTCGGGGTGTTTGCCCTGTTCCACGGTCATGCCCACGGCGGTGAGCTTGGAACCGCGGGCGCACTTGCTTTTGGCGCGGGCTTCGCAATCACCACGGCGCTTCTTCATGCTGTCGGTGTCGGCGTTGCTCTGGCGGCGAGCCGCATCATTGCCGGTTCAAAGGTTCTTCAAGGTATGGGATGGGCCACAGCACTTTGTGGTCTTTGGGTGATCGTCGGGAGCTGAACCTACTCTGTTCGCTGCCGTCCCGCGCGCCGGCGGACCCGCTCCAACAAGTCGCGGGCAAATCTGAACTGAGCCGAAGTTGTCATGGACCTTCTCGGAAAGCCGTAGGGCCGAGGGTGGCGAGAATTGACATGAAGTTGGTATTTGTCAGTGTTTCGGAGCCACCAAACGCTCGTAAAACTTAGGGCTAAACGAAACACTGTCGGGTTTTGCCGATAGGCCAAGCCATGCAACGCCGATGATGAAACCGATCAGGGCCCCTGCCGCGCCCACGAGATAGCGCATGGGGCGCCTGATAGCGCCAAGTTGTTGCGACCGGGTAGCAAAAAATTGGCGCAGAGGTTACAGCAGCCATCGGTTGCAGGGACGGGAAGGTCGGGTTTGGCGCCAACGAAACCAGATGTGAACGCAAGCAGACGAATTGACGCCGATCCGACAATGGATCCGGTGCGATGGCGCATCCTATCCGTGCTGCTGGTCACAATCTTCATGACGCTTGTCAGCGTGAGCATCGTGAACGTTGCGCTGCCCTCGATCCGGGTCGGCCTCGATGCTTCGGAAGCGGACCTTCAATGGGTCCTGTCAGGTTACGCGCTGACCTTCGGAGTGATCCTGGTGGCGGCAGGGCGTGCCGGCGACATCATGGGGCGCGGCGGGCTGTTCCTGATCGGGGTGGCCATCTTCACCATCGCCTCGGTCGCGGCGGGAATGGCGCCGAACGCGGAATGGCTGAACGGCGCCCGCTTCCTCCAGGGGATCGGTTCGGGCCTTCTGAACCCGCAGGGGCTGGGGATGATCCAGCACTATTTCCGCGGAGACGCGCGGGGGCGGGCCTTTGGCTATTTCGGCACGACGGTCGGTCTTTCGGTTGCTGTCGGCCCGGTTCTGGGCGGTGTTCTGATCGAGCTGGGCGGGACTGACATCGGCTGGCGCCTGACGTTCCTCGTCAACGTGCCAATCGGCGTCCTTGCGATCGTGCTGGGGCTCTTGTGGTTTCCGCGACCGTTGATCGTGCGGCTGCCGCGAACGGGCAGCGGGCTGCGCTCGCTCGATCCGGTAGGCGCAGTCCTGCTGGGCCTGGCTGTCCTCGCCTTTCTTTTCCCCTTCATGGAAGGCAGAGGCGGCGCCGCGCTCTGGTTGCTATCGCCGCTGGGCCTGCTCTTGGCCTGGCTCTGGGTTTTGTGGGAGCGGCGCTATGTCCGGCTGGGGCTCAGCCCGATGGTCGATCTCAGGGTGTTTTCGACCCGCAGCTATACCAACGGCACAAGCATCATGGCGCTCTATTTCATGGGCATCACGAGCGTCTGGGTGCTGGTCGCGCTTTACGTTCAGGAGGGTGACGGAAAAACGGCGCTGCAATCGGCGACCTTCGGCATCCCGGCTGCCCTTCTGTCCGCCTACGCCGCGCATTGGGCTGGGAGCCGGGTTGCCGTGCTTGGCCGCCGGCTGGTGATCGGCGGGTTGCTGGTCGCGCTCTTCGGTCTGGGGCTCAGCATCGTCGTCGTGATCCTGTTCGAAGCCGGTCATCTGAGCATCTGGTGGCTGATGGGATCACTGGCCTTCGTCGGCGTGGCGCAAGGCACGGTCATCAGTCCGAACCAGACCCTGACGCTGGCGGAGGTGCCGCTTGATTATGCAGGCAGTTCGGGAGCGATCATGCAGACGGGGCAACGGATCGGCACGGCGGTCGGGATCGCGGTGATCACGGCGGCGGTGTTCGCCACGCTGTCGGTCTCGTCCTGGGGGATGGCGATGATCGTGGGATTGGGCCTGATCGCCTTCGTGGTCGTCCTGGCGCTGCTTATGGCATTGAAAGACCTGAGGGACAGAAGGCAGCAGCCCGCACGGGAGGAAGAAAAGCCTGATCGGACAGTCTGACGAACAGACCGGATTTCGGAGCCTTGCCCCTTTCCTTCGGGCTCGCAGAACAATGATGAGGGTCAGGTCCGTCGGCGACGCCACTGCGCGCCCATGATCAGTAGCATTGCCAGATAGGCAGGAATAAAGAACCACTCCTTGTCCATTCGGGAGTTTGTTGTCTGCAGCTCAACCACTTTCCAGCCGAAATCGACACCCCATTTCTGGGCCGGGCTGTCGAAGCGGACATCGCCTACGGATCCGACGACACCAAGATCGCGCAGACGCAAGAAGATCGGCTTGCTGTGGTTGCGCGGGGCTCGACCTTCTGCCGGTCCCGAGGGTGTGCTCGCAGGCTATCGACACGGATCTGGACACCCGTAACGGCGCGACTGCGTTGAACGTCGAGACTCAATGCGGGATTGGCGAAGGCAAGCCGGGCAGAGATCTGACTGAAGCCGGCGTTTCGCGTGGATTCTGGGCCATGTCCTTGATCCGGGCATATTTCTCCAAAGCCCCAGGGATGTCCCCCGCCGATAACGCATAAATTCAAAAGCCCCGGCTCATGCCGGGGCTGATGGGAAATGGGACGCTTGGACCGGATATGTTTACGCTGCAATGGCGCGCAACATCCAGGCGCTCTTCTCGTGAAAATCGGCGCGCGACGTGGCCAGATCCGCTGTCACCGGGTCGTCGGCGGCCTCAGCGGTCTCAACCAGCGCACGCATGCGCGCCGCCAGCTTTTCGTGGTCGGATAAAAGGTCTTTGACCATGTCCTCTGCACTGAGGCTCGCATCCGCGTCCCGCGCATCCGGCCCGGCGGTCAGATCTGCCGGGCTGATCAGCGCGGGTTTGCCCAAGGCTCTGATACGTTCGGCCAGCACGTCTGCGGCGGTGAACATGTCGGTGTAATGCTCTTCCGTCATGTCGTGAATCGAGACGAATAGGGGACCCGTCACGTTCCAGTGGTATATGTGCGATTTCAGGACGAGACGATATGTACCCGCCAAAACCTCGCTCAGCGCCTCGGCCACGGACCCGATGTTCGAAATGCGGGGTTCCGTGTTTTCGTTGATTTGGGGCTGCTCAGTAGAGATTGTCATCGATGTCTCCTCTTTCAGGCGATTAATCCATGCCGCGCAAGACACGGACCGAAATGACGACACCGTTCGGGATTTGAACGGGCCGACCGATCGGATGGTGGTTCACCCTATGCGGCAATAGCGACTCGGTTGCGCTTGTTGGGGGCCGGGCCCCTGCGCTCGCCCTTTCTTGAGGCTCGGGGCGAGGGAGGCAAACCAAGGTCGCGGTCACCGAAGCCATTCACGACACGCCGGATATCGGACCGGTAGATGCCCATATCCCGCAGAAGCATATCGTCCATCGCTTCGAGTTCGGCGATCGCGCGGCGTCGTTGCCGCCGGCGCGCGAGGAATCGACCAAACTGCCCGATGAGGCCGACGGTATCATCGCGCTCGTTTTCGTGAGCGGTGTCGTGAAGCATTTCGCGGGTAATGTAGATAGACATTTTTCCTCCAGTTCGAAGACGACTGACGCCGAAGCGATGACCGTGATCGCGTGCCGGACATGCCCGTCCCGCAACGCCGTCATGCGTCATCGCTGTGTTCATGTGATCCGGATGGGATCGGAAAGCCCCGAGGCGTAAACAGGCGCTGCGGCCCGTCCTCCCGGGGTTACCGGCGGTTCAGTAGACTTCCTGCGCCCTGCAGAAACCTTCTATGAAAGCTGAACATCGTCATGCTTCTGATATGGCGATCGCAGAGACCGGATTCAAGCCTATCGCCGATGGAGGCAGAAGAATGCCCCGAGGGTGGCTCGGCGGCGGACTTGCGAACGTGCGGCGATTGTATGACCGTTATTTCAAGTGACATCAGACAGGTCTTGGGGCAACATGACGATGCTACGCATCAGAATCCAGGAGGACGCCGATGCTACTGAGCATGCACGAGCAGGAAAGGCTCATGGTCTACACGGCCGGCAAGCTAGCGCTGGAACGCAAGGAGCGGGGGCTGAAGCTCAATCTTCCCGAGGCGACGGCGCTGCTGACCTCCTATCTTCTCGAGGGCGCGCGCGATGGAGAGACAGTAACTGACCTGATGGAATCCGGGCGCAACGTGCTGACCCGCGAGGACGTGATGGAGGGTGTCCCCGAGATGATCGCGCAGATCCAGGTCGAGGCGACATTCCCCGATGGCACCAAACTTGTCACAGTGATGGAGCCGATCCGATGACCCGGAAACTCAACCCGTTCGCGCAGCTTGCGGCGGATAACGCCGGCAAGTCGGAGAGCGCGCGCGGCAAGCACTCGACCGACGATCCCGGCCGTGAGTATGACCAGACCAGTTCCGAGGCGAAGGAACGGACGCGATCCTCCGGACCCAGCGCCCCGAGCGAGCCGCGCCGCCCGGGTGGCGGCACTCGCCAGGCCCCGCGCCGCCAATCGGAGGCGCCGCTCGATCATGAGGCCGACCCCGTCATCCCGGGCGAGATCCTTTATGGCGAGGGCGATGTGGTTATCAACGAAGGGATGGAAGTCACGACGATCCGCGTCGCCAACACCTCCGACCGCCCGATCCAGATCGGATCACATTATCACTTCGCCGAGGTGAATGCCGCGCTTGAATTCGACCGGGATGCCGCTTGGGGCAAGCGCCTTGCGGTGCTGTCGGGCGGCGCCGAACGGTTCGAACCCGGCGCCGTGGCCGAGGTGGGTCTCGTGCCCATTCAGGGCAAGCGCATCGTTCTGGGGTTGCGCGGCTTGTGCAACGGAAGGCTCGACGATGCAAAAGGTTGATCGCCGCGAATACGTGGCCTCCTACGGGCCGACCAAGGGCGACCGTATCCGCCTTGCCGATACCTGCCTGACGATCGAGGTCGAGGAGGACCGTTCCGGCGGGGGTGATGAATCCGTGTTTGGCGGCGGCAAGTCGATCCGCGAGTCGATGGGCCAGTCGTCACACACCCGCGCCGAGGGCACGCCCGATCTGATCATCACCGGCGCCGTGATCCTCGACCACTGGGGGATCATCAAGGCCGATATTGGCATCCGCGACGGGCGCATCGTCGGTATCGGCAAATCCGGCAACCCCGACACGATGGACGGCATCGACCCGACGCTGGTCATCGGTCCCTCGACCGAAGTTATGGCCGGCAACGGGCTGATCGCCACGGCGGGCGCGATCGACACCCATGTGCATTTCGTCGGCCCGCAGATGCTGCAGATCGCGCTTGCCTCGGGCGTCACCACCGTCACCGGCGGCGGCACCGGCCCGACCGAAGGCTCCAAGGCCACGCTGGCCACCCCCGGTTCATGGTGGATGGAACGGATGCTGGAGGGCTTCGACCCCTGGCCGGTGAACGTGTTGTTCCTCGGGCGCGGCAACACCATGTCCAGGGAGGCGATGTGGGAGCAGCTGCGCGGCGGCGTCGGCGGCTTCAAGGTGCATGAGGACTGGGGCGCGACCCCCGCCGCCATCGACGCCTGCCTGTCGGTAGCCGAGGAGTCCGGCGTACAGGTGGCGATCCATTCAGACACGCTGAACGAGGCGGGGTTCAAGGAGGATCTGCTGAAAGCGGTCGATGGCCGGACCTTCCACGCCTTCCACACCGAGGGTGCGGGCGGCGGACATGCGCCCGACATCATCAGCATCGCGGGCGAACGCAACGTCCTGCCCGCCTCGACCAATCCGACGCGGCCCTTCACGAAAAACACCGTGGCCGAGCATCTGGACATGGTGATGGTGGCCCATCACCTGAACCCGCAGGTGCCCAACGATCTGGCCTTCGCGGAAAGCCGCGTGCGCGCAGGCACCATTGCCGCCGAGGATATCCTTCAGGACATGGGCGCGATTTCCATCATGTCGTCGGATGCGCAGGCGATGGGCCGGATCGGCGAGACGGTGATGCGCTCATGGCAGACCGCGCATCAGATGAAGAAACTGCGCGGCGCGCTGCCGGGCGACGACCGCGCCGACAACATGCGCGCGCGGCGCTACGTGGCGAAATACACGATCTGCCCGGCCGTCGCACACGGGATGGAGCGCGAGATTGGCTCCATCGAGGTGGGCAAGAAGGCCGATATCGTGATGTGGCAGCCGGCCCTGTTCGGTGTGCGGCCCCATACGGTCTTTACCGGCGGCATGGTCGCGACGGCGGCGCTGGGCGATCCCAACGCCTCGATCCCGACGCCGCAGCCGGTGATGGAGCGGACCGGGTATAACGTGCATTCCCCTGCCTCGGGGGCGACCAGCGTCGCCTTCGTGTCGCAGGCGGCGATCGACGACGGGCTGGCCGACCGGATCAACACCAATCGTAAATTCGTCGCCATCGCGAACACGCGGGGCCGCACCAAGGAGGACATGCCGGAAAATACCGCCCTGCCAAAGATCGAGGTCGATCCCGATACCTATTCAGTGAAGATCGATGGCGAGAATGCCGATCACGAACCGGCCAGCGAAGTGCCAATGGCGCAGCGATATTTCCTGTTCTGAAAAAGGAAGCAGCCGGAATGGAAAGGCAGGCAGCCCTTTTGCTACTGGCGGATGGTCGCCTGCCTGCCGGGGGCTATGCCCACTCCGGCGGCTTGGAGCCGGCAATCACGGCGAAGCGCGTCACTGACGTGGCGGGGCTGGAGAATTTCCTGATCGGCCGGGCCGAAACCGCCGGGCTGATCGCGGCGGCGTTTGCTGCGGCGGCTTGCATTCGGGCGGTGCGCGATGATTTCAGCGATCTGGCGGTGCTGGAAGCAGAGCTTGACGCGCGCGCGCCTTCTCCCGAATTGCGCAAGGTCTCGCGCGATCTTGGGCGGCAATTGCGCCGCGCCATGAGCAGTATCCATCCGCATCCGTTTTTTGCCGCTCTGGGAGACGCGCCGCATCAACCCATCGTCATGGGTGTCGCGGCGGCGGTTATGGGTCTTGGCCCGCGCGACGCCGCGCTCGCGATCCTGCACGAGAACAATTCCGGGGCGGCGGCGGCGGCGGCCAAGCTGATGCGCGTCGATCCGTTCGATGTGCACGCCATCCTCGCCCGCATGACGAAACGGCTGGATGCGCTGTCCGTGCGGGCTGCCGCTGCCGCCGACGGCCCGCCCGCCGATCTGCCTTCGCCAGGCGCGCCCCTGTCCGACATCGCCGCCGAGCATCACAGGAGGCGAGATGTACGACTCTTTGCATCCTAAATCGGCGCACCGCCCGATCGGCGCCATGTCCGCCCGCGCAGTCCTGTCCAGCGCGCTCGGCCCGAACGGCAGCAGCCACATCCAGACGCTGCGATCGGACGGGCCGCTTGTCCTGCGCAAGAGCAACCCCAAGGGGTCCGAGCCGCTGACGCATCGGCGCCCCGATGTGGCGCGCGTCGCCCTTGCCGCCGGTACCGCGGGGCCGCTGGGCGGGGATGACTATGCGCTCGACGTGCAAGTCGGGGCGGGCAGCACGATGGTGCTGCAAGAGGTCTCGGCCATGCTGATCCTGCCGGGGCTGGAGGGCGCGAAATCGCAAATGTCGATCACCGTTCGGGTCGAAGCCGGGGCCACCTTCGTCTGGCTGGCCGAGCCGATCATCGCGGCGCATCGCTGCAACCATCGCCACGATGTGCGGGTCGCGCTTGCGTCCGATGCCCGGATGATCTCGCGAGAGGAAACGTTGCTGGGCCGTCATGGCGAGCCTGCGGGCGATCTGACCAGCCGGTTGCGCGTCACCCGGGACGGCGCGCCGCTTTATGACCAGCAGGTTGCGTTCGGACCCGCCCGCGATGGCTGGAACGGGGCGGCGGTTCTGGACCGGAATCGCGCGGTCGGATCAGTGATCGCGGTCGATCCCGGCTGGACCGAGGCGCCGCCCCCCGCACACCCCTACCACGAGACCGCTGCGCTGACGCCGCTGGCCGGGCCGGGCGTCGCCATAGGCGCGGTTGCAACTGACAGCCTGTCGCTGCGCCGCCTGCTGATGCGCGGCGTGAATGAACTCGGCCCCCCCTGGGCCATCTGAAGGAGACGACGCCATGCATGATGACACGACAACCCCGCAAACCCGCGCCCTGCGTCTAGGCGTTGCCGGCCCAGTGGGTACCGGCAAAAGCTCGGTGATCGCCACGATCTGCCGACACCTGCGTGACGACTTCGCGCTCGGAGTCATCACGAACGACATCTACACGGACGAGGACGCGCGCTTCCTGAAATCCGAAGGCGTGCTACCCGAAGAGCGCATCCGCGCCGTCGAGACCGGCTCCTGCCCGCATACCGCGATCCGCGACGATGTGACGATGAACCTGATGGCGGTCGAGGACATGGAGCGCGATTTCGCGCCGCTCGATATCGTGCTGGTGGAAAGCGGCGGAGACAACCTGACGGCGACGTTCTCACCGGCGCTGGTGGATGCGCAACTCTTCGTGCTTGACGTGGCCGGTGGCGGCGATGTCGCGCGCAAGGGCGGGCCGGGAATCAGCGGCGCCGACCTGCTGATCATCAACAAGATCGATCTGGGTCCGCATGTCGATGTGGATGTCGAGCAGATGGTCGCCGACGCAGAAAAGGCCCGCGATGGTGGACCGGTCCTTGCGTTGTCGCGCAAACGAGCCGACACAGTGGAAAAACTGTGCGACTGGGTGCGCAAGATGCACAAGACCTATGCTGGCGGCGGGCACATTCCCGTCGATCCCGGCCCGATGGCGCCCCACCATCACGCGCATGACGATGGTCATACCCATAACCACGATTGACGACCAGGATCAGACGGGCGAACTGGCTGCAATCCGAAAGGGGCCGATGGACAGTCTGAGCTGGCAGATAAAACATGCAGTGCGCATGGTCGTGTCTGGCTCGGGCGCCTATCTGCTGGTGTTCTCGCTTGGTCTTCAGGTGGAGTTCTCGGCCGTCATTACCGCCATTTTCGTCACCCAGAGTAACGTCGGCGGGTCGTACCGCGTGGCGGTCGAGCAGTTCTTCGCGGCGATCGTCGGCGCAATCTGTGGCGCGGGGGCCGCCGTGCTGATCCTTCCGCAGGATCCCGTGTCGACCGCCATTGCGCTGGTGATCGCGCTGACGCCCCTGGCGCTGCTTGGCGCACGTTCGCCCGGATTCCGGGTGGCGCCGATCAGCGCGGTGATCATCCTTCTGGAAGGACCGGGATTTGAACTCGACACGCTGACGCTTGCGCTTGACCGGGTGCTGGGTGTCGCGCTCGGCTGTGGCGCTGGCGTGGCGGTGTCCCTGACGGTATATCCCGCGCGCGCATTGTCTGCCGCCGTCGAAACCGCTGGCAGGGTGACTGCTTTGCTGGCGCGGCAGATGCAGATCCTGTCCAAGAAAGAGCCATCGCTTCGCGGCGAACACGGCGCTCTCGCGGCGCAGGTGCGCGAGAACCTCGTGCGGCTCGAAGGCTTGGTGGAAGAGGCCGAGCATGAGCGGCGCGGAAGATCCACGCGTTATTCCGGCACACCGCGCCTGCTGCGGACTTTGCGTCTTCTCGTCGGCGAGGATGCGCCGGAGGATTTCGATACGCTGAGCCCGGCCGTGCGGGCCTATCTCGGCGCGCTGGAGGACATCCGGAAAAGCGGAGAAGTGCCCATGCTTCCGCCCGCCACTCTTCGGCGCATGTTCGGGATCGGGTTTACGCTGGATCAGCTTCGGCGGGATATCGGTGACATGATCGAGATCGCGCGAGAGGTTCCGAAACCACGGCCCGGTTTGCTCGCGCCGCCGATACGAAGTTGATCTGACGCCATCGGGCGCGGCCTGTGGCGGCCGACCGGGCGTAGTCGATCAACCATGTCGCCTTCCGTGCGGAGAATGATGATGTGCGGAAGGGCTAGCAGGAACAAGGACCGCGATTGCCCGTTGGCGATTATCGGTCAACTACGTGTTGCGCGCTAATCTGATCCGGCAAGCCGCAGCGTGCAGCTTTGTCCGGCGAGGATCGCGCCCTCGGGATTGGGCAATTCCAAACGCACCCCGAACGTGCCCGTCGCCGCGTCCAGCACCGGATCGATCACCGCCAGCGTCGCGGCGACCGTATTCCCGGTTTCGAGCGTCACTTCGCCGGTTTGGCCGACCGCCACGTCGGCGCGGCGCGCGGCGGGCAGGTAGGCTTCGACGTGCAGCGGGTCGATCCGCGCCAGCACGATGATCGGCGCCTGTTCGTTGTAAAGCTCGCCCGCCGACATCAGCGTGTCCGTCACCACCCCTTTGAAGGGCGCGCGCACCCGCTTGCGTTCGCGCGCGGCGAGCGCGGCGGCAAGCTGCACCTTCGCCACCTCGATCTGGTAGATCGCCTCTTCCTCCTCGAGGCGGGCGGACTGCGCGGCGAGGATCGCGGCCTCCTGTTCGGATTTCGGCACGAGGTTGCGCTTGACCAGCGTGGTCAGGCGCCGCGCGTTCAACTCCGCCGTCTCGGCCTTGGCGCGGGCCAGCCGCACGGCGATGTCCGACCCGACGCGCAGGCGGGCGAGGTCAAGCTGCGCCTCCTCTTCGGACGCCTCCAGTTCGGCCAGAACCTGGTCATGCGCCACCCGATCCGCGCGCTCCACCAGGACCTGCGCCAGCACGCCGCGCGCGGCCGCGCCGATGCGGGCGATCTCGTTGGCCTGCACGAGGCATTCGGTAACCGGCTGCGCCCCCGCCGCGCCGGCCGAGTAGATCAGCGCGGCGCAGAGCCCGAGAAGCCGGACCGGGGCGAAGTTCATCGGCGATGTCCTATGCTGATTGCCAGACACGCGGCGATCATGGTATACGGCTAACCATAATACAAGAATTTCAACGGTCCGGCATGTGGGGGCACGCCGGATCGACATCGGCGGAACAACTCAGCGGACCGCGTTCCGCCGGTAATTGGTGTAACGGTTTCAGGGGAGACCATGGGGGGAACTGCTGTTTCAGGCGGCGCTGTCTGCAAGCGCCGCGCGGGTACGTGAAACGTCCGCGCGATTCCCGTGTTCACGAGACCCCGGACGCCGTTCGGGGCGAAAGCCGCCCGTCCGTCGCGTGCACCTCCTGTTCGCATCTCGCCACGCATCTGAAGGGATCGGTGTCCCGCCGTGTCCTGATGGAGACGTTCGAGCCGCGCCTCCTGCTCTCGGCGGATCTCTTTCCCATCGCCGGGACCATATCGGCGCCCGGCGACGAGGACAGCTACCATATCACCTTTGCCGAACCCGCGCGGGTCAGCTTTGACGCGCTCACCGCGGGTGAGCTGAGCTGGCGGCTGCGTGGCCCCGGCGGCGTCGACATGGGCAGCCGGCTCGACCAGGCCGACGGGCGCTACCGCCATCCGCCCGCCGTGTTCGAGATGGCGCGGGGGACCTATACGCTCAGCATCTTCGGCGCCGACGCGCAGACCGGCGATTACGAATTCCGCCTGAACGATCTGTCCGACGATCCGCTGCTCGCCCCGGGCGCGCCCGAGGCGGTGACGCTGCCGCGCGGGACCGAGGCGCGGGAATACGGCATCGAGGCGCAGGCAGGGCAGTATCTCAACCTCGGCTTGAGTGAAGTCACCGACGCCAACGCCGGGTCCATGACCCTCATCTCGCCCACCGGGCAGGTCGTCGCGAGTTCTGGTTTCTCGAGCTTCGGCGCGGTTCTGAGCGAGAGCGGCCGGCACGTCCTGCTGATCGACGGCGGTATCGACCGGACCGAGGCGGCGGGCTTTACCCTGACCGCCACGCTCGGCGACACGGAGCCGCGCGAATACACGCTCGGGACCACGGTGAACGCCACGCTCGACACGCCCGGGGAGCGGCATCTGCATCACTTTACCCTTGCCTCGGACACACGCGTCACCCTCACCGGCAGCGGCGGCTACCGCGCGCCTGCCTGGGAATTGCGCGGGCGGGGCGGCAGCATTGACGGCTCGAACGGGCTGCCGAGCGGGGGGGAGAGCTTTGATCTGCCGGCCGGCGAATACTGGCTGTTGGCGACGGCCGGCGAGGGGCGCACCGGGGATTACGCGTTCAGCATCGCCGCCGACGGCGCCTATGCCGGCGCGCCGGCCCCGGTGACCGAGTTCGCAGGC
The DNA here is from genome assembly GCF_003651245.1 of Roseovarius spongiae. Lineage (GTDB taxonomy): Bacteria > Pseudomonadota > Alphaproteobacteria > Rhodobacterales > Rhodobacteraceae > Roseovarius > Roseovarius spongiae. Next base: position 274,415 of record NZ_RAPE01000004.1, read on the forward strand.
GCGCTGGGCGACATCCTCACCGGCACGTTCAGCGGCGTTGCGGGCGAGGCGCATCGCTACCAGTTCGACCTGGCCGCGCCGCAAGATCTGATGTTCACCCGCCTCGCACAGAACGGACAGACCGACATCACGCTGGAATCCGCGCAGGGGCGCGTGCTGTCGCATTTCAGCGCCCGCGACCGCGCCTTTCAGCGCGTCGCGGCGCATGTGCCGGCGGGGACCTATTGGCTCACCGTCCGGGCCAAGGGCGATGCGGCGGGCGATTACCGCGCCGTGCTTTTCGATCACGTGCAAGAGGCGCAGCCGGTCACGCTCGGCACGCCGTTCTCGGTCGCGCTCGACGATGTGCGCTCGGTGCGCTCGGTCACGGTCGATCTGGTCGCGGGGCAGCGCGTATATCTCGATCCGACGGCGGTGGAACCTGCGGGCGTCGCCACCGGCTCGATGCGAATCTACGCCTACGGGCCGGACGGGCGGTATCTGAGCGACTTGACCGCCAGCATCAACTCGGGCGAGGCGCTGCGCGCGCCGCTGGACGGCGCCTACCGGTTCGAGTTCCGCCGCGACGAGGGGCAGGACATCACCGCCTACACCGCGACGCTCTACGACGCCACCGAACTGCCGCTGCCGCTGGCGCTCGATACGGTGCAGACGGTGACGCTCGACACGCCGGGCAAGATGCTGGACTACCACGTCGATATCGACGCGCCGACGGTGGTGACCCTCGATTTGCAACAATCCATCGACAACGCCGGCGGCGTCTATGCCCGGCTGCTCGACCCGGACGGCAATTCGGTCTTTGCCCAGTATGTCACCCAGCGCGCGGATTACATGCGCGCGGCGGTCGGGCCCGGACGCTACACGCTGCGCCTGACAATGCGCGATGACGAGACCGGCAGCGCCCGGATCGCCCTGCGCGACGATCGCAGCGCGCCGCTGATCATGCGAGGGATCGAGCAGTCGGGCGCCGTCGATCCCGGACAGGAGATGCGCCGCTGGGCCATCGACGCGACCGGGGGCGAGCGGGTAACGCTGGATATCACCAGCTTCACAGGCAAGGACACCTATTATCATCCGGCCCTGCTGGTCTTCGCGCCCGATGGCAGCCGCATCCTCGCCGCGAGCGCGGCGGTCGGGGCGTATTCCTTTGATCCGCCGCGCGACGGGCGCTACCTGGTCATGCTCGATTCCCAACCGGGGCAGGGCGGGCCCCTCACCTACGCGTTCACGGCGCGCACGGCGGCGTTCCAGGATATCGACATCGCGCTTGGCGCCCGCGTCGACGGGTCGATCCCGGTGGCCTATGGCCGGGCCGATCATCGGTTCACGCTGACGCGGGAAACGCAGCTTTACATTGACGCGCTGAACGCGGCTGATGCGCAGGTCACGGTGCTGGACAGCGACGGCAACCCGGTGCCGCAACAGCCCTATAGCCATTTCGACTACTTCAGCGGTTATCGCCGCGGTTTCCGTCTGCCGCCGGGCGAATACCTGCTGCGGATCACGCCGGACGGGGCGAAGACGCCCGACTATTCCTTCGTCCTGCGGGATATGGCGCTGAGCACGGCGCTGCCGTTCGATACGGAGGTGACGCAGACGCTGGATGAGAACGCCGTCATCCGCCATTTCGACGTGACCCATGCAGGGCAGGTCACGATCGACAGCATCGCGCGCAGCGGCGACGTTTATTGGCAGGTGATGGACGCGCATGGCAACCATGTCGTCGACGCGACGCATTTCAACTCTGACCTCAGCTTCTACGCCGCCGGACCGGGACGCTATACGCTTATCCTGGACGAACGCCCCGACCGCCCCAATGGGGCCGAGATAACCTATCGCGTGACGCAGGCGCAAAGCCTCACCCGCGCGATCGTCCCCGGCACTCCCGTCACCGGAACCATCGAGCGGCCCCGCGACGTCATCCGCCATACCTTCACGCTGGACGCCGCGGCGCGACTGGCCTTCAAGGCCGAGACATCGACCGACGGGCTGACCTTCCGGCTGGAAAAGAACGGCGTGCCGGTCAGCGACCCGGTGAGCCTGCGGCGCTACACGTTCGACAGCGCGCAGATGGACCTCGGCCCCGGCGACTATGCGCTGGTGATCGAAGCGCAGGGCGGCTTCACCGGCGATTATCGCTTTGAGCTGCTGGATTTCGCCGACGCCGCGCCGCTTGCCGACAACGTTGCGACCGGTCTCATCACCGTTGCGCCGTCGACCGCAGGAAGGGTGTTCAGCTGGGCGGGCGTCGCCGGGCAGATGGTCGAATTCGAGCGCCTCGTCCAGACCGGAAACATGAGTTTCGCCATGTATGACCCCGAGGGCGGGCGGGTCTTCGAACATAACGGTCTGCGCGACCTGGACCTCACCCTGCGCAGGACCGGGACCTATCACATCCTCGTCTATGGCTACACGACCAACACCTCGGACGATATCGAATTCGCCTTCGCCATGCGCGAAACCGGGGCCGCCGCGCCCGGCGCGCTGACCGGCGCGCCGCTGGCGCTGGGGCAACTGGCGAGCGGCACGCTCACGGCGGCGAACACGCCTGACAGCTACCTGTTGACGCTGGCCGCGCCGACCCGCGTCATCATGGACGGGCAGACCAATTCTTCGGCGGTGCGCGTGTCCCTGCATGGCGAGCTGGGCGAGATCATGACCCCGCGCCGGATCAACGAGGAGGTCTATGACGCGTACGACCGCGCCGACCGGCAGGACGATACTTATACGCTCGACCTCGCCGCCGGGACGTATCGGATCGACGTGCAGTCGACCAGCGCGAGCGACGCCTACGCCTTTACGTTCCTCGATGCGGACAGCGGTGCGGTTCTGCCGCTCGACACGCCGCAAACGGTGCTGAGCGACCCGGCCAACAGCGTGGCGCTGCTGAGCTTCGACGCGACCCTGGGCGAGCATGTCGCGCTCGACATGGTCAACGACGGAGGCGGTAAACGCTGGCAGGTGATCGGCCCGGACGGGGCGCGGGTCGCCTATGGCAACTCCCTCACCGGCACGGATTTCCGGGCCCGGATGAGCGGACGCTACGTGCTGGTCATCGACGGCAACGCCAACGAAACAACCCCGAGCACCGCCACGATCACCCGCCGCAACGCCGACCCCGGGGCGATCACCCTTGGCGCGCTGACTACCGTGAACCTGCCGATGTGGGGCGCGGCGGACCGGTTCTCGTTCTCGCTCGCCGAAGCCAAGTCGCTGATGTTCGACAGCCGTTTCACGAGCACCAAGAGCATCACCTGGGGCGTCACCGACAGCGCCGGCGCCGCGGTGGCGGGCGGGCGGATCGACAATGCCGACGCGCGCGATTTCCGCCTGCCCGCCGGCGATTACGATCTGTGGCTGCACTCAACCGCCGCGTTCGATCCGTTCGATTTCCGCCTGCTCGACCTCGGCGCGGGCCGCGATATCAGCCCGGGCGAGACGGTGACGGGATCCTCCGACTCGGCGGCGGACGCGCATGTGTTCCGCTTCGATGGCGCGGCGGGGCAGGAGGTGGTGTTCGATATCCTCTCGTTCTCGCAATCGACCTACCTTGCCAACTACCGCCTCATCGCGCCGGACGGGACCGAGTTGGGGCGGCGCGCGGTCGACGATCTGGGTGTGACGCGGCTGGGGCAGACGGGGACATGGACGCTGCTGCTGCTGCCCTTTGACGGGCGCGCGGGATCGCTCGACTACAGCTTTCGCCTGCTCGAACGGCAGGAAACGCGTCAGGCGCTCGATTTCGGCGCGCGGTATCGGGACACCCCCGACGATACGCGCGCGCGGCTGGTCTATGACTTCACAATGGCGCAGGCGGGCGAGGTCTATTTCGATTCGTTGCGGAACGATTTCTCGGCGCATTGGACGATACGGGACAGCCGCGGGCGCCAGGTGGCCGAGGCGCGTTTCGACCAGGACACCGGCGCCGGTTCCCGCGTGTTTCTCCGCGCCGGCGATTACAGTCTCACCGTCGAGCGCAGCGACGATGCGACCACCGAGCTCCCCTTCCGCCTGCTGAACCTCGCCGACGCCGCGCCGCTCACCCCCGGCGCGCCGCTGCGCGCGGTGCTCGACCCCGGCAACGTGACGCAGGCGTTCCGCTTCGACGGGCAGGCGGGGCAGCGCTACAAGATCACGCTGGGACAGGGACCGGTCTACACCGCCGGCTATCGCCTGATCGGCCCGGACGGGCGCGAGGCGCTGGCGCAGGCCGGCGCGATTTCGGATCAGGACGCGGTGACGTTGCATGCGGATGGCGCATACGTCCTTTTGGTCGAGGGCGCGCGAAACCGCACTGAGCCGCAGACCGTCGCGCTCACCCTTGTCGAGACGCCGCTCCGCGCGCCGGTCCCGGCCCGGTCGGACGCGCGGGTGGCGGCGGACCTCGTGCCCTCGGGCGTGGGGGTGAGCGCGAGCGGCGCGATCCAGGCGGGCAAGGACGTGATCGTGAGCTGGACCGTCACCAACAGCGGCGCGGCGGGCGCCGTGCCGGGCCGCGACCGGGTGATCCTGCGCCGCGCCGACACCGGCGAGATCGTCGGCGTGCGCGTGACCGGCCCCGGCGCGGCGGTACTGGGCGCGGGCGAGGCGACCACCCGGCAGGCGACGCTGCGGCTGCCGTCGGGCTCGCTCGGCGCGGGAGACCTGGTGGCGGAGGTTGAGCTCGACATCGCCAACGCCGTGGACGAGACCGACGGCGGCATCGCGCCGGAGCAGAACAACACCGCCAGCGCCGCCTTCACTGCGCTCAACGACCAACTGGCCGATCTCGTGGTCGAGGACATTCGCGCGGAGCCAACTAGCGGGTACAGGCCCGGCGATTCGGTCACGGTCCGCTGGACCCTGCGCAACGCGGGCGGAGCGGCGGTGACGCATGCTTTCTCTGACCAGCTTCGTCTGCGCAACCTGAGCCAGGGGGGAAGCCCGACGCTGATCCTGCAAACCCTCGGCTATGACCCGGCCACCGACGGCGCGATCGCCGAAGGCGCCACGACCGAGCGCAGCGCGACGATCACCTGGCCCGAAGGTCTGGACGGGACCGGCGCGATGCAGTTCGAGGTGACGACCGACCTCGACAACGCCATCCCCGAGGACAATGACGCCGGCACGGGCGAGACCAACAACCGCTCGCAGGCCGAAATCATCAACGCGCCCGACCTGGTGATCGAGGGGCTGACGCTCTCGACCCCGCACCCGCAGGCGGGCGACAGCGTCACCTTCACCTGGACCGTGCGCAACGCCGGCACGGCGGACCTGCCCGTCCCGTTCCGCTCGCTCTTGCAGGTCACGAATATCGACACGCGCGCGACCCTCGTCAATCAGCGCATCGATTTCCCGGCCGAGGAGGGCGCGCTGCTGCCCGCCGGGGCGGCCCGCGCGCGCAGCTTCACCACCACGCTGCCCGAGGGCGCGCATGGCGCGGGCGCGTTGCGTTTCCGGCTCTATCTCGACAACGGCAGTTCGCCTGCGGTGATCGAGGTGAACGCGGATGGCGACGCCGAGGCCAACAACTTCGGCGAGCTTCTCTTTTCTGCGCGGGAAAAGACCTACCCCGACCTTACGGTCACCGCGCCCGCCGTGACCGGCGCGCCGGTCGCCGGGCAGTCGGTGCAGATCGACTGGAGCGTGACCAATGCCGGGGCCGAAGCGGCGGGCGCGCGCGCCGACCGGCTGATCCTGTCGCGGGACGACACGCTCGGCAACGCCGACGATATCGTGCTGGCGGACGTCGCGCGAGGCGCGCTGGCGGCGGGCGGCACGGACGCGGTGAGCTTCAATGCCGCGCTGCCTCCCGACCTTTTGGGCGACTATCGGCTTTTCGTCGTGATCGACGCTGCCGGCGCGGTCACCGAGGGCGACGGCGAGAGCAACAACACCGCCGGCCCGGTGACGATCACCGTCGCGCCGGGGGCGAGCGCGGATCTCGTGGTCGAGGCGGTCGCCGGTCCCACCGCCGGAAGCTGGGGACAGACGGCGACGGTGTCCTGGCGGGTGGGCAACGATGGCGACGCGGCCACGGATGCGGGCTGGCTCGACCGGGTGTATCTGAGCGCGGATTCGGCCTTCGACGCGGGCGATGTCCTGCTGGCCGAAGTCGCCGCCCCCGCCGGGCCGCTGGCCGCCAACGGCAGCTACACGGCAAGCGCGGAGATCACCATCCCGGCGGGGCTGACCGGTCCTTACCGGCTGATCGTCGTGACCGACGCGGAGGATACGCAGGAAGAGGGGTCGAGCGAGGACAACAACGCCGGCGTCGCGCTCGAGCCGGTGACGATCTCTTCCTCGCTCGCCGCCGACCTCGTGGTGCAGAACGTCACCGGCCCGCCCGACGGCTCGCCCGGCGATGTCGCGACCGTCGCCTGGCGGGTCGAAAATACGGGCGAGGCGATCGCGCGCGCGCCCTTCACCGACCGCGTCTATCTGAGCCGGACGGGCGGGACGAGCGGCGCGCGCTACCTTGGGGACTACACCCATGTCGCGGGGCTGGAGCCGGGGCAGGGCGCGGATGCCACGCTCGACGTGACGCTGCCCTCGCTGCCGCCGGGGACGTGGCGGTTCCTCGTGGTCACCGACCACCACAACCAGGTGTTCGAGGCGGGACGCGAGGATAACGCGACCGCGGCGGATGCGCCCTTCGGCCTCGCCACGCCGGATTTCCAGGTGGTCAACGTCTCGGCCCCCGAAAGCGCGGTGTCCGACAGCGTCATCACCGTCAACTGGACGGTGCAGAACGCCGGGGCGGGCAACGCGACGGCGGGCCGGGTGGACCGGGTGCTCTTGTCGCGCGACGGGATCGCGGACAGCGGCGACATCGTGCTGCACACGACCGGGGCGCGCGATGCGCTGGCGGCGGGCGCGGACGAGGCGCAAAGCGCGGACGTGCGTATCCCCATCGACGCGCGCGGCGACTGGCGGATCATCGTCGTGGCCGACGCCACGGACCAGAACGACGAGCAGGATCTCGAGGACAACAACACGCTGTCGCGCGCCTTCTCGGTCGCGCTCGCCCCGCATTCGGACCTCGCGGTCAGCGAAGTGACCGCGCCGCCGCTGACCGTGGCCGACCCGGCGGTCATCACCGTCGGCTGGCGGGTCAGCAATATCGCGGATGAACAGGGGCGCGAGACGGGGTGGACCGACCAGGTCTGGGCGTCGAAGGACGACATCATCGGCGACGGCGACGATATCCTGCTGGGCAACTACCTGCGCGACGGGGCGCTGGCGCCGGGCGAAAGCTATGTCCGTTCAGAGGCGATCGACCTGCCCGCCGGATTCTCGGAGCGGCTGAAAATCTACGTGGTGGCCGACGCCGGCAGCCTCGTCTTCGAGGACGACGCGCGCGGCAACAACCGCGCCGAAGCACCGGATTACGCGGATGTCGCGCGCAAGCCCTATGCGGACCTCAAGGTCACGACCATCGAGGCCGCGGCGGCGGGCGTCTCGGGCACGGATCTCGATGTCGCCTGGACCGTGCGCAATGACGGGATCGGCGTCACCGACGCGGTGAATTGGACCGACCGCGTCACGCTGTCGCGCAACCCCGACGGCAGCGGGCAGGTGGCGAGCGCCAGTTTCACCCATCTCGGCGCGCTCGAGGTCGGGGACAGCTACCGCCGCAGCGCGACGATCGGCGTGCCGAACGGCGTCTCCGGGCAGCTCTACGTGCGGGTCGAGACCGCTTATGGCCGCGGACCTTATGAGTTCGTGTTCTACGACAACAACCACTCGGACGCGGCGCCCACCACCATCACGCTCGCCCCCAGCCCCGACTTGCAGGTAAGCGACATCGCCACGGTCGAAACCTCGCCCGAGGGCGAATTGATCGACGTCGCCTGGCGGGTGAGCAACGCGGGCGCCGCGCCGCTTGACGGGACATGGACCGACCGGCTGGTGCTGGTTCCGATTGATACGTCCAAGCCCGCCATCGTCGTCGGCAACTTCACCAACACCCGCGCGCTCGGCGTCGGGCAAAGCTACCAGCGCACCGAACGCTTCCGCCTGCCCCAGCGGATCGAGGGGGCCTATACGCTTACCGTCATCACCAATTACAACCGCGGCATCTACGAAGAGGGCGCGGCGGCTGACAACAACGCGACCGGCGACGACCGGCCCCTGCTGGTCACGCTCAACCCGCGGCCGAACCTCCAGGTGGCCAGCGTGGTGATCGCGCCGAACGTCACCGCCGGCGGCAGCCAGCAGGCGACCTTCGAGATCATCAACCAGGGCAGCGTCGCCGCGACCGGCGAATGGCAGGACAGCGTTTACCTGTCGCTCGACGACAGGCTGAGCAGCGACGACGTGCTGATCTCGCGCAGCGGCAACCCGCTCAGCCTCGCCCCCGGCGAAAGCTACACGATCACCTCGGACGTGGGCACGGTGCCGCTGCGCTGGTCGGGCGACGCCTACGTGATCGTGTCGGCGGACAGCAACGCCCGCGTCGACGAATACCCGTTGGACAATGACAACCAGCGCGCGGAAAAGTTCGACGTGACCGCGCTGCCGCGCCCGGACCTCGTGACCGGCAGCGTGATCGCCCCGGTGCAGGCCGTCGCCGGGTCCGAGATCGAAGTGCGCTACCGCGTCACCAACCGCGGCGCGGGCGATACGCTGGACGACACGTGGCGCGACACGATCTGGATCGCGCGCGACGCGCGCCGGCCCAACACCTCGGCCTTCGTGGACGTGGACGGCGCCGATTTCCTCAAGGGCAACTCGGCCCGCCTGCTCGGCACGGTGACGCATACCGGCGGGCTGGAACTGAATGAAAGCTACGAGATGACCGTGCGGGTGCGTATCCCCGGCGATCTCGAGTCGGGGCAGTATTTCATCACGCCCTGGTCGGACAGCTATGACGTGGTGGCCGAAGACACGCTGGCGATCAACGTCAACCCGGACGACCCGAACGAGATCGACAACAACAACTACAAGGGGCGCGGAATCGACATCATCGGTTACGTGCCGGTGCGCCCCGATCTGGTGGTCTCGAACGTCACTACCGACGCGCCCGCCCATGCCGGGCGCGATCGGCTCACCGTCAACTGGACTGTCGCCAACGAGGGTCTGACCGGCACGGCGGAGACATGGATCGACCGGGTCTATCTCAGCGACAGCGCGGAACTGGGCGCGCCGGGGGAAACCCTGTGGAACCTGGGCGACGTGCGCCGCACCGGGGCGCTTGCCGTGGGCGAGGAATACAGCGCCAGCGCCACGTTCGACCTGCCGCCTTCGGCGCGGGGGCAATACGTGCATGTCATCACCGACGCCGCCGTTCGGGGCCGTCAGGCGGTGGTCGAGGAGAATGAGGGCAACAACCTCGCTTCTGGCGCGGCGGACGTGACCGGCGCGAGCGCCGATCTGCGGGTGATCGCCGTCAGCGCGGCCGAGGGGGCCACCTCGGGCGAGCCGCTCGAGATCACCTGGACCGTGCGTAACGATGGCGTGGCGGCGGTCTGGGACGGCACGCAATACTGGCGCGATTCGGTCTGGCTGTCGCGCGATGCGGTGTTCGACCGCTCCCGCGCGACGCTGCTGGGGCAGGTGGTCCACCAGAACGAAGACGGTCTAGCCGCGGGCGCCAGCTATACCGAAAGCGCGGAATTTACCCTGCCGGCGGGGACGGACGGCGACTACTTCCTGCATGTCGCGACGGATACCTATCTCTGGGGCGGGATGCCGAAGGATGAATACCTGAGCGGCGGAGCCCGCACTGGGTCGGGTTTCTACGCCTCGAGCGTCTACGAGGACGACGCCGACCCCACCGGCAATTTCGGGCGCGGCAGCGTCGACATCACCTATGCCGAGCCCGATCTGGTCGTGACCGCCTTCGACGCGCCCGCCGGGGCCGCCAGCGGCGGGCGCGTCGAAATCACCTACACGGTCACCAACAACGGCACCCGCGCCACGCGCGAGGATCGCTGGTATGACCGGTTCTTCATCTCGCGCGACGGCGCGCTCGACCCGCAGGATCACATGCTGGGCGAGCTGCGCCGCATCGGCCCGCTCCGCGTCGGCGAGAGCTATACCGAGACGGTCACGCTCGACCTGCCGCTCGGGATCGGGGGCGATTACACGATCCTGATGGAGACCGACTCCACCTCGGACGAGGGCGGAACCTATTATCCCTCGACCATCCGGATCGGCCTGCGCGGGCTGCGCGCGACCTCCGACGAGGTGGCCGAGTTCGCCGGCGAGGGCAACAACCGCGCCAGCGCGCCCATCGCGGTGGAGGCGGCCGAGACCTCGGACCTGGTGGTGAGCGCGATCACCCTGCCGCAGCGGGGCATAACGGGTCAGCCGCTCACCATCAGCTACGCGATCGAGAATGGCGGCGCGCGCTCGACCGAAGGCGGATGGCGCGATCTGGTCTATCTCAGCCGCGACGAATCTCTCGACACGCGGCGGGATTTCTTCCTCGGCTATCACGACCACCTTACCCCGCTCGAGGCGGGCGCGCTGCGCGAGGTGGACCTGGCGACGAAGCTGCCCAAGGGGCTGTCGGGGTCGTACTTCGTCTACGTGGTGAGCGATCCGGTATCGCCCGGCGCCCCGGTCGGCGCGATCTTCGAGGACGGGCGCGAGGCCAACATCCGCGCCTCCGCCCAGCCGCTGCTGATCGAACAGGTCCCGCCCGCCGACCTCATCGCGTCGGACGTGGCGATCAGCGGCGGCCCCGCGCCGGGCGATCCGGTCAGCGTGAGCTGGACCGTCACCAACCAGTCCGCCGCCGCCGCCGCGGGCCGGTGGATCGACGCGGTGTATCTCTCGCGCGACGGGGAATGGGACATCGGTGACACCTTCCTCGGGCGGTTCACCCATTCGGGCGGGCTCGAGGCGGGGGCGAGCTATGCCGGAAGCCTCGATGCCGATCTGCCGATCTTGGGCGATGGCGCCTGGCGGGTGATCGTGCGCACGGACGCGCGCGACGAGGTGTTCGAGGACGCCTTCGAGGCCAACAACACCACGCTCGGCGCGGCCCCGATCACGTTGGAAAGCCCGCTCATCCCGCTCGGCATCGATCGCACCGTTTCCCTTGGCGCGGCCACGGAACGGCTGTTCCGCATCGAGGTTCCCGCAGGGGAGACGTTGCGCGTATCGCTGACCGGGGGCGATCCGCTGACGCCCAGGGAAGTGTTCCTCAAGGCCGGGGAGCCGCCGACGCAGTCCGATTACGACGCAGCACAGGGCAGCGTCTTCGGCGCGCGGCAGGAGGCGCTGATTTCCTCGACCGAGCCGGGAACCTATTATATCCTCGTGCGCAGCTTTGGCGGCGAGGATGGCGCGGACGCGGTCGAACACACCCTACGGGCCGAGATCCTGCCGTTCCAGGTCACAGGCGTGACGCCGGACCAGGGCGGCTCGGCCCGGTTCGTCACCATGACCATTGACGGCGCGGGCATCCTGCCCGGCGCGGTGGTCAAGCTCAGCCGCCCCGGCGTGGCCGAATTCCTCCCCGTTTCGGTCAAGCGCGTCGACGCCACACGGGTGATCGCCACTTTCGACCTGCAAGGCGCGGAGCATGGGCTTTACGACGTGATCGTCACCAATTCGGATGGGGCCGAGGCGATCCTGCCCTATCGCTACCTCGTCGAGCGGCAGGTCGAGCGCGACGTGACCGTCGGGCTTGGCGGGCCGCGTGTGGTGCCGGCGGGGCAGGCCGGGTTCTACAGCGTGGTGGTGGACAGCCTCACCAATGTCGACACGCCCTACGTGCATTTCACCTTCGGCGCGCCCGAACTCGGGACCAGCGACATGGCCTACGGCCTGCCGTTCCTGCAATTCGCGACCAACGTGGGCGACGGATCGGACGCGCCTGCCGAGGGGCTGAGCGGCGCGCAATCGGCGGTCAATTTGGGTGGCCAACTGCTCGCCCCCGGTTACGCGTTCGACCTGCACGCCGAGGGGCAGGCGCAGATGACGTTCGCGGTGCAGACCTATCCGGGCTTGCAGGCGCTGATCGACCGGGATTTCGAGGGCATCAAGACCCATCTCTACAATACCTTCCCCGATCTGGCGGAGGCCGACGCGCTCTCGGGCGGGGTACCCGCGCTCGAGGCGGTCGATCCGCTGATTCACGAGATTTTCACCGATCCGGGGTTCGAGGTGATCTCGGGCGACCTGCCCTGGTATCTGCCCTTCCAGTTCAACGTATTGGCGGCCGCCACGCCGATGACGCGCGCCGAATTCGTCGCCGCCCAACGCGCCGAGGCCGAAACGCTGCGCCAGGCGGTGCTGGCGGACGCCGAAGCCGCGCCCGCGCTGCAAACGCTCGCCGCGGACGAGGGCGCGTGGATCGACGGCTTTCTCGCCGCGCTGGAAACGGCCGGGCTCTTGCGCGAAGAGGCCGACGCGCCGCCGGTGTTCGAGAAACCGCGCGTCACCTCGCTCATCGCGCAGCTGTCGCAGGGGCTGCTGCTGGGCCCGGCAGGGGACGAACTGCGCAGCACCGGCGACCTGGTCGATTTCTATGCAAAGGTGCGCGAATGGTATGGCGACACGCCGGGCGAGATGGCGCCGATCGCGCGCTATGACGTGCGCAACCCGCCGCGCGGACTGCCCTTCGACGTGCCGGTCGCGGAACTGCCCGAGGCGGGCGATTACGACCGTGGCCTCGACCGCCCGACCACATTCACCGCGTTCAACGTCTATTCGCCCTGGCTGGGCGAAGGCGCGGTCGATCTGCCCGATTTCGGCTCGGACGCCACCACGAGCGAGCTTGGCGCGCTCGACCTCGACCGCTTCCGCGAGATCGCGGGTGTGGCGCGCGGCGAAGGCGGCGCCTGGCTGCGCGGGCCGCTGGGCGCGGGGGCCGACAACTGGGCGCCCGCCGATGTGGCGCTGCCCCACGAGATCGGGTTCGAACTGGACGAGGCCAGCCCGCGCCCGGCGCGCGAACTGCGCATCGTCACCACGCTTGACGAGGCGCTGGACGCGCGCAGCTTCCGGCTGGGCGGGCTGGCGCTGGGCGATCTGAGCATCGAGGTGCCGGACGGACGGCTGCTCTACCAGACCGATATCGACCTGACGGCGACGCGCGGCTTCGTGCTGCGCGTCTCGGCGGGGATGGACATCGCCAGCCGCACCGCGACGTGGCTGGCGCAGGCGATCGATCCGGCGACGGGCGAGTTGCTCGAAGGGGACGGCGCGCAAGGCATCCTGCGTCCGGGCGAAAGTGGCGCGGCGCGCTACCGCGTGCAGGCCGACACGGACGCGACCAGCGGCGCGATGGTCAGCGCCGATGCGCGCGTGATCCTCGACGTGGCCGCGCCCGCGGATACCGATCCCTTCGCCTACCGGCTGGATCAGGCCGCGCCGGTCACGACATGGGACGCGCACCGGATAGCGGGGACGCGCGATACGCGCATCACCTGGGCCGCGACGGACGAACCGGGGGGCTCGGGCGTCGAGGGGGCCAACATCTACGTTTCGCTCGACGGGGGCGATTTCCGCCGGGTCGCGACGGACGAGACGACGGGCGAATTCGTCTACACGCTGCCCGAGGACAGCGCGGCAGACGCCCGCGTCGATGTGCTGGTGCTGGCCCGCGACGTAGCAGGCAACCGCGACGCGCCGCCGCCGGGCGTGGCCGGCGGCGACCTCGCGCCGGACATGGTGGACCTGGGCGGCACACGGGTCGAGGGCACGACCGCCGCCGCCCCGCTGCCGGTCGCCGACGCGACCCTGCCCGAGCCGCAGAACGCGCTGTTCCTCCAGGCGCTCGAAGGGGTGCCGGCGACCATCTCCCCGCTGCGCCCCGGCGCCTTCGCGACCGCCATTGCGCCGTTTGCGTTCGAGACCTTCATCGCCGGACTTCCCGGCAGTCAGGGCGGCATCGGCGCGCTGGCGGTGCTGGGACTGGCGGACGGGTCCATCCTCTATTCCGGCGGGCCGGACCGCGCGTGGCTCTATCGCGTGGATGCCGATGGCGCGGGCGCGGAAACCCCGCTCGCGCGGTATGAGGCGCCGATCTTCGATCTCGCGCAGACGCCCGACGGGCGGCTCTGGGCCACGACGGGGGGCGGCGCGTTGCTCGAGATCGACGCGGCGACGGGCGAAATCCTCGGGCGGCACGGCGACGGGATCACCCAGTCGGTCGCGGTGGCCGGGGATGGCCGCATCTTTGTCTCGACCGGCGACGGCGTGGCGCTGTTCGACGCCGTGACCGAAACCTTTGCGGCCTTCTCCGACACCCGCGTGGACGATCTCGCCATTGCGCCCGACGGCAGCCTCTGGGGGACGAGCTGGCCCGACCGGGGCCGCGTGCTGCGCTTCGGCGCAGACGGGCGGGCCGAGGTGGTGGCCGAAGTGCAGGCGCCGCTCGATTCCATCGCGTTCGGCGCGCCGGGGAGCGAGTTCGCCGGCCTCGCGATCCTCACCAGCGTGCGCGACGGGGCGGGCGAGGACGCGATTTCGCGCATCTTCGCGCTGGACGTGGCCAGTCACGAGATCGTCAGCGTCGCCGCCGCGCCGATCCGGGGCGAAGGCATCGCCGCGCTCGCCGACGGGCGGGTGCTGGTGGCGCATGGAACCGGGCTAGACGTGCTGCGCCCGCTCTATGCGCCGAAGGTTGTGGCGAGCACGCTGAACGACGGCGCGATCACCTCGCAGCCGATCGCGCGCTTCGCGTTCCGCTTCGACGATGACATGGCGATCACGGGGGCGGGATCGGTGCTCGACCCGCGCAATTTCGCGCTGATCGACGGCATGGGCGAGATCCGCCCCATCACCCGCGTCGATTACGACGCAGAGACGCGCGAGGTCACGCTGCGCTTCGCCAGCCTGCCGCGCGGGGTGTTCGCCGTCTCGGTCTCCGGCGATGTGCAGAGCGCGCGGGGCGTGGCCCTGGGCGCGCCCTACACGGTGGAGTTCACCCGGCTTCAGGACGTCACCGCCAACGTGCGGATCGAGTATCAGAACACCCGATTCGATCGCCAGACCGGAACCGCGACCTACGAAGTGATCGTCACCAACACCGGCGCGCGCCCGCTGCTGGCGCCGCTGCAACTGACGCTGGATGCGAACGACCCGACCGGCAGCGGCACGCCGCTGGACGGGGTGCGCTCGGACGATATCTGGCTGATCGACCTGTCCGACGAACTGGGCGAGGATCGCATCCTCAGCCCCGGCGAAAGCGCGACCGCCCATGCGGTGACGCTGCTGCTCGACCCCGGCCAGCGCGCGGCGTTCCGGCACGGGGTGCGCATCCTGCCGGGCGTCAACACTGCGCCCGTCATCCTCGAGAACATGCCGACCGAGGCCGAGGTGGGGGCGCTCTATTCACATGAATTCATCGCCTCCGACCTTGAGGGCGACGCGATCGGCTGGGTGCTGGCGAGCGGCCCGGAGGGGATGGAGATCGACGCCGAAACCGGCCTGCTGACCTGGACGCCGGACGCCAACGCATCCGCCGTCAGCCCGGTCGCGGTGCGCGCCTACGACGAGGCGGGCGGTTTCTCCGAGGTCGCGTGGGACATCGCCATCGCCGAGGGGTTGAACCGTGCGCCCCGGATCGAGGCGCCCAACGCGGTGGTCGAGCTTCTGGAAGGCGAGGAAATGCGCCTGCCGCTGCTGGCGATGGACGAAGACCGCGACATGCTGCTGCTGTTCGCCGACAACCTGCCGCGCGGCGCGTTCCTCGACCAGAGCACGCAGGAACTGGTCTGGACGCCGCAGCCGGGGCAGCGCGGGCTTTACCAGGGCGTCGTCATCGGGGCGAGCGACGGCGCGGCGCAATCGACGCAGAGCTTCGACATCCTCGTGCGCCCGGGCAACGCGGCGCCGGTGGTCGCCACGCCCAAACCGCTCGCGGCGCGCGAGGGCGACCCGTTACGCATCGCCATCACCGCCGCCGATCCCGAGGGTGGCGCGCTGCGCTTCTCCGCGCCGGTGCTGCCGGCGGGCGCGTCGCTGAACCGCGACACCGGCGTGCTGGAGTGGACGCCGGGTTATACGCAGTTGGGCGAATACACCGTGCCGGTCGATGTGAGCGACGGAACCGGCGTCACCCGCGTCGTGCTGCGCATCGACGTGGCCAACGCCAACGGCGCGCCGGTGCTGCGCGGCTTTGGCGACTGGACGCTGACCGAGGGACAGGCGCTTTTTTTCCGCACCGACGCGTTCGATCCCGACAATCCTGACTACGTCCTGCCCGAGCGCGACGAGGACGAAACGCTGCTGCATTACGAGGGGTCGCAGCGCGCGTCGCTGAGCTACGCGATGACCGGTCTGCCGGACGGCGCGACCTATGATGCGGACACCGGACAATTCAACTGGCAGACGGGGTACGAGGATGCGGGCCGGCACGTGATGCGGCTCACGGTGACGGATGACGGCGACGGCACGGGGGTGGCCGCAACGCGCAGCATCGACATCACCATCGACGTGCAGGATCTCAATCGCCCGCCCGTACTGCCCGACCTGCCGAACCGCACGGTGGAAGGCGGCGGGGTGCTGGAGATCCCGCTCGACTCGGTCGACCCGGACGGCAACGCGCTGCGCTTTACCGCGACCGCCACCCGCGCGGCGGGGGCCGACCAGATCGGGCTCGACCCGACGCCGATCCCGCTCGACGGGTCATCGCCCTTCGGGGCACTGGTCATGGATGCGGGTGGCGGCGCGGTGCTGCGGTTCACGCCCGCGGACCTCGATCGGGGCGACTGGCGCATCGACCTCGAGGTGGAGGATGACGGCAATGGCGTCGCCGCCAACGCGCAACGCGACGCGGGCAGTTTCGTCCTGTCGGTCGAGGCCGCCAATCTCGGCCCCGCGCTCGCCCCCGTCGCGGGGCTGGTGGCGGTGCCCGGCGAGATGCTGGAATACGAGTTCACGGCGCAAGACGCGGACCGCGATCCGCTGACCTTCACCATCGACGGGCTGCCCGCAGGCGCGGTGATCGCCGCCGGGTCGGGCTACGGCCGCGCGGTGCTGCGCTGGCCGCCCGGCGCGGGCGACGTGGGCGATCACACGCTGACGCTCACTGTCACCGACAGCGGCGCGGGCACGCCCGCCGACGCGCTGAGCGATACGCTCATCATCCCGGTCACGGTGCGCGCCAGCAACGGCGCGCCGATACTGCAACCCGTGGGCGACATCACCGTGGCGGAGCTTGAGGAGTTCACCCGCACGCTCACCGCCGCCGACCCGGACGGCGATCCGCTGACATGGTCGGCGACCGGCCTGCCGCCGGGGGCCGCGCTCGACCCGCTGACGGGGACGTTCGCCTTCACGCCGCACAGCTTCCAGGCCGGGCGTTACGATGGGGTGACGATCACCGTCACCGATGGCCATGCCTCGGCGTCCGAGACGGTCGCGCTGATCGTCACCAACACCAACCGCGCGCCGGTCTTCGTGCCGACCCCGCCGCAGACGGGCCGCGAGGGGGCCGAGTTCGGCTTCCGCCTGCTCGCCGGAGACATCGACGGCGACGGCGTGCTGTTCGAGCCGGTGGACGCGCTGCCCCCGGGCGCCGCGCTCGACCCGGTGACGGGCGAATTCCGCTGGACGCCGGGTTACGCGCAGGCGGGTACATACACGATCAAGGTCCGCGTGCGCGACGCGGCCGGCGCGGCGAGCGAACAGGACGTCGCCGTCACCGTGCTGAACCGCAACCGCGCGCCCGAGCTGACCTTGCAGAACCGCGCGGTGGCGCTGGGCGAGACGCTGGAATACACTGTCGGGGCGAGCGACCCGGACGCCGACGACGTGGTGATCCTGGCCGCCGAGAACCTGCCCGAGACCGCCAGTTTCGATCCTGCGACCGGCCTTCTGACGTTCCGTCCCGAAGTGGCGGACCTCGGCGATCACGTGATCCGCATCACCGCCTTCGACGGCACGGACCTGGTGGCGCGCAACATGGTGCTGCGCGTCACCCGCACGCCGCAACTGCCGGTGGCGGTGCTGGACGTCACACCGCGTTTCCCGGCGCGGCCGGGGCAGGTGGTGACGTTCTCGGCCGCGGGGTCGGGTTTCGTGCCGGTCGCCTCTTACCGGCTGACCATCGACGGGGTGGAGACGCCGCTTGACGATCTCAACCGCGCGCGGATCACGCCGGACGCGCCGGGGCGGATCACCGCCGTGCTGGAAGTGACCGACGTCGATGGGCGGGTGGGCCGCACCGAGAAGGTGATCGCCGTGCGCGACGCGACCGACCGCGCCGCGCCCGAGCTGGACCTCGCCGTGGCGGATGGCGACGTGCTGGCGCCGGGCGACGTGATCGGCAGCGTGCATGACGCGAGCCTCGCCGACTGGCGCGCGCTGCTTGTGCCCGGCGACGGCGGGCCGGCGATCCTGCTGGGCGCGGGGACGGCGGAGGTGGATGGCGCGGCCCTCGGCGCGCTCGATCCGGGGCTGGTGCGGTCGGGGTTCTACACGCTGCGGCTCGAGGCGGTGGACGTGGCGGGGCTCTCATCCGTGCTGGAGCGGCAGGTCGAGGTCCTGCCCGCATCCTCTGCGACGCTGCGCCGTGCGGAGGTGGATGCGCGGGTCGCGCTGGGCGGCGTCACGCTCGACCTTGCCCGCATTTACGATGCGCGCGACGCCGGGCGGGCCGGCGATTTCGGCCCCGGCTGGTCGGCGGGATGGAGCGATCTGCGGCTTGACGCCGGGCCGGCGGCGGCGCTCGACCGCGCGTTGCAGGACGGCGACCGTGTGCACATGACCGCGCCCGACGGCGCGCGGCTGATGTTCACCGCGCGGATCGACACTCAGGCGATCGCGGGGCTCGACCGCGCGACCCTGCGCTTCACCACCGATACGCCCGGTTACACGCTGACCCATGACGGCCCGCTGCTGACCGAGGCCGAGGGTGGACTTTACTCGGTCGTGACCGGTCTGCACTACAGCCCGTTCGGACGCGGCGGCGAGGTGCTCACGCTCACCACGCCGGACGGGACCGCGTGGCGCGCGGACGGGACCGGGTCGGTGAAGGCGATCATGCGGGACGATGTGCGCCTGATCGTGGCCGACAGCGGAATCATCGCGCCCGATGGCGGCGCGGTGCAGGTCGTGACCAGCCCGCTGGGCGGAATCGCGGGGCTGCAACTGCCGGATGGGGGGCGGCGCATCTACCTCTATGACGACGCAGGGCGGCTGAGCTTTGCCGGGGGCGGAGAGGCGCCCATGCTCTACGCCTACGAGGCGGCCGGCATGGGTCGGCTGATCGCGGCGGCGGGGCCGGGGGGCGCGCAGTATGGCTATGCGCCCGATGGCGCGGTCACCGGCAGCGCGGCAAAGCATCACTTCGGCACGCTGGCCGAGGCCGCGCCGCATGACGTGTCCCTCGCCGCCGGTGCAGTGGAGGGCGCGACGCTGGCGATCCGGGGCAGTGAGCTTGCCTCCGCTGGCGGACGCATCCTGTTGCGCGTCACGGTCGCGGGGCCTGAACCGGCGGCGCTGACCCTCAGCGGCGAAGACCCGCTGTCGCTCGAACGCTCGGGCGGCGTGAGCACGGCGATCTTCGCAGTAGAGTCCTCCGGCCTGCTTGCGCTGCAACTGACCGGCGGCGCTGCGGGAAGCCATACGGTCAGCGTCGGCGCGGCGGGCGATCTCGACGACGACGGCGCGGTCAACGGCGCGGACCTCGGCGCGCAGGACGCCGCGCCGGTCGATATCGACGGCAACGGCGTGGCGGACGGGGCCGACCGGGCGCTCTTGCTTCAGAACTTCGGCCTACTTCCCAATGCTGCGCCCGAGATCAGCGCGCAGACGCAGAAGACCTATACCGATCTCGCCATCGAAATCCCGCTCGGCCCGATGACCAGCGACGCCGAAGGCGACCCGGTCTTCTACGAGATCCTCGGCGCCATCGGCGGCGCAGCCACGCTGACCCCTGACGGGCGCGCGATCCGCTTCATTCCCGAGGCCGGGCGCACCACGCCGGGCCGGGTGATCGTGCGGGCGAGCGACGGTTATCGCGCCTCCGCCGCCGTGCCGCTCAACATCGACATCTCGGGCGCGGCGCTCACCGCAATCGATTTCGCCAGCCGCGCGCCGATGCTCTCGGACGGGCAGCGGATGGATTTCGCCATCACCGGAACTTTCGCGGATGGCGGCTCGGCAAGGCTGCCCGAGGGATACGTCACCGTCGATTTCGCCGACCCGGACGTGGCGCGGCTGCGCGCGGGACGACTCGAGGCGCTTGGCGACGGGTTCAGCCTGCTGACCGCCACGCGCGGGGCGGCGACGGCGGCGACGGTGGTGCGCGTCGGGCAGCAGGAGGATTACGACGAGGCGCTGATCGCGTATGGCGCGGATGTCTATCCCGACGCGGTGATCGTCACGCCGGGGGCCGAGCGGCAATTGCTGCTGTTCGACCCGTTCGAGGAAAACGTGCTGAGCACCCGCAATGACGAAGTGAAAAAATTCGTGGTCAACGGCGATATCGTGGAGGTCACGGCGGACGGGCGCATCGTCGGCAAGGCGGTCGGCGAAACCATCGTGCAGGTGATCTACCGCGCGACCGAATTGCTTGTGCCGGTGCAGGTGCGCGCGCCGGTGGTGGGCGATAACGTGTCGGTGGGCCGCGACGGCGGAATCGTGCAGAACGCCGACGGCTACCAGGTCGCCATCGCCGCGGACGCGCTCCCGCGCGAGGTCGAGGTCAGTATCGAGACGCTGGAAGAGGCCGATCTCGACGTGCCGCCGCTGCCGGACGGGGTGGGGCTGACCTTCGCGGGCGCCTTCCGACTCGACACCGGGGACGCGCCGATGCGGATCCCGGCGCAGTTGGCCATTCCGACGGATCGGCCGGTCGGGTCGAAGATCGTCTTCTACCGGATCAGCGATTTCGTGACCGAAGCGGGGATCGTGCGCGGCTACCAGGAGGTAGAGACCGGCATCGTCGGCGCCGACGGCATGGCGCGGACCACCTCGCCGCCCTGGGACGGGATACAGGCGGCGGGCGACTACGTGCTGGCCGAGGCCGACACCGCGCTCACGCAGGTCAAGGGGTTCGAGGCCGAGGTCAAGGCCAAGAACGCCACCGACGCGGTGCAGACGGGCGGTTTCATCGCCGGACATGCGGGCGGCGCGTTCATGGGCGCGCTCAGCGCGGGCGGCAAGATGCTGCTGACGCTGCCGAACCGCGTCGGCAATCTCATTACCACGGTGTTCAACGCCGATACGCTTGAATTCATCTCCAGCAAGGTGATCGAACTGGTCGAAGGCGTGGGCGATTTCGTGGTGTCGATGGTTGGCAGCGCGGCGGCCGAAGCCATCGCGGGCACGGCCCCGGTCATCACCGGCACGCAGGTGCTGCTTGAAGGCACGAGCGAGGATTCGGCCGTGGTCGACCCCCGGCTCGAGATCCGCGGCCAGCGGCTCTTCGTGCCCGAGGGCGCCGCCAATCCGTTGCCAAGCTGGGTGGTTTTTGGCGAATTCGACCGGGACGAGTTGCAGAAACTCATGCTCGAGGCCGGAGAGGCACCCGCTGACGCGGTGCTGCGCGCAAGCAAGCAGAACGGCGTCGCGGTGCGCGGGGAAAAGGGGTTCCGCGACGGACAGGAGACGCTGACCGTGCGCCCGCCGCGCGATATCGCCGTGCGCGACGCGGTGGTCGTCCGCCCCGACATGTCCTTCCGCACCTACCAGAGCGATCCGAGCCCGACGCAATACGCCGCCGGCGCGGCCGCCGGGGGCGGTTACCGCGACGTGAGCTGGGAATACTCGGACGCGGTGGCGATCCGGGGACGGGTCGGCGATACCTTCGTTTCGGTGCAGCGCGGCGTGCGCCAGCCCGACGGCGCGGAAATCACGCCTGGGGGCGAGCGGCTCGACCAGTTGGTGATCGTGCGCGAGGGGACGTTCGCGCCGCCGGTTTCGGGCTGGAACGACAAGCGGCCCGAACTGGTCGGTCGAATCCCGATCGGCTATCTTGACGGTGAGGGCGTCCCGATCGCCGAGAAGGGCAGCGCGCGCCCCGACAAGGTGGTGCTGACCAGCGACGGCGCCCGCGCCTATGTGGGCCTTCTCGGGGCGGGCGGGATCGCGGTCGTGGATACGGTGATGTACCGCCAGATCGACGTCGACCTGAAGGATACCGGCCGCACCAACTTCATCCAGATCAACGGCGCGCGGATCGGCGATCTGTTTCTCGACCGCCACAACAATTTCCTGATCGCCACCGATCGCGCCAAACCGGTGATCCGCTTCATCGGCGTCAACCCGGACGATTCGGCGACCTATCACAAGGAATTCCTGACCGTAGAGCTGGAAAAGGATTGGCCGATCACCGGGGCGACGCTGACGCCGGACTTGACCCAGCTTGTCGTGACCCAGTCGGACCGCAACGCCGGGGCGGACACGGAGCAGCCGGGCAATGGGCGGGTCGCGATCTACGACCTCGCCAAGCTGATGGACACGACGCAGGAGGTGACGCCCGAAGCGGCCTTCGGCGAGCGCGGCGAGGCCAATGGCGTCTTCCTGCGCAACCCGGCGGGCGTGCAGACGCGGATCGCGTTCGAGGACAGCCGCGCCAAGATCATCGTGCTGGACGGCGGGCGCCAGAAGGACGACGGCGACAGCACCGGCGCCTATCACGGCACGGTCGTGGTGCTGAGCCGCAGCAGCGCGCGGGACGAGGGCGGCGCGGGCAACTGGACCCATCAGAAGAACCTGTCGTTCAACTTCCCGATAGGCAGCGACCATGACAACGGATCCGATCCGTTCGGCATGGCCGATCCCACAGACGTGGTCTTCGCCCGCGACGGCAAGACCGCCTTCGTCATCGGACAGCGCCGGTTCGATCCGAACTTCGTGGAGCGCAACCCGAACCTCACCGACAATTCCGATGTCGCGCGCTACCGCAATAACCAGGCCGGCACCAACATCGCGATCATCGAAAACCTGCTCAGCTCCGGGGAACTCGCTCCGCCGCCCAAGGTCGTCGCCGCCACCCGCGGCATCCCCAAGAGCTGGGGCAGCGATATCGGGCTGTCGCCGGACGGCAAATACCTCTTCATGTCGGGGGGGCGCCTCGGCAACCTGCTGGCCTACGACATAGAGGCGATCCAGGAGTTGCTGGCGAACAACGAGGACAACAAGGACAAGTACGTCGATCACCCGATCGACGACCTCCACACCGGCACGGGCGCGCAGATCACCGCCGACGGGTCGATCCGCACCCATTTCAACCGCGACATCGACGTGCGCGGCGGTTTCGGCCTGCTCAACGCGAACGGCAAGATCGCGGTGCAGGGCCGCGAGGACGCCTTTTCGGTCTATGCGCCGATCTTCACCGGCGGCATCGCGCAGGCGATGGCGCAGGGCCGCTCGCCCATCAACCTGAACCCCGAAGGATTCGAAGGACCGCTTGACGTGACGGCGGGGTCCGGACCGATCCGGCTGCCGAAATACACTGGCAAAACCAACCCACAGCCGACCTTTCATTTCAAGCTCGACAATCTCGACGAGGTGACGGAGGTGGTCTTTACCCTGTCGGTGAGCGCGCCGGGCAGGGGCCTCTATATCGGCGACGCCAGCGCCACCGACAAGGCCGCGCTCAAGGCGCTCGGCTATGCCGACGGCGAGGGCGTCTCGGCGCTGGCCGATGCGCTGGGGGTGGGCGGCGCCCTCGAGGGGACCGGCATACGCGAGTTGCGCCCGGTTGAGAACAACCGCAACCGCATCCATACCGAGCGCATTTCGCTCGAGCGAATAAAGGCGGAGTTCGCCGACGGCCAGTTCGCGATCACGCTGCCGCCGGGCACGGTGCTGACCGCCGGGCAGCAATATTACTGGGGCGTCGAGACGGTGCTTCAGCCCAACAACGAACACCCCCGCGTCGCCGCACTCGAGGCGAGTCTCGTGATCGAGGCGCCGGAACCGGCGGCAGGCCAGAAATACGCCGGCGTCACCGTCCTGACCCACGGGTTCAGCGCGCCGCTTTTCGGCCCCGAGGTGAGCGAGACAACCATGTTCGACCTTGCCCGGGCGATCGCGCGGGCGTCGAACGCGGCGGTGATGCTGCACGATCCGGGCTTTGGCGGGGCCGGTCGCAAGGGCGACTGGGTCACGCTGAGCGGTGATCCGGACACGTCGGATTCGCTCGTTCTCATCACCGACTGGACCGATGCGAGCAGCGTCAACGACACCGGCTTTGCCGAGGCGGCGGGTGACGCGTTCTACGCTGATATCATCGACCTCGACAGAAACCACCTGACCGGGATGCTCGGCGCGCCGCTGCATTTCATCGGGCAGGATCGCGGCGCCGCCGTCAACTCCGAGATCGTGCAGCGCCTGCTGGCGAACCAGGGCGCGGATGCGCTCGGCGATATCCACGTGACCACCATCGATCCCGGCGGCGTGCAGCCGCAGATGAAGGTGCCGATCGCCGATTTCCTCGGCGCGATCGAGGACATGAGCAAGGTCGTCGCGGTCGGGTTCTTTACCTACGGGCTGTGGAACACCTATGGCACGATCCAGTCCTTCGGCACGCTGGCCCCGGTCACGGTGCCGACGGCGGCGGGGGCGTTCCGCAACGCTCTCAAGGCCAAGAAGTTCGCCGACAAGGTCGCCGCCGCCAAGACCACGGTGACGCGGCTCGGCTTCGGCACGCTTGATTTCACCAACTTCCAGGATCCCAAGGTCATCAACTGGAAGGGCGTCGGTTTCGCCGACAACTATTACCAGCAGGCGGTCGATCCGAAGCGGGCGATCTCGTTCAGCTGGCGGGGTTTGCCGGTTGCGACCGCGGACGTGAACCTGAACCTGACCGGGCTGCCCGGATTCTTCGAGGACGACGCGATCCCGAACTTCTCGTTCGGTATCTTCAACAAGACGCAGCTCGGCCTTGGCGTCGGCACTGTTAACGCGCGCGCGGTGGGCTGGTATCTGGGGACCGCCGACCTCGGCGCGGAGACGTATAACGGCGTGGGCGACGCGCCGGACAACATCTGGCGGCAGGCTTCGGATCGGTTCATCGAGACCAAGACCGCCTTTCCGCCCCCGACCGACCTCTGGAGCAAGGTCGGCAAGCTGGCGCGCTACTACAAGGACGAGCGCGCGCCTATCCCGGCGGATATCGTCAAGAACGCCAACGGCTACGAGAGCAACACCAAGAACTGGTATATCGCCCGCGAATTCGAGAGCCCCGGCGCCAAGCGCACCAACCAGAAGGCCGCGATCGATCAGCGCGCCTGGGAGGGCGTCGGCACCGGCTGGTTCTATTCCTCTCTGGGCGGCGGCGAAGGGCTGCGCGGCCGCATTCCACAAGTGGACCGCGACAAGTACGACCCAGAAAAACACGACAACGCCACGCAGGGCTTTCAGCGCGAGGTGATCGAGGACGTCTTCAACGGCGATTTCGAAAGCACCTTCCGCCCGTTCTATGGCCGCGTGCCGATTCCGGGGCGCAGCGCCTACGAGGTCGCCGGCTGGTCCTTCCACGGCGGCGGCGTGTCCTCGGAGGTGTTCCCGAACCGGGCCCATGACCGCTTTGACGCGGCGACGCTGGCGGCGTCGATCCCGTTCCCGGGGTTGAACTCGCTCAAGCCGAAGGTGTCGCTGGCGAAGATCGAGGCGAAGATCGCGGCGATGCAGAAGGCGCTCGACAAGAAGAGCCCGGGCGACGTGCTGATCGCGAGTGCGCTCGAGGTGCAGAAGACCGTAAATTTCCTGATGAATGAAACCTTCGCCTTCGACGAGGGCGTCGCGATCATCGATGCGCTTGGCAAGGCCAAGATCGAGGACCTGCCCGGCCTGCTGAGCAATTTCGCCACCAAGTCGGCGCAGAAGCTGTTCGACCTGACCTTCGGCGGCGGCACGATCGACCTTCTCAAGGAAATGGCGCTGACCGACCTGGCGACGAACACCGCGCGGCTGAGTTGGAAGGGCCCGGTCCCCAGGACCGGGTTCGGCGCGATCGCGTCCGAGCTCAATAACGCCGCCGAGGTGCGCAGCAGGCTGGGCAAGGAGGCCGCGCTCAAGAAATGGCTGGGCGAAGAGGACGCGAAGGTTCGCGAGGGTCCGTCGCTCAAGGGGGCCGTCAAGAGCTTCCTCATCGAGGAGCTGAAGAAGCGGATCCCAATAATCCTCAAGTATATCCAGGCCGAGCTTCTCGAATACAGTTTCGAGTTGCAGGAGGGCCGCGCGCTTGTCCACAACACGCAGAAGTTCCCGGAGAACAAGGAGTTGCTGGGTATCGACGTGACCTGGCTCGTGCCGTTCATCCCGCCGCCCGTCGGCACCGTCATGGGCAGCGAGCTCGAAGTCTCGGCCGAGGTCGACGGGGTGATGTATCGCCTCACGCCCGAGAATGACGGCGCGGTGGTCCGCGACTTCGGAAGCCTGAACGAGACCAGGCGCGTGATGTTCAAGCTGCCGCCCGAGGCGGTGGGCAAGGTCGGCCGGCTGGTGATCGTCAACGGAACCGCCTCGGGCGTGGAGCGCGGCCCGTTCCGCGCCGTTGTGGACAACATCAGCTTTGACGGACGGGTGGCGATCACCGACAGCGACCATGAGGCCGACGACCTGAACATCCTGTTCACCGACGATGGACAGTCCTTCGAGAACGCGGACGGCCTCGACGCCTTCCTGCGAACCGAGGAGAGCGGGACCGGCATCGACCGGCACGAACTGACGATCCAGAACAACAACGACCGCACGATCAACGTGACGGTGCGAATCCCGCAGAACGATTTCCTGACCCTGCGCGCGGGCGAGGGAACGTGGTTCGCGGACGGCGTGGCGGTGGCCGGGACGTTCGACATGCGGGCGGGAACCGAGCCGCTGACCCTGACGGTCAAGATCTCGCCGGATGAGCGCGCGGTGCTCTCGCTCGGCGCGTCGGTCAACCGCGACCGGCTTGGCGAATTGCTTGGCGTGGACGGGATCGCGCTGCTTACCGCGCAGGCGACGATCAGCTATGAGAGCGAAGGCTCGTCATTGACCGGACTTCAACGCGCGAACCTCTTTTACATGCTCGACGGCGGCGACGACCTCGCCAATGACGGCACGTTCGGTTTCGCCGACACCACCAGCGGCGAAGAACGCGAGATCGTGATCCCGATCCGCGGCGTGCTGGCGGATGAGGCCGGGTTCGAGGGCGGCATCGTCAACGAGCGGCGCGACGACTGGATGCGCGTCGATACGGAAACGGCGGGGCGGATCACGCTCGGCTTTGCGCCGCGCGGGGTGCTGGCGGCGGCGGGCGGCGCGCAGCCGATCCTCGCCGATGACGGCACGCTCAAGCTGATGTGGCGGGGGGCCGATCTCGGGCAGTTCGCGCTCGAGGGGCGGGGCAGCGCGCCGCAGGTCGTCAACCTTGACGCGGACGCGCTGCGCGAGGCGATCCGCGCGCAGGTCGCCCTGCTGGCGGAGCGGGATGCGGCAGATGAGATCCCCGAGGGCGAAGGATTTGCCGCCTTGTTCGAGGATCTGGCCGAAGGCGACTGGGAAACGGTCGCGGCGCGGATCGAGGCGGAGGTCAAGGCGCTCTTGTCCGCGGCGGGCGAGCGGGGCTTCGCGGTGCTGCGCGGCGCGGATGGCGACCTGACCTACGCGTTCACCGACGATACAGACGCAAGCGCGCGCCTCCCGGTGGAGCCCTCCGAAACCGAGGAGGCGGCGGCCGAAATCGACGACACCCTGGACGAGACGGTGGCGGACGAGGCCGAGCGCATCGCCGAACCGAAGGAGGCCTTCGACCAGGCGGCGGATCTGGCCGCCGGCATCTTCGTCGGCGACGAGGCCGATCTCGAGGAGCTGGGCGCGCTTGCCGGCAGCTTTGCGGAGTCCGCACAGGCGGCCGTGACCAAGGCCACCGAAGCGAGTGAACGGTTCGGGCGGACCGCCGCCGAATTCATCGACGTGGTAGAGGCCATCGGCGGCGATAGCGCGGCGTTTGCGCGGCTTGGCGCGCCCCTTGGGGAGGGGTTCGGCGCGCTGGCCGAGGACGGCACGCGGTTCTCGCCCATGCTGACAGATGCGCTGGATGCGCAGGTTTCTCTTATCGCGCGGGCCGAGAGCGTGGCGACCACGCCCGACCAGATCCAGAAGGTCAACGTGATGCGCGGCCTCGCGGACCAGATCCGCGATCTCGGCGCCGATGTCGCGGCGTCGCTGCAAAGCGCCGGGCTGGTCGAGGGCAGCACCTATCAGGCGCGCGCCGGGGTCAGCGACGCGGTCAACAGCGGCATGGCGCAGGCGCTGGCCGGGTTGAAGGGCGGCTCGGGCGGCGGCGGCGGTATCGGCGGCGGCCTTGGCGGCATCCTCAAGCGCCTGTCCGCGACCCTGGGAGGAACGCCCGACGGCGACGCCTTCGCCAATGTCTGGACTGACTTGCAGAGCGAGAACCGCGGCCTTCTGTCCGATCTCACCGGCGTGATGGGTGGTTTGAGCGAGGCGATCAAAGATATCGGCACGGCGCTGGGCGGCGCGCTCGACGGGGGCACGACCGAGGCCGAGAGCCAGGCCGCCAGCCTGCGCGGATTCGCCGGCGGGTTGCAGTCGCTCTTCGAGGATATCGAATCGAACTCGCTCGGCCTGCTTGCCGCCACCACCCAGACCAAGGACACGATCAGCCAGGTGTCCGCGCGGGCCATGACCGAGGGCGAGGCGCTCTTTACGGGCATGACCGGCGCCAAGGCGGATCTCTTGGCCTCGGAGGCGACGCACATGACCATGCAGGGCGTCGCCAGCGCGAGCGACCCCGACGCCGCCGCGGCGATCTCGGAGAGCTTCGAGCGGCTGAGCACGCACACCATATCCGACATCGACGCCATGCTGGAGTACGTCGGCACGCGGGGTGGCGGCGGCGGAGCGTCGGGCGGTGGCGGTGGCGACGGCGGCTCGGGTGGTGGTGGCGGCTCGAGCGGTGGCGGCGGCCTGTTCGGCTCCCTGAACAAGCTCATCGTGAGCATTTCCGGACTGACCGGCGACGGGCTTTTGTCCCAGCTTCGTGACACGGGTAATCCCGATGGGATCGGCGGCATCATGGCCGGGCTCTCGACGAAGATGAAGGGAATCACGGACGAGTTGCAGCCGCTCATCGCCGCGATCGGAGACACCGCCGAGACCGGGCAGGCGCAGATGAACCTCGCCGGGGCCATCGGCGGGGTCGGCCATGCCGCGACCGGGCTCGCCGAACTGATCGGCAGCAAGCTCGAGACCGCGGGCAGCAGCGCCCTGCTGACCGAGAGTTCGGGCGGCGGCGGCGGGATCGGCGGCGGGTTGCTGTCTTCTTCGGGCATGGCGACCATTCTCAGCGCGCTCGAGGGCCGGAAGGCGCCGACGAATTCCAGTGGCGGCGGCGGGCTGTTCTCAAGCAGCAATCATCTGTTGAAAAGCATCGCCGGGCTGTTCGACGACGCCGGTACGCCGGATGTCGCGAACCCGTTCTCGTTGTCCACGGAAACGCCGCGCGACGCGCTTGGCAAGATGCTGAGCAACGTCACGGGCCTCTCGTCCCTTTTCGACGGCATGAGTCCGGATGCGATGGCGCTGACGCCGGCGATGCGCACGATGCTGGCCGAGATGAAGGAGGCCGGGACCACCGGCAAGGCATGGTTCGCCGAAGCCGAGAGCATCGTTGGCAAACCCGCGCCCGATGGCGGCGGCGGCGGCGGGATCGGCGGCGGGTTGACCGGGTTGCTCCCCAGCATCGTCAGCAGCCTCTTCCCCGAGGCCAGCGCCCGGGACAGCAACCCGTTCGCGAAGATATCCGAGAAGATCGGCGGTCTCTTCGAGGCCAACAGCGATACGGTCGGCCGGATGGGCGATCTGCTGTCGGGTCTTCAGACCGACGGCGCGTCGATGCTCGACCGGCTGGCCGGGGGCGAGAATCCGGACCCGACCACGCGCCGCACGCTCTCGGGCAAGCTGATCGCCGTCGACGCCGCCTGGGGCCGCAGCGAGGCGCAGCTTGTGCTGGGCGAAGCGCAGCTTACCGGCGCGCGCGACGCCGCCGAGGCGGCGGGCGCCGGTGCGGCCGGCGCGCTGGGTGCGCTTGACAGCGCGATGACCGACTCGCTGGGCGCATTGGCGGGTCAGGGGGCGCTTCTGGGCGGCGCGCTCGACGCGGTGGGCGACGTGATCCGGCGGATCGCGGCGCTGGACCCGGCGGACACCGCCGGGGCCGCCGCGCTGCGCGCGGAACTGGCTACGACCATCGACGACGCGAAGGCCGAGGCGACGGCGACCAAGGACAAGGTGGACGAGGCCAGAGAAGAGATCGAAGAGCCGCTTCAGGAGATCGCAGACGAAGCGGCCGAGATCACCGAAGGAACGCGGCTCGGCTTCGGGAGCTTCGATTTCACGCCGGTCAATCCCGGCCCGGCGTTCGACCTGGAGAAACTGCTGCGCGACGACGTGGACGACCTGCTGACGCAGGCGCAGCAGCGATTCCGCCTCGACGCCATGTTCAACGCGGATCACCTGACCGATCGCGTGGTGATCGACACCGGCGCACTGTTCGAAGCGCTGCGTGCGCCCGCGCAGGAAGACGGGTTCGACCCGCTCGCCGCCTTTGCCGAAACCGTCGCCTGGACCTACGCGCACGAGATCGCGCACACGCTCGGGCTGCCGGATCTCTATGATTTCAGCGAAGGCGGTCGGGTGCTCGACGGTGCTGGGATCATGGGGCTGCGCAACGATTTCACCGTGACCACGGCGCATGAGGGCGCGATCCGCTTTGCCTCGGACAGCCCTGAGGCGGGAGCGGGGGCGAGCGTGACGGCGGTGCTCGACATGCTGCGCACGGCGCGGGACGGCGGGGTTCTGAACCTCGAGGAAAACACCGGGCGCGATTACCTGATGGCGCCGCCCGCCGGGTCGGTTCCGCTGCTCGATACCGGGTGGAACGTCCTGGGCCGGGTCGCCACGCTGCCCGATGGCGGGCTGGAACTGAGCGAGGGCGCGACGAGCCGCACCTCGGCCTATCGCATGGTGACCCCGCCCGCGGGGGCGACCAAGCTGACCTTTACCATCCGCACGCACCTGCCGCTATCGGGAATCACGCCGCCAGATGCGTTCGAGGTGGCGTTGCTCAACGCGCTAGGCGCGCCGCTGACCGTGATCGCGGGGCTGGACGGGACCGATGCGGCGCTGAACCTGCAATCGGACGGCACGCTGCGACTGGCGCCCGGCGTCACGGCGGGGCCGGATTTCGTGAACGACGCGGGCGTCGTCACGCGGGCGATCACCATCGACCTCAACGCGCTCGGGAACCCGGCGCGGATGGCGCTGTCGCTCGACCTGATCGGGTTCGGCGCGCAACATAGTTCGGTTGAGGTGGTCGATTTCGCCTTCGACGCGCCCGGCGGTTTCGTCAACACCGCGCCGGCGCTGACGCGCGGCGCGAGCGTCACGCTGGACGAGGACGCATCGGCGCTGATCGACCTGCGCGCGCTGGTGACGGACGCCGAGGGCGATCCGCTCACCTACGAGATCGACACGCCGCCCGCGCATGGCGCGCTGGAACCGGTGGAGCCGGGTGTATGGCGCTACACGCCGGACGCGGATTTCAACGGAACAGACAGCCTGCGCTTCACCGCGCGCGACGCGGTATTCCGCCCGCTGCCCGCGGTGCTGAACCTCATCGTGCGCCCCGTCAACGACGCGCCGGTGATGGACGCCACCCGTAACGAGACCGTGGCCGAGGGCGACATCCTGACGATGCAGGTGATCGCGACGGACGTGGATGGCGATGGCCTGAGCTATGCGCTCGAGGACGCTCCGACGGGCGCGACGCTCACGCCCGAGGGCGTGCTCAACTGGACCGCGCCGGGCGGGCCGTCGCACGCGATCTTCCGCATCCTCGCCAGCGACGGCAGCGGCGGCGAGGCGCGGCAGGAATTGCGGGTCGACGTGACCAATGCCGGGCCGGTGATCGCGCTGACCGCGCCCGAAATATCGGTCGTGGAGACCGAGGCGACGGTGAGGTTCACCGCCATTGATCCGGGCGACGATCCGGTCGGACCTGTCACGGTCGATTGGGGCGACGGCGCGGTGGAGACGCTGGCGGCAGGGGCGACCGGCGCTACGCATATCTATGACCGGCTGGGCAAGTTCACCGTCACGGTAAGCGCGGCGGACGATTCTGGCGCGATCGGCAGCACGGCGCGTGTGATCGAGGTGGTGACGCCGGGGCTGCGCGTCACGCGCGTCACCTCGGGCGCGTGGGGCGTGAACGTGCGTTTTAACGAGCCGGTCGATACCGGGCTGCCGAACCCCTACCGGCTCGACAGCCGACCGGCGGAACCCGTGGATGTGGTGCTGCTCGACGCGGGTGGCAATCCGGTGCGCGGCAGCCTCGTGCCGGATGCGGACGCGATGGGGTTCACCTTCCTCGCCAGCGTCGACGCGCTGCCGCCGGGGGACTACCGGCTGCGGCTGACGGCTGACGATCTCGGCTGGCGTAGCCGCTGGGACGTGCTCGAGGCCGGGCCGCTCGGCTACGAGGAGCGCTTGATCCGGGTCGCGGAAACGCCGGTCACGCTAAGCCTTCAAAACGCAGTGCAGATCGCGGGCGAGCCGCTCGGCATCCGCGGCGCGGGGCTGGCGCTGACGATGGATCAGGCGGGCGGGCTGCGCACGATGGTGGTGCGGATCGGCTGGGACGCGGGCGTGATGAACGTCAGCGGGCTGATGCCCTCGATCGCGGGCGCGAGCGTGAGCCGCGTCGACGCGGGCGGCGTGACAGGTCAGGCGCTTTACCGGATCGCGTTCGATGCCGCGCCCGATGCGGGGATGCTGGAGCTCGGGCGGCTGATGGGGCGCACGCTTGCCGGGGCGGGCTATGGCACCTCGGGCGCGCCGCTCAGCGTGCGGGTGGTGGAAATCAACGGCGAGGCGACGGCGGAACCCGTCCCGCCCGAAAGCCGCTCCCTGCCGCAGCCAGAGGGGGGCGAGACCTTCCCGCTCGGCGAACCGGGTGGGCCGGCGGCGTCGGAGGCGCGGGTCATCTCGCTCATCGCGCGGCGCGGCGATGCGGATGGCGACGGGCGCGTGACGGCGGCTGACATGGCGCTCTTTGCGGCGCTGCCCGAGGACGAGTTGGTCGGCCTCGACGCCTGGCGCTTTATCGACCCGAACCTGCTGCGCCCGCTGCCCGGCGCGACGGTCACGCCGGTCGAGCCGCCGGAAGGCGGCGGCGGAAGCGCGCGGCGCGGCGACGCGCCCGGCGCCATCATCTTCGGGGCGGTGGCGGATGGGGTGACGGGAGGCGCGATCAGCCTGATAGACGCGGCGCGCGATGGTGGCGGGGATGGGGGCAATCAGCTTCTTTACCTGCGCTACTCGAAGCCGGTTCCGCTCTGCCTTGTTCCCGAGGAGGCGGGCGACGATCCGGGCGCGCTGGCCCGGGCGACGCGGGCAGGGCTCTGCTTTGACGGGCTGCCTGCCGATCTGGCCGATCCGGATCAGCTCTGGCGACTCAACGGGATCGAGAGCGTCGCGCCCGGCGCCGAAACGCCCGCGCGCGCGGGCGAGGGGCCGATCTGCCTGAACGGGGTCGCGCCCGAGGGGGCGGAGGCGGGCGATCTCTTCCGCCTCGCGCCGCTGCCGAAGGGCATGGAGGCGCGCGAGGACGCGCTTCCGGCGCAGCACCGAATGTGCTTCGACGAACTGGACGGAGACATGCCCGCCCTGCCGCCCGAGGCCGAGGCGAACGATGCGCAAGAGGACGCGGCACTGCGCGCCGCGCCCGATGCGGCGCTTGCGCCCTTCACCGCGCTGGCGCTGATGAGCGCGGCCGCCGCCGCCCGGACCGGCGGCGCGCGCGAGCGGGCGGACCGCAAGGGAGCGCGTCATGCTATGCTGCTGACGGACATGAACGAATCGGGTGAAGGCTGACCCCATGACGAAGAAGAACGGAACCTCGAAATCCGCCAAGGCGGCGGCCAGGGCGGAGCCGCAGGACACCGGGCCGGTCTCCGACGCGGCCGCCGCGGAGGAACGGCGCGTCAGGCTCGACACCAGCCGGATGAAGAGCAGCTATTGCAACGTCTGCAACGCGACCAGCACGCGCGAGGAGGTGGTCATCAATTTCGGCCTCAACCAGAGTTGGGACCGCACCGAAGGCGACCTCGAGATCGAGATCCAGCATCGCATCATCATGAGCCCGCACGCCGCCGGCAAGCTGCGCGAGGTCCTGAACGAACTGATCGGCGAATACGAGGGACGCTACGGCCCGTTGCAGGATTGACCCCGATTTGGAAAACCGCCCCATAACGCGGGACACCCCCGCGCCGGAGGTTGGCGAGGCGCCGGCCCCGGCCGACCCGTGGCGCGCGTTCCTCGACCCCGACGACGGGGCGGCGTTCCTCTCCGGCTGGCTCGCCATTGCCTGCGAACGGATCGGTTCGGCGCGGGCCGGGGTGCTGTTCCTGCGCGGCGATGGCGGGCGGCTGGGCGTGGCGGCGCGCTGGCAGGTCGCGGAGGCTGAGACCGAGCGTTTCGTCACGCTGGCCGAGGCGCTGTTGCGCAAGCCCGAACCGCTGTTGCAGCGCGGCGAGGAGGACACGCTGCTGGGTTATCCCATCGACAGCGGCGGGACGGTGCAGGGCGTGCTGGTGCTGGCGCTGGCGACCCACCCGGACGGCGCGACCATGCGCGCGCTCATGCGCGAGTTGCACTGGTCCTGCGGCTGGATCGAGGCGCGGCTGATGCAGGGGCAGGCCGCGCTTGGGCGCAGGCAGGCAAGCAGCGCCCAGCTCGTGACCGGGCTTCTGGCGGCCTGCGACGCGCATGAACGCTTTGACGGGGCGGCGCTGGCGCTGGTCAACGCGATCCCGGGCCTTACCGGGTTCGACCTCGCCGCGCTCGGGATGCTGCGGCGCGGGCGCGTGCGGTTCGAGGCGCTGAGCCGCGTCGCCGCTTTCGGGCGAAAGTCCGAGCGCGTTGCCGCATTTGAGGCCGCGATGGACGAGGCGCTCGCCCAGGGCGAACCGGTGACATGGCCCGCCCCGCAGGACGGGCGGCAGATGATCGACGCGGCGCATCGCGCGCTCGGGCGGATGCTTGGCGCCGGGGCGCTGATCTCCGCGCCGCTGACGGTGCGCGGGCAGCCGGTGGGCGTGCTGCTGCTCGAGCGTGGACGCGAGGGCGACGCGGCGGTCGCGCTGGCCGAGGGAACGGCGGATGAGCTGCAACTGGTCGCGGCGGCGCTGGCCCCGCTGCTCAAGGCGAAATACGATGAGCGGCGCCTGATTTCGGGGCGGCTGCGCGACTGGGCGGGACGCGGATTGAGCGCCGTTTTCGGGCGGCGGCCTGCGATCACGCTGGCGGCGATCGTCGCCGCGCTGGCGCTGGCGCTGCCCTTCGTGATCACGGCAGAATTGCGCGTGCGCGCCGACGCGTCCGTCGAGGGGGCGCAGCAGCAGGCCGCCGTTGCGCCGGTCGATGGCTTCCTCGCCGAAGCGCCGGCGCGGGCGGGGCAGGAGGTGCGCACGGGCGACGTGCTCGCCCGGCTCGACAGCCGGGATCTCGCGCTCGAGGCCGCGGCGGCCGAGGCGCGCATCGCGGAAGCGCGCCAGTCGCTGCGCGAGGCGCTGGCCGAGGGCGACCGCGCCGCCGCCGCCATCGCCAATGCCGACCTGGCCGAGGCGCGCGCCGCCGCCGATCTGGCCGCTGCGCGGCTCGACCGGCTGACCGTGACCGCGCCCATCGACGGGCTGATCGTGTCAGGCGACCTCAGCCAGCGCATCGGCGCGCCGGTTGCGCGGGGCGATACGCTGTTCGAGGTGGCCGCGACGGACGGCTGGCGTCTGCGCATCGACGTGAGCGAATATGACCTCGGGCTGGTGGCGCCGGGGCAGGAGGGCCGCGCGGTGCTGGCCGGACTGCCGGATACGCCGGTGCCCTTCCGGGTGGAATCCATCGCCGCCGTGTCGGACCCCGGCGAGGGCGAGAACCGCTTTCGCGTCGACGCCACGGTAAGCGCGCCGCCCCCCGGATTGCGCCCCGGTCTCGAGGGTATCGCCAAGATCGCGGCGGGCGAGACCACGCTCGCCCACGCCTGGCTGCGCGGCACGCTGGTGCGCGCGCGCCTCCTGCTCTGGCGGTGGCTGCCATGAGCGACGCGCACCGTTCCACCGACTGGTATCGCATCAGCGCCGCGAAACCGCGCCTGCGCCGCGACGTGCGGGTGATCCGGCATATCTACCTTGGCCAGCCGTGGTATGTCCTGACCGACGCGACCGGGATCAAGGTGCATCGTCTGACCCCGGCGGCGCAGGAGGTGGCCGGGCGGCTCGACGGGCGGCGCGACGTTGAATCGATCTGGCAGGACCTGCAGGAGCGACTGGCCGAGGACGCGCCGACGCAGGACGAGATCGTGCGCCTGCTGTCGCAACTGCACCAGTCGGATCTGCTGGACAATGCCGAAACCCCGCTGCTCGACGACCTGCTGGAGCGGCGCGACAAGGACCGCGCGCAGAAGTGGAAGAAGCTGCTGCTGAACCCGCTTTCCGCAACCGTTCCGCTGTTCGATCCGGACCGCTTCCTGATCGTGCTGAGCCGCGCGATGGGGGTTGTCCCACGCGCGCTCTGGTGGCTCTCGGCGCTGGCTTTGATCGCGGCGGCGCTGATCGTGCTGCCGCTGCACTGGGCCGCACTTCGCCAGAGGGGGCTGGAGGGGTTCCTCGATCTGGAAAACCTCGCGCTGATCGCGCTGATCTACCCCGTCGTGAAGGCGCTGCACGAAATCGGCCATGGCGTCGCCGTGCGGTCGCGCGGAGGCGAGGTGCACGAAATGGGGCTGATGTTCATCGCCTTCTACCCGATTCCCTACGTCGAGGCGTCGGCATCGCTGTCGTTCCCGAACAAGTGGGACCGCGCGGCGGTGGCGGGGGCGGGCGTCGTCGTGGAACTGGTGATCGCCGCGCTCGCCTTCTTCGTCTGGACCCTGGCCGAGCCGGGGACGGTGCGCACGCTGATGTTCAACACTATGGTCATCTCGGGGCTGAGCACGCTGGCGGTGAACGGCAACCCCCTGCTGAAATTCGACGGCTACCACGTCCTGTGCGACGTGATCGAGATCCCGAACCTTTCCAAGCGCGGCAACGAATGGTGGGGTGAGATCGCGCGCGTGCACATCCTCGGCACAGGCGAGCGCGCGCGCACCCGGATGCAGCCGAGCGGCTGGGAGAAGCTGTGGTTCGCACTCTACCCGCCGGCCGCCTTTGCCTACCGCATCTTCATCTCGGTCACGATCGCGCTCTTCGTGGCGACGACCTATCGCATCGTCGGGGTGCTGCTGGCGATCTGGTCGCTGGCGATGATGCTGGCCTGGCCGATCCTCAAAACCGCGCACAAGGGACTGACCGATCCGCGCATACGCCGCGCGGGCGGGCGCGCCGTGTTGGGGGCGGGGGCGACGGCGCTGGCGGCGGGCGCGCTGGTCTTCGCGATGCCGCTGCCGCATCACGCGGTGGTGCAGGGGGTCGTGTGGCTGCCCGAAGAGGCGATCCTGCGCGCGCCGGTCGCGGCGCGGATCGCGTCCCTTCATGCGACCCATGGTGCGCGGGTGGCGCCCGGCGCGCCGCTTGTCACGCTCTCCGCGCCCGGGCTCGAGGCCGAGGCGCGGGAGCGCGCGGCGCGGCTGGAGAAGGCGCAGGCGCAATACGCCGCCGCCCGCGCGGCGGGGCGCGCAGATGCCGCACAGGTTCGCGCCCGCGTGGCCGAGGCGCGCGCCGCGCGCGACGACGCGACCGCGAGGCTGGCCGAGCTGGAGGTCGCCGCGACGCTGCCTGGCACGCTCAACCTGCCCGCCGCGAGTGGGCTTGCGGGGCGGTTCGTCGCGCGCGGGGACGTGATCGGGCAGGTGCTGCCCGAAAGCGATCCGGTGGTCCGCGTGGCGATGCCGCAATCGCTCGCCGCCGTGATGCAGCGCGAATTGCGCGGGGTCGAGCTGCGCCTCGCCGCGGCGCCCGGCCGGGCGCTGGCCACGCGCGTGCTGCGCGTGGTGCCGGCGGGGGGCGATGCGCTGCCCTCGCCGGTGCTTGCGCTCGATGGTGGCGGGCCATTCGCCACCGTGCCCACACAGAGCGGCGGGCCGCTGCGCAGCGCGACGCGGCTTTTCCAGTTCGATCTCGGGCTGCCGGAGGGCGTGCGCCCCGCCTACGGAATGCGTGCGCATGTGCGGCTGAGCTTCGCGCCCAAACCGCTCGCGGCGCGCGCCGCGCGGGCGGTGCGGGCGCTCTTCCTGCGGGCTTTCGATGTCTGACGCCGCCCGACCCTGGCGCACTCCGGAGCGCGCCGACACCGCCGAGGTCGAGCGCCGCCCACGCGCGCCCCGGCGCTCGGACGAGGTGGTGCTGACCGCGCTTTCCTACCTGCGCCGCGCGACCCGCCCGCCGGGGCCGCGCGGCTGGTATGAAACCCGCGCGGTGCTGCGCATCGCCCGCCGCCTCGCCGCGCTCGACGATGCGGCGCTGGCCGCGGAGGTGCGGGCGCAGGCGCCGCTCCTGCTCGCCTGCGGGCTGCGCGGCGAACCGTTGCGCATCGCGGCGGCGGGCGTGCGCGAGATGACGCATCGCAAGCTCGGGATGCGCCACCATCCGGTGCAGATCACCGGCGGACTGGCGCTTGCGCGCGGGCGGATCGTCGAGATGGCCACCGGCGAGGGGAAGACGATCACCACGCTCATTCCCGCCGTGCTGGTCGCGCTGACCGGGACGCCGGTGCATGTCATTACCGTCAACAAGTACCTCGCCGCGCGGGACGCCGAAACGCTCGCCCCGGTGCTCGGGGCTCTTGGGCTGACCCACGGCGTCATCACCGAGGACACGGAGCACCACCTGCGCCCGGCCATCCATGCCTCGGACGTGGTGTTCACCACGAATTCCGACGTCGCCTTCGACTACCTGCGCGACCGGCTGGCGACCGGGCGCGACCGCACCGCGCTGGCGACCATCGCGCGGCGGATGCTGGGCCGCGACGGCGGGCGCGACGCGGCGCGGATCCTGACGCGCGGCCTCGGTTTCGCGGTGATTGACGAGGTTGACAGCATCCTCATCGATGAGGCGCAGACGCCGCTCATCATCACCGCCGAACGGCCCGGCGGCGATGCGGCCCGCGCGGCGGACGAGGTAATGCTGGCGCTCGCCGCCACGCTCGAGGAGGGCGTGCATTACCGGCTGGACCGCCGCGCGCGCAGCGTTCGCCTGCTGCCGCCCGCCGCCGACGTGCTGGCGGGTCTCGCGCCGCCCGTGCCCGCGCTGATCCCCGAACCCGCGCGGCGCGAGGCGCTGGTGCATGCACTCTCGGCGCTGCATCTCTATCTCCGGGACGAACATTACATCCTCACCGATGACGGGCTCGCCATCGTGGATGAGTTCACCGGCCGCGTCATGGCCGACCGGCAGTGGCAAAGCGGGCTGCACCAGATGATCGAGGCCAAGGAACGGGTGGACCGATCGGGCACGCGCGAAACGCTGGCGCAGATCACCTACCAGACGTTTTTCGCCCGCTACCTGTGGTTCGCCGGCATGACCGGCACCGCGTCAGAGGTGGCGCGCGAACTGCGCCTGAGCCACGGGCGCAGCGTGCTGCGCCTGCCGACGCATCGCCCCATACGCCGTCGCATGGCGCGCACCCGGCTCTATGGGCGCTCAGACGCCCGCTGGGCCGCCGTCGCGCGCGAGGCGCGGCGCGTCGCCGCCCGGGGGCGCCCGGTGCTGATCGGCACCCGCTCGGTCGCCGCCTCCGAGGAGATCGCCGCCCGCCTGCGCGCCGCCGGGGCGGAACCCACGGTGCTCAACGCCCGTCAGGACGCGGACGAGGCCGCCATCGTCGCCCAGGCGGGCGAGGCGGGACGCATCACCGTGGCCACCAACATGGCCGGACGCGGCACCGACATCCCGGTGAGCGCCGAGGTCGAGGCGCTCGGCGGGCTGCATGTCATCGTGACCGAGTTCCACGGCTCCTCGCGCATCGATCGCCAGTTGATCGGGCGCACCGGGCGGCAGGGCCAGCGCGGCTCGGCGGCGGCGCATGTCTCGCTCGAGGATGCGCTTTTCGCCGACATGGCGCCGGGCATGACCCGCGCGCTCGGCGCCCTTTCGGCGCGCTGGCCAGGCCGCCTGCCGGGGCCGCTCGCCGAATTGCTGCGCAACCTCGCGCAGGCCCGCGCCGAACGCCGCGGCCGCCGCCGCCGCGCCGACACCGTCCGCCGCGCCCGCAAGCAGGAGAAGGCGCTCGGGTTTCGCCCGGACAACATCTGACCGCGATACGATCCTGCGGCCTTGCCGCGCCGGGCCACGGCCTCGCTTTCAATGTTCCGGGGATACTCGTTCGCCGGCCTGCCGCCGGGCGCCTACCGCCTCAATCTCGGGCGTCAGCGGCCTTCTCAAAGGTGATCGTCGCCTTGAGCGGAAAATGATCCGAGCCGAAATCCTCCAGCCGCTCAAAGGACACGAGGCCGATATTGGGCGTCAGAAAGAACTGGTCGATGGGCAGGCGCAGGAGCCGGTAATCGGCGTGGAAGCTCGACACCATGCCGCGTCCGACCCGCGGCTCGGCAAAGCTGCCGTAGCGCTTGAAGCGTCGCGTCGTCCAGGACCAGGCGACATCGTTGAAATCGCCCATGCAGGCGGTGGGCCGATCAGCCGAGGACGTCATCTCGGCGGCGCGCCTGATCTGTTCGTCGCGCGCCTTGGTGTCGTTGCCGGGGACGGGCGGGCGCGGATGCAGGCCGATGAAATTGAAGGCGCTGCCGCCGGGTTCGCGCAGCACGGCCTTGATCGCGGGGGTGTCGTCGTCGCTCGGATACATCCATTCGACGCTGTCCACGGGCAGGCGGGTGGCGAAGATCATGCCGTAATAGTCATCCGTCACCTTCCTGCGCACCGTCGCGTACCGGTCGAGCACCGGACTGAGCCCGCGGTCCCACGCGGCGTCGGTTTCCATCAGGAGCAGAACATCGGGATCCTCACGGTCTATGATGCGGGCCAGGTCGGCGTGCCGGCGGTTCTCCATCTGCACGTTCGCGGCGAGCAGGCACACGCGCGCGTCGCGCGTGCTGTTGCGGATCAATTCCACCTCGCGCGGGGCGAAGGGCAGGTAGGGATATATCTGCGCGACCTGGTAGACGAGGCAGAGCAGCAGGCCCGCCAGCAGCAGGGGCTTGAACGGCGCCTCGACCGGCAGCGCCAGCAGGATGAGCGCCAGCGCCACGGCGGCGATGTGCAGGCGCGGGAATTCCCACATGCGAATCCACCAATGCACACTGTTGGTAAGCGGCAGCGCGGTCGTCACGAAGACTCCGGCCGCC
This sequence comes from Roseovarius spongiae, assembly GCF_003651245.1. Classification (GTDB taxonomy): domain Bacteria; phylum Pseudomonadota; class Alphaproteobacteria; order Rhodobacterales; family Rhodobacteraceae; genus Roseovarius; species Roseovarius spongiae. The sequence goes on from NZ_RAPE01000004.1 coordinate 315,615, forward strand.
AGGATCCAGATCAGCGCGCTCAGCATGCAGTCAGGTCTTCCTCCGGTTTAAACGGTCGCGTCCTAACGCGCGAGGGCGCGATTGGTTGCGTCCTATCGCGCGCCCCACGTATCCGAAAGGCGATACCCTTCGGGCCAGGGGTCGGCGGGGTCAAGCATATGCTGATGCACGCCCGTAATCCAGCCGCGCCCCGACAGTTCGGGATGGATCGCCGGTTTGTCGCCCACCGTCGTCTCGCCGACGATGCGCCCGGTGAATTCCGATCCGATCACAGACACGGCGGTAAAGCGATCCTGCGCCGTCATTTGTCCGCGCGCCGCCATTACCGCCATGCGCGCGCAAAGTGCTGTGCCAGTGGGCGAGCGGTCCACCTTGCCGGGACGTACTGCGACGGCGGCGCCGGCGCGCAGATCGTTGCCATCGCGCTGCAGCGGCCCGGCGAAGAGGGTGAAGGAGATATGTTTCCAATCGGGATTGTCCGGGTGGTGAAAGCCCAGAGCCTCGTTCGCGGCGGCGGTGATCTTCATTCCCGTCCGCGCGAGGTCGTGCGCCTCGTCCTCCTTCAGCGAAAATCCCAGCGCCTCGGCATCGACAAAGACGAAGCTGTCCCCGCCATAGGCGGTATCGACGGTGAGCGTGCCCAGCCCCTCGACCTCGAGTTTCGCGTCGAGCTTTGCCGCGAAGCTGGGCAGGTTCTGCACGAAGATGCGCTCCGCCTTGCCGTCGCGGCATTCGGCGCGCACCTTGACCAGCCCGCCGGGCGACTCGAGCAACATCTCGGTCACCGGTTCCTGCATCGGCACGATCCCGGCGTCGAGCAGCACGGTCGAGACGCAGATCGAGTTCGAGCCCGACATCGGCGGGGTGTCGGCGGGCTCCATGATGATGAAGGCCGCGTCGGCGTCGGGGTGTTTCGGCGGCACCAGAAGGTTGACGTGCCGGAACACCCCGCCGCGAGGTTCGTTCAGCACGAAGTTGCGCAGGGTCTCGTCCCGCGCGATCCAGCGGGATTGCTCCCAGATCGTGTCGCCGGGGGGCGGGGCGACGCCGCCGACGATGACATCGCCGACCTCGCCCTCGGCATGGGCGGAAATCACGTGGACGATTTTCGAGCTACGCATGAGAGTGTCCTTTCAGGTCAGCCATTGGGGCAAGCCATCGCGCGCGCGGCCCGTCACCGCCGTCTCGGCGCAGTCGGCCATGCTGCCGAAGCGCACGGCGCGGCCCGACAGGCCCGGCGCGTAATGGGCGTATTTGCCCGAGTTGGTCATCAGCACCCGCGCGTCGGGCGGAAAGACCGGCTCGGAGATCGAGCACCAGCAGAGGTCGGGAATGACCTGCACGCCCGCCGCCTCCAGGCGGGCGATGCTGCCATCGTCGGCCGCGGCGCTCAGCACGTCGCGGCCCAGCGTGACGATGGTTGCGGCGCCCACGGCGCGGTCGCCGAGCGCGTCGGCGAAGGCGCGGCATTCGGCGAGCGAGGCGTGCGGGCTGCCGATGGCGACCAGATCGACGGTGTCGGCGCCGGCGTTGAACTGCTCCCAGGCGGCGATCAGATCGGCGCGCGTGATCCGCGCGGTATCCGCGTCTGTCGCCACGTTCTCCGCCTCGGGCGTCACGCCTGCGACATGAAGCATCGGCGCGGCCGAGGTGGTGCCGAAGGCGGCGCAGAGCGCCTTGAGGTCGTCCTCGGACGGCGCGGCGTCCTCCAGCCCGGTCAGTAGCGGGATGCGGTCCGGCGCGATCCGCCCCGCCAGCCAGCCAAGGAGCGGCCAGAGCGCGTCGTCGGCCCCTGTCGGCGCGTCCACATGGATCACCCGGCGCGCGGCGCGGTCGGCGTCGAGGTAGACGCCTGACAATGGCGCGCGTCCCGCGAGCGCGATGAAGAGGTCGAGGAAATCGGGATGCTTGACCGTACGCGCGCCCAGCACGGAATTAGCGTAGATTACGGCGTTGGATTCCGACCAGCCGATATTCTCGCCCTGCCCCGGCGCGTCGTCCAGCAGGTAGGGCGCGCAGGTAAAGCTGGGGCGCGCGCCCATCTCGACATAGGCGTCGGCGAGGCGCTGCGCGGGGCCGCCGAAATCGGGCGGCACCCCCTGCGCGCGCCAGTTCGCGTGATCCACGGAAATCGCGTTCATCGTCGTGGGCACCGCCACGCGCGCGCCCATGTCGGCCATGCGCCGCGCGAAGGTGAGGTTCGCGCGGCTCGCGTAGATGCAGCCGTCGATATGCGCGCGGGTCACGTCCGTCAGCGCGCGCGCGCCCTGCGACGCGGCCATCGCGACGATCACCTCCATCGCGAGTTTCACCGCCTCGCCGCCCGCCCCGTCGAGCATGGCGCGATCCGCGTAGTCCAGATCGACCGCATCGGCGGGCGGCGCAAGCGGCGCAGACCAGCCATCGGCGGTGAGATGCGTGGCGGTGATCTCGACCTCATCGGCCTTCGACAGCGTGGCATACGCCGCGCCGTCCAGCCGCAGCACCGGCAGGGGCCGGTCGAACATCCGCCCTGCGATCAGCGCGCCAAGCGTCAGGATATCCTCGTGCTCGCGAAACGCCAGCGCGGCGGGGGCGCAGCCGTTCAACGCCAGTTCCAGCAGCACGCCCGACCCGGTGCAGGACCCCCGGCTGGTCGGCATCACCAAGATCCGCCCAACCAGCGATTCCCCGCAAAGCGGGTGATGCGCGTCGATGATGCGCCCGGTGGCGGGATCGACCCCGCCCCAGAAACTCAGCCCTTCGGAAAAGGCGAGAACCCTGCCCCGCGCCTCGCCGGGAACGATGCTGTGCGCCATTGCGGCCCCCTGTCAGGTCACGACGAACCCATGCGCGAGCGGATCGCGCTCATCGTCGATGAAGATCGTGTTGAGCCCCGTCACCCGCGCCCATCCCGAAATGGAGGGGATGATCGCGGGCTGGCCCGCGACCTCTGCAGCGGCCTCCACCCGGCCTCTGAAAAGCGTGCCGATGATCGATTCGTGCACGAAATTGTCGCCCGGCTTCAGCAGCCCCTTGGCGGCGCGCTGCGCCATGCGCGCGCTGGTGCCGGTGCCGCAGGGAGAGCGGTCGATCGCCTTGTCGCCGTAGAACACCGCGTTGCGGGCATGCGCCTCGGCGTGCATCGGCGCGCCGGTCCACAGGATGTGGCTGAGGCCCTGGATCGCCGGGTGTTCGGGGTGGACGAACTCGTACTTGGCGTTGAGCGCCGCGCGCAATTTCGGGCTGAGGTTCACCAGTTGGGAGGCCGAGAAATCGGCCATGTCGCGGTAGTTCTCCTGCGGCTCCACGATGGCGTAAAAATTGCCGCCATAGGCCACGTCGACGACCACCTCGCCCAGCTCTGCGATCTCGACCGTCAGCCCCTCGGAATGGAGAAAGGCGGGCACGTTGGTCAGGCGCACCTCCTCGACAAAGCGACCCTCCTGCACGTAGGTCACATCAACCCGACCGGCAGGCGTCTCAAGGCGCAACTGTCCCGGCGTCTCGGGCCGGATCAGCCCGTTCTCCAGCGCGATGGTGACGGTGCCGATGGCGCCGTGACCGCACATCGGCAGACACCCGGAGGTTTCGATGAAGAGCACGGCAATATCGCAATCGTCGCGCGTGGGCGGGTAGAGGATCGCGCCCGACATCTGGTCGTGGCCGCGCGGCTCGAACATCAGGCCGGTGCGGATCCAATCGTATTCGGCCAGGAAATGCGCGCGCTTTTCCAGCATGGTCGCGCCGCGCAGCATCGGCGCGCCCCCGGTGACAAGGCGCACGGGATTGCCGCAGGTGTGACCGTCGATGCAGGGGAAGGTGTATTGTGTCATGTCGCCCTCGCGAAACGCGCCGGGGAAAACGGCGCCATGTCGATCTCCGGGGTCCGCCCGGTCAGCAGGTCCGCCACGATCCGCGCCGTGGCGGTGGACTGTGTGAGGCCGAGATGCCCGTGCCCGAAGGCGCAGATCACGTTGTCATGTCCCGGCAGAGTCCCGATGGCCGGCAGGCTGTCGGGCAGCGACGGGCGGAAGCCCATCCATTGCGTGCCGCCGCTGGCGTCGAGGCCGGGCAGGAAGGCCCGCGCCTTCCTGAGCATCGCGTCGGCGCGCGCAAAGTTCGGCGGGCGCTCGAGCCCGCCCAGTTCCACGGCACCGCCGACGCGCAGCCCCGAAGAAAGGCGCGAGACGACGAAACCATGCGCGGAAAACGTAATGTGCTGGCGCAAATCAAACGCATTGCCGGGCAGCGTGGTGTTGTAGCCGCGTTCGGTTTCCAGCGGAATGCGCACCCCAGCGGTGCGCGCCAAGTGATGCGAATGCGCGCCTGCGGCGAGGACGACGCGGCCCTTCAGGTCACCGACGGAGGTGCGCACGCCGTCGGGCGTCAGCGCCGTCGCCTCGGCGATCACGATTTCGCCGCCATTGCTGCGAACCTTGTCGGCGAGCGCGAGCGTGTAATCCTTCGGGTCGTCGATGGTGCACCAGCCCGGCGTGAACGCGGCGTGGGTGAAGCGCGGCGAGAGGCCGGGCTGCACCTCGGCGATCTCGTCGCCGGTGAGGTGGCGGAACTCCACGCCCTCCGCCGCGCGCGCATCCCAGCCTGGCATCGACGCCTCGAACTCGCGCGCCCCTTCGTAGACCTGCAACTGCCCCTCGCGGCGCAGCATTTTCGCCAGCCCCGCGCGTTCCAGGAACGAATCGAGCGTTTCGGCGGCGAGCCGCATCATGGCCGTCTGCGCGCGCGTCGATGCCTCAACCTGCGCCGGCCGGCTGGCCCGCCAGAATCGCCACATCCAGGGCGCGAGGCGCGGCGCGTAGGCGACCGGAACCGACAGCGGCCCAAGCGGATCGAGCAGCCATTTCGGCGCCTGCCGCAGAATGCCGGGCGAGGCCAGCGGCAGGATGTCGGGAAAGGCGAAGGCCCCGGCGTTGCCAGCCGATGCGCCCGCCGCCGGTCCCTCGCGGTCGATCACCGTCACGGACAACCCGCGCGCCTGCGCCTCGAGCGCGGCGGACAGGCCCACGACGCCGGCGCCGACGACGACGACGGCGGGCATTACCGGACGCTCGACAGGAACTTGCGGGTGGCCTCGTTCTTGGCCTCGCCGAAGATCTGCTCGGGCGGGCCGATCTCGGCCATCACGCCCTGGTCGAAGAACGCCACCCGGTCCGAAACCTCGCGCGCGAAACGCATCTCATGGGTGACGCAGATCATCGTCATGCCGCCATCGGCCAGCAACTTCAGCGTGTCGAGCACCTCGCCCACAAGCTGCGGGTCGAGCGCCGACGTCACCTCGTCGAAGAGCATGTAGTCGGGCGACATCGCGAGCGCGCGGGCGATCGCCATGCGCTGCTGTTGCCCGCCCGACAGGCGCGAGGGATAGACCTTGATCTTGTCGCCGAGGCCGACGTGTTCGAGCTGACGCACCGCGATCTCCTCGGCCTCCTTGCGGCCCATGCCCTTGACCTTGCGCGGGGCCAGCGTGACGTTCTCCAGCACGGTGAGATGTGGAAACGCGTTGAACTGCTGGAACACGATGCCGATCTTGCGGCGCAGCTTGTTGAGGTCGGTCGAGCGCGCGTGCACCTCGGTCCCGTCCACGAGGATGCGGCCCTCATCGATGGGTTCCAATCCGTTGATGCAGGTGAGCAGCGTGGACTTGCCGGACCCGGAGCCGCCGATCACCGATACCACCTCGCCCTTGTCGACGGTCAGGTCGATCCCCTTGAGCACCTTGAGCGCGCCGAAGGATTTATGGACATTCTCGATCTCAATCATTCTCTTTCCACCCACGTTCGAGATGCCCGCCAAGCCGGGCGATGGGGAAACTCAGCATGAAGTAAATCCCGCCGGCGATGAGCAGAATGAACATCGGCTCCTGAAGGCGGGTGATCAGTACCTGGCTGGATTTCAAGAGCTCGAAGATGCCGAGCCAGAGCACCAGCGCGCTGTCCTTCATGACACCCAATGTCAGGCCGATCCAGCTTGGCAGCGCGACGCGCAGCGCCATCGGGAACACGATTTGCGTCATGTCCTGCCCCCATGTCAGCCCCAGCGACCGCGCGGCGCGTCGGGTGACTGTCGGCACCGCGTCGATCGCGCCGCGCACAATCTCCGTGCAATAGGCCGAGGTATAGAGCGCCAGCACGATGCAGGAGGTGACGAATGGCGACATGCCGAAACCTGCGATCGCCTGGAAGGCGTTGGCGAGGATCAGCTGGATCAGCAGCGGGACCGAGCGGAACACGTCGAGCACGAAGACCAGCGGCAGCGTCATCCATGGCCGGACCGACGCGCGCAGCACGCCGAAGGCGAGGCCCATGAGCGTTCCGCCGGTGACCGCGAAGAATGTGATGGCGAGCGTGACGCCCGCCCCTTGCAGCATGAACAGCAGGTCATTGAAGGTGAAATCGGTTTCGAACATCGGCTCGCTCCCTCAATACCGGAACAGCCGCCACGCCACCAGGCGCGAGGCCAGCATCACCGCCTTGGTGATGAGGTAATAGATGATGGCCGCCATCGCGAAGAACTCGAAGGTGCGGAAGGTCCGCGCGTTCAGCGCCTGCGTGACGCCCGTCAGGTCGATGGCCATGCCAACCGTCACCCCGAGCGACGTCATCAGGATCGCCCAGACCATTTGGTTCATTGTCGGCAGAAAGGCGATGCGGAACATCTGCGGCATGACGATCAGGCGGAACGCCTTGGCCGGCCCCATGCCCAATGACCTGCCCGCGCGCATCTGCGTGTCCGGGATCGCCCGCAGCGCGCCGCGGAACGTCTCGCACAGGTAGCCTGCGTTGTTGAAGGTGATTCCGGCCAGCAGCGCGACATAGGGACTGAGATAGATTCCGAATGATCCCAGCCCGAAATGCGCCATGTAGATCTGGAACAGCGCCGGCGTGTTGCGCGCCACTTCGACCCAGGCGGTCGCGGGCGCGCGCAGCCAGCGCGAGGACGAATTGCGCCCGACGGCGAGGATCACCGCGATAGCGATGCCGATGATCATCGACAGGACGGCGATCTGCATCGTGTAGAGCGCGCCCTCCAGCATCTCGGGCAGCGCCCGAAAGGCCTGTCGCCATTGGAATGTGTAGTTGAACATGCCTCGCTCCGCGCGCGTCACCGGGCCGGTCAGGCCGGAGGATCAATGACCCTCCGACCTGTCTTCAGTCATCGGGTTCAGTAATAGACCCGGTCGATGGTCAGGTCGGGCGCCTCGCCCCCGATCCACTTGTCGTAGAGTTCGTCATAGCGGCCGGTGCGCACCTGCTGGTTGACGAAGAGGTTGAGGTAGTTGAGCAGCCCGTATTCGTTACGCAGCGCGATCAGCCCGACATAGTCGATGTCATAGGGCGCCTCGCCGGCCATCTTGAGGCCCTCGTACTTGCCGCTCTTGACGATCGATGAGGCGACGGTTGACGTCACCGTCGTTGCGTCGATCTGGCCCTGAGAAAGCGCGAGGAAAACGTCGGCCTGGCTCTGGTAGGGGCGAAAGCTGCCGCCCTTGTCCCATTCCTCGATGTCGCCCTCGAGGCGGATCGCCTCGTAGGTGCCGGCGACCGAGCCCGTCGTGCGGTCGGCCAGCGATTCATAGGTGTCCAGGCCCGTATCCTCGCGCGTCACCACGTTGAAGGTGAAAGCGAAATAGGGGATCGTGAAGCCCACGGTGCGGGCGCGTTCCAGCGTGTCGGAGGTCGAGGCGACGCCCACGTCCGCGCGGCCCGAAACCAGCGCCGGGATACGGTCGGGGAACGGAGTCTCGACGATCTCGGCCTCCACGCCGAGCGCCTTGGCGAGATCGTTGCAGTAATCCACGTCAAAGCCGATGGGCTCGTTGTTCTCGTCGCGCGATCCCATCGGAGGAAAGTCGAGCACGACCGCGCAGCGCAGGGTGCCGGAAGCGATGATGTCGTCGAGCTTGTCGGCGAGAGCCGGACCGGCGACGAGGGTGGCGGCGATCAGACCGCCGGCGAGGGTGCGTAATTTCATGGGTCTCTCCCTGTTGCGCCCCCGTCAGGCTCTGTCGCTCGGGCGACGAGTCGGGAGCGGTAACAGCCAACACCAGTTTCACGCTGGATACAAGTTGTATACTGGCGAAATCCTCACTTTTCCGTCCCTCTTTCGCCCCGTCAGAACCCGACAATCCGCTCGGGCAGCCATGTCGACAACGCCGGAAACGCGACGATGAAGAGCAGTGTCAGGATCTGGAGCGCGATGAAGGGCAGTACGCCGCGGCACATCTGGCCGTAGGTCATGTCGGGCGGCGCAATGGATTTGAGGTAGAAGATCGAAGACGCCATCGGCGGCGTGAGATACCCGGTCTGGATCACCACCAGCACCATCGTCGCGAACCACACCGGGTCGATCCCCGAGGCGCGGATGAACGGCGTGAAGAGCGGCACCACGATCAGGATGTTCGCCGTCCAGTCAAGCACGAAGCCGAGCACGAAAACCACCAGCAGGAAGAACACCACCATGCCGATGGTGCCCAGCCCCCAGGCGTCGATGAAGCCCCGGATGAGCTGCGCGCCCCCGTTCGCGGCGAAGACCCCCATGAACATGGTGCCCGCGGCTGCGATGAGCAGGATCATCGCCGTGATCCGCACGGTGATCGCCAGCGATTCGGTCAGGATGCCGAGGCTGAACCGCCGGTTGGCGATGCACAGCAGCAGCGCGCCCACCGCGCCCACCGCGGCCGCCTCGGTCGGCGAGGCGATCCCGGCGAGGATCGTGCCCAGCACGGCGAGGATCAGCGCGAAGACCGGCACCATGGTGAGCAGCGTGATGCGCAGCTTCTCGCCCAACGGGATCTCTTCGGGCGGGGTTTCATCAGGGTCGGGCGGGACCGGGTAGAGCATGCCGTGAATGACGATGTAGATCAGGAACAGCGCCACCATCAGCAGGCCGGGCAGCATCATGCCCGCCAGCAGCTTGCCCACCGACATCTGCGCCAGCGACGCATACATCACCGCGATCACCGAGGGCGGGATCGTGGTCCCGAGCGAGCCGCCCGCGCAGATCGTTCCGGCGATGAGCGAGTTGTCATAGCGCGCCTTCTGCATGGCGGGGATCGCCATCATGCCGATCATCACCTCGACCGCGCCGACAACGCCCGCGGCGGCGGCAAAGATCGCGCCCATCGCGATGGTGGCCAGCGCCAGCCCGCCGGGGAAGCGGCCCAGCCACATGTTCATCACTTTGAACAGCCGTTCGGCGATGCCCGAGCGTTCAAGCAACGCGCCCATCAGGATGAACATCGGCACCGCCGATAGGATATAGTTGGTCGAGGCCGTGTAGAACGACCCGTATAGCTGGTTGAACGCCACGTCGCCAAAGGCGACGAGCCCGGCCGCCGCGGCCACGATGGTCAGTGAGAAGGCCACCGGGATCCCCAGCAGGATCAGCGCAAAAAGCGCGGGAAACATCAGTCCGGCTGTCAGCATGTCAGGTCTCGATCTTGAAGGTGTCGTCGGCGCGCGGCGCGAGGAAGGCGCGAAGCCCCTCGGCGGCGAGCTGCAGCGCCAGCGCCCCGAGCCCGATGCTCAGCGCGGAATAAAACGGCCACATCAGAGGCGCCCAGGGGCTTACGTGTTCGACTTCGGAAATCATCCATGCGCGCCATGCGCGCTGTCCCGCGATGCTCGCCATCCAGGCGAAGATCGGGCAGAGTACGAGCAGGAAAGCCACTCCGTCGATCGCGCCGCGCACGCGCCTGGGGAGGCGGGCGGACAGGAAGTCGATGCGCACATGCGCGTCCTGGCGCAAGGTCTGCGCCGCGCCGAGGACAAACAGGACGCCGGTCGACATATAGGCGATGTCGAACGCCCAGAGCGTCGGCGCGCCGAACCCGTAGCGCGCCACCACTTCGTAAACCATGGAGCCGATCAGGATCAGGACCATCGCCTGCGCGATATATCCCAACGCGAGAGAGATACCGTCGGCCAGTCCCAGGAATATCCGTTTCATGATCGCCCCTCCGAAGCGGTTCGGCAGATTACCTGCGCGGGCATCATACCGGAATGCGGTGCGCGCTTCGCGGAAAACCGTCGGCCCCCGCGAAACGCTTTCTATCAGTCTCAGTTACCGTTGCGGATCAGGTAATCGCTCTGCGCGGCCCAGCGATCCTTGTAGGCGAGGTAGCCCTCGAGGATCTCGGCCATTTCGGGCCGGCCCGCTTCCTTCTCGCTAGCGGCCTTCTTCTTGATCCAGTCGACGCCGGCCTCTTCCAGTTGGGCCTGGAATTCCTTGTCGAGCGTGATCACTTCGGCCTTGCTGTTGCGCAGTTCTTCCATCGCTTTCATGTCATTGTCATAGAAGTTCAGGAGCGATTGCTGCGTGGTCAGTTCCGCCGCCGCCTCGATCTTGGGCTTGAGCGCATCATCAAGCGCGTCCCACGTCTCCTGCTTCATCACGACCTCCCACTGGAAGGTCGGCTGGTGAACGCCGGGGATGATGATGTAGGGGGCCGCTTCGTGGAAGCCTTCGGGCAGGTTGGCCGAGGGCGGCGCCCATTCGATCGCGTCCACGCCTTTGCGCTCCAGCAGGGTGTAGATCTCTCCGGGAGGCACAACTGTGGGCACCGCTTCGAAGTAGTCGCGCATCACTTCGGCCCAGGGGCCCGAGGTGCGGTACTTCAGACCCTTGAGGTCTTCGGCCGATTCGATCTTGACGTTCGAGTGCGCCATGATCTCGGACGACCCGATGCCGACGACGAGGCTCTTGAAGCCTTCTTCGGCGCGGATTTCCTGAAGCTTCTCCTTGCCGCCTTCTTCGTACATCCAGGTGATGAAGGCTTCGGGACCCATGCCGCCGGGGAAGCCGGCGAAGATCGAGTTGATCGGGTTCTGGTTCACGAGGTAGCTGGGCGACGAATGGCCCGCCTCGACGATACCGTCGCGCACGCCGTCATAGATTTGCAGCGCGGGCACGAGAACGCCGGCGCCGAACGGCTGGATCTCGACCTTGCCGTCGGTCATCAGGTTGACGTTGTCGGCGAAACGCTCGAGGAAGTTCACGTAAAAGGGCGATCCTTCGGGCACCGAGGTCGGCACGCGCCAGGTCACGTCCTGCGCCACCGCGCCGCTGGCGGCCAGCGACAGCGCGCCCGCCCAGGCCAGGCTTCTGAGTGAAAATGTCATTTCAATCTCCTCCATGATGGTTGCCGCGGTCCATCCGCGCCGCGGCGGTGGAGGGGAGTATAGAAAAAAGATTCGCCATGTCGACAAAATAAATACAAATACCGGCAAGCATTGCTTGTCAATTTGCCCCGGTCTTCGGCCTCAACACGAGAGGCTTGGCGGATCATCCCGCGCCGCGCCCGGAAAAAGGGGGCAAGCCGGGAAGAAGGCGACTGAATTCGACAGGACGTTCGACGCGGGCGAAGACGTGAGCGACGCGACCGCCTGGTCCCGCGCCCGCCGCCCGAACGATCAGCCCATGCGCGTCAACGTGGATTCCCTGCTCCGGGTGGTGGAGGCGCTCGACAGAAAGGCGCGCCACCCTGGGGTGACGCGCCAATCGCTCATCAAGCTGTGGATTGCTGAGCGCCAGCAATGAGCAGCGCCCATCCTCCAGCGCCGCCCCGGCTCAGGCCGCGGCGCCCTCGGGCAGCAGGTCGGCCGGCATGTTCTGGTAGCAGACCGGGCGCAGGAAGCGGCGGATCGAGAGCGTTCCGACGCTGGTTGCGCCGAAATTGGTGCTGGCCGGGTAAGGTCCGCCGTGGACCATCGAATCGACCACCTCGACCCCCGTCGGAAAGCCGTTGACCAGGACCCGGCCCGCCTTGCGCTCGAGGATCGGGCGCAGGGCGCGGGCGCGCTCCATGTCCGCGTCGTCCATGTGTAGCGTCACGGTCAGCTGCCCTTCGAGGCCGCGCGCGATACGCTCCACCTCGGCGGGCGAGGCCGCGCGCACGACGAGGCCGAGCGGCCCGAACACTTCGCGGTGCAGCGCCGGCTTGGACAGGAATTCCTGCGCGCTCGTCTCGTAGAGCGCGGGCGCGGCGTTGCGGCCTTCTGATTCGGCAACCGTGACGGCGCGCACGCTGTTGTCCGCCGCGATCTGATCGCGCCCATCGCAATAGGCGCGCGCGATGCCGTCGGTCAGCATGGTCTGCGGGCCGACGTCGCCAAGCGCTTCGGCGGCAGCGGTGACGAAGCGGTCGGCGTCGGGGCCGTCCTCGACCACGGCGATGCCGGGATTGGTGCAGAATTGCCCCGCCCCCATCGTCAGCGATCCCGCCCAGCCCTTGCCGATTTCATCGGCGCGCGCGCCGATGGCGTTGGGCAGCACGAACATCGGGTTGACCGAGCCGAGTTCACCGAAGAACGGGATCGGTTCGTCCCGCTGGGCGCAGAGATCGAATAGCGCGCGGCCCCCAGCAAGCGAGCCGGTGAAGCCCACGGCCTTGATGAGCGGATGCTGCACCAGCGCCTGCCCCACCTTGCGGTCGCCGCCCTGGATCAGGGAAAACACGCCAGCGGGCATGTCGCATTTCCCGACCGCGGCATGAATCGCCTCGGCCACGATCTCGCCGGTGCCGGGATGGGCGGAATGACCCTTGACCACGACCGGGCAGCCCGCCGCCAGCGCAGCCGCCGTGTCCCCGCCCGCGACCGAGAAGGCCAGCGGGAAATTCGACGCGCCGAACACCGCGACCGGGCCGATGGGACGTTGCACCATCACCAGTTCGGGGCGCGGGCCAGGCACGGCGCGGTCGGGCTGGGCCGGATCGACCCGGTGGTCGAGGTAGTCGCCCTTGCGGATATGCGCGGCGAACAGACGCAGTTGCCCCGCGGTGCGGCCGCGCTCGCCCTCGAGCCGCGCGGCGGGCAGGCCGGTTTCCTGCGTGCCGATCTCGGTAATCGCGTCTCCGCGCGCGTCGATCTCGTCCGCGATGGCGTCAAGGAACGCGGCGCGGTTCTCGCGCGTGGTGGCGGCATAGGCGTCGAACGCCTCTTCGGCCGCCTCGGCCGCGCGGTTGACCAGTTCTGGCGTGCCGACCGAGTAGCTATGCGCCGGCCCGCTCGCGGGGGACGACTCGAAACTTGACTCGCCGGCGACCCAGTCGCCCGCGATCAGGTGTTTGCCGTGGGGTGTAAAAGTCATATGGCTTCTCCTAAATCTCCGGTTGGGGTCGCGCCCTTCGCGGGGGCGCTCTTGCATCCGTTCGCGTCTGCATACAAGATGTATGCAGGATTGCAAGTTACGCAACCACGCAGAAGGGGCTTTTCATGACCGAAACCACACTCACAATCTCCGAGCTGACCGAGCGCGTCCGCGAGATCTTTGAGCGCAGCGGGCTGACCCCGCTCCATGCCGGCGCGCTGGCGCGCGTGATCGTCGCAGGCGAACGCGACGCCTGCAAGTCGCATGGCATCTACCGGATCGAGGGCTGCCTGCGCACCGTCAAGGCGGGCAAGGTCTCGCCCGACGCAGAGCCGGACGTTGCCACCGACGACACCGCCATCGTGCGCGTCGACGCCAAGGGCGGCTTTTCGGTCGCGGCGTTCGAGATGGGCGTGCCGGCGCTGGCGGAACGGACGCAAAAGCTCGGAATGGCGGCGATGGTGATCAACGACTGCACGCATTTTTCGGCCCTTTGGCCCGAGATCGAGATGCTGACCGAACGCAACCTCGTCGGCATGGCGATGTGCCCGAGCTATGCCAGCGTCGCGCCCACTGGCGGGACCGAGGCGCTGTTCGGCACCAACCCCTTCGCCTTCGGCTGGCCGCGGCCGGGCAACGACCCCTACGTGTTCGACTTCGCCACAAGCGTCGCCGCGCGGGGCGAGATCGAGCTGCACCGCCGTGCGGGCGATCAGCTCCCCGAGGGCTGGGCGGTGGATGCCGACGGGAACCCGACGACCGACCCGCAGGCAGCGCTGGACGGGGCGATGCTGCCCTTCGGCGGGCACAAGGGTTCGGCAATCTCGGCCATGATCGAACTGATGGCCGGCGTGATGATCGGTGATTTGACCAGCCCTGAATCGCTCGCCAAGCTGGGCATGACGACGCTGTCGCCGAGCCACGGCGAACTGATCCTCGCCTTCGACCCGGCGCGTTTCGCCGCCGGGCGGGCGGGCGATCCCATGGCGCGCGCCGAGACGCTGTTCGACGCGATCACCGGCCAGGGCGCGCGCCTGCCGTCGCAACGCCGCTTCGCCGCACGCAAGAAGGCGCAGGCGGACGGCGTCACGCTCAACGCCGACGAGATGGCGATGCTGGAGCGGCTGAAGGCCGAGGGGCTGAACGCCGTTTGACTGTAGGGAGGCGCGGCCCGCTCGGGTCGCGCCTCGCACCATCGGAGCGGCCGCGCGGGGCGCAGTAGCGGGCGGTAGTCTGTTCGCGTTGAGCATCATGCTCGTCGATTTCTTCTCGAACCGATCCTGTCCGCCATTGGCGTTCCCGCCTTCGACCAGTCGCGAGGGCACGCCCAAATGCAACCCGGCGCGACAGGGGGAACCCCGTCGCGCCGGCGCTGTTCGTTCGCAAGGGCTGCCGGTCAGGCGGCGTATTTCTGCACCGCGCCGGGCTGCTTGCTCCAGTCGGCATACCACTCGCGGAAGAGCTTCAGCTGCGCTTCGGCATAGCCCTTCTGGCGGTCGTTCAACTCGTCGGTTTCGTTGAAATGCAGCTTGTATTCCTCGTGACCGTTCAGCACCATCATGTGCTTGTAATAGAGTACGAGGTCGGCCTCTTCGTCGAAGGACGCCAGCACGTAAAGCGCCTGGTCGAGTTCGTAGGCGCGTGCGCGCGCCTCGGCGTCGCCCTTCGCGGCGGCTTCGCAGAGCGCGACGAGATGCAGGATCTCCCGCGGCAGCACGTTGCCGATGCCGGTGATCGACCCGGTCGCGCCGCAGTTGACGAACCCGTGGTAAACGGTGGTATCGACGCCGACCATCAGGATCACGTCATCCTCGCCGCTGGTGATGTTCTCGGCTGCATAACGCAGGGCCGCCGCCCCGCCGAATTCCTTGAACCCGACGAGGTTCGGATGCTCGGAGCGCAGGGCGAAGAACAGGTCGGCCTTGGTCTCGAACCCGTAATGGGGGCTGTTGTAGATCACCGCCGGCAGGTCGGGCGCGGCCGAGAGAACCGCCTTGAAGTGATTGCGCTGCGCGGCGTGCGACGGCAGGCGCGACACGAGGCGCGGGATCACCATCAGGCCGTGCGCGCCCACCTTCTGCGCGTGCGCGGCATGCGCGGCGGCGGTTTTCGTGTTAACTGCGCCGGTGCCGACGACGACGGGGACGCCCGCCTTGACGAGGCGTTCCACGCCTTCCATGCGCTGCTCATCGGTGATCAGTGGCCAGTCGCCCATCGAGCCGCAATAGACGACCGCGCGCATGCCAGCGTCGATCAGATCCTTGCCCATGCGCACCAGCGCGTCGAAATCCGGGGTGCGGTCCGCCTTGCAGGGCGTCATCAGGGCGGGAATCGTGCCCGAGAAAATGCTGTCGGTCATTGTTGGTCTCCTTCGCGACTCAGGTTCCGGGGGTGTTCCGCCCGCAGGACACACCATGTCATCGGTTGGAATCATCGGCAGGATAGCATTTGTATTTTTCTTGTCGACAAAAATTTTCCGGACGGCCGTGATCGGCGGCCCGCCGCGTCCTTCTCGCCTCAGAGCGTGATGTCGAGCCGGCGGTCGTCGGTGATCATGGCGCGGGTCTGGGTCACGATCTGATCCGCATGGGCGCGCGCCAGACGGTCGGATTCGTCGATGTCGCGCGCCTCGATGGCGGCGATGATCTCCTCGTGCTCGACCACGTATTCTTGCGGCAGCCGGTCGTCGAAGGACTGGTAATACAGCCGCAAGAGCCGCCTCCCTTCGTCCAGCAAGCGCAGAAACAGGCTCTCGTAATAGGGGTTGCGCCCGGCGGCGGCGATGGCGGCGTGGAACTCGCGGTTGGTGGCGATCATCGCCAACGCGTCCTGGTCGGTCACCGCGCGGGCGAATTCGGCCTGGCGCGCGCGGATCGCTTCCAGGTCCTCCGCCTGGTGATTCTGCGCCGCCAGCCGCGTGGTCACGCGATACATCAGCGTGATCGCGTCGAAGAACGCATGCAGGTTCAGCAGGTCGATATTCGTCACCACGGTCGACCGGTTCGGCAGCGTCGTGACCAGCCCTTCGCCCGCCAGCCGCACCAACGCCTCGCGGATGGGCGTGCGCGACATGGCGAGGCGCTGAGACAGCTGGACCTCGTCGATCAGGCTGCCCGGCGCAAGCGTGAGGTTCAGGATCTCGTCGCGCAGCACGTTGTAGACGAACTGCACGCCCGAGCCGCGCTTGCGCTCCCTCGTCTTCTCGGCGGTTGTCTCCTTGGCCTTGGCGGGGGAACGGACGGTCATGAAGTCTCCTCGGGCGATGCGACAGACCACCTGGAAACGGGCAGGCTGCAATGATAACGCGACAACATCCGGTCGCTGCGCCGTTGGCGGCGCAACCTGTTGTCGACAGCCAAAATACAAGCCAGCCCGTCACAATCAAGGGCGCATGCGCGCCGGTCGCTGCCAGCGGGGCGCCGAAACGTGAAAACACCGCGCTCCAATTCCTCGGAACGCGGCGCTCTTGCCGGAAATGTCGACCGTTTGCAGTAAGAACAGGTTGATTCAAATACCTATGCCAAAAGTTAACGCGCCTCTCGCATGCTCTGTCAAGAAAATCGCCGGAATGCGCACGCCCCCCTGCGGCGTGCCGGGCGAAAAAAGTTTGCGCGCGCCGATGTTGTACCTAATATTGGGTATAGACGCTCGAGGAGCCCGGCCATGCACGTCCCGCCCCGCGGCGAAGAGCCGACCCCGCCAGACACCGAACGGGATCGCCTGATCGAGGCGATCTACCGCATCGCGCTCGATCCGCAGAGCTATGACGACTTCATGGACCGCTGGGGCGGCTATGTCAGCCGTCGCCTGCTGAGCCATAAGGGCGCCGCCCCGCCGCCCGAGCCGGCGAACGCCCCGGAACTCGACCCGCATTTCGCCATCGCGACGCAGCTGCTGGACCAGACGATGCCGCCCCCCGTTCCGCCAGACGCGCCGGGTGACGGGCTTGACGCCAACAGCGACAGTGACAATTGCGCCGCTCCGCGCTTCCTGATCGATAGCGTCGGGCGCATCGTCTGGTACAACACCGCGTCCGAACGTCTGCTGGGGCTGCGCCGCGGCGCCACCCTTGACGATCTCCCGCTTGAGCCGGGGCCGCTGGCGGCGCTGCGCCGCATGGCCGCGCGCATGGGCGCTTCTGCCGAGGGACGTCCGCCGCTGGCGCTGGTGATGCCGCTGGCGCAATCCGGCGAGGTTCTGCATATGCAGGCCGGCGTCATTCCCGACGGCGCCGAGAACGAGGTGATCGTCGTCGCCCCTCTGGCGGCGCGCTGGCCGGCGGCAATGGCCGCGCTGCTGCGCGACGACTTCGGCCTTACCCGGTCCGAAACCGAGATCTGCGAATGGATCGCCAATGGCCACTCCGCCGCGCAGATCGCCGGCGCGCGAGATTCCGCGCTTGCCACCGTGCGCACCCAGATCAAGCGGATCATGGCCAAGATGCGCACCACCGCACAGCCCGAACTGGTGCGGCTGCTGCACCTGCTGATGCGGCTGGCCGAAACCCACCGCTACGCCGACGGGATCGCCACCGCGCCGGAAACCGCGCGCCGCTACCTTCGCGTGAATGGCCGCGCCATGCCGGTCAATCTGCACGGTCCCGAGGACGGCGCGCCGGTGATCTTCCTGCACGGGATGCTCGACGGGACCGACATCACGCAAGAGGCGCACCGCCTGCTCGACACGCTGAAGCTGCGCCTTGTCTGCCCGGTCCGCCCGTTCTTCGGCGCCGCCGAGGGCGATCCGGGGCCGCCAGAGGGCGCGCTTGCGCGGATGGCGTCGGACATCGCGCAATTGATGCGCCAGATGGGTCTCGGCCGCGCGGTTCTGATGGGGCACATGGCCGGGGCGCTCTATGCCTTCGCCGCCGCCGCGGAGACGCCCGAGCGCTTTGCCGGCGTGGTGAACGTCGCCGGCGGCGTGCCGATCCTCGGCCCCGGGCAGTTCGCCTCGATGGCGCCGCGCCAGCGCCTTGTCGCCTATACCGCGCGCTATTCGCCCGCCGTGCTGCCCTTCGTCCTGCGCGCCGGCGTGCGGCAGTTGCGCTCGGGGGGCGAGCGGCGCTTCCTGCTGTCGCTATACCAGGACGCGCCCGCCGATCTGCCGGTCGCGCTGCGCCCCGAGGTGCAGGCGATCCTGCGCGGGGGCTACCGTTTCTCAGTCGCCCAGGGGCATCGCGCGTTCGAGATCGACAGCCATCACGTCGTGCAGGACTGGACTGAAATTGTCGAGCGGGTCGCCTTGCCCGTGCAGTTGGTCCACGGGACCGAGGATCCGGTCGTGTCCATCGCGTCGGTGCGCGCTTTCGCCGACGGGCGCGCGAACTGCGAACTGATCGAGGCGCCGGAGACGGGGCAGCTTGTGTTCTACAAGACACCCGGCCTCGCGCTTCGCGCCGCGCGGGAACTGCTGGACGGCGTGGAGTGAACGGCAGGTCCCGGAGAAGTCACGACATCAGCCGCGGCAGACCCAACACCAGGTCCGGGAAGATGGTGATAATCACCAGCAGTACCAGCAGCAGGAGGAAGAAGGGGAACGCCGCCTTGGCGATGGTGAGGATGTTCTCGCCCGTCACGCCCTGAAGTACGAAGAGGTTGAACCCCACCGGCGGCGTGATTTGCGCCGCCTCGATCAGGATCACCAGGAAGATGCCGAACCACACGAGGTTGATCCCCGCCGTTTCGACCATCGGCAGCATGACCGAGGAGGTCAGCACGATGATCGAGATCCCCTCGAGAAAGCAGCCCATCACCAGGATCAGCGCCGCCAGCACCGTCAGCAGCACGTAGGGCGAAAGCCCCAACCCGTTCACCCATTGGGCAAGCTCGCGCGGCAAGTCGACGAAGGCCACCGCGATCGACAGGCAGGCCGCCGTCGCGATGATGAAGGAGATCATGCAGCTCGTGCGCACTGCGCTCATCACGCCCTCGATGAAGCTCGCCCAGGTGAGCGCCCGGCCCAGCGCCGAGAGCAGGAGCGCCCCCAGCACGCCGACCGCGGCGGCCTCGGTCGGGGTTGCGAACCCGCCGTAGATCGAGCCGATAACGAAGACGATCAGCCCTACCGCCGGAAGCAGGCTGCGCAGCGCGATCAGCTTGTCCCGGAAACGCGTGACCGCATCGCGCGCCGGCATGGAGTCGCCGCGCAGGATGCTGGAAACGCCGGTATAGGCCATGAACAGCCCGATCAGCAACAGACCCGGCAGGATCCCCCCGATGAAGAGATGGGCGATGGATTGCTCGGCCGTGACCCCGTAGACGATCATGATGATCGAGGGCGGAATGAGCAGGCCGAGCGTGCCTGACCCGGCCAGCGTGCCGATGGTCAGGGCCTTCGGGTACCCGCGCCGGTCGAGCTCGGGCACGCTCATCCGCCCGATCGTGGCGCAGGTCACTGCCGAGGAGCCGGTGATCGCCGCCATCACGCCGCAGCCCAGCACGTTCACGTGCAGCAATCCCCCCGGCAGCCGCCCGACCCACGACGACAGGCCCCGGAACATGTCCGCCGATAGATTCGAGCGGAACAGGATTTCGCCCATCCAGATGAACAGCGGCAAAGAGGTGAGAGCCCAGCCCCAGCTGCTGTCCCAGAGCGTCGATGCGATCAGCGATCCCATCGGCGCGGAGGTGAAGAACTGCATCATCGCCATGCCCACGACGAGAAGCGTCACCGACACCCATATGCCCGAGGCCAGCAGCCCGAAGATCAGGACGATGAGCACGCTCGCCGCCAAAAAGGTCGATTCCATCATGGGGTCATTCCGAATGGGTGATTTCAGAGTCCGGATCGCCGTCGTAGCGCGGCGGCCGGCCGGCGATGATCCAGATCAATTCGTCGAGGATGGAGACCGCGAAGAGGATCACCCCCGCCGCCGCTGCCGCCTGCGGGATCCAGAAGGGGATGGCCAGCAGGCCGGGGCTCACGTCGTGATATTCGTACGACTGCAGCGCCAGGTCCGTGATGTTCCAGGCGAGATAGCAGACCGCGGCGCCGGCAACCACGCAATTGAAGATTTCCGCCCCCCGGCGCAGGCCGGGCGGCAGCGGGTGGACGGCCAGCGTGATTCGAACGTGGCCGCCGTGCTGGAAGGTATGGGCCAGCCCGAAGAACATGGTGGCGGCCAGCAGCAGGCCGGCGGATTCCGTGGAATCCACCGTTACCCCCATCAGCCGGCCGACGATCTGCACGATGATCGTCACCCCGATTCCGACCAGGCACAGCCCGGCCAACAGTCCCGCGAGGTCGTATAACCGCGTCAAGAGACGTCTTGTCATGCAGTTTCTCCCCCGCGGACCCGTTTGGCCTCGGCGCCGATCAATCGCCGATCGCCGCCTCGTAGGCCTTGTAGACCGCTTGCTCCTTCTCGGAGGCGCCCTTCATCCAGTCGGCGACCATGCCCTTGCCGATCTCGTCGATGCGGTCGATGACTTCCTGCGGCGCCTTGGTGACGGTCATGCCGTTATCCGCCAGCATCTGCTCGCGCTCCTTGCTCGCCTGCTTGGAGTTCTCCCAGGCGCGGGCCGTGGCCTTTTCGCCCTCTTCGCGGACGATCTGCTGGATTTCCTCGGGCAGGGCGCGCAAGGCGCGCTGGTTGACGATGATCGCGTTCTTGTTGTGCATCGTCCCGGTGTAGCTGAAGGTGTCGAGGTAATCCCAGGCCTGCACGTCGGTGCCCGACTGCGCGCTGGTCCAGAGCGCCTCGATCATGCCGGTGGCGAAGGCCTGCGGGATTTCGGCGAAGGGCAGGATGATCGCCTCTGCGCCCAGTTCCTCGCCCATGATCTGCGTCTGCTTGGAGTAGATGCGCAGCTTGATCCCCTCGAGATCGGAGAGCGATTCAAGCGGGCCCGTGGTGTAGAATCCCTGCCCCGGCCAGGCCATGTAGGTCAGCACCTCCATGCCGTTCTTGCCGAACCATTCGTCGTAGAAGGGTTTCTGCTTTTCCATCAGCGTCCAAGCCTTGTCGTAGGTGGAGCCGACGCCGGGGATGTTGTCGAGGTTGAACATCTCTTGCTCGTTGCCGTAGATGCCCATGCGGATCGCGCCGATCGGAATCTGGCCGGACTGCACGGCCCGCTTGATGTTGGCCAGCTTGATCAGCGTGTCGTTGGGTCGCAGGTCGATCTTGAGCTCACCGTCGGTGCGTTCCTCCACGGCTTCGATGAATTCGCGCGTCGTCTTGGTCAGGAAGCTGCTCTCGGGATAACCCGAGGCCATCGTCCAGGTGGTTTCGGCCTGCGCGGCCCCCGCGGCCAGGGCGAGAAGCCCGGCGAAGGCGATCTTTCGGCAAGTGACTGTCATCTGAATTCTCCGTTCTGTTGCTGAATATATCGGGTGAGTGCGCTTGATTCCATGCACGCTTGCTATTCAGGATGAGCGTTTCATATGTTGTCATACAAGTCAAAATCTAATGTGCCGGAGCGGCCGAAAGACGTCGCCCCGCGCCCGGTGACGACCACCGCTTGGCTCTGCATCTCCGGATGTGCCAGAATGGATAGGTGACGCCCGCCGGGTTCCTCCCATATTCGCATTCAGGACAGTGAACGGTATATGAACTTTCGGCAGATCGAGATCTTCTACGCGATTTACAGAAGCGGCTCGATCAGCGCGGCGGCGCGCCAGCTGCGCACGTCCCAGCCTGCGCTCAGCAAGGCGCTGAAGCACGCGGAATCGCAACTTGGGTTCAAGCTGTTCGACAGGGTCAAGCAGCGCCTCATCCCCACCCATGAGGCCGAGCTCATCTTCGCAGAGAGCCATCAGTTGCAGAAGTCGCTCAACAGCGTGAACGCGCTTGTGGACAAGCTTGGAGACCTGTCCCGCAGAACGCTGCGCATCGGTTTCCTGCCGAGCCTCGGGGTGGGATTCGCGCCGCGGGTGCTGGCGCGGCTGGCCGGCGAAACCAGCCCGTCCTGCGAGATATACACGCATCATTACGACCAGATCCTGGAGCGGCTCCTGTCTCATCGTCTTGATCTCGGGGTGGCGTTTTCGCTGCCCCAGCCGCCGGGTTTGCGCAGCATCCCGGTGGGGCGGATGCGGCTGGTCTACGTGGAGGCGGCGGGTAAATCCGCGCAGACCGTCAAGGGTCCCGTCCACCTGTCGGACGTGGACAGCAAGGCGCTCGTCGGGTTGGAGCGGGAGTCGCCCGTCGGCCGGGCGCTCGAGGTGGAGTTTCAACGCGAGGGACGAGAATATGCGCCGCGGATATCCGTGCACACATATGCCGTCGCGGCGGCCTGCGCGGCCAAGGGTGTCGGTCCGGCGATCGTTGATGAATTCTCGGCCGCGTCGACGCCGGGTCTGAATGTGCGCCCGCTCGAACCCGCGCGGTGCTTCGAGATCGTGGTCCTGCTGCCCGAAGATTACGCCGCGTCGCGCGCCGAGACCGAGCTGATCGACTGCATGCTGTGCGTATGCAGGGCGGAGGGTCATGCGCTCGACTGAGAGCGGCGCAGGATGCGCCCCGCGCCCGCCCGCCGTCCGGGATCACCTGACAGCACGGGGCGGCCGTTGACGAATACCTCGGCAACGCCTTCGGACGGGAGAGCCGGGCTGACATAGTCGGCGCGGTCGGCGATGGTCTCGGGGTCGAAGAGGACCAGGTCGGCGTAAAACCCTCCCTGCAGCCGGCCCCGCCGTGCAAGGCCAAAGACCTGCGCAGGCAGCGACGTCATCCGGCGCACGGCTTCGGGCAGGCTCAGCACACCTTTTTCGCGCACGTAGCGGCGCAGAACCCGCGGAAACGCGCCCCAGAGGCGCGGATGGGCGTTCGGGCCGGGGATGCCGTCCGAGCCGATCATGACGCGCGGGTGGGTCATGATCCGGGCTATGTCGTCTTCGGACATCTGGAAGTAGATCGCCACGCCCGGCATCAGGCGGCGCGCGGCCTCTTCGGGATCGCACCCCATCTCGGCGGCGATGTCGTCGAGGTAGCGGCCCTGCGCCTCGGGGTGGGGCGACGACTGTGCGATCAGGATGCGGTCGGCGTCCTTCACCTTTTGCGGCAGCAGCACGGTCGAGCTGGCGTCGTAGGGATATTGATCGAGCGCCACGTCCTGTTCGCGCAGCGCGGCGTCGATCATGGCGAGCGTTTCGCCCGATCTGCCGAAATTGGCGCATCCGATGCACTTGTGATGCGAGATGACGACCGGCACGCCGGCGTCGCGGCCGATTTCGAGGGTTTCGGCGACCGATTGCGCGACTCCGTCGCGTTCGTCGCGCATGTGGGTGACGTATCGCGCGCCCGGGTAGGCGGCCAAGCGGCGGGCGATGGACACGACCTCGGCCGTGGGCGCGTGGGTGGCGACCGGGTAGGCGAGGCCGGTGCTCAGCCCCAGCACGCCGGCCGCGAGCGCCTCGTCCAGCAGGGCGCACATTTGCGCGATCTCGGGTGCGGTGGCGGGGCGCGCAACGTCGTCCATCACGCGCGTCCGCATCACCCCGTGTCCGGCCAGAACGCCGACGTTGACCGCCGGGCGGGCTTGCTCAAGCGCGTCGAAATAGGCGGCGAAGGTCGGGTAGCGGTAAACGTCGCTCTGCCCGAGCAAGGCCAGCGGTTCGGGCAGCGAGGCGGGTCCGTCAAGCGGGGCGAGGGAGATGCCGCAATTCCCCACAATGACGCTGGTGACGCCCTGGCTCACCACGAAGGGCACGCCGGGATCTTCCAACACCGCCTGGTCGTGATGGGTGTGCACGTCGATGAAGCCGGGCGCGAGGCACTGCCCCTTCGCGTCGATTGCCTCACCGCCCCGCCAGCCCTCAAGCTTGCCGATCGCGGCGATACGGTCCCCGCGCACGGCGACGCCGCCCGTCACAGCGGGTCCGCCCAGTCCGTCCAGCAGCATCGCGTTGTGGATGATTAGGTCGCATTCAGGCATGAACCCGCTCCGGCGTCTTGAGCACGGAAAGATCCGGGCGGGGCATCGGCGCCAGCCGCTGTTCGAGCGCGCGGCCCAGGGCGAGGATCATCTCCTCGCCATAGGGCGTTCCCATCAGTTGCACGCCATGCGGAAGGTTCCGCCCGTCCACGCCCGTGGGTATCGAAAGCGCGCAGGTCGAAAGATAGTTCGCCGGGCGCGTGAACTGCGCGAGCGGGGCGGCGGATTCGTCCACCTCGTCGAGCGTCGGCGCCGTGAACGGGATCGCCGGCGTCAGGATCGCGTCGAAGCGGCGCATGTAGTCGCGGTAGCGCGCGACATGCGCCTGCCGCGTTTCAAGCGCGGAGAAGTAGTCCGAAGCGCTCACCGACGCGCCCTTGAGCACACGTTCGCGCACGGCGTCGTTGATCGGGACGCCGTCATCGTGGATGTATTCGCGATGAACGTGATAGGCCTCGGCGGCGATGAGCAGGCCGTTGAGTTCGGTCAGTTCCGCGAAATCGAATGGCAGGTCCGTCTCGTGCAGGCGCACGCCCGCCGCACCCAGCGCATCCTGCGCGGCCTGGTAGGCCGCTTCGATGTCGGGCGAGACCGAGATGGGAAAGCCCCGTGGGGCCATGACGGCCACGTTCCTGCCCTCGACGGTCAACTGGTCGTGGCGCAGCGGCGCATGGGGGGCGTCGGGGCGGGCGTCCTCGCGCATCGCGTGGTAGAGAAGCGCCGCGTCATCGACACTGAGCGTCATCGGCCCGAGCGAATCGAGAGTGCGCGACAGCGAAAGGCATCCCTCGAGGCTGATGCGACCGTAGGTCACCTTGAGCCCGACGAGCCCCGTCAGGCTGGCCGGGATCCGAACAGAGCCGCCCGTATCGCTTCCGATGGCGGCGGGGCACATGCCGGAGGCCACCGCGACGCCCGAACCGCTGGACGACCCCCCCGCGATCCGGGCTTGGTTCAGATCATAAGGGTTGCGCGGCGTGCCGCGCTTCTCGTTGGCGCCCCATCCGCCGAAGGCGAATTCCACCATCTCGGTGCGTCCCAGCGGAATCATTCCCGCGCCCAGAAGCCGTTGCAGCGCGGGCGCCGTCACCTCGCTTTTGCGGCCCTTCATCGAAAGGCTGCCGAATTCGCAGCCGTGACCCTTCCATTCGATCAGGTCCTTCAGCGCGATGGGCAGGCCGTGCAGCGGCCCGAACGAGATCCCCGCCTGGCGCAGCTTGTCCATCCCTTCGGCGGCGGCCAAGGCCTCTTCCTCGTACACCTCCGAGAACGCGCCGAGGACGCCGTCCTGCGCGCGGATGCGCCCGAGGCAGCCGGTGACGATATCGACGGATGAAATCTGACCGGCTCTGAGCGCGCGCGCAAGATCGGTCAATGTCGTGTGTGCTGAGATCATCACTTGAACGCATCCCGATTGAAGATGGGCGCCGGAGCGTCTGACGAAACGCTCCGGCGCGGGTTTCGTCAGCGTTACCGCTCGTCCCAGGACGGGATGGGGTAGATCGGCTCCGCCACCGCGACTTCGGGGGGCCAGACGGTTTCCATGCCGCCGCCGGACTGCAACTGCACGACGGGGAAGGGCATCTTGAGCTGCTTGCCGGTTTCGTCGATCGCGTAGGGGCCGGCCAGCACGGTGAGCTTGTCGGAGAGCTCCATCGCGGTTTTCTTGAGGTCGGCGGCTTCGAGGCTCTCGGCGTTCTGGATGATCTCGCCCGCGACCACACCGGCGCCATACGCAAGGATCGTCTGGAAGTCGGGCTCATAGCTCACGTCCGGGAACAGCCGTTCATATGCTTCGAGGAACTCCTCGCGGTCGAGACCGGCGGTGATTTCCCAGTTGATGGTCGGATGGAAATTGGTGTGGCTGAAGATGTAGTCGGCGTCGTCGCCGATATCCTGGAACTGCGGGGTCGATGCATAGACCATGTAGGTCATCGGGAACGACACATTCATCTGCCGCATTTGCCGCACCATCGAGATCAGGTCGCCCTCATACGAGGTCGGATAGAACAACTCGGCGCCGGACGCCTTGGCCTTTTGCAGCAGAAGGCTGAAATCCTTGGCGCCTTTCGGGTAGGTCTCCTGCATCACGACCTCGATGCCGCGCTCTTCGGCCAGCGCGCGGGCTCCCTCGGCCAGCCCTGCCGGAAACGGCTCATCGACCGAGATGATGGCGACCGATTTTACGCCGAGATCGGCGGCGAGATCCATGCTGGCCAGCGGCATGCGCGAGACCGGCATCTGTGTCGCCGAAACGATGTTCTTGAACCCCTGGGCGTAGAGCGCGTCGGAGGCGGCGGACCAGATCACCAGGAACTTGTCCAGCCGCTCGGCCGTGGTGGCCGCGGCCGCGGACAGGGTCGAGCCGAACGGCGCCATCAGCAGGTCGACATCCTCGTTCACGATCAGGTCTTCATAGACGCGGGCGACCATCTGCTTGTCGCTGCGGTCGTCGCGCTTGATCAGCTCGACCATGCGCTTCTCGCCGTTCACGTCGAGCCCGCCGGCGGCGTTGACCTCGTCGACCCAGATCTCGACGCCGCGAACGCCCGATTGCGAAGCCAGCGCGTAGTTGCCGGCCGACGACACGGTCATGCCGATGCGGATCGGATCGTCGGCGGCCCATGCCGCCGCGCCGAGCAGCGAGGCCGCGGTAATGAGCGCGCCTTTCAGAAGCGTTCGCTTGTCTGGATTGTTCATCTCTTCTTCTCCTCCTGTTGTTCGACGCCTCATGCGTCGATCTTGTAGTTCATCCACTCCGAGACCATTTCCCGCAGCTTGTCGTCGCTGGCGAAATCCTCGCGCGTTCCCTCGGCCTTATTTCGGCCCAGTTCGAGAATATAGAGGCGGTCCGCGATCTCGGCGCAGGACCGCACGTTCTGGTCGACCAGCAGGATGGTCGCGCCCCGGTCGGCGAGACTCCGGGTCAGGGCGTAGATTTCCTTGGAAATCTTGGGCGCGATCATCGCCGTGGGTTCGTCCAGCAGGATCACCTTCGGATCGATCACCAGCGCGCGGGCGATCTCGAGAAAGCGTTGCTGCCCGCCGCTGAGCGACGACGCCGCCGCGTTGGGCCGCTCGGCAAGGACGGGGAATTCGTCGAAGACGCTTTCGATCGCCCGGGCGACGCGTTTCTTGTCGCGGCGAAACGGCCAGCATCCGAGCAGCAGGTTGTCACGCACCGACAGGTCGGCGAAGACGCTGCGATGCTGCGGCACGAAGGCGATCCCCTCGAGCGCCCGCTGGAAGGCCTTTTGCCTGGTGATGTCCTGATCTCCGAGCGTGATCGACCCCTTGCGCGGTCGCAGCAGGCCGAAGAACGTCTTGAGCACCGTGGATTTGCCCGCCCCGTTCGGGCCGATGATCCCGGTGACCTCGCCGGGCCGCCCCGTGACCGCGACGTCGTTGAGAACGACGATGTCGCTGTTGTAGGCGACTTCGATGCCTTCCATGGACAGCTTCAGACCTTCCATAACTCAGGCTCCCAGGTAGGCTTCGACGACGTCGGGATTCGACTGGACGGTTTCGGCGTCCCCCCGCGCGAGGATGCGCCCCTCGTGCATCACGATGATGTCATGCGATAGTTCGTAGATCGACGTGAGGTCGTGGCTGACCAGCACGACGCTGCACCCGGTTTCTCCGGGCATGTCGCGGATCACGTCGATCAGTAGCCGCGACAGCGTCGGGTTCACGCCCGCGAACGGCTCGTCCAGCAGGACCAGCTTGGGGCGTGACACCATGATCCGCGCCAGTTCGAGCAGCTTCTGCTGCCCGCCCGAGAGTTCTTCGGCGTAGTTGTGGCGCAGATCAAAGAGATGGACCTTCTTCAGCCACGTGGCGCGGATTTCGTCGCGTTCCGCCCGCGTCATGCTGCGCGACAGCAGCGGCACCGCGAGGTTGTCCCAGAGCGTCATGCGCGAAAAGACGCGCGGCACCTGGAAGGTGCGCCCGACGCCGCGGTCGAAGATTTGCGCAGGCTTGAGGCCGGTCAGTTCCTTGCCGTCCAACTGGATCGAGCCGCTGGAGGCGATGTATACGCCGTTGATGCAGTTCAGCATCGTCGTCTTGCCCGAGCCATTCATGCCCAGCACGCCCAGAATGCTCCTCGGGGGTACTTCGAAATCGAGCCCGTCGAGCGCCTTCAGCCCGCCGAAATTCTTTCTGAGACCTTCGATCCGCAGCATCGTTATTTCAACGCCTCCCGTCCGAACAGGCCCGTCGGGCGCACGAGGATGACGCCGATCAGCAGCAGGAAGCCGAGAAGCGTGGCGGTCGTCCCGCTGGTGTAGACCAGCGCCGTCTGCTCGGTCAGGCCGAAGATGATGCCCCCGACGACCGCGCCGACTGGATGACCGAGCCCGCCCAGAACGATCACGATGAACCCGATCAGCGTGTAATCCTGGCCGATGAAGGGCGAGAACGCCGGAAAGATGAGCGCGACCAGGACGCCGGTGATCCCGGCCAGCCCCAGCCCGAGCCCGAAGGTCAGCGCCGACATCCGTTCCAGGTTGACGCCGACGATCTGCACCGCGTCCCGGTTCATGATGATCGCGCGCAGCGCCTTGCCCGGGAGCGTCCTGTAGAGGAAGAACGCCAGCACGGCGGTGATTACGACGATGATGCCCAGCGCGACCAGCTTGGCGGTCGGCACGATGACCGAACCGAACATGAAGAACGGCGGGTCGAGCGTGTAGGACAGCGACCGCGAATCCGCCTCAAAGAAGATCAGCATCAGCGCGCCGAGCGCGATCGCGACGCCGAACATCACCAGGAGCGAGGCATGCTCGGGATCGTCCGATTTCGCCAGCCGCTTGATCAACACGAAATAGAGGCCGTAGCCCATCGCCGCGAAGGCGAGGAAGATCAGCGGCATCGCGAGGAAGGGCGACAGGCCCAGCAGCTTCTGTGCGAAATAGGCGCCGTATGCGCCGAGGATGATGAATTCGCCATGCGCGAAATTCACCACGCGCAGCACGCCGAAGATGACGTTCAGGCTGAGCCCGATCAGGGCGTAGATCGTGCCGAGGATGATCCCGTTCACGAGGCCTTGGAGAAGGAGTTCATTCATGCGGCCGGTCTCCGGATCCTGGTCATGGGATATACTTGCGAAGCTTCGAGAAACGCTGCGCGAACGCCCCGACGATCCCGCGCGGCAGCATGAGCATCAGCAGCACGATGATGACCCCCAGCAGCAGCAGGTTGAGCGTGGGGAACTGCCGCCAGATCAACTGATCCACCCCGTAGAGCAATCCGCTGCCGAGGATTGGGCCGACGAGGTAGCCAAGGCCGCCGGCCATTGCATAGACAATGCTCTTGGCCGTGATCAGCAGATTGAATGAGGATTCAAGGTCGATCGCGTTGGTGTACCATGCCTCGACCCCGCCGACGAGCGCGGGAAACACCGCCGCCGAGATCCAGGCCTTCATGCGGGTGCTCACCACGTTCACGCCCACCACCGCGGCGGCCTCCTGGTCGTCGCGGATCGCGCGCAGCGCCGTCCCGGTGCGCGACATGGAAAGCCAGGTCGCCGTCGCCAGCAGCAGCAGAAGCACGACGAACATGGCGTAATAGGCCGCGAGCGGGTCGTTCGCGCTCGACAGGATGAGCCCGAGGCTTCCGCCGGTCAGATCGGCCGGCATCAGCGAGATCGTCAGTTTCGCGGCCATCGCCAGCGCGAGGCTGACGATGCCGAAATAGACGCCCCTGAGCCTGAGCGTCGGCGCCAGCAGCAGACCCACGGTCGCGCCCGTCAGCCCGGCGCCGATGAGCGCGAGCGGAATCGGAAACTCCAGCGTCTTGTAGAGTATCCCGGTCGCATAGGCGCCTACGCCGTAGAACGCGACATAGCCGAACGGCATGTAACCGGCGAGGCCGGCCACGAAATTGAACGCGCTGGCCATGATGATCCAGAGCATCATGTAGAACATGAAGGACAGGTTGTCGGTGAGGAAGGGGACGATGGCGAAGCCGAGCGTCAGCGCCGCCACGACGCCCGCCCAGACCATTACCCTTACCCGGCTGTCCCGCGCGTTTTCCATCTGTGAATCGGCTTTCTCAAGTCAGCGTGAAGTCGCATAGAAGCAAACGGCGATCTGGTTGTCTCATATTTTGTTGACCGTCATGTATAACCTGGGGATATGACCTGATGTATGGACCCACTCCGCCGGTCTGATGGGAAACAACCCGCTTCGCCCCCTGCTCGTCATTGTACTCGACGTGGACCCGAACGAGGTGACCTGGTTCGTCAATCTCGTCGATCTCGAGCCGCAAAGCTGATGGAGATGTGAGGGCAGCGCGCTCGGCGCGCTCAGCGGATCACTTCGAGCGGCTGGTAAACGGGGCCGTCCGCGGTCTGGCGATACCAGGCGGTGATGCCGAAGACATGCGCCAGCCGCTCGGGCGTGAGCACCTCGGCGGGGGGGCCGTCGGCGACGAGCCGGCCCTCGTCCAGCATGACGATCCGGGTGCAATGGCGCGCGGCTATGCCAAGATCATGCAGCGACACCAGCACCGAGCGGCCATGCGCGGCAAGCCCCGCGAAGGTCTGCATCGTCATGATCTGGTGCGCGGGGTCGAGCCCGGCGATCGGTTCGTCCGCCATCAGCAGCGGCGCCTCCTGCGCCAGCGCGCGCGCGATCAGCACGCGGGCCTGTTCGCCCCCGGACAGGCGCGTGGCGCCCCGGTGGCGCATCTCCTCCAGCCCCATCCATGCGATCGCCTCATCGACGCGGGCGCGATCCTGCGCCGTCGGGCGGCGGCCCCGGTCGCGATGCGGCATCCGGCCCAGCATCACCACGTCCTCGACGCTTACCGGCCAGGCAATCTCGCGCGCCTGGGGCATCCATGCGGCGCGGCGCGCCCGCGCGCCCTGCAGGAGCTGGGCGAGGTTGCTTTCTCCGATCGCAGGGATCAGCCCGAGGGCGGCGCGCATCAGCGTGGTCTTGCCCGCGCCGTTGGGGCCGATGAGGCCCACGAATTCACCCGCGCCGATTTCGAGCGTCACGTCGCGCAGCACGGCGCGCCCGTGCAGGCTGACCGACAGGTCGCGGAGTGACAGCAAGGTCATATCCGCTCCTTTCGCAGCTTGAGGATCAGATGCAGGAACAGCGGCGCGCCGACCAGCGCGGTGACGACGCCCAGCTTCAGATCGCGTTCGGGTAGGATCAGTCGCACGGCGATATCCGCCGCCAGCAGCATCGCCGCCCCGCCCAGCGTCGAGGCCCAGAGCAGTCGGGACGGCCGCGCGCCGACCAGCGGGCGCAGGATATGTGGCACCACCAGCCCGACAAAGCCGATGGCGCCGGCCACCGCGGTGCCCGCGCCGACGACGCAGGCCGTGCCGATCACCAGTTGCAGGCGCAGGCGCGACAGCGGCACGCCCATCGCCTCCGCCGCATCCTCGCCCAGCGTGAGCGCATCGAGCCCGCGCCCAAGCGTGAGCAGCAGGCCAGCGCCCAACGCCATCAGCGGAGCCGCCAGCCAGACATGGAGCATCGAGCGGTCGGCGAGCGATCCCATCATCCAGAACATCATCTCGCTCGCCGCGAAGGGGTTGGGCGACAGGTTCAGCACCAGCGACACCAGCGCCCCGGCCAGCGCCGACACCGCGATCCCGGCCAGGATCAGCGTGAGCGACGCGCCTCGCGGTCCGGCGAGCAGCATCACCAGCATCACGCCGATCAACGCCCCGGCCAGCGCCATCAGCGGCAGTCCCAGCGCGAAAGACGCGGCCAGCCCGGTCTGAAGCGCCAGCACCGCGCCGAGCGCGGCGGAGCCCGACACGCCGATCAGCCCCGGCTCGGCCAGCGGGTTGCGCAGGTAGCCCTGCATCGCGGCCCCGGCAAGGCCAAGACTACCGCCGATCATCAACGCGAGGATGGCGCGCGGTAGGCGGATCTCACGCATGATGAGCGTGAGTGGTCCGCCGTCTCCGGCCACGAGCGCGGCCAGCCCGTCGCGCACCCCGATCCCCGCCGGGCCGGTCAGCAGCGAGGCGGCAAAGAGCGCTAGCACCGCCAGCGCGAGCGGGATCATGACGCGGATCATTCGCTCGTCCCCGTCATCGCGGCGCGGGTTGCGGCAAGATGTTCAACCGCGCGCAGCACGAAGGGCGTGCCGCAGATCCAATCGTGATCGGTCATCGCGGCGCGGCGGCCTTCGCGCAGGGCGGCGACGACCGGGTGGCGCAGCATCTCCTCCGATCGCGATGCGCCGGGATAGGGTTCGGAGGTCAGCACGAGGTCGGGCGCGAGCATCGCCAGCACCTCGAGCGGGATCTTCGCCCCCGTTCCGTAGTCCGCGGCCGCCGCGGCATTGGCGAACCCCGCCGCGATCAGGATGCGCCCCGCCAGCGTGTCGCCGCCCGAAGTGTAGCCGCTGGCCTGGTAAAGCACGGCGCGGGGGCGTTCCGCCGCCTCGTCGCGCAGGGCCGCAAGGCGCGCGTCGTACTCCGCGATCAGCGCGGCGGCGGCGTCCTCGCGGCCAAGGAGGCGGCCCATCTCGGCCATGTTGGCGCGCACATCCCCGAACGTGGCGGCGTCGGGTAAGGTCACGACCGGAATGCCCAGCCGCCGCAGCATCGCCAGCGTGGCGCGCGGCGAATACTCCTGTGCCAGCACAAGGTCTGGACGGAGCATGTAGATCTCCTCGGCCCGCCCGTAATTCACGTCAAGCCCCGCCGCCAGATCCGCCATCGCGGACACCCGCCGGTCCCGCGCGATATGCGACACCGACAGAAGCTGCCCTTCGCCCGCGATCAGCATGGCGAGCTGATCGGTGCAGAGGTTGATCGACACGACCCGCGCGGGCGCCTCCGCCCGTGCGGCGGCGCCGATTATCACCGCGCCCGCCAGGATGGCGCGCGCGATGATGCGTCTGATGCGCTCAGAACTTCGCACGAAGTCCGACATAGGCCGCGCGGCCCGGTTCGTTGAAGCCGCCCGCCGTCTCGTAATCCTCGTCAAAGAGGTTCTCGATTCGCAGATAGAGCTCGGCGTTCTCTGTCACGTCATAGGATACGCCGGCGCCGACGAGCGTGTAATCGCCCACCTTGTGCCCGGCGGGCGCAAAGGCGCTGGGCACCACGTCGGCGATATGGCGCAAGTCCACGTAGCCCGAGAATCGGTCGGTGAAATCCTGCGAGAGCCCGAGCGCTAGGTCATGCTTGGGTGCGCGGGTCAGGCGCTTGCCGTCGGTTTCGGCATCCGTGTAAGTATAGGTGCCGAACATGCTCAGCCCGGACGCGAGCCGGTATTCGCCCGACAACTCGATGCCCTTGGAGGTCGTGGTGCCGGGAATCTGGTTGTAGCAGCCCCAGGGGCTGGCGCAGCCGCCGCCGCCCGGCACATAGTCGATCAGGTCGTCCACCTCGGTATAGAACACCGTCGCCTTGGCGAAGCCGCGCCCGGCAAAGGTCTTTTCCACGCCCAGTTCGTAGCTGCGACTGTCCTCGGGCGTCAGGGTTGGCACCCCGTTGGAGCCGAACCGCTCGAACAGCGAGGGCGCGCGATAGCCGGTGCCGACCACCGCCCGGAACGCCAGGTCCTCGACCGGGCGCCAGACCGCGGCGAGCCTTCCGG
Organism: Roseovarius spongiae; assembly: GCF_003651245.1. Taxonomy (GTDB): domain Bacteria; phylum Pseudomonadota; class Alphaproteobacteria; order Rhodobacterales; family Rhodobacteraceae; genus Roseovarius; species Roseovarius spongiae. Next base: position 349,162 of record NZ_RAPE01000004.1, read on the forward strand.
TCGCCTGCCCGCCGAAGGTCGAGTTCTCGTCATGGCGCAGCGCCGCCGAGATGTCGATCTGATCGGTCGCGGCGAACAGCAGTTCGGCCTTGACGGCGGTGTCGTCCTCGCTGCCGCGAGCGGCGCCCGACGTGAATTTCTCTTCCGTATGCTCCAACCCGAAGTTCAGCACGGTCCGCGCGCCCAGTTCGGCACTGCCGAGATAGGAAAACGTCTGCCGCTCGCCGGTGAACCGTTGGGTGAACCCGCCGGGATCCTTGCGTTCGATGTCGAAATGGTTGAAGGCGAGCGTGTGGCTGACCGCCCCGGTGCGCAACGTGGTGTAAACCCGGGCACCCAGTTCCTCGCTGTAGTTCTCGCCGGTGAAGGTGGGCGGAAAGCGGTCGATCTCGACCTTGCTGTCGCGATGGATGAGCGCGGCGCCCACGGTGACGGCGTCGTTCACGTCGTATTCGCCGCTGAAGGTGATCGTGTCCTGCTCGAACCCGTCCTTTTCGGTGTTGAAGCTCTGCGCCGATATACCGTTCGTCTCCACGCGCCCATAGCTCAGCGCGACGAAGCCGCGCTCGGACTTGTATCCCATGCCCAGGGTGCCGGAATAGGTGCCGAAGCTGCCCGCCTCGGCCTGGACACGGCCGGAAAAGCCCAGCTTCTCGGGGCGGAAGGTGGTGATGTTCACGACGCCTGCGATCGCCTCGGAGCCATAGAGCGCGGATTGCGAGCCCTTGAGCACCTCGATGCGCCCGATCCCCGAGGCGGTCAGCCCGCCGAAATCGAACTGGTTCTGCGGCCCCGACGGGTCGGCCATGTCGATGCCGTTGATGCGGACGCCGACATATTTCGCCGGCAGGCCGCGGATCTGGATGGTCGACGTGCCGCCGAGCCCGCCATTGGCGGTCGAATGTACGCCGGGCAGGCGGTCGAGCCGGTCGATGACCGCGCTGTCATTGCCGCCCACGTCCTCGTCCTCGAGCACCTCGACCGAGGCGCCGGTGCGGCCCAGCTCGACCGGGCTGAGGCTGGAGGAGAGCACGATGGTGCCGAGGTCATAGGTCTGTTGCGCCTGCGCGGCGGTGCTGCCGACGGCGAGCGAGGTGAGGAATGTTGAAGCCAGAAGGGTGCGTGTCATGGTGTCGTCTCCGGTTCGCCACTGGCGGGCGATGCAGGTCCTTGGATTGCGTGCGGAGAAACGTGAGGGCCTCCGCAGGCGGCGAGATTGCCACCACGACGGAGAACTCCGTTGCCTGGAACGCGCCCCGCGTCCGGACAGGGTGAGCACCTCGGCAGGTCTCCTGACTCGCGGGTCGTCGCTTGGCCGGGTCTTCCCACCGCGCGGGCGCGGCAGTGACGTATCATCCGGCTTCGCTCACCGCCTACAGTTGCGGGGGCAGCCGCGGAGTTGGCGCCGTCTGGCGACGCCGCACCGCGTTCCCTATTCACCGGGGTGTTGACGCCCGGACCGAAGCAGGCTCTCGCTAGCGCAGATTCGCGTCGCTGGAAAGGATGAAAGTTCGCAGGCAAACCCCGCGTCGCAGGATTGCCACGCCGCGCCGGGCCGGATCGACCATATTCCCCCTTTCCAACATCACGGAAATCCTCTATCGACGCGGCTTCACGCGGGACTACAGCCTTGGAGGAGTCCCGCCCCAACTCTTGGAGACATCAAATGGCTGGAGAAATTCCTGATCTTCACGCCCAGGAACGCACGGGGACGGGCAAGGGCGCCGCTCGTGCTGCACGCCGCGAGGGGCTGGTTCCGGGTATCGTGTTCGGGGGCGACGTCGATCCGCTTCCGATCAACATTCCGTTCAACGAACTGCTGAAGCGGCTCAAGGCCGGGCGGTTCAAATCGACGCTCTTCAACCTCAAGGTCGACGGGCATGATGACGTGCGCGTGATCTGCCGCGACGTGCAGCGCGACGTGGTCAAGGATCTGCCGACGCATCTGGACCTGATGCGCCTGCGCCGGACTACCAAGATCAACCTGTTCATCGGCATCGACTTCCAGAACGAGGACGAATGCCCCGCGATCCGCAAGGGCGGCGTCCTGACGACGGTGCGCACCGAGGTTGAACTGATCGTCACCGCCGGCGAGATCCCTGACCTGCTGGTCGTGGACCTCAGCAAGCTGGAAGATATCGGTGATACGATCCACTTCTCCGACATCGACCTGCCGCCGGGCGTCAAGCCGGTCATTCACGACCGGGACTTCGTGATCTGCAACGTCTCGGCGCCGTCCGCGCTCAAGTCCGATACAGATGAGGATGAAGTCGCAGCCGACGAAGTGCCGGCGACCGAAATGAGCGACGGCGAAGCCGAGGGCGAAGACGGCGACGACAAGGAATAAGCCGGCCAATCCGATCGGAACTGCGCGGCCCCTGCGATGCGGGGGCCGCGTTTTCGTTCCGGCGTGCGGGCGGACCGGCCGGTCCATCCCCCGTTGGCGCGCCGCGCTCGTTGCGTCGCCGCCCGCCACAGCTTAAACCGGGGATCACCAAGGACGGGGCGCACCATGCTGATCTTTGCAGGACTGGGCAATCCGGGCGCGAAATACGCCCGCAACCGGCATAACATCGGCTTCATGGCGGTCGATCGCATCGCGACAGATCACGGATTCGGCGCGTGGAAGGCGCGTTTCCAGGGGCAGGTGAGCGAAGGGCGGCTGGGCGGCGAGAAGGTGCTGCTGCTGAAGCCCGGCACGTTCATGAATCTTTCGGGGCAGTCGGTGGGCGAGGCGATGCGGTTTTACAAGCTCGCCCCCGGCGACGTCACCGTTCTGCATGACGAGATCGACCTCGCCCCCGGCAAGCTGCGCGTTAAGCAGGGCGGCGGGCATGCGGGGCATAACGGGCTGCGTTCGATCCATCAGCATATTGGCCCGGACTACGCGCGCGTGCGCCTCGGCGTCGGCCATCCGGGCCGCAAGGAGGCGGTGCCGGGTTACGTGCTGCACGATTTCGCCAGGGCGGACGAAGACTGGCTCGATAACCTGCTGAGCGGCGTCAGCGACGGCGCGCCGTTCCTCGCCGCGGGCGATGCGGGCCGGTTCCAGAACGCGGTCGCGCAGCGCACAGCGCCGCCGCGTTCCTCGAAGGCCGCCGCAAAACCCGATACAAAGACGGACGCGAAGGTGCCCGATAAAGCGGAGGAGCGGGAGCAAGATAGCCGTTCGCCCCTGGAGCGGCTGTTGAACAAGTTCCGCTGAGATCAGCTGTCGTCAAGGAACGCGCGGATCTCGTCTGCGCGCGCTATCGTGTCGGAATAGCCGAGGTCGATCAGCGTGCCGACATAGCCCGGTTCGAACAGCAGGTAGCTTACCAGCCGCCCGTCGCTGCCCCATGTTCCGAGGGTGCGCATCAGCATCCGGAGCGCCGCGGGCATCTCGGATTCGTGCTCCCCGGCGATGTGGCGCAGGTCGCGTGAGGGCGACAGCATCGTCATCTCGATCCGGCGAAGCGGCGTCTCGGCGCGCGCGTCCTCGGGGATGAGGGACAGGGTGTGATTGATGCGCGTCATCCGCTCGACATCGGAATCGAGGTTGTCGTTGAACAAAATGTCGAGCGCATGGCCCGCCATCTCACCGATGCTGGGCGGACGGTCTGGGCCGTCTGCGGCGGGTTCGCTCAGGTTGTCGCGCGCGGCGATCACCATTACGCGGTCCGCCCCGGCGCGGATCGCGGGCGACAGGGGCGCGGTCAGGCGCAGCGCCCCGTCGCCGTAATAGTGGCCGTTGAGCTCGACCGGCTCGAAGATGAACGGCAGCGCCGAGGAGGCGAGCATGTGTTTCGGCTCGATCCGCGCGCGCACGCCGCTCCGCCGCGCGCGCGACCATTCCTCCATGTTTTCATGCGCGTGAAAGAAGGTGACCGCCTTGCCCTCGGCGTAACTCGACGCGGTGATGCAAAGCGCGTGCAGCGCGCCGTTGCGGATGGCGCGGTCAACGCGGCGGGGCTTGTATTCGCGCTCCACCAGCTCGCGCAGCGGCGTGTAATCAAGGATTGCGCCGGGCGCGCCCAAGCCGAGATGTCCGAACATTAGCGTCCAGATCCAGCGCGCGCCGGTTCCCAGCAGCGGCAGCGTGCGCGCATCGTAGATGCTGTCGCAATGCAGCCCGCGCCAGAGCTCCTCGAGATGGCGCACCCCGGTCTGGAAATCTTCGGAAATGGCGGCGAAGGGCGCGGCGTTGATCGCGCCGACCGAGGCCCCGCAGACGATCGCGAAGGGGGAGCGCCGCCCGCCGGTGATCTCGGCGATGGCCTTGAGCGCGCCGATCTGATAGCCGCCGCGCGCACCGCCCCCCTGAAGGACCAGGGCCACGCGGTTCCGGGCGGAAATGGACGGGCGCATGGGTGGGGATCCTTCGAACGTCGTGACCAGTCGCGCCCACGGCGAACGCGGAGCCGCGCCAGATAAGGCAATGTAATGCCTGCGATCATGGCAAACCGCCCCGCGACACACAAGGGATCGCACCCGATTGTGACGGAGCGCGCGCCGCGTTACTCTCGGGGTGAAATGAGAAAGGGATCGCGCAGCCATGCAGAAGGACGACCCCGTAAACGTATTGGGCGAGGCGCTGACGCCATGTTCATCCGTGGACCCGGTGACGGGCTATTTCCGCGACGGCCATTGCAACACCTGCGCCGAGGATCGCGGCAGCCACACGGTCTGCGCGCGGATGACGGCCGAGTTCCTCGCCTATTCCAAGTATGTCGGCAACGACCTGACGACGCCCCGGCCCGAGTTCGGCTTTGCCGGCCTCAAACCCGGCGACCGCTGGTGCCTGTGCGCCGCGCGGTTCCTCCAGGCCCATGACGAAGGTTGTGCGCCACGCGTGGACCTCTCCGCCACCCACATGCGCGCGCTCGACATCGTGCCGCTCTCGGTGTTGCGCACCCATTCCCTTGGCTGAGGGTCACGCCTTGCGCGCGCCGTGCGGCTCGCGACGCGTCGCCGCCTTGCGGTAGATGGCAGGCGGCATGCCGTAGCGTCGCCGGAACTCTCTATGGAAATGCGAGGCGTCGGCGAACCCGGTCTCGACCGCGATCTGCATTACCGGATCGGTGGTGTGCACCAGACGCCACGCCCCGTGGCTCAGCCGCAAGTGACGGTAATATCGCGACGGCGGCTGCCCCAACGCGTCGTGAAAGCGGCGGGCGAGTTGGCGCTCGCTCAGCCCGGCGCGCGCGGCCAGTTCGGCCAGCGGCACGGTGACGTCGAGACTCTGTTCCATCAGGTTGATGCAGCGCCGCACCGCGCCGTCGCGGATCGCGCCCGCGCCGCTTGCAAACTGCGGTTGGGGCGAGGACGCCTTGCGCTGGCGGTTGAGGATCATGTGCCGCAGGCTCTGCTGCGCGCGTTCGGCCCCGCAATGCCGGCGCACGAGATGCAGCGCGAGATCCGAAGCCCCGGTCGAGCCCGCGCAGGTGATCCGGTCGCCGGTGTCGAGGAAGATGTTGTCCGACACGGTATCGATCCCCGGGAACTGGTCGATGAACTCGTCGCGCACGTTCCAGTGCACGCAGGCCGGTCGCCCGTCCATCAGCCCGGCGCGCGCGATGTTGAACGTCCCCGTGCAGAGGCCGATCAGCGTCTTGCCGGCGCCATCCGCCGCCCGCAGGTAGGCGTCGAGCCATGCGGGCTGGCGGCGCAGCATGTAATCATTGCCGCCAGCCACCGCGATGTAGTCGAGCTGCGCCGGGTCGACCGGCTCATGCTCGGGCGTCACGGTCAGCCCGCAGCTTGCCCGCAAGGCGCCGTGGCCGGTTATGACCCAGCCGCATTCGATCTGCCGGCTGCGGCCGCCGGTGTCCGCCGCCAGCCGCAGCGCGTCGATGAAGCCCGAGAAGGCGTTGAGCGTGAAATTGTCGAGCAGCACGACCCCGACCCGGAATTTCTGCCGGGAGGTGCCGGTGGCCGTTGCGCGCTCTGCTGCGGTCTGCATTTGTCTGAAATATCCAGCTTTCCGTCCAAAATATCCTACTGACGTCGCGGCGCCAAGTCTATCCTGCATCCAGAATACCAAGAAACCGACAACATGGAGATACCCAGATGACCTTTCGTTCGTTGACTTTCGCCGCGCTGATGACCTGCGGCGCCGCTATCGCCGCGCCGGTCGCCGCGCAGGACGTCACTTTCAAGCTCAACATGCCCGGCAACGCCGAGTCGATCGCCTACAAGTCCGCTGAACGCTTTGCCGAGAAAGTGAACGAGCTAACCGATGGCGCGATCAGCGCAGAGCTTTTCGCCAACAGCGCGTTGGGCGATCAGGAGAGTTCGCTCGAATCGATGCAGACCGGGCTTCTGGACATGGCCACGGTCGAAACCCCGATCACCAGCGTGGTGCCGGAACTCGGCGCGACGGCGCTGCCCTACATCTTTTCCGGGCGCGAGCATGTGAAGGCCGCGCTTGACGGCGAGGCCGGAAAGAAGATCGAGCAGATGCTGCTCGACAAGGGGCTGCGCGTGGTCGGCTTCCTCGAAGGGGGGTTCCGTCAGGTCACCAATGACGTGCGTCCGATCAATACGCCCGCCGACCTCGACGGGATCAAGATCCGCACGCCGGGCAGCGCGCTGCGCATCAAGATCTTCAACCACTACGGCGCCAACGCGTCGCCCCTGCCGTTCAGCGAACTCTACTCGGCGCTACAGACCGGCGTGTTCGACGGGCAGGAGAACCCGGTGATCTGGGTGCAGTCGCAACGCTTTTACGAGGTGCAGGATTACCTGTCGCTGACCAACCACCTCTACACGATCACCTACCTGCTCATCAGCGAGGACAAGTTCCAGTCGCTTTCGGACGAGCACAAGCAGGCGATGCTCGAGGCAGGCGCCGCCGCCGAGGCCCATTCGATCGAGCTGGGCACGACCGCGGATGCCGAAATCGTCGGCTTCCTCGAGGAACAGGGCATGAAGGTGAACGAGGCCGACATCGCCGCCTTCACCGACGCATCCGGCGCGATCTGGACGGAATGGGCCGCCGAGCAGCCTGCCGCCGCGCAGGAACTGATCGACCTGATCGTCGCGGCGCGGCCCTGATGCGACGGGCGACGGGAGGCAGGCCATGATCAATCGTCTTCTGGAAGGCGCAATCGCGATGCTTCTCGTCGCCGCTGTCGGCGTGGCGTTCGTCGCCGTGATCTATCGCTACGCGCTCGACTCCGCGCTGAGTTGGAGCTTCGAGGTATCCCTCGCCCTGCTGACCTACATTACCTTCCTCGGCGGATATCTCGCGCTGCGCAAGGGCGCGCATCTGAAGGTCGACATGCTGGTGCGCATCCTGCCGCTTTGGGCGCGCGGGGGGCTGTTCCTCGCGAACCAGGCGCTGATCGGGCTGATCGGCTGGATCATGGCCTGGCATGGCGGACGGCAGGTGCTGCGCTTTGCCGACCAGACGACCACAGTGCTCGAAATCTCGACCGCGTGGTATTACGCGGCCATCCCGCTCGGGGGGGCGCTGATTCTGATCGACGCGGTGACGCGCGGGGTCCGGGGCGCATGGATGCTTTCGAAGGGCGAGGATCCCGATCCGGCGGAGGATGTCGAATCCTCCCTGACTGCTGAAATCTAAGGCATCGCCATGACCCTTCTCATCGTCTTGTGCATCCTGCTGGGCCTGATCGGGGTCGGAGTGCCCATCGCCTTCGCGCTGGTTTCCATCGCCATCGGCATCTTCTGGATGGCGGACGTGGACCTGCTGATTGTCGCGCAACGCTTCTATCGCGGCGTGCAGAGCTTTCCGCTGCTGGCGGTGCCGCTCTTCATCCTCGCCGGGCAGGTCATGACGCGCAGCGGCATTTCCGGCCACCTGGTCGAGTTCGCCAAGACGTTGGTGGGCCAGATGCGCGGCGGCCTGGCGGCGGTCAACGTCGTCACCTCCATGTTCTTCGCCGGGATGAGCGGCACGTCGATGTCCGACACCGCCGCCGTCGGCGGAATGTTGATCGACCCGATGGTAAAGCGCGGCTATTCGCGGCCGTTCACCGGGGCGGTCACGGCGGCGTCCTCGACCATCGGTATCATCATCCCTCCCAGTGTGCCGATGGTGATCCTCGGCGCCTATCTCGGCATTTCCACCGGCGCGCTGTTCGCGGCGGGCCTCATCTCCGGCGTTGTGCTGGGGCTGGCGCTGATCCTGGTGGCGTGGCTGATCTCGATCCGGCAGGGCTACCCGGTCGAGGCGGCGTTCTCTCCCACCCGCGCGGTGCGCGCCTTTGCCCGCGCGCTGCCCGCGCTGCTGATGCCCGCGATCATCCTGGGCGGTATCCTCGGCGGGGTCTTCACTGCGACCGAAGCCTCGGCCGTCGCGGTCGTCTATGGTGTGGCGGTGGGGATGTTCTACTACCGCACGCTGACGCCCCGCCTGCTTTATCGCACGCTCTGCGAAGCGGCGGTGCTGAGCGGCGCGGTGATGCTGGTGACGGCGGCGGCGCATGTCATGGGCTTCGCATTCACCTACGAGCAACTGGCGCAGAGCATCCTCAAACCGCTGGCCGAGTTGGAGGTCACGCCGGTGATGTTCCTGGTGCTGCTGAGCGTGGTGATGATCGTGGCGGGGACGTTCCTCGACGGGATCGCGATGATCTTCATCATCGTGCCGCTGTTCTTCCCGGCGATCAACCAGCTCGGTATCGACCCGGTGCATTTCGGCATGGTCGTCGTGCTCTGCTGGGGAATTGGGCAGCAGACGCCGCCAGTGGGGGCCGCGCTCTTCATCACCAGCGTGATCGCCAAGGTCGACATGCTGTCGCTGACGCGCGCCAACCTGCCCTTCATCGCGGTGATGGTGCTGGTGCTGGCCGCGGTGATCCTCTTTCCCGAGACATTCGTGCTGTGGGTGCCCCGCGCCCTCGGCCTGTGACCCAGAACAAGACCCAGTAAGAAAGGCAGACAGCCATGATGACCCCCAACCGCTTCATCGACGTGATCTACACCCATACCGACGGAGAGCCGACCTGCATCATTCCCGGCGGCATCCCGTATCCGCACGGGCTCGACATCGTTGGCAAGCGCGATTTCATCCGCGAGAACTACGACTACATCCGCACCGCCCTCATCCGTGAACCGCGCGGCCATCACGACATGGTCGGGGTCTTCGTCACGCCGCCCTCGGGCCCGGATTTCGACGCCGGGATGCTGTGGTGCGACGGCGACGACTTCATGGAGATGTGCGGCCACGGCACCATCGCGCTGTCAATGGCGATGGTCGCGCATGGCATGGTGCATGACGATGGCGGCGACGAGGTGATGATCCGGTTCGAGACGCCCCCCGGTCCCGTCACGTCCCAGGTGGGGCGCGAGAACGGGCAGATCGCATGGACCCGGTTCCAGAACGTGCCGGCCTTCGTTCTCGAACAGGATGTGCCGGTGACCCTTCCCGAAGTGGGCGAGGTCAAGGCCGACATCGCGTTCGGCGGCAACTTCTTCTCCGTGGTCAAGTGGCCCTATGAGGATCGCCCCATCGGGCCGGACAACGCGCGCATGTTGTCCGAACTCGGCATTTCCGTGAAGGACCAGATCAACGCGAAGATGGATGTCGTCCACCCGGCCAACCCGGCGATCCGCGGTCTGAACTTCACCACCTTCTGGCAGGACCCGGACCACGCCGACAGCCTGTATCGCAACGTCCACGTATTCAGCGACGGCAAGCTAGACCGCTCGCCGGGCGGGACCGGCACGTCGATGATGATGGCGGTGTTCGAGGCGCGCGGAAAGATGAAGATCGGCCAGAAGATCAAGTCCGAGGGCCTGCTCGGCATGGGCCGCTTCGAGGGCGAACTGCTGGAGGAGACCACGGTGGGCGGGCTGCGCGCCGTGGTCCCGACGGTCAAGGGGACGGCCAAGGTCACCGGCTACGCCAAGTGGCTGATCGACGAGACTGATCCGGTCGGCCGCGGTTTCGTCGTCACCTGAACGATCAGCCGCCCGAACGCGGGAACAGCCCGGCCAAGGCGCGGCTGATAAGCCGCGTCACGGAGGGCCGTTTGCCCGCTGAGAACGGCAGCGGGCGGCAGACCTCCATCGCGGCGACGCCCACCCGCGCGGTGAGCGCGCCGTTAACCACGCCTTCGCCGAAGCGGCGCGAGAGCTTGGATAGCAGGTTCCCGCCCGCGACCGATCCGATCAGGTCATCCCCTATCGAAACGGCCCCGGTCGCGACCAGGTGCATGATCACCACCCGCGCCAGCCGCAGGTTGCCCAATGTGCCCGAGCGCCCGCCATAAACCTCGGCCACGCGGCGGATCATCCGCAGGTTCGAGGTGAGCGCCGCGAATACGTCCGCCAGCGCCAGCGGCACCAGCGCGGTCACGGTCGCGACCTGGCGCGCGGCGGCTTCGACCTCGGCCCGGGCGGCGGCGTCGAGCGGAAGCAGCAGCTCGTCCTCGGCCAGCGTCAGCAGGGTGGCGGCGTCGAACTGTTCGCCCGCGCGCTCCTTCAGCCGCTCGCGGCCCCAGCGGATATCCTCGCGCCCGGAATAGAGGCTCTCAAGTCCCGCCACCACCTTGCGCGCGCCCGTGAGGTCGCCATCCGCCAGCGCACTGTCGGCGGCGCGGTGCAGCGCGTCGATCCGCTTGAGCCGCGAGAAAGTCGCCAGTTCGCGCAGGGCGATGGCGATCAGGACGGCGACGAACATTGCGGTTAGCACCGTGACCGCGTAGCCCAGCAGCGGCATCCGCGCGATCAGCCCGGTCACGAATTCCCACGCCGCGACGGATACCGCGACCCCCAGCAGCGTCAGCAGCAACGCCCAGAACCAGCGCGTGAGCCGCGACGGGCGGCGCGCGGCCAGCGCGATCGCGGCCTGCATCGCGCGCCCGTCGGGCGCGGCGCCTTCCTCGGGGTCGGGTACGGGCGGGGCCTCGGCTGGGCTGGCGGCGGCCGGCTCTGCGGTGTCGAGGTCGAAGAGGACGGGACCCTTGCTCATGCCGCATCGCTCCTTTCGGGGGACCAGACCATCAGGATGTCGGCCAGGTTCTCGTCGTTGCCCGCACCCTGCCCGCGCGCCGCCTCGGCAAAGCCGTGAGCGGCATAGAAGGCGCGCGCCGGGCGGTTCGCCTCCGCGACCCAGAGTTCGAGCCGCGGCGCCTGGGCCTTGGCGTGGTCGATCAGCGCGCTGCCCAAGCCCCGTCGCGCGGCGCGCGGGTGGACATAGAGCGCGTGGATGCGCGCCCCGTCCCGCGCTATGAAGGCGACCGGTCCGCGCCGCCCCCGCATCACGCGGACCCAGCCGCGCCGCGTGATCGACGCCATCAGCCGAAGGTCGGTGCGACGGGCGCGCACCCGCGGCAGCCAAGGCGTGCGCCGCCCCGAGGCCCAGAGGATCGCCGCCAGGTGCGGCACGTGGCGCAGGCGCGCAGGCTCGGGCGCGCCGCTCACAACCGGTCCCCGATCAGGAACTGCGCCGCCCGGTCCAGCCGGATATGCGGCGGCCCGTCGCCCGCCCGCAGCGTGAGCGGCGCGGGCGCGAAGCGCATGATGCGGTATTCCTCGCCCAACCAGGTCTTTTCGCCCTTTTTCGCCGCACTGATGAGTGCTGAGGGATTATCGGGCAGCGCACCGGGATAGAAGGCCGCCGCCTTGCCGCTGTCGAGCAGCGTGCCGCGCACGCAATCGAGCGTCTCTCCCCCGTGTTCGCGCGTTTCCTCGACGGTGGCGCGCAGCGCGGCGATCGCCATCGCCTGCGTCTCGGCGCCCTCAAAGTCGGCGCGATCGCGGGCGCTGCGCGTCAGCGCCTCCATGATCGCGGTCAGCTGGCCGTGTTGCGCATGGTGCAAATGATCCGCCTTGGTTGCGGCGAACAGGATCTTCTCAACCCGCCGCCCGAGGAATATCCGCCGCAGGAATGCGTTGCGCCCGGGTCGGAAGGCGGCGAGGATATCGGTCATCGTCTGTTGCAGGTCGGCCACCGCACGCGGTCCGGAATGGATCGCCCCCAGCGCGTCGACCAGCACCACCTGCCGGTCGATCCGCGCGAAATGATCGCGGAAGAAGGGGGTGACCACCTCGCGCCGGTAGGCGTCATAGCGCCGCTCCATCTCGCGCCAGAGGCTGCGTCGTGGCGGGCGCTCCACAGGCGGGAGCGGCGCGAAGGTCAGCGCGGGGGAGCCCTCCATCGCGCCGGGCAGCAGGAACCGCCCCGGCGCGATACCGGCATAACCCGCGTCGCGCGCGCCGTGCAGGTAGGCGGTGAAACCGGCGGCCAGCGCCTTGATCTGCGGATCGTCCCAATCGCCTGCCGCATCGGCGCCCGTCGCCATCGGCAGGTAGGACGCCGCCTCAGGCCGGTCCTGCATCGCGCCCAGCGTCTGCGCGGACCATTCGGCATAGGACTTGTCCATCAGCCCGAGGTCGAGCAGCCATTCGCCGGGATAATCCACGATGTCGACATGCACCGTGCGCGGCCCCTTGAACCCGGCGAGCAGGCCGGCGGGGCGCACCCGCAGCGACAGACGCAGCTCGGATATCGTGCGTGTGCTTTCGGGCCAGTGGGGTTGCCGGGCGGTCAGCGCGGCCAGGTGTTCCTCGTAGTCGAAGCGCGGCACGGTGTCGTCGGGCTGAGGCTGAAGGAACGCCGCCTCGATCCGTCCCTCGGCGGCGGCGACAAGGCCCGGCATCCGCCCGCGATCCATCAGGTTGGCGACCAAGGAGGTGATGAATACCGTCTTGCCCGAGCGGGCAAGCCCGGTCACGCCTAGGCGGATCACCGGCTCGAAAAGCGTCTCGGACACGGTGTCGCCGACGGCGTCCACCCCGCGCGCCAGGCTGTCGGCTATCCTGGAGATCACCAAATACCCGTTCCTTTGAATACTGCCCTGACCCTAGATAACGGCGCCGAGGCATGGTTGCCAGAGGCGCGGGCAGTTGGGGCTTCCAGACATCCCCCAAGACGGCGCTGCGCGGGGAGGCTGGTCGGGCGTACTCCTGGCGAAAATATCCGAATCCGACTGTCCCGCTGGCAGCAGGGCCGCAGGATCAGACTTCCTGCGCACCCACCATGCCGATGATGTCGTAGGTCTGGCGCAGGATCGGCGCGGCGATCTCTCGCGCGCGCTCCGCCCCGCGTGCGAGGACGCGGTCTATCTCGGCCGGGTCCTGCATCAGCCGCGCCATCTCGGCGGAAATCGGGGCGAGACGATCCACCGCGAGTTCGGCCAGCGCGGGTTTGAATTCGGCAAAGGATTTGCCGCCCATTTGCGTCATTACGTCGGCCGGCGCGAGTCCGGCCAGACCGGCGTAGATGTTCACGAGGTTGCGCGCCTCGGGGCGCCCGTCCAGCCCCTCGAGCGTGGCGGGCAGTGGTTCGGGGTCGGTCTTGGCCTTGCGGATCTTCTTCGCGATGGCGTCGGCATCGTCGGTTAGGTTGATGCGGCTCATGTCCGAGGGGTCGGATTTCGACATCTTTTTCGTCCCGTCGCGCAGGCTCATCACCCGCGTGGCCGCGCCCTCGATCACCGGCTCGGGCAGGGGGAAGAAATCGGCGCCGTAGTCATGGTTGAACTTGGCCGCGATGTCGCGCGCAAGTTCGAGATGCTGCTTCTGATCCTCGCCCACCGGTACATGCGTTGCGTGGTAGACGAGGATGTCCGCCGCCATCAGCGCCGGATAGGCGAAGAGGCCGAGCGAGGCGTTCTCGGCGTTCTTGCCGGCCTTGTCCTTCCATTGGGTCATGCGGCCCATCCAGCCCATGCGCGCGACGCAGTTGAAGACCCAGGCGAGCTGCGCGTGCTCGGGGACCTGGCTCTGGTTGAACAGGATGGATTTCTCGGGGTCGAGCCCCGAGGCGATAAACCCCGCGCAAAGCTCGCGCGTGGCGCGGCGCAGGTCCGCGGGGTCCTGCCAGACGGTGATCGCGTGCAGATCGACCATGCAGTAGAGCGTCGGCGTGCCGCTGCTCTGCGCATCCGCGAACCGCTTGAGCGCGCCAAGGTAATTGCCGAGTTGCAGGTTGCCCGAGGGCTGAATGCCCGAGAAGACGCGCGGGCTGTGCGACGGGCCGGTCATTGGCCTACTCCTGTCTGGATTTCTCTGCCCGCCTCGCTTACCCATGCGCCTGAGTCCAGTCAAGCAGAGGCCCGCGCGGATCATGAGCAGCCCGGAAACCGAGAACCCCCTCAATCCGCTGCCGCCGGTAGTGATGGCGCTGTTCCTGGCGATCATCGGGGTCGAGATCGCGTTCCAGCTGGGGACGCGCGGCGTCATCGGCGGACCCGGCGCGCTTGGCTGGCGGCAGATCGCCTTGCAGGACTATGCGTTCAACGCGCAGGTCATGGATTGGATGTCGACCAACGGCGTCTATCCGCCAGCGCATCTGATGCGGTTCTTCACCTTCCCGTTCGTGCACGGCAATTTCACCCATGCGCTCTTTGCCGGGGTGATGCTGCTGGCAATGGGGAAGTTCGTTGGTGAGGTGTTCAGCGGCTGGGCCGTGCTGGCGGTGTTCATACTCTCCTCAGCGATGGGCGCCTTCGTCTATGGGCTGCTCGTGCTCGACCCGCCCTGGGTTTTCGGCGCGTTTCCGGGGGCTTACGGGCTGATTGGGGCGTTTACCTACCTGCTTTGGCTGCGGTTGGGGCAACTCGGGGCGCAGCAGGCCCGGGCCTTCACGCTCATCGGGTTCCTGATGGCGGTGCAGCTGCTCTTCAGCCTCGTGTTCGGCGCAAATATGCAGTGGCTCGCCGACGTGGCCGGGTTCGCCTCCGGGTTCGTGCTGTCTTTCGTCGTCAGCCCCGGGGGCTGGGCCAAGATCCGCGCGAAGCTGCTTCAGCGTTAGGCGTGCTGAGCGGCTCAGCCGCGCCGGAAGGCCTGGCGCAGCGCGCCGCGGTCGAACGCGCCGAGCATCCTGCCGAACAGCCCGTAGCTGACCATCCCCAGCGCGACGAGCGCGACGAGCGCCAGCCAGCGCCAGCCCGCCAGCCCGAAGGCCGGCCCGATCGCCACCATGCCGCCCCAGAGCACCACGCCCATCAGCAGCGATGCGACCGCGATGCGCCAGGCGCGGCGCCGGAACCGCGCATCGAAGCGGGCCACGTCACCCAGCGGGCGCACGCCGCGCAGCAAGAGCCAGACCATCGCCCAGCCCGCCAGCGTCGTCGCGATGGCCGCGGCGATCCAGCCGATGAAGGGCGCGAGGCCGATGGCGACGGCGGCGTTCACGACCATGGCGACGACTGCGAAGTGGAACGGGCGGGTCGTGTCCTCGCGCGCGAAATAGATCGGTTGCAGCACTTTTTGCAGCACGAAGGCGGGCAGGCCCAGCCCGTAGATCGCGACCGCCAGCGCGGTGGCGGCGGTGTCGTCGGCGCCGAACGCGCCGCGCTCGAACAGCACGGTGATGAGCGGGATCGGGATCACCATCAACGCCACGGCGGCGGGCAATGTCAGCGCCAGCGAGATCTCGCCCGCGCGGCTGAGGGCGGCGCGCGCGCCGGTGTCGTCCTCGGCCTTGAGGCGGCGCGAAAGGTCCGGCAGAAGCACGATGCCAACGGCGATTCCTACCACACCGAGCGGTAGTTGGTAGAGCCGGTCGGCGGCGTATAACCAACTGACAGCACTGTCGAAATTACTGGCGACCTGTTGCCCGACCAGGAGGTTGATCTGCATCACGCCGCCCGCCATCGCGGCCGGGATCGCGATGCGCACGAGGCGGCGCATCTCGGGCGTCCAGCGGGGGCGGACGGGGCGGACGCGGTGGCCGGCGCGACGCGCCGCGGTCCAGACCAGCGCGAGCTGCGCGACGCCGGCGAAGGGGATGGTCCAGACCAGCGCCTGGGCGACCGCGCCGCCGGTCCAGGCGGCGTAGCCCATGGCGGTGCAGAGCATGACGTTCAAAATCACCGGGGCGGCGGCGGCGGCGGTGAAGCGGCCGGATGCGTTCAGCACGCCCGAGAGCAGGGCGGCGAGGGAGATGAAGAGGATGTAGGGGAACACGACGCGCCCGAAATCCACTGTCATATCAAAGCGTTGGTCGCCCGCGAAGCCTTCGGCCGTGGCCCAGACCAGCGCCGGCATGAACACCATCGCGAGCCCGGTCAGGATCAACAGCACGAAGGCCAGGCCGCTGAGCGCGAGGCTGGCGAAGCCGTCGGGATCTTCCTTTGCTTCCAACCGCTTGGAGAACATCGGGACGAAGGCCGCGTTGAACGCGCCCTCGGCGAAGAAGCGGCGGAACATGTTCGGCAGGCGGAACGCGGCGACGAAGGCGTCCATCAGCGGCCCCGGCCCGAGCAACCCGGCGATGAGCACGTCCCGTACGAAACCGAGGATGCGGCTCAGCATCGTCCAGCCCGCGACGGTCAGCATGGCGGAAAACAGGCGCAGCGGCTTCATGGGCGCTCCTTCGGGCGGTGCGATTGCGCCCCGACGCTTACCCGAGCGCGGACGCATCGGAAAGCCCGCTTGTACGGGGGAGGCGTGCGAACCGCACGAGGGCGCCGCGCGAAAGGGCGCGAAAGCCGCGCAATCGCGCCGCCAAAGGGCGCGGGCGGCGCCGGTCGTGCGGATCGCACGGGCCAGGCGTACAGGCGCGGGCGGCGGCGCGCGCGCCGTTAGGGGAATGGCAAGGCGGGGCCGGGCAGGGTGGCCCGGTCATCCCCGCGCCCGGAGCCGTCATGCCCATCGACCTCACCCCCGTCCCCGAGATCAGCACCGATCACTTCCGCTCGCACCTGCGCGACTACCTCGACCTGGTGCGCGGCGGCGAGGAGCGGTTCCTCATCACCCGCCGGGGCCGCGCGATGGCGGGGCTGGTCCCAGCGCACGAGGCCCGCGCGTGCTGGCGCGTGGCGAGAAGTTCGGAGGCCTACGCGGAATGGAAGGTTCTGCACCGCCTCAACGAGGAGCGCGATCTGCGCCGCCGCGTGATGGAGGAGGCCGAGGCGGCAAGGCGCAAGGAGTTCGAGGAGCGGGGGTGAGGGGGGGTGCTGGGCGTGATGAGGAGGGTCCAGTATGGGTGTATTTTGTTGAAAAACTCTTGTTGATTTGGGGCCTGTTCGCTGATTCACTTTTGGTAGTGAAGCGGGGGGATCTGCGATGCTGGGACCGAAGCAAGAGGCGCAAGTGGCGTTATTTTACGAGTTCTC
>NZ_RAPE01000005.1 GCF_003651245.1 Roseovarius spongiae
GAGAACTCGTAAAATAACGCCACTTGCGCCTCTTGCTTCGGTCCCAGCATCGCAGATCCCCCCGCTTCACTACCAAAAGTGAATCAGCGAACAGGCCCCAAATCAACAAGAGTTTTTCAACAAAATAGGCCGGGAGCGGACCGGGTCGATCTGGGCGGGAGGCCGACATTCTCCTCGGGTGCCAATGCATCAGGTGCAGACCGAATAGCGGACATTCGAGAGCCTCCTCAAGCTGCTTCGCCAGTTCAACGCCGCGAAGCAAACAGAAGCGTTCGCTCTGCGAAATCAGTCAGTTCGGCGTCGTTGTTTACTGCTGTCTGCCAGGCGGCGTTGGTGTCGTGGTGGGATTGGTTCGCATAGCCGAGCAGGACTTTCAGTTCCGCAATGTCGCCCGCTGACAATATCTCGGTGTGCCCGCCCACCTGACCACTACGCTGCACGCGTTGCTCGACGGTCATCCCGAAAGCCGCATCGACGAAGTCATGCGCTGAAACTTTGCAATCGCGTCAAGTCACGCCGCATAGAGGAGGTTTCAACACCAGCAGATGCCGGCGCCAGAATGCATCCCCATCGCATCTTGATGGATTTTCTAGGACTTCGCTTTCTCCATGGGCGCCGCCTCCAATGTCTGCGGGAATGTCGAGCCATTCCCGCTCGGCGGAGCGGCATCAAACCGTGACAAGCTCAAACTGTATCAGCGGAACAAGGGGATGCAGGGCTGGCAGGCTGCGACCGTTCATTCAAGCACTATCGCTAGATGTCTAGCTGCTCAGATCCGAAGAGAGACCACCATGACCGCGCCTTGGTTGAGGCCATCTATGACGATCTTGTGTCCTCGGACTTTGACCCCGTGCAGCTCAATGGGCGCATTACTGTGGTGGCTCGGAACGAAGGCCATTCCCAATTCAGTGCGCGGCTGGTCTCTCCGGCTCTGGGAAGACAGTTGCCGACGTATCCAGCTGCACAGCCAAATAGCTGCTTTGGGGAGGGGCGGGGTGTTATCCGGCGCTTCATCCTGTTCTGGGGCCGAACGTGTGTAAACAGGTGCTTTGGGATTGTGCGGAGGTGGCAGTCTGACTGTGATGGCGTCTCAGCGCGCTCCTATGGACGAGAGATGACGCGATTGCTCTGGGCGAGTCATTTCACTCTTCCACCTATCAGGTCTGGTCGACAACGGCGCATGATGCTGCCGGATAAACAACCTGCACTTAACGAATTAGTGCAATGCGGACTGCGGTGTGAAGTTTTCCTTTCGCATTCATGCGCCGGCAACCACTTGGCTGAACCTCCTAAGTCTTCTTTTGTGGGATCTGAGCTGTTCCGACTTAGAATGCGGAAGGCAAAAAATTCGTTTTGAGGCGAATTTTGTCAACATAAGGTAAACATAGGGTAAGCATCGGGCGCCTGTTGCTGTCGTTTTTGACCGGAATTCCAGCGGTGAATGTTTACGTCACAATCGCCAATGTTGACGGATGTAAACATGGCGTCAACATTCCTGTGCCATACATCTTGATATCTCCTGATGGTTGGGAGCCGGCGAAGCGCCGCGATGCAGCCATTCCCGCACCGCGACTTCGGTATTTCTTGCCCTTATGCCCTTCTGGTCTCACAGATGCGCCGCAACAGCTGCACGCGCCGCAAGGTGGGGCAAGGGTCGGTGTCATGGCTCACCTCTCTCAGGAAGCGCAGCCAAGCCCTCTCATTGGCTCTCAGTCCTTCACTCCCATACATTGCACTCACCTCCGAAAGATGGACCTGAGGGCCGTGCTGGACCTGCTGGTCATGCGTGGATCGCTGTTTCCGGAGGCGTCGCGGATCTCTTCGAGCCAGGCGCGTTCGTTGGCCGTAACGGCCGTGCCGAAGATTTCGAGGATCGCCTGGGCCGCGGTGTCGCCGACAGCCTGCTCAAGGGCGAGCCGCATCAGAAACGCGGGGTCACATTCGAGCGCGCGCGCCATCGATGGGACGCGGTCCAAGGCCAGCTTGCTCGAGCCAAGTTTGATCATGGTCACCATGTTCGGGTTCTTGAAACCAGCCGCATTGGCGATCTCCAGCTGAGACTTTTTCGATTTCAGCTCGAGCACGCGGCGCTCGATATACTTCGCCAGCTTGGTATCTTGGTGTGGCTTCTTTGGCATCGCTCTCTCCTGAAGTGACACAGCATGTGCTGCTTGCTTCAGTTATAGCGATGCTCTGAATGGGTATGCGCGGCGGGAAGCAGTCGGGCCGAATGGACCAGTTGGACCACAGACTGTTTGCAGGCAACATTTATGTGGTCCAACTGGTCCGAATATTGATTGATCGGCGGAACACGAAGCTTAGCTCTACTCCCCTGCCGCGACTACGCCGACTAAGTTGAGCCGAAGACACCTCTTCCCGCCCATCGTCAAGCGAGCCCCGCTCATGGATTGCGCCCTCGATATCGGTAGGAACACCATCGACAACGACGGGCTTCGTGCCGATGACCTTGGAGTCCTCCAAGACAAAAGCGTCGAAAGATCCATCGGTCCAACCCAAACGATCGGCGCTCAGATGACGTTTGTTAAGGCGCCAAGCGGCCGAAAGCTCCAGAACGCTTTTCGCGGCTTTATCTGCAGATGAGAGCATCAAGCCACATTCGAGCAGGCTATCCAGAACTACGCTCGAACCCTTCAAAACGTGCTTCTTGTCGAGGATGTGTTCATGCCAGACTCCGTCCGGCTCCTGAACAGCACGACACGGCCCCAACGTCCACCTTTTGCGGCTCGACAGATACCCTCGACAATCATTGGCGACCAAATCCGAACAGGGAGGACATCTTCGTCATCTTCCAAACGAAATTGAAAAACTCCCGTGGTCAATGAGAAATCCGAGGACATACCATCAGGCTCGCCTAGGGCGGCACACATCTCGGCCGGCTGCCGCGCGACCTGGACACTATTGGGAAGGCTGGTGACATTGCCGGTAGTGCCGAAGTCGGCGGGATTGGTCTGATTGGTCATTTGCTGCTCTCATGGCAAAGGTGAATTGTTCGGCGCGAGGGGCATCGCGCCGTTGGGTCAGTGCAGTCGCGCCCCTCAAGGGGCGCGACATAGGGATTGACTTAGGCTTAGACCGCTGCGGCTGTCTGTGGCCTGAAATCGAGGCTGGTCATAAAGCCGCTTACCAGGCAACCCTCCCACTCTTCGATGTCGCTAAGGCGCCAGCGCGTGGTCGTGCCGCCAAGCTTGACAGCGGCAGGGAAATCACCATCGCGCTTCCAGCGCCAGATGGTGTCCTTTGAGACGCTGAACCGCTTGGCGACCTGTTCAGCAGATAGATAAAGAGTATTCGAGGGCTGGCTCACTTCCGTATGTCTCCTGTTTGCGCACGCAAATTTGCCCTCTGCGGACGACAATAGCGCGTCCGGAGAAGATTGGTTTTGGTGCTGATTGAGTAGAACCGAGCTTATAGCATACTGTTTTGAGAATTTCCTGCGAATTCGGAGCGAATTCTCATTTTCCATACTTGGAAGTAGCAGCCAGAACACACTGAGCCAATGGCCGACCAGTTACATTGCTGACCTTGGAAGATCGCCAAGCTATGCTGTTGTTCTGCACAATGCAGCAGACCGTTGCAACAAACTGCGAACCAACGCGGACTTAATGGTGGTATGTATGGTGGCATAGCAGAATGAAAGTGAGTATAAACTATACTTTTCAAACGCTTAAAGGGAGGTTGTGGCGGACCGAGGAGGATTCGAACCCCCGACCCCCTGATTCGTAGTCAGGTACTCTATCCAGCTGAGCTATCGGTCCACGGGGGCAGCGTTTAGCGGCAGCGGTGGCGGTTGGCAAGGGGGGCGGGCGGAAAACTGCGGGCTCAGCCGATGTCGCCCTTGGGCAGGGTGATGACGAAGGTGGTCCCGTCGGGGCCGGTCTCCTCCAGCGTGAGCTCCCCGCCATGGCCGCGCACCAGTTCCGCGGAAATCGTGAGGCCGAGACCCGCGCCCCCCTTGCTCGCCCGTCCCTGGAACGGCTGGAACAGGTGTTCACGCGCCTTGGGCGGCAGGCCGGGACCGGTATCGGCGACGCGGATGATCCAGGCGTCCTCGGTCTCCTCGGCCGAGACCGCGATCTCGCCGGTCTTGCCGCTGGCGATGATGGCCTGGCGGGCGTTGCGCACGAGGTTGGCCAGCACGCGGTAGAGCTGTTCGCGGTCCGCACGGATCGAAAGCCCCGCGGGCACGTCCTCCGCAAAACTGATATCGGCGTCGTCCACCGACAGGCGCTCGCTCTCGATCACGTCGCCCAGGATGTCCCAGAGCAGGAAGCGGCCCAGCACCGGCGCCGGCTCTTCGGCCTTGCCGTAGGCGAGCGTCGATTCGCACAGGTGCACCGCGCGGGTGATGGAGTTCACCAGCTTGGGCGCCATGCGCTTGACGGCCGGGTCCTCGGACTGGCCGAGCCGGTCGGTAAAGAGCTGCGCCGAAGTGAGGATGTTGCGCAAATCATGGCTCACCTTGGCCACCGCCCCGCCCAGTTGCGCCAGCCGCTCCTTCTGGCGCAGCGCGCCGGTCAGCTCGGTTTGCAGAAGTTGCAGCGTCTCCTCGGCCTCGCGCAATTCGCGCACGCTGGCATTGGGTTCGATGAAGCCGCGGGCGTCCTCGGGGGCGAGCGCGTAGCTCTTCATCGAGTCGATCACCCGCTTGATGGGGCGCACGATGAAAAGCCGCGCGGCAAGAAATAGCAGCACCGCCGTGACCCCGGAAATCACCGCCGACAACATCAGGATGCGCAACCCGTAATCGATCATCGCGGCGCGCAGCTCCCCGGTGTCCATCGTGATCTCGATCAAGAGCCCCGCCATGCGCGAGGGCGCGCCGATCACCCGGATCACGCGCGGCCCGGGGTCGGCCAGCCGCGCCATCGCGTCGCGGATCAGAACGAGCGCCGAAGGATCGCGCAGGTCATAGGTCGCCGAGATCGGCGTCGGGATGGGCGAGGACAGGACGAGCTGGCGCGCCTCGTCGCGCCGCAACACCACGTTGAAGACCCCGGCGTTGAGCAGCAGTTCCTCTTGCAGATCATCGCTGATCTCGTCCGCCGCCAGCAGCGCCAGCGACGCGATCTGCGCGCGTTCCAGCCTTGATTCCAGGAAATCCGCGCGGAACCGCGCGACCGAGGGGACGAAGATCAATACTTCGGCCAGCATCACGAAGATCGCCGTCAGGATCAGGAAACGTCCCGAAAGTGTGTTCATGCCCGCGCGTTCCGGTTTCGGATCAGGGAAGCAGGCGCTGGACCAGGCCCACCGCCCGCCTGATCCACACATTATCGAAAAGCCGGGGCGAGAAATAGGCCCCCGCGGCGCGTTTGCCGACCTCGCCGATGGTCGGATAGGGCGACACCATCGCGGCGATGTCCTTCATCTTCATGCGGTTGGCCAGCGCCAGCGCCCAGAGGTTCGCGACCTCCCCCGCCTGCGCGCCCGCGATCGAGACGCCGACGGGGCGGCCGCGATGGACCATCACCTTGATGAGCCCCTCGGTCGCGCGACCGGCGATGGCCCGGTCATTATGGGCAAAGTCGAATCGCGCGACCTCGATATTGCCGTGCCGCTCGCGCGCCTGCGCCTCCGTGAGCCCGACCTGCGCCAGTTCCGGGTCGGTATAGGTGGCCCAGGGGATATGGTCGCTGCGCGCCTTCGAGGGCAGCGCGAAGAGCGCCGAGCGCAGGATGACGCCGGCATGGTAGCCCGCCACGTGGGTGAACTGCATCCCCCCCGCGACGTCGCCGATGGCGTAGACGCGCGGATTGGCGGTCTTGAGGCTGGCGTCGGTCCTGATGCCGGTCTTCGTCACCACGATCCCGGCCTTGTCCAGGTCGAGCCGCTCGGTATTCGCCCGCCGCCCCACCGCCATCAGCAGGTGCGAGCCGGCAAAGCTGCGCCCGTCCTTCGTCTCCACGGTGATGTCGCCGGGCTTGCCGCGGATCGTCGCGGCCAGCGCGTTCTCCGCGATCTCCACGCCCTCGGCGCGCAGCCGGTTCAGCACGATCGCGGCGGTCTCGGGATCGTCCTTGCCCAGCGCCCTCTCGCCCTCGATCACCGTCACCTTGCAGCCCAGCCGGACATGCGCCTGCGCCATCTCCATGCCGATGGGACCGCCGCCGACGATCAGCAGGTGGCGGGGACGCTCGCGCAGATCAAACAGCGTCTCGTTGGTGAGATAGGGCACATCCTCCAGCCCCGGCACGGGCGGCACCAGCGGCGACGACCCGGTGGCGATCACGATGCGCCGCGCGGTGATGACATGGTCGCCCGCCTGCACCTCGGTCGGTGAGAGAAAGCGGCCGTGCTCGCGGATCACGGTGACGCCCAGCCCCTCGAACCGCTCCTGGCTGTCGGTGGGGGCGATGGTGGCGATCACGCCCGCGACGTGGTCCATGACGGCGGCGTAATCCACCTTGGGCGCAACCGGGGCGACGCCGAACTTTTCAGAGGTCGCCTGCGCGTGGGCGGTCTTGGCGGCGGCGATCAGCGCCTTGGACGGCACGCAGCCGTAGTTGAGGCAATCGCCGCCCATCCTGTGCCCTTCCAGCAGCACCACCCGCGCGCCCATCTGCACCGCCCCGGCGGCGACCGACAGCCCGCCCGAGCCCGCGCCGATCACCAGGAGGTCCGTCTCGATCCTGTTCATTCACGGCCCCTTCCGGCCGCGCACGGCCCTTATCACGATGGGCAGCGCCGCCAGCGCGCTGAGGCCCAGCAGCGGGCCGATCACCTGCGGCTCCCACAAAAGGCTGAGGTCCGGGCGCTCGCCGCGGTCGAACACCTCGCCCAGGCCGACGCCAATCCAGGTGAAGACAAGCGCGCCGGGGATGATCCCGAGCACGGTGGTCAGCGCGAAGTTGCGGAACTTCACGCCCACCAGCGCGGGCAGCAGGTTGGCGACGAAGAAGGGCACCACCGGCACCAGACGCATCAGGAAAAGCACGCTGATCTCATTCTCGTGCAGCCCCCGCTTGATCCGCTTCAGCGCGCCGTCCGAGGCGTCCATCCGCGCGGCGAGCATCCGCCCCAGCCCGGCGCGCGCCGCCCAGAAGATGGCGAACGCGCCCAGCGAGGCGGCGATCACGTTGAACGCGGTCCCGAGCCAGAGCCCGAACAGGAAGCCGCCGGTGACCGAGGCCACCGCCGCGCCGGGCAGCGAAAAGGCGACGATCACGACGTAAAGCGCGACAAACGCCGCCGCCAGCACCCCGTAATGCGCGTCGCGGTAGGCCAGCAGCGCCGCGCGGTTCTCGCGCAGCGTCTCGAAGCTGAGGTAATCGCGCAGGGTAAACGCGCCAAGCGCGGCGACGACGAGGATCAAGGCCAGCGGCGCATGGCGCAGGATGGGGTGGCGGGTCCGGGGCGGGGCGTCGGCCATGCAGGGTTCTGGTCCTTCAGGATCGGGGCAATGTCCCTTGATGCCGGGCGCACGGGCAAAAAGATAGCGCGCTCACGCGCGGTTGATCGCCGGTGATGGAATCGGCAGGATTTGCAACATTGCCCGGGCAAAAACCATCGGCGCGGGGTTTGACTTGGGCCGATGCCGCCTCTATAGACCGGGCTTCAGAGACATCGGGACCACCCGCGCGATTCCCTTGCGCGGCGGCAACCCCAACAGACAGTCGGAGACGGAGCGATGAAACGCACCTATCAACCCTCGAACCTGGTGCGCAAGCGGCGCCACGGGTTCCGCGCGCGCATGGCCACCAAGGCGGGCCGCAAGATCCTGAACGCGCGCCGCGCACGTGGCCGCAAGTCGCTGAGCGCCTGAGCGCCCTCCCACCCGGAGCGACGACAGACATGACACCGCCGGAGGCCCCCGCCCGCAGCGCCGGGGACAGGCCCCCGGCGGTTTCGTTATGTCTAGACATAATCCGCAAACGCGCCGACTTTCTGCGCGCCGCGCGCGCGCGGCGGCAGGGCGCGGAATCGATGATGGTGCAGGCGCGATTCCGGGATGACGATTCGGACGCCGTGCGCGTCGGCTTCACCTGCTCCAAGAAGGTCGGCAACGCGGTCGCTCGCAACCGCGCGAAGCGCCGCCTGCGCGAAGCCGCACGCCTGGTGCTCCCCCATGCCGGGCGGCCCGGCTGGGATTACGTGCTGATCGGCCGGCGCGGCGCGACGGCGGAGCGCCCGTTCGAGGCGCTCAAGGCCGATCTCGCCCACGCCCTGCGCAAGCTGCACCGCGACGCATGACCCCGCTGGCCCATATCCTCGCCCTGCCGGTGCGCGCCTACCGCCTGGTCCTGAGCCCCTGGGTCGGGCACGGCTGCCGCTTCCACCCCACCTGCAGCGCCTACGCGCTCGAGGCGCTGGAGCGCCACGGCGCCTTGCGCGGCGGCTGGTTCGCCGCGCGGCGCATCCTGCGCTGCAACCCCTGGGGCGGCTCGGGCGTGGACGAGGTGCCGAAGTAGCCGGTCGGACCCGGCGCGCCCGGCCCCTTCTTCTTGCGGATCGCACCCTTGGCCATCCCGGCGCGCCGCCCTATCCTTGGGCGGGTCCGCATCCGGCAAGGAGACAAAATGGCGATCCGCAAACTATACGGCATCCTTGCCGACTCTCCTGAAGAGGCGGAGGCGGGCGAGCCGCGCCGCTTCATGCGCCATCTCGCATCGCTGAGCGCGACCAAGCTCGCCGACGGGCTGATCGACCCCAAGCTGGTGCTGGCCTGGCTGATGAGCGCGCTGGGCGCGCCCGCCTACCTGATCGGGGCGCTGGTGCCGGTGCGCGAATCCGGCGCGCTGCTGCCGCAGATCCTGCTGGCGCGCGAGATCCAGAAAAGCCGGGTGCGCAAGTGGTTCTGGGCCGCAGGGTCGTTCATCCAGGGGATCGCGGCGCTTGGCATCGGCGCGTCCGCGCTGCTGCTCGACGGGGCGGCGGCGGGCTGGGCGATCCTTGGCTGCCTCGCGGTGCTGGCGCTGGCGCGCGCCGCCTGTTCGGCCAGCTACAAGGACATCGCGGCGCGCACCCTGCGCAAGGGGTCGCGCGGCACGGTATCGGGCGCGGCCGGAACCGCGGCGGCGGTGCTGGTGCTGGCGTTCGCCGTCGCGCTGGCGCTTGGCGCGATCCCGCGCGAACCGGGGGCGATCGGGACCGTGGTGCTGATCGCGGGCGGGCTCTGGATCGCGGCTGCGCTGGTCTTTGCCGGGCTGGACGAGCCGGCGGGCAATGGCGACGGCGCGGCGATGGACAGCGCCGCCGCGTTGCTGCGCCCCCTGCGCGAGGATGACGAATTCCGCCGCTACGTGGCCGTGCGCGCGCTGCTCATTCCGACCGCGCTCGCCCCGCCCTTCATCGTGATGCTGAGCAACCAGGGCCAGGGGGAAAGCCTCGGCAATCTCGGCTCGCTGATGATCGCGTCGTCGCTGGCGACGATCCTGTCTTCCTACGTCTGGGGCCGGCTGTCGGACCATTCAAGCCGCCTTACCCTCGCGCTGTCCGCCGGCGCCGCGGCGGTCGCGCTTGCGGTCGCGGCGGGGTTCGGCGTGGCCACGGGCGGGACCGGGGGGCCGGTGCTGGCGGGGCTCTTCGTCTTCGTCGCGCAGATCGCCTACGAGGGCGTGCGCGCGGGGCGCAAGATCCACCTCACCGACATGGACACGAACGGGGCAAAGCCCGTTTACACCGCGCTGTCGAACACGCTGATCGGCGTGCTGCTGTTCCTCGGCGGCGGCTTCGGCCTGCTGGCGGACGCGGCGGGGCCGGCGGTGGTGCTGGCGGTCTTCGCCGGGTTCTGCGCCGTGGCGGCGGCGCTGGCGCTGGGCCTCAGCGAAGTGCAGCAGGAGAGCGGGGCCTGAGCGTCATGCGCGGCGCGCGCGAAGCGTCGGCCCGAGGCCAGTCGTGGCGAACGGCTAGCCGCCCGCGCCCTGGCTATCAAGCCTGGGGAGGGCCGGTTCGGCGCTGCTTTCGCTTGGCGCGCCGTCGTTCAGCGCAAGCCCGGCGAAGTCCCAGAGCTTCGGGTCGAGCAGATGCGAGGGGCGCGCGTTCATGAGCGCCCGGAACATCACCTGTCGGCGTCCGGGGCTGTTCTTTTCCCACCCGTCGAGGATCTGCTTGACCTGCTGGCGCTGCAGCCCGTCCTGGCTGCCGCACAGGTCGCACGGAATGATCGGATAATCCATCGCCCGCGCGAACCGCTCGCAATCGGCCTCGGCCACGTGGGCCAGCGGGCGCAGGACAAAGAGATCGCCCTCTTCGTTGACGAGCTTCGGCGGCATCGTGGCGAGCCGCCCGCCGTGAAAGAGGTTCATCATGAACGTTTCCAGGATGTCGTCCCGATGATGGCCAAGCACCACGGCGCTGCACCCTTCCTCGCGCGCGATGCGGTAGAGGTTGCCGCGCCGCAGCCGCGAGCAGAGCGCGCAAAAGGTCCGCCCCTGCGGCACCTTGTCGACCACGATGGAGTAGGTGTCCTGGTATTCGATCCGATGCGGCACGCCCATCCGTTCCAGGAACTCCGGCAGAACGGTCGCCGGAAAGCCGGGCTGGCCCTGATCGAGGTTGCAGGCCAGCAGATCGACAGGAAGCAGCCCGCGCCACTGAAGCTCGTGCAGGGCCGCCAGCAGTGTGTAGCTGTCCTTGCCGCCGGACAGGCAGACGAGCCAGCGCGCATTGCGATCCTGCACCATGCCGTATTGTTCGATCGCTTCGCGGGCCTGCCGCACGATCCGCTTGCGCAGCTTGCGGAATTCCGTCGACTGCGGCGCGCCGTGAAAGAGCGGGTGGATGTCGTCGTCCTGGGACATGGCCGCTGGCATAGAGCAAACCTTCGGCCACGAAAAGAGGCCGAGTTCCCGCCTGCCATGTTTCGCTCTTGATCCCTTGCGACAAGGACCGATCGCCCGTTGCGCGCCGCCACGCCGCCGTTTTCGCGGCGCCGGCCTGACGCCGCGGTCGCGCAACCCCCGAAAGGAGCGCGCGGCCGCTCGTTCGACGCCGCCGGGCCGGAACCGGACCCAGAGGTTTCCGGACCCATGGCCCTACGCAATCAGCGAGGATCCGGCATCATCCGCACAAGGGCGAACCGTGTTCGCAGTTTGCGGAGGATGTGGAAATGCGTGTCTTTGCCGGATTC
Source organism: Roseovarius spongiae (assembly GCF_003651245.1). GTDB lineage: Bacteria > Pseudomonadota > Alphaproteobacteria > Rhodobacterales > Rhodobacteraceae > Roseovarius > Roseovarius spongiae. The sequence goes on from NZ_RAPE01000005.1 coordinate 11,090, forward strand.
ATCAAGAGAATTGCAGGGGCCGCCTGTCTGGGCTTGGTCGGCATGGCCGCGCCCGCACAGGCCGAAATCCCGGACGAGCTCTTTGCCGCGCTGGGGCTGGAGCGCAACGCGGCGCCCAACGTGCTCTACGAGGCCATCGTCAAGCGCTACCGCGATCCCGAACAGGGCTACAGCAAGGGCGCCTTCGCCGATCTCTGGGAACCGATCGCCTTTTCGAAATACATGAGCCCCGGCCTGTTCTACGAGGGACCGGATCTCGATTTCGAGGTCTCCGCGCGGGAATGCGTGGAATGTCACCAGGGGGTGACCCCCGGCTGGGTTCATTCCTGGGAAAAGAGCGTTCACAGCGATCTTGACGAGATCCGCAGCCTGACCCCGGCGGATTCGCGGTTCTACAAGCAGGACCTGATCAAGCAGGTGGAAACGAACCTCGTGTCGATGGGCCTGCTGGACGAGGGGCAGCAGCTTGAGGAGGTCGGGTGCGTCGATTGTCACATGGGCATCGGCGCCGAGGGCGGCAACCACAAGACCGACCTGCACATGCCCGACGCCGGCGACTGCGGGCAATGCCACCTCCAGCAGTTCGCCGAGCGGGAATCCGAGCGCGACACGGCGATCTGGCCGCAGGGCCAGTGGCCGGACGGGCGCCCGTCTCATGCGCTGTCGATGCTGGCCAACTACGAAACCGCGATCTGGGCCGGGATGGAGGAGCGCGAGGTCGCCGAAGGGTGCACCATGTGCCACACCGCGCAGAACACCTGCAATTCCTGCCACACCCGGCACGAATTCTCGGCCGTGGAGGCGCGCAAGCCCGAGGCCTGCTCGACCTGTCACAACGGCGTCGACCACCCCGAGTTCGAGAATTTCATGATGTCCAAGCATGGCGTGGTCTATACCGCCCATGGCGACGAATGGGATTGGGAACTGCCGCTTAAGGAGGCGTTCGAGAAGGGCGGGCAGACCGGCCCGACCTGTCAGACCTGCCACTTCGAGAATGACGGCGAATATGGTCACAACCTCGTGCAGAAGGTCCGCTGGGGCTTCCAGCCGATGAAATCCATCGCCGACAATCTCGATCACGAATGGTTCGAGGACCGCAAGGAAGCCTGGATCGCGACCTGCAGCCAGTGCCATTCGGACCGTTTCGCCCGCAGCTATTTCGAGGTGATCGACAACGTGACGATCGACGCCGTGGAAAAGGTCGAAGAGGCGCGGACCGTGATGCAGGGGCTTTACGACGACAAGCTGCTGGTCGGCCAGACCACCAACCGTCCGCCGCCGCCCGAACCGTCCAAGGACGCCGCGGGAGGCTTCTACGCCCTGTTCTGGGCCGAGGGCAACAATCCCTCCGCCATCGAGTATGAGTTCACCGAGATGTGGGAACAGCGGCTGATGAGCGTCTTCAAGGGCGTCGCGCACGCCAACCCGGGCGGTTTCACCTACACCAACGCCTGGTCGCAGCTGCTGCGTCAGGGCATCCGGATCCGGGACGAGGACACGCGGCTGCGTGAACGCGCGGCGATGCTTGAGCGCATCCGCAAGCTCGAGAACCCGGAATGAAACGGCGGCCCCGGTCGATAGGCCGGGGCTTCGGGGGAGGTTGAGACATGGCTTTCACGCTGGCTGGAAAATGCATCGCCGTCGCGGGTATCGCGGCGGTTCTGATCGCGGGCGGGGCGTTCGGCGCGTGGCGTCTGTCGCAATCCGCCGAAGCGGCGTCGCCGCCATACGCCTATGAGGCCGACCAGGCCGAACCCTCCGCCGAGGCCGCAAAGCTCGCGGCTTTGGCGCCGGGGGCCACGGCCTCGGTCCTCGAAGTAAAGGCGCCGGGCTTTGAGCGCGCGGTCGCCACGGCGCAGGTGTTGACGCTGCCCGGCGCCGGCGACGTGATCGTCGGCTGGACAAGCGAGGTGGGCGAACCCGTCCTGCGCTCGGACATATCCGAGCGCGAGGAACTGGCGCTGATCACCGCCCTGAACAAGCATCTGCCGCAAGGCAGCACCGTTCTGGCGATGCCCGCCGTTTCCGCGCGGCTGGCGCATTTCGTGGCCGCCGATTTCCCGCTGGCCGCCGCCGTCGGGCAGGAAGCCCTGCGCGTGCCTGCGTCCTGGGCGGGGCGGGAGGACGAGATCGAGACGCTCGAGACGCGCTGGCTGGCGGATGGGGGCGCGCCGGACGGCAGCTATGCCGATTTCATCGACGCGCTGCTGGCCGAGGACGTCTATGGCGCCGCGCGGCTGCAAACGCTGGCCGGGCCACGAGACACCTACATCATCCTGCACATGCGCGACGTCTTCGACCTCGGGCTCGATTCGCCGGATCGCCTGCTGGTCGGGCTGCGCGATTTTCCGGCCGCAGGGCAAGTGCATGACAAGTCCCGCGCGGTCAAGGAATGGGCCAAGGCGCAGGGCCATGTCGCCTATGCGGTGGAGCGCCGCGAGGGCGGCGTCATCCGCGCCTACTATCTGACCGACGCCAAGGACAAGAGCACGCTTCTGGGCCAGTTGCTGCCCTTCAACACGGCCGACCTGGGCCGGGTGGCGGGCACGACGCTGGTGTTTCAGACCGGCGGTTACTGGATCTATCGCCTGCAACCCGTCGTGGACCGCACCTGAGCGCTGGACTCATGCAATTTGCCTCTGCTGGACCCATGAAAACATAAATTTTTCATGATACGGTGGGTCCGGTGGAGGTCCAGGCAATGCAGGTCGTGCTTGCAATAAACCCAGACGATACCCGCACCCTTCAGACACAGGTCTATGAAGAGTTCCGCAAGCTGATCCTTGACGGCATATTGCCAAGCGGCGCGCCGGTGCCCGGATCGCGGACGCTCAGCGAACAACTGGGCGTGTCGCGCAACACCGTCATCATCGCCTATGAAAAACTGCTGAGCGAGGGCTATATCGAAAGCCGCGCCAATGTCGGCACCTTCGTCAGCACCAACCTGCCCGAAGCCTCAATGCGCGCCGCCGGCTTTGCGGCGGGCGATGCGCTGACCCCGCAGGACACGCCGTTCCGCCCCGAGATCGCGCCGCCCTCGCGGATCCAGAAGGTGAGAAACCCCAAGGACACGCGCCTGACGACGGATTTCTGGATCGGCGGGACCGAGCCGAAAGCCTTTCCCGCCCGCGAATGGCGCCGCACGCTTGAGGCCAAGCTGCGCTACGGCGGGGGACGCATCGCCTGCTACACCGATCCGCAGGGGCTGCCGGAGCTGCGCCAGGCGATCACGGATCACATCGGCCCGGCGCGCGGCATCAGCGCCGAACCCGACGACATCGTCATCACCGGCGGCACGCAGGATTCCATGTCGCTGATCGCGCGGGCCTTTGCCGGGCGCCACAGGGCGTTCCTGCACGAAGACCCGACCTACCAGGGCGCGCGTTTCCTGTTCCACGCACTCGGCTACGCCTGCACGCCGGTGCCCATAGACCGCCACGGGATCGAGGTGGACAAGCTGCCCGACACCGGGCCTTCGCTGCTTTACGTCACGCCGTCGCACCAGTTCCCCATCGGCGTGACCATGTCGCTGGAGCGGCGTCTGCGGCTGCTGGACTGGGCCGTGCGCACCGACAGCCTGATCATCGAGGACGACTATGACGGCGAATTCCGCTATGAGGGCGCGCCGCTCTCGGCGTTGCGCGGGCTCGACCGGTCGGGGCATGTGCTCTACCTCGGCACGTTCGCCAAGTCGTTCGGGCCGGGGCTGCGGCTGGGCTTTGTCATCGCCTCGCCCGGCACGCGCCGCCTGCTGAGCGACTGGAAGCAGCTCTTCAGCAATGGCGCGCCCTGGCTGGAACAGGCGGCGATGGCCGATTTCATGGGCAATGGCGGGTTCCGCCGACACCTGCGCCGGATCCGCGCGATCTACATGGCGCGCCGCGACGTTCTGCTGGAAGAGATCGCGCAGCTTTTCCCAGGGTCCGAGACCTTTGGTCACCGCGCCGGGATGCACCTGTCCTGGCGCCTGCCGCAACCCGACGCGGCGGAACGCCTGCAAAAGCTGGCGGCGCTGCAACGCATCGGTGTCCACCTGCCGGGCACAAGCGCCTCGTGGATTTCGCCGCGGAACCGCCGCCACCGCGATCACCTGCTTATGGGCTATGCGGCGGTGGACGAGAAACGCATCCGGCTGGCGATGGCGGCCCTTGCCGGATGCATGCAAGAGGGGGCGCGGACGCAATGATCCTGACATGGGCCAAGCTCGGACAGGTGGCGACCAGCCTGGCGCTGGTGCTGTGCCTCTTCGCGATCGCGCAGGCGGTGCTGTCGGTGCGCCGGGCCTCGCCCGCGCGGCTGACGGCGGCGCGCAACGCGATGTACGCCAATTTCGTCCTGCTGAGCCTTGGGGCGGCGACGCTGATCCATGCCTTCGTGACCTCGGATTTCAGCGTCGCCTACGTGGCGCAGAACAGCAATCTCGACCTGCCGCTGCTCTATCGCCTCACCGCGCTCTGGGGCGCGCATGAGGGTTCGCTGCTGTTATGGGCATGGTATCTGGCGCTGTTCACCGCCGCCGCGCTCTGGCTGCACTGGCGCGATCACCCGCTGTCGATGCCCTGGATCATCGTCACGCTGGCCGCCATCCAGTTCGGCTTTCTCGCCTTCATCGTGTTCCTGTCGAACCCTTACCTGAGCCTGACGCCGGTTCCGGCCAATGGCCGCGACCTGAACCCGCTGTTGCAGGATCCCGGGCTCGCCTTTCACCCGCCGGTGCTCTATCTCGGCTATGTCGGCTTTGCGGTGCCGTTCGCCTTCGCCGTCGCCTCGCTGATCCGTGGGCAGGTAGGGCTGGAGTGGGTGACGGCGGTGCGCCGCTGGACGCTCTTCGCGTGGACGGCGCTGACCTCCGGCATCATCTTCGGCGGCTACTGGGCCTATTACGAGCTCGGCTGGGGCGGCTACTGGGCCTGGGACCCGGTCGAGAACGCCTCGCTGATGCCGTGGCTTGCGGGCACGGCGCTGCTCCATTCGATGATGGTCCAGGAAAAGCGCCGGATGTTCCGCACCTGGAACGTGTTCCTGGTGATCACGACCTTCCTGCTGACGCTGCTGGGCACGTTCCTCGTGCGGTCGGGCGTGCTGACCTCGGTGCATGCCTTCGCCGTCGATCCGGGGCGGGGCGCCTATATGCTGGGATTCCTGTTCGTCGCGATGGTGGTGGGCTACGGGCTGATCATCTGGCGCGCCGAGATGCTGGAATCCGAGGGCGAGCTTGAAAGCGCGCTGTCGCGCGAGACCGCGATCCTGGCCAATTCCGTGTTGCTGCTGATCGTGGCCGCGACGGTGCTGATCGGCACGCTGTTCCCGCTGGCGGTCGAGGTGTTCACCGGGCAGAAGCTCAGCGTCGGCGCGCCCTATTTCAACACGGTGGTCGTGCCGATCATGGTGGCGCTGCTGTTCCTGATGGCGTTCAGCCCGTCGATCCCCTGGCGCGGCATGGCGCCAGCCCGCGTGCTGCGCCATTTCCGCGCGCCGCTGGCGGTGGCGGCGCTGGCCGTCACGGCCTGCCTCGCGATCGGGCTGCGCGCGCCGCTGACGGTGCTGGCGATCGCGGGCGTCGGCTTTACGGCCACGGCGACGCTGGGCGACATGCGGCTGGGGATCGCGGCGCGGCATCGCTCGGGCGGCGTATCCTGGCTCGGCGCGGCGGGAATCGTGCTGGGCCGGTCGCGCCGCCGCTTCGGCGGGCTGATCGTGCATCTGGGGATGGTGGCGATCGCCGCCGGTATGGTCGGTTCCGGCCTGTTCCAGTCCCAGGCCACGGTCGAGATGCGGCGCGGCGATTCCGTCGCGATAGCCGGCTACATCGTCACCCTGCGGGACCTGGAAAACATCACTGATCCGAACTACCGGGGCCGCCGCGCGACCTTCAGCGTGGCCAGGGACGGCCAGCCGCTGTTCGAGCTGGCGCCCGAGAAACGTTTCTATCCGATCCGCGAAATGACCACCACCGAGGTCGCGCTGCGCCAGCTCTGGGGCGGCGACCTCTATGCGGTGATGGGCGACGAATCCCCCGACGGGCGGCTGGTGGCGCGGATTTTCTGGAACCCGCTGGTGTCGTGGATCTGGGCCGGCTGGGCCATCGTGCTGCTGGGCGCCGGCCTGTCGCTGAGCGAGCGCACGCGCACCCGCCGCTCCGCGCGCAAGCCCGCGCCGGAACCCGAAGGAGTGCCCGCGGAATGACCGATACCGTACACCCCGCGAAACGCCCGATCCGCTGGAAGTATTTCCTGGGCGCGCTGATGCTGGCCCTGCCCGTGCTGCTGGCCGTCGGGCTGACGCGCGACCCCGGCAAGCTGCCCTCGGCGCTGGAAGGGCGGTCCATGCCGAGCTTCGAGATCCCATACCTCGCGCAGGAAGGCACGCTTGACTCGGCCGCGTTCAAGGGCAAGCCCTTGGTGCTGAACTTCTGGGCGTCCTGGTGCGTGTCCTGCCGGCACGAACATGACGAACTGATCCGGCTGGGGCTGAGAAGCGCGGCGCAGGGCGATTTCCGGGTCGCCGGCGTCAACTACCGCGACGATCCGGACCGCGCGCAGGGCTACCTGGCGCGCGAAGGGGCCTTTCCCTATCCGTCGGGCTATGACGGCAAGGGGCGGCTGGGCATAGATTTCGGCGTCTATGGCATGCCCGAAACCTTCTTTGTCGATGCAGGCGGCACCGTGCAGATGCGCCATGCCGGACCGTTGACCGACGCGGTTCTGGCAAGGGCGTTGCCCAAAATCGGGGTGACGCCATGAGACATGTGTTGATCCTGATCGCGCTGCTGCTGGCGGCGCCGCTCGATGCCGGGGCGCTGGTGGGGGAAGACCCGCAAGAGGCCCGCGTGCGCGAGGTCGCCACGCAACTGCGCTGCCCGGTGTGCCAGAGCGAGAACATCCTCGATTCCCATTCCGGCACGGCGCGCGAGATGCTGGATCTCGTGCGCGAACAGACGGCGGAGGGGCGCAGCAATGCCGAGATCATGTCGTTCTTCCAGACCCGCTATGGCGATTACGTGCTGCTGTCGCCGCCCGCCTCGGGGCCGGGTTTCGTGATCTGGTGGATCCCGGCGCTGCTGGCGGTCGGCGGCGCGGGGCTGGGCCTTGTCCTGGTCCGGCGACTGAAACGGCGCGGCCCGGCCGCTGGCCCGTTGCGCAATCCGCTGTCGGTTCGCGATCTGGAGGAGATGGAGCCATGATGACGATCCTCGCGGCATGCCTCGTGCTGCTGGCCACCGGCCTTGTCGTGGCGCCGCTGTTCCGTCCCGCCGCCAACCGCGCGATGGGCCTTGGCGTGGAAAGCCGCGATCCGGTGGCGCGGTGGCAGCACGAAAAGGACCGGCTGACCGATCAGCTGCGCGACAATGACATCGCCCTGGCCGAAGGGCGGATCGACGCGGCCGTCCACGGCCGCAACAACGCCCGCCTCGCCGCCGAGGCCGAAGGCGCGCTCAAGGCCCTGCGCCGTGCGCGCGAGGCCTTCGCCCCCGCCGCGCTGCGGGATACGCATATGCCCGGGGGCGTCGCGTCGGCGTTGACCGCCGCCTGCATCGTCGCGGCGGCGTTCGGCGTCAGCGCCGTCGCCTCGTCCGAGGATATCGACATGACCCGCTCGCCGCACGAGGACGGCGGCGTTCCGATCGCGACCCCCGCGGGCATGCCGGTGGACGCCGATGGCGCGCCCGACATCGCGGCCATGGTCGCGCGCCTGGAAGCGCGCGTCTGGGACGGCGATGCCTCGCCCGACGATTACCGCATGCTTTTGCGCAGCTATGGCGTGCTGGGCCGCGAGGCCGAGGCGCCCGAGGTGCTGAAAGCCGCCGCCGATCAGTATCCCGATGATCTGGAATTCCGCATGAATTATCTGCGCATGGTGGTGGAATCCCCGGACGCGCCGCCGGCCGTCGAACTGCTGGCGCAGGTCGAGGACGTGCTTGAGGCCGTTCCCGACATGGCCGAAGCGCGCTGGTATCGCAGCCTGCTGAACCTGCAATTGGGCCGACCGACCGCGGCAAAGACCGACCTGGAATGGCTGGTCGTGCGTTTGCAGCCGGATCATCCGGCCGCCGGGGAGGTAAGGACATTGCTGACCGAAATCGGGGGAGGAAAGCCATGACGTTCGACGACAGCCATCCCGGCATCGCCGGATTGCCGGATTACGCCGGCCTGATGCAGCAATCGGTGGACACCCTTTTGAGCGAAGGTCGCTATCGCGTCTTTCAGGAACACAACCGCATCGTCGGCAGCTTTCCGTGGTCGATGGCCGTGGCGGGGGCCGAGAACCGCCGCATCGCCGTCTGGTGCTCCAACGATTACCTCGGGATGGGCCAGCATCCAGAGGTGCGCGCCGCGATGAAGCGCGCGATCGACGATTTCGGCGCCGGCGCGGGGGGCACGCGCAACATTTCCGGCAATCACGGGCCGATCGTGGCGCTGGAGCGTGAACTGGCCGCGCTGCACGGCAAGGAGGGCGCGCTGGTCTTCGGCTGCGGCTACCTCGCCAATCTCGCCACCATCTCGACGCTGGGGCAACTGCTGCCGGATTGCGTGATCCTGTCGGACGCGCTGAACCACGCCTCGATGATCCAGGGCGTGCTGGCCAGCCGCGCGGAAAAGCGCATCTTCCGGCATAACGACATGAACCACCTGCGCGAGTTGCTGGCGGAGATCCCGCGCGAGCGGTGCAAGATCATCGCGTTCGAGTCGGTCTATTCGATGGATGGCGACATCGCCCCCATCAACGAGATCGTGGACATCGCCCGCGACTTCGGCGCGCTGACCTATCTCGACGAGGTGCACGCCGTGGGCATGTACGGCCCGACCGGCGCGGGCGTCGCCGAACGCGAGGGGCTGGCCGACCGGATCGACATCATCCAGGGGACGCTGGCCAAGGCCTACGGCGTGATCGGCGGCTACATCGCGGCGCGCGCCTCCGTCATCGACGCGATCCGCAGCCACGCCAACGGCTTTATCTTCACCAGCGCCATTCCTCCCGCCGTGGCCGCGGGCGCGCTGGCTTCCGTCCGCCACCTGCGCCAGAGCGAGACCGAACGCGCGGCCCTGCGGGAACGCGCCACGCGCCTGCGTGGCCTGCTGCGCGACAACCGGATACCCTTCCTCGACGCGCCCAGCCATATCGTGCCGGTAATTGTGGGCGACCCGGTCAAGTGCAAGGCGCTGTGCGACCGGCTGCTGGACAACCACGCCATCTATCTTCAGCCGATCAACTATCCCACCGTTCCGCGCGGCGCCGAACGGCTGCGCATGACCGCCTCGCCGCTGCATACCGATGCGATGATGGACGATCTGGCGGCGGCGCTGGCGCAATGCTGGAAGGAGTTGCAACTGCCCTTTGTCCATGCCGGGAGGGCGCCCTGATGGCCAGCCTGCGCAAAGCCCGCCGCGTCCGGCTGATCGCGTTCGCCAGCGTCGCGCTTGTGCTGGCGACGACGCTGATCGGCTATGCCATGCGCGACGGCATCCAGTTCTTTCGCACCCCGTCCCAGGCGCTGGCCACCGCGCCCGACGCCGCCGAAATTTTCCGGCTGGGCGGCATGGTGGAACCGGGAAGCCTCGTGCGGGACGGCGCCTCGGTCCGGTTCAGGCTGACGGACGGGGAGCAGGCCATCGCGGTATCCTACAGCGGCCTGCTGCCCGATCTGTTCGCCGAAAACGAGGGCGCCATCGCGACCGGCGCCCTGCGGGACGGGGAATTCCGGGCGACGGAAATCCTCGCCAAGCACGACGAGGATTACATGCCGCGCGAACTCGCCGATCTTTCGCCCTGAGCCGGATCACTAAAATACGACGGAGATTCCAGCGCGCCGCCCGGTTTGCGTTAAGCATGCATTGAGCCGCGCGCGCTAGCGTCACGAGGCAAGCTCGAAGGGGAATTGCCTTATGAAACCGTGGCGCAACCCGTTTCCGCCCGAACTGGGCCAGCATCTGCGCGATGGCCTTCTGGGGCCGCCCGCGCTGGCGCTGCTGCCGGCCGGGGTGCTCGCCGGGTTCTGGATCGGCGGAGAGGCGGCGCTGATCGCGGTCGCGCTGGGCTACCCGGCCTGCCTTGCGCTGGCCCGGTTGCGACCGCCCCCGGCCCCCGCGACGGGCGAGGTCGAGGGGCGCGCCGGATTCGCCGAAGCGGTCGCCGCCAACCTGCGCGTTGCGGTGGATTCCTCGCGTCATACGGGGTGCATCCTGTTCGAGCTGGACGATCACGCCGAATTGAACGCGCGCCACGGGCAGGCCGCCACCGATGAGATGATGCAGACGCTGTTCGCGCGGATGCAGTCGGTTCTGCGCAGCCGCGACGTGACCTGCCGGCTCGATCCGCCGCTCTTCGCGGTGTCGGTCGCGCCCGTCCGGCGGCTCAACCTCGGCGACGGGTTGCACATGGCCGGCCGGGTGCAGGCCGCGCTGGAGGAGCCTCTCGTGCTTGACGGAACGACCGTCTATGTCAGCGCGTCCGCGGGCCTCGCGCTCGACACGCAACTGCGCCGCAGGACCGGCCCCGCGCTGATCGAGGCCGCGGAAACCGCGCTGGCCGAGGCGCGCCGCCACGGCCCCTCGGCGCTGCGCGCCTATTCGCCCGAGATGCACGCGCCCCCCGTCCTGCGCGACGCGGCGTTCGCCGACGCCGCATGCGAGGCGCTCGAGAACGGGCAGATCGGCCCGTGGTTCCAGCCGCAAATCTCAACCGATACCGGCAAGGTCACCGGGTTCGAGGCGCTGGCGCGCTGGAACCACCCGGTCCGCGGCATGGTCTCGCCGGCGGAATTCCTGCCGGCGCTGGAACAGGCGAGCCGCCTCGAGCGGCTGGGCGAGGTGATCCTTCACGGCGCGCTGGGCATGGTGAAATCCTGGGACGCCGCGGGAATCGACGCGCCCACTGTCGGCGTCAACTTCGCGCCCGACGAACTGCGCAATCCGCAGCTGCCCGAACGGATCGAGTGGGAACTGGACCGCTTCGGCCTCGCGCCCGAGCGGCTGACGGTGGAGATCCTCGAAACCGTGGTGTCGACCGCGCCGGACGATACGGTGGCGCGCAATATCGCCGCGTTGTCGCGGCTCGGCTGTCGCATCGACCTAGACGATTTCGGCACCGGCCACGCCTCGATCTCGTCGATCCGCCGGTTCGACGTGCAGCGTCTCAAGATCGATCGTTCCTTCGTGATGAAGGTCGACCGCGATCCCGAACAGCAGCGGATGATCGCGACCATCCTGCTGATGGCCGAGCAGCTGGGGCTCGACACGCTGGCCGAAGGCGTGGAAACCGCCGGAGAACACGCGATGCTCGGGCAGTTGGGCTGCGGGCACGTGCAGGGTTTCGGCATCGCCCGCCCGATGCCGCCCGAACGGACCATCGACTGGGTCCGCGCCCACCTGCAGAAGCTGGACCTGCCTCCGCGGATCGGCCGCCGCACCGGCTGAGGTCGCGCGCGGCGTGGTGAAACCCGCGCGGGCGACGGGGATTCAGGCAAATCCGCTTGACCTTTGGCCGCACAAATCGTTGAACCCTCCCGACCCTCATAAAACAAGTGGTGGCCGGCCGGCATGGACGATCAGAACAAGAACCTCATTCTCGCAACCGCGCTCAGCTTCCTCGTGATCCTGATCTGGTTCGTGCTCTTCCCGCCGCCCGAGCAGGCGCCGGTCGAGCCGAACGCGCCGATCAGCGCGCAGGACGACCAGGCCGCGGCGGATGCGAACGCCCCGGCCTCGGCCCCGGCCGCGGCGGACGGCGTTGTCACGGAGGAAACCCCTGCCCCCGAGGCCAAGGCGAGCGACGCGCCGCGCATCGCCATCGACACGCCCAGCATAGAGGGGACCATATCGCTCGAGGGTGGGCGGATCGACGATCTGTCGCTCAAGAACTACCACGAGACGATCGATCCCGAATCGCCGGACGTGGAGCTGCTGACCCCAGTGAGCGGCAAGGAGCCGCATTACGCGTTGTTCGGCTGGGCGCCGGGCCAGGGCCTGAGCGCGGACACGGTGCCGGGCGCCAACACCCTCTGGACGCAGGAGGGAACCGGCGCGCTGACCCCGGATACGCCGGTCACGCTGACATGGGACAACGGCGCGGGGCTGACCTTCCGCCGGGTGATCTCGGTCGACGACAACTTCATGTTCAACGTCACCCAATCGGTCGAGAACACCGGTGACGCGACCGTGACGCTCGCGCCCTACGGCATCCTCGCGCGGCACGGGATTCCTTCGGACATCAAGCAGTTCTTCATCCTGCACGAAGGCGCGATCCGCATGGTCGACGGCCAGCTGAGCGAAATCGACTACGACGATTTCGAAAGCGCCGGAGAGCACAAGAATATCGCGGTCGCCGCCAATGGCTGGACCGGGTTTACCGATCACTACTGGATGACGACGCTCATTCCCGAGCCGGGAAAACCCTTTTCCCTCAGCATGTTCGAGGACAAGAGGCGCAACATCTACCAGACCACGACCAAGCAGCCGACCGTCAGCCTCGCCCCCGGCGCGAGCGCCAGCGCCGAAACCCGCCTCTTCGCCGGCGCCAAGGAATGGGACACGATCCGCCATTACCAGAACGAGGAGGGCGTCGAGGGCTTCGTCGATTCGATCGACTGGGGCTGGTTCTTTTTCCTGACCAAGCCGATCTTCGCCGTGCTGCACTGGCTGAACCAGCTCATCGGCAACATGGGCTGGGCGATCATCGGCCTGACCGTTCTGATCAAGGCGCTGCTGCTGCCGCTGGCCTATAAATCCTACGTCTCCATGGCGCGGATGAAAGAGCTTCAACCCGAGATGGAGAAGATCAAGGAGCGCGCCGGCGACGACAAGCAGGCGATGCAGAAAGAGGTGATGGCGCTCTACAAGAAGGAAAAGGTGAACCCCGCCTCGGGCTGCCTGCCGATCCTGTTGCAGATCCCGATCTTCTTTTCGCTCTACAAGGTGATCTTCGTCACGCTCGAGCTGCGCCACGCGCCGTGGATCGGCTGGATCCGCGACCTGAGCGCGCCCGATCCCTCGTCGCTCTACAACCTCTGGGGACTGCTGCCCTGGGCCGCGCCCGAACCCGGCTCGATCCTGGCGCTGATCTTCATCGGCGTGCTGCCGCTGTTCCTCGGGATCTCTATGTTCCTGCAACAGAAGCTGAACCCGTCGCCGACGGACCCGACGCAGAAGATGATCTTCGCCTGGATGCCCTGGGTATTCATGTTCATGCTGGGCAGCTTCGCCAGCGGGCTGGTGCTCTACTGGATCGCGAACAACACGATCACCTTCATCCAGCAATACGCGATCATGCGCAGCCAGGGCTACAAGCCCGACGTCTTTGGCAACATCAAGGACAGCTTCGCCCGCAGCCCGTCCGGAAAATCCGGCGACGGCGGCGGCAAGACGGACAAGGGGGGAGGAAAGTAAATGGCCAATGTCGCCGCGCTCTGGCGCCACCCGATCAAGAGCCACGGCCGCGAGGCGCTGCAAAGCGTCGAGCTGACCGCCGGCGGCACGCTGCCCTGGGACCGCCGCTGGGCCGTCAGCCACGAGGCCACCCGCGCGGAGCCGGGCGAATGGGGGCCGTCGGCCAACTGGACCATCGCCGCGAAGGTGCTGCCGCTGATGGCGATCACCGCCACGTCGGACGAGGCCGCCGGAACCGTCACCCTGCGCCACCCGGAGCGGCCCGATCTGACCTTCGATCCCGACACCGAGGTCGACGCCTTCCTCGAATGGGAAAAGCCCCTGCTGCCCGAGAACCGCGCCCAATCCACCGGCATCGTGAGAGCGCGGGAGCGGGCGATGACGGATACGGAGTTCCCCTCGGTCAGCATTCTCAACCTCGCCAGCAGCACCGATCTGGGGATGCACATGGGGCAGGCGCTGTCGCCGCATCGCTGGCGCTGCAACATCCACCTCGAGGGGCTGGCCCCCTGGGAGGAGAACGGCTGGATCGGCAAGACGCTGCGCATCGGCGAGGCCGAGTTCGAGGTACGCGAGCCGATCGAGCGCTGCCGCGCGACCACCGCGGACCCCGAGACGGGGCGCGCGGACGGCGACACGCTCAAGGCGCTGAACGCCAATTTCGGCAACCAGAACTGCGGCGTCTACACTTTCGTCACGAAGGGCGGGCGGGTCAGCGTCGGGGACGAGATCGAACTGCCGTGAGCGCCCTGCCCTTTCCCCTGGCGAAGACGCCCGACGCGGAGATCGCCGAGCGGGGGCGGCGGCTCTTCGCGGGCGAAACGCGCTTTGTCAAAGGCGTCGTCGACATGGCCGGCCTACCCTCCGGCGACCGCCCCGAGGTGTGTTTCGCCGGGCGTTCGAACGTCGGCAAGTCGACGCTGATCAACGCGCTGACCGGACGCCGCGCGCTGGCGCGGGCGTCCAACACGCCGGGGCGCACGCAGGAGATCAACTTTTTCGCACTGGGCGAGGAATGCTACCTCGTCGATCTGCCGGGCTATGGTTATGCCAACGCGCCGCTGCCGGTGGTCGAGAAATGGCAGCGCCTGCTGAAAAGCTACCTGTCGGGGCGTCAGACCCTGCGCCGCGCCTTCGTGCTGATCGACACCCGCCACGGCGTGAAGCCGGTGGACGAGGAGATCATGGCGCTGCTCGACAGCGCCGCCGTCACCTTCCAATGCGTGATGACCAAGGCCGACAAGGTCAGGGGCGCCGAACGCGACCGCGTGCTGGAACAGGTGCGCGCCGCGCTCGCCAAACATCCCGCCGCCTTCCCCGAGATCGTGCTGACCTCGGCCGAGAAGGGCGAGGGCGTCGACGTGCTGCGGTCCATCATCGCCGGCATCGACTGAGCGGCGCGGCCTTGCGCGCCGTCGCGCCAGCGGCGATAACGGCGCGACGAGGGACAACGAGATGAAGCAACGCGACATGAACCGCGACTGGATCGCCACCGCCCGCACGCTGTCCGAGGCGCTGCCCTACCTGCAACGCTATGACGGCGCGATCGTGGTCATCAAGTTCGGCGGTCACGCGATGGGCGACGACACGGCGATGGAGACCTTCGCGCGCGATGTGGTGCTGATGCGCCAGGTCGGGGTGAACCCGGTGATCGTGCATGGCGGCGGCCCGATGATAAACGAGATGCTGGCCAAGCTCGCGATCAAATCCGATTTCGTCGGCGGCAAGCGCGTGACCGACGCGGCGACGATGGAAGTGGTCGAGATGGTCCTGTCGGGCCGCGTGAACAAGCGCATCGTACAGGCGATCAACGCGCAGGGCGGCCGCGCGGTGGGGCTGTCGGGCAAGGATGCGAACCTCGTGACCTGTACGCCCGCCGACCCGGCGCTCGGCCTTGTCGGCACGCCCTCAAAGATCGACCCACGCCTGTTGCACACGCTGTTCCAGGACGATGCGATCCCGGTGATCGCGCCGCTTGGCGCGGGAGAGAGCGGCGAGACGTTCAACATCAACGGCGATACGATGGCAGGCGCCATCGCCGCCGCGCTCAGGGCCGACCGGCTGTTGCTGCTGACGGACGTGGACGGGGTGCGCGACGCCTCGGGGCGGGTGGTCACGGAACTGACGGCGGACCAGATCCGCCGCATGACCGCCGAGGGAGTCATCGCCGGCGGCATGATCCCCAAGACCGAGACCGCGCTCGCCGCGATCGAGGGCGGGGTGCGCGCGGTGGTGATCATCGACGGCCGCGCGCCCAACGCGACGCTGCTGGAACTGTTCACCGATCACGGCGCGGGGTCGATGATCCGCGCCGAGTGAGGGCCTTGCGCGTTCTCCGGTTTCACATAGGTTCAAGGCATGGAGCATGAGACGATCCTGCGGCTGGGGTTCTTCCTTGGCCTGTTCGCGCTGTTCGCGTGGCTCGAACAGCGCGCGCCGCGCCGCGCGCGGGCAGAGCCGCTGCGGCGCCGCTGGTTCACCAACTGGGGGATCGTCGTCCTTGACACATTGACGCTGCGCGCGCTCGCCCTGGGGCTGCCGCTGCTGGCGGTGGGCGCCGCGATCGATGCCCAGGCGCAGGGCTGGGGGGTGATGAACGCGCTCGGCCTGCCGCTGTGGCTTGGCGTGGTGCTGACGGTCCTGATCTTCGACCTGGCGATCTGGGCGCAGCATCTCGTTACCCACAAGGTGCCGATCCTGTGGCGCATCCACCGGGTGCATCACGCCGACCGGGATATCGACGTCAGCACCGCGATCCGCTTTCACCCGGTCGAGATCGGGCTGTCGATGCTGCTGAAGATCGGGCTGGTCTACCTGCTGGGGCCGCCCGCCATCGGGGTCGTCGCGTTCGAGATCGTGCTCAACGGCACGGCGATGTTCAACCATGCCAACCTCGCGCTTCCCGGCTGGCTCGACGCCGCGCTGCGCAAGGTGCTGGTCACGCCCGACATGCATCGGGTGCACCACTCCGACATCCGCGCCGAGCATGACAGCAATTACGGCTTTGCCCTGTCGGTCTGGGACCGGATCTTCGGCACCTATCGCGCGCAGCCGGGCAAGGGACACGAGGGGATGACGGTCGGCCTGGAATGGCAGGACGACCGCCCGACCAAGCTGGGGTGGAGCCTGTGGCTGCCGTTTCGCCGGGACTGAGCGGCGTCATCGACGCCGCCGCAAAGGCGCGGCTGATGGTGATGGGCGGGCTGCGCGAGGGCGGCGGCACGATCGTCCTGCTGGGGCCGGGGCGCGGCTTCTGGCCGCATTTCCGCGACGCGCCCGAGATGCGCGACGGCGCGCCCGACCCGGTCGACCGCTGGTCGCAGCGGGTGATCGGGGCGATGGCGGCGGAATTGGGCGCCGAGGCGCTCTTTCCCTTCGGCGGGCCGCCCTACCAGCCGTTCCTGCGCTGGGCCATCGCGTCGGGGCGCGCGTGGCAGAGCCCGGCGGGGATGCTGGTGCATGACGAGGCCGGCCTGATGGTGTCCTATCGCGGCGCGCTGCGGTTTGACCATGTCATCGCGCTGCCCGCACCGCCCGACGCCGCGCCTTGCGCGACATGCGATGGACAGCCTTGCCTGACCGCCTGCCCCGTCGATGCGCTAAGCGCCGCGCGCGGCTACGACGTGGCGGCGTGTCACGCGCATCTCGACCGCCCGGCGGGCCGGGACTGCATGGAGGAAGGCTGCCGCGCGCGTCGTGCCTGCCCTGTCAGCCAGCGGTTCGACCGCACGGCCGAGCAATCGGCCCTGCACATGCGCGCCTTTCATCCCGCCGGCAAGGGCGGTGGATGAATCCTCTCAGTGGCCGAGAATCTGGCTCAGGAACAGCTTGGTGCGGTCGGATTGCGGGTTGTTGAAGAACTCCTCGGGTTCGTTCTGCTCCACGATCTGGCCGTCATCCATGAAGATCACCCGGTTCGCCACCTGTCGGGCGAACCCCATCTCGTGCGTGACGCAGAGCATGGTCATGCCCTCCTCGGCAAGCTCGATCATGGTGTCGAGCACCTCCTTGATCATCTCGGGGTCGAGGGCGGATGTGGGTTCGTCGAACAGCATGATCCGCGGCTTCATGCAGAGCGAGCGGGCGATCGCGACGCGCTGCTGCTGCCCCCCCGAGAGCTGCCCGGGATACTTGTCCGCCTGTTCGGGAATCTTCACCTTTTCGAGGAAATGCATCGCGGTTTCCTCGGCCTCCCTCTTGGGAATCTTGCGCACCCAGATCGGGGCCAGGGTGCAGTTCTCGAGGATGGTGAGATGCGGGAAGAGGTTGAAGTGCTGGAAGCACATGCCGACCTCCGAGCGGATCTTGTCCACGTTCTTGAGGTCCGAACTGAGCACCGTGCCGTCCACCTCGATCCGGCCCTTCTGATGCTCTTCGAGCGCGTTGATGCAGCGGATCAGCGTCGATTTGCCCGACCCCGAGGGGCCGCAGATGACGATCCGTTCGCCGCGATAGACGGTGAGGTCGATGTCGCGCAGCACGTGGAAGGTGCCGTACCACTTGTTCATGTTCTGGATCGAGATCGCGACCTCGTCCGAGACCTTCATTTTCGGTGCAGCTTCTGCCATGTCGTGTGGCCTCCTGTTTTTATTGCCCTGTCGCTTGCGCTTCTTGCGGGCCTGTTACCTGTGATCGGTGGTGAGGCGACGCTCGAGCCACTGTGAATATTGCGAAATGCCGTAGCAGGTGATGAAGAACAGGACCGAGGCGAAGCCGAACAGCTCCCAGTAGACGCCGTTCCAGTCCGACGAAGCGAGGATCGGGCCGCGGATCATGCCGACCAGGTCGAACATCGTGATGATCGAAACCAGCGTGGTGTCCTTGAACAGCCCCACCGACACGTTGACGATCCCGGGGATCGAGATCTTGAGCGCCTGCGGCAGGATGATCAGGCGCATCGACTGCGCGTAGTCGAGACCCAGCGAATCCGCCGCCTCGTACTGCCCCTTGGGGAGCGCAGCGAGGCCGCCGCGGATCACCTCGGCGATATAGGCCGAGGCGAACATCGTGATCATGATGATCACCCGCAGGATCAGGTCGAAACTCGTGCCCGGCGGCAGGAAGTAGGCCAGCACCACGTTCGCCACGAACAGCAGCGTGATGAGCGGCACGCCGCGAATGAACTCGATGAAGACGACGCTGATCCACCTGATCAGCGGCATGTTCGACTGCCGCCCCAGCGCCAGCGCGATGCCGAACGGCAGCGACAGCGACACGCAGACCACCCCGAGGATCATGTTCAGCATGAAGCCGCCCATGTCGCGCGACTGCACCGCCGGCAGCAACGGATCGTCGGAGGCGATCAGCGGCACGATGTAATCCGCGAGGATCCACACCACCAGCGCCGCCGCGATCCCGCCGAGAAAACCGGTGGCGAAGTTCTGGTTGCCGAAGCGGTCGAAGATCACGTAGCCGGCCACAAGCCCGAGCGCGGCGAATACCGGCGCCCAGATCGTGCCGCCCCAGATCAGCCAGTAGGCGAGGAACGGATAGACCGCCGTGAACAGCAGCAGCTTGCGCGGCAGGTCGAAGAACAGCACGGGCGCCGCGGCGAGGAACAGCAGGACGAAGGCCAGGCTCGGGCGCCAGTAGAATTCGTCCGGGTACTTGAACCCGAAGATGAGCTGGTTCCACCGCTCGGTCAGCACCGAGAAGCAGGCGGCGCTGCGGCCCTGTAGCACCTCGCGGCATTCCGTGAGGCTGTCGGTCGTCCAGACGCCGCCGAGCACCCAGGGCAGCGTCGCCGCCAGGACCAGGTAGATCGCGTAGAGCGCCGCGATGGTCAGCGCCGCGTTGGCCCAGGTGGCGAACAGGTTCTGACGGAGCCAGCCGACGACGCCGGCCTCGGTGACGGGCGCAGGAGCGGGCGGGATTGCGGTTTCGCGGACGTAAGCGACGGATTCGGCATGCGTATCACTCATGGCTCAGCGCTCCTTCAGCTTCATCTTGCTGTTGTAGATGTTCATGATGACCGAAATGCTGAGCGAGATCGCGAGGTAGAACAGCATCAGCAGCAGCACGCATTCGATGGCGCGGCCCGTCTGGTTGAGCGTGATCCCCCCCAGCGTCGCGGTGATGTCCGCGTAACCGACCGCGATGGCGAGCGAGGAGTTCTTGGTGATGTTGAGATATTGCGAGATCAAGGGCGGGATGATGACGCGAAGCGCCTGCGGCAGGATCACGAGGTTCATGATCCGGCGCGGGCGCAGGCCGAGCGCCGCCGCGGCCTCGGTCTGTCCCTTGCTCACGGCGAGGATGCCGGCGCGCACGTTCTCGGCGATGAAGGCGCCGGTGTAGACCGACAGCGCGAACCAGAGCGCGATCAGCGGCGCCCCGACCTTGATCCCGCCGCCAAAGTTGAATCCCTTGAGCTCGGGAATATCGAGCCCGATGGGCCGGCCCAGCACGAGGAACAACAGGATGGTCGGCACGAGCAGGATCGCCAGCGACGGCCAGCCCGTCGGCAGCAGTCTGCCGGTGCTGAACAGCAGTTTCTTGGCGTAGGAGCGATAGGCGAACACGGCGATGATCGAGGCGACGAAGGTCGCAACCACGATCATCGAACCGGGCCCCCAGACCGGGGCGGGGATATAGATCCCGCGGTTGGTGAACGCGAAGAGGTTGAACAGCATGCTCGATGTGGGGTTATCGCCGCGGAAAGCGCTTGGCGCCGGCAGCGACACCGTCATGATCCCGTAGATGATGAGGATCCAGATCAGCACCGGGATATTGCGGAAAATCTCGACATAGACCGACATCAGCTTGCGCACGAGCCAGTTCTTCGACAGCCGCAGCACGCCGGCGATCACGCCGAGAACGGTCGCGGTGATGCAGCCCAGCACGGCGACGAGGAGGGTGTTCAGGATCCCGACCCAGGCCGCCTGAAGGTTCGATGAGCGGCTGGTATAGGGGATCAGCGTCTGGTTGATGTCATATCCCGAAGGATCTTCGAGAAAACTATAGCTGATGTTCAGCCCTGCGGCGGCGAGGTTCCGGACCAGGTTTGAACCGAGATAGGCGAAAAGCGAAATCACCAGGATAAGCGCGATCGCCTGGAAGGTCAGCGACCGGTACCGCGTGTCGTTGATCAGCATCGACAGGCGGAACGACTCCCTTTGAGGGTCGGTGAGTGCGGTCATGTATTTTCATCCCTGTTGTCCGGCCCTTGTTGTTGTGATGGCGTCGATGCGCCGGGGGCCTGGATTGTCTTGACGCTTGAGGTGCGAAGGGCGCGGCCTTGACCGCGCCCCTGCTTGTCTGTCCTAGCGGAACGGGGGGGCGTAGAGCAGCCCGCCATCGGTCCACTGCGCGTTCAGGCCGCGGGCGAGGCCGATCGGAGTGTTTTCACCGATGTTCTTCTCGAAGATCTCACCGTAGTTGCCGCCCGCCGCGATGGCGCGCACCGCCCATTTGGCGTCGAGGCCCATCATCTCGCCGAGGTTGCCCTCGGTGCCGAGCAGGCGGTTGATCTCGGGGCTGTTGCCCGCCTCGGCCGCCATGTCGTTGACGTTGGCGGAGGTGACGCCGAGCTCTTCGGCGGCGATCAGCGCGTTCAGCGTCCAGCGCGCCACGTCGGCCCACTCGTTGTCACCGTGGCGGACCAGCGGCGCGAGCGGCTCTTTCGAGATGATCTCGGGCAGGATCACGTGATCGCCCGGGTTCTCGAAGGAGGCGCGCAGCGAGGCGAGGCCCGATGCGTCGGTGGTGTAGGTGTCGCAGGCGCCGGCGAGGTATTGCTGCGCGCCCTCGGCGCTGGTTTCGATCGGGACCGGCTCATAGCTGATGTTGTTCTTGCGGAAGTAGTCCGCGAGATTCAGCTCGGTCGTGGTGCCGGTCTGGATGCAGACGGTCGCGCCGTCCAGTTCCTTGGCGGAGCTGACGCCCAGCGATTTCGGAACCATGAAGCCCTGGCCGTCATAGTAGTTGACGCCGACGAATTCGAACTTGAGGTCGACGTCGCGGCTGAAGGTCCAGGTGGTGTTCCGCGCGAGCAGGTCGATTTCGCCCGAGGCGAGGGCGGTAAAGCGGGTTTTGCCGGTGGTGGGAACGAATTCGACCGCCGTGGGGTCGTTCAGAACCGCGGCGGCGACGGCGCGGCAGACGGCGACGTCAAAGCCTTTCCATTCGCCGTTGGCGTCCGGCGCGGCGAAGCCGACAAGCCCGGTGGTGACGCCGCAGTTCAGCTTCCCACGCGCCTTGACGTCGTCGAGCGTCCCCGCCGCGGCAACGCCCGCGGCAAGCCCGGCGATCGTCAGTGCGCCAAGAAATACGGATTTTTTCATGATTACCTCTTCCTGATTGTCCACCCACTATGACAGGGCGGTTTGCGCGGCCTCAAGGAGAGGCCGGGGTGAAACGTAAGAGGGTTTGTCCCCCCTCAGCGGAGCCGAGTGTGGATGGATTCATTCTCAAAGGTCAAGGGTCGCGTCACGAAAAGTGGCGATTCACGCGCGCGCCTGACCTCGCGTAAGGTTAGCGCGAAGCGTCAGGTTGCAACCCGGCCAAGGTCGAAAAACCGCTTTGCATGCAAAAATGCCTCAGCCTTGTGCGCCGCGGCCTGCGCCGCCTCTTCGTCCTCGCCCCAGATCGAGATTTGCCAGTTCTCGTCGAGGCGGGAGATTTCCCAAAGTGTCTTGATATCCTGCGCGTCCCGCATGGCGGCGATCCCGATCACGAGAGAACCGGACAGGCTCACCAGGTCGTGCAGCGCGGTCAGCGCGAAATCATCGAGCGCATGCACCTCCGCGCGCAGTTTCCGCAACGCGGCGGGGTCTTGCGGTTCATGCATCACGCCGGTTCGCGGCCCGAGCCGCGCCCCCAGTTCCGAATCAGCCCAGTCGAGCAGCGGATCCCACGCGGCGGCCTGCTGCGCGACCAGTTCGGCGGGCGCCGCGGCGCGATAGCAGAGCAGGTCCGCATCGCCATAATCCGCGAGCATGTCGGCCACTGCGGCGCGTTGCGGCGCGACCTTGTCGATGGCGGAATTGGCCGAGCGCGTCACCGGCATGCTGAGCGGCGCGATCACCTCTTCCTGCGCGTCCCATTCGGCGGCGATCGCCTCGGCCATCGCGCGGGTGGGGACGATCAGCGCCGATTTCAGCGGCGTGCGCACCGGGCGGCCATCCAGCTCGATGGTATGGCCGCCCTTCGCGCGCGCGACTTCGGCGCGGGTCCAGAAGCGCCGGGATTTCCATTCGCTCATGTCACGCTCTCCCACAGGCTGTCGAGAAGCGGGGGCAATTCGGCGAAGGCGGCGATGAACGCCGACGCCGCGCTTAGCGCGCTGCGCGGATGATAGCCCCAGCCGACGCCGATGCCGCGCACGCCCGCCGCTTGCGCCATGTCCATGTCAAAGCTCGTATCCCCGATCATCACCGCGTCGCGGGCCGCGATCCCGGTCTCGGCCAGCGCGGCGAGGATCATCGCGGGATGCGGCTTGGAGGGGTGGAAATCGGCCACCTGCTGGGTGACGAAGAGGTCACGCAGGTCATGCGCCTCGAGCAGTTTGTCGAGGCCGCGGCGCGATTTGCCGGTCGCCACGCCGAGAAGGACGTCGGGCGCGGCGGCGAGGGTTTCCAGAACCTCGCGCGCGCCGGGATAGAGCGGCGAGGATTGCGCAGCGCCCGCCAGCGCGCGCAGGTCCATGTAGGCGTCCTTGTAGCCCTCGACCATCCGGCCATGCGCGGCCGCATCCAGTTCGGGCGCGAGCCGCGCCATCGCGACGGGAAGCGACAGGCCCACGATGCCGAGGATATCGGCCCGCGCAGGCGCCGGCAGGCCGACCGCGCCGAACGCATGGGTCATCGCCGCGACGATGTCGCCCTGGCTGTCCACCAGCGTGCCGTCCACGTCAAAGAGGATGAGACGCGGCGGCGCGCTCATGTCTCCGCCTCGTCGGCGAAGGGGTCGGCCGGCGCGTCGGCGGCGGACCACTGGAACAGATCCCACGTATGCGCCATGTGCGGCGGCAGCGGCGCGGTCAGGTGCAGCATGGCGCGGGTGACGGGGTGTTCGATTATCAGGCTGCGGGCGTGCAGGTGCAGCTTCTTCGACAACTCCCCGCCCAGTTGCGCGCCCCAGCCGTCGCCGAGGTTCTCCTGCCCCGACCCGCCATATTTGCCGTCGCCGATGATCGGATGGCCCAGTTCGGCCATGTGCGCGCGCAATTGGTGGGTGCGTCCGGTGATGGGCGCGAGCGCCGCCCAGGCGGTGCGGCTGCCCGCCGCCTCGAGCACGGCGTAATCGGTGGTTGCGTGTTTCGCGCCCGGCGTGGCGTCGACGTCGCGGGGATGGATGCAGTGCATCTTCTCACCCTCCCCCTTCGCGCCGTGGCCGGGCGCCTTGACCAGCCCGTAGCGCACGGTGCCCATGCGCGGGCTGGGCACGCCGGCGAGCGCGGCCCAGTAGATCTTGCGCGTGCCGCGGTGGCGGAAGGCGGCCGTCAGCCCCTTCGCCGCGGCGCGGGTGCGCGCCAGGACCAGCACGCCCGACGTGTCCTTGTCCAGCCGGTGCACGAGGCGCGGCTTCTCATCCAAGCCGAAGCGCAGCGCCTCGGCCAGCTCGTCGACGTGGCGCGCCTGTTTCGAGCCGCCCTGCACCGGCAGGCCCGGCGGCTTGTCGAGGGCGATCACGTGATCGTCGCGGTAGATCACGCATGCGCGGATCATCTTCGCGTCCGCATCCGTGATCTGCGCGCGGCCGCGCGCGGCGGCCTCTTTCGGGTCGGGCAGCGGCGGAACGCGCACCGCCTGACCGACCGCGAGGCGCGTCGCGGGCTTCACCCGCCCGCCTTCGACGCGCAGCTCGCCCTTGCGGCACATCTTCTCGATCCGGCCCTGGCTTAGATGCGGAAAGCGGCGGCGCAGCCAGCGGTCGAGCCGCTGGTCGCCCTCGTCGCGCGCGACATGGAGGATCTGCACGCCGCTCACGTCCCGAGACCCCGCGTGATCCAGATCGCCAGCATGAGCGCGGCGATCGAGCCCAGCACCGACAGCGCCACGTAGACCAGCGCGGCGAAGATCTGGCCGCGCTCGATCAGCGTGAAGGTCTCGAGCGAGAAGGCCGAGAAGGTGGTGAACCCGCCCAGCATCCCGGTCATCACGAAGGGCGCGAGATGCGCCAGCCCCCGTTCCCATGACAGCACGGCGAAAACGCCCATTACGAAGGAGCCGAGAACATTGACCGCGAGGATCGCCACCGGGAAGCCCGGCTCGCCCAGGCGGGCGAGCGACAGCCCGACGCCAAAGCGCGCCATCGCGCCCAGCGCGCCGCCGAGCGCCACCTGGAGAAAGGTCAAGAACATGGCCGCGTCTGTCGCGCGCCGCCCTGCCATTGTCAAGACGCCCCCCCTTACGCCCGCCCGCCGCGGCCTGTAGCATGCCCGCGCCCGACAAGTAGGATGCCATACCCATGCAAGACGCCCCCGCTCTCCTCCACCGCCTGTTCGAACGCGCCGTCGCGGTCGCCGACCCGATGCAGAGTCTCGCCCGCGTGCTGCCGCCCCGCCCCGATGGCCGGGTCGTGGTCGTGGGCGCGGGCAAGGCGTCCGCGCGCATGGCCGAGGCGGTCGAAGCCGCTTGGGGCCCCTGCGAGGGGCTGATCATCACCCGCTACGGCTATGGCCGGCCAACCGCGGGGATCGAGATCGTCGAGGCGGCGCACCCGATCCCCGACGCCGCCGGAGCCGAAGCGACCGCGCGGATGCTGGCGCTGCTCGAGGGGCTGGGCGAGGGGGATTTCGTGCTCGCGCTCATCTCAGGCGGCGGATCGGCCCTGCTGACAGCGCCCGCGGGCGACATCACGCTGGCCGAGAAACAGGCGCTTACCGACGCTCTGCTGGCCAGCGGCGCCCCCATCGGGACGCTCAACGCCATCCGCAAGCAGATCAGCCAGGTGAAGGGCGGCAGACTGGCCGCCGCCGCGTGGCCGGCGCGGATGCTGGCGCTGATGATCTCGGACGTGCCGGGGGACGATCCCGGCGATATCGCCAGCGGCCCGACCGTGGGGCAGGCCGGCGACGCCGCCGGCGCGCTCGCCGCGCTCGACCGCTGGAGCGTCAAGGCGCCGGATTCGGTCACCGCCTTCCTGCGCGCGGGCGGCGATCCTCTCGCCCCCTCGGATCCGCGCCTCGGCGGGGTCGAGAACGTGATCTTCGCCGCGCCCGCGCAATCGCTGGCGGCGGCGGCAGAACTCGCGCGCGAGGACGGGATCGAGGCGCGCATCCTCGGCGACGCGCTCGAGGGGGAGGCGCGCGAGGTGGCGCGCGCGCATGCGGCGCTCGCGCTCGAGACGCAGGCCGGGATGGCGGCGGAGGACGCGCCGGTGCTGCTGCTTTCCGGCGGTGAGCTGACCGTCACGCGAACCGGCGACGGCACCGGCGGGCCGAACGCGGAATACGCGCTGGCGCTCGGGATCGCGCTGCAAGGCGCGCCGGGCATCCATGCGCTGGCCTGCGACACCGACGGCGTCGATGGCGCGGCCGAGGTGGCGGGCGCCGCGTTCGGCCCCGACCTGCCGGAGCGCGCCCGCGCCCGTGGCATCGATCCCGAAGCGGCGCTCGCGCGCAACGACGCGCACGGGTTCTTCGCCGCGGTGGACGGGCAGGTGGTGACGGGGCCGACGCTGACCAACGTGAACGATTTCCGCGCGATCCTGGTTCACCCCCCGGCTTGAGGCCCAAGACTTTTCAGGGAAAAGTCTTGTGAATTCTCTTTTGATAAAGAGAATTCTAGCCCGGCGCGCGCAGAAGCGTGATGCGCGTCTCCCCGTAGCGGCGTTCGTCCAGCATCTCGCAACCCATGGGCGGCGTTATCTCGGCGCCTTCCTCCCACGCGATCAGCGCGCCGGGGGCGATCCAGCCGCCCGCCATCGCCGCCGCCAGCGCCGCTTCGCCCAAATCCCGCCCATAGGGGGGATCGAGAAAGACCAGACCGCAGGGCGCGCCCTCCACCCTGCCGATGCGGCGCGCGTCGCGGCGCAGCACGCGCGCGACGCCTTCGGCGCGGCACAGCGCGATGTTCTGCCCGAGCAGCGCCAGCGCCTTGCGACCGTTTTCGACAAAGACCGCGCCGGCCGCCCCGCGCGAGAGCGCCTCGAGGCCCAGCGCCCCGGTCCCGGCGAAAAGGTCGAGCACACGGGTCTCATTCGAGGGCAGGTCATGACTGCGCAGCACGTTGAACAGGCTCTCGCGCACCCGGTCGCCGGTGGGGCGCAGCGCCGCCGCCGCGTCGCCCTTGCCCACCGAGGCGAGCCTGCGCCCGCGATTGGCCCCGGCGATGATCCTCACCCGCGCAGCAGCGACTTGAGCTCGACGCCCGGATCGGCCACCACCGAGGGGTCGGGCGATTTCCCGGCCTCGATCAGCCGCTTGCCGACCATGTAGGCGCGCGGCTCGTTCATCGCGTCGACCGCGAGCAATCGCGGGCCGCGGTAATACCAGTAGGACACCGCGCCCTCGCCGTCGCCCGGGCGGGTCACGATCCGGTCATAGCCGGTGTTGAGGCCGGCGATCTGCAACTTCACGTCATACTGGTCCGACCAAAACCACGGCTGCGCGACGTATTCACGCCCCGCGCCCATGATGTTGTCCGCCACGCATTCGCCCATGTCGATGGCGTTGGGCACGCTCTCCAGCCGGATCCGCCCGCCCCCATGCGGGAAGGACGCGCAATCGCCCGCCGCCCAGATGTCCGGGTCGCTGGTCCGGCCCAGCGCGTCCACCCTGATGCCGTTGTCGATCGTCAGCCCGGACAGTTCGGCCAGTTGCGTGGCGGGTGCGATGCCGACGCCGACGATGACGAAATCGACCGCCAGTTCGCTGCCGTCGCTGAGCCGCGCTCCGCGCACCACGTCCTCGCCCAGCAACGTGTCGAGCCCGACGCCCTCGCGGATGTCGACGCCATGCGCGGCGTGCAGCGCGCGGAAATAGTCCGAGGTTTCCGGCGCCGCGACCCGTTGCAGGATGCGGTCGGCCATCTCGACCAGCGTGACCTCCAGACCCTTCTTCGCCGCCACCGCCGCCGCCTCGAGCCCGATATAGCCGCCGCCGACGATCAGCACGCGCCGGCCCGGTTCAAAGCGCGGCGCCATCGCGTCCACGTCGGCCAGGTCGCGCACGGTGAACACGCCCGCCAGATTGCCCCCGATCGAGGCGGGCAGGCGGCGCGGCGTCGACCCGGTGGTGAGAACGAGGTGATTGTAAGCGATGACCTCGTCGCCCAGGCGCACCTCGCGGCCCTGCCGGTCAATCGCCTCGACCCGCCGGCCAAGGCGCAGATCGATGCCGTTCTCGGCGTAAAAACTCTCGGGGCGCAGGTAGAGCCGCTCGAGCGCCATCTCGCCCAGCAGGTATTTCTTGGACAGAGGCGGGCGCTGGTAGGGCGGCGCGGGTTCGGCCCCGATCAGGGTGACGGGCCCCTCAAAGCCCGCATTGCGCAGCTTCGCGACAAGCGACGATCCCGCCTGCCCCGCCCCGATGACGACAACACTGGACATGGCGCCCCCCCTGGTTTCATGGTCGACTCTGGTTCGGACCCTATATCCGGAACCAAGGCAGACGCAATTCCATGACAGGAGCGAAAATGAGCATTTCCAAGGGCGACAGACTTCCCGACGCGACGCTGGCGGGCATGGGGACGGACGGGCCGGAGGCGGTCGACCTCGGCCAGCGCCTGAAAGGGCGCAAGGTGGTGATCTTCGCCGTGCCCGGCGCCTACACCCCGACCTGCCATTCCGCGCATGTGCCAAGCTTCATACGCACCAAGGCGGATTTCGACGCCAAGGGCGTGGACGAGGTCATCTGCCTCAGCGTGAACGACCCCTTCGTGATGCAGAGCTGGGGCGAGGCCACGGGCGCGAGCGCGGCGGGCATCACCATGCTGGGCGACCCCGAGGCGGGTTTCACCAAGGCGATCGGCATGGATTTCTCGGCCCCGCCCGCCGGCCTGATCGACCGCTCGCGCCGCTACGCGATGCTGGTCGAGGATGGCGCGGTCACATTGCTGCACGCCGAGGAAAACCCCGGCGCCTGCGAGGTCTCCGCCGGCGAGGCGCTGCTCGCGGCGATCTGAGGGAACGCACAGGGCTGCTTTCTGTCTCGAATATCCCAGGGGGTCCGTTGAACTCGCCTGCAAATTCAACGCCAGGGGGCAGCGCCCCCTGCCCCGAAACCTGTGCGCCGCAAGGCGCTCTATCGGATCACGCCTCGCGCGCCCCGCGACTCAGCTCGCGAGCGATTCCATCTTGCGGGCGAGCTTGGTGTCCAGCGCGCTCAGCCCGTCGACGTCATGGGTGGTGAGCGTCACCTTGACCGTGTTGTAGACGTTGGACCATTCCGGGTGGTGGTTCCATTTCTCGGCCCAGATCGCGGCGCGGGCCATGAAGCCGAAGGCATCGGCGAAATCGGCGAACTTGAAGGTGCGGGTGATCGCGTCGCGCCCCTCGACCATCTCCCAGCCGCCCTCGAGCAGCGGGGCAAGCATGGTGTCGCGCGCGGTGTCGCTCAGTTTCTCGGTCATCGGGGCTCCTCCAGCGTGGTTTTGCGGAACGGTCCGTGATCGGTGAGGATGTCGATATCCTCCTCGACCGCGTCCCGCTCCGCCTTGAGATAGTGCTCGACCGCGTCCCTGAAACCCGCGTCGGCCAGCCAGTGCAGCGAATGGGTGGGCGTCGGCATGTATCCGCGCGCCAGCTTGTGTTCGCCCTGCGCGCCGGCCTCGACGCGCGCCATGCCATGCGCGATGGCGTAGTCGATGGCGCGGTAGTAGCAGAGCTCGAAATGCAGGCAGGGGTGATCCTCGATGCAGCCCCAGTAGCGGCCAAAGAGCGTCTGCGCCCCGATCATGTTGAGCGCCCCGGCCACCGGCGCGCCCTCGCGGATCGCAAGGACGAGCAGGATATCGTCGCGCAGCGTCTCCTGCGCGATGTCGAAGAAATCCCGCGTGAGGTAGGGCGTGCCCCATTTGCGCGCGCCGGTATCCTGGTAGAAGCGCCAAAACGCGTCCCAGTGTTCGGCGCGGATCGCGTCGCCGGTCAGTTCCACGATCTGCCCGCCGAACCCCTGCGCGGCGCGGCGCTCCTTGCGGATGTTCTTGCGCTTGCGCGCGCTTAGCTGCGCGAGGAAGGCGTCAAAATCCGCGTACCCGTCGTTCAGCCAGTGGAACTGCTGGCTGGTGCGCGCCAGCAGGCCGAGATCCGCGCCCGCGCGCGCCTCCTCTTCGGTGCAGAAGGTCACGTGCAGCGACGACAGCCCGTTGCGCTGCGCCAGTTGCATCGCGCCCTGCGCCAGCGCGGGCCGCCCGATCTCTTCGAAGCCGGGGCGCACGAGGAACCGCCGCCCGGTGGCAGGGGTGAAGGGCACGGCGATCTGCAATTTCGGGTAATACCGCCCGCCCGCGCGTTCGTAGGCGTGCGCCCAGTTGTGATCGAAGATGTATTCGCCCTGGCTGTGCGCCTTCGCGTAGAGCGGCGCGCAGGCGATCATCCGCCCGCCCGTATGCGCGGTCAGGTAGAGCGGCTGCCAGCCGCTGCCGGCGCCGACCGAGCCGCTGTCCTCAAGCGCCTTGAGAAAGCGATGCGTGGTGAAGGGATCGCGCGCCCGCCCGCCCTGTGCGGCCTCGGGGCAGGCGCAGGCGTCCCAGTCCGCAGCCGCGATGGCGCTGAGGGTGTCATGCGTCTCGACCGTGATTTCCGTGCTGGGCAATGCGTCCTCCCCCGTCCGTCCCAATCTGTGCCTCGCCGGCGCGGGATCAAGCCGTGAGCGGCGGCAGGTAGCCCTCAAACGTGATGTTGTCGGCGACGCGACGGGCGGCGGCCTCTTCCTGCGGGGAACGGATCGTCCAGCAGAGAACCGCCGCGCCCTCCGCCTTGAGTTCGGCCACGCGGGGGCGGGCGAGGTCGTCGGCCTCGTGGCTGATGAAACACGCGCCGGCCGCGGCGTAATCGGGGACGGCGCGCAGGCGGTCGCGCGTCGCCTTGGTGAGCTCGGGCCAGTCCCGCGCGCGGTAGGCGCTGGTCACGATGCCGCGCGGCGCGTCCGGGCAGAGCCGGGCCAGCGCAATCACCTGGTGCGGGTTGAAGGACATGAGCGCCAGCGGCCCCGCATAGCCCCGCAGGGCGGCGGCGACGGCGGCCTCGAGCCTCTCGTCGCTGCCCTCCATCGCGCCCTGCTGGTCCTTCAGTTCCACCAGGAGCGGCACGCGTCCGCCCACCATGTCGAGCACCTCGGCGAAACCCGGCGCGCCGTCCTCACCGCCCAGCAGCGGCAGGCGCGCGAGTTCGGCGGCGGAGATGTCCTGCACGCGGCCCGCCCGGCCGGTGAGCCGGTCGAGCGCGTCGTCGTGGAACACCACCGCCTGCCCGTCGCGCGTGCATTGCAGGTCGATCTCGATCCCGTAGCCGGCATCGACCGCCGCGCGGATCGCGGCGCGCGAGTTCTCGGGGCGTCTCGCCTGCCTGTCATGCAGCGCGCGATGCGCGAGCGGCACGGCGCGCAGCGCCTCGGGCAGCGGGGTCATGCGAGTTCGAATATCCCGTCGATCTCGACCGCGACGCCCAGCGGCAGCGACGCCGCCGACACGGCGGCGCGGGCATGCTTGCCGACATCGCCCAGCGCCTCGGCCATGAGGTCGGAGGCGCCGTTGATGACCTGCGGCTGCTCGGTGAAATCGGGCGTGGAGTTGACGAAACCCGTCAGCCGGACCACCCGTTTCAGCCGGTCGAGATCGCCGTCGCACGCCGCCTTGACCTGCGCCAGCAGCGCGATGGCGCAGACCCGGGCCGCCGCCGCCCCCGCTTCGGTGTCCATGTCGGCGCCCAGCTTGCCGGTGATGAGCCCGTCCTCGCCCTTGGAGATCTGCCCCGAGACGTAGAGCAGATTGCCGCTCTGCACGAAGGGCACGTAATTGGCCGCCGGCGCGGGGGCCTCGGGCAGGGTGATGCCCAGTTCGGCCAGCTTGTCCTCGAATTTGCTCATGATCCATTTTCCTTTCGGCAGTGTGACGTCGCCCGGACGCTATCGCCGCGGCGCGCGAAAGGGAAACCGGAATCTGCCGCGCGCCCCGCCTAAAGCTTGCATGAAATCGCGTTAGACTGTAATTCGCGGGCGTGGTTTGGGCGGCTTCATGTTCGAGTGACGGGTCGTGGTCTGGCCACGGGCGCCGGGCTGCGCCCGTGATCCCGTGTTTTCGGGCTCCGGGCCGCATATCCCGATATCCTGAACGACGAGACACCGAAGAAGGCCGGAATTCGATCACGTGAACATGCCGACCCCCTCCAGCAGAACGGGCCGCGCCAGGGCGGCGCTCGCGTTCGTCTGCGCGCTGGTGCTGACGGCGTGCGGCGCGCCGGACCCCGCGCTGAACCGCGATGCGCCATACGACCCCTACGAGGCGGAAAACCGGCGGATGCATGCGTTCAACCGCAGCCTTGACCGCACCCTGATCCGTTCCGCCGGCAAGGGCTACTCCTCGGCGGTGCCGGACGATATCGAGATGGTGATCGGCAATTTCGCCGATAACATGTCGCTTCCCGTCGCCATCGTGAACAACATCCTGCAAGGCAACGGCAAGAGCGCCAGCGAGGATTTCTACCGCTTCCTCGTCAACAGCACGATCGGGCTGGGCGGGCTTTTCGACACGGCGACCGAGCTGGAAATGCCCGCGCCGAGCGGCGCGGATTTCGGCCAGACGCTCTATGTCTGGGGGGTGCATGAAGGCCCCTATATCGAACTGCCCTTGCTGGGCCCGTCGACCACGCGGGACGCGGTGGGACGGACGGTGGACCTGTTCGCCAATCCGCTGAAATACGCGCTCGAGTCGCCGGAATCCTACATCCCGACGGCCGCTTCGGCCTCCAAGGCGCTGACCACGCGCGGACGCTACAGCGAGACGATCGATTCGGTGCTCTACGACAGCGCGGACAGCTACGCGGCGTCCCGCTCGCTTTACCTGCAAAACCGCAGGTTCAAGGTAGGCAGGGGTAGCAGCGACGCCTATCTTGATCCCTACGACACCGGTTCGGGCGCCCAGACCAGCCCGGGCGACTCCTACGAGGACCCTTACGATGAATGACGTCACCCGCCGCACCGCATTGGTCACCGGGCTCGCCGCCGCGCTGGCCGCCAGCCTGCCCGCAGCGCCGGCCCTGGCGCTGACCGAGGCGCGCGCCAAGGCGCTGGTCGAACAGGTCGTGCGCGATATCAACGCCGTGATCGCCTCGGGCCGACCGCTGTCGCAGATGATCGCGCAGTTCGAGCATATCTTTCGCCGCTACGGCGACGTGAACATCATCGCCCGATCGACGCTCGGGGCGGACTCCCGCCGCGCGACCCCGGCGCAGATGCGCGCCTACACGAATGCGTTCCGCGGCTACATCGCGCGCAAGTACGGAAAGCGCTTCAACGAGTTCAAGGGCGGGCGCATCGAGGTGCGCGGCGTGCGCAAGGTCAAGTCCTGGTACGAAGTCATCACCACCGTCTACCTCCCCGGCGCAGCGCCCTTCGAGGTGCGCTTCCTCATATCGGACCGGTCGGGCAAGGACCTGTTCTTCGACATGGTGATCGAGGGCGTCAGCCTGCGCCTGAGCGAACGCACCGAGATCGGCTCGATGCTGGACCGGCGGCGCGGCAATATCGACGCGCTGATCCAGGACCTGAAAACCGCCGGGTAGGGTGCGTCGCGGCCATGGCGGGCCGCGACCCGCTCACCCGCCCAGCAACCGGCGCAGGATGTTCTCGATCGGGTTCACGCGCTCGCGCCCGCCCTGCGGCTGCGGTGTGGACTGGCCGGGGCGCGGGCGCTCGTCCTCGTAGAGCGGCGAGGCGGTTTGCGGCTCGGGCTCGGCGGGGCGTTCCCGGACGCGCAGCATCGGCAGCGGTTTCACCGGCATGCCCTCCTCGACCCGCTTCATGGTTTCCTGCCAGATTTCCGCCGGCAACCCGCCGCCCGTCACCCCGGTCAGCGGCGTGTTGTCGTCATAGCCCATCCACACGCCGGTCACGTAATCGGCGGTGAAGCCGAGGAACCAGGCGTCGCGCGCCGCCTGCGTGGTGCCGGTCTTGCCCGCCGCCTCGCGATCCGACAGTTTCGCGCGCCGCCCGGTGCCGGCCTCGATCACCTGGTGCATCATCCAGATCAGTTCCTTCGCCGCCGCCTCGCGGATCACCCGCTCGCCGATGCCGCCGCCGGCGCCCATCAGCGGTTCGTCCTGGCCCAGCAGCCGCAATTCGACCAGCCCGTAGGGCGTCACCGAGGAGCCCCCGTTGAGGATGCCCGCATACGCGCCCGTCATCTCGAGCAGCGTGCTCTCGGACGCGCCCAGCGCCAGCGCCGGCCCGGCGGCGAGGTCGCTCTTGATGCCGAATTCGCGCGCGACGCGACTGACGAGGTCGCGCCCGACGCTTTCGGACACCTTCACCGCCGGGATGTTGTAGGAATGCGTGAGCGCCTGGGCGAGCGTCACCCGCCCGTGATACTTGTGATCGTAATTGTCCGGGCACCAGCGGCCCGAGCCGGGAATGTCGATGCAGTAGCGGTCGTCCACCACCGTCGCCTGGCTGGAATAGCCCAGATCCAGCGCGGTCGCGTAGACGAAGGGCTTGAACGCCGATCCGGTCTGCCGGCTGGCCTGCGTGGCGCGGTTGAAGGCGCCGCTAACCTTGGTTTCGCGCCCGCCGACCATGCCGCGCACGGCGCCGTCGGCGGACATCACCACGATCGCCGCCTGGGCCTTGGACCCGTCGCGCACCTTGGTCTCGAAGATCTCGTGCATGGCGTCTTCCGCCGCCTTCTGGATGCGCTGGTCGAGCGTGGTGCGGATGATCACGTCCTCGGTCGTGTCGCGGGTAAAGAATTCGGGGCCGGACGCCATCACCCAGTCGGCGAAGTAACCGCCCGCCTGCGCCTCGGCCGCCTCTGACAGTTCGGCGGGGTTGGCGCGCGCTTCGCGCAGTTCGGCGTCCGTCAGATACCCCTGATCCGCCATCAGCCCGATCACCACCGCGGCGCGGTTTTGCGAACGCTCTATATTGCTGGTGGGGGCCAGCGTCGAGGGCGCGGTCAGCAGCCCGGCCAGCATCGCGCTTTCCGCCACGCTGAGGGTTGACGCCGATTTGCCGAAATAGCGCTGCGCGGCGGCCTCGGCGCCATAGGCGCCGCCGCCAAGGTAGGCGCGGTTGAGATAGATCGACAGGATGTCGGCCTTGGTGTACTTGGCCTCCATCGCCAGCGCATAGACCGCCTCCTTGGCCTTGCGCCAAAGCGAGGTCTGGCGGCAGTCCTGCACGTAGGCGGCTTCGCTCTCCCAGTCGTCGGCGTCGTATTTCACGCCGAGGCAGAGCAGCTTGGCCGTCTGTTGTGTGATTGTCGACCCGCCATGCCCGCTGAGCGGCCCGCGCCCTTCGCTGAGGTTGATGCGCACGGCGCTGGCGATGCCGATGGGATCGACGCCGGGGTGCATGTAGAACCGTTTGTCCTCGGTCGCGATGACCGCGTTGCGCAGGTGGCGCGACACGGTCTCGGCCCGGACGGTTCCGCCGAACTGGTCGCCCCGCCAGGCGAACACGTCCCCGTTGCGATCCAGGAGCGTCACCGATCCGCGCGCCCGCCCGTCGAGCAACTGCGCGACATCCGGCAGGGTGGTATAGACATAACCCGTGGCCAGCCCGACGATCAGCAGCACGACAAAGGCGACGCGCCAGCCGATCCCCCACACGACGCGCCAGATCCAGCGCAGCACCGCCAGCACGCCGCGCGTGAGCGGGTTGCCGCGCTTTCGCGCGCGACGCGCCGCGGGCTTCGCCTTCCGCCGCGCGGTCTTCGGGTTGGGCTTTGCTTTCGCCTTGGGTCTGCGCTTGTTCGCCACCAGCGGCGGCTTCCTGCGTCCTGAATTCGCCATGCCTGTCCTGCCTGCCCGGCCCTGCCTTAGCCATCGTTTTGCCCGACATTACCGCGCCCGGCACGGAATGTAGAGACGTCTTGAACCGCCCGCGTTCTAGCGCGTTTCGCAGCAAAGCTGAATTCCGGAATCTCACGCGATTCACGGCTCCGCGCAGCTCCTGTAGGTACCTGGTAAGAATACCCGACTCCGCCCGCTGCCGAAAACGCCGGCGCCGGTGTGTTTCGCCGCCGGTTCCGGCTGGCAGAATCGCCCGCAGTCATGCTAGGTCTTGTGGTATGGCCCAGAGCGTACCCAATATCGGCGACCCCCGCCCGCAAATCCGCCAACTGGACGAGGCCGCGATCAACCGCATCGCGGCCGGCGAAGTGGTCGAGCGGCCGGCGAGCGCCGTCAAGGAGCTGGTCGAGAATGCCATCGACGCGGGCGCGCGGCGGATCGACGTGGCCTACGGCGACGGCGGTAAGACGCTGATCCGCGTTACCGATGACGGCTGCGGCATCGCGCCGGACGACCTGCCGCTGGCGCTGGCGCGTCACGCCACGTCCAAGATGGACGGCTCCGACC
This sequence comes from Roseovarius spongiae, assembly GCF_003651245.1. Classification (GTDB taxonomy): domain Bacteria; phylum Pseudomonadota; class Alphaproteobacteria; order Rhodobacterales; family Rhodobacteraceae; genus Roseovarius; species Roseovarius spongiae. The sequence goes on from NZ_RAPE01000005.1 coordinate 46,930, forward strand.
TGCTCGCCATCCATACCTTCGGGTTCCGGGGCGAGGCGCTGGCCTCGCTGGGGGCGGTCGGGCGGCTCACCCTCGCCTCGCGCGCGGCGGGCGAGGACGCCGCCGAGATGAACGTCACGGGGGGCGCGGCGAGCGCGGTCAAACCCGCCGCGCTCAACGGCGGCACGGTGGTCACGCTGCGCGACCTGTTTCACGCCACGCCCGCGCGGCTCAAGTTCATGCGCACCGACCGGGCCGAGGCGCAGGCGATCGGTGATGTGGTCAAGCGGCTGGCGATGGCCGAACCCTTTGTCGGCTTCACCCTGCGCGACGTCTCGGGCGGCGGGGCGGGGCGCACGGTGTTCCGCGCCGACCCGGAGAGCGGCGATCTGTTCGACGCGATGAGCGCGCGACTGGCGCGGATCATGGGGCGCGAATTCACCGACAACGCGATTCGCATCGACGCCGCGCGCGACGGGCTGGGCATGACCGGCTTCGCGGGCCTGCCGACCTATTCGCGCGGCTCCGCGCTGGCGCAGTATCTGTTCGTCAACGGCCGCCCGGTGCGCGACCGGATGCTGACCGGCGCGCTGCGCGCCGCATATCGCGACCTGCTGAGCCGCGACCGCCACCCGGCGGCGGCCCTCTTCATCGAGTGCGACACCGCGCTGGTGGACGTGAACGTGCACCCGGCCAAGTCCGAGGTCCGCTTTCGCGATCCAGGCGCCGCGCGCGGGCTGATCGTATCGGGGCTGCGCCACGCGCTGGCCGAGGAAGGCCACCGCGCTTCGGGCACCGTGGCCGACGCGACGCTGGGCGCCTTCCGCCCCGATCCGGGCGGCGCGCGCATCTACCAGATGGACCGCGCCGGGCGGCCATCCATGCCGCGCCCCGCCGGCTTTGCCGAGATGCAGGGCAGCTACGCCGCGCGGGTCGAGGACAGCTCGCCAGAGGTGGACGAGACGCCTGCCGAAGCCGCGCCGCAGGATCTTCCCCTCGGCGCCGCCCGCGCGCAATTGCACGAGAACTACATCATCGCCCAGACCGCCGCCGGCATGGTGATCGTCGATCAGCACGCCGCGCATGAACGGCTGGTCTACGAGCGGCTCAAGCGCCAGATGGCGGAAAGCGGCGTCGCGGCGCAAGCGCTGCTCATCCCCGAGATCGTCGATCTGCCCGAGGACGAGCGCGCCACGCTGATCGGGGCGGCGGATGATCTCGCGCGGCTCGGCCTCGGGATCGAACCCTTCGGCGGCGGCGCCGTCGCGGTGCGCGAAACGCCCGCCTTGCTGGGGCCGGTGGATGCGCGCGCGCTGGTGCTCGACATCGTTGATGAACTGCGCGACGCCGGCGACAGCGACGCGCTCGCGACCCGCATCGACGCGATCCTGAGCCGGGTGGCCTGTCATGGCTCTGTCCGCTCGGGTCGCCGGATGCAGGCCGACGAGATGAACGCGCTGTTGCGCGAGATGGAGGCGACCCCGCATTCCGGCCAGTGCAACCACGGGCGCCCGACCTACGTGTCGCTTGCGCTTTCCGATATCGAACGGCTCTTCGGGCGCAGATGATCGAACTCGGCGGCGCGTCCCTTTCGCTCGACGATCCCCGCGCGCTGGCCGCGCTCGCGGGGCTGGCGGCGGTCGTGCTGGTGCTGTTCCTGCTGATCGCCGCGGTGCGCGCGGCGTCCCGCTCGGCGCGGCAGGTGGCGCTGATGGAGCGCCGGCTCCGCTCTCTCGGCGACGGCCAGCAGCAGCTTGCCGGGGGGCTCACCCATGTCGCGGAGGCGCAGTCGGCGGCGCAGACCAACATGCTGCACCTCATGGAAAAGCGGCTCTTGGAGGTGAGCGAGCGGATGAACGAGAACCTGCACGGCTCGGCCCGGCGCACCGCGCAGAGCCTTGGCGATCTGCAACAGCGGCTGGAAACCATCGACAAGGCGCAGGCCAACATCACCCGGCTTTCGGGCGACGTGCTGACGCTTCAGGACATTCTCAGCAACAAGCAGACCCGCGGCGCGTTCGGTGAAATCCAGTTGCACGACATCGTGCTCAAGGCGCTGCCCTCGGACAGTTACAGCCTGCAACGGACGCTCTCCAACGGGAGGCGCGCCGATTGCCTCATCCACCTGCCCAACCCGCCGGGGCCGATCTGCATCGACAGCAAGTTCCCGCTCGAGGCCTACGAGGCGCTGCGCCGCGCCGCGACCGACGCCGAGGCCGCCGAAGCCGCGCGGTTCCTGCGCGCCTCGGTGCGCAAGCATATCCGCGACATCGCCGAACGCTACATCCTCGACGGCGAGACGGCCGACGGCGCGCTGATGTTCCTGCCCTCCGAGGCGGTCTATGCGGAGCTGCACGCCAACTTTCCCGACCTCGTGCGCGAAGGGTTCGCCGCGAAGGTGTGGATCGTCTCGCCCACCACCTGCATGGCCACGCTGAACACCATGCGCGCCATCCTCAAGGACGCGCGGATGCGCGAACAGGCGGGCGCCATCCGGCGCGAGTTGGGGCTGCTCTTCGCCGATGTGGACCGGCTTGGCGCGCGGGTGGAGAACCTCGACCGGCATTTCGGGCAGGCGTCGAAGGATATCGCCGAGATCAAGATTTCCGCCGACAAGGCAGGGCGACGCGCACGGCGGCTCGACAATTTCGATTTCGAGGAACTGGCGCCGGAATCGGACCCCGCGATCCCCGAACTGCCCGCGGGCGAGTAGGCGTTTGGCGGGCGATCCGCCGCTACATCGTCTCGAGGCAATGACGCCGGAACGCGCGTTTCAGCATGTCGAGCTCCTCGCGCAGCAAGGTCACCTCGGCGCGGATGTCGTAGGCCAGCGCCTCGCCCGACATCAGCGCGAAATTGCCCAGCACGGTATCCGCCTGCGCGTCGCGGATCAGAAAGGTCTGCACGCCGTCGGCGATCATCTCCGCCGGGATCGGCACCCGCACGACCCAGTGGGCGGCGTCGGCGTTCTCGATCACCTCGACGCCCTTGACCCGTTCGTTCAGGTGCGTGACCTCGATCTTCGGCTGGGCGTTGCCCTCGCCTTCGTGGGTGAGCATGCCTTCCCAGACGCCCTCGAAGAGCCGGGTCTTGGTCAGGGTGAATTCGCTCATCTCGCTCGCTCCTTTCAGAACTCGGCGCGCTGGCGGCGGCTCAGCGTGACGTCGCGGAGCGTGACCTGGCTCATCTCCGGGTTCTCGAAGATGAGGTCGAGCCAGGCGCGCTCGATCCGTTTCTCGTTGAGGTTGGAATAGGCCAGGTCGAATTCCACCACGATGTCGTCCTCGTGCAGCGGCAGTTCGCGCACGATCTGTTCGGTGTTCGGCCCGTGCTTGATGTTGAGCCGCGCGAAGATCTCGAGCGGCTTCTCCATCTCGACGATGGTGTTGAGCCGGATCAGGTGCTTCTTCTTCAGTCCGTCCACCGCGCCTTCCGGCAGGTCGAGCACGACCGACAGGAACGACCCGTCGAAGCTGAACACGTCCATGCGCAGCCCGTAGGGCGCGAGATCGGCCTCGCGCGTGTTGCGCACCTGGCGCAAGGTCAGCTCCGAGCGTTCGCAATCGTGAAACAATACCAGTTCGTCGCCCAGCTTTGACTTGCTCTGCGCCGAGGACATGCCGGGGCTGGGCAACGGCAGGCACCAGAGCGCCGGGCGCCAGGCCCAGTCGGTCCCGTGCGGCTTGGAAAAGGCGTTAGAGCCGATCATCGGCAACGCCAGCCGGTTGTCGGCGACGGCCACCAGTTCATTCAAGGAATGCAGCAGTTTGCGCGCCTTGAAGCGTTCGCGGCGCAGATCGCTCACGGTCATGTCGGGCGCCTGCCGCGCGGCGCGGGTCCAGCGACGTTCGGCGCGCCGCTGCACGATCCAGTCCATCAATGCGCTGCGCACCCGCATCTTCGTCCGCCCCTCCTCGCTTCCGGTTTTCTACCTTGCCTCGGCGCTCCCTTCCAGAAGATTAACCCTCCTCCGGAAACAATCCTGGAAACATGCCGCGAAGGCCACGCGTCCGGGGTTTCGCGCTCACAGTCCGCGCGGGATCATCAGCGGCCGCCGCGGGCGGCGCGGCTGGCGGGCTGGCGGCGCGGATGCGCGCGGCGAGGTCGCGCAACAGGGCGCCCCCTTCCGGCCCGGCCACGGCGCTGCCGCGGCGGCCATAGGCGGCAAGGCCGACGAGATGCCCGCCGACGACCATGCTCGCGCGCCAGTAGCGCGGATCGCCCCCCGGCACCCCGCGGTCGCCGCCCTGCGGCAGATGCAAGAGCGCGATGCCCTTGCCGTCCCTTGCCGCCAGCGGCTTGACCGGGGCGAAACGCGCGGCGATCTCTGACGCCCTGGGCTGGCGCGCGGTCGCGTCGAAGGGCAGCACCGACACGGTGATGACGGCGGGAGAGGCCGGCGGGGCGGCCTCATCACTGAGCGCCGCGCAGGTGGTCAGCAACGCGAAACCCCCGCCAGCCCGCCGCCGCACGGTGCGCCTGTCAACGCAATAGCCCGCCGGCCCCGACACCACGACCGCCCCGCCATAGAAGCCGGCGGAGGCAAGCGCCTCATCGCCGCCAGTGTCGCCGCAGGCCGTCAGCGCCAAAAGGGCGAGGACGGGCGGGACGGGCCAGCGGCGCATCAGATATCCATGTAGATGTGACGCTCATCGTCGGCGCCGGGATGGGTCACCGCGCCCTTGTAGGTCGCCCCCACGAGCTGCGCGTATTTCCAGAGCGCGCCGGTGGAATACATGGTTTCGCGCGGGCCCTTCCACTCGGCCTTGCGCGCGGCCAGTTCATCGTCGGACAGATCGACCGATAGCGCGCCCTTGATCGCGTCGATGGTGATCATGTCGCCGTTCCGCAGAAGCGCGATCGGCCCGCCCTGCGCCGCCTCGGGGCCGACATGACCGACGCAGAAGCCCCGCGTCGCGCCCGAGAAGCGCCCGTCGGTGATGAGCGCGATCTTCTTGCCCATGCCCTGACCGGAAAGCGCGGCGGTCGTCGCCAGCATCTCGCGCATCCCCGGCCCGCCCGCGGGGCCTTCGTTGCGGATGACGATCACCTCGCCCTCCTCGTAGCTGCGCGCCTTGACGGCTTCGAACGCCTCTTCCTCGCACTCGAACACCCGCGCGGGGCCGGTGAAGACCTGGTTCTGCGACGGGATGCCCGCAACCTTCACGATGGCGCCCTCGGGGGCGAGGTTGCCCTTGAGCCCTACGACGCCGCCGGTCTTGGTCAGCGGCGCATCGATGGGATAGATCACCTTGCCGTCCGCCTCGCGGTCGATGCGGTCGAGCTCCTCGCCGATGCTGCGCCCGCTCGCGGTGATGCAGTCCTCGTGGATGAGGCCGGCCTTGCGAAGTTCCTTCATCACCACGGGGATGCCGCCCACGTCAAAGAGATCCTTGGCCACGTATTGCCCGCCCGGTTTCAGGTCGACGAAATAGGGCGTGTCGCGGAAAATCTCGCACACGTCGTCGAGGAAGAAGTCGATGCCGGCCTCGTGCGCGATGGCGGGCAGGTGCAGGCCGGCATTGGTCGATCCGCCGGTGCAGGCGACGACCCGCGCGGCGTTTTGCAGGGATTTCAGCGTGACCACGTCGCGCGCGCGGATGTTCTTTTCCAGAAGCGTCATCACAGCGCGCCCCGACGCCTCGCCATACTGGTCGCGGCTCTCGTAGGGGGCGGGCATGCCGGAGCTGTTCATCAGCGCGAGGCCGATCGCCTCGGACACGCAGGCCATCGTATTGGCGGTGAACTGCCCGCCGCAGGCGCCCGCGCTGGGGCACGCGACCCGTTCGAGCATCTCGAGCGCGGCTTCGGACATGGTGCCGTTCTGGTGCCGGCCGACCGCTTCGAACATGTCCTGAACGGTGAGGTCGCGCGTGCGGAAATCCTCGGGGATCTCGTCGACCTGGGGCGCCTTGCCCGGCAGGATCGACCCGCCGTAGATGAAGACCGACGGCGTGTTGAGCCGCACCATCGCCATCATCATGCCCGGCAGGCTCTTGTCGCAGCCGGCAAGCCCGACCAGCGCGTCATAGGCGTGACCGCGCATCGTCAGTTCCACCGTGTCCGCGATCGCCTCGCGCGAGGCGAGGCTGCTGCGCATGCCCTCATGCCCCATCGCGATGCCGTCGGTGACGGTGATCGTGGTGAATTCGCGCGGCGTGCCATAGGCCTGTTTCACGCCCATCTTGACCGCCTGCGCCTGGCGGTTGAGGGCGATGTTGCACGGCGCGGCCTCGTTCCAGCAGGTGGCGACCCCGACCAGCGGCTGATGAATTTCCTCTTCGCCAAGGCCCATCGCGTAAAGGTAGGACCGGTGCGGCGCGCGCTCGGGGCCTTCGGTGACGTAGCGGCTGGGCAGTCTGGACTTGTCGAATTTCTTCATGGCTTGGCCTCGCGATGCTCTTGTCCCGCAAAGGCATAGGCGAGCGGCGCGCAGCGCGCAAGCGCGCGTCGGCTCCTTGCGCCAGCATGGCGCAGAACCGATTGCGCCGCGCAATCGCGCGCACTAAAGCGTTGCGGCATGCGCTATGGCCCCCATCAGTTCCTGATCGCCCCGGCCCGCGGCAGCGAAGAGCCGTGGCGGCTTCTGGCCGGGTGCGCGCTGATCGTGGCGCTGTTCCTGCTGATGTCGCTGTTCTACAGCCGGATCATCGCCGTCGCGCTCCCCGACTCGGCCTGGGGCGCGAACGGGCGCGGGGTCGAGGACGCCTCGACGCCCTGGGGGGCGCTGGCCAATCTCTATATCTTCGGCCTCGTGATCCTCGCGCTCTGGGTGGTGCTGACGGTTCTGCATACCCGCACCCTGTCGAGCCTGCTGGGCGCGAGCCGCCCGGCATGGCGTCAATTCCGCCGCGTGCTGGTCGCGCTTGCCCTGCTGACCGCCGCGGTGCTGCCCCTGCCCGCGCCCGAGGCGCTGACGCCGGGGCCGCATCTTGCGCTGCCGACCTGGCTGGCCTTCTTGCCGCTCGCGCTCTTGGGCCTTGCGATCCAGACCGGCACCGAGGAAATCGTGTTCCGCGGCTACCTGCAAAGCCAGCTTGCCGCGCGGTTTCGGCGCCCGCTGGTCTGGATGGGGCTGCCATCGGCGCTGTTCGCGGCGCTGCATTACGCGCCTGGCAACATGGGCGACAACGCCTGGCTGGCGGTGATGTGGGCGTTCCTCTTCGGCCTCGCGGCGGCGGATCTCACCGCGCGCAGCGGCACGCTGGGGCCCGCCATCGCGCTGCACATCGCCAACAATTTCAGCGCGATTCTGCTTGCCGCGCCGGAGGGGAGCTTTGACGGTCTGGCGCTCTACACATACCCTTTCGCGCTGCATGACACGGCGATCATGCGAACCTGGGCGCCGATCGACATGATGATGCTGCTCTGCAGCTGGCTCGCCGCGCGGTTGGCGCTGCGGGCCTGATTGCAATCCGCGCGCGCCCGCCTTATTTCAGGGCCAACCGCTACCCAGGAGGGCCGCACGGCATGAACTGGATCACCAACTACATGCGTCCGCGCATCAACTCGATCTTCTCGCGCCGCGAGATGCCCGAGAACCTGTGGACAAAGTGCGACGACTGCGGCTCGATGCTGTTTCACCGCGAGTTGAAGGAAAACCTGAACGTCTGCACCTCGTGCGGGCATCACCTGCACATCGCCCCGCGCGATCGGTTCAAGGCGCTGTTCGACGGCGGCGCGTTCTCCGAAGTGACCGTGCCCGCGCCGAAACCCGATCCGCTGCACTTTCGCGATCAGAAGCGGTATCCCGACCGGATGAAGGCGGCGCAGAAGGCCACCGGCGAGAAGGAGGCGATGCTGGTCGCCACCGGCGAGATCGGGCGCACGTCCATCGTCGCGGCGGCGCAGGATTTCAGCTTCATGGCCGGCTCGATGGGCATGTATGTGGGCAACGCGATCATCAAGGCCGCCGAGGAGGCGGTCAAGCTGAAACGCCCGCTGATCCTGTTTTCCGCCGCCGGCGGCGCTCGCATGCAGGAAGGCATCCTGAGTCTGATGCAGATGCCGCGCACCACCGTCGCGGTGCAGATGCTCAAGGAGGCCGGGCTGCCCTATATCGTGGTGCTGACGCATCCCACCACGGGCGGCGTGACGGCAAGCTACGCGATGCTGGGCGACGTGCAGATCGCCGAGCCGGGCGCGCTCATCTGCTTTGCCGGGCCGAGGGTGATCGAGCAGACCATCCGCGAGAAGCTGCCCGAAGGGTTCCAGCGGGCCGAATACCTGCTCGATCACGGGATGCTCGACCGGGTGACGCCGCGCCCGCAGCTGCGCGACGAGCTGATTTCGATCACGCGGATGCTGCTCGGCCTGTCGCCCGCGGTGGCGGGCGATCTGCCCGCGCCCGACCCGTCCGAGCTGAGCGATGCAAAGACGCCGGATACGGCGGAGGAGCCGCCCGAAGCAGAACCGCAGGCCAAGCCCGCCAAATGAGCGCGCCGTCCTCGGACGTCATCCTCGAGCGGATGATGATGCTGCACCCCAAGATCATCGACCTCACGCTCGACCGTGTGTGGCGGCTGCTCGACGCGCTCGGCAACCCGCAGGAGGCGCTGCCGCCGGTGATCCATATCGCGGGAACCAACGGCAAGGGCAGCACGCTCGCGATGCTGCGCGCGGGGCTGGAGGGCGCGGGAAAGACCGTGCACGCCTATACCTCGCCGCATCTGGCGCGATTCCACGAGCGTATCCGCCTCGCCGGCGCGCTGATCTCCGAGGACGCGCTGGCGGAGGTGCTCGACGAATGCTACCGCGCCAACGGGCCAGAGCCGATCACCTATTTCGAGATCACCACCTGCGCCGCGCTGCTGGCCATGGCGCGCACGCCGGCGGATTACACGCTGCTCGAGGTCGGGCTTGGCGGGCGGCTCGACGCGACCAACGTGATCGCGCGGCCCGCGCTCACCGTCATCACGCCGGTTTCCGTCGACCATCAGCAATACCTGGGCGACACGCTGGCGCAGATCGCCGCCGAGAAGGCCGGAATCCTCAAGCGTGGCGTTCCCTGCGTCGTCGGGCCACAGCCCGAAGAGGCGCTCGAGGTGATCGAGGCCGCCGCCGCCCGGCTCGGCGCGCCGCTCATCGCGCAGGGACAGCACTGGCACGCCAGCGAGGAACACGGCCGCCTCGCCTTTCAGGACGAGACCGGGCTGTGCGACCTGCCGCTGCCCAACCTGCCCGGCGCGCACCAGATCGAGAACGCGGGCGCGGCGCTGGCGGCATTGCGTCACCTCGGCATGGGCGAGGCCGCGACGCTCGCCGCCGTGACCGAGGCGGTCTGGCCAGCGCGCATGCAGCGCCTTGCGCATGGCCCGCTGGCCGAGGCGGCGCCGCAGGCGGAGATCTGGCTCGACGGGGGGCACAACGCCGCCGCCGGGCAGGCGCTGGGGCGGCACCTCGCCAGTCTGCCGAACCGTCCGACGCATCTCATCTGCGGGATGCTCAACACCAAGGACATCGCGGGCTACCTGCGCCCGCTGGCCGCGCAGGCCGCGAGCCTCACGGCGGTCGCCATCCCGGGTGAGGCCAACACCCTGCCCGCCGAAGAGACCGCCGCGGCGGCGCAACAGCTCGGCCTGAACGCGTATTGCGCGCCCTCGGTATCCGAGGCGCTGGCGCGAATCATCGCGGAGGCGCCGCGCGCGCGGGTGCTGATCTGCGGCTCGCTCTATCTTGCGGGGCATGTCCTGCGCGAGAACCGCTGAGCGGGCGAAAGGCCCGGTCGCGGCGCCCTCGGACACGACCCGGGTTTCCGGCCGCAGATGCCCACCACAACTGGTGGGAGCACACTTCATGTTGACGTATCCGCGCGCGCCATCCAATATATGCGTAACATTCGCCGCTGACCCGCGCATGATTTCGCGATGAGCCGGAGCAAGCTCTTGCAGATCTGCCACGCAGGCGCCGGCAACGGGGAGAATCGAAGCGGAGCGGCCGCCGATCGCGCCGACGCTCCGGGAGGGGCCGCAGCGCCGCAGACGGAACACGATGGCAGGAGTGACTGAGGGGCCGGTTCAACGGCCCCCTTTCATTGGCGCCGCTTCGATGGGCGCTGACCGGGGCTCCGCTAATTCCAACGCCTTCGCCATGGCTGCGCACACGCGGGGCTCACGGCGCTGACCTGCCGGGGCGGGAGGACGCAAAAACCCGCGCCGTTTCGGGCGCGGGCCTTTGGCTGTGCGAATGGTCGGGCGTCAGTGCAGCTTGGCGTCCACCGTTTCGATCGCTTCGTCGATCAGCTTGTTGCCTTCGGCGGCGGTCATCTGCTTGGCGATCACCTCGCGCGCGGCGGCGACGGCGATGGTCACCGCGCGGTCGCGCACTTCCTTGATCGCGCCCGCCTCGGCCGAAGCGATCTGCTCGTCCGCAGCTTGCAGCCGGCGCTCGATCGATTTCTTCAGGTCTTCCTTGGCCTGCTCGGCCGCGTTTGCCGCCTCGGAGCGGGCCTGCGTGACGATACGATCGGCCTGCTCCTGCACTTCCTTCTGCTTGCGCTCGTAACTGGCCAGCAGGGTCTGGGCCTCTTCGCGCAGCGCGCGGGCTTCGTCGAGTTCGGACTTGATCCCGTCCGCGCGCTTGTCGAGCATCCGGCCCAACAGCCCCGGCACCTTGAGATAGACGAGGAAGCCGATGAAGATCAGGAACGCGATCGTCACGACGAAGTTCGTGTTGCCCAGCGAGAAGAACGGCCCGGTCGCGGCGAAGGCCGGGCTGGCGGAGGTCAGGGCCAGGAGAATGGCGAATTTGCGCATCGTGCTACCCTTTCATCCGTGACGCGACCGCGGCGTCGATGGTCTTGCCGTCGGCCTTGCCGCCCATTGCGGCGACGATGGCCTCGGCGGTGTCCTTGGCGACGTCCTTGACGCTTTCGAGCGCGTTGGCGCGGATCTCGGCGATCTTCTTTTCGCCCTCCGCGCTGCGCGCGGCGATCTCGGCGTCGGCCTTGGCCATCGCCTCGTCAAGCTCCGCCTTTATCTCGGCCTTGGTCTGGGCGACGATGTTCTGTGCGTCAGAACGCGCATCCGCCAGCGCCTTGTTATAGGCTTCCTCGGCCTCGACGGCCCTGGCCCTGAGATCCTCGGCGGCGGCGATGTCGTTGGTGATCGTCCCCTGGCGTTCGGCGAGGATCGCCGCGATGCGGGGCAATGCGACGCGCTTGAGCACGAAGAAGATCACGACGAGCGCGACCAGCAGCCAGAAGATCTGGTTGCCCATCCAGTCGACGCAAAGCTGCGGCATGCCGATCGCGCCGCCATGGGCGTCGATGCACTTGCCGGCCTCTTCGAGCTCCAGCGGGCTCATGCCCGATTCGGCGGCGGCTATGGTTTCGGTTGCCATCTCGACATCCTCCTAGGGAAACTTTCCAGTTGCGCCGGCGGGGGCGGCTGCGCCCCCGCGCGGCCCGTAAGGATCGGGTTTCCGCTGGATCAGACGGCGAACATCAGCAGGAGCGCGACGAGGAACGAGAAGATCCCCAGCGCTTCCGAGAACGCGATACCGATGAACATGGTCGCGGTCTGGCCGCTGGCCGCCGACGGGTTGCGCAGCGCGCCCGACAGGTAGTTGCCCACGACGTGACCGATGCCGACGGCCGCGCCGCCCATGCCCGTGCAGGCCAGACCAGCGCCGATATAGGCGCCCATTTGTACGACGTCACCTTCCATTTGATTTCTCCTTACGATGGAATTGGTTGTTCATTCATGCGGGATGTCCCGCGGTTGTCCGTATGGCGGGTCTTCGACCCGCCGCCCTAGTGATGCGGATGCAGCGCGTCCTTGAGATAGACGCAGGTGAGGATCGTGAAGACATAGGCCTGGATGAAGGCCACCAGAACCTCGAGCGCGTAGATCGCGGCGATCGTCAGGATGCTGAGCGGCGTCACCACGATGCCCACCCCGACCGAGATCAGGATCATCGGCGCGAAGGCCGCGAAGACCTTGATCACCGCGTGGCCGGCCATCATGTTCCCCGCAAGCCGGATCGAGTGGCTGACGGGGCGCACGAAGTAGGAAATCACCTCGATCAGCGCCAGCACCGGGCGCAGCGCGAGCGGCGCGGAACTGATCCAGAACACACCGAGAAAGCCCAGCCCGTGCTTGAAGAAGCCCATCAGCGTCACGGTCAGGAACACCAGCATCGCCAGCACCGCGGTCACCGCGATATGGCTGGTGGTGGTGAACGCGCCGGGAATGAGCCCGAAGAAGTTCGAGAAGACGATGAACACGAAGAGCGTCATGATGTAGGGGAAATACGGCAGCGCGTCCTTGCCCGCCACGTCCTCGGTCATCTTGTGCACGAAGCCGTAGCAGAGTTCGGCCACCGACTGGGTCCGCGTCGGCACGGTCGCGCGCTTGGAGGTGCCGAGCACCAGCAGCGCGATGGTCGCGAGAATCGTGATCGCCATCCACAGCGTCACGTTGGTCACGGTGAAGAGCCCCACCGGCCCATCCCCGAACAGCGGCTTCACGATGAACTGATCCATCGGATGAAAGACGAGCTCGTGTCCGGTTTCAGCGGCCCCAGCTTCAGTCGCCATGTCTTGCCCTCTCGTCCGGGCCCGCATCCGCGGCCCCATTGTCCCTGGCCGTGCCGGCCTGTTGATCCCGCTGGATTTCCCTCGCGCTGCGCATCATCGTCTTGATGCCCGCCGCGAGGCCCAGCAAAGTAAAGATCACGAGGAAGATCGGGATCGTCCCGAACAGGCGGTCAAGCCCATACCCCATGCCAAAGCCGATCAGCAGACCGGCCACCATTTCCGTCACCATCCGCCAGGCGAGATGCGCCTGGGAATAGCTTTCGTCCGTGTGCTTGCGAACCTCCTTCGGCCCTTTCAACGCGTTAATCTTCGCCTCGAGCCGTCGCAGCCGCTCTGCCTGGTCAGGGTCACTCACGCGCCTATCCCCCACGGAACGTCCGGCACAGTGCTATGCGGGCGCGAGCCCTGAGTCAAGCGCGCAGCGGCGGGCCGTCCGATCGGGACAAGATGTTGAATCCGTACATATTTACCGAGAGAACCCAAAGCGACGGAAAGCGCTCTCGGCGCGGCGTTCCGCCCGCAATGGCCGAAGGATGATATTCAACCATCAGGTTGAGCATAGGGCGCCGAGGGGCGGTTCAGCCCGTCGCCGGACGGGGATCGCGGAGCACCATGACCGAAACCGGCGCATGCGCGGCCCGCTTGCCCCCGTGCGTGAAAACGGAATAGTCCTCCCGGTCACGGCGCGGCCCGGTTTCTCATTTTCGGTTAAGCTGTCCAGAACCACGATGTGCCTTAACGCTGATGCGTCCCGCCGCGAGCCTTTCGGCGCGGCAGCGACGTCTTGCGGTGGGTGAAAGGCCTCCGGCCGTCTTGACCGGGAGCGGAACAAGGCGCTACCCCGGGCCATGGCTCAACCGCTCGACCTTGTGTTCTCCGCGCTGTCGGATCCCACGCGCCGCGCGATCCTCGCGATGTTGCTCGAGGATGACATGGCGGTCACGGACGTGGCCGACCCGTTCGAGATGAGCCTCGCGGCGATTTCCAAGCATCTCGGCATACTCGAGCGCGCCGGCCTGATTTCGCAGGAACGGCGCGGTCGCGTAAAATGGTGCAAGCTGGAGCCGGGCGCGCTGAAGCCCGCATCCGTCTGGATGCAGGGTTTCGGCCAGTTCGAGCCGGTCAACCTCGACGCGTTTGAGCGTTTCCTGCAGGCGGAACTGCCCGGCGACGACGCGGACTGAGCGTCAGAGAACGAACTGCACGATGACCAGAACGATTACGACCAGTCCGACAAGGTAGATAATGCTGCGCATGAGGCGTCCCTTCGTTTCATGTATGGCGGGACAACTCGTCACGGCGGTTCCGGTTCCGTGGCGCGTATTATCTCCGCTCAGCGGCGCGCCAGCCGGGGTGCTCGTCCTTCAGCAGCAGGAGCAGCGCGATCACGGTGAGCGCGACCCCCGCAAGGATCAGCGCCGGCGGCAGCGCATGGCCGAGCGCGGCCTGCCAGAGCAGCACCCAGCTTGGCGTGAGGTAGGTATACGCCATGACCTTGGCGCTTGGCAGGCGCAGGGAGGCGAACTGCACCAGCACGAAGGTGACCGCGCTGGCGAAGACGGCGATATAGACCAGCGTGATCCAGACGATCGCGGGCAGCGCGGCCCAGTCCGTCGCGATGATGTCGCCGGCGCCCGCCGCCGCCACGATCAGCCCCGCCGCCACCAATGTGCCGAAGGAGAAGACGATCGCCGGTTCGCCCCGGTTCAGCCGGCCCACCAGCGGGATATAGAGCGCATGCGCGACGCAGCCCCAGAAATAGATCACCTCGCCGCGCCCCACCTCGAGCGCGAGCAGCGCGGTAAGGTCGGCGCGGAAGATCACCCACAGCGCGCCCAGCGCGCCGATCCCGATGGCCAGCGCCATGCGTCGCGTCGGCGCCTGTCCCAGCAGGATGTAACCGAAGCCGCCCGCGAGGATCGGGGTAAGCGTGAACACCGCCGACGCCGAGACCGGCTGCGCGGTCTTCAGCCCCTCGAACATCAGCACGAAATAGAGACCCATCGCGCCGCCCAGCACGAGATAGCGCCAGGGCGCCGCGAAGGCCCGGCGCGGCAGGCCGGTGGTCACAAGCGCCGCCGCCCCGACCAGCGCGGCGGCGATCAGGAAACGCGCGGCGGTCAGCGCCGCCGGGGCGATGTGATTGGCCGCCATCGAGCCAAGCGCGAAGGACCCGGCGATCAACCCCGAAAAGCAGAGCATCGCCAGATGGCCGGCCAGGGCGCGGGTCATGCGCCGCTCCATACCGCCGCGCGCTCCTTTAGGAACGCGACGAAGGCCTGCACCTTGGCGGTGCGGTGCAGATCCACGTGGGTCACGATCCAGAGCGGCGCTGTCCATTCCTCCATCGGCGGATGGACCTCGGTCAGCGCGCCCATCTCGCGCGCCCGGCTTCGCGGCAGGAAGCCGATGCCCGCCCCCTCGGCGATGGCGCGGGCCTGCGCGTGGACGTCGCCGCTGCGAAAGACGATCGCCTCCGGCGGCACGTTGTCCCGCAGCCAGCGGGCGAAGGGGGCGCGCGCTTCGGGGTCGTCCGCGCTCACGAAGCGGTGGGCGGCGTAGTCCGCCACGCCCCCGGGGCGCCCGTGCCGCGCGATGTAGTCCGCGCTCGCGAACAGCGCGACGCGCTGGGTATGGAGCGGCTGGACCACGTTGTCGGGCTGATCGGGCGCGCTGCCGGCGCGGATCGCGACATGCGCCTCGCCGTATTCCAGCCGGAAGAGCCGCTCGTCCGTCAGGTAGCGCACGACGATGCCGGGATGCGCCCGGCGGAACGCGGTCAGCACGGGAACCAGCAGATAGCTCAGCGCGCCGAGCGAGGTGACAACCAGTTCGCCGCTCACCGCTTCGCCCCGCCCCCGGATGCGTCCGGCGAGCTGGGCGAATTGTTCGTCCGTGGCGGTCGCCACGCGTAACAGGTCCGCGCCCGCCTCGGTCGGGGTGTAGCCGCGCGCGTGCCGCTGGAAAAGCCGCACGCCCAGCCGCGCCTCAAGCGCGTCGACATGGCGGATGACGGTCGCGTGATGCACGCCCAGCGCCTCGGCCGCGCCGGAAACGGTGCCGACGCGCGCCACGTGGTAGGCTGTCCTGACTTCGTCCCAGCTGTCCATCGCTGACCTTGTGCAAATATCGACGACCCCGCCCCTTAAACCGCCAACCGGTGCGTGGATGCAAGGACGGAACGCGCCCGCGCGCTCGCGCGCGCAGGTGCTTGACTCGGCCGCGCGCGCCCCTTAGAAGCCGCCCAATTCCGGGAGTCCGTCATGCTTCCGGTCCCTTGGCCAATGGGCCGGGATCGCCCTCCGTCAGCGCGTTGCGCCCACGGGGGAGATTGGCATTTGAACCGGCCCTTCCTACGTTCGGATGGGTCAGACCCTGAACGCGGCGACAAGAGGAGCCCTTCGAGATGTTTGAAAACCTGTCCGAACGTCTCTCAGGCGTCTTCGACCGACTGACCAAGCAGGGCGCGCTGTCCGAGGACGACGTCAAGACCGCCCTGCGCGAGGTGCGCGTCGCGCTGCTCGAGGCGGACGTGTCGCTGCCCGTGGCGCGCGACTTCGTGAAGGCCGTGCAGGAGAAGGCGACCGGGCAGGCGGTGACCAAATCCATCACGCCGGGCCAGCAGGTCGTCAAGATCGTTCATGATGAACTGGTGCACGTGCTCACCGGCGAGGACGATCCCGGCAAGCTCAAGATCGACAACGCCCCCGCGCCGATCCTTATGGTCGGGCTGCAGGGGTCGGGCAAGACGACGACCACCGGCAAGCTCGCCAAGCGCCTGAAGGAGCGCGAGGGCAAGCGCGTGCTGATGGCCTCGCTCGACGTGAACCGCCCGGCGGCGATGGAGCAGCTCGCGATCCTCGGCACGCAGATCGGGGTGGATACGCTGCCCATCGTCAAGGGCGAGGATCCGGTGCAGATCGCCAAGCGCGCCCGGACGCAGGCGGGGCTGGGCGGCTATGACGTCTACATGCTCGACACCGCCGGACGGCTGCATATCGACGCGGAGCTGATCGCCCAGGCGGCGGCGGTGCGCGACGCCGTGAACCCGCGCGAGACGCTGCTGGTGGTCGATGGCCTGACCGGGCAGGTCGCCGTCGAGGTGGCCGAGGAATTCGACGACAAGATCGGCGTGACCGGCGTGGTGCTCACCCGGATGGATGGCGACGGGCGCGGCGGCGCGGCGCTTTCGATGCGCGCGGTGACCGGCAAGCCGATCCGCTTCGTCGGCCTGGGCGAGAAAATGGACGCCATCGAGACCTTCGAGCCCGAGCGCATCGCGGGCCGCATCCTCGGCATGGGCGACATCGTTTCCCTCGTGGAAAAGGCGCAGGAAACCATCGAGGCCGAACAGGCCGAACGCATGATGCGCCGTTTCCAGAAGGGTCAGTTCAACATGAACGACCTGCGCATGCAGCTTGAACAGATGCAGAAGATGGGCGGCATGGAGGGCATGATGGGAATGATGCCCGGCATGGGCAAGATGGCCAAGCAGGTGCAGGAGGCGGGGTTCGACGACCGAATCATCGTCCAGCAGATCGCGCTCATCCAGTCGATGACCAAGAAGGAACGCGCCAACCCCAAGCTGTTGCAGGCGTCCCGCAAGAAACGCATCGCGCGCGGCGCCGGGCAGGAAGTCAGCGAGCTCAACAAGCTTCTGAAGATGCACCGCCAGATGGGCGATATGATGAAGAAGATGGGCAAGATGGGGAAAGGCGGCATGTTGAAACAGGCCATGAAAGGCATGTTCGGCAAGGGCGGCCCCTCGCCCGAGGAAATGGCCGCCGGAATGGACCCCAAGGCGCTGGAACAGGCCGCCAAGCAGATGGGACAGGGGATGCCCGGCGGCGGCCTGCCGGGCCTCGACGGCGGCGGGCTGCCCCCCGGCCTCTCGGGCTTTGGCAAGAAGAAATGAGCGTGATGCGACGGGCCTCTTCCCTTCTCACCCAATGCGCCCTTGTCGGGCGCTTGCGGCCTGCGCGCGCATCCGGGGTGACGCGCCGCGTCTGTCGCGACCTGGGCAGGGTCACGCCATGAGCCTCTCGCTTCCCTCCCCGCGGCTGACGACCGAGCGGCTGATCCTGCGCGTGCCTGAGGCGCGCGACATCGACGCCTATGTCGCCTTCCTCACCGATCCGGTGCGCGCCGAGGGCTTCGGCGCAGAGCCCGACCGCCCGAAGGCGTGGCGCTGGTTTGCGATGAATCTCGGCCATTGGGCGCTGCACGGCTACGGCTATTTCACGATGGAGTGGAAGGAGACCGGGGACGCCTGCGGCATGACCGGCATCTGGAACCCCGAGGGCTGGCCCGAGCCGGAACTCGGTTGGGTGGTCTTCGAGGGCTACGAGGGGCGCGGCATCGCGCGCGAGGGCGCAGAGCGGGCGCGACGCTGGGCCTACGAGGATCTGGGTCTCGCCACGCTCACCTCGAACATCGTGCCGGATAACGCCCGTTCCATCGCGCTCGCCGAACGGCTGGGCGCGCGGTACGAGCGCACCTACCGGAACGTTCATATGGGCGAGGACATGCTCTATCGCCACCCGGGGCCGGAGGAGTGCGGCGCATGACCATGCCCCTCGTCGCCATCCCGGTCGTGGAGACACCCGATCTGCTGCTGCGCGGCTACCGCGAAAGCGATTTCGACGCCATCGCCGATTTCGGCTGCTCCGAGCGCGCGCGCTTTGTCGGCGGGCCGCATGACCGCTGGGCCTGCTGGCGCGCGTTCCTTGCCGGCATGGGCCATTGGGTGCTGCGCGGCTACGGCATGTGGGTGGTCGAACACCGCGAAACGGGCCGCGTCGCGGGCCGGGTGGGGATGATCCTCAACGACGGCTGGCACGAGCCCGAGCTTGGCTGGCACATCTTCGATGGGTTCGAGGGGCAGGGCTACGCCTACCAGGCCGCCTACGCCGCGCGCGCCTACGCCGCGCGTCACCAGGGGCTCGACGGGGTGATTTCCTATATCGACGCCGGGAACACGCGCTCGCTCAGGCTCGCCGAACGTCTGGGCGCCAGTTTCGAGCGCGAGGCGACGCTGCTGGGCGCGCCCTGCCGGATCTACCGGCATCCGACCGTGGGAGGGGCCTGACATGACGACGCCCGCCATCCCCGTCATCGAGACCCGCCGCCTGGTGCTGCGCGGGCCCGAACCGGACGACTACCCCGATTTCAAGGCGACCTTCAGCTCATACCGTTCGCGCTTCATGGGCGGGCCGCTCAACCGATACGAGGCGTGGATGCTCTACGCCGCCGAAATCGGGCATTGGGCGATCCGCGGCTACGGCATGTGGATGATCCACGCCCGCGCAGACGGGCGCACGCTCGGCATGGCCGGCGGCTGGTCGCCCGCCGGCTGGCCCGAGCGCGAGATCGCCTGGATCATCTGGCCGGGCGAGGCCGGGCGCGGTTACGCCCTCGAGGCGACGCATGCGGCGCGTGACTACCTTTACGAGCAAATGGGCTGGGACGGCGCGGTGAGCTATATCGACCCCCGCCACCTCGACAGCATCCGGCTGGCCGAACGGCTTGGCGCGATCAAGGATCACGACGCCGACACGATCGACGGCCACGACGCGGTCTATCGCCACCCGCCGCCGGAGCGGCTGCGCTCCGGGCAGTTGCGCGACGGGATTGAGCTCGAGATCGGTCATTATTGCGACCCGCTTTTCCAGGCCGGAGGGATGCCCGTTGACTGACAGTTTCAACATCGCCGCGGGCCTTCTCAGGGAGCACCGCGAGAGCATCGACCGCCTCGACGCGATCCTTGTCTACACGCTGGGCGAGCGGTTCAAGCACACCCAGGCCGTTGGCAAGCTCAAGGCCGAGCACGACCTTCCCCCGTCCGATCCCGCCCGCGAAGCGGCGCAGATC
Source organism: Roseovarius spongiae (assembly GCF_003651245.1). Lineage (GTDB taxonomy): Bacteria > Pseudomonadota > Alphaproteobacteria > Rhodobacterales > Rhodobacteraceae > Roseovarius > Roseovarius spongiae. The sequence continues at coordinate 66,317 of NZ_RAPE01000005.1, forward strand.
GCACGGCTCGAAGACCTGGCGGAGCGGGCCGATCTCGACCCGGAATTCGCCAAGAAGTTCCTGAACTTCATCATCGCCGAAGTCATCCGGCACCACCAGAAACACCAATCGTAGGGTGGGGTTTCACCCCGCCACACCCACGCCATAGACAGGAGAAATCACATGGCCATGAAAATTCGTCTCGCCCGCGGCGGCTCCAAGAAGCGCCCGTTCTACCGCATCGTCGCCGCTGATTCGCGCATGCCGCGCGACGGCCGCTTCATCGAGAAGCTGGGCACCTACAACCCGCTTCTGCCCAAGGACAGCGAAGAGCGCGTCAAGATGAACCTCGAGCGCATCCAGCACTGGCTTGACCACGGCGCGCAGCCGACCGACCGGATCGCGCGCATGCTGGAAAACGCCGGCGTCCGCGAAAAGACCGAGCGCAACAACCCCAAGAAGGGTGCGCCCGGCAAGAAGGCCACCGAACGCGCCGAGGAACGCGCCGCCAAGGCCGCCGCGGCCGAAGAGGCGAAGAACGCCCCGGCCGAGGCCCCCGAAGAGGCCGGCGCCGAGGAATAAGGCTGTGCCCCCGCCCCCGGCATGCTTCGGGGGCGAGTCATGCGGCCCAGGCGGAGGGCAAGGACCGTGAGCGACGAGTCGACGATCTGCATCGGGGCCATCGCCGGCGCCTTCGGCGTGCATGGCGAAGTGCGGCTCAAGAGCTTTGCCGCCACGCCCGAGGATATCGCCGCCTACGGCCCGCTCACCACCGAGGACGGCAGCCGGTCCTTCACCGTCACCCTCACCGGGCAGGCCAGCAACGGGTTTACTGCGCGCCTGAGCGGGGTCGCCACGAAAGAGGAGGCCGACGCGCTGCGCGGTCTGCGCCTTTATGCCGAGCGCGCCCGCCTGCCCACGCTGCCGGACGACGAATTCTACCACGCCGACCTGGTCGGGCTCGCGGTCTTCGACACCGGCGGCAGGCCGCTCGGGACCGTGCGCGCGGTGCTGAACCACGGCGCGTCCGACCTGCTCGAGATCGAGACGCCGGGCGCGGCGGAAACCGCGCTGCTGCCCTTTACCCGCGCCGCCGTGCCAACCGTCGACCTTCGCGCAGGGCGCATCGTGGCCGACCCGCCCGAGGGCGTCTTTCCCGAGGACGACACGCGCTGAGCCGGGAACCCTGGGCCCCTGAACCGCGTTCGCACTGCAATCCGCGCGCCGGCGCCGGCGCGCCCATTGAAAGGAATTGCTATGCTCGGCTGGATTATCACCCTTCTCGCGATCGCCGCGATCGCGGCGCTGCTCGGCCTCGGGCGGATTTCGGGGGTCGCGCTCTCGCTGGCGCAGTTGCTGATCGTCGTGGCGCTGGTGGTGCTGCTCCTGATGGCGCTGGGAGTATTCGCGCTGTAGCAAACCGCTTGGCAGGGGCGGCGGTGGGGGGTATTGCCCCCTCGCATGAGCAACGCGCCGCAATCCCACGCAGACCCGCCCGCCCCCGTCTGGCGGGCGCAGGTCGTGACACTCTTCCCCGAGGCGTTCCCCGGGGTACTGGGTGAGAGCCTGATGGGCCGCGCGCTGAAGGCCGGGCTCTGGAGCCTCGGCACGACCGATCTGCGCCGGTTCGGCATCGGCAAACACCGCAACGTCGACGACACGCCCGCGGGCGGCGGCGCGGGCATGGTGCTGCGCGCCGACGTGATGGGCGCGGCGATCGAGGCGGCGCAGGCGGAGATGCCCGAAGGCGCGCCGCTTATCTGTCTCAGCCCGCGGGGTCGCCGCTTCGATCAGCCCATGGCGCAGGACCTCGCCGACAAGCCGGGCGTCACACTGATTTGCGGGCGGTTCGAGGGGCTGGACCAGCGGGCCATCGACCATTTCGGCGCAACCGAAGTAAGCCTCGGCGATTTCGTCATGACCGGCGGCGAGATCGCGGCGCAGGCCATCATCGACGCCGTCGTGCGCCTGCGCCCCGGTGTGCTCGGCAATGAAGCGAGCGCGCAGGAGGAGAGCCACGCCGACGGGTTGCTCGAACATCCGCACTATACCCGGCCCGCCGAATGGCGGGGCCGCGCCATTCCTCCGGTGCTGCTCTCGGGCAATCACGCCGAAATCGCCCGTTGGCGGCAGACCGAGGCCGAGGCGCTTACCCGCGCGCGGCGCCCCGACCTGTGGCGGGCGTGGCGCCGGGCGACGGGGGGCGCCGAGGACTGAGCGCGACGGCGACGATGCCCCTTGATTTGCGCGTCCGGTTCTGGTTTACCGCGCGCAGTCCGGGCCGCGCCGGAGCCTGCCGATTCCCGCCATCTTCGAGCGGAGCGATCAAGGAGCCAGGGCGCGCGGCGGACGGACGCGCCGGAAGGCAGCGAAAAAGGCAACGACGATCCAACCTCTGGCGGGTCTGTCGCGGAAGCGGCGGGAACCCGGACGAAGGCCGAGAGCTCTGGGAACGCGACAACACTTTGCGGATCGAAACCGCAAGCATTCAAGGAGACTGGCGATGGACATTATCGCTGAGATCGAAGCGGAACAGATTGCCGAACTCGGCAAGACCGTTCCCGACTTCAAGGCCGGCGACACCCTGCGCGTCGGCTACAAGGTGACGGAAGGAACCCGCACCCGCGTTCAGAACTTCGAGGGCGTCTGCATCAGCCGCAAGAACGGCAGCGGAATCGCCGGAACGTTCACCGTGCGCAAGATTTCCTTCGGCGAGGGCGTCGAGCGCGTCTTCCCGCTCTATGCCACCAATATCGACAGCATCACCGTGGTCCGTCGCGGCCGCGTGCGCCGTGCGAAGCTCTACTATCTGCGCACGCGCCGGGGCAAATCTGCCCGGATCGCGGAAGTGGCCAACTACAAGCCCAAGGCGGGCGCGGAAGCATAAGGAGCGGCGAGATGAAAAAAGACATCCATCCCGATTACCACATGATCGACGTCAAGATGACCGACGGCACCGTGGTGCAGATGCGCTCGACCTATGGCAGCGAGGGCGACACGCTCTCGCTCGACGTCGACCCGAGCGTGCACCCGGCCTGGACCGGCGGCAGCAGCCGCCTGATGGACACCGGCGGTCGCGTGTCGAAGTTCAAGAAGAAATACGAAGGCCTCGGGTTCTGAACCCCGGCCACAGGACAGTGAAGCGACGCCGCCCCAATCGGGGCGGCGTTTTTCGTTCAGGGACGGCGTGATCCGGGGACGCGGCCCGTGGCGCATGAAAAAGGGGCCCCGGAAGGCCCCTGATCCGTGTCATGACTGGGCCGTGCGGCCCGGTGTTGGCTTATGCCAGCGCGAGGTTCGTCGCCGATTCGCGGCCGTCGCGGCCGGCTTCGACGTCGAACGTCACTTTCTGGTCGTCGGCAAGACCGGTGAGGCCTGCACGCTCGACAGCGGAGATGTGGACGAAAACGTCCTTGCCGCCCGTGTCGGGTGCGATAAAGCCGAAGCCTTTAGTTGCGTTGAACCATTTGACGGTGCCTTGGGCCATCCGTTTCTTCCTTCTTCAAATGCTGCCCGCGGTAGTGCGGCAGCCTGGCTCGTCATAGCAAGATCGATGGACTGAGCCGTAAGGAGCAGATGGTCGATAGCGGTAACGTCGCAACGCCCTATATGCGTGGAACGGCACGGTATTGCAAGGGGTTGCGCAAGGCATGGGCGGATGAACGCCGAGCGCGGGTAATCCTACGTTAACCATATTCGCGTCTGGTTGCGGCATGTCGGCCTATTTCCGCCCCCGCATGCCCGGCGCGTGCATCTTCTTTACCGTCTGCCTCGCGGCGCGGGGCGACCGGCTTCTGGTCGATGAGATCGACCGCCTCCGCAGCGCCGTCGGATTGACGCGCCGAGCGCGGCCGTTTCACGTCGATGCGTGGGTCGTGCTGCCGGATCATATGCACGCGGTATGGACGCTGCCGGAGGGGGATGCGGATTATTCCGTGCGCTGGGGCGCGATCAAGGCGCGGTTCACCCGCAGTCTGCGGGATGATTGCAGGGCCGGGTTTCATCCTGAAAACGCGAAACGGACGGGGCATGCGGTGGGGTGGAACCCCACCCTACGCAAGTCGGCCAGCAAGGCGCGGAAGGGAGACGCAGGTATCTGGCAGCGCAGGTTCTGGGAGCACCACGTGCGTTCCGCGGCGGAATACGAGGCGCTGGTGACGTATTGCTGGCAGAACCCGGTGAAGCACGGCTTCGTCGCGCAGCCCGAGGATTGGCCGTATTCTTCAATGCACCGCGAAATGCGCCTGCGCCGTGCGTAGGGTGGGGTTTCACCCCACCCTGCCGGACGCGGCGGATCGTCGTCGGATGGTGGGTTGAAAACCCACCCTACATTCTCACCGCGCGAACTTCTTGTGCTTCAACCGCTTCGGCTCGAGCGCGTCGGCCCCCAGCCGCCGTTTCTTGTCTTCCTCGTAATCCTCGAAATTGCCCTCGAACCACTCGACATGCGCGTCGCCCTCGAAGGCGAGGATATGCGTGCAGATCCGGTCGAGGAAGAACCGGTCGTGGGAGATGACCACGGCGCAGCCGGCGAAATCCACCAGCGCATCCTCGAGCGCGCGCAGCGTCTCGACGTCGAGGTCGTTGGTCGGTTCGTCAAGCAGCAGCACGTTGCCACCGGACCGCAGAAGCCGCGCCATGTGGACGCGGTTGCGTTCACCGCCCGAAAGCAGCGACACCTTCTTCTGCTGGTCGCCGCCCTTGAAGTTGAAGGCGCCGCAATAGGCGCGCGCGTTCACCTCGGCGTCGCCGAGCTTGATGACGTCCTGGCCGTCGGCGATCGCCTCCCACACCGTCTCGTCCGGTTTGAGGTCGTCGCGGGACTGGTCGACATAGGAAAGATCGACCGTGTCGCCATACTCGATCGTTCCGGCGTCGGGTTTTTCCTGCCCGGTCAGCATCCGGAAGAGCGTCGACTTGCCCGCGCCGTTGGGGCCGATCACGCCGACGATGCCGCCGGGCGGCAGAGAGAACGACAGATCCTCGATAAGGAGCTTGTCGCCCATCGCCTTCTTCAGCCCCTCGACCTCGATCACCTTGGAGCCGAGCCGCGGCCCTGAGGGGATGACGATCTGCGCGCGCGCCAGCTTTTCGCGCTCGGACTGGCTGGCCATCTCGTTATAGGCCTTGATGCGGGCCTTGGATTTCGCCTGCCGCGCCTTCTGGCCCTGGCGCATCCATTCAAGCTCGCGTTCGAGCGTCTTCTGCTTGGACTTGTCTTCGCGCGCCTCCTGCGCGAGCCGCTTGGCCTTCTGCTCGAGCCACGAAGAATAGTTGCCCTCGTAGGGGATGCCGCGGCCGCGGTCGAGCTCGAGGATCCAGCCGGTGATATCGTCGAGGAAATAGCGGTCGTGCGTCACGATCAGGATCGTGCCCTTGTAGTCGATCAGGTGCTGTTGCAGCCAGGCGATGGTTTCCGCGTCGAGGTGGTTCGTGGGTTCGTCCAGCAGCAGCATGTCGGGCGCCTCGAGCAAAAGCTTGCAGAGCGCGACGCGGCGTTTTTCACCGCCCGAGAGGGTGCTCACGTCCGCGTCGTCGGGCGGGCAGCGCAGCGCCTCCATGGAAACGTCGACCTGGCTGTCGAGATCCCAGAGGTTCTCGGAATCGATCTCATCCTGGAGCTGCGCCATCTCGTCGGCGGTTTCGTCCGAATAGTTCATCGCCAGTTCGTTGAACCGGTCGAGCTTGGCCTTCTTGGCGGCGACGCCCAGCATGACGTTGTCGCGCACGCTGAGCGCGGGGTCGAGCGTGGGCTCCTGCGGCAGATACCCCACCTCGGCCCCCTCGGCGGCCCAGGCCTCGCCGGTGAAATCGGTGTCGAGGCCGGCCATGATCTTCATCAGCGTGGACTTCCCCGCGCCATTGACGCCGACGACGCCGATCTTGACGCCGGGCAGGAAGCTCAGGTGAATGTTCTCAAAGCATTTCTTGCCGCCGGGATAGGTCTTGGAGACGCCCTGCATGTGATAGACGTACTGATTGGCTGCCATGACGGGATTCCTGACTGAAGCGAAGGGTTCCAGCCATGTAACCCCCGGCGCGGGCGAATTCAAACCCGGAGTTGGGGCGCGGCGCAGGGCGTCAGCGTTCGGCGCGCTCGCGAGCCGCGCCCGGCTGCGCGGGCGGCGGGAGGGACGAAAGCGGCGTGTTGGCGCGCAGCCAGCCGATCAGGTCCGAAACGGGCATCGGGCGGGCCAGGACATAGCCCTGGATGAGCGGACATTTGGCGCGCCGCAGGATATCGGCCTGCGCGCTTGTTTCGACGCCCTCCGCGATCACGTCCATGCCCAGCAGCGCGCAAAGCCGGATGACCGCGCGCGTGATGACGCGACAGCGGGGATCGTCTGCGAGCCGGTGGATCATCGACTGGTCGAGCTTGATCGCGTCGACCTCGATCGCGGACATGTGTGCAAGGCCCGCGTAGCCGGTTCCAAAATCGTCGAGCGCGACGCGCACGCCGAGCTGGCGCAGCCGCGCGACGGCCCGTTGTGCGTCCGCGTCGCGCCCGTCCACCATGATCGTTTCGAGGATTTCGACGCAGACCGCGTCATGCGGCAGCCCGCGCGATTGCAGCGCCCAGTCGAGCAGGGCGGGATAATTGACATCCGCGAGGATCGAGCTGGACACGTTGAGCGACAGCGTCATCTCCGCGAAACCCGCCGCGCGCAGCCGCGCCAGCGCGTCAAGCGCGCGGTTCATCGACAGGTAGTCGATCTCCGGAAGCAAATGCGCGGCGTCGGCGGCGGTCAGGAATTCGGATGGCGGTAGAAGACCGCGCTCGGGGTGGTCCCAGCGCAGCAGCGCCTCACAGCCCGTGACGCGGTGGTTGGCAAGATCGAGGATCGGTTGCAGATGCACGGTGAACTGGTCCGTCGCGACGGCTTTGCGCAGATCGCGGTTGAGTTGCAGGCGCGCCCTGTAGCGACGGCCAAGGCGTTCGCAGTAGAACACCACGCGCCCACGCCCTTCCTCCTTGGCGCTGTAGAGCGCTTGGTCAGCCTGCTGGATCAGGGTTTCGCCCGCGCCGTTCCGCGCGGCGGCGCCGCGGGGCGGCATGCTGGCGCCGATGGAAATGCCGACATCGATCGCCTGCCCCTTCCAGTTGAGCGGGCGGGCGATCGCGCGGATCAGCATCTCCGCCCGCGTCCCGAGCGCCTTGGCCGACCCAAGCCCGAGGGCGATCAGCAGGAATTCGTCGCCCCCCGTGCGGCAGACGAGGTCGCGGGCGCGCGCGACCTTTCGCAACCCCGCCGCGACATGGCGCAGCACCGCGTCGCCGGCTGCGTGGCCAAGCGTGTCGTTCACCTCCTTGAACTTGTCGAGGTCGAGTTGCAGCACGCCGATATCGCCCGCGCGGATATGCCGCGCGACCTCCGCGCTGGCGAGGAAGCGCGACAGCCTCTTGCGGTTGGCGAGCCCGGTCAGGGCGTCGTGATGGGCGGCATGGTCAAGGTCGTCCGTGACCCGTTGCAGCGCCGCCTGCGTCGTGACCTGGTCCGATATGTCGCGGCAGGTCACGACCACCAGCTTCTGCTCGGGCTCCGGCCCGAGGTCGATCAGCGCATGGTTCTGCTGGTTCCAGAACAGGCTGCCATCCTTGCGCATATGCTGCGTGACGCGATACCGGCCAAAGAGCGAGGCGCAGGGATCGTAGCGGAACGCGGCGATCTCCTCGGGCGAGGGGCGCTGGCCGGGCGGCAGGATCAACTCCTGCGGGTTGCGACCCCGCGCCTCTTTCAGCGACCAGCCGACATGCCGCTCGCAAGCGGGGTTCATCCACTGCACGCGCCCCCTGAAATCGAGCAGCGCCACGCCGTCGCGCATATGGTCGAGCACCAGCCGCGGCAGGCCGACACGCTCCATCCCGGCGCTGACCGCCGCGGCGTCCTGTCCGGGGGGATCGTGAACCTTGCCCAATGTCGCGTCCGCCATTGCATCCGTCATCACCGCAAGGCTGGACGGAACGCCTTAATATCGGGTGGCTTTCGACAGGGTATCCGGATAAAAATCCGTAGAATTTAAGGAGTTTCATCGCGTGCCGCACGCCCTCGACCTGCCGCCGGCGCGCCCCGGCCAGACTGTCGGCCTCCTGGGCGGGTCGTTCGATCCGCCGCATGCGGGGCACGTCCATATCACGCGCGAGGCGCTGCGTCGCTTCGGGCTCGGCGCGGTCTGGTGGCTGGCCAGCCCGGGCAACCCGCTCAAGGACCGCGGCCCCGCCCCGATGGCGCGCCGGTTGGCGGCGGCGCGCGCGATCACGCGCCGTCCGGACGTGCATGTAAGCGATGTCGAGGCGCAGATCGGGTCGCGCCACACCGCGCAGACGCTGCGCGCGCTGCGCGCCGCCTGCCCGCGGGTGCGCTTTGTCTGGCTCATGGGCGCGGACAACATGGCGCAGTTCGACCAATGGCAGGATTGGCGGCAGATCATGGAGATGGTCCCGATCGGCGTGCTGGCGCGACCGGGCGCGCGGGCGGCGGCGCGGTCCTCGCGCATGGCGCGGCTTTACGCGGCGCACCGGCTCCCGGCGGCGCAGAGCCGCCGCCTTGCGATGATGGAGCCCCCGGCCTGGTGTTTCATCAACGTGCCGATGCTGGCCATTTCGTCGACACAGCTGCGCGCCGGCGGAACTTGGCCGGGGCAGGACGACCGCCACAAATCGTGATCCTGAACGTTGGTTCGGCAGTTGTCTGTCGCGCCAAGCTGGGCTTTACTCCGGCCATGTCCAGGGAATTCTCACGCCGCGCCTTTCTGACCACCGCGCTTGCGGGATTCGCCGTCGCCGCAGAGGCCGGCGCGCCCGCGGTTTCGCTACGCCCGCAATTGCGCCCCGCCGGCCTGCGCAACGCCGCCGCGCGCCCCCCGAGCGCGCCCGATCCGCAGGACCTGATCGATGCGGCCCGGCTCGGCGGCCGGGTCGGCTATGCCGTCATCGACGAGAAGACCGGCGCGCTGCTCGAGACGCGCAACGCCACCGTGGGATTTCCGCCGGCGAGCGTCACCAAGATGGTGACCACGCTCTATGCGCTTGACGCACTGGGGCCGGACTACCGGTTCCGCACGCGGCTGATCGCCACCGGCCCGGTCAGGGACGGCGCCATCGACGGCGACCTGGTGCTCGCCGGGGGGGGCGATCCCGTGCTCGATACCGATGCGCTGGCGGACATGGCCGCGGACCTCAAGAAGGCCGGCGTTCACGGCGTCACCGGCGATTTTCGCGTCTACAGCGGCGCGCTGCCCTATGTGCGCGTCATCGACGAGGGCCAGCCCGACCATGTCGGTTACAACCCGTCGCTGTCCGGCATCAACCTGAACTTCAACCGCGTGCATTTCCAATGGGTGCGCGAGGACAACGGTTATACCGTCGACATGGACGCCCGCTCGGCCAAGTATCGCCCCGAGGTGCGGGTGGCGCGGATGAGCATCGCGAACCGCGCCGCGCCGGTCTATACCTATCGCAACGCGGGCGACCACGACGAATGGACCGTCGCCAGGTCGGCATTGGGCAAGAGCGGTTCCCGCTGGCTTCCGGTGCGGCATCCGGCCAGCTACGCCGGCGAGGTGTTCGCAACCTTCGCGCGCGCGCACGGGATCAGGCTCGACCCGCCCAAGGTGCAAAGCACACCGCCCGAAGGCAAGGCGCTGGTCACCCACGAAAGCATCGCCCTGCACGACATCCTGCGCGGCATGCTGAAATACTCCAACAACCTGACCGCCGAACTGGTCGGCATGACCGCAACGGTCGCGCGGCGCGGCAAGGTCGGCTCTCTCGCGGCGTCGGGGCGCGAGATGTCGGCCTGGGCGCAGAGCGAACTGGGCATGAGGGGCGCGAAGCTGGTCGATCACTCGGGCCTTGGCGCGGGCTCGCGGCTGAGCGCCGAGGCGCTGGCGCGGGCAATGGCGCGGGTGGACCGCGCGCGGGGGCTCGCTCCGCTGCTCAAACCGTTCAAGATGCGCGACGCGAACGGGCGCATCGACCGAAACCACCCGATCGAGGTGCTGGCCAAGACCGGAACGCTCTACTTCGTCAGCACGCTTTCGGGCTACGCGACCGGCCCCGGCGGGCGGCGGCTGGCTTTCGCGATCCTGACCGGCAACGAGGCGCAACGCGAGGCGCTGAATGGCGAGGTGTCGGACCGCCCGCCCGGCGCGGCGGCGTGGAACAGGCGATCAAAGCGGCTGCAACAACAGCTGATCGAACGCTGGGACGCGGTCTACGGAGGATAACACGCTTTCGTACTCGGCCCCGGGGACATCGACGAGCCCGCGGATCTCGCGCGGAGCGCACCAGCGCGCGCCGAGCGCCCGATCCCGCTTGCGCCGGCCAAGGCGATCCGCTAATCCAGCGTGACCACCACCCGGCGGCGAGTTGGCGGAGTGGTTACGCAGCGGATTGCAAATCCGTGTACACCGGTTCGATTCCGGTACTCGCCTCCAATCTTTTTAGTAGCTTAGTGGGCTGGTGGCTTGCCGCATCGGGCGCTGCTGCGCAGCCCGCCACTCTTTCACGACCCGTTTTGTTTTTTCCTCGTCGCAACCAGATCAGATCTTCGGAAGCAGGGTTTTGGAGCGCCATGCCGGACGACCCGGTCTGACCGGATCGGATTCGAATGCGTTATCGAGGCAAGATCGCCAGGTCCGAGCGCGCGAAGTTGCTCATGGCCGAAAAATCTACTCGAATCGTGTCACTGAAATGCAGGCTAGAGAAGTTTATCGGGACGACGCTTAGGTTTGGAAAGCCCCGGAGACCTCTCTATATAGAACAGTTCGGCTTTCGAGAGACAGCAATCAGGCTGTCCGTTGCAGAACCTCTGCGGCGCTCGTCGGATCCGGGCTATCGAACCGATGAACCCGCCTTTCTTTCAAGGCGTTTGCGAAAGCTTCAACGTCAAAAGGTGGGATGGTGGAGCCTAGGGGGATCGAACCCCTGACCTCTTGCATGCCATGCAAGCGCTCTCCCAGCTGAGCTAAGGCCCCTTTTGTCCGGGCGGCGTCGCCCGGTCGCCGCTAGTTAGGCAAAGGCGCCGGCGGGTTCAAGCGAAAAATCCCGCCGCGCGCCCGCTCAGCTGTCGTCGTCCTCCGACGCAACGTCGGCCAGTTCGTCGAGCGAGACATCCGCATCGTCGTCATCATCCTCGAGCACGTCGTCGCCGAGGTCGACATTGACGTCTTCATCGTCGTCGTCGATGACCTTGTCGGCGTCCTTTTCCTTCATCTTCTTGGTCTCGGCGTCCTCGGCGTCTGCCTTGATCGAGCGCGACTTGCCTTTCTCCAGCTCCACCACCTCGCCGGTGTAGGGGCTGACGATCGGGTCCTGGTTCAGGTCGTAAAAGCGTTTGCCGGTCGTTGGGCACAGGCGCTTGACGCCCCATTCTTCCTTGGGCATGGGTGATCCCCTCTGAGTCTGACATACCTTGCGGGCGATCCGCGTCCCCTGCCATAACGGGCAGGAGGTGTCAAAGGCTTTGCGTCCCTTGCGCGCGGTTCCGTTTCAGGAGGTCATATGGGCCAGCATATCCTTCCCGGCAACCCCCCGATCCCGCTTGTCCTGCGTCGCTCCGCACGGGCGCGGCGGATTTCGCTGCGCGTCTCGGCGCTGGACGGGCGGGTGACGCTGACGCTGCCGCGGGGTTTGCCCGAGCGCGAGGCGCTCGATTTCGCGCGCTCCAAGCAGGGCTGGCTCGAATCGCAGCTCGAGCGGCAGGAGCCCGAGGTTGTCGTATCCTTAGGCGCGCAGCTTCCGGTCGAGGGCCGGATGCTGACGCTGGCGCCGGGCAATGGGCGGCGCGTGCTGGCGGAGGGCAGCCGCCTGCTGGTGCCGGGCAACGCGGAGGCGGCGGGCGCGCGGGTGCGGGCGTGGCTCAGGACGCTGGCGCGCGAACGGCTGGCGGAGGCGTCGGACCGCCACGCCGACGCGCTGGGGCGCGACTATGACCGGATTACGCTGCGCGACACGCGTTCGCGCTGGGGGTCGTGCACGGCGGATGGCGGGCTGATGTATTCCTGGCGGCTGATCCTCGCCCCGCCCGAAGTGCTTGACTACGTCGCCGCGCACGAGGTTGCGCATCTGCGGCACATGGATCATTCGCCCGCCTTCTGGGGAGCGGTGGAACGCCTGATGCCCGGATATGCCGAGCCGAGGAAATGGCTGCGCGTCAATGGCGCAGGACTGCACAGGTATCGCTTTGACTGACGCCGGGCGGTTTCAGTTGACCGCCGCGCGATTTGTGATCACACACCCGTCATGCTGCTGAACCCGCGCCCCGACCCCAGTCCCGCCGCCCATGACCGCGTCTATCGCGGGCTGCGCACCCGCGTCATGCATGGCGAGATCGCGCCGGGACAGGCGCTGACCCTGCGCGGGATCGGGCGCGAATTCGGCGTCTCCATGACGCCCGCGCGCGAGGCGCTGCGCCGCCTGGTGGCCGAAGGGGCGCTCACGCTCAGCAGTTCCGGCCGGGTCTCCACGCCCGAGCTCAGTGACGACCGGATCGAGGAACTGGCCGCCCTGCGCGCGCTGCTCGAGGTCGAACTGGCGAGCCGCGCGCTGCCCCGCGCGCATATCGCGCTGATCGACCGGCTGACCGCCATCAACGCCGGCATCGCCGATGAAATCGCGCGGCAGGACGCCGTGGGGTATATCCGGCGCAACCTCGAATTTCACCGCACGCTCTACCTGCGCGCGCAGGCGCCGGCGATACTGGCGATGGCCGAAACCGTATGGCTGCAGCTGGGGCCGACGATGCGCGCGCTCTACGGCCGCCTGCGCCGGCAGGATCCGCCGCATTTCCATCGCCTGATCATCGCCGCACTGAAAGCGGGGGACGAACCGGGGCTGCGGCTCGCCGTGCGTTCGGATGTGACGCAGGGCTTGCGGATGCTGACGGGCTGATACGCCGCGCTCCGGCGCCGTTCAGGCCGCGAGTCCGGTCGTGCCGAGGTCGAGATATTTCTGCCGTCGCTCCTGGATCAGCGTCTTGCCGTCCTTGCCGGTCAGATCGTCGAGCATCGTCAGGATCGCTTTCCCGACAGAATCGATCGTCACGTCCGGGTCGCGGTGCGCGCCGCCCAGCGGCTCTTCGATGATGCGGTCGGCGACGCCGAGCTTGCGCAGGTCCTGCGCGGTCAGGCGCAGCGCCTCGGCGGCCTCGCGCATCTTCTCGGAATCTTTCCACAGGATCGACGCGCAGCCTTCGGGAGAGATGACGGAATAGACCGAATGTTCCAGCATCGCGACCCGGTTCGCGGTGGCGAAGGCCACCGCCCCGCCCGATCCGCCCTCGCCGATGATGACCGAAACCAGCGGCACGCCGATCGACAGGCAGGCCTCGGTCGAACGCGCGATCGCCTCGGACTGGCCGCGCTCCTCGGCGCCCTTGCCGGGATAGGCGCCGGGGGTGTCCACCAGCGTGATCACCGGCAGGCCGAACTTGCCGGCCATCTCCATCAGGCGGATCGCCTTGCGGTAGCCTTCGGGGCGGGCCATGCCGAAATTGCGCTCGATCCGGGACTTGGTGTCGTTGCCCTTCTCGTGGCCGATCACCATGACGGGGCGGTCGTCGATGCGCGCCAGCCCGCCCATCACCGCGTGATCGTCGGCAAAGTTCCGGTCCCCCGCCAGCGGCGTGTATTCGGTGAACAGCCCCTTGATGTAATCCTTGCAATGGGGCCGCTCGGGGTGGCGCGCGACCTGGCATTTGCGCCACGGCGTGAGATCCTTGTAGAGATCGCGCAGCATGTTGGCGGCCTTCTTGTCGAGCGCGCCGGCCTCGTCCTCGACATCCACGCCCTCGCCCGCGCGGGCCATCGCGCGCAACTCTTCGGCCTTGCCCTCGATCTCGGCGAGCGGCTTTTCGAAGTCGAGGTAGTTGGTCATCGCGAACTCCGTGGCAAACGTCCGCGATATATGCCTATCGCGCAGAGCAAATGCAATCGCTCAGCCACCGAGCGCCGCGCGCAATGCAAGTTCCGGCGAAGTCAGCACCGGCACGCCGATCCCGTCCAGAAACTTCGCCGCATCGGACATCGACGCCTGCGCCAGCACGATGCTGCCGAGATCACGAATGTTCGCGGCCTCCTGCGCGACCGCTTCGGCTATGCGGATATGGAACCCGCTGGTGTTTCCCGCCTCGAACAGCGGCCATGCTCCTTCGATCATCAGGGGGCGTGCGACTGCGCCGCTCCCGGCCGAGGATATCGCGGATCCTAGCAGCGCCAGGCTGGGCTCTCGTGTCGCGTGCAGGCAATAGGCCATGAGTATGGTTCCGCCGCCCTGCGCCGCCGCCTGCATCATCGGCGCGTCGACGCGCAGCGCGCCGGTCTTCGCCGCCGCCGGGCCGAGGGTGGTGCAACTGCACAAGACCCGCCCGGGCGCATCCGCGACAGCGCGCGCGATCTCGTCCTCCAGCGCGACGTCGACGCCGTTTCGCGCGCGGGCCAGCCAGTCGGGGCGAACCAGATGCGACATCTTCGCCCCCGGCGCGATCCTGTCACGCAGCGCGTTGAACGTGGCGCGGTGCGTTTCGGCAGTGTGCAAGAGCGTAAGCGTCATACCGGCCCGGGAGAGGACCACAGCACCGGGATCAGCGACGCCACCAACAGCGCGGCCATCGTCCAGTTGAACGCCCGCAGCCGGGCGCGGGTGGCCAGCCACCGGCGTATCTGCTGGCCCAGCGCGGTCCAGCTCGTGGTGCTGATCGTCGCCACCGCGCAATAGGCGGCCGCGATCCAGAGCAGCCCGGCAAAGTCCCGCCCGCCCGCGTAGAGCGTGATCGCCGAAAGCGCCATGAACCACGCCTTGGGGTTGACCCACTGGAACGCGACAGCCTGAAGGAAGGTCAGCGGCGTGCCCGCCTGCGCCTGCGCGCCCGCCTCGGGCGGCGGGGCGGCGTTGGCGATCTTCCAGGCGAGCCAAAAGAGGTAAAGCACGCTCACCACCGTGAGGATGTCCTGCACGACGGGCCACAGATCGAAAATGCGCATCACGCCAAGGCCCACCAGGATCACCAGCACCGGCATCCCGAGCCCCACGCCCAGCATGTGCGGTACGGTGCGGCGGAACCCGAAATTCGCCCCCGACGCCAGCAGCATCAGGTTGTTGGGGCCGGGCGTGATGACGCCCACGAAACAGAAGGCGACCAGCGCCGGGAGGATTTCCAGTGACATGCGGGCACATTCCTACAACCCGGAGCGCGATGGAAACACCTTTTGCGATCTCTCCGCGAATTTTCACGCCGGTCTCGCGCGGCGCCCAAGGCGCTTGCGCCTTGCCGCTTTCCCATCGGCGCGGTGCAGGATATGCGGGGGCGCATGGAAACGATGCCGCAACTCTATGACCGCCTCGTCGACGAGGGCAGGCTGACCCGCGATCCGGCGCAGGAGGCCGTGATGCCCGAATTCGAGCGCATCCGCGCCGCGCTCGCCGCCCCCGCGCGCAAGGGATGGTTTCGCAAGCCGCCCGAGCCGCCCAAGGGGCTTTACCTCTGGGGCGGCGTCGGGCGTGGCAAGTCCATGCTGATGGACCTTTTCGTCGACTCCATCGACGCGCCCCGCCGCCGGGTGCATTTCCACGCCTTCATGCAGGAAATCCACGCCGGCATGCACGCCGCGCGCCAGGCCGGACGAGAGGACGCGCTGGCCCCGGTGGCCGAAAAGGTCACGCAGGAGGTGCGCCTGCTCGCCTTCGACGAGATGCAGATCACCGACATCACCGACGCGATGATCGTGGGCCGTCTCTTCGAGGCGCTCTTCGCGGCAGGTGTCGTGGTGGTGTGCACGTCGAACCGCGTGCCGGAAGACCTCTACAAGGACGGCCTGAACCGGCAACTCTTCCTGCCCTTCATCGATCTCATCCGCGACCGCATGGTCGTGCATGAGCTGGCCTCGCCTACCGATTACCGGCAGGACCTGATCGCGGGCAGCCAGACCTATTTCACCCCCGTCAACGCCGAGAGCCGCGCGGCGATCAACGCGATCTGGCAGGACCTGACCGGCGGCGAGGCCGCGCCGCACACGCTCATCGTGCAAAAACGCGCGGTCGAGATCCCGGCCTTTCACAACGGGGTGGCGCGCGCCTCGTTCTACGATCTCTGCGGCAGGCCGCTCGGCCCTGCCGACTACCTCGCGCTCGCCGACGCCGCGCGGGTGCTGGTGCTCGACGACATCCCGCAGCTCGGGCGGTCCAACTTCAACGAGGCCAAACGCTTCGTGACCCTGATCGACGCGCTCTACGAGGCGCGCGTGCAACTGATCTGCTCGGCCGCGGCGCCGCCCGAGTATCTCTATGTCGAGGGCGAGGGCAGTTTCGAATTCGACCGCACCGCCAGTCGCCTGCGCGAGATGCAGTCCGAGGACTGGGCGACGGGGTGACGCGCGGCAGGACGCCGCCCCCCTTTTCACCCCGTCCCCCGAGGTTATATAGAGTCGTCAAACCATCGACCCCGAGACTTCATGCACCGACACCCGCATATCCAGTCCAGACCATCGGATGACGACGACACGTCCGTCGTCGTCGCGACGCGCCCGAAAACCAAGCGGCCGCCGCTTTACAAGGTGCTGTTGCTCAATGACGATTACACGCCGATGGAATTCGTGGTCGCCGTGCTCGAACGGTTCTTCGGGATGACCCATTCACAGGCCTTCGACATCATGCTCACCGTGCACAAGAAGGGCGTGGCGGTCGTCGGCGTCTTCAGCCACGAGATCGCCGAGACCAAGGTGGCGCAGGTGATGGATTTCGCCCGTCGGCACCAGCATCCGCTGCAATGCACGATGGAACGGGAATAGGTCCGGCGTGACGCATCCCCGGCTGTCCCTGGCGCTTTCGGGCGGGTTGGACCTGCCCGAAACGGGCCGAATCGCCGTGCTCGCGCCGCGCGCCGGCGCCGGGCTCGACCCGCTGCCGCGCGCGCGCTGCCATGTCATCACCGGATTCGCCCCGGACTACGCGCATTTCATCGCATTGGGTTACGACTGCGCGACCGCCCCCGAGGGCGATTACGCCGCGGCGATGGTCTTCCTCCCCCGCGCGCGAGCCGAAGCGCGCGCGTTGATCGCCGAGGCCGCCGCGCTGACGGACGGGCCGGTGATCGTCGACGGGGCCAAGACGGACGGCATCGAATCGGCCCTGAAGGAGTTGCGCCGGCACGTTGCGGTCAACGGCCCGATCAGCAAGGCGCATGGCAAGCTGTTCTGGTTCGCGGGCGGCGCCGACCTTGGGGGGTGGCTGCCCGACGCGCCCGTGCGGATCGAAGGGCGGTTCACCACCGCGCCGGGCGTCTTTTCCGCCGACGGGATCGACCTCGCCTCGCGCTACCTGGTCGAACATTTGCCATCGGAAATGGGCGGGCATGTCATCGATCTCGGGGCCGGCTGGGGGTATCTCTCGGCGCGCGCGCTCGAACGCGACCGGATCGCGCGGATCGACCTGGTCGAGGCGAGCCACGCCGCGCTCGAATGCGCGCGGATCAACGTGCGCGACGACCGCGCGCATTTCCACTGGGCCGACGCGCGCGAGTGGGAACCGGACGCCGCCGCCGACGCCGTCATCATGAACCCGCCCTTTCACACCGGGCGCAGCGCCGATCCCGATCTCGGGCGCGCCTTCATCAAGGCCGCCGCCGGAATGCTGAAACCCGCCGGGCAGCTCTGGATGGTGGCCAACCGGCACCTTCCATACGAGCGCACGCTGGCCGGGCTGTTCGGCGAGGTGGTCGAGGTCGCGGGCGACACGCGGTTCAAGGTTCTCAACGCCCGCCGGCCCGCTCGCCAACGGCGTTGAAACGCATTAGCCTGCTCCACGCGGAATCAGCCAGAGGATCTGTCCGATGTCATTCTCCATTTCCGGCAAGACGGCCATCGTCACCGGCGGCGCCAACGGAATCGGCCTCGCCATCGGGCGGCATTTTGCCGACAAGGGCGCGAACGTCATGTTCGCCGACATGGACGAGGAACGGCTGGTCGCCGAACTGGGCGAACGCAGCGACGACGATGCCGTGCGCTATTTCGCGGGGGATTTGCGGGAAAAGCTGACGCTCGCAAACCTGCTGTCGGCCACGATCGACGCCTTCGACCGGATCGACATCCTGGTCAACGCTTCGCGCCAGGTGCTTGTCTCTGACCCGCTCAACCCCGACGACGACGGGGTCGCGACCCTGATCGAGCAGAACCTGATGACGTCGCTGCGCCTCAGCAAGCTGGTGGCGCGGCGGATGATCAAGCAGGCCGAGGGCCAGGAAGAGGGCAGCGCTGGATCGATCGTCAACCTGTCGTCCATCGCCGGGCAGCGCACGCATCCCGACCTGCTGGCCTACTCGGTCTCGACCGCGGCGGTGGACCAGCTGACACGCTCCTTCGCCGTGACGCTGGCGCCGCACCGCATCCGCGTGAACGCGCTCGCCTTCGGGTCGGTGATGAGCGCGTCGCTCAAGAAGACGCTCAAGGAAAACAGCGAGTTCCGCGCCGATATCGAGGCGCACACGCCGCTGGGCCGCGTCGCCTCTCCGTGGGAGTTGGCCGAGGCGGCGCAATACCTCGCCAGCGATAGCGCGGCCTTCATGACCGGTCAAATCCTGACCGTGGACGGCGGACGCTCGTTGTTCGACCCGGTCGCGGCGCCCGCGCATTAGCGCCCGCTCATCCGCCCGGCCGGGTGTCTTCGCATCGAAAGGGAAACCCCGTGGATTTCACCGAGGAAAAGCAGCGCGCAGCCAACTGGTTCCGCGCGCTGCGTGACGAGATCGTTAGCGCCTTCGAGGGGCTGGAGGACAGCCATTCCGAGGGCCCCCTGTCGGACGCCGCGCCGGGGCGTTTCGAGGTGACCGAGACGCGCCGCGCCTCCGAGGACGGCAGCGACGCGGGCGGCGGGCTGATGAGCGTGATGCGCGGCGGGCGCGTCTTCGAGAAGGTCGGCGTCAACGTCTCCGAGGTTCACGGCGAGTTGGGCGAGTCCGCGCAGCGCGCGATGGCCGCGCGCGGCGTGCCGGGGATGGAGAGCGACCCGCGCTTCTGGGCCAGCGGCATCAGCCTTGTCGCGCACATGCAGAACCCGCATTGCCCCGCCGTTCACATGAACACGCGCATGTTCTGGACGCCGCACGCCTGGTGGTTCGGGGGTGGTTCCGACCTCAACCCCTGCATCGAGTACGCCGGGGACACGGCGCATTTCCACGCCGTCCAGCAACAGTATCTCGACCCGCACGGGACGGACATCTACCCCGCGCTCAAGACCTGGGCGGACGAATATTTCTACATCCCCCACCGCGGGCGGGCGCGCGGGGTGGGGGGCATCTTCATGGATGATCGCAACAGCGGCGATTGGGCGGCGGATTTCGCGCTGACACAGGATATCGGGCGCGCCTTCCTGCCCGCGTTTCGACCACTGGTCGAGAAACGGCGCGTGCAAGCCTGGTCCGACGCCGACAAGGACGCACAGTTGATCCATCGCGGGCTCTATGCGGAATATAACCTCGTCTACGACCGCGGGACGAAGTTCGGCCTCGCGACCGGGCATGACGCGAACGCGGTGCTGATGTCGCTGCCGCCGATGGCCAAGTGGGTCTGAGCCCCGCCGTCATTCCCCCATCTCGAGATCGACCCAGACCATGCGGTGCCGGCTGGCGGCGGCGGCAATCGCGCCTTCCGGCGTATCCCGAGGCGGCCAGTGGACGCCCGACGCGACGACGCGCCAGCCCCGCGAGGGCAGCACGTAACTGACCCGAAGCGCGCCCGGCCCCGGCGCGGGCCAGTCCACGGTATCGAGCCGGGCATCGGTCCGGTGATCGGGCTGCACGGGCGCGGCCCCCGCACGAATCGGACGCGGATCGCTCACGCGCGGATCGGCCAGCAGCGCGCGGATGCCGTCCTTCAGCCCCTCGCCATCCTGCGGGTCCTGGTTGGCGCTGCCCAGCAGCACGAACCGCCCCTCGGGCGGCGGGCCGAACGCCCCGTCGAGGTAGAGCCGCCAGAACCGCAGCTGGTCGCGGTTGCGCAGCCCGTTGCGGTCCTCGGGTCCGTCGAAGACCGGCGCAGTCGCGTGAAAGGCGAGCAGGTCGAACCGCCCCGCCGGATGCGCCACCGGCACCACCCATTGCGCGACGTTCGCCAGGCGCAGCGCCGCCTGCGCGCCCTCGGACGGGAACGGCGCGTCATCCTTTTGGGGCAGGGTCGCGCCGGGCAGGTCGCGCCAGAGCAGATCGCTGAAATCCCGCGCCGCGCCCGGGTCGAGCGGAACGCGCGACAGGATCGCCATTCCGCCCTGCCCGGCGAAGCGCCCGAAACCCTGCGCATCCTCGGGCTCGCCCAGCCGGCCGTCCCCGTCCATGTCGTGCCCGGTCTGCCAGCCGGTATTGGGCCGGCGCGCAAAGCGATGGGGATAGGCCCGCCCCGCCGCCGCCAGCACCCCGGCCAGCGCGTCGAGCGTACGCGACTCCATGTCGTAATCGACGCCTTGTAGCAGAAGGATGTCCGGGGCGACGGCGCCCACCACCTTGGCGAGCGCCGCGACCTGTTCATCCTTGCCGCGCAGGATGTCGCGCAGCAGGAGTCCCGGCCCGTCGCGTTCCAGGTCGGCATTGAACGTGGCGATCCGCAGGCTGTCCGCGCGCGCCAGGCCCGCCAGCAGCAGCGCCGCGAAAACGGTCGCGATCAGACGGTCTGCAATCCGTCCCTGGCGTCCGCGTCGGCGGCGCGCGCATAGGCGCGGCGCCGCTTCGCCGTGATCAGCTCGGCGATCCGGTTCACCGCGATGCCGCGCATGATCATGCTTGCGGGAACGAAGGCCCATGCGCAGGTCACCCAAATCAACGTCTGCGGCCCGATCATGCCGAACTGGTCGAACACCTTCGACGCGAACAGCACGACCGCCGGCAACAGGAATGGCATGAGGAAGCCTAACGAAATGTTAACGCTGGCCTCGCGGTTCAGCTTTTCCACCACGTCGCCCCCGCCGGTCGGGTCGAACAGCGGCAGGTTGAGCCAGACGTTGAACGCCCCGCGCCGCACCGGCCAGCCCCAGAGGCGCACCAGCGCCGCGAAACACACGATCATGAGCAGCGACATGCCATAGCACACACCGGCATAGATCCGCAGCAGCTCGGTCGTCTGCGGGTCGGCCTGCGCGGGCAGGAGATAGAGCACCAGCCGAACCGGCGAATACGGGAAATCGAGCGTCTGCCCGATGCTCTGCCCCACCCGCATGAGCAGCATGCTCCAGTTTCCCGGATCGTCGAGGTGGCGGGTGACGACCGACATCATCACGATCGTGACCGCCACAAAGCCGAACTTGAGCCGGTTGTAGGGCGGCGCGAAGCGGAATTCGATGATGCTCGGGCAGCGGCCCTGGTATTCGAAGAACACGAGAAGCGCGGCGAGAAGGGCGAAGATCACGACCATCTGGGAAGTGTCGGACGCAACCGATGGCAGCACCAGCGACGGAAACGCCAGCAGCATGGCCGCCATGAAAGCGCGCAGAATCGCGCCCGAGAACTGTGTAATCACTGCCCGATCCCTTCAACTTGGCCTGTCGCGATACGATGCCGCGACCTTGTCCCAACTTGATCCCGCGTTTGCCGCGGTTTGCCTCAATTCGGTCTCATTCTTGCCTTGATTGGTTTCAAGGCTCAAGGAGTTGATGGTGTGGCGGGCGTGTCAAAGCGGTTTTGCCTGCGCAACTGATGCGCGAATACATCAATGCGCGTGTGCGTCCGATGCAGGAAAATGGGCGAACACAACATGTTGGTAATCACATTTAAACCATCACAAGAGCCGCAAGCCCCCGTTCCGGGGAACTCGCGACGCAGGATCAGACCCAGGGCCGCGCGGCGCTGGCCGCCGCTTCGAACTTGTCGATCGCGGCGACCTTTTCGAAGGTCAGCGCGATGTCGTCCAGCCCTTCCAGCAGGCAGTGCTTCTTGAACGGGTCGATATCGAAACGGATCACCTCGCCCTCGGACGTGGTCACGGTCTGCGCCTCGAGGTCGATCTCGATACGCGCGTTCGCGCCCTTCTCGGCCTCGGCCATCAGGATATCGACCTGCTCCTGCGGCAGCGCGATGGGAAGGATGCCGTTCTTGAAACAGTTGTTGTAGAAGATGTCGGCATAGCTCGGCGCGATCACGCAGCGGATGCCGAAATCCTTGATCGCCCAGGGCGCATGTTCGCGCGAGGAGCCGCAGCCGAAATTCTCACCGGCGACGAGGATCTCGGCGTTGCGATAAGCCGGCTTGTTCAGCACGAAATCGGGAATCTCGTTCCCGTCGTCGTCATAGCGCATCTCGTCGAACAGGTTCACGCCAAGCCCCGAACGCTTGATCGTCTTGAGGAACTGCTTGGGGATGATCATGTCGGTATCGACGTTGATGAGCGGCAGGGGCGCGGCGACGCCGCTGAGTTTCTCGAATTTTTCCATTGTTTTCTCCATCGGGGCAGCCCGCCCCGTTATCCGCAACTCGCGCTCAGCCGCCCCGGCCGGTGCGCACGAAGAACGCCAGGGCCACCAGCCCGGCGCCGTTGAACAGCATCTCGATGCCCATCATGATCCCCAGCAGCGTGACCGAAGCCGCCGCGAAGTTGGCGCCGATATAAGCCGCCAGCAGGATCGACAGCGCGCCCGAGATCAGCATCGGCCAGAACAGCCGCGTGTCGCGCATCCGGCGGGCGACAACCAGGCGCACGACCCCGCTCGCGGCGAAAAGGACCAGCACCAGCAGCGTGAGTGAGATCATCCCCTCGAGCGGGTTGTAGAGGAACGACCCCCCGAGCAGCACCAGCAGCACGCCGAGTATCACCGAGAACGCCCGGCTCATCGCGCCGCCGCCGCTTAGCCCCGCGACGATCTGGAACCCGCCGCTGACCAGCATGAGGAAGCCCACGATCGTCGTCACGGCCAGCGTCGCCAGCGCGGCGTTGCCCAGCACGAACAGGCCGAAGACTATCGACAGCAGGCCAAGCAGCAGCCATTTCAACCAGTCCTTCACGTCAGTCTCCTTTCGAGGGAAATGCCTGGGCGCGCCCCGGCCTAGGCGTCCACCTTCATCAGGTCGCGCACATCCGTGAGCCGACCGGTCACCGCGGCGGCGGCCGCCATCGCGGGGCTCATCAGGTGGGTGCGCCCGCCCCGGCCCTGCCGGCCCTCGAAGTTGCGGTTGGACGTGGCCGCGCAACGCTCACCGGGCGAGAGCTGATCGGGGTTCATCGCGAGACACATGGAACAGCCCGCGAGCCGCCAGTCGAACCCGGCCTCCTGGAATATGTCAGCCAGCCCCTCTTCCTCGGCCTGGGCGCGCACGAGGCCCGAGCCGGGCACGATCATCGCGCGCAACCCCTCCTTGATCTTGCGTCCCTTGAGGATCGCAGCGGCGGCGCGCAGGTCCTCGATCCGCCCGTTGGTGCAGGATCCGATGAACACCGTGTCGATCTCGACCTCGTTGAGGGGCGTGCCGGGCGTGAGTCCCATGTATTCGAGCGACCGTTTCGCCGCGCCGACCTTGCCGCCCTCGAAATCCTCGGGGGCGGGCACCTTCGCGGTGATCGGCAGCACGTCCTCGGGCGAGGTGCCCCAGGTCACGACCGGCGCGATGTCCTCGCCCCGGATGGTGACGACCTTGTCCCAATGCGCGTCGGCGTCGGATTTCAGCGTCTCCCACCAGGCGAGCGCGGCCTCCCACGCCGCGCCCTTGGGCGCGTGCGGGCGGCCCTTGACGTAGTCAAAGGTCTTCTCGTCCGGCGCGATAAGGCCGGCGCGCGCGCCGCCCTCGATCGCCATGTTGCAGACGGTCATCCGGCCTTCCATCGAAAGGTCGCGGATCGCCTCGCCGCAATACTCGATCACGTAGCCGGTGCCGCCCGCCGTTCCGGTTTCGCCGATCACCGACAGCGTGATGTCCTTGGCCGTCACCCCCGGCGCCAGCTTGCCGGTGATCTCGACCTTCATGTTTTTCGACTTGGACTGGATCAGCGTCTGCGTCGCCAGCACATGCTCGACCTCGGAGGTGCCGATGCCGTGCGCCAGCGCGCCGAAGGCGCCGTGCGTGGCGGTGTGGCTGTCGCCGCACACGACCGTCATGCCCGGCAGCGTCCAGCCCTGTTCGGGGCCGACGATATGCACGATGCCCTGACGGATGTCCGAAACGGGGTAGTAATGGATGCCGAACTCGGCCGCGTTCCTGTCAAGCGCTTCAACCTGGATGCGGCTTTCCTCGTTCTCGATGCCCTTGGCCCGGTCGAGCGTGGTGGGCACGTTGTGATCGGGCACGCCGATCGTCTTGTCAGGCGCGCGCACCGTGCGCCCGGCCATGCGCAGCCCCTCGAAGGCCTGCGGGCTGGTCACCTCATGGACGAGGTGCCGGTCGATATAGAGCAGGGACGTGCCATCCTCGGCCTCATGCACGAGATGCGCATCCCAAATCTTGTCATAGAGCGTCTTGGGGGACATCGGTCCACTCCCGTTATGCAGATGGAATTCAGGTCGGACGAAACGGCGCGGCTCAGCCGCGCGCCCGGACGTCCCGGGTCGCACCGAAGAACCGCCACGGCAGGCGCGCGCGATCGTCCATGTCGATAATCCGTCTCATGCAGGATCAGATACTACGCCGGACCGTTCCCCGCAAGAGCGTGGACGCCGCGCGCCCCTTCGGCGTTCCGGGCTCGCCCGCAAGGACCGGCTTCAGTCCGGGGCGAGCATGTAGCCCTCGCCGCGCACCGTCTGGAGATAGCGCGGCTGTTTCGGGTCCGCCTCGATCTTGCGCCGCAGCCGGGTGATCTGCACGTCGACGGCGCGTTCCTGCGCCTGCCCCCGGTCTCGGCCCAATTCCTCGACCAGCCGCGCGCGGCTTACCGGCTCGCCCAGATGCTCGGTGAAGATCCGCATCAGTTGCGTCTCGGTCGCGGTCAAGCGGATGATCTCCTGCCCGTGAAGCAGTTCGGCGCGCTCCATGTCATAGCGCACCGGCCCCAGTTGCAGCATCTTGGGCAGCGCGCTGTCGGGGTCGGCCTCGGGCATGCGGCGCAGGATGGCGTTGATCCGCAGCAGCAGCTCCTTGGGCTCGAACGGCTTGGGCAGGTAATCGTCGGCGCCCGCCTCCAGCCCCTTGATGCGGTCCTCGGTCTCGCCCTTCGCGGTCAGCAGCAGGATCGGCGTCGCGAGGTCCGCGCGGATCGCGCGGGTCAGGCTCACGCCATCCTCGCCCGGCATCATCACGTCAAGCACCACGAGGTCGAACTGGAGCCCGGCCAGCAGGCGGCGCGCATGGCCCGCGTCGCGCGCGACCGACACCAGAAACCCGTGCCGCAGCAGGAACTTGCGCAACAGGCCGCGGATGCGTTCGTCATCGTCGACGATCAGGAGGTGGGGGACGGGTTCGCTCATGGCCGCGTCTCGCGCAGCGCGTGGTAGCGGCGGCGCATGTCCGGGTCCATCATCGCCTCGAGCACCTGGCGGAAGCCCGCGACCGCCTGGGGGCCGGCGGCGCGAAAGGCGGCGCGCATGCGCGCGCGCTGCGCATCGCTCAGCTCCCGCTCGAGCGCGGCGCCGCTTTCGGTCAGGTAGAGATGCCGCTCGCGCTTGTCCGAAGTTCCGATGCGGCTCTCGACCAGTCCGTCCGCCACCAGCGTGCGCAGGACGCGGTTCAGCGATTGCTTGGTCACGCCGAGGATGCTCAGCAGGTTGTTGACCGTGGTGCCGGGGCTGCGCGCGATGAAATGGACGGCGCGGTGATGCGCCCGCCCGTAGGCCATCGTCGCGAGGATGCGGTCTGGATCGGCGGTAAAGCCGCGATAGGCGAAGAACATCGCCTCGATCCCCTGCCGAAGCTGTTCGTCAGTCAGGAACAGGAGCGTTTCGCCGCCTTGGGTTTCGGACATCTTGGCTTTCCGTTCTGGTCTCGGAGTTGATTTTAAGTCAGCTTTATTGACATTCCAAGTCTTAACTGGTAGCGAATCCCAGTTTCCACGCAATTTAATGTCCGTTTCGGGCATAAATTCAGCAACAAACCGCAAATCGCGCCCCGAAGGAGATGGAACATGGCAGGCTATGACGACCGCGACGGCAAGATCTGGATGGATGGCAAGCTGATCGACTGGCGCGCGGCGAACGTGCATATCCTCTCGCATGCGCTGCATTACGCCAGTTCCGTCTTCGAGGGCGAACGCGCCTATAACGGCCGCATCTTCAAGAGCCGCGAACATTCCGAGCGGCTGCATTTCTCCGCCGGCGAGCTCGATTTCCAGATCCCCTGGACCGTGGACGAGATCGAGGCCGCCAAGCAGGAGGTTCTGACGGCGAACGGCCTGACGGACGGTTATGTCCGCGCGGTGGCGTGGCGGGGCGCAGGCGAGGACATGGGCGTCGCCTCCGCGCGCAACCCGGTTCACCTGGTGATCGCCGCGTGGGAATGGGGCGCCTATTACGGCGACGCCAAGACGCGCGGCGCCCGGCTCGACATCAGCAAGTGGAAACGCCCCAGCCCCGAGACGATCCCGGTGCACGCCAAGGCGGCGGGACTTTACATGATCTGCACCACTTCGAAACACGTGGCCGAGGCCAAGGGGTGCTCGGACGCGCTCTTCATGGATTACCGCGGCTACGTGGCCGAGGCGACCGGCGCCAACATATTCTTCGTCAAGGACGGAGAGGTGCACACCCCCCTGCCCGACTGTTTCCTGAACGGGCTGACGCGGCAGACGGTGATCGGCATGCTGAAGGATCGCCAGATCAAGGTGCACGAGCGCCACATCATGCCCGAGGAGATGGAAGGCTTTGAACAGTGCTGGCTGACCGGCACCGCCGCGGAAGTGACGCCAGTGGGCCAGATCGGCGACTACAATTTCGAGGTCGGCGCGCTCACCCGAGAGATCGCGGAAGGTTACGAGAAGCTGGTGCGAAGCTGAGCGCGCACCTTTGCCGATACGGGCGCGGACGTTCGCGCCGCGCCCGTTTCCCCATCACCCCGGCGACATCCCCCTGAGCCGCTCGGAGCGGCGGCGCAGCAGTTCCACCGTGGTCAGGAGCGCGATCGAGATGCCCACGAGGATCGTCGCCACCGCGAGGATCGTCGGGCTGATCTGTTCGCGCAAGCCCGTGAACATCTGCCACGGCAGCGTCTTCTGCCCGGCGGAGCCGACGAAGAGCACGACCACCACCTCATCGAAACTGGTGATGAAGGCGAACAGCCCGCCCGAGATCACGCCCGGCAGGATCAGCGGCATCTGCACGCGGAAGAAGGTCGTGACCGGGTTCGCCCCCATGTTCGCCGCCGCGCGCGTCAGCGAGCGGTCGAAACCGACCAGCGTGGCGGTGACCGTGATGATGACAAACGGAATCCCCAGCACCGCGTGGGCGAGGACCACGCCCCAGTAGGTGCCCTGCAGACCCAGCCGCGAGTAGAAGAAATACATCCCCGCCGCCGAGATGATGAGCGGCACGATCATCGGCGAGATCAGGATCGCCATGATCGCCCGGCGGAACGGGACGTGCGGTTGGCTGAGGCCGATTGCGGCGAGCGTGCCGAAGCTCACCGACAAGATCGTCGCCACCGGCGCGATGCGCACCGAGTTCCACAGCGCCTGCTGCCAGTCCGGGTTGTTGAAGAAATCGCGGTAATGCTTGAACGAATACCCTTCGGGATCGAAGCGCAGCATTTCCGGCGTGAAGGTAAAGAAATTCTCGGCGTTGAACGACAGCGGCATGACCACCACGATGGGTGCGATCAGAAAGAAGAAGATCACCCCGCAGATCACGCGGAACGTGTAATACCAGAGCACCTGCCCCGAGGTGAGATAGGGCACCAGTTTCGCCCGGTAGCGATTGAACCCGACCCAGTAGGCGAACCAGCCGAAGAACCATCCCGCCAGCCCCCCGACGACGAGGCCCGGCACGCCGCCCAGCAGCATACCCGCGACGGCGAATAACGCGATCGAGCCCCAGCGCCCCGCCTTCTCCTGCCCGGTTCCCAGGACATCGACCAGCACGAAGGCCAGGACCGCGAGGATGACCGCCCCGCCCAGAAGCCCCATGAGGGTCGATCCGTTGGCGGCGCCGACGAAGACCCCGAAGAACGCGCCGGCGGCGGCCACCACGGGCACATAGAACCCTGCCGGCTTCCTGCCCGTTTCGGTGATGACGATATCGCTTGCAACCATGAGTCCTATCCCAGCTTCACGTTGTCGATGCCCACGATCTTGTCATAGGCCCAGTAGAGGATCAGCACGACCGCCAGCAGGATCGTGCCCAGCGCCGCCGCGAGACCCCAGTTGAGCGAGGACGAGATGTGATAGGCGATCCGGTTCGAGATGAACGTGCCGGTGGTGCCGCCGACGATCTCGGGGGTGATATAGTAGCCGATCGACAGGATGAAGACGAGGATCGACCCCGCCCCGATGCCCGGCACCGATTGCGGGAAATAGACCCGCCAGAACGCCGTCCAGTTGGTCGCGCCAAGGCTTTTCGCCGCGCGCAGGTAGGAGGGCGGGATGGTCTGCATCACCGAATACATCGGCAGGATCATGAACGGCAGCAGGATATGCGTCATCGCGACGATGGTGCCGAACTGGTTGTTGATCATGATCAATCGGGCGGAATCGTCCACGAGGCCCAGCCAGACCAACACGTCGTTTATCACGCCCTGCTGTTGCAGCATCACCTTCCAGGCGCTGGTCCGCACCAGCAGCGATGTCCAGAACGGCAAGAGCACGAGGATCATCAGCAGGTTCGCCGTGCGCATCGGCAGATTGGCGAGAATCCAGGCCACCGGGTAGCCCAGCAGGATACAGCTTCCGGTGATGACCAGGCTCATGAACAGCGTGCGCTTGAGCAGAAGCCAGTAGATGCGTTCCTTCTCATCGCGGAACTGCGGGCCGTCGGGCGTCTTTTCCATGTCGACGGCGTTGAGGAAATAGCCGCTGGTATAGCTGGGGCTGTAGATCTGGATGGTCTGCCAGTTATCCGTGTCGCCCCAATCCTCGTCGATGTCGAGGAAAGCCTGCCGGAAATCGAGCGGCGGCATGTCCGCCATCACCGGCTGCGCCGCCCGCAACTCCGCCGCGCCCGGGCCAGAGTAATCTTCCAGCGCGGAGATCGAGTCGGGGTCCCGGAGGTCTTCGCTGAGCGCGATCTTGACCGCCTCCCAGGGCTCTTCCTCGGCGACGACATCGCCGTCATCGATGGCGGTAAAGATCGCGAAGGCGGTGTAGGCGCGCGTGGCGCGCGGGAGCAGCGCGGAGATTGCGGCGGCGGGCGCGAAACCGATATCGCCGGAATAGCTGTGGCCGCTGAGCTCCGCCATCCGCTCGCGCTGCGCGTCAAGCAGCGCGGCATCCTTC
This sequence comes from Roseovarius spongiae, assembly GCF_003651245.1. GTDB lineage: Bacteria > Pseudomonadota > Alphaproteobacteria > Rhodobacterales > Rhodobacteraceae > Roseovarius > Roseovarius spongiae. The sequence continues at coordinate 95,609 of NZ_RAPE01000005.1, forward strand.
TCCCCGCCCTCCGGGCCGCTCATCAGCGCGAACCAGAACGCCGCGTCCTCCCAGGTCTCGTTCAAATCCTCGAGCGCGTCGATCCGGTCCTCGCCGATATCATCAAGCTTGCGCCCCGATGAACGGAACAGCGACGAAATGCCGGTTTCCTCGTAGTTGAGCCGGGTGCCGAGCTTGGTGTGCTCCTTGGCCTCGGCGGCAAGGAACATATCGTAATAGAGCGCCTCGAACACGGTCTCGTCGGGAACCGGATCCTGGCTCGCGTCCCAGTTCCCAAGCGCTGCGGTGGTGCGCGGCAGCGTGGTCGATACGATCTGGTTCTCGACCGAGCGGAACAGCATGTCCGCGATCGGCGCTATGAAGGTCAGCAGCACGAACAGCAGCAGCGGCGCGATCAGCAGCAGGGCGCGCATCTTCTGCATCCGCAGCGCCCGGTTCAGGCTGCGCTTGAGCGGGGTGCCATCGGCGGCAAGCACCTTTTCGGGTCTGGCCGCCTGGTCGGCGGCACGGAGCGCGTTATCCGGTGTCGGGCCCTCGATCTTGTCGGGGTCTGTCGCAGCGTCGCTCATGTTCAGGTGCCCTCGACCAGGATGATTGTGCTTGTCGCGGTGCGCCGCCTAATGTCGGCCACCTTCTGATATTCGGGGTCGTTATAGGCGGCGCGCGCCGCCTCATAGCTGGGGAATTCGATCACGACATGGCGCTCGTTCGTGCTTCCTTCGGCGACCTCGGCCTGCCCGCCGCGCACGACAAAGCGGCCCCCCAGCCCCTCGAGGATCGGCGTGTCCTTTTCGACGTATTCGCGATACGCCTCCGGATCGTTCACCGTGATATGGCCGATGAGATAGCCCTTGGGCATGTCGCTCCCTCCCCGTTTCGGGTGGCGCGGCCCGCCTTGGACGGGCCGCCCCCTGCCATCTGTGTGACCGCGCACGGGGCGCGGTCACCGCCCGTCTTACTTGGCGAGCCACGCCTGGAACTTGGCGTCGATGTCATCGCGGTAATCGGCCCAGAACTCGTAGTTGTAGAGGAACGTGTTCTTGGCGTTCGCCGGATCGGTCGGCATGTGCGGTCCCATCTCGATGCCGAGATCGGCATGCTTGCCCACCAACGGGGCCGAAGAGTGCCGCGCCGGACCGTAGCTGATGTATTTCGCCTGATCCGCCAGACGCTGGGTGTCCGTCGCGAACATGATGAAGTCAAGCGCGCGCGCCAGGCGATCCTCGGGCAGACCGCTCGGGATGATCCAGCCGTCAAGGTCGAACACCTGCGCGTCCCACATCATCGCGACGGGCTGTTTCTGCTCTTCGATCACGCTGAACAGACGTCCATTGTAGGTCGAGCCCATGAAGACCTCGCCATCGGCCAGAAGCTGCGGCGTGTCCGCGCCTGCCGACCACCAGATCACATCGTCCTTGATCGTGTCGAGCTTGGCGAGCGCCCGCTCCTGGCCCTCTTCGGTGCCGAGGACGTCATAGACCTCGTCCTTGGCGACGCCATCGCAGAGAAGCGCCCATTCCATGTTGTTGATCGGGCGCTTTTCGAGGCTGCGCTTGCCCGGGTAGGTCTCGGTATCGAACACGTCGCAGATATCGTCCGGCGCGCCTGCGCCCTCGGGGACCATGTCGGTGCGATAGCCAAAGGTCGTCGAGTAGACGATCTGCGGGATGAAGCAGTCACTGACCAGCAAGTCGCCGAAGTCGTCCTCGGCGGAAGAACCGTCATCGCCCTCGGCGAGCATCTCGTCGGGGTCGATCTCCATCGCGAGACCTTCGTCGCAGAGGCGGATCGCGTCGGATGCGACCACGTCGACGACGTCCCACGTGATGTTGCCCGCCTCGTTCATGGCGCGCAGCTTGGCCACCGCCTCGTTCGAGCTCTCGTCCCAGACGATCTCGACCTCGGGGTGCATCTCCTTGTAGGGGTCGGCATAGGCCTTGGTCTGGCTGGCCTGGTAGGCGCCGCCCCAGGACACCAGCGTCAGCGAATCCGCCATTTCGGCATGCGCCATGCCGGCGGCGACCGTGAGGGCCGTCGTGGTCATCAATGTCTTGGTAAGTTTCATTACATTCTCCCTAGTTATACCCGTTAATTGCGGCGGTGGGTCCAGCCACGGGCAAGACGCGCGGACCCTCGCATTCATCGGGTCCCGAAGGACCGCGACATTCGTATTCCGTCATGCGTCAAGCGCGCGGCAGTCTTCGGGCAGCCAGCCGATCTCGATCTGCTCGCCCGGCTGCATGCGTCGCTGGTCGGGCGCATTCCGGGTCTTGACGATGAAATCGTCGTTATCGCCCACCCGCAGCCGCGTGCGAAAGATGTCGCCCATGTAGATGAACTCGAGCACCTCGGCCTTGATCGTATGCGCGCCCGGTTGCAGACGGTTCTTGTCTACCTCCACCCGCTCGGGGCGGATCGACACGCGGGTGCGCGCCCCGACGTCGCTGACGTTGATCGGCTTGGCGTCGATGACGGCGCCGCCGTCCAGCTCGACCAGCGCGACGCTGTCCTTGATCTCCTTGATCGTGCCCAGCATCGTGTTGTTCTCGCCGATGAACTGGGCTACGAAACTGTTTTCGGGCTCTTCATAAAGCGCGTCGGGCGGCGCGATCTGCTGAATGCGGCCATCGTCGAACACCGCCACGCGATCGGACATGGTGAGCGCCTCGGTCTGGTCATGCGTGACATAGACCGTGGTGATCCCGAGGTTATGCGCAAGATCGGTGATCTCGAACTGCATCTTCTCGCGCAGTTGCTTGTCCAGCGCGCCGAGCGGTTCGTCCATCAGCACAAGCTCGGGCTCGAACACCAGCGCACGCGCCAGCGCGACCCGCTGCTGCTGCCCGCCGGACAGCTGCGCGGGACGGCGGCCGCCGAAATCGCCCATCTCGACCATCTCGAGCGCGCGCTTGACCTTCTTCTCGCGGTCCGCCTTGCCGATCTTGCGCACCTCGAGCGGGAAGCTCAGGTTTTCCGCGATCGTCATGTGCGGAAACAGCGCATAGTTCTGGAACACCATGCCAATGCCGCGCTTGTGGGGGGGGATGTTGTTGATCGACGTCCCGCCCAGGCGGATATCGCCATGCGTGGCCGTCTCGAACCCGGCGAGCATCATCAGGCAGGTCGTCTTGCCGGATCCCGAGGGGCCGAGCATCGTCAGGAATTCGCCGCGGGGAACAGACAGGTTCAGGTCTTTGACGACCAATGTTTCCCCGTCATAGCTTTTTTGCACACGTTCAAATTCGACGAACGCGTCATCCGTCTGTTTTTCAGCCAAAGGTGGCTCCCTGTCTTTTTTTGCTCGCAGTTATTCTGCGTGAGGGGGTTATAAGAACCGCTTAATGAAACCGATGCAAGCGTCCAGCGACATTTTTCGCAATATTTGCGACATTCAGGCGCGACTCGCCCGCATCGGTTTCGTATGAGACCCTCCGGTCAGCCGAGGATCTTGCCGACTGCGTCGGCCGTTTTCGCGACCACCTCGTCGGCCTCTTCGCGGGTGAGGCAGAAAGGCGGCGCGAACCCGAGAATGTCGCCCTGCGGCATCGCCCGCCCGATCACGCCCGAATCCGCCAGCGCCCCGGCTACCTGCGCGCCGATCTTTTCCGAAGCGTCGAACAGGATCCGCCCGTCGCGGTCGCGCACGAATTCGACGGCGCAGAGCATGCCTTCGCCCCGGATGTCCCCGACATGCGGGTGGTCACCCAACGCGTCCCGCATCGCCTTGTTGAGATAGGCGCCGGTCTCGCGGTTGTTCTCGATCAGGTTCAGTTCGTCCAGCAACTTGAGATTGGCCACCCCCGCCGCCGCGCCGATGGGATGCGCGGAGTAGGTCCAGCCGTGCCCGATCACTCCGTTCTCGTCCGTGCCGTCCTCGAGCACCTTCCACATGCGCTCCGACACGATGCTGCCGGACAGCGGCGCGTAGGCCGAGGTCAACCCCTTGGCGATGGTCATGATGTCCGGCTTCATGCCGTAGTAGTCCGAGCCCATCATGCTGCCCAGCCGGCCGAAACCCGTCACCACCTCGTCCGCGATCAAGAGGATGTCGTGCTTGTCCAGCACCTTCTGGATCTCGGTCCAGTAGCCGGCGGGCGGCGGCACGATTCCCCCGGTGCCGAGCACCGGCTCGCCGATGAAGGCGGCGATGGTGTCCGCGCCCTCGCGCGCGATCAGCTCCTCGAGGCTGGCCACGCATTGCGCGACGAACTGCTCCTCGCTCTGGTCCAGATCGTCGCGGCGGAAATAATAGGGCGCGTCCGTGTGCAACACCTGGGCCAGCGGCAGGTCGAACTTCTTGTGAAACAGCTCCAACCCGGTCAGCGACCCGGTCACCAGCCCCGAGCCGTGATAGCCGCGCCAGCGCGAGATGATCTTCTTCTTCTCCGGGCGGCCCAGGATGTTGTTGTAATACCAGACCAGCTTGACGTTGGTTTCGTTCGCGTCCGAACCGCCCAGCCCGAAATAGACCTTCGACATATGGGCCGGAGAGCGGTCGAGGATCATCTTGGACAGCGTGATGCTCGCCTCGGTCCCGTGGCCCACATAGGCGTGGTAATAGGCCAGTTCATGCGCCTGTTTCGCGATCGCCTCGGCGATCTCGGTGCGGCCATAGCCGACGTTCACGCAGTAAAGCCCGGCGAACGCGTCGAGATGCTTCTTGCCGTTGCGGTCCTCGATATGGCAGCCCTGCGCGCCGGTGATGATGCGGCTCTGCTGCTCGCCCCGCGCGAATTGCGCGAGATGCGTGGAGGGATGAAAGAAGTTCTCGCGATCCCATTCGGCGAGTTGATCGTTGCGCAGCATTGCGGTGGCTCCTGTGATGAGAGGGATGGATTTGCGCGGACCATGCCGCAGGACATGCAGCGTATGTATCTTAATTCCGCGCCGCTTCCAGAAGAATCTTCTGTCACCGTTCCCCGAGCAGCGCGGCGAAGGGCGGCGCGGCGCTGTGTTTCACTGTCTTGGTCACCACATAGGTGAAATACCGCGCCAGCCCGATCCGCGCCTCGAGCATCGCGTCGATCAGCGCCTGGTAGCTGTCGATGTCGCGGGTGACGACGTGCAGCAGGTAATCGAACCCGCCGCCCAGCGCCCAACAGCCCGTCACTTCGTCGTGGCGCGCCATCGCCGCCTCGAAGCCGCGAAAGGCGGCTGCGGTGTGATCGGCAAGCTCGACGGTGACGAAGACCTCGACATGCGCCCCCAGCTTGCGCAGCGCGATGCGCGCATGCACCCCTTCGATCACGCCCGCGTCGCGCAAACGGCGCACCCGTTCCCAGCACGGGCTGGCGCTCAGCCCGACCGCATCGGCCAGCGCGGCATTGGTCATCCGCCCGTCCCGGGCGAGCGCGGCAAGGATGGCGATATCGCGGGCGTCGAGCAGCATCCGCGCACTGTCGGGCAGCGCGCACGCGCCGTCAACAGCCCGCGCGCGGTCGCAAACGCACTAGGCAAGCGGCGCGCGGCGGGGCAAGGATGGCGTAACCAAGAAACGCCGGGACCGCCACGCCATGAAAGACCTGCCCTTTTCGCAATCCGAGTTCGACCGCCGGATCAAACGCACCCGCGCCGCGATGGAGGCGCGCGGGATCGAGTTGATGTTCATCACCGATCCGAGCAACCAGCACTGGCTGACCGCCTATGACGGCTGGTCCTTCTACGTCCACCAGGGGGTGCTCTTGTCTCTTGACGGCCCGCCTCTCTGGTGGGGGCGCTACATGGACATGCTGGGCGGGCGGCGCACCTGCTGGATGGAAGACGCGCAGATCCTCGGTTACGGCGACCACTACGTGCAAAGCACCGAACATCACCCGATGCAGGACCTGGCGGCGCATATCCGCGACATGGGGCTGGGGGCCGCACGGATCGGCGTCGAGATGGAGAATTACTATTACTCCGCCAAGGCGCACGCGGTGCTCATCGACGAACTGCCCGACGCGGACATCGTCGACGCGACCGCGCTGGTCAACTGGCAGCGATTGGTGAAATCGGACGAGGAAATCGCCTTTCTGCGTCGCGCCGCGCGGATCTCCGACAAGGTAGTCCAGACGGCCATCGACCGCGCCGAACCCGGTGTGCGCAAGAACGATCTGGTGGCCGATATCCTGCACGCGGGCATCACGGGGGTGGACGAGGATTGGGGCGACTACCCCGCGATCCTGCCGCTGACGCCTTCGGGCGAGGACGCGACCGCCGCGCACCTCACCTGGAACGGCAGGCTGATGCAGACCGGCGAGGCGACGTTCTTCGAACTCTCGGGCGTCTTTCGCCGCTATCACGCGCCGCTCTGCCGGACGGTGTTCCTCGGAACACCGCCCGACGACATGAAGCGCGCGGAGGCGGCGCAGATCGAGGGGATCGAGGCCGGATTGGAGGCCGCGCGCGCCGGCAACCGCACCTGCGACATCGCCAACGCCTTCATGGAGGTGCTGGGGCGCTACGGGATCGAACGGTCGGGCCGGATGGGCTATTCCATCGGCGTCAGCTACCCGCCCGACTGGGGCGAACGCACCGCATCGATCCGCAGCGAGGACGAAACCGTGCTCAAGCCGGGAATGGCGTTCCACTTCATGCCCGCGCTCTGGATGGAGTCCTGGGGACTGGAGACGACCGAGACGATCCTCATCAGGCCGGACGGGCCGGCCGAACCGCTCTGCACCGCGCCGCGCAAGCTCTTCGTGAAAGACTGACGCCGCAATCGCCAAGGCTTTTCCCTGAAAAGCCTTGGCGATTCTCTTCAAAGAGAATTGGCGCTATTCGATCGCCGCGTCATAGGCTTCGGGCGGCAGCAGCCCGCGCTTGCGCTCGAGCACGAGGCGGCGGTCCTCCCAGCCATAGCGCGTGTCGTCGCGCACCGGCATCCAGGTCAGCACCCCGCCCTTGCGCCACGGATCGAGCACGATCCCGTCGGTGAAATCGTCGCCCCTGGCCGATATGATCGCCGTGCTGTGCTCGAGCCGCCAGTTCTGCGAATTGGCGATGGCGCGGTGCAGGTCCAGCGTCTGGAACCGCTCCTGCTTCAGCCGCTTCTCCATGTCATGCGCCCAGTGCCAGCACAGGCCGCGCGGCTTGGTCCCCATGTTGACCTTGGTGTTGTGGATCAGCGGGCCGTCAGTGATCTGGTACTGCTTGGCCAGCGTGAAGGTGTGGCCATAGGCGATGCGCGCGGCGCGCTGCGCCTCTTCGGGGTCGACCTCGGGACCGAGCCCGCGGATCTCGGCCGCCAGCGCCGCGATCTCGCCCGGCGTCCCGGGTCCGAGGCCCGGCTTGACGCCGTTTTCCGTCGGGGCCGGGGCGCAGGCCGCCATCAGGGTGAGGATGAGCAAGGCCGAAAGGGTGCGAAGAAATGTCATGAAGCCTGTCCTGCACGGGTTTCATGCCGCATACCGCCCGCGCGGCGGCGTTGTCGAGCGGCCCGCGCTCACGCCCGCGTGAGTGTGGCAGGTTTCACGCAAGCCGCAGCCCCGTCAGGCGGATTTCATCAGACCGTCGGCCTTGAGCTTGGCATGCGTGAGATCAAGCGCGGTCCACGCACGTTCGACCAGCGTGTCGATCTCCGCGTCGGTGATGACCAGCGGCGGCGAGATGATCATCCGGTCGCCCACATGGCGCATCACCAGCCCGTTCTGGAAACAGTTCTCGCGGCAGATCAGCCCGACATCGCCGGCGTTCCCGGCGAATTTCGCGCGCGCCGAAGCGTCGGGCGTCAGCGCGATGGTCCCCATCATGCCGATGGTCCGCGCCTCGCCCACGAGCGGGTGATCGGCCAGCCCGGCCCACTTTTCGCCGAGGTAGGGCGCCGCATGCTCTGCCACGCGGTCAACGATGTTTTCTTCCTCGAGGATGCGCAGGTTTTCCAGCGCGACGGCGGCAGTCACCGGGTGGCCGGAATAGGTATAGCCGTGATTGAACTCGCAGGCGTCGATCACCGCGGCCACCTCCTCGCAGACGACGGAGGCGCCGATCGGCGCATAGCCCGAGCTCAGTCCCTTGGCCAGCGTCATGATATGCGGGCGGATACCGTAGGTCTGGCTGCCGAACCACTTGCCCGTGCGCCCGAAGCCGCAGATCACCTCGTCCGCGATCAGCAGGATCCCGTATTCGTCGCAGATGCGCTGGATTTCGGGCCAGTAGCTGTCGGGCGGGATGACCACGCCGCCGGCGCCCTGCACCGGCTCGCCGATGAAGGCGGCGACGCGGTCGGGCCCGAGTTCCTGGATCGCCTTCTCCAATTGCCGCGCGCGTTCAAGCCCGAACTCCTCGCGGCTCATCTCGCCGCCCTCGTCCCACCAGTGCGGCTGGTCGATGTGATGCACGTCCGGGATCGGCAGCCCGCCCTGTTCATGCATCGGGGTCATCCCGCCCAGGCTGGCGCTGCCCATGCTCGAGCCGTGATAGGCGTTCTTGCGCGAGATGATGATGTTCTTCTCGGGCTGACCCTTCTGCGCCCAATAGGTGCGCACCAGCCGGATGTTGGTATCGTTCGCTTCGGACCCCGACCCGGCAAAGAACACGTGGTTGAGATCGCCCGGCGCCAGCTCCGCCAGCTTCGCCGCCAGCGCGATGCCGGGGACGTGGCTCGTCTGGAAGAACGTGTTGTAATAAGGCAGCTCGCGCATTTGCCGCGCGGCGACCTCGGCGATTTCGTCCCGGCCATAGCCGATATTGACGCACCAGAGCCCGGCCATCGCGTCGAGATATTCGTTGCCGTCGCTGTCGGTCAGCGTGACGCCCCTTGCGCGGGTGATGACGCGCGCGCCCTTTTCGGCCAGTTCATCGTTATGCGTGAACGGGTGCATGTGATGCGCGGCGTCGAGCGCCTGCAACTCGGCTGTCGGCGGATGATTGGCGATGAGCGTCATGGAAATGCCTTTCAACGGGGTCAGGGGGCGCATGGCGGTGTACGGTCGATGCGCGCGAACAATATGATCAAATTATGCGGCGGTCAATCGAATCACTCCACTTCTCCGGCGTCCGCCAGCGACGCGCGCAATTGCTGCATTCCTTGCAGGACGTCGCCCGAAATCGCCGCCGCCGCCGCGTCGGCGTCACCGCGTCCGATCGCGTCCACCGCGGCCTTGTGCATGTCGGGCAGATTCTGCGTGCCGACCCGCCCGCAGACCACGCGCATCGCCGGCCCGAAGCGGAGCCATAGCCCGTCCGCCATCTCGGACAGGATCGCTGAGTCGGCCATGTCGTAGATTCGCCGGTGAAACCGGTGGTTCAATTCGAGGTAGCCGCGCAGATCGCCGGCCAGGATCGCATCGTCGAGCGCGCTGTCGATACCCGTCAGCGCAGTGATGTCCGCCGCCGTGGCGCGGACCGTGGCGCGACGCGTCAGATGCGGCTCAAACCATTTTCGCGCCTGTATAATCTCTTCTATGTGCTCGATCTTCAGCCGCGGCACGCTAACCCGCCGGTTGCCGCGAGTCTCAAGCGCGCCGCGGGAGATCAGCCGCCGGATCGCCTCGCGCACCGGGGTCATGCCCGCGCCGAGTTGCGAAGTCAGCCCCTGGATGGTCACCGCCTGCCCCGGCGCGAGATCGCCGTAAAGCACCATGTCGCGCAGACGTCGATAGATCAGTTCATGCGCCGGAAGGCGGCTCTGCGCCATGGGCGTCGGTGTCATCTGGCCGGTAGGGTGCTGCATTTTACTCTTTCCGATCGGTCGGTTGTCTGCGGTCTTGCGAGTTTATCGACCGCATGAAACCATTACCATATTGCGCTCAGCGAAAAACTTGATCAAATTCGCGGGCAAGGCAGCAATACTGCCGATCAACGGGAGAAAAACATGAAATCCACTATCCTGACCACCACCGCAGCACTGGCGCTGATCGCCACAGCCGCGGCAGCCGAAGAGGTGCGCGTCTATAACTGGTCCGACTACATAGACGAATCACTGCTCGAGAAGTTCGAGAATGAAACGGGTATCGAACTGACCTATGACGTGTTCGACAGCAACGAGGTGCTGGAAACGAAAATGCTGGCCGGCGGCTCGGGCTACGACGTCGTGGTGCCCACCGGCACCTTCCTGCAACGCCAGATTTCGGCTGGCGCGTTCCAGAAGCTCGACATGTCGAAGCTGCCCAACGAAGAGAACATGTGGGAGCTGATCAAGAAGCGGACCGCGCAATACGATCCCGGCAACGAATACTCGATCAACTACATGTGGGGCACCACCGGGCTCGGCATCAACGTGGACAAGGTCCGCGAGGCGCTGGGCGAGGACGCGCCGGTCAACTCGCTCGACCTGATCTTCAAGCCCGAGAACATGGAGAAGCTCGCCGATTGCGGCGTGCATGTGCTCGACGCGCCCGCCGAGACGATTCCGATGGCGCTGAAGTTCCTCGGCGAGGATCCCGACAGCCATGATCCCGACGTGATCGCCAAGGTCGAAGACGTCTACGCCGCCGTGCGTCCCTACATCCAGAAGTTCCACAACAGCGAATACATCAACGCGCTGGCCAACGGCGACATCTGCGTCGCGGTCGGCTGGTCGGGCGACGTTCTCCAGGCGCGCGACCGCGCCGTAGAGGCCGGCAACGGCGTCGAAATCGCCTATTACGCGCCCAAGGAAGGCGCGCAGATGTGGTTCGACCAGATGGCGATCCCGGTCGACGCGCCAAACCCGGACGCCGCGCACAAGTTCCTGAACTTCATCATGGACCCCGAGAACGCCGCGGCCGCGTCGAATTACGTCTATTACGCCAACGGCAACAAGGCGAGCCAGGAGTATCTGAACGAGGACGTGATCAACGATCCGGCGATCTACCCGGACGAGGAGACGCTGAACAATCTCTTCACCACCACACCCTACGAGCCGAAGGTTCAGCGCGTCGTGACCCGGCTCTGGACCAAGATCAAGTCGGGCACCTGACGACCCGATGAAACCATACCCGCGCAGCAAACGCTGCGCGGGTTTTTTGATCGCAGGAGGGGGACCAGCGTGGGTCAGACAACATTCGAGCCGTGGAACGACCCAGAGGTCGAGCCGCTCATTCAATTCAGGAACGTGACCAAGAATTTCGGCGATTTCACCGCCATCGACGATCAGTCCTTCGACATCTACGCCAAGGAATTCTTCGCCCTGCTGGGGCCCTCGGGCTGCGGCAAGACGACGATGATGCGCATGCTTGCCGGGTTCGAGAGCCCGAGCTCGGGCACCATCCTGCTGGGCGGGCAGGACATCGCGCCGATCCCGCCGAACAAGCGGGCGGTGAACATGATGTTCCAGTCCTACGCGCTTTTCCCGCATCTGTCCGTCTGGGACAATATCGCCTTTGGCCTGAAGCGCGACCGCAAACCGGCGGATGAGATCGCCGAACGGGTCGGACAGATGTTGAAGCTGACCCGGCTGGAGAAGTTCGCGAAGCGCAAGCCGCACCAGATCTCGGGTGGCCAGCGCCAGCGCGTCGCGCTTGCCCGCAGTCTCGCCAAGGCGCCCAAGCTGTTGCTGCTCGACGAACCGCTCGGCGCGCTCGACGCCAAGCTGCGCCAGGACACCCAGTTCGAGCTGATGGACATCCAGGAAAAGACCGGCACGACCTTCGTGATCGTCACCCACGACCAGGAAGAGGCGATGACCGTGGCCAGCCGCGTGGCGGTGATGGATCACGGCCGGATCATCCAGGCCGACACGCCCGCGAATATCTACGAGATGCCCAATTCCGTCTATGTCGCGGATTTCATCGGCGAGGTGACGATCATCGAGGGCCGCGCGACCCGCACCCGCAACGGCGACGCCTATGAGGTCGCCTTCGCCGAGGGCCAGCCGCCCCTGCGCGCGCAATCCGACCGCTCCTTCGGCATCGGTCAGGCGTGTCACCTTGCGATTCGCCCCGAGAAGGTGAGGATCACCGCCGAGAAGCCCGAGGACGCCGCCAACGCGGTGCAGGGCGCGATCCTCGACATCGCTTATCTGGGAAACCTGTCGACCTATATCGTCGAACTTCCCAGCGGGCATCTCATCAAGGCGCAGACCGCCAACACCCAACGCCTGTCACGGCGCAGCTTCACATGGGAGGACACCGTCTGGCTCAGCTGGACCGAAACGGCCGGCGTCCTGCTGGAGGGCTGAGCCATGCGTCGTTTCGCCCTCATCGCCGTTCCCTATCTCTGGCTGCTGGCGCTGTTCCTTGTGCCGTTCCTCATCGTGCTCAAGATCAGCCTGAGCGACATCGCGATGGCGATCCCGCCCTATACGCCCACGCTCGACCTGTCGGCCGGCTGGGAGGGGATCAAGAGCTTCTTCGCCGCCCTCGATCTCGAGAATTTCGAATTCCTGACCACCGACGACCTCTACTGGAAGGCCTATCTGTCCTCGCTTCAGATCGCCTTTATCGCGACCATCGCAACGCTGATCGTCGGCTATCCGATCGCCTACGGCATGGCCAACGCGCCCGATCACTGGCGCCCCACCCTCATGATGCTGGTGATCCTGCCGTTCTGGACCAGCTTCCTGATCCGGGTCTACGCTTGGGTCGGCATCCTCAGCAGCGAAGGTTATCTCAACCAGATCCTGCTCTGGTCCGGGGTGATCAATGAGCCGCTGACAATCCTCAACACCAATGTCGCGGTCTATATCGGCATCGTCTACACCTACCTGCCCTTCATGATCCTGCCGATCTATTCCGCGCTCGAGCGGATGGACGAATCGCTTCTCGAGGCCGCCGAGGACCTCGGGTGCAGCCGCATCAGCGCCTTCTGGCTGGTGACGATCCCGCTGTCGAAGAACGGCATTATCGCCGGGTGTTTCCTGGTCTTCATCCCCACCATCGGCGAATTCGTCATCCCGTCGCTTCTGGGCGGCTCTAAGACGCTGATGATCGGCAAGGTGCTCTGGGAGGAATTCTTCAACAACCGCGACTGGCCGGTGGCGAGCGCGGTGGCGGTGATCCTGCTGCTGATCCTGATCATTCCGATCATCCTGTTCCAGCGCAACGAGCAGAAACAGCGGGAGGCCGAAGGATGAGCAGCCTGAAAAATTCGCGAATTTTTTCTATCCTGAGAATTTTCGCGAGAATACCTGGCGACGGAGGGGTGTGACATGAGACGCATGACCTGGTTCAACGCCACTTCCCTCACGCTCGGCTTTGCGTTCCTTTACCTGCCGATGCTGATCCTCATCATCTACAGCTTCAACGATTCCAAGCTGGTGACGGTCTGGGCCGGGTTCTCGACCCGGTGGTACGGCGAATTGTTCCGCAACGAGGCCTTCCTCGACGCCGCATGGGTGACGCTTCGGGTCGCGGTGATCTCGTCCACCATCGCCACGGCGCTTGGTACGATGGCCGCGCTCGTGCTGGTGCGCGCGGGGCGCTTTGCCGGGAGGACGCTGTTTTCCGGCATGATCTACGCGCCGCTGGTGATGCCCGAGGTGATCACCGGGTTGTCGCTCCTGCTGCTCTTCATCGGGATCGGGCTGGATCGGGGGATCTTCACGATCATCCTCGCGCATACCACCTTTTCGATGTGCTACGTGTCTGTTGTGGTGTCCTCGCGGCTGGTGAGTTTCGACCGCTCGCTCGAGGAGGCCGCGCTCGACCTCGGCTGCTCGCCCGCGCAGGCGTTCCGCCTCGTCACGTTGCCGATCATCGCGCCGGCGGTGATCTCGGGCTGGCTGCTGGCCTTCACGCTCTCGCTCGACGATCTGGTGATCGCGTCCTTCACCGCCGGGCCGTCCTCGACCACGCTGCCGATCAAGATCTGGTCGTCGATCCGCCTTGGTCTCAGTCCCGAGATCAACGCGCTCTCGACGCTGCTCATCTCATTCGTGGCGGTCGGGGTGATCGCCGCGTCGCTGACCAGCAAGCGCGCCAGCCTCAGGCGGCAGGCGGAAGAACGGGCCGCCGTGGCCGCATGAAACGCGTCTATCCCGCCCACGCCTATTCCGAGGCGCCGCGCGAGAACTGCTACTGGCCCACCACCCACGACGCGCCGCCCAGCCCACCGGCGCGCGGCACGCTGACGGCGGACGTGGCGGTGATCGGCGGCGGGTTCACCGGCCTCAGCGCCGCGCTGCACCTCGCCCAGGCGGGGGCGGACGTGATCGTGCTCGAGGCGCAGGATATCGGCTGGGGCGCGTCGGGGCGCAACGGCGGGTTCTGCTGCCTCGGCGGATCGGCGGCGTCCGACGCGATGCTCACCCGCAGCTTTGGTGAGAACGCGCGGCGCGCTTTCCGCATGTGCGAACGCGCCGCGGTGGAACTGGCCGAGGGGCTGATCGATGCGCACGGGATGGAAGTCGACCGCCATTCCGACGGCGAAACGGTGATGGCCCATAGCAAGGCGGCGGCACAGGGGTTCGAGAAGCAGATCGAGGACATCGAACGCGACTACGGCGTCACCCCGACAATCCATACGCAGCAGGACCTGCGTGACCTTGGCATGAACGGCCCGTTCTTCGGGGCGATGACCAAGCCCATCGGTTTCGCGCTCAACCCGCTGAAATACGTCCAGGGCCTCGCGACCGCCGTGCGCGCCGCCGGGGTGCGCGTCTTCGGGCAGAGCCCGGTGCAGCGCATCGACCACGGCAGCGGCTTTACCCTGCTGACCGCGCAGGCGCGGATCAACGCCCGCCGCATGATCGTGGCGACCAACGGCTATTCCTCTGACGATCTGCCCGACTGGATGGCGGCGCGCTACCTGCCGACGCAATCCAACGTGATCGTCACCCGCGAGATGACCGAGGACGAGATCGCGGCGCAGGGCTGGTCCACGCACCAGGCCTGTTACGACGACCGCTTCTTCCTGCACTACTTCCGCCTGATGCCAAATCGCCGGATGCTCTTCGGGATGCGGGGCGGGCTGTTCTCGGGCGACTGGGCGGACCGGCGGATGCAGGGCAACATCCGCGGCCATTTCGAGCGCATGTTCCCCGCCTGGAAAGACGTCGAAACACCGCATGGCTGGCACGGGCTGCTCAGCATCTCGCGCGACCTCACGCCCTATGTCGGCCCCATCGACACCATGCCGGGCGCGTTCACCGGCCTCTCCTATCACGGCAACGGCGTCGCGATGGCCAGCTACGCGGGCGCGCTTCTTGCCGATCTGGCGATGGACCGCACGCCCGTCCGCCCCTACCCCGAGATCATGCAGCGCCCGCCGAGGAAATGGCCGCTGGGGCGACTGCGCCGGGCATGGTTCTGGCCGATTTACGGCGCGGCCTGGCTCACCGGGCAGTAGCTCAGCCCTGCGGCGTGCGGAACGCGCGCGCCGCGCCGCGCTCAAGGCCGAGCCGGTGTTCACGCACGATGATGACGATCCCCGCCAGCACGATCAGCGCCGCGCCTCCCAGCATCGGCAGCGTCGGAACCTCGTCGAAGACGGCATAGCCGATGGCCAGCGCAAAGAGGATCGAGGCATAGTCGAAGGGCGCCACCACGCTCGCATCCGCGAAACGGAACGCGGAGGTGAGGAATATCTGCGCCGCCCCGCCCAGGAGCCCGGCGAGGATCAGCAGCATCACCGTGAATCCGTCCGGCACGACCCAGCCGAACGGCAGCGTGATGAGCGATAGCGCCGTCGCGGTCACGGAGAAGTAGAACACGATGGCCGAGGTCTGTTCATACTGCACGAGCTTGCGGATGTAGATCTGCGCCAGCGCCGCGCACATCGCGCCCATCAGCACCACCATCGCGCCGACCGCCTGCGCGTTCTCCACGACGCCGTCCTCGAACGCAGTAAGCCGCGGCGCGAGGATGATGAGCACCCCGGCAAAGCCCAGCATCACCGCGCTGATGCGAAAGACGCCGACGCTTTCGCCCAGGAACATCGCGGCGAAGATCACCACCAGCAGCGGCGCGGCATAGCTCAGCGCCGTCACCTCGGGCAGGGGCAACAGGCCCAGCCCGGCAAAGCTCAACCCCATCGCGCCGGTCCCCGCGATCCCCCGCCAGACATGACCCATGACCGACTGCACCCTCAGCCCGGTGCGCAGATCACCCCGCATGATCAGCCAGAGCAGGATAACCGGGATGGCGAAGAACGATCGGAAGAACACCGCCTGCCCCGGCGGCACGGTTTCGGAGGCGGCCTTGATGAGCGCGGACATGACGATGAAGAGCATGACCGCGCAGAGCTTGAGTGATATTCCCTTGACCGGCTGCATCGGCGCGCTCCTACCCCGCCATGCTTGGGGCGCGTTCGCGCGAAGGTCAAGCCGGAGCGCGGGTCAGGCCGGCGTCTTGGTCCGGGGCAGCACCCAGTCGGGCCGCGGGAAATGACAGGTATAGCCGTTCGGCACCCGCTCGAGGTAATCCTGATGCTCGGGCTCCGCCTCCCAGAAGTCGCCGGCGGGCTCCACCTCGGTCACCACCTTGCCGGGCCAGAGGCCGCTCGCCTCCACATCCCGGATGGTGCGCCGCGCCTCGAGCTTCTGGGAGTCGTCTGTGTAGTAGATGGCCGAACGGTAGCTCAGCCCGATATCGTTGCCCTGTCGGTTGGGCGTCGTGGGATCGTGGATCTGGAAGAAAAGCTCGAGCAGCCGCCGATAGCTAAGCTTCTCGGGGTCGAAGACCACCTCGATCGCCTCGGCATGTGTGCCGTGGTCGCGGTAGGTCGCATTCGGCGTGTCGCCCCCGGAATAACCCACGCGGGTCGAAATCACGCCGTCCATCTTGCGGATGAGGTCCTGCATACCCCAGAAGCAGCCCCCGGCCAGTATCGCGCGTTCGCTCATCTCACGTCCTCCACCTGGTCAATGTAGTCGCCATAGCCCTCGGCTTCCATATCGTCGCGATGGATGAACCGCAGGCTGGCGGAATTGATGCAGTAGCGCAGCCCGCCCCTGTCCTGCGGCCCGTCAGGAAAGACGTGGCCGAGATGGCTGTCGCCATGCGTGCTGCGCACCTCGGTGCGCACCATGCCGAGGCTCTCGTCGCGCAGCTCGGTCAGATGGGCGGGCTCGATCGGCTTGGTGAAGCTCGGCCAGCCGCAACCGCTTTCGAACTTGTCGGAGGACGCGAAGAGCGGCTCGCCCGAAACGATATCGACATAGATCCCCGGCTCCTTGTTATCGAGCAGCTTGCCGGTGCCGGGGCGCTCGGTCCCGCTTTGCTGGGTGACGCGGTATTCCTCGGGCGAAAGCCGGGCGATCGCGTCGGGATCCCTAGTGTAACGTGTCATGTGCGGCGTTCCTCGTGGCTCGGTTCCGGCCCAATATCGTAATATGACGCCCCCGGTCGGAACAATGCGCAATGCGAAATCAACCGGGCGCAAACACGCATTTGTGAGGTGGGCGTCGTGAAATCATCGCCACCCGGCGTGTCGCGCGCGGATGGCCGAGCCCCTGCCCCCGAACGACAAAGGCCGCCGGTCCTGCTGAACCGGCGGCCAATCGCATCGTCCCGCGCCGCGTCCGACAGCCACCCGCCGTCCGGAAACGCGCCACGAGCATTCGTTACTTCAGACGCTGCCCGTTGGCGAGGATCTGGCCCTCTTCCGTGAATTCGATCTTCGATTTCAACGCGTCGTCGCCATCGCCCGGCACCGCGAAAAGACCCATCATCATCCGCGCGCCCATCGCCTGATCCTGGGGGACGAAGCCCATCTCGACCAGCTTGTCCAGAAGCGCGTTGGCCCCGGTCATGTTCAGGTTCACGGTTCCGACCGGCTTGGGCAGGCCGTCATAGCTTTCCGTGTCGGAGTTGTCGAAGGTCAGATCGCCGGCGCCGGTCAGTTCCGCGCCGATCAGCCGCACGGTCAGATCGTTGAGCGTCATCGTTTCCAGCTCACCCGGCATCTCGCCGCTTTCCTCGGCCGCCTCGATCTGTTCGGGATCGAGCAGGTCGAGGAACAGCTTGGCCTGTCCCGCCAGGTCGAAGGCGACGGTCGCGGGATCGCGGGGCAGCTTGCCCGCCGGATCGAAGATCCCCCAGATCATGTCGCTCATGGTGAAATCGCCAAGCACCAGCTTCAGCCCGAAATCCTGGCTCTCCTCGCTCTCGGCGACGGGCATCGTCAGGTTGAAAACCGCCTCTTTCATCGCCATCGCCACCGGGAACGGAATATCTCCGCCCGCGAATTCGACGTTAAGCCCGTTCACCCCGACATTGTAGTCGAGCCCGTCGTCGGCCATCGAGAAGCCGAACGCGCCGCCTTCGCTGCTGGTGGCGCCCTGCGTAGTCTTGCCGGCTTCGGTGATCGAGAACTGCGATTCACCGGGGCCGAATTCATAGCCGCCCTCCCCGGAGAACCCTGCGTCGATCGCTGCGCCCATTTCCTCGAAGTCCATCTCGGGCGGCACTGCGACGGTGGAGTTCATCGCGAGGCTGTCGGTGCGGCCGTTCGCGACGATCCGCGCCTCGGCGTCGTCCGGGTTCGTGATGTCGACGGAATAGGACACGGGCCCGGAGGTGATCCTCTGCACGATCTTGCGCAGGTTGCCCTGCGTCACCCGCGACTCCCCCTCGACATCCGTCATCTCGATCCTGGCCTCGCCGATGTCGATCGTCTGGCCCTCGGCCCCGACTCCGGTCAGCTCCATCGCCGCCGAGTCGGCGGAATATGTATAGACAATATCGTCGGCGTCCCCCGCCGCGACCATGTCCCAGCCGGACGTGACGTAGTCGAGCGTCACCTCGAACGGATCGGAGCCGGTCGCCGAGATGGACACCGGCAGCGGCGACGGAAACTGGATGGAAACGGCGCCGTCGCCGTTGTCGATGAAGGATATCTCGGACATGGCGATTTCGACCGTAATGTCGTCCTCGGGGACGGTCATGCTCATCACGATGTCCGACACGGTCAGCCCGTCGCCTCGCGCGCTCTCGGTCGCCGTGACGTCGTAACCGAAGCCTTCCATGTAGGCTTCCCAATCGTCCCAGACCTGTTGCGCGCTGACATCGGCCAGGGCCGCGCTGCCGCTAATGGCGATTGCTGCCGCGGCGGCGAGACCGCCCGCATAGCTCAAGGTGTTCATGACAACCCTTTCGTTTGAATGTATCCGCGACAGCTTCTGTGGTTCTCGGGTTCGGGTCAAGTAGGGTTCTGGCTGGACCGGCGCGGCCCGCGGCGTTACCACCGGGGCGATGCAGACCCAATGGAAAGGCGCGATATGCAAGCGACGGACATGACCGGTAAAACGGTGCTCATCACCGGCGCGAGCCGTGGAATCGGGGCCGCGGCAGCGCGGGTTTTCGCCGATGCGGGCGCCTCTCTGCTGCTGGTGGCGCGCAGCGAAGCGTTGCTTGGGGAGCTCGCCGCGGAGCTCGGCCCCCGGACGCGGGCGCTGGCCTGCGACGTGGCGCGCTTCGATCACATGCAGCGCGCGGTCGACACCGCGCTGGAAGCGTTCGGCCGGCTCGACGTGCTGATAAACAACGCCGGGGTGATCGAGCCGATCGCGCCACTCGCCGAGTCCGATCCGGACGGCTGGGCGCGCGCCATCGATATCAACCTCACCGGCGTCTATAATGGCATGCGCGCGGCGATCCCGGTCATGCAGCAGGCCGGCGGCGGCACGATCCTCAACGTGTCCTCGGGCGCGGCGCACAACCCGCTTGAAGGCTGGAGCCATTACTGCGCCTCCAAGGCGGGCGCCGCGATGCTGACGAAATGCGCCCACCACGAATGCGCGGCAGGCGGCCTGCGCGTCATGGGCCTGTCGCCCGGCACGGTCGCCACGCAGATGCAGCACGAGATCAAGTCCAGCGGCGTCAACCCGGTGAGCGCGCTCGACTGGTCCGATCACGTTCCGCCTGAATGGCCCGCGCGCGCCCTGCTCTGGATGTGCTCGACCGACGCCGACGACCTCGCCGGCACGGAGATCTCGCTGCGCGACGCCGGGATCCGCGCGCGGATCGGCCTCGCATGATCGGCCTCGACAAGGAGGGCGGCGTCTGGACCGTGCGGATCGACCGCCGCGACAAGGCCAACGCGCTCACCGCCGAGATGCTGACGCGGCTGGCCGACATCGCCGAGGACGCGGCCGAGGCGCGGGTGCTGATCCTGACCGGGGCGGGCGAGGTGTTCAGCGCCGGCGCCGATCTCGACGCGGCGCGCGCGGGCCTCGCGACCAGCCCGGACTGGGAGCGCCTGTCAGGCGCCATCGCCGCGCTTCCGGGGCTGAGCATCGCCGCACTCAACGGCCCGGTGGCCGGCGGCGCGCTCGGCATGGTTCTGGCGTGCGATCTGCGCATCGCAACGTCCGAGACGCGGATTTTCTACCCCGTCATGAAGCTCGGCTTCCTGCCGCAACCGTCGGACCCGGCCCGCCTTGCCGCGCTGGTCGGCCCGGCCCGCGCCAAGCTGATCCTGATGGCCGGCCAGAAGATCGACGCACACACCGCCCGGGCATGGGGCCTCGTCAACGCGCTCTGCGCGCGCGATGCGCTCCTGCCCACGGCGCACGCGCTCGCCGCCGATACGCTTCAGGCGGCGCCCGACCACGCGACCGCGATAA
This sequence comes from Roseovarius spongiae, assembly GCF_003651245.1. Classification (GTDB taxonomy): domain Bacteria; phylum Pseudomonadota; class Alphaproteobacteria; order Rhodobacterales; family Rhodobacteraceae; genus Roseovarius; species Roseovarius spongiae. The sequence continues at coordinate 116,013 of NZ_RAPE01000005.1, forward strand.
AGTCCATGATTCCCTAAAGCTTTTCCCCGGTGGAAATGCCTCTCCCCCGGCTGCGTCGGACGTGCGCCGCCGGCTGCGGCGCGCCGGTCTGACCCTTGGGTCAGACCCGAAACAACCAGCGCGCCGCAAGGCGCTCATCCGGATCAGTCCAGTTTACGCGCCTCGTCGGCGAGAAGCACCGGGATGCCGTTGCGGATGGGATAGGCAAGGCCCGTGGGGCGGCTCAGCAGTTCCTGCGCCTCGGCGTCATACTCAAGCCGCTGATGCGTTTCGGGGCATACCAGCGCCTCGAGCATGCGGCGGTCGAACGCCGGGGTTTGGGGGGTCTCGGTCATTGCATCGTCTCCTCTTCGCCACCGCCGCCGCGCAGAGCGTATTCGATCAGCGTCACCAGCGTCTCGCGGCGCGTGCTCAGCGACGGCGCCTCGAGCAGCGCCTGCTTGTCCTCGGGCTCGAACCCGAGCAGCATGGACAGCGAATTGATCAGCAACTCGTCATCGGCCTGTTCAAGGCTCTCCCAGTCCGTGTTCAGATCGCGCGCGGCGAAAAACTGGCGGAGGAGCGACATGAGCCGGGGCCGATCGAACCCGGGATCGTCCTCGTGCGGGCCGAGATCGCGTTCGAACCCGGTCCAGGAGACCTGCGCGCGGCGGTAGGGGGTGAAACCCTCGATTTCCTCGCCCAAGCGGAATCGCGATACGCCGGTCAGCGTTATCATGTACCGCCCGTCCTCGGTTTCGGAAAACTGCGTGACGCGGCCCATGCAGCCGATGGCGTGCAAACCGGCGCCGTCGCGTCCGGGCGTCACGTTCGGCTGGATCATACCGATCGCGCGTTCCGGCGTCTTGAGCGCATCCTCGAGCATCACGAGGTAGCGCGGCTCGAACAGGTGCAGCGGCAGGCAGGCGCGCGGCAGAAGCAACGCGCCTGGCAACGGAAAGATCGGTATGACCTCGGGAAGGTCGGGGCGTTTGCTCATGCTCCGTAATTTAGCCCGCGCGCAGCGTCAGGCAAATATCATCGAGCTGAGTTTGCGCCGGCCGCTGAGCACGATCGGATCATTCGGTTTCAGCGCCTCGAAGATGGTGAAAAGCTGCTGCTTGGCCGCGCCGTCATTCCATTCGCGATCCCGGCGGAAGAGGTCGAGCAACTGATCCACCGCCTCCTGCGTCTGGCCATTGGCCTGCAACGCCTGCGCCAGGTCGAACCGCGCCTGCAGATCGTCCGGGTTGGCGTCGACCGCCGCCTGGAGTTCGCCCACCGGGCCAACGCCCGCGGCCTGCCGCAGAAGCGCGAGTTGCGCGTGCGCCGCCTCGATCTCGGGGGCGGTGCTGATGTCGGCGGGCGCGCCGTTCAGGATCGCCTCGGCCTGATCGGTATCGTCGAGCGCCATGTAGGCGCGCGCCATGCCGGCATAGGCCCTCGCGCTGGTTGGATCCTCCTGCACGATGGCGGCGAAGGTTTCGGCGGCGTCGGAGGCCGCGCCCTGGTCGAGCATCTCCTCGGCCGCATCCAGCGCGTCGTCGAGCCCGCCGCCGCCCTCACCGGCCTGACCGCCCGCGGCAGCGACGACGCGGCCAACGAAGGCGTCGATTTCGGATTGCGGGACCGCGCCCTGGAAGCCGTCGACCGGCTGGCCCTGCCAGAAGGCGTAAACGGTCGGGATCGACTGCACCCGCAGTTGCCCGGCGATCATCTGGTTCTCGTCCACGTTGACCTTGGCCATGCGCACCGCGCCGTTGGCCTTGGTCACCGCCGCCTCGAGCGCGGGACCGAGCGTCTTGCAGGGACCGCACCAGGGGGCCCAGAAGTCGACGATCACCGGGACGGTTTGCGACATCTCGACGACCTCCGCCATGAAATCGGCCTCGGTGACGTCCTTGATCAGGTCCGTCGCAGGGGCGGCTGTTCCTCCAAGTTCAATCATCTCTCAACATCCAATAAATGCGGTTTCGCGTGTCCCGTTTTACATGGCGCAGCGCGGCCCCCCTTGCAAGGGGGGGGCGCCGGGCGTCCCTGGGTCAGAGCGGGTCGAGGTAGCCGTCCCAGAGCGCGTTGCGGAAGACGAGATCGGGGTCGAGATCGCGCTTGGCCGCGGCGAAGGGGCGGGCGCGCGGGTAGGCGTCCGAGAACTGTCCGAGGCTCGCATGCGGGCGGTAGGGCAGGTAGTATGCGCCGCTCATTTCCATCACGCGGTAGATCAGTTCACGCGTGAGGCGGGCCATGTCGGCCTCGGCCCGGCGGGTCATTTCCTGGCTGAAGGACAGGGCGAGGGCGATGCGGGGTTCGGGTGCGTAGGTCAGCCAGCTGTCGGAATCGCGCCCCACGTAGCGCAGGGTTGCGTCGAGGCAGGATTGATAGGAGGCCGGGATCACCTCCCGGCAGGCGGCGAGGAAATCGGCGAGGCGGTCGGGCGGGACGAAATATTCATGCCGGATGTCAGTGCGCATCGGATGGTCCCCGGGGCGCGCGGCGACGGGGGTGTCGAGCAGGCTGTTGCGCGTCACCCGGCCCGCGCCCAGCGCCGGGGCGAGGCCGGTTTCGGTCCACCAGCGAAACCGCTTCGCCCGCTCATTACCAAGCTGCGCGCGATAGACGCGACGGGCAAGACGCGCCTCGAGCCCCGGGGCGCGGATCGCGGGCAGGTCATCCTGGTCGCCGGAGGGGCGGTAAGTGACCATGAGGGCGTGATCGAAGAACGCGGCGCGATCCACGTTGAGGCGGCCATAGGCCATGCTGACGCCGTCATCGGCGATCGCCTGCAGGAAGCGCGGGCCGAATGCGGCGGCGGGCATTTCCTGATAGGCGGGTTTCAGGCGCTGGTTCGGGGCGATCTCGACCTCAAGCCGGGTGATCGCGCCGGTCAGGCCGTAGCCGCCAATCGTCATGCCGAAGAGGTCGACGTTGTGCGCGCGCGAGCATGTGACCAGATCGCCGGAGGGCAGGATCATGTCGAAGGCGCGCACGGTCGCGCCCATCGGCCCCATCCGCACCGGCCACCCGTGGGCGTTGACGCTGAAACTCGCCGCGACGCCGAAATCGCTGTTGGACTGCATTACCTTGGGACCGTATCCCAGCGGGTCGAGTGCGGCGATCACCTGGCGCCAGCGGGCGCCGGCATGGACCTGCATGACGCCCGCTCCGGTGTCCGGTTCGATCCAGCCGTTGTCATAGGTGATTGCGTGCCCCTCGCGCGGGATCGCCTGCCCGCCCATCGAGTGCCGCGCGGCGCCGACATTGACGGGTCGGCCTTCGGCCCGGGCCTCCGTGATCTCGCGACGGAGCGCGGCGTGCAGCGCCTCCGTCGGGTCGTCGCGCAGCGTGACGTGGCGGAAGATCGGGGTCTCGGCAAGGCGGCTGGCGTCGTTCAGCGTGCGCTCGCCGCGCTTGGGCGCGAGCGAGGCGGTTCCCTCCATGTTCGGCAGTTTGTCCGCCCAGCGCCGCGTGGCCCATGCGCCGAGCCATGCCCCGGCCCCGAGGAGCGCCGCGCGTCTCGTGAGTTTGAGCATGGGCGATCCCTCTGCCATTCGCGGCCAATTTCGGAGATTTTCTCTGGAATGCAAAGGTCCCTGGCGCGCGACCGTGGCCGGGCAGCGAAAAAAGACCCCCGGACCCGGCCCGGCACGGCTGTTTCAGAGGTCGAACGTGGCGAAGACCGGGGCGTGGTCGGAGGGTTTCTCCCAGCCGCGCGCGGGGCGCAGGATGCGGCTGGAATGGGCGGCGGCGGCGATGTCGGGCGAGGCCCAGACGTGATCGAGCCGGCGCCCCTTGTCGGCGGCGTCCCAGTCGCGGGCGCGATAGGACCACCAGCTGTAGAGCTGCCCGTCGGGAATATCGGCGCGGGTCACGTCGGCCCAACCACCAGCGTCCATCACGTCGCCCAGCGCGTTCACCTCGACAGGGGTGTGGCTGACGACCTTCAGGAGCTGCTTGTGCGACCAGACGTCATCCTCGCGCGGGGCGATGTTGAGATCGCCGACAAGGATGGATTTCTGCGGCTTGTCGCCGTGGAACCAGTCGCGCATCTCTGCGAGGTAGTCGAGCTTCTGGCCGAATTTCACGTTGACCTCGCGATCCGGGACGTCGCCGCCGGCGGGAACGTAGAAGTTATGGATCACGGTCCCGTTCTCCAGTCGCCCCGCGACGTGGCGGGCGTGGCCGAGCTGGGCGAAATCCTGATCCCCGATATCCTCGATCGGCAGCTTGGAGAGGATCGCCACGCCGTTGTAGCCCTTCTGCCCGCGCGCGATCATGTGGGTATAGCCGAGGGCGGTGAAATCCTGCACCGGAATCTTGTCCACGGGGCTCTTGCATTCCTGGAGACAGAGGATGTCCGGGGCCTCCTCGCTCAGCAAGCGGCACACGAGAGGCGCGCGCAGGCGGACCGAATTGATGTTCCAGGTGGCGAGGGTGAAGGACATGGGCGGCTCCGGCATGTGGGGTCGGGCCTGACATAGCAGACGGGTTCGATGCGGACCAGCGGCGGGAAAGGTTAACGATCCGTTGACAGTGAGACCTATCAAGATATTGATTTTGCTTGATTTTATGATCTCTTTCCCGTATAGGTTGTGACATGCTGGACTCGAAGGGCACGCGGCCCCCGGGGATGCGGAGGGGCAACGCACCGCAACGGCATGAGGCAACGTCAAGCATGAGCATGATAACCCCCGACGAGGGGCCTACGGACCTCGGCTTCGCGATCACGTCACTGAAGGAACAACTGGGTGACATGCGCGCGGAGCTCGAGGCGATACAGGCCGGGCTGAGAGCAGGCAAGCATGACCTGGCGGGCGCGAGCCGGATGAGAAGCGATATCCGGCAGTGGCTGAAACTCGCAATTGATGTGGAGATGGAAATTGAGAAACGCGAAAAGACGGACAAGGGAATCGTCAACGGATACGCGCTCGACCTCGACGCCGCGCGGACTTCGGTCGGGTGCCGCCTGGATCGCCTCCGAAGGGCCAGATGCCCAAAAGGATTTCCTCGACAGCCTTGAGGATAGCGACGTGCTGGCGCTTCCCTACCTGTTCGAGTTCTGGGCGCTCGATCACCAGTTGCCGCCCGAGGGCGACTGGCGGGCCTGGGTCATCATGGGCGGGCGCGGCGCGGGCAAAACCCGCGCCGGGGCCGAATGGGTGCGCGCGCAGGTCGAGGGCGCGAAGCCCACGGATGCGGGGCGGCGCCGGCGGATCGCCCTGATCGGCGAAACGGTGGCGCAGGTGCGCGACGTAATGGTGTTCGGCGAGAGCGGCATCCTCGCCTGTTCGCCCCCAGATCGGCGGCCGGTCTGGGAGGCGACACGCCGCCGCCTGGTCTGGCCCAACGGGGCGGTCGCGCAGGTGTTTTCGGCGCATGACCCCGAGTCCCTGCGCGGGCCGCAGTTCGACGGGGCGTGGGTCGACGAGCTGGCCAAGTGGAAGAAGGCGCGCGAGACCTGGGATATGCTGCAATTCGGGCTGCGGCTGGGCGAGGCGCCGCAGGTCTGCGTCACCACGACGCCGCGCAACGTGGGCGTTTTGAAAGACATCCTGAGCGCCGACACCACCGTGGTGACCAGCGCGCCGACCGAGTCCAACCGCGCCTTCCTTGCCGACAGCTTCCTGCGCGAGGTGCAGGCGCGCTATGCCGGCACGCGGCTGGGGCGGCAGGAGTTGGAAGGCGTGCTGCTGGAGGATGTCGAAGGCGCGCTCTGGACGCAGGCCGCGCTCGGATCGGCGCGGGTCGAGGAGGCGCCCGAGATGGACCGGATCGTGGTCGCGCTCGACCCGCCGGTAAGCGGAAAGGCCAGTTCGGACGAATGCGGCATCATCGTCGTCGGCGCCTGCACGCAGGGACCGCCCGAGAACTGGCGGGCCTGCGTGCTGGCCGATGCGAGCGTGAGCGCGTCCGGCCCGACCGTTTGGGCGCGCGCGGCGGTGCGCGCGATGGAGGTCTGGGGGGCCGACCGGTTGGTCGCGGAGGTCAACCAGGGCGGTGATCTGGTGCGCGAGGTGCTGCGCCAGGTCGACCCGCTGGTTGCCGTGCGCGCGGTTCACGCCACGCGCGGCAAGGTCGCGCGGGCCGAGCCGGTGGCCGCGCTCTACGAGCAGGGGCGGGTGCGGCACATGCGGGGGTTGGGCGCGCTCGAGGACCAGATGTGCGCGATGACGACCCAAGGTTTCGAGGGCAAGGGCAGCCCGGACCGCGTCGATGCGCTGGTCTGGGCGCTGTTCGATCTGATGATCGAACCGGCGGGCAAGTGGCGGACGCCGAGGGTGCGCGCGGTCTGATTCAGTTTTCTTAAACCTTTCGGTGTCTGATGCACGCAACGGCAAGAAGGCCCGGTTCTGCGGGACGGGCGGCCAGCGGAACAACAAGGAGTGAGGCGCGATGATCATGGATTTCTTTCGGCAAGGCGGCGCGCAGGCGGCGGCCCCGGCCGAGACCAAGGCGAGCGCGACGGGCCGGGTCATGGCCTGGCACGGGGCGGGCCGGGTGGCGTGGAGCCCGCGCGACGCGGCGACGCTGACGCGCACGGGCTTTGCCGGCAACCCGGTGGGTTTCCGCTGTGTGAAGATGATCGCGGAGGCCGCGGCGTCCCTGCCGCTCGTGCTTCAAGACGACCGTCAGCGGTTCGCGACGCACCCCGTGCTCGACCTCATCAAGCGGCCCAATCCGGCGCAGGGCCGAGCGGAGCTGTTCGAGGCGCTATACGGCCAGCTTCTGTTGACCGGCAACGGCTATATCGAGGCCGTGGGCCACGAGACCGGCGCGCCGGTCGAGCTGCATGTGCTGCGCTCTGATCGGATGAACGTAGTGCCGGGCTCGGATGGCTGGCCGGTGGGCTATGAATACGCGGTGGGCGGGCGCAAGCACCGCTTTGACGTGAGTCAGGGCCATCCGGCGGTTTGTCACGTCAAGAGCTTCCACCCGCAGGACGACCATTACGGGCTGTCGCCCATGCAGGCGGCGGCGCAGGCGGTCGACGTGCACAACGCCGCCTCGCGCTGGTCCAAGGCGCTCCTCGACAACGCGGCGCGGCCAAGCGGGGCCATCGTCTATCGCGGGGCCGAGGGGCAAGGAATGCTGAGCGGCGAGCAATATAACCGCCTGGTCGACGAGATGGAGAGCCATCACCAGGGCGCGCGCAACGCCGGGCGGCCGATGCTGCTGGAAGGAGGGCTCGACTGGAAGCCGATGGGCTTCAGCCCCTCGGACATGGAGTTCCAGAAGACCAAGGAGGCGGCGGCGCGCGAAATCGCGCTGGCCTTCGGGGTGCCGCCGATGCTGCTGGGCGTGCCGGGCGATGCGACCTACGCCAACTACCAGGAAGCGAACCGCGCGTTCTTTCGCCTGACGGTGCTGCCGCTGGCGACGCGGGTGGCGGCGAGCATCGGCGACTGGCTGAGCGGGTTCGGGAGCGAGACGCTGGAGCTTTCGCCCGACCTTGACCAGGTCGCGGCGCTGGCGAGCGAGCGGGACGCCCAATGGTCGCGCGTCGCAGGCGTCGATTTTCTGAGCGTCGCGGAAAAGCGGCGTTTGCTGGGGCTGCCCGCCGAGGCCGGGGATGAATGAGGGGCCGGAGGCGCGCTACGGGTTCGAGGCGTTCGATTGCGCCCCGGCGCTCAGGCTCCAGGCGAACGAGCGGGTGGCGAACCTGCAGTTCTCGGCGCTGAACGCGCGGATGGCCAAGCTCGAGGCGGCGATGGAGCGGCTCGAGCGGCGGCTGTGGCTGGCGGTTTACGGCGTGGTCGCGACGATACTGGCGCAGGCGTTTCAGCCGCTTCTGGCGGCGGTTCAATAGGCGGAGCGGCGGGTGGCACCCGCCCTATGGGAAAAGGATGAGGTTGATGGACATGAACACGGGGCTCGAGCGGAAATTCGCGCGGTTGGGCGATGACCTGACGGTGACGGAGGACGCGGTGATCGAAGGCTACGCGAGCTATTTCGGCGAGGGCGACCAGGGCGGCGACATCGTCGTGAAGGGCGCCTATGCGGCCTCGCTCGCGCGGCTGGAGCGGGAGGAGCGCAAGGTGCGGATGCTCTGGCAGCACGACCCGGCGCAACCCATCGGCATATGGGACGAGGTGCGCGAGGACGACCGCGGGCTTTACGTCAAGGGCCGTCTGCTCGACAGCGTGGCGCGCGGGCGCGAGGCGATGGCGCTGATCGGCGCGGGGGCGATCGACGGGCTCAGCATCGGCTACCGCACGGTGCGAGCCGCGAAGAATGACGAGGGCCGCAGGCTCTTGAGGGAACTGGAGCTGTGGGAGGTGTCGCTGGTGACCTTCCCGATGCTGCCCAGTGCGCGGGTGGCCGCCAAGGGCGAGAGCCTGGTCGGCGCGGACCTGCGCGAATTGGCGGCGGCCTTCGAGGACGCCCGCCGGGAGTTGGCGCGCATGTAGCGTTCGCCGCCTTTTCACAACCGAAGGACCAAGTGATGACGATACCCGAGGAAAATCCTCGGACCGGGGGAGATCTGTCTGCTGACACGTCTCCGGCGGCCGAGGTGAAGTCAGCCGTGGCGGGCTTCATGAGCGACTTCAAGGGCTTCCAGGCCGATATCCGCAACCGACTGCAACAACAGGAAGAGAAACTGACCATGTTCGAACGCAAATCCTTTGCCCCCGCCCGGCCTGCGCTGGCCACGCGCACCGACACCGAAGCGCCACACCAGAAGGCGTTCAACGCCTACCTGCGCTCGGGCGACGATGACGGGCTGCGCGGGCTCGAGCTCGAGGGCAAGGCGCTGGGCACCTCCGTCGCCGCCGACGGCGGCTACCTCGTAGATCCGCAGACCGCCGACACGATCAAGTCGACACTGTCTTCCACTGCATCGATCCGCGCCATCGCCAATGTCGTGGCGGTCGAGGCGACGAGCTTTGACGTGCTGATCGATCATTCGGACGTCGGCCACGGCTGGGCCACCGAAAGCGCGGCGGTCACCGAAACCGGAACACCGGCGATCGACCGGATCACCATCCCACTCCATGAGCTGAGCGCACTGCCCAAGGCAAGCCAGCGCCTGCTGGACGACAGCGCGTTCGATATCGAGACCTGGCTTGCGACCCGCATCGCCGACAAGTTCGCCCGCGCCGAGGCGGCTGCGTTCGTGTCGGGTGACGGCGTGGACAAGCCGCGCGGGTTCCTAACTCATCCGACCGTCGATAACGACGTCTGGGCCTGGGATAACATCGGCTATGTGCCGACCGGCGCCGATGGCGACTTCTCCGGCGCGGATGAGATCATCGACCTCGTCTATGCGCTGGGCGCGCAATACCGCGCCAACGCGTCCTTTGTGATGAATTCAAAGACCGCCGGCGCGGTGCGCAAGATGAAGGACGCCGATGGCCGGTTCCTGTGGTCGGACGGTCTTGCCGCTGGCGAACCCGCGCGGCTGCTGGGCTACCCGGTGCTTATCGCCGAGGACATGCCTGACATCGCAAGCGGGTCGATGTCGATCGCGTTCGGCGATTTCGGCGCGGGTTACACCGTGGCCGAACGGCCCGATCTGCGCGTGCTGCGTGACCCGTTCAGCGCCAAGCCGCATGTCCTCTTCTACGCGACCAAGCGCGTGGGCGGCGATGTGAGCGATTTCGCCGCGATCAAGCTGCTGAAGTTCGCCACCTCCTGAGGTTGCGCGAACGGGCGGGGGTGTAACGCCCCCGCTCCGGGGCGCGCGCCGCCAATCCAACCGCGTCTTCCAGCTGCTCCCCCTCCGTGCGGGGCGCGGGGCCGCGCGCGCCTTGACCCCGGAGGGACCGGGAAATTCGGAGTAAATCCATGATCTTGATCGAAGAAACGGCTGTTCCGCTCTCCGCGTTGCCGGTAAGTGAATTCAAGGCCCACCTGCGGCTCGGCACAGGGTTTTCGGATGACAACATCCAGGACGGCGTGCTCGAGGGGTTCCTGCGGGCCGCGCTGGCCGCCATCGAGGCGCGCACCGGCAAGGCGCTGATCGCGCGGACGTTCAGCTGGGAGATCCCAGCCTGGCGCGGGGCCCAGGGACAGGCGTTGCCGGTCGCTTCGGTGGCGGAGGTGCTGGAGCTTGCGCTGCGCGACGCGGAAGGAGCGGAAACGGTCGCCGATCCCGCGACCTATCGCCTGGAGCGGGACACGCACCGCCCCCGGCTGCTGCCGAGGGGAACCAGCCTGCCGGCGATCCCGGCGCGCGGCGCGGCGATCATTCGGTTCAGTGCGGGATACGGATCCGTATGGGGCGACCTGCCGGCCGATCTCGGGCAGGCGGTGCTGCTGCTGGCGGCGCATTACTACGAATACCGGCACGAAACCGCGCTGGGCGGCGGCTGCATGCCGTTCGGCGTGACCAGCCTGATCGAACGCTACCGCACCGTGCGGCTGCTGGGCGGGGGGATGGTTTGATGAAACGGATCACGCTCAACCGGCAACTGGTGCTGGAAGCGCCCGAGCGCGTCGCGGACGGCGCGGGCGGCTTTGACGAGACATGGGCGCCGCGCGGCACGCTTTGGGCCGAGGTTCACGCGCGCACCGGGCGCGAGATGACCGGGGGCGCGGCGCAGGTGTCCAGCACCGGCTACCGCATCACCGTCCGTGCGGCGCCATATGGCGCGCCGTCGCGCCCGAAACCCGAACAGCGGTTCCGCGACGGCGCGCGCATCTTTCGTATCGAGGCGGTCGCCGACATGGACCCGGTGGGGCGTTACCTCACCTGCTTTGCCGAAGAGGAGGTGGCGGTATGAGCTATGGCGTCTCGGCCGCGCTGCAGGCGGCAATCTATCAGAAACTGTCCGGCGACGGGGCGATCGGGGCGATTGTCGGCGACGCGATCTATGACGCGATCCCGGCGGGGCCGCTGCCCGAAACCTACCTCGCGCTTGGCGCCGAGGACGTGCGCGACCGCTCGGACGGCACGGCGGGCGGGGCGTGGCACCGGTTCACCATCTCGGTCGTCACCGAGGCGGCCGGGTTTCACGCCGCCAAGCTGCTGGCCGCCGCCGTGTGCGACGCGGTGGTGGACACGGACCTGGCGCTGAGCCGCGGGCGGCTCGTCGGCTTGCATTTCGACCGCGCCCGCGCCCGGCGGGAGAGCGGCGGGCAGAACCGGCGCATTGACCTCACCTTTCGCGCGCGCATCGACGACGCGCCAACCCCCTAACCAACGGAGACCAGACACATGGCAGTTCAGAACGGCAAGGACCTTCTCATCAAGGTCGATCTCACGGGTGACGGCAATTTCCAGTCGGTGGCTGGGCTGCGCGCGACGCGCATCAGCTTCAACGCGGAGAGCGTGGACGTGACCAACCTCGACAGCGACGGGGGCTGGCGCGAATTGCTGGCCGGCGCGGGGGTCAAGTCGGCGGCGATCAGCGGCTCGGGCATCTTTCGCGACGCGGATTCGGACGAGCGCGCGCGCCAGATCTTCTTTGACGGCGAGACGCCTGATTTCCAGGTGGTGATCCCCGATTTCGGCATCGTCGAGGGGCCGTTCCAGGTCACCTCGATCGAATATGCCGGCGCCCATGACGGCGAGGCGACCTACGAGCTTGCCCTCGCCTCGGCGGGGCGGCTGATCTTCAGCGCGCTCTGAACCGATGGCGAATCCCTGGGCAGGCGAGGTGGCGCTGACCATCGACGGCGAGCGGCGTGTGCTCAAGCTCACGCTGGGCGCGCTGGCCGAGTTGGAGGCGTCGCTCGACGCCGGATCGCTGGTCGAGCTGGTGGAGCGGTTCGAGAGCGGCGCGTTCCGGTCGCGCGACGTGCTGGCGCTGATCGTGGCGGGGCTGCGCGGCGGCGGATGGCGGGGCCACGCCGCCGACCTCGTCGCCGCCGAGATCGAGGGCGGCCCCCTTGGGGCCGCGCGGACGGCGGCGGAACTGCTGGCGCGCGCCTTCGCGCTGCCGGAGCAGGCATGAGCGGGTTCGACTGGCCCGCGCTCATGCAGGCGGGGCTGCGCGGCCTGAGGCTGCGCCCGGCGGAGTTCTGGGCGCTCACCCCGGCGGAGTTCCGGCTGATGCTGGGCGAGGCGCAGGGCCTTGCGCCGCTGGCGCGCGATGGGCTGGAGGCGTTGATGCGGAGCTTTCCGGACATGAACGGAGATGTGAAAGATGGATGACACCGACCACATGGATGCGCTCGACGCGCAGATAGAGGCGCTCGATGCGTCGCTGGGGGACGCGACGCAGATGGCCGCCGCCTTCAACGCCGAGTTGGGCCGCGTGCGCGCCGGTTTCGAGCAGACGGGATACGACGTGGCGACGCTGGACCGGGGCATCAGCCGCGGCTTGCGCGGCGCGATCAAGGGCGCGGTCGTGGATGGCGACAACCTGTCCACGTCGCTGCGGAGCCTTGCCAACACGATGATCAACACCGCGTTCAACGCCGCGGTGAAGCCGGTGACGAACCATGTTGGCGGGTTGCTGTCGACCGGGATCGGCGACTTCGTGGGCGGCCTGCTGCCGTTCGAGAAGGGCGGCACGTTCGCGCAGGGGCGCGTGCAGCCCTTCGCCAACGGCGGCGTGGTAAACGGGCCCGTGACCTTTCCGATGCGCGGCGGCACGGGCCTGATGGGCGAGGCGGGGCCGGAGGCGATCATGCCGTTGGCGCGCAGTGCGGACGGCAAGCTGGGCGTGCGCGGCGCGGGCGGCGGCGGTCCGGTCAACGTGGTGATGAACGTCAGCACGCCGGACGCCGACAGTTTCCGCCGCAGTCAGGGTCAGATCGCCGCGCAACTGGGCCGGGCCATCGGGCGCGGCGGGCGCAATCGCTGAGAAAGGGGAGCAAGAGCATGGGATTTCACGAGATACGGTTTCCGGCGAACCTGAGCTTCGGCGCATTGGGCGGGCCGCACCGGCATACCGACATCGTCACGCTGGCCAACGGACACGAGGAGCGCAACACGCCCTGGGCGCATTCGCGCCGCCGCTATGACGCGGGCGTGGCGATGCGCAGCCTGGACGACATCGAAACCTTGATCGCCTTCTTCGAGGCGCGCCAGGGTCAGATCCACGGCTTCCGCTGGAAGGATTGGTCGGATTACCGCACCTGCGGCGGCGCGCGCGTGCCGGAATACACCGACGTCACCATCGCCCACGGCGACGACGTCACGCCGGTCTTTCCGCTGGTCAAGACCTATCGCTCGGGCGAGCAGGGCTATGCGCGCCCGATCACCAAGCCGGTGCGCGGCACTGTGCGGATCGGAATCGGCGGGGACGAGCAGCAGGAAGGCATACATTACGAGGTGGACACCGCCACGGGTCTGGTCACCTTCGCCCACCCGCCGAACGATGGTGAGCCGATCACCGCGGGGTTCGAGTTCGACGTGCCGGTCAGGTTCGACACCGACCGACTCGAGGTGAGCATCGCGAGCTTTCGCGCGGGCGAGGCGCCGAGCGTGCCGGTGGTGGAGATCCGGACATGAGCGCGCTCAACCCCGCGCTGGCGGCGCATCTGCGAACCGGGACGACGACGACCTGCCGCTGCTGGGCGCTGGCGCGCGTTGACGGCGTGGTCATGGGGTTCACCGATCACGACGGGCCGCTGGAATTCGACGGGATCACCTTCCGTGCCGATACCGGGCTCAGCGCGCTCGCCTTGCAGCAGGGCACCGGGCTTGCGGTGGATAACACCGAGGCGCTGGGCGCGCTCAGCGATGCGGCGATCCGCGAGGACGATATCGAGGCGGGGCGCTATGACGGGGCCGAGATCCGCGCCTGGCTGGTGAACTGGCGGGACGTGAGCCAGCGCCACCTGCAGTTCCGCGGGACCATCGGCGAGCTGCGCCGCAAGAACGGCGCCTTCGAGGCGGAACTGCGCGGGCTGACCGAGGCGTTGAACCAGCCGCTGGGCCGGGTTTACCAGAAGCCGTGCTCGGCGGTGTTGGGCGACAGCGCGTGCGGCTTCGACATGAGCAAGCCGGGATACACGTCCGAGCGGCCCGTCGAGGAGGTAGAGGACCGGCAGGCGTTCCGCTTTGCCGCGTTCGGCGGGTTCGATGACGGCTGGTTTCAGCATGGCCGGCTCAGGGTGCTGAGCGGCGCGGCGGAGGGATTGGGCGGCGTGGTGAAACGCGACCGCGAGATCGACGGCGTGCGCCGGATCGACCTGTGGCAACCGCTGCGCGCGCCCATCGCGCCGGGCGACGTGGTGCGGCTCGAGGCGGGCTGCGACAAGCGCGTGGCGACCTGCCGGCTGAAGTTCCAGAACTTGGTGAACTACCAGGGCTTCCCCGACATTCCCGGCGACGACTGGTCGATCTCGGATCCGGCCAAGGCCGGGAACCTCGACGGAGGAAGCCGGAGATGAGCGGTTTCGAGCAACGGATCGTCACCGCCGCGCGCGGCTGGATCGGCACGCCCTACCTGCATCAGGCGTCATGCAAGGGGGCCGGAACCGATTGCCTCGGCCTTTTGCGCGGCGTCTGGCGCGAGGTGCTGGGCGCGGAGCCCGAGACGCCGCCCGCCTACTCGATGGACTGGTCCGAGCCTGCGCGGATCGAGGCGCTCTGGGCGGCGGCGCGGCGGCATCTCTGCGCCAAGGCGCGCTTGGCCGCCGCGCCCGGTGACGTGCTGCTCTTCCGGATGCGCGAAGGCGCAATCGCCAAGCATCTCGGCATCCAGGGGCGCACCGGCGCAGAGGCCAGTTTCATTCATGCCTATTCCGGCCACGCGGTGGTCGAAAGCCCGCTGGGCGCGCCATGGCGGCGGCGCATCGTGGCGCGGTTCACCTTTCCAGAGGAGCGTTCCTGATGGCGACCATACTTCTTTCAGCGGCGGGCGCGGCGATCGGCGGATCGGTCGGCGGCAGCATCCTCGGCCTGTCGATGACGGCGGTGGGCCGCTTCGCGGGCGGCGTGATCGGGCGCTCCATCGACCAGCGCCTGATGGGTGGCGGTTCGGAAGTGGTCGAAACGGGCCGCGCGCAGCGGCTGCGCCTCACCGGTTCGGGCGAGGGCGACGCGATCGCGCAGGTTTACGGGCGGATGCGCGTGGCCGGACAGGTGATCTGGGCCACCGAGTTCCGGGAGGAGGTCACGACCAGCGGCGGCGGGCGCGGCAAGGGCGGAGGGCCAAGCCGCCCCACGACTCGGAAATACAGCTATTCGGTGAGCCTTGCGCTCGCGCTCTGCGAGGGCGAGATCAGCCATGTCGGCCGCGTCTGGGCCGACGGGAACGAGATCGCGCGCAGCGACCTGGCGATGCGGGTCTATACGGGCGCGCGCGACCAGTTGCCCGACCCAAGGATCGAGGCGGTCGAGGGCGCGGGCAGCGTGCCCGCCTATCGCGGCAGCGCCTACGTTGTGATCGAGGACCTCGAGCTGGGCGAGTTCGGAAACCGCGTGCCGCAGTTCACCTTCGAGGTGATGCGCCCGGCGCAGGCAGACGCGCCGGGGGCGGAGCTCGACCCGCCGCAGGCGGTGCGCGCGGTGGCGATGCTGCCCGGGACCGGCGAATACACGCTGGCGACGACGCCGGTGACGATGAATTACGGCTATGGCTCGAGCGGGCTCGCCAATGTCAACACGCCATCGGGGCAGGCGGATTTCGCCACGGCTCTGGAATCGCTCGAGGGCGAGCTGCCGAATTGCGGCGCGACCTCGCTGGTGGTGAGCTGGTTCGGCGACGACCTGCGGGCGGGCGAATGCAAGCTGCGGCCCAAGGTCGAACAGCAGGAGTATGACGCCAGCAACATGCCTTGGCAGGTGGCCGGGTTGACCCGCTACACGGCGCAGCCGGTGGCGCGCGACGCGGAGGACGCGCCGGTCTATGGCGGCACGCCCGCCGACGCGGCGGTGATCGAGAGCATCCTCGCGCTGCACCAGGCCGGGCAGGACGTGATGTTCTACCCTTTCATCCTGATGGAGCAGCTGGACGGCAACCTGCGCGCCGATCCCTACAGCGACGCCGACAGTCAGCCGCCCTTGCCCTGGCGTGGGCGCATCACGCTGAGCGAGGCGCCGGGGCGGGACGGCAGCCCCGACGGGACCGCCGCCGCCGATGCCGAGGTCGCCGCCTTCTTCGGCACGGCGCGTGCAGCGGATTTCACCGTGCAGCCGATCACCCCAGTGCCGCCGCCCGCGCCCGCCAACGGCGCGCTGGACCTGCTGACCTATGGCGGGCCGGTCAAGCTGAGCCCGGTGGTCTATACCGGCCCGGACGAGTGGAGCTATCGCCGGTTCATCCTGCACAACGCGGCGCTGTGCGCCGCCGTGGGCGGTGTCGAGAGCTTCTGCATCGGCTCGGAAATGCGCGGGCTCACGCAGATACGCGGGGCCGGGGGCGGCTTTCCGGCGGTGGCGGAACTGGTCGCGCTCGCGGCGGAGGTACGCAGCATCCTGGGGCCGGATGTCAGGATCGGCTATGCCGCGGACTGGTCGGAATATTTCGGCTACCAGCCACAGGACGGCAGCGGCGATCGGTATTTCCACCTCGACCCGCTCTGGGCGGACGCCAATATCGATT
Organism: Roseovarius spongiae; assembly: GCF_003651245.1. GTDB lineage: Bacteria > Pseudomonadota > Alphaproteobacteria > Rhodobacterales > Rhodobacteraceae > Roseovarius > Roseovarius spongiae. Next base: position 132,431 of record NZ_RAPE01000005.1, read on the forward strand.
TCATCGGGATCGACAATTACATGCCACTCTCAGATTGGCGCGAAGGGCGCGATCACGCCGATGCGGGGCATGGCTCGATCTACGACCTCGGCTACCTGCAAGGCAATATCGAGGGCGGCGAGGGCTATGACTGGTTCTACCACTCGCCCGAGGCGCGCGCGGCGCAGATCCGCACCCCGATCACCGACGATGAGCATGGCGAGCCTTGGATATGGCGTTACAAGGATATTCGCGGCTGGTGGGAGAACGCGCATCACGAGCGGGTGGACGGCGTGCGCGCCGCCAAACCGACCGCCTGGGTTCCGCAATCCAAACCGATCCGCTTTACCGAGATCGGCTGCCCGGCGGTGGACAAGGGCACGAACGAACCGAACAAGTTTCTGGACGCGAAATCCTCGGAATCCGCCCTGCCCCGCTACTCGACGGGCCGGCGCGACGATCTGATCCAGATGCAATACCTGCGCGCGATGATGGGTTATTGGAGCGATCCGGCGAACAACCCGGTGTCGGTTGAGTATGAGGCGCCGATGATCGACATGGATCATGCCCATGTCTGGGCATGGGACGCGCGGCCCTTTCCGTTCTTTCCGAACAACCGCACCCTCTGGGCTGACGGGGCGAATTACGCGCGCGGGCACTGGATCACCGGACGCAGCTCGGGCCGCAGGCTGGCGTCAGTCCTAGAGGAGATATGCGCACGCGCCGGAGTGCGCGCGCTCGATACCGAGGAATTGCACGACTACCTGCGCGGCTACACCATCGAGCAGGTCGGCGAAGCGCGCAGCGCGCTGCAACCGCTGATGCTGCGCTACGGGTTCGACGCGGTGGAGCGTGACGGCGCGCTGCGCTTCGTGCCGCGCGACGGGGTGGCCGACGCCGCCGTCGCGGCCGAGCGGTTGGTGCGCGACCCGCGCTCGGGCGAGACGCTCGAGGAAACCCGCGCGAGCGCGGCGGAAATCGCCGGACGCGTGCGGCTGCGCTTCATCGAGGCCGACGGCGATTACGAGGTGATCGCCGAAGAAGCGATCGTGCCGGACGACGCCACGCACGCGGTGTCGACCTCGGAGATGCCGCTCGCCATGACCCGCGCTGAAGGGCGCGCCGTCACCGAGCGTTGGCTGTCCGAGGCGCGGGTTTCGACCGACGCGGTCAGCCTGACGCTGCCGCCTTCGATGCAGCACCTGGGCGCGGGCGACGTGATCGCGCTGGACGAGACGGGCGGCCAGGGCCTTTTTCGCATCGACCGGGTCGAGAACATGGGCGGCGCGCAAGCAGTCGAGGGTGTGCGGATCGAGCCCGAAAGCTATGTCCCGATGGACATCACGGTCGAGCCGCCCACGGTGCGCCCGTTCACCGCGCCGGTGCCGGTGCTGCCGCTCTTCCTCGACCTGCCGCTGATGACGGGCGCCGAGGCGCCGCACGCGCCGCATCTCGCCGTCACCTCGTCGCCCTGGCCCGGAAACGTAGCGCTCTATGCGTCCGATTCGGACGCCAACTACCGGCTGAGCGACGTGAGCGAAGCGCGGTCGCGCGTGGGCGTGACCGAATCGGCGCTCGCCGCCGCGCCGGCGGGGCTGAGCGACGGGGGCGAGGGGCTGTTCGTCCGAATGCTGTCTGGGCAGTTGGAAAGCGTGGGGTCGGATGCGCTGCTGAACGGCGCCAACCTCTGCGCCATTGGCGACGGCACGCCGGAGGGCTGGGAGCTGATGCAATTCCGCGACGCGGAGCTGGTGGCTGCGAACACCTACATCCTGCGCCACCGCCTGCGCGGGCAGTTGGGCACCGATGCGGCGATGCCGTCGCAATGGCCTGCGGGCAGTTATGTCGTCATGCTGGACGGCACGCCCGAGCAGATCGCGCTGAGCGAGGCTGCGCGCGGGCGCGCGCGACACTACCGCATCGGACCGGCGGGGCGCGCGGTGGACGACCCGTCCTATCAGCATGCGTTCATCGCCTTTGAGGGACTCGGGCTGCGCCCCCTTGCGCCCGTCCACCTGCGCAACCGCTCGGAGGACGGCGACGATTCGATCAGCTGGATCCGGCGCACCCGCGTCGACGGCGATCGATGGGACACGCCGGACGTACCGCTGGGCGAGGAGAGCGAGCAATACGCCGTGCGCGTGCTTCGGGCGGGCGCGGTGAAGCGCGATGAACTGGTGAGCGCGCCGCGCTGGACCTACACCGCCGCGGCGCGCGCCGCAGACGGTGTCGCCGGCGCATATCGCGTGGAGGTCGCACAGGTCTCGGCCCGGTTCGGCGCGGGGGTCTTCGCGGGGCTGGACGTACCGGCCTAACCGCGCGCGCAGCTGATGCACCTTGTCGCGGCCGGATCGAGATCCAGCCGCGCAGGCGCGATATCGTCGCCGCAATCCTCGCAATACCCGAATTCGCCCTCCTCGACTCGTTCGAGCGCGGCGAGCAGGCGCTTGCGCTCGGCCCCGCGCCGGGCGTGCGACGCCTTGGCCATCGCCTGGTTCTGCAGCGCGTCCATGCGGCTGAGCCGACCGACCGACTGCTGGTCGAGCGTGACGGTCGATTGCCCTTCCGCCCCGCGGTCATCGGCGGATTCGAGCGCGGCAAGACGCGCCTTGATCTGCTCGCGGAACTTTCGGGACTGTGTTTCATTCATACCAAGAGATGCTCCGATCACGGCTTTCGTTTTTGCCATCGTCGCCGATCTGGTATAATCGGGCGCGAACACGAAGGAGACTCCGATGGCCGGAACCCGCGCGCAACTGTCCGAATTCGATCCGGTCTGGCGTCAGATTACCACCGAGGCGCAGGCCGCCGTCAAGGACGAGCCGCTGCTCGGCGGGCTCGTCCATTCGAGCATCCTGCATTACGACAACATCGAAGCCGCCCTCGCCTACCGGATTTCGCTTAAACTCGCCTCTTCCGAGATGCCCGAGCAGATCCTGCGCGAGATCTGCGACTGGGCCTATCGCTCGGACCCGGACCTCGCGCTGGCGGCGCGCGCCGATATCGTCGCCGTCAACGACCGTGACCCGGCGTGCGACCGCTATATCCTGCCAATGCTGTTCTTCAAGGGGTTCCAGGCGGTGCAGGCCTACCGCGTGGCGCATTGGCTCTGGTGCGAGGGACGGCATGACATGGGGCGGTTCTTCCAGATGCGCGCCTCGGAAGTGTTCGGCGTCGACATCCACCCGGCAGCAAGGATCGGCATGGGGATCATGATCGACCACGCCCATTCCATCGTCATCGGGGAAACTGCGGTGGTGGGCGACAACGTGTCGATGCTGCACTCCGTGACCCTTGGCGGCACCGGCAAGGAAGAAGAGGATCGCCACCCCAAGATCGGCGACGGCGTCCTGATAGGCGCGGGAGCCAAGGTGCTGGGCAACATCAAGGTAGGCCGCTGTTCGCGCATCGCCGCCGGGTCGGTCGTGCTCGAGGAGGTGCCGCCGTGCAAGACGGTGGCCGGCGTGCCCGCGCGCATCGTCGGCGAGGCTGGCTGCGATCAGCCGTCGGTGTCGATGAACCAGCTTCTGGGCGTGCGATAGGGTCGCGCAAGCGACGAGTGGCGCGCTAGCTCACGACTGATCATTCCTGCCGGCGCTTTCCAGCGCACTGACCGTGATCGCGGGCGGCACGGCAAAGGGCTGGGTCGCGGCCTGCGATTCCGCGGGCGGCAAGAAGGCGACCTTGCCCGCCATGGCGAGGGCGGCCAGGCTCAGTAGAAACACGGCTTTCATCTCTTGGACCTCCGGATTTCGGGTTGGCCAGCGCGCGGATGGCGGCTGGCGCTGGACCGAAATTGAGGCCAAAGCTGCGTGTCATTCAAAGACAGCCCGCGCACGACGGGCCGTTATCGGATATCATGTGCGACAAGCGCCTGATCTATCCGGGAAAAATGATCAACTCGTCCGGACCCGAGGCATATCGCGTGCGAACCGGTTCACCAGCCGGCCCGAACGCATTCGCTTTGCAAACGCTGTCCCTCGCCGGTGGAAGGATGCTGAAAACGACACGCTATCGCCTGCGCGGTTCCGCGTCAGGTCACGCCAGCATCACCATCGGGTTCTCCAGGTTGTCGACGATGTGCTGCAACAATTCGGCCCCCAGCGCCCCGTCGATCACCCGGTGATCCACCGAGAGCGTGACCGACATGACCGTGGCCACCGTCAGTTCGCCGTCCTTGCCGACGACCGGCTTCTTCACCCCCGCCCCTACCGCGAGGATGGCGCCATGCGGCGGGTTGATGACCGCGTCGAAATTGTCGATCCCGAACATGCCGAGGTTGGAGACGGCAAAGCTGCCGCCCTGGTATTCCTGCGGCGCCAGCTTGCGGTCGCGCGCGCGGGTGGCGAGATCCTTCATCTCGGCGGAGAGCGTCGAGAGCGATTTCATCTCGGCGTCCTTCAAGACCGGCGTGAACAGCCCGCCCTCGATGGCGACCGCCACGGCCACGTCCGACGGCTTCAACTGCAACACCCGGTCGCCGGCCCAGACCGCGTTGGCCGCGGGAACCGATTGCAGCGCCAGCGCGCAGGCCTTGATGATGAAGTCGTTGACGCTCAGCTTGACGCCCCGCCCCTCGAGCTGGCTGTTCAGCTCACCCCGGAACTTCAGCAGCGCGTCGAGCCGGATGTCCCGGCGCAGGTAGAAATGCGGGATGGACTGCTTGGCCTCGGTCAGCCGCGCGGCGATGGTCTTGCGCATCCCGTCGAGCTTGATCTCCTCGTATTCGCGCCCCTCGTACATGGCGGCCACGGCGTCGGCGGAGGGTCCCTTGGCCGGGGCCGCCGCAGCGGGTGCGGCCTCGGCGGGTGCGGCCTCGGCAGGTTTGTCGCCCGGCTTCGCCTTCTCGACATCGGCTTTCACGATCCGCCCGCGCGGGCCGGAGCCCTTGATCTGCGCGAGGTTCAGCCCCTTGTCCGCCGCGATCCGGCGCGCCAGCGGCGAGGCGAAGATGCGCTCGCCATCCGCCGACTTCGGCGCGGCGGGCGCGGACGTGGTCTCGCCCCGGCCTTCCGGGGCCTCGCCGCCATCGGCGCCGCCCTCGTCCGCGCGCGGCTTCGGGTCGGGGGTAGGCGCGGGTTTGCTGTCGCCGCCCGCATCCCCTATATCCTCCGCGCTCTCACCCTCTTCGAGCAGCACCGCGATGGGGCTGTTGACCTTCACGCCCTCGGTGCCCTCCGCGACGAGGATCTTTCCGATGACGCCCTCGTCCACGGCCTCGAACTCCATCGTCGCCTTGTCGGTCTCGATCTCGGCCAGCAGGTCGCCCGAGGACACGGTATCGCCCTCCTTGACCAGCCACTTGGCGAGCGCGCCCTCCTCCATCGTCGGGCTGAGCGCAGGCATGAGAATTTCCGTCGGCATCACTCCACCTCCTCGACCAGAACACGATCCCAGGGTTCCTTGACCCAGCCGCCCTCGATCCGGGCGGTATAGGCGCCCAGGATATGCGGCAGGTTCCGCGTCAGCCAGGCGCGCCGGGCCGCAGCGTCCGCCTCTTCGCCCAGTTCCTCGTTCACGAAGCCGCGGGCGATGACGATGCGGTAACGGTCGTCCCCCGACGGCCCCTCGAGGACATAGGCATCCCGGCTCTCGTGGTATTCGAACGGATCGCTCATCTGTAGGTCACCTTGTTCACCGCTTCCAGCACCTCTTCGGTCGAGGTCAGCGCCAACCGCTCGAGGTTGGCCGCGTAGGGCATCGGCACATCCTTGCCCGTGCAGCTCAGCACCGGCGCGTCGAGGTAGTCGAACGCGCGCTCCATGATCGTCGCGGCGATATGGTTGCCGATCGCCCCCACCGGCCAGCCTTCCTCGACGGTGACGCAACGGTTGGTCTTCTGCACGCTGGCAAGCACCGTGTCGTAATCGATGGGGCGCAGCGTGCGCAGGTCGATCACCTCGGCCTCCACCCCGTCGGCGGCGAGCTTCTCGGCCGCCTCGAGCGCATAGGTCATGCCGATGCCGAAGCTCACGATGGTCACGTCGGACCCTTCGCGCCAGACGCGCGCCTTGCCGAAGGGCACGGTGAAATCGTCCAGCACCGGCACCTCGAAGCTTTTGCCATAAAGGATCTCGTTCTCGAGGAAGATCACCGGGTTGGGATCGCGGATCGCGGATTTGAGCAGCCCCTTGGCATCCGACGCCGAATAGGGCTGCACCACCTTGAGCCCGGGGATCTGCGCGTACCACGCGGCGTAATCCTGGCTGTGCTGCGCGGCCACACGCGCCGCCGCTCCGTTCGGGCCGCGGAACACGATAGGACAGCCCATCTGCCCGCCCGACATGTAGAGCGTCTTGGCCGCAGAGTTGATGATCTGGTCGATCGCCTGCATGGCGAAGTTCCAGGTCATGAATTCCACGATCGGCCGCAGGCCGGCGAACGCCGCGCCGACCCCGATCCCGGCGAACCCGTGCTCGGTGATCGGCGTGTCGATCACGCGCCTTTCGCTGAACTCATCCAGCAATCCCTGGGTGATCTTGTAGGCGCCTTGGTACTCGGCCACCTCCTCGCCCATGATGAAGACGTCGTCATCGCGGCGCATTTCCTCGGCCATCGCGGCGTTGAGCGCCTCGCGCACCGTCTGCTTCTGCGTTTCGGTCCCCTCGGGCCAGTCGGGGCTACGATCCGGCTGCGGGGCCTTGGCCTCTGCCGGGGCCGGCGTCTCCTTGCTGGCTGGACGAGCCTCCGGCTCGGCCGCCGGGGCAGGCTCGCCACCGGCGTCGTCGATATCCTCGGCGCTCTCACCTTCTTCCAGCAACACCGCGATGGGGCTATTCACCTTTACCCCCTCGGTCCCTTCGGCAACGATGATCTTGCCGATCACGCCTTCATCGACGGCCTCGAACTCCATCGTCGCCTTGTCGGTCTCAATCTCGGCGAGGATGTCGCCGGAGGCGACGGTATCCCCTTCCTTCACGAGCCATTTGGCCAATGTCCCCTCTTCCATCGTCGGGCTGAGGGCGGGCATGAGAATTTCTGTGGGCATGTCAGCGACCCTCCTGCGGTGTAATCATTCCGACGACATTGCCCTGACCGTCCTCGACATAGGCGCAGCGCCCGATGCCGGGATAATCCGCGGGCGGCAGCGCCTCGGCCCCGCCATTCGCGAGCGCCCAGGCATACCGTTCATCGCAATCGGCGACCTCGAATGTCACGACGCCGCCCCGGATCGGCCCACCGGAGACGCCGGGACCATCCGCGCGTTTCAGAATGCCGCCGCTCAGCGCCTTGTCGGCGCCGATATCGGACCCCTCGACAAGATGATAGGCGACGGCGTCGCCCCCCTTCATCGCGTCGAAACGCCAACCGAAGAGACCGCCGTAGAACGCCTTGGCGGCGGGGACATCATCGGCATGTATCTCGAAATGCGGCATCAGGCCTGAGCCTCCTGCGGGACGACGTCGGTATAGATGTCGGTCCACAACTCCTCGATCGCGGGTTCGGGGCTCTCCTTGGCGAACTCGGCCGAGTCGTTGACGATCTTCTTGATCTCCTTATCGATCGCCTTCAGGTCCTCCTCGCTGGCGTGCTTGCCGGTCAGCAGCAGGTCGCGCACATGCTCGATCGGGTCCTTCTCGTCGCGGATCTTCTGCACTTCCTCGCGGGTGCGGTACTTGGCCGGGTCGGACATGGAATGCCCGCGATAGCGGTAGGTCCTGACCTCAAGAATGTAGGGTCCCTTGCCGGACCGGCAATGCGCGACCGCCTTCTCGCCTGCTTCCTTGACCGCCAGCACATCCATGCCGTCGACGATCTCGCCGGGGATGCCGAACGCCTCGCCGCGCTTGTAGAGGTCGGGCGTCGAGGTCGAGCGTTTCTGCGCGGTGCCCATCGCGTACTGGTTGTTCTCGATCACGAAAACCACTGGCAGGGACCAGAGCGCGGCCATGTTGAACGTCTCGTAAACCTGGCCCTGGTTCGCCGCGCCGTCGCCGAAATAGGTGAAGGTCACGCGATCATTGCCGCGATACTTGTCCGCGAATGCCAGCCCGGCGCCCAGCGGCACGTTGGCCCCGACGATGCCGTGCCCGCCGTAGAAATGCTTTTCCTTCGAGAACATGTGCATCGAACCGCCCTTGCCCCGGGAATAGCCCCCGTCGCGGCCCGTCAGTTCGGCCATGACGCCGTTCGGATCCATCCCGCAGGCCAGCATATGGCCGTGATCCCGATAGGCTGTGATGCGCTTGTCGCCCTCTTCGGCGGCCGCTTCGAGCCCGACGACCACCGCCTCCTGCCCGATATAAAGGTGACAGAACCCGCCGATCAGCCCCATACCGTATAACTGCCCTGCCTTCTCCTCGAACCGGCGGATCAGCAGCATGTCGTGGTAATGGGCCTTCAACTCGTCGGCGGAGGCGTTCGCTTTCGCGGCGGATTTCTTGGCAGCCATTGGCGCGCAGCTCCTCTTGCAGCCATCGGTGTGTCATAATAGTTTAACGTTAAACTACATTATACACCCTTCTGACGCCTCTGACGACCCGATTCTTTTTCACGCCCGGCCACAAGGGCCTCGCCTGCTTCTTCTTGCCTGAAAATATCCTCGCCGAAGGCCGCCATCCGAAGACGCCCGCTAGGGCGGATGAGGCGCGCGTTCAGCGAATGACGATCTCGTCGCTGCGCAGCAGACCCAACACGTTGCGCGCCTGTTCGTCCAACAGATCGAGATCGAGATAGGTGTCCGACAACCGGTGCGTCAGGTTCTCCATCCGCTCGACCTGCCGCTCGATCTCGCTCAGCTGCGCCTGCAACTCGGCGCTCTCAGCCTCGATCTCGGCCCGGCTGAAAAGCCCGTAATCCCCCTGCACCGCGGCAAACGTGAAATACGCCCCGAGCCCGAAAGCCACGAAAAAATACGCCAGGACGCCAAAACCGGGCCGGGAACGGGTGGTCATGCTGCTCTGCCTTCTGCCTCGCGCGCCTCTTTGCGGGCGCAGCCACGCGGACATTCGCACAGAAGCCGGCGCTTGTGAATCGTTTTCCGGCCCCTCGACGCTATGTGTTGCATCCGAAGCGTTGCAATCAGAACGTGCGATCCGCTTAATGCCCGGCGACAGGAGGCCGCCAAATGCACGCATCACCCCCCCACCCCGAAACCGACACCCACGAGGTCACGAACCAGCCCCTGCCGCGCGGCGATCTCGACCTCTGGGCTACCGATCCGGCGCTGCGCGATCACGCCTTCGCCGCCGACGCCGCGCACCTCGCGCGCTACGGCGCCAAGATCGGCCGCGCGCCCATGCGCGAGGCCGGGCGCGAGGCCAACCGTCACCCGCCCGAGGCGGTGCTGTTCGACGCCGGCGGGCGGCGGCTCGACGAGGTGCGCTATCACCCCGCCTATCACGACCTGATGCAGACCGGGTTCGCCGCGGGATACGCCGCGCTGCCCTGGGAGGGCGCGGAGGGCGGCCATTCGACCCATGCGGCGATGGTCTATCTGCACAGTCAGGTCGAGCCGGGTTCCTGCTGCCCAATGACGATGACCTACGCCGCCGTGCCCGCCCTGCGCGCGGACAAGGCGCTGTTCGCGGAATGGGTGCCGAAACTGACCGCGCGTCTGTTCGATCCCACGCCCGCCCCACTGCGGCACAAGGCGGCGGCGACGATGGGCATGGCGATGACCGAGAAGCAGGGCGGCTCGGACCTGCGCGGCGTCTCGACGCGAGCGGTGCGCGACGGCGATCTCTACCGGCTGCGCGGGCATAAATGGTTCTGCTCCGCACCGATGTCCGACGGGTTCCTCACATTGGCGCAGGCGCCCGGCGGGCTCACCTGTTTCGTCGTTCCGCGCTGGCGCGAGGAGGGGCGGAACATGATCCATATCCAACGGCTCAAGGACAAGCTCGGCAACCGCTCCAATGCCTCGGCCGAGATCGAATACGCCGACGCCTACGCGCACCGCCTCGGGGACGAGGGCGCGGGCGTGCGCACGATCATCGAGATGGTGCACCACACCCGGCTCGACACCTCGCTCGCCCCTGCCGGGCTGATGCGCGCGGCGCTGGGGGAGGCGCATCACTGGGCCGCGCACCGCACCGCGTTCGACGCGAAGCTGATCGACCAGCCGCTGATGCGGCAGGTGCTGGCGGATCTCACGCTCGACTGGGAGGGCGCGCTCGCGCTCGGGATGCATGTCGCGCGCGCCTTCGACGGCGCGGACGACGCGGCCCGCGCGCTGGCCCGAGTCGGCGTGGCGCTGGCGAAATACCTCAACAACAAGCTCTGCCCGTGGCTGGTGCATGAGGCGATGGAGTGCCTCGGCGGCATGGGCTATATCGAGGACACGCCGCTGCCCCTGCTCTACCGCGAGGCGCCGCTCAACGGCATTTGGGAAGGCTCGGGCAACGTGATCTGCCTCGATATCCTGCGCACGCTCACCCGGATGACCGCCGCGGCCGAGGCGCTTGACCTTGAGCTCGACGCCGCGACCGGGCAGGACCGCCGCTATGACGCCGCACTGTCCGCGCATCGCGACCGTTTCCCGGAGCCGGCCGAGGAACACGAGGCCCGCTGGTATGTCGAAAGCCTGGCGACGCTGCTCACCGCCTCGGTGCTGATCCGCCACGCGCCGCCCGCGGTCGCCGACGGCTATTCCGCCACGCGGCTCGAGGCGCGTGGGCGCACGGCGGGGGCGATCCTCGGGGGGGATGTGGACGGTATCCTCGCACGCCTCGACGGCTGAGTCAGAGGCTCCGCACGGCCGGCTGTCACCGCTCGACCTGCGCGCGATAATACTCGGCCTCCTGGCGCGCCTCGCGCAGCCCGTCCATCGTGGCCGAGAGCTCAGCCTCGGTCTGGCTCAGCTGGTTGGTCAACTCGGCCTCACGCTGTTGCAGGTAGGTGATCGCCTGGTCGCGGGTTTCCTCGGCCTCGTGCAATTCCTGCGCCAGCCGGTCAAGTTCGCCGACATCGGACGACGACACCCTTATGAAACGGCTCACCAGCCAGTTCGCGAACCAGCCAAGGCAGAACGCCACGAAAAGGATGATCGCCGTGGCGAATATAAACTCAGTCCTGTTCATCGCTCGCGCCTTCCCCCTCGGCGGCCTCGCCGTCGCCTTCTTGGGCCGCTTCCCCGGCGCTTTCAACCCCTGGTTCGCCCTCTTCTTCGGTCTCGGGCTCGATCAGCCTGAATTCGATCCTGCGGTTGGCCTCGCGGCCCGCCTCGGTGGCGTTGTCGGCGATCGGGTCGGCCTCGCCATGGCCAACGGCGGTGAGGTTGCCGGTGATGACGCGCCGCATGCGCAGGGCTTCCAGCACGGCGTTGGCGCGGGCCTGGCTCAGTTGCTGGTTCATCACCTCGCGCCCCTGGCTGTCGGTATAGCCCGCGATCTCGACCGGGATATCGCCGCAGGAGTTCAGGATATCGGCAATATCGTCGAGGATCGCGGCGCTTTCGCCCACGACATCGGCTTCGCCGGGATCGAATGTCAGCTTGCGCCCGACCTGCGCCTTGGCGATCAGTTCGATGCACTCCTCGGGCGTGGGAATGCCGGAATTCGGGTCGAGCTTCTCGTCATAGGTCACGGAGATGTCGAACCGCTCGGCCTCGCCCAGCTTCTCGGCCAGCAGGCCGGCGATCTGCGCACTCGCGTCCTTGCGCCCGGTCTGGCCGCTGACGGTCAGCGTGTCGGGCGTCACCGTCACCGCGCCATGGGCCAGAAACGACATGGCTTCGAGCCCGGTCAGCACGCGCACCGGCCAGTCCTCGGGCAGACCCTCAACCACGCGCGCCTTGGTATAGACCGCGTCCGAGCGGAACCGCGCCTTGGCGAAACTGTCGACCATCTGGCGCAGACGGTCGCTTCCCAACCGGCCGCGCAGCTGCACCAGACCCTCGGGTGACAGGGTGGCGACGAATTCGGGCGTCACGGGGGCGGAATCGTCGGGCGGGGGCGGCAGCACCGCGTGTAGCGCAAAGACATCCGGCAGGTCGCTGTCCAGCGCGCCCACCACGTCATCGAACAGGCTCTCGGGCGTGCCCTGCGCGGCGATCAGCGAAACATCCGCATCCGCGAAGGTCACGCTGCCCGCGCCAAGCCGGCCCAGCGCCTTGATGGCGAGCGCTCCGGCGCGCCCCCATTGTGGCGTCGGCACGCCAAGCCCGATCACGCAATCCACGCCACCCGTCAGCCCGACCTCGCGCGCGGCGGCGAGGATGCGCGCGCGAGCCTCCTCGGTATCCGCAGAGCAGGCGTCGAAATGCGGCCTGTCGTCCTCGATCAGGAACCGCAGGGTAAAGGGTGTGATGACCGGACGCGGCGCCGAGACGTCGATCGACAGCTTGATCCCCGGCGGCGTCCGGCGGCTCAGTTCCTTTTCGAGCGTCAGCTTTTCCTCGACGCTGTCGGCCATGGTGGTGATCGCGACGCGATTGGCGTCGGCCGATATCTTGGCGCGCGGCAACTTGCCCAGGGCGCGCACCGCGTAATCCATCGCGATCTCCCAGCGGTCGGGCATCGGGTAATCGGCGCTTTCCAGAAGGTCGGTCACCTCTGCTTCCCCGGCCGCCGAGCGCACCCGCGCGAGAAACGCCTCGCGGTCCATCTCGGCGGGGACCAGGCCGATCAGCGACAGCCCGCTGTCGTTGCGCAGAATCTCGACCGAGAAATGCGGCGGCGTGATGTCGGCCGCATCCTCGACCAGCATCTGGTCGAGGACCCGCGCGGCGTCCACGACCCTTCCGGCGACCGACAGCGCGCCGAACCGGCTCGCCTCGGTCGGGGCGGTGCCGGCAAGGAACACCTGGAGCCCGTCGGTATCGACCTCGACCCAGGTCATGCCCTCCATGTCGAGCGCGTTGCGCACGTCGGCGCGCGAGTTGTCCTCGATCACCGTGACCGAGAACCCGGCCACGATCCAGCACAGCACCGCGGCGGCCACAAAGGTCCCGATGATGACGAAGAGCGAGGAAAGGCGCATCCGCAAGGCCGTTCATTGTTGTTGTTGGGCCAACTCTTTAGGCCCGTGCAGACCCAAGCACAATCAAAGGAGAAGCGCGACGGCAAAAAACGGCAGAGGCAAAAGACCGGAATCCCGGTTCGACCTGAAGAGCCGAAGAAGCCCCTGCGCGCTCTCCGGTTCGAAGCGCGTGAGCTGCCACATCAGGTGCAGCCCGAAGGCCCACGGCCCCAGCAGCGCGACGAGAACCGCGATCGGGTCGCCGCCGCGCAGCGCGAGGATGACCGCGATGCTCATCAGCGCGACCGACGCGACGAGGAACCGGCGCAGCCAGGCGGGCGTGTGGACGCCGAACAGTCGCGCGGTGGATTTCACCCCGATCAGCGCGTCGTCCTCGACATCCTGCTGGGCGTAGATCGTGTCGTAGAACAGTGTCCAGGCGATGCCCGCGAGGTAGAGAACGACCGCCGGCCATTCCAGCCGCCCGGTATGCGCCGTCCAGGCCAGCAGCGCGCCCCAGTTGAAGGCGATCCCGAGGAAGATCTGCGGCCACCACGTGAACCGCTTGGCGAAGGGGTAGATCGCGACCGGCCCCAGCGCGACGACGCCAAGCAGGATCGCGGCGGCCGGGAATGTCAGCAGGATGCAGAACGCCGCCAGCGCCTGCGCCGCAAGCCACGCCAGCGCGCCGGCCACGCTGACCTGCCCCGAGGGGATGGGCCGCGACGCCGTGCGCGCGACGCTGCCATCGATGTGGCGGTCGGTGATGTCGTTCCACGTGCAGCCCGCGCCACGCATCAGGAACGCGCCGATCCCGCAGCCGGCGAAGATCCATAGGTCCAGCCAGCGCGCCTGCCCGTCCGACAGCATCGCCAACAGCAGCCCCCACCAGCAGGGCAGCAGCAACAGCCAGGTGCCGATGGGCCGGTCGGCGCGGCTCAGCCGCAGGTAGGGGCGTGTCACCGGCGGCGCCAGCCGGTCGACCCAGTTGCCGCGCACGGCGTCGGCGACCTCGCCTGTTCCGGCCTCTGGTCTCGGCCCGTTCCCGGTCATATGTTGCCCCCATGCGCAGCGCGAAGATCAGGCTCTATGTAGAACACCCTCTGGCGGAGGGGCAAACGGTTCCCCTCACCCGCGAGCAGGCGCATTACCTGTTTGGCGTGATGCGGCAGGGCGCGGGGGCGGCGGTTCTGCTCTTCAACGGGCGGGACGGCGAATGGCTGGCCGAGGTGGCCGAGGCGGGCAAGCGCGGCGGCGCCTTGCGGGTCTTGCGGCAAACCGCGCCGCTGCGCCGCCCGCCGGATCTCTGGCTGCTTTTCGCGCCGATCAAGAAGGCGCGCACCGATTTCATCGTCGAAAAGGCGGCCGAACTGGGCGCCGCGCGCATCTGCCCGGTGCAGACCGAATTCACCAATTCCGAACGCATCCGCCGCGACCGACTGCAGGCGCACGCCGTCGAGGCCGCCGAGCAATGCGGCGGCACATATGTCCCCGAGGTGGCGGAGCTGCAGAAGCTCGACCGCGTGCTCGCCGAGTGGGACGCAACGCGCCGGATCCTCTTTTGCGACGAGGCGCTGGCCGGTCCCTCCTCCGCCCTGGCGGGCGTCGGCGGATCGGATGCCCCCTGGGCCATCCTGATCGGCCCCGAGGGCGGGTTCTCCGACGCCGAACGCGCCCGGCTTGCCGCGCTGTCGCACGCGCGCGCCGTCAGCCTCGGCCCGCGCATCCTGCGCGCCGACACCGCCGCCGTCGCGGCGATGACGCTCTGGCAGCAGGCGTTGGGGGACTGGCGATGAGCTTTGTTCGCCCCGAAGCGGCGCGCGCGATCCTGCGTTGGCGGGCGGTGATCCTGTCCGCGCTGGTCGTTCTCGGCGGTCTCTGGTGGGCTTGGGCCAGCGTCGGGCCGATCGCGTGGATCGGCTGGGTGATCGCCGCGCTGGGCGTTGGCGGCATTCTCTCCGCGCTGCAACGGATGCGGTTCCACAGCGGCCGGGAAGGCCCCGGCGTGGTGCAGGTGGACGAGGGCGCCATCGCCTATTTCGGGCCGCTCACCGGCGGCGTCGTCGCGCGTTCCGAGATCACCGCACTGGCGCTTGATCGCGGGATGAAGCCGCCGCACTGGGTTCTGAGCCAGCCGGGCCAGCCCGACCTTATGATCCCGCTCACCGCCGCGGGGGCGGACGCGCTATTCGACAGTTTCGCGAGCCTGCCGGGCATCCGCACCGAGCGGATGCTGACCGAGATGCGCCGCGGAGGGCGCGACCGGGTCGCGATATGGCAGCGCGCCCCGTCGCGCCAGCACGCATTGCTGCACTGAGCCGCGACTTGACACCCCGCGCCGGTCACGGCACGACGTGGCAAGCGCACAACCGGAGGCCGCGGCCCATGTCCATTCCACAGTCCGGCGGCGGGCCGATCGAATCGCACGATCAACTGGCGCAATACTTGGCCGACGGCTGCAAGCCCGTCGAGGCATGGCGCATCGGCACCGAGCACGAGAAGTTCGGCTATTGCAAGGACACCCACGAGCCGATCCCCTACGCCGGCGAACGCAGCGTGCTGGCGGTGCTCGAGGGGCTGCGCGACGTGCACGGCTGGGCGCCGCTGACCGAGGACGGGAACCTCATCGGTCTGGAAAAGGACGGCGCCAACGTGAGCCTTGAGCCCGGCGGGCAACTGGAGCTGAGCGGCGCCCCGCTCGAGACAATCCACGAGACCTGCGACGAGGTGAACGCCCATCTTCGCGAGGTGAAGGACGTGGCCGACAAGGTCGGCGTCGGCTTTATCGGCCTCGGCGCCGCGCCGGAATGGTCGCACGAGGACATGCCGCTCATGCCCAAGGGGCGCTACAAGCTGATGGACGCCTACATGGGCAAGGTCGGCACGATGGGCCGGGTGATGATGCGCCGCACCTGCACCGTGCAGGTGAACCTCGATTTCGCGTCCGAGGCGGACATGGTGCAGAAGTTCCGCGTGGCGCTGGCGCTCCAGCCGGTCGCGACCGCGCTCTTCGCCAATTCGCCCTTCTTCGAGGGCAAGCCCAATGGGCACAAGTCCTGGCGCTCGCGCGTGTGGCGCGATCTGGACCCGGACCGGACGGGCATGCTGCCCTTCGTCTTCGAGGACGGGATGGGGTTCGAGAGGTATGTCGACTACGCGCTCGACGTGCCGATGTATTTCGTCTACCGCGACGGCGTCTACATCGATGCGCTCGGCATGTCGTTCCGCGATTTCCTGCGCGGCGAATTGCCCGCGTTGCCGGGCGAAGAACCCACGCTGAGCGACTGGGCCGATCACCTGACGACGATATTCCCCGAGGCGCGGATCAAGAAATTCATGGAAATGCGCGGCGCCGATGGCGGGCCGTGGCGCAGGCTCTGCGCGTTGCCGGCGTTCTGGACCGGGCTGCTCTATGATCAGTCGAGCCTCGACGCGGCGTGGGACGTGGCCAAGGGCTGGAGCACCGAACAGCGCGAGGCGCTACGCGTCGCGGCCAGCGAATCCGCGCTAGACGCGCGCGTTGACGGCATCGACATGCACGACCTCGCGCGCGAGGTGCTGGACATCGCCGAGGCCGGCCTGAAGGCGCGCGCCCGTCCCGGCGCGGGCGGTCTGATCCCGGACGAGACGCATTTCCTCAACGCGCTGCGCGAAAGCGTCGACACCGGCCAGACGCCCGCGGACGAGCTGCTGTCGCGCTATCACGGTGAATGGGATGGCGATCTGGGCCGGATCTACGACGAATTTTCCTACTGAGCGGGGCTGTCGCTCTGCTAGAGTCGGGTCGGAACCGGCTACGTGTCGCGCCGGCCCGAAATCAAGGCGCGCTTGGGTGCCGCCGGGCGGCGCACACCCGCGGTCGGATGCCGCCCGGCGCGCGGCGCGCAAACCGATCGCGCTTTCTCCCGTTCACTTCCGCCGCGCCTTCGGGATCGTGTGCACCACGCCCCGCTCCGCGTCCCCCTGGTAGATGCCGAACTTCCCGTGCCGGTATTCCTGCCGGTAGCGCTCGAGCATCGCGCGTTCGGCCATGCTCTCCACGCGGGGCAGCGGCACCTCCTCGAGCGGGACATAGCGCATGCCCTCGGGCGCCTCTCCGGATGCGGCGCCGTGGTAGATGATCGCATGATCATTGCGCCCGGCGTCCTCGTAGACCGAGTAGAGATGATCGAGCGTGACCGACAGCCCGGCCTCCTCGAGCATGGCGATCAGCCCCGGCAGCGTCGGCGCGTCCCCGGGCGCGACCGGAACCGTCATCCGCCCATCCGCGTCCTCGCGCAGCAGGATCGCGCCCTCGCGCTCGAGGATCGCGCCGATGCGGATCACGCCCGCTCCGGCGATGGCGTTGACCAGCCGGTCCTCCAGACCGATCGAAAAATAATTGCCCCGGTGATACCCCAGCGGCGGCCCCTCGGAGACATCGAAGCTGACCACGCGACCGATCAGGACGACGTGATCGCCCGCCTCGACCTCCTCGTGGCGCTCGCAGACCATCCGGCAGAGCGAACCGGGCAGCAGCGGCACCCCTTCCGCACCCGGCCGCCATGAGGTCTGCGCGAACTTGTCGGGTTCTTGCGACGCGAACAGCCCGGACAGGTCGCGCTGATCCTCCGCGAGGATGTTGACCCCGAAATGCGACGCCGCGCGAAAGGTCGCGCAGCTATGCGCCGCGTTGGCGATGCAGATCAGCACCAATGGCGGATCGAGCGACACGGAGGTAAAGGAATTGGCCGTGAAGCCGCGCGGCGCGCCACCGGGTTCAAGCGCGGTCACGATGGTCACGCCGGTCGCGAAGGCGCCGAACGCATCGCGCAGCGCCCGCTTTTCCGCTTCGGTCATGGCTGGGGTCGTCCCGCTCACACGCGCCTCGTTTTGCTGCCGCGCCGCTCTCGGGCGGTCCTGCGGCCGGTTTCCACCGGGTATGCGCGAAAATGCCGCGGGATGCCACATTCAACATGGCGCGGGTCAGCCGATTGCGGTGACCTCGACCTTCTCGCCGCCCCGTTCCGCCGAGCACCCGATCGCCTGCATCGCCGCGACGCCGGCCAGGATGTCGGCGGCCGGGATCGGCCAGTTTGCGCCGCCGCGGATCGCGCGGGCGAAGACCGACAGTTCCGCCCCGAGCGAATTGCCCGCCGGAAGCGCCGTGCGCGTCGGCGCATCGCCGTCCAACCGCTCGACCGAGTCCTGGTCGGGCATGGCGATCCAGCCTTCGGTTCCGGCGACATGCAACCGCCAATATGTCGGCGAAGCCATCAGCGTCGTCAGCGTACCCGCCGCGCCCGAGGCGAAATCCAGCAGCGTGACCGTGGTGTCGTGCAGGTCCGACTCCAACGCCTGCGTCCGGCTCAGCGTGCGCACCGCGGCGACCGGCCCCATCAGCGCAATCATCGCGTCGAGCACGTGGATCCCCATCGCCGCCATGCCGCCCGCCGGGTTCTCGGCCGCGCTGCCGCGCCACATGTCCGCGCTGTAGCCGAATCCCCACGGCCCCGAGAACTGCCCCTCAATGAGCAGCGGCTTGCCGATGGCGCCTTCCTTCATTCGGTCCCGCATCTCCCGAAACGCCGGCATGAAACGGCGGTTGAACCCTACGGCGAGGCAGCGGCGATGCGCCGCGGCGGCGTCGGTCATCTCGCGCGCGTCACCGAGGGTGAGCGCGAACGGCTTCTCGACGAAGATGTGCTTGCCCGCCTCGGCGGCGGCGATCACCTGCTCGTGGTGCTGGCTGTGGGGCGTGGCGAACACGACCGCCTCGACCTCGGGGTCGGCCAGAACCTCGCGGTAATCGTCACAAAGTGGCAGGTCGTGCTCCGCGCAGAAATCCTCGGCCTTCGCCGGCGTCCTCGTCGCCGCCCGCACGAAGCGCAGCGGCGCGTCCGCGTTCCCGGCCGCGGAAGTGACGAGGTTCCGCCCCCACCTGCCGAGGCCGACAATCGCGCATTTCACCTGGGTGTCGGTCATGTCGCTCCTTACTTGTCAAACAGCCAGTTGGGCAGCCAGAGCGCGATCTCGGGGAAGACCACCAGCAGCGCCGCCCCGATGCACATCAGCACGAAGAAAGGCAACGCAGCCAGCGCGACGCGCATGATCGGCGTGCCCGTCAGCCCCTGGATGATGAACAGGTTGAACCCGATGGGCGGCGTCACTTGCGCCAGTTCGACCATGACGACGAGGAACACGCCGAACCAGATCGGATCGTAGCCTGCGGCGATGATCAGCGGCAAGGTGATCGGCAGGCTCATCACCGTGATCGAGATCCCTTCGAGGAACATGCCCAGCAGGATGTAGAATACCGCGAGGATCACGATCAGTCCGACGGGCGTGAGGTCGAGCGCGGCGATCGCGTTGGCCACGTCCTGCGGCACATGCAAGAACCCCATCGCGGTCGACAAGAACGCGGCGGCGACGAGGATGATCGCGATCATGCAACTCGTGTGGACCGAGGAGCGCAGGCTGGCGAAGAACATCCCGAACGTGAACTGCCCGGTGAGGATCGTCATCGCGATGGTGGCCACGACGCCGACGGCGGCCGCCTCGGACGGGGTGGCGTAACCGGTGTAGATCGACCCCAGCACCAGCACGATCAGGATGGAGATCGGGATCAGATCCATGATCCCGCGCAGCACGTCGCGGAACCCGGGCCGCGCGCGGTCCGGCGGCGCCGCGCCGGGTTGCAGCAGGCTCGCCATGATGACGTAGCCCGAGTAGAGCCCGGCGATCATCATCCCCGGAAAGACCCCGGCGGCGAACAGGCGCGAGATCGAGACCTCGGCCAGCACGCCATAGACGATCATCACGATCGAGGGCGGGATGAGCAGCCCGAGGCTGCCCGCCCCGGCGAGTGACCCGTAGGTGAGCGACTTGGAATACCCGCGCTTGCTCAGCTCGGTGATGGTGATCTTGCCCACGGTGGCGGTGGTCGCGGCGCTAGACCCGCTGATCGCGGCGAACAGGGCCGATCCGGCGATGTTGGTATGCAGAAGCCGTCCGGGCAAATGATAGGTCAGCGGCGACAGGCCGCGAAACAACCGGTCCGACATGTCGGTGCGCAGCATCATCTCGCCCATCCAGATGAAGAGTGGGATCGCCGACACCTCCCACGCCGTCGCGCTGCGGATCACCAGCGGCCCCATGATCGTGCCGACGCGGAACCATGACATGTCGATCAGGAAGACGAGGCCGGTAATGCTGACCAGCAGCAAGCCGGCGAAGACCCAGACCCCGAGGCCCAGGAAAAACATGATGAGGATGAGGATGACGAAGGCTATGAAGAGGCTGGTCATGCGTCGCTCTCCACGTCTTCGGGAACGCCCTCGGTGATCGCCTGTATGGCGCTGGCGACCAGTTGCACCATGAACAGCGCCAGCCCGACAAAGATCACCGCATCCATCCACCACAGCGGCACCTCCATCAGCGTCGGACTGACCGAACCGCGCGAGAAGTCGCGCGCCAGCGTGCGCCAGATGAACCGCGCGAGGAACAACGTGACCCCGAAGGTGAGCGCGATGCAGATCAGCTCCACCGCCAGCGCCGCGCGCGTCCCCTGGAGATAGCCGGTGAGGATGCTCACGCGGATATGCTTGCGATGGCGAAACGTGTCGGCCAGCGCGAGGAACGTCATCGCGCCCACGGCGTAGCCGACGAATTCATCCATCGAAAAGGTCGAGGTGCTGAAGAAGCTGCGCAGGATGATCTCGAGCGTGATGTGGCAGGTCATGTAGACCAGCAAACCCGCCGAGATCCACATGGCGGCCGCGCTCGCCATGTTGTTGATGTGGATGAAGGCTCTGGCGATCATGTCGTCCCCTTCTGCAAAAAACATGCGGGCGCCGTCCGGCGGCGCCCGCACCGTCGCTTTATCCTACCGGATTACATGCCACGTGCGGCATTATAGGCGTCAAGGATTTCCTGACCTTCCGGCCCCATCTTATCCAGCCAGTCGGCATAGACGTTCTGCCCGGCCTTTGACAGCGCGGCCAGGAATTCGTCCGGCACCTCCTTGGTGACGGTGACGCCATTTGCCTCCATGTCGGCATAGTTCTGCGCGACCCGCTCTTCCAAAGCTGCCCATGCCATGTCGCTGGCGATCTGCGCCGCCTTCTGCACCGCGGCCTGCTGATCCTCGGAGAGCGAATTGTACACGTCCGCGTTGATATGCGTCATGCTCAGGTTCATGGAATAGTTCACCGCCGAGAAGTTCGACAGGTGCTCCCAGAACTTGGAGTTGGCGCCGCCCTCGGCAGAGGTCAGCACCGCCTCGATCCCGCCGGTGGCGAGCTGCGGCACGACGTCGGCCCAGCTAAGCTGGATCGGCGCGGCGCCCACCGCCTTGAGCGTGATGACGCCGCTGGCGTCCCAGGCGCGGATCTTGAGATCCTGAAGGTCCTCGACCGATGTGATCGGCTTGTTCGCCCAGATGCCCGCGGGGGGCCACGGAGAAGCATAGAGCAGGATCTGGTTATTGTCCTCGAACACCTTGTCGTAATAGGGCCGCGCCGTTTCCCACAGGAGCTTGGCGTCATCCGCGCCCCGCACGAGGAACGGCAATGACGAAACCAGAAGCAGCGGCTCGATCCCGGCCAGCGGGCCGGAATTGGTGTTGGCGATGGGCAGCGCGCCATCCGCGACCGCGTCGAACTGTTCAAGCGACTTGTAGCCAAGGGATGCGCTGAAATGGTTGGTGATCTTGATCGCGCCGTCGGTTTCCTCGGCCAGCACCTCTCCGAACTTGATCTGCGCCTGCCCGTGCAGCGAGTTCTCGGCGTATTCGTTGGCCATGTCCCACCGGATGTCCTGCGCGCCCGCGGTGGTGGCCGCGAGGACGGAAACGGCGATCGCGCCCAGTGTTCTGCTGATTTTCATGAGTATCTCTTCCTCCTGTTGCGCCCATGATCGGGCAGTTCGATCCCTGGTCGGACGGGGTCGTCAGACCGTGAATTTCTCCAATGCCGCCTCGTCCAGCTCCACTCCGAGGCCCGGCGCATCCGGCGGCGCGACGCCGCCATCGCGCACGTCCCACTTGTCGCCCAGCACCAGATCCTCGTCGATCCAGTTGAAAAGCGCCTGCGCCGGGCGCTGCACCTCGGGGACGGCGACCATGAAGTGACACATCGCCGCCCATGAAATCCCCAGTTCCCAGACCGAGCGGAACCACGGCCGTTTGCCCAGCGCATGAGCGCGGATCGCATGGTTGCGCCAGGCCTCGAGCCCGCCGAGGCTGTGCAGGTCCGCGACACAGCCGGTGACCGCGTCATGGGGTTTCAGCGCGTCGAGGTTGAAGCAATGGCTCGACACCGGCACGCCGAACGCGCGCGCGAGGCGGTTCATCTCGGTCAGGTCCGCGACGGGTTCCTCGACATTCTCGAACCCGACATCGCGGGTGGCGGTCAGGAACGTGCGCGCCTCGTCCGCGCTCCATCCCATGTTGGCGTCGATGGCGATCCCCACGTCCGGGCCGAGGCGGTCGCGCACCGCATGGGCGGCGGCGATGTCATGGGCCAGCGGATAGACTCCGACCTTGAACTCGAAGACCGACGCGCCCGACCGGGCGATCGCCGCCTCGGCCTGGTCCGCCATCGCCCGCGCGGTGGCGGCGGGTGACGTGGCCTTGTCCGCGTCCACCACGTAATCGTAGGCGACGAAGGGCGCGCGCTCGCGCACCTTGCCGCCCAGCAGCGCATGAAGCGGCATCTTCGCGGCCTTGCCGGTCACGTCCCAGACCGCGAGGTCGATAGCGGTATAAGCGTTCGCATCGACCAATTGCTCGGGGTAGCCGTGATCGAAAGCGTCCGGAATACAGAGCCGCCGCAGCGCCCGGCGATCCGCGACCGGCTGCCCGGCAAGCGCCGGAGCGAAGCGCGTGTTGATGATGTCCGCCGCCCCGGTCCCGCGTGTCTCGCCCACGCCGCGCAGGCCGGTATCCGTTTCCAGCACGACGATGGTGCGATCCGCGTGGGTCCGCTCGGCGCGGGTGAACGTCCCCTTGCGGGCAAGCGGGATGCGAACGGCATAGGCGCTGATCTGCGTGATTTTCAACTGCGGCCCTCCCACCCCGTCGGCTGAATCGGTGAATCACCTTGACGGATTTATTAATACACAGATAATACACGACGACAACCATTAGTATTCACGAGGGAGCGGCACATGGGATGGATCATCGGCGTGGACGTGGGCGGGACGTTCACCGACTTTCAGGCCATTCACTCCGAAACGCGCGAGATGCACCTGGGCAAGCGCCCCTCCACCCCCGAGGATCCGTCTCGCGCCATCCTCGACGGGCTGCAAGAGATCGCGGCCGAGTTCGACATCGACCTCGCCGAGGTGGACCGCCTGTCGCACGGCACCACGGTGGCCACCAACGCGCTGATCCAGCGGCGCGGCGGCGAGGTGGCGCTCATCACCAATGCGGGGTTCCGCGACCTGCTCGAGATCGGGCGCCAGACCCGGCCGCACATGTATGACACGCATCTCGACGCCGAGGCGCCGCTGGTCGGGCGCGAACGGCGTCTCACGGTGGGCGGGCGCATCCTTGCCGATGGCAGTGAATTCGCCCCGCTCGACATGGACGCGGTGGACGCGGCCATCGAAAAGATGCGCGAGGCGGGCGTCGAGGCCTGCGCCGTCTGCCTCATCTTCTCGTTCCTCAATGGCGATCACGAATCGCAGATCCGGGACCGCGTGCAGGCCGCCCTCCCCGACGTGAGCCTGTCGCTGTCGAGCGAGGTGCAGCCCGAGTTCCGCGAATTCGAACGCTTCACCGCGACCACGATCAACGCCTACCTGCGCCCGGTGATGGATGCCTATATCGACCAGCTGGGCGCGGGCCTCGCGGACCTGATCCCCAACGCGCGGATCAGCATCAACCAATCGAACGGCGGGCTGATGTCGCTCGGCATGGCGCGGTCATTTCCGATCCGCACGGCGCTGTCGGGACCGGCGGCGGGCGTAGTGGCGGCGGTCGATACATCCAAGCTGACCAAGCGCGCCAACGTCATCACGCTCGACGTGGGCGGCACCAGCGCGGATCTCGCGCTCATCCGCGACACGGCGGCCAAGCTCACCTATGAAAGCGACGTTGCGGGCTTCCCGATCCGCCTGCCGATGGTGGACGTGAGCACCATCGGCGCGGGCGGCGGCTCGATCGCGTGGTTCGACCGCGACGGGCTGCTGAAGGTCGGCCCGCAAAGCGCGGGCGCCGTCCCCGGCCCGGCCTGCTACGCGCGCGGCGGGACCGAACCCACCGTGTCGGATGCGAACCTGATCCTCGGCCGTCTGTCGCCCACCCTGATCGAGGGCGGCATGACGCTTGACGTGGACCTCGCGCGCCGCGCGTTCGAGCCGTTGGCCGAACGGCTCGGCATCCCCATCGAGGAGGCGGCGCAGGGCGTCATCGACATCGTCGTCGCCAACATGGTGCGCGCGATCCGCACGATTTCGGTCGAACGCGGGCACGATCCGCGCGACTTCGTGCTCATGCCCTTCGGGGGCGCCGGGCCGCTTCATGCCCGCCCCGTCGCGCTTGAACTCGGCATCACCGAAATGATCGTGCCCGGCGCGCCCGGCATCCTCTGCGCAGAAG
Source organism: Roseovarius spongiae (assembly GCF_003651245.1). GTDB lineage: Bacteria > Pseudomonadota > Alphaproteobacteria > Rhodobacterales > Rhodobacteraceae > Roseovarius > Roseovarius spongiae. The sequence goes on from NZ_RAPE01000005.1 coordinate 156,891, forward strand.
GGCTGCTGGTGTCGGACCTGAAGGAAAGCTTCGTGCAGAGCCACCGCACCGACCTCGCCGATGGCGCGCTCGAACGGATCAACGCCACCGCAGCGGACCTCATGAAACAGGCCGAGGACTGGTTCGGAACCGAGGGCATATCCGAGGCCGACCGCAGCTATGAACTCAGCCTCGACATGCGCTTCGTCGGCCAGAACTTCGAGCTGAACGTGCCGGTCTGGTCCGGCCCCACGCCCGAACGCACGGCCTTCACCGATGTGGACACGCTGCGCCAGGCGTTCTTTGACGAACACGACACGGTCTACGGTTTCCACAACGCGGAGGCGCCGGTCGAGATCGTGAACTACCGCATCTCCGCCAACGGCCGCCAGAGCCGGAACGAGGCGGCCGCCAAACCGCAGATCGAAGCGGGGGGCGGGGAACCATCCTCCACCCGGCAGGTCTGGTTCGAGGGCGGCGAGAGCGTCGAAACCCCGGTCTACACCCGCAAGACGCTCGATATCGGGCAGACCCTCACCGGGCCGGCCATCATCGAGCAGCTGGACGCCACGGTCCCGCTGCATCCGGGCGACCGCGCCACTGTCGACCCCTTGGGCAACCTTCTTATCGAGGTGAAGAAATGACCGACATGACCCCCGCGACCGTCGACCCGATCAAGCTGGAGATCCTTTCCAGCGCCTATAAATCCGTGACCGAGGAATGCTTCATCTCGCTGATGAAGAGCGCATACTCGACCAACATCAAGGAACGCAAGGACCACTCGACCGCGATCATGGACGCGGATGGGCGGCTGGTGATGCAGACGATGGTGTCACCGATCCACATCGCGTCGATGACGGCGAGCCTTGCGGCGGTGCTGGAGAAGTTCGGCGACGGGCGCAACGGCGGGATCAAACCCGGCGACATGTTCGTCGGCAACGATCCTCACGTCGCGGGCGGCACGCACCTGCCGGACGTGAACCTGACCTCGCCCATCTTCAGCGGGGGCAAGCTGATCGCCTTCGCCGTCAACATCGCGCACCACGCCGATATCGGCGGCATGGCGCCGGGCAGCATGATCGGCGGCATGACCGAAATCTACCAGGAGGGCTTGCGCATCCCCTGCGTCAAGCTCTTCCGCGAGGGCGAATTGCAGCAGGACATCATGGATCTTCTGCTGCTCAACGCGCGGCTGCCGGCCGAACGCCGGGGCGACTACTTCGCGCAGATCGCCGCCTGCCGCCTCGGCGTGCGCCGGGTGGAGGAAATCATCGGCGTGCACGGCGCCGACACCGTGGTCGCGTCCTTTGATGAACTGATCCGCCGCACCCACGCCCGGATGCGCGATTCGATCGCGACGGTGAAGGACGGAACCACCACCTTCGAGGACGTGATGGACGATGACGGGCGCGATGCGCGCGACATCCCGATCAAGGTCAGCGTCACCATCGACGGACCCAGCATCGCCTTCGATTTCACCGGCACAGCGCCACAGGTCGAAGGCAACGTGAACGTCACCATGAACGCCACTGTCGCCAGCGTCTGCTACGCGGTGCAGGCGCTGCTTGATCCCTACATGACCAACAACCAGGGCGTGCTCGACGCGATCGACATCCACGCGCCCGAGGGTTCGCTGCTGAACGCGGTGTTCCCTGCCGCCGTGGCGTCGCGCGCGCATACTTGCCAGCGGATCGTGGACGTGGTGATCGGCGCGCTGGCGCCGCTGATGCCCGAACGCGCGGTCGCGGCCGGCAACGGGGCCAACACGATGGCGGTGTTCTCGGGCAACGATCCGCGCACCGGCGAGGGGTATGTCTACCTCGAGACGATCGGCGGCGGCATGGGCGCGCGCTCGGACAAGGACGGCAAGGACTGCGTGCAGGTGCATATCACCAACACCTCGAACCTGCCGGTCGAGGCGATCGAGATGGAATACCCTCTCTTGATCGAAGAATACGGGCTGGTTCCGGATTCCGGCGGCGCCGGCGCGTTCCGCGGCGGCTGCGGCATCCGGCGGGTGGTGCGCCCGGTGGATCACGAATTCACCTTCAGCGGCGTCGGGGAGCGGTTCAGACACAAGCCCTGGGGCATCTTCGGCGGCCATGACGGCAAGACCGGGCGCTTCGCGCTCGCGCCGCAGGACGGCGCGGAGACCGTCCTGCCGGGCAAGCCGTCGAACGTGCGGGTGAAACCCGACACCGCGGTGATCCTCGAATCCCCCGGCGCGGGCGGCTATGGCGCACCTGAAAACCGCAGCCCCGAGAACGTTCAGGCGGACCGGCGCAGCGAGAAGTTCTCGGAAGACTACTTGTCGGTTTACGAATCTTCGGCATGATGCGGGGCGGCGCCTGCGGGCGCTGCTTTCGCAACACCGAAAACCGCGGGGAGCCAGGACATCGCAAAGGGATCGAAAGAAACGGGCAAGCGGCGGCTCATCAAGGGGACCGGCAGCCAGGTCGTGTATGACATCCTGCGCGCGCAGATCCTCAACCTCGACCGCGAGCCGGGGACCGATCTGGACGAGGCCGCGCTGGTCAAGGAGATCGGCATTTCCCGCACCCCCGTGCGCGAGGCGATCATCCGGCTCGCCTCCGAAGAGCTGGTGACGATCCTGCCCAATCGCGGCGCGATGGTCGCCCCGATCAACCTGACCGATTTTCCGCGTTATCTCGAGGCGTTCGACCTCCTGCAGCGCGCGGTGACGCGGCTGGCCGCGATCCGGCGCAGCGATGCGGACATGGGGGCGATCGAACAGGCCATGCAGGATTTCGACACCCAAGCCCGCGCCGGCGATCCGGTCGCCACCACGATCGCGAATCGCGACTTCCACAACACGATCGGCGCCGCGTCGGGAAACAGGTTCCTGTGCGATCAATACGCGCGGATGCTGAACCTCGGCATGCGGTATTCACGCTTTCCCTTCGGGATCGGAACCGACGACCGCGACGAAGAGGGGCTGGAGCAGCACCTGCAAAACGTGATGAACGATCACCACCGCATCGCGCAGGCGATCCGGGCGCGGGATGCGGAGCTTGCCGAACGGCTCGGGCATGAGCACACGATCCTGTTCCGCGAACGGATCATGAAATACCTGAACGACAGCAAGACGACCAAGATCGCCTGCGCCCAATCGGACGTCTTCTCGGCCTGACGGCGTCGCCGCGCCTCACCCCGGAACGAGCGCCTGCACCAGCCTGCGGATATCCTGCGCCACGCTGTCGAACTCCGCGCCGCCATTGGCGATCCCCTGGCTGGCGTTGAACAACAGCGCGGCAAGGCGTGACGCCTCTCCGGCCTTGCTTCCGCCGACGCGCAACTCGGCGGCGATCTCCGCCTCGATAGCCCGGTCGAGTGCTGCGAAACGGCCGCTGCTCGTGCGGGTCTTTTCCGCGAACAGGTCATCCGCGAAGGGCGAGCGGCGCACCAGTTCGTCAATGATCCGATGCTTGGCGATCAGCGCGGCTGCGATCCGCGTGGGCGCCGGCCCGTCGCCGGCAAGCGCGGATTCCACGGCATGCTGCAACCGTTCCGCAACCCGATCAGCGGCGGCGGCAAAAACCGCGTCCTTGTCCGGCGCATAGCCGTAGAGCGTCGCCTTGGACACGCCTGCGGCCTCGGCGATCCCCTCCATCGTCGCGCCTCGGAACCCCCGCGCGACAAAGACCGCCTCCGCGGCGTCGAGGATCTTCTGCCAGCGCGCGGCCTTCAGCGGCGAGAGCGGAGGCGTCGGCATCTTGCGTATCGTCTTGTCAAAATCATACGAAATCGCTTATATTCGTTCATATTGTATGATTCAATCGGGAACATCATGACCGATTCCATCCTTCTGAGCGGCGCGACCGGCTTTATCGCCGGCCACGCGATCGAGTCGCTTCTCGCCGCCGGGCATCGCGTCAGGGGCACGGTGCGCGACCCCGCACAGACGGACAGGACGGCGCATCTGCGCGCCATGCCCGGCGCGGAGGAGCGGCTCGAACTGGTCGCCGCCGACCTCACGGATGACGACCCGTTCTCGGCCCACGCGGATGTCGACGTCGCGCTGCACATGGCGAGCCCCTACGTGCTGAACGTGACCGATCCGCAGCGCGACCTGGTCGATCCGGCGGTGCAGGGCACGCTGTCGATGCTGACCGCGGCGGCCGCGTCGAAACGGGTGCGCCGGGTGGTCCTGACCTCCTCCATGGCGGCGATCACCGACCAGCCCGACGGGCGCATCCTGACGGAGGAGGACTGGAACGCGCGCAGCAGCCTGACCCGCAACCCCTATTACTACTCCAAGACGATGGCCGAACGCGCCGCGTGGGATTTCATGGAGCGCGATAAGCCCGGTTTCGACCTGGTCGTGATCAACCCGTTCATGGTGATCGGCCCGGCGCATACGGATGCGATCAATACCTCCAATCAGGTTCTGGCGGACATCGCGACCGGCAGGTATCCGGCGATCATGGCGCTGGAATGGGGCTTCGTCGACGTACGCGACGTGGCGGCGGCCCATGTGGCGGCGCTGGATCCCGACGTGCCGTCCGGTCGATATATCTGCGCCAGCGGCAACATGGACATGGCCCAAATCGTCGACCTGATGCGCCGCGAGGGCTATGGCCGTGGCAAGCTGCCGAAGCTGCGCCTCGCCGGCAGGTTCGGCACCGCGCTGATGCGCCTGGCGAGCCGCACCCAGCCCGCCGGAGTCGGCTCCTACCTGCGCACGCACCTGGGGCGGGCGCCGCATTTCGACAACTCCAAGATCCGGCGCGAGATGGGCCTCACATTCCGCCCGCCCGAAGAAAGCGTGACCGACGCGCTGGCCGACCTCGCCGCACGCGGGCATGTCCCGGCCCCGCGCGCCTGACGCCTGAAGGAAACGCCGCGACGTGGTTCCAGTAGCCGCGGCGATGAGCTAAGGGTGGGGGCGACTCAATCGAAAGACCCCGAGAGATGACGATCGCGACCCGCTCCGGGACCCATCTGGCCGTGTTGGTGGCGCTGGGTTCCACACATCTTCTCAACGACATGATGCAATCTCTGATCCCGGCCTCCTACCCGATCCTCAAGGAGGCCTACGCGCTCGATTTCGTGCAGATCGGCATGATCACCCTCACCTTCCAGGTCGCCGGCGCGATGCTGCAACCCGTGGTCGGCATGGTGACGGACCGCCGCCCGGCGCCCTATTCGCCGGTGGTGGGGATGATGTTCACGCTGTCGGGTCTGGTCAGCCTCGCCTATGCGCATGGCTATGCGATGATCCTGTTCTCGGTGGCCTCGATCGGCATCGGCTCTTCGATCTTCCACCCCGAGGCGACGCGCACCGCGCGCTACGCCGCCGGGGGGCGGCAGGGGCTGGCGCAGGGGATCTTTCAGGTGGGCGGACAGGCGGGCGGCGCGCTCGGGCCGGTCTTCGCCGCGCTGATCGTCGTGCCCTGGGGGCAGCCCAGCCTTGCGTGGTTCGCGGTTACCGCGCTCATGGCGATGATGCTCCTCCTATGGATCGGCAGCAAGCAGAGCCAGCTCAGCGCCGAGTTCACCGCGATGCGCGCGCGACGCCGCGCCACGGTCGAGCCAGTGACGCACGCGCCGCTGACCATCGGTATCGGCCTCGTCGTGCTGACCTTCCTGATGTTCACGAAGAACACCTATAACGAGAGCTTCCGCTCGTTCTATACCTTCTACCTGATCGAACGGTTCGACCTGTCGATCCCCGCTTCGCAACTGATGCTCTTCGTCTTCCTGCTGGCGGCGGCGGTGGGCGTGCTGATCGGCGGCATCGTGGGCGACCGGATCGGGCGCTACCGGATCATCTGGATCTCGGTGCTGGGGCCGCTGCCGCTCACGCTGATTCTGCCTTATGTCGATCTGTTCTGGACCGGGGTGCTGACCATCGCCATCAACCTGATCATGGCCAGCGCCTTCGCCTCGATCCTCATCTACGCGATGGACCTGCTGCCCAACCGGATCGGCCTGATCGGCGGGCTGTTCTACGGGCTGAACTTCGGGCTGGGCGGGATCGCCGCGGCGCTGCTGGGCGTGCTGGCGGACAGTTACGGGGTCGAGACGGTCTATCGGATCTGCTCGTTCCTGCCGCTCGCCGGGTTGCTGGCGTGGTTCCTGCCCCGGATCGACGAAGAGGGCGGCGGCTGATCCCGCAAAGGCGCCGGGAACCGATGCGCCCGTCTCACGTTATGTCCGCAATGCAGATATTAACGGAGATGCAACATGGAATATGGTCTTTTCGGCCTTCTCATCCTAATCGCGGACATTTACGCGATCTACCAGGTTCTCACGTCCGGCGCGAGCACGGCGGCCAAGGTGATCTGGACGCTGGTCATCCTCATCCTGCCCGTGCTTGGCTTTATCATCTGGCTTCTCGCGGGACCGAGGGCTAGCGCCGCGCGGGTCTGACGCGCGCAACGCAGGAAGGGGCGCAGGGATGCGCCCCTTCACGCGCAATCCGCCTTCAGAAATCGAAGAGATCCTCGAGAAACCCGCCGCGCTTTTTCTTGCGGCGCGGTTGCTCATTGCGGTCGTGGCCTGACGCCTCGTAGATCCGCGCCTGCGGTTGCGGAGGCACTTGGGCCGAGCGTTCAATGATCTTGTCCAGCTCGCCGCGATCGAGCCAGACCCCGCGACACTTGGGGCAGTAATCGATTTCCACACCGGCGCGCTCGGTCATGACGAGGTCGGCGCCGTCGATCGGACATTTCATCGGGTTTCTCCGTCTTTCGGTTTCATCCGCACGGATGTGGGGACCGCGGCGTCCCGCCGCAACGGGCCAGTCGGCATTTCGCCATTGCCCGCGCGCACGGCGCGCCTATAGTCCACCGCATGAGCCCGCCTTTCCCAACAGTACCACGCCGCAAGAAAACATGCGCCTTGCCGCGCGCGGGCGCCGGGGCTTCGTGACCGGACGGATTATCGAAACCGATGCCGACGTGGCCGAGGGGGCCGAGGCGCTCGCCAAAATGTGCCCGCGGATGGCGCATGGCTATGCGCTGATCGGCGCGCTGCCGCTCAGGCGCCGGCCGGACGGGTTCGCCGAGCTGCTGAGCGCGATCATAAGCCAGCAGGTCAGCGTCGCCTCGGCCTCCGCGATCTGGGCGCGGATGGAGGCGGCGAACCTCACCACCGAGGCGCGCGTCGCCGCCGCCGGAGAGGACGCCCTGCGCGCGGTCGGCCTCAGCCGGCAGAAGATACGCTATGCCCAGGCCCTGGCGGAGGCGGAGATCGACTATGCCGCGCTGCGCGACGCGCCCGACGAGGCGGTGATCGCGACATTGACCGCCGTACCGGGGATCGGCGCCTGGACGGCCGAGATCTACGCGATGTTCAGCCTTGGTCGCGCAGACGTCTTCGCCCCCGGCGACCTCGCGCTGCAAGAGGCGGCGCGGGTGCTCTATGGCCTGCCCGACCGCCCGAAGGAACGCCAGTTCCGCGAGATGGCGCAGGCATGGGCGCCGTGGCGGTCGGTTGCCGCGCGGCTGCTTTGGGCCTACTACCGCATAGACAAGCAAAGGGAAGGGATCAGATGACACGCGTATTGCAGGCCGGCCGCCGAGAGCCGCACTCGGGCGTGACAAGATCCATCGTCGTCTTTCTGCATGGCTACGGCGCCAACGGCGCCGACCTGTTGGGCCTTGCCGATCCGCTGGGCGAGCACCTGCCGGACACGCTCTTCGTCTCGCCCGACGCGCCCGAAATGGTGCCGGGCATGCCGGGCGGCTATCAGTGGTTCCCGATCCCCTGGATCGACGGGTCGAGCGAGGAAGAGGCCGAGCGCGGGCTGCTGGCCGCTGCGGACGATCTCGACGCCTTTCTCGACGCGCTGATGGTGGACGAGGACGTGCTGCCCGAACAGGTGGTGCTCTTCGGCTTCTCCCAGGGCACGATGATGGCGCTGCACGTCGCGCCCCGGCGCGAGGACGAGGTGGCGGGGATCGTGGCGTTCTCGGGCCGGCTGCTGCGCCCTGAACTGCTGGCCGACGAGGCGGTCAGCCGCCCGCCGATCCTGCTGGTGCACGGCGACGCCGACGACGTGGTGCCGCCGCGCTCGCTGCCCGAGGCGGCGGAGGCGTTGCAGACGGCGGGCTGGAGCGATGTCTACGCCCATGTGATGAAGGGGACCGGCCACGGCATCGCGCCCAACGGATTGCAGGTGGCGCTCGCCTTCATGGCGGACAAGCTGGGGCTGGGATAGGCGCGAGAGTCGTCGAAGGTTTTTGCGAGGGCTATTGGTAACAGCCCTGCCCCTACCTCACGCAGCCGCGCGCGGGCGCATCACCAGCCAGATCAGCGCGCCGCCCGCCAGAGCGAGAAACGGCGCCATCGCCAGGTTCACGGCGGTCCAGCCGGCCTGCGCGTCCCCGCCCGAGCAGTTCATCAGCCCGCCCGAGGCCATGGATGCGACGGTGACGCCGCCGAACACCATCAGGTCGTTCAGCCCCTGCATCCGGCCGCGCTCATGCGGGGCGTGCGCCCCCGCGAGCATGGTCGTCGCGCCGATAAAGCCGAAATTCCAGCCCAGTCCCAGCAGGATCAGCGCGATGAAGAAATTTTCCAGCGCGACCCCCTGAAGCGCCACCGCGCCCGCGCCCGCGAGGACGAACAGCCCCACGCCCATGATACGCTCGACCCCGAAGCGCGCGATCAGGTGCCCGGTGAAGAACGAAGGCACATACATCGCGAGCACATGAAGCGACACCACGTCGGCGGCGTTGTTCGCCTCGAACCCGCATCCGACGACCGCCAGCGGGGCCGAGGTCATCACCAGGTTCATCAGCGCGTATGACACCATCGCGCAGATCACCGCGACCGCGATCCGCGGGGTTTTCAGCAACTCCAGCCTTGAGCGCCCGCGCGGGGCGTCCTGATCGGGCACCGGCGGCCTCGGGATGTCGAGCAGCAGGAACAGCAGCGAGCCGACGATATTGACCCCGATCACCGCGATATAGGTGCCGAGGAAAGGCACGACCATCGCGTCGCTGGTCAGTTTCACGAGCTGCGGGCCGATGATGGCGCTGACCAGCCCGCCGGCCATGACGTAGGAGATCGCCTTGGGGCGGAAGGCGTCGCTTGCGGTATCGGCGGCGGCGAAACGGTAGAAGCCGTGCGCGCTCATGTAGACGCCGGTGAGGAAGCTGCCCAGCAGGAAGACCGGGAACGAGGCGATCGCCAGTCCATAGGCGCCCACCGCGCCCCCCAGCGCGCCGCCGAAAGCGCCGGCGAAGAACCCCGCGCGGCGCCCGAATTTCTGCATCAAGGCCGCCATCGGCGTCGCCGTCACCATCGACCCGATGATGATCATCGTGATCGGCAGCGTGGCGAAGCAGACGTTGCTGGCCAGCGATTGCCCCGCCAGACCTCCGACGACGAAGATCATCGGCATCTGCGCGCCCAGAAGCGCCTGCGCGGACACCAGCACCGCCACGTTGCGGCGCGCGCGACTGTCGTCGTGGGGAAGGGCTGCATCGGTCATGCGACCGGTGCTAGACGGATTGGTTCACCGCCGCAAGTCCGTCCGCTCGCTCAACACGCCTCTGCCGGACGCCCCCGGGCCAGCGGGTCGAGGTCGCGCGGCGCACCGCCGGCCATCATCCCCTGCCAGTCCAGCACCTGGCGCATCAGCACCGAGCGGCCCACGCAGAGCAGCGCCGGGGGTTCCAGCCCGCTGGCCGCGATATCGGCCGCCATCCGGCCCAGCGTCGTCTCGAGCACCTTCTGTTCCGGCGTGGTGGCTGCGCAGACAACCGCGCAGGGCTCGTCCGCCGGGCGGCCCGCGTCGAGCAGCGCGGCGCTGATACGGGCGGCGTGCTTCATGCCCATGTAGATCACCAGCACCTGCGATCCCTCGGCGATCGCCTTCCAGTTCAGCGACGAGGGCGTCTGCCCCGACTGATCGTGCCCGGTGATGAAGGTCACCGACTGGTTCACGTCGCGATGGGTGACCGGGATGCCCGCATAGGCCAGCCCGCCGATCCCGGCGCTGATGCCGGGGATGATGCGCACCGGAACGCCGTTCTGCACCAGCGTCTGCGCCTCCTCGCCGCCGCGTCCGAAGACGAAGGGATCGCCGCCCTTGAGCCGCAGCACCCGCTTGCCCGCGCGGGCGAGTTCAACAAGGCGCAGCGATATGTCGCGCTGTTTCGCCGAAGGCTTGCCGCCACGCTTGCCGGCGTAGATGTGCCGGGCCTTCGGCGCCCAGCGCAGGATATCCTCGGACACGAGCGCGTCGAAGACCACGACATCCGCCTGCCGCAGCGCGTTGAGCGCGTGCAGCGTCAGCAGCCCCGGATCGCCGGGACCGGCCCCGCAGAGCCAGACCCAGCCGGGCTCAAGCGCGGGCCAGTCGCCCGGCGGAAAGGGAATCGGGTCTTTCATCCGTCTTCTATGGCGCGGTTCGTAGGACGCGAAAAGAGGGCCGGACGTGCGCGCGGGCGGCGCCGGCGGCACGGACGTTCGGACAGGCGCAGGGAGGCTGGCGCGCAGTTTCGCCGCTGTGCGGGAAAGTGGAACGATATCACTGCCGAATGGGAGCGCCGCGGAATATCGTCCTAATTTTCACGCAGTCCGCGCCGCGGTTCGCTACCATTTCCCGCTGAACATGCGCGCCATCAGCGCCAGCCGGTCCCGCAAGGGCGCCGGTTCGAGCCCGCCCTGTGCGACGAGATGGGGTCGCTTCGCCGCGCGGCGCAGGACCCTGCCCGCCTGCCAAGCGCCAAGCAGGGCCGGGGCTGCGGCGCTGCTGACAGCCCGCCGGGCGGCGCGCGCGCGGCTCAGCCGGGCCAGCCCGTCCCGCGCCAGAGCGCGGATCGCATCCGGGCGGCCATCCACCAGCGGCACGCGCTGCGCCGCCTCGAGCCTCGGGATCGCCCGCAGGTAGCTTGCCAGTCCGACCGCATAGCCCGCGTCCAGAGGCGGGGTGTCCTCCGTCTCGCCCAGCGCGCGGGCGGCGGCCAGCATCAGGTTCCCGGCAGTGTCGGTCAGGTAGCGGTCGAAATGCGCTTCGTCCTCGAATGCATCCTTGTAGATGTCCCAGCGCCGCGCCACGATCAGCGCGTCGAGCAATGCGGCCCCGCGCGCATCCAGCACCCGCGCAAGCGGCGTCACCACCTCGTGCCGTCGCACGTTCCCGCCGCTGCCGATTTCCTCCAGCGCGTCGCGCCACCATTGCAGGCGCATCTCGGCGATCATCGGCTCCTGCGTGACCCAGGGTGCGCGGGACACCTCTATGTTGAAGGCGTAGATCGGGAACAGCGCGCGCCGCGCGGCTACGGGCGCGGCCATAACCGCGATGAACCGGTCGGGATCGCCCCGCCGGACGAGATCGGCGCAGGCGATCAGGTCATCGTCGAACTCTTCGGCCATCAGGCGGGCTGCGCCTGTGCGGCGTCCCCCTCGCGAACGAGCTTCCAGTTGATCGCGTCGAGCAGCGCGTCGAAGCTCGCGTCGACTATGTTCGCGCTTACTCCCACGGTGGACCAGCGGCGCCCCTGCCTGTCCTCGCTATCGATGATGACGCGGGTGACGGCCTCGGTTCCTCCCTGGGTGATGCGGACCTTGAAATCGACGAGGTGCATGTCCTCGACCGCGCCCTGGTAGCGGCCGAGATCCTTGGCCAGCGCCTTGGCGAGCGCGTTGACCGGGCCGCGGTCACTGCCCGATTCGTCCATCGATTCGCTGACCGACAGCTTCTTCTCGCCGTCGACCTTGACCACGACCACCGCCTCGGAGAGCGACACCATCCGGTCATACTTGTTCTTGCGCCGCTCGACCGTGACCTTGTAGCGCTTGACCTCGAAGAAGGCGGGCAGCAGCCCCAGCTCGTCCCGCGCCAAGAGCTCGAAGGACGCCTGCGCGCTGTCATAGGTATAACCCTGGTCCTCGCGCTCCTTGATCCGCTCGAGGATGCGCGGCAGCGCCGGGTCGTCCCTGGCCACCTCGAGCCCGGCCTCGGCGAGGCGGCGGCGCAGGTTCGACTGGCCGGCCTGGTTCGACATCGGGATGACGCGCGCATTGCCGACCAGCGCGGGGTCTATGTGCTCATAGGTCGCCGGGTCCTTGAGGATCGCGCTGGCGTGCAGCCCGGCCTTGTGCGCGAAGGCCGACGCGCCGACATAGGGCGCCTGACGCATCGGGATGCGGTTCAGGATATCGTCGAGCTGGCGGCTGATCTGCGTGAGACCGGCGAGCGCGTCGCGCGTGATCCCGGTCTCGAACCGCCCGGCATAGGGCTCCTTGAGCAGCAGCGTCGGAATCAGCGTCGTCAGGTTCGCGTTGCCGCAGCGCTCGCCCAGCCCGTTGAGCGTGCCCTGCACCTGCCGCGCGCCCGCGTCGACGGCGGCCAGCGCGCCCGCCACGGCGCTTTCGGTATCGTTATGGGTGTGGATGCCGAGGCGCTCCCCGGGGATGCCGGCGGCGATCACCTCGGAGGTGATGCGCCCGATCTCGGTCGGCAGGGCGCCGCCATTGGTGTCGCACAGCACGATCCAGCGCGCCCCCGCGTCATGCGCGGCGCGGATGGCGTCCAGCGCATAGGCGGGATTTGCGCGGTAGCCGTCGAAGAAATGCTCGGCGTCGAAGATCGCCTCGCGCTCCTGCGCGGTGATATGCGCGATGGATTGCGCGATGTTCTCGGTGTTCTCGTCCAGCGTGATCCCGAGCGCGGTTTCGACGTGGAAATCATGCGTCTTGCCAACGATGCAAACCGCATTGGTCCCTGCGTTCAGCACCGCGGCAAGGACGTCGTCATTCTCCGCGCTGCGCCCCGTGCGTTTCGTCATGCCGAAGGCGGTCATCGTGGCGCGGGTCGGCGGCGCCGCGTCGAAGAACGCGCTGTCGGTCGGGTTCGCGCCCGGCCAGCCGCCCTCGATATAGTCGATGCCGAGTTGATCGAGCGCCCGCGAGATGCGGATCTTCTCGGGTGTGGAGAAGGAGACGCCCTGCGTCTGCTGCCCGTCGCGGAGGGTCGTGTCGTAGAGGAAGAGGCGCTCGCGGGTCACGATCTTCCCCCGCCGAGAACCTGACCCGGGGCGGCGTCACAAGCCATGAGGGCCCGGGGCCAGCCCGGGACGGGATAGGCTTGGTCGCGCGCCCTCTCCAGCGCCGCCGGATCGCCTGCGATCCGGTTCGCCCCCGACCCGCCCCCCAGGGCGGGGGCGAAATCGCCCCCACCCTCGGGCCGGGGGCGAACCTCTGTAGGGCGTGGCGCGGTCATTTCAGGGACTCCAGCTTTGCGGGATCGAAGTCAGGCAAGCGAGTGATTTTGGTTCCGCGCGGGGAGTTGCTGACCTCGGCGCCCGCTTCCGACAGTGCTTTCTTTAGCCGGTCTGCGGTTTTATAATCCTTGTTTTCGCGCGCACGGTCGATACAAGCGGCAAGGTTCGACAATTCTTCCCTGACCGCACTTTCTTGCTGATCGAGCAGGGCGTGAGATACGACGTTTGTGGCCTCATCCTTGTGCCGGGCAGCATCAATAGCTGTCTTAGACTCTTTCAGGTTGAATCCCAGCAATGTTTGACTGGCATAAAGTCGTGACAGGAACGGCTCTTGTTCTGCGGGCACTTTCGGAAACTGTTTCAAACGTTTGCGGACCGCCTCTATCGCCGCGTAAGTATCGAGATCGTCGGCCAATGCAGTCACAACTTCCTCAAAAGGCTTAGCGCGCGAAAGGTCCTGCAGCGTTTGGCCCCCCCCTTGACCCAGAGCTTTCGCAAATTCTATCACGACCTTGCGCGCCTCATGTCGCCGTTCGACCCCGAAATCCATCGGGTCTCGGTAGTGAGATAACAGGAACGACATGCGGATCACCTCGCCCGGCACGCCCTGGTCCAGCAGGTCCCGCACGGTAAAGAAATTGCCCAGCGACTTGGACATCTTCTTGCCCTCGACCTGCAACATCTCGTTATGCATCCAGACATTCGCGAAATCGTGGCCGGCGCATTTCGATTGCGCGATCTCGTTCTCGTGATGCGGGAACATCAGGTCGTTGCCGCCGCCGTGGATGTCGAAACTCCCGCCCAGCAGCTCATGGCTCATGGCCGAGCATTCGATATGCCAGCCGGGCCGCCCATACCCCCAAGGGCTCTCCCATCCGGGCTGGTCCCCGGTCGACGGCTTCCACAGAACGAAATCCATCGGGTTGCGCTTGTAGGGCGCCACCTCGACCCGCGCGCCGGCGATCATGTCATCGACCGAGCGCCCCGACAGCGCGCCATATTGGCCATAGCTCTCGACTGCGAACAGCACATGGCCCTCGGCCTCATAGGCGTGGCCGCGGGCGATCAGATCCGCGATTATCGTCACCATCTGCGCGATGTAGCGCGTCGCGCGCGGCATCTCGTCGGGCTCGAGCGCGCCCAACGCGCCCATGTCCTCGAGGAACCATGCGATCGTCTCCTCGGTGATCTCCCCGATATCGCGCCCGGTCTCGGCGGCGCGGGCGTTGATCTTGTCATCGACGTCGGTGAAGTTGCGCACGTAGGTCACGTGCTCGGGCCCATAGACATGACGCAAGAGCCGGTAGAGCACATCGAACACCACCACGGGCCGCGCGTTGCCCAGGTGCGCGCGGTCATAGACGGTGGGGCCGCAGACATACATGCGCACGTTGTCCGCATCGATGGGCGCGAACAGCTCCTTCTTGCGGGTCTTCGTGTTGTAGAGCTTGATCTCGGTCATGGGCGTCCTCGCGCGCGGGGTTGCGGCGGGCTTAGCAACTAACCGAAAGGTTTGGAATAGAAGACCGGCCCGCCGAGAAATCTCAGCAGGGAATGCAGCGGCGAATGGCGATGCATCGGGTCATGCGAAGACGGTAGAACGCGAATCGACCCCGGTCAAGCGCCACGGCGCTCCACACGCGCGCCCGCTTCGTCTTGCCGACAAATATCCTTGCCTGACGCATCCCGCCCCATCCGCCCGCGCCGCCGCCCGGACGGCGCGCGCCGGCGACGAGGATTGACATCCCCGCCTCGCGCGGCCACCTGTCCGCCGGCGGACGGAAGAAGGAGGCGGGATCATGCAGATATCGCGGCGGCTGCGCAACATTAACCAGGGCGGATCGGACGGCTGGGAGGTCTTCACCCGCGCCCGCGAGATGAAGGCGGCAGGTCTCCCCGTGGTCGAGCTCACGGTCGGCGAACACGACATTCCGACCGATCCCGAGATCCTGCGCGCGATGTACCAGGCGGGGCTCGACGGGCATGTCGGCTACCAGAACTTCCAGGGCCAGCCGGCCCTGCGCGAACGGGTGGCAGAGCGCGTGGAGCGCAGCACCGGAACCCCTACCGCACCCGAGGAGATCCTGATCGTGCCGGGCGGACAGGCGGGGCTCTTCGCCACGCACAACCTGACCTGCGATCCCGGCGATACCGCGCTTTATATCGATCCCTATTACGCGACCTATCCGGGCACCATCCGCAGCGTCGGGGCGGTCGCGAAACCCGTCACCGCCCGCGCCGAAGACGGGTTCCAGCCCGACCCGGACGCCATCGACGCGGCGGCGGAGGGGGCGAAATCGCTGCTGGTCAATTCGCCGAACAACCCGACCGGCGTGGTCTATTCACGCGACACGATGGAGGGGATCGCGCGGGTCTGCCGCGACCGGGACCTGTGGCTGATCTCGGACGAAGTCTATGACACCCAGGTCTGGGAGGGCGACCACCTCAGCCCGCGCGCCCTGCCGGACATGGCCGAGCGCACGCTGGTCATCGGGTCGATGTCCAAGAGCCACGCGATGACCGGCAGCCGCATCGGCTGGGTCGTCGGCCCGCGCGAGGCGATCAGCTACATGGGCGACCTGACGACGAACACCACCTACGGCGTCGCCGGCTTCGTGCAGATGGCGGCGGTGCACGCGCTCGACATGGGGCCCGCTTTCGAGGCGGAGATCGCGGCGCCCTTCCGGCGACGCCGCGGCGTGGTGATGCGCGCGCTCGAGGGGCAGAACGTCGTGCGCGCGATCCCGACCAAAGGAGCGATGTATGTCATGCTCGATTTGCGCGCGACCGGCATGAGCGGCGAGGATTTCGCGATGGCGCTGCTCGATACGCATCACGTCGCGGTCATGCCGGGCGAGAGTTTCGGCCGCGCCGCGGCGGGGCATGTGCGCGTCGCGCTCACCGTCGCCGACGAGCGGCTGGAAGAGGCGATGCGCAAGCTGGTCGCCTTCGCGGCCGGGCGCGTGCGCTGAGCGCGGAAACCGCCGCCCGACGGTCTGAAAACGACACGAGTCGCAATTGGGACAGACAGCCCCTTGTCGGCGGCCTCAACTGGAGGCGCCAACAGGAGGGCTGGCCATGTCGCCAAGCTGCAAGATCACGCTGGTGATCTACACGATCGGGGCGGAGCGGGGCCGCGCCGCGCGCGGCGACCCGCAGGCGGGTTGATCCCCAAACCCCCTGTTTTCCACCGCAGCACCGGAAACCCGACCCATGACAGACACCATATCACGCCGCACCGGCGGGCGCGCCGCGCGCCGCGCCAGCCGCGCCGCCCCTCTCAGCGACGCCATGCGCCCCATCCGCCCCGGCATGAGCGGCGGCGCCTATCAGCCGCTCACCCCGCAGGACGTGGAGCGCATCCACCGGACCGCGCTCACCGCGCTCGAGGAAATCGGCCTTGCCGACGCGCCCGAAAGCGGGATCGCGCATCTCACGCGCGCGGGCGCGATCCTCGGGACCGACGGGCGGCTGCGCTTCCCGCGCGCGCTGGTCGAGGACACGATCGCCAAGGCCAATCGCGAGATCACGCTTTTCGGTCGCGACCCGCGGCACGACATGGAGCTCTCGGGGACGCGCGTGCATTACGGCACCGCCGGGGCCGCGGTGCACATGGTCGACGTGGACGGGCGCAACTACCGCGAATGCACGGTGCAGGACCTGCACGACGCGGCGCGTATCGCGGACGTGCTGGACAACATCCATTTCGTGCAGCGCCCGATGGTCTGCCGCGACATTCCCGACAATTACGAAATGGACATGAACACCGTCTATGCCTGCTGCGCGGGCACGACCAAGCATGTCGGCACCTCCTTTACCGAACCGGGATTCGTCAAGGGCGCGCTCGAGATGCTGCACATGATCGCGGGCGGCGAGGACAAGTGGCGCGAACGCCCCTTCGTCAGCAACTCCAACTGTTTCGTGGTCCCGCCGATGAAATTCGCGACCGAAGCCTGCCAGGTGATGGAGGCCTGCATCGAGGGCGGCATGCCGGTGCTGCTGCTGAGCGCGGGCATGGCGGGTGCGACCGCGCCCTCGACCATCGCCGGGGCCATCGCTCAGGCCACCGCCGAATGCCTCGCCGGTCTGGTTTACGTCAACGCGGTCAGCCCCGGGCATCCGGCGATCTTCGGCACCTGGCCCTTCGGGCTTGACCTGCGCACCGGCGCGATGACCGGCGGCTCGGGCGAGCAGGCGCTGCTGAGCGCGGGTTGCGCGCAGATGCATCGCTTCTACGGACTGCCCGGCGGCGCCGTGGGCGGCATCACCGACGCCAAGCTGCCGGACATGCAGGCCGGATGGGAGGCGATGTGCTCCAACGTCATGGCCGGCCTGTCGGGTCTCAACATGGTCTACGAGGCGGCGGGCATGCATGCGTCGCTGCTGGGGTTCTGCCATGAATCGCTCATCCTGGGGGACGACCTGATCGGCCATGCACTGCGCTGCGTGCGCGGCATCGAGGTGGACGACGAGACGCTCGGGCTCGACCAGATGCGCGAGGTCTGCCTTGGCGGGCCGGGGCATTACCTCGGGACCGGGCAGACGCTGGCGCGGATGCAGACGGACTACCAGTATCCCGCCCTCGGCAACCGGATGAGCCCCAAGCAGTGGGACGAAAGCGGCAAGCCCGACCTCATGGCCGAGACTATCGAGCGCAAAGAGGAGATCCTCGCCGAGCGTTCCGCCGCGCGGTTCGATGCGGCGACGGACGCGGCGATCCGCGAAACGTTCACGATCCACCTGCCCGCGTAGGCCAAGACAGCTGATCCCCCCGCGCGCAGACCGGCAACCGGCAACGCGGGGGCGATCGTTGTGCAATGAGTATCTAAGGAATATTGAAAGATGGGGTGGAGGCTATCGGCCAATCATCCACGCACCGTCGGGCCAGAAGGCGTCGAAGGCGAAGGCGAACATCACGTCGTGCGCAAGGTCGCGACCTTGCGCATCGCGCACGCGGACTGCGCCGACCTCCCTGCCCTTCGCGATACTCGCCGTATCCAGCGCCGAGGCCTGCCCGGACTCCCAACTCAGCGTGACGCCGTTCTCGGTCAGGGCGCCCGCCGCGCGGATGCGGGTCAGCGGCCATGCCGCCTTGCCCACGCGCACGACGCGGGCCAGCGCGGGAATGCCGTGCGGCGGCGGCGCGCCATCATAAAGGAAAGGCCGCTCGAGGCTGTCATACCCGCCATAGGGATTGCGCCCGTATTGGCGCGGGAAATCCGGCTGATCCATCACCAGCCCGCCGGGAGTCCGCGCGCGAAACGTCGCCCAGCTTTCCATCCATGTCGGCAGTTGCCTGAGGCGCGCGCCCGTCAGTTCGCCGACGATGGCCAGCCCCTGCGCCTGTTGCCACCAGCTCTCGGTCTGGCGGTCATACATGATCATGTCGGAATTGCGCAGCTTGCCCGACACCCCGAAATCGAGCACGCCATGCGCGGTGCGCCGGTCGAACGTGACCCCCGAATTGCACAAGGGGCAGAACGTGACGGCGACGGGGACGCCGCCCACCGTGTCGTTCACGATCTCGTGCCAGATGAGATAGCGGATCGGATAGGCGCGCGCGGGCGCATCGCCGATTTGGACGGTGATGACCGGTTCAGTGCCGGCGATGCGCGTTTCCGACGCGGCCGGGCGGAAGGCGGGGGCGTCGATCGCCGGGATGCCGTCCTTCGGCGGGCCGCCCGATTTGATCTCGGCCCAGCTTGCCACGCTCTTGCGGGTGAAATCGGTCCGCGGCCATTCGTGTTTCCAGGAGGCGGGATCGGCGGTCGCCGCGCCGGTCAGCAGCATGACAGCGGCGAGAAGGGCGAAGAGGCGGTGCATGGGCGCTCCTTTGGGCAAGGTCGGCGCCGCAGCATGCGCCGCGAAGGCGCGCCGCGCCACCCCCTTGCACGCGAAAGTGACGGCGCGTCAGTCGCCTGCGCGGTCGGCGTCTATCTTTTCCATCACCGCGTCCCAGCGACGGGCGTTCAGCACCTTGCGGAATGCGCGTTCGAGTTCCTCGACCGCGCCGCGCTCATACCACTGGCCGTGGGCGAGGATCAGGCGCTCGGGGTTCCATGCGATCATCCGGTCCACGGCATCCGCCAGCAGATCCTTGCGGCGGAAACTGAACGCCATGTCGGGCGGCATGCGCCCCCTGGGCGCATCGATCCCGGCCAGCCAAACGAGGGGGCGCATCCAGGCGGGCAGCTTCGCGGTTTCGAAATTCTCGATCAGGTCGGTGAGGATCAGGGTTCTTGAGGCGCGGTGATGGAACACCGCCTCGCGATGGGTCTTGCTGCCCTCGACGATCATCTGGTCGATCTGGCCCGCCCAGGGCGTTTCCGCCTTGGCGCCGAGATCGTGGTCGAAATGCAGATCCAGGCCGTGTTTCGCGGCGCGCTGCGCGACGCCGGGCGCGGCCCATGCCAGCGCCTCGGGCCAGGCCGCCTGCCAGTCGGCGACATGGGCGTAATGAATCCAGTTGGGCGCGATCAGGTGCCGGACGGGGCCGAGCGCGTCGATCTCGGCGCGCAGCCCGTCGGTCAGGCGGGTGGGCGAATGCACCCAGAGGCCGCCATTCTCCAGCCGCACCACTGTGGCGCGGGTGGAGAACGGCAGACCGTAGAAGCGGATATGCGGCCCGTCGATCAGCCAGAGCGACGGGGCCAGGGGCTTGGGCGTATCCAGCGGCTCATAGCCGGTCGGACGCGCCGCCATCACTCGGTGACGGTCACATCGGTCATCACGTCGGGCTTGCCCACGACCGCGCCGTTGGGGCCGGTCCCGCGCTTGATCGCGTCGACCACGTCCATGCCGTCCGTCACCTTGCCGACGACCGTGTATTGGCCGTTCAGGTGCGGCGCGGCGGCGAACATGATGAAGAACTGGCTGTTGGCGCTGTCCGGATTCTGACTGCGGGCCATGCCGATCACGCCGCGCTCGAACGGCCGGTCCGAGAATTCGGCGCCAAGGTCGGGCAGGTCGGAGCCGCCCGACCCCGCGCGAGCCATGTCGCCGCCGTCGAGCTTGCCGAACTCCACGTCGCCGGTCTGGGCCATGAAGCCGTCGATCACCCGGTGAAACACGACGCCGTCATAGGCGCCCGCCTCGGCCAGTTCCGTGATCCGGGCGACGTGTTCGGGAGCGACGTCCTCGAAGAGATCCACGGTCACGGTCCCGTTGGCCTCGCCCGCGATGTCGATCGAAAGACCGGTAGCGACGGCCGGGCTTGCGGCCAGGAGCGCGAGTGCGGTGATGAGGTTACGCATCGGAGGCCACCTTCATGCTGATCATGCGGTCGGGGTTCGCGGGGGGCTCGCCGCGGGCGATCTTGTCGACATGCTCCATGCCCTCGATCACGCGGCCGTAGACGGTGTATTGGCCGTTCAGGAAATGGTTGTCCGAGAAGTTGATGAAGAACTGCGAATTGGCGCTGTTCGGGTTCTGGCTGCGCGCCGCGCCGATGGTGCCGCGGTCATGCGGCAGCTTGGAGAACTCGGCCTTGAGGTCGGGCTTGTCGCTGCCGCCGGTGCCCGCGCGGCCGGGATTGTAGTCCTTTTCCATGTTGGCGTGCTGCACGTCGCCGGTCTGGGCCATGAATCCGTCGATGACGCGGTGAAAGGCGACGTTGTCATAAGACCCGGCGCGGGCCAGTTCCTTCATCCGTTCGGCATGGGCGGGGGCCACGTCGGGCAGAAGCTCGATCACAACGGGGCCGTCCTTCAGCTCCATCAGGATGGTGTTCTCGGGGTCCTTGATCTCGGCCATCGGGGCCTCCTTGAGTGTCTCGGTTGCACGGTTACCTAGGGGTTCGGACGGGGAATGAAAAGGGCGGCGGTTGACCTCTGCGCGCCTTCGCGCCAAGAGAACGCGCGACGAACCGGGACGGGGATTGGGCGATGGGCTGGAAAACGCTGGACGACATGGACCTTGCGGGCAAGCGCGTGCTTACCCGCGTCGACATCAACGTGCCGGTGGAGGATGGCCGCGTCACCGACGCCACCCGGATCGAGCGGATCGCGCCCACCATACGCGACATCCTCGCGGCGGGCGGAACGCCGATGCTGATCGCGCATTTCGGCCGGCCCAAGGGGAAGGTCGTGCTCGACATGTCGCTGCGCGTGGTGCTGCCCGCGCTCGAGGCGGCGCTCGGCCGCAAGGTCACGCTGATCGAGACGCTGGACGGCGCCGAGAACCTCACCGAGGAGGCGCGCGCCGCCGATGTGCTGCTGCTCGAGAACATCCGCTTCCACCCCGGCGAGGAAGCCAACGATCCCGAATTCGCCCGCCGCCTCGCGGGGCTGGGCGACGTCTACTGCAATGACGCGTTCTCGGCCGCGCACCGCGCGCATGCGAGCACCGAAGGCGTCGCGCATCACCTGCCCTGCTGCGCCGGGCGGCTGATGCAGGCGGAGCTTTCCGCGCTCGAAGCCGCGCTCGGCGCGCCGAAACGCCCGGTGGCGGCGGTGGTGGGCGGCGCCAAGGTGTCGACCAAGCTCGACCTCCTGGGCAACCTCGTGGAGAAGGTCGACACGCTCGCCATCGGGGGCGGCATGGCCAACACCTTCCTCGCCGCGCAGGGGCTTGGCGTGGGCGAGTCGCTTTGCGAACACGACATGGGGGGCGCCGCGCGCGGGATCATGACCAAGGCCGCCGAGGCGGGTTGCGAGATCGTGCTGCCCGCCGATATCGTGGTGGCCCGCGAATTCGCCGAGAACGCCCCGCACGAGGTGGTGGCGGCGCATCTCTGCCCCGGGGACGCCATGATCCTCGACGCCGGCCCGCGCAGCATCGAGCGGCTCAGGGCGGTGTTCGGCGCCGCCCGCACGGTGATCTGGAACGGCCCGCTGGGCGCGTTCGAAATCGCGCCCTTCGACGCGGCCACCAACGCCGCCGCGCGCCATGTCGCAGAGCTGAGCCGCGCCGGTCGGCTGGTGTCGGTCGCCGGCGGCGGCGACACGGTCGCGGCGCTCAACCACGCCGGCGCGGCCGACGATTTCACCTATATCTCGACTGCGGGCGGCGCGTTCCTCGAATGGATGGAGGGGAAGGATCTGCCGGGGGTCGCCGCGCTCAAGCGCTGACGGCGGTTCGGTTTGCGTAACGTGGGCCGGGGAAGGTTCGCCGCGGATCTATGGCGCAATTCTTTGCGCCCCCGGCGGTTGATCGCCCTTTTCCGCGCCAGACCCCTGATTTCTGCAAGGTATGTGAATCCGCCATTGCCTAACGCGCGCGCAGCCGCTTAGCTGACGGT
Source organism: Roseovarius spongiae (assembly GCF_003651245.1). Taxonomy (GTDB): domain Bacteria; phylum Pseudomonadota; class Alphaproteobacteria; order Rhodobacterales; family Rhodobacteraceae; genus Roseovarius; species Roseovarius spongiae. The sequence continues at coordinate 179,310 of NZ_RAPE01000005.1, forward strand.
TGAAACCGTCACGCGAAGGAAGCCCCATGCGTCACATGAAATCCGCGATCCTCGCCGCCATGCTCGGCGCCACGCTGGCCGGGCCCGCCTCGGCGCAGGGCGATCCGAGACCATCGCTGATGGACGTCATCACGCCCGACAACATCGCCGGGTCGCTCGCCAGCCTCGCGATTTCGGGACTGCGAACGCAGATGGAGGTCGAGTACGAGCACCTCGCGACCGACGTCATGCGCGGGGTCGTGACGCTTTCGGGGGTCACGCTGCGCCCGCAGCTGCCCTACGACCAGGCCCGCCAGTGCGAGGTCTCGGTCGAGCGGATCGGCTTCGACCTTGGCCAGCCCGCGCTCGGCTTCACGGCATGGAGCGCGTCGGTCACGGTGGTCGGGGCGCGGGCGAACATGGCCTGCGTGGAGCGCGAGGTCGGCCTTGCGCTGCGCTCGGCGGGATATACGGAACTCGAGGTGGATCGCCTGATCATGGAGGCGGATTACCTGCATGGCAGCGGCGAAATCCGGATGAACGGGTCGGCCACGGTCAAGGACATGACGACGATCGACCTGGCGGCGACCGGCGCGATCCTGCCGCGCCTCAGCCAGTATGGCGGCCCCGGCGATCCGGCGATCCGGGTGCGCCGCGCCATCCTCGGGATCGAGGATCACGGCGGCTGGAACCGGCTGTCGGCGCTGATCCCCGAGAACCTGCGCCAGCCCGACGTGATCAAGGGGCTGGGCACCGAGGAACTGACCAACATGCTGGGCAATGGCGGCGCCCGGGCGCTGACCGCGACCGAACGGCGGTTCATCGACGACCTGATGAGCCACGTGGCCGATTTCATTCGCGAGCCGAGCGAGATCACCATCGAGGCGCAACTGCCCCCTGGCGGCATCGTGATCGAGCCGGAACTCTACGAAAGCCCCGCGGACCTCTTGCTGGCGCTGGCGCCCGATGCGCGCACCGCGCCGCTGGCGCAATCACAACTGGTGGACGGCGCGCTGCTGGCGCGGATCGACGATGACAGCCTGACGGATGGCGAACGGCTCGACCTCGCCCGTGCGCTGCTTTCCGGGACCGGAGTCCCGCGGGCCGAGGCGCTGGTGCCCGATCTGCTCGCCCCGGTGGCGAACGCGCAGGGGGACGATGCGGCGCAGGCGGCGCTGCTGACCGCGCGGGCGCAGCTCCCGTTCGCGCCGGCCGAGGCCTATCGCAACGCGCTCGCCGCAAGCAGCGCGCGCCTCAAGGGGGCGATCCCGCTGCTCGACGCGCTCGAGGCGCAGTTAACCACCGCGGACGTGATCACGGCGCAGGACGCGCACCTGGTCGGGACCGGCGCCGCGTCTCCGGCCGACGCGCTCGGGCAGACGCGGGACATCCGCGCGGTTCGACGGCTGGCGCTGGCGCATTTCACCGGGCTTGACGCGCCGCGCTCCTACCGCATGGCCTATTACTATGCGCTCATCGCCGAGGCGGCGGGCGATATCGGCGCCACGCCGCTGCGCGAGGATATCGAGGCGCGCTTCGCGGGCCGCGGGGCGGAGGTCGCCGCATTGTGGACGGCGCTTCGGGCCAAGATCCAGCGGCAGGCCCTGTCGGACTGGATCGCGCTCGACCTGGCCGACCGGTTCGGGCGGGACGATTGAGCCGGCCCGCCGTTAGCGCCACCAGGTTTGCAACGCGGGTCCGGCTGCCCTAGAGGTAGCCACTGATCCCATCGCGAGCGGAGCCGAACAGATGCCCAACCAGACCCAAGCCGAGAAGATGCGCAACGCCGACGGTTTCGTCGCCGCCCTGGACCAGAGCGGCGGCTCGACGCCCAAGGCGCTCCGGCTCTACGGGATCGACGAGGACGCCTACGACTCCGAGGCCGAGATGTTCGACCTCATTCACGCCATGCGGTCGCGGATCGCGCAGGCGCCCGCTTTTACCGGCGACAAGGTGATCGGCGCGATCCTGTTCGAGATGACGATGGACAGACAGATCGCCGGCCTGCCCTCGGCGCGATACCTCTGGGAAGAGCGCGGCGTCGTGCCTTTCCTCAAGGTCGACAAGGGGCTGGCCGACGAGGTCGACGGCGTGCGCCTGATGAAGCCGATGCCCGACCTCGACGCGCTGCTGGAGCGCGCGGTCGCGGCGGGGATCTTCGGCACCAAGATGCGCTCGGTCATCGACGCGGCCTCGGCCCAAGGCATCAAGGCCAACGTGGCGCAGCAGTTCGAGGTCGGCAAGCAGATCCTCGGGCACGGGCTGATCCCGATCATCGAGCCCGAGATCACCATCTCGATCCCCGACAAGGCCGAGGCCGAGGATATCCTGCTGGCGGAACTGACCAACGCGCTCGATGGGCTGTCCGATGGCACGCAGGTGATGCTGAAGCTGACGCTGCCCGAAACCGCCAACCATTACGAATCGCTGGTCAATCACTCCGCGGTGATGCGCGTGGTGGCGCTGTCGGGCGGCTATTCGCGCGAAGAGGCCAATGCGCGGCTTGCCCGCAACACCGGCGTAATCGCCAGCTTTTCCCGCGCGCTGACCGAAGGCCTATCGGCGGATCAGAGCGACGAGGCGTTCAACGCGACCATCGGCGAGACCATCGACAGCATCTACCGCGCCTCCGCGGCGGGCTGACCGGGAAAAATTCACGAGTTTTTTCATGCATGCGGCGGGCCTCAGCTCCAATCGACATCCGCGAGGAAGATGTAGCCGGCGCCGTAGATCGTCTTGATCAAGCGGGGGTTTTTCGGGTCTTCGCGCAGCTTCGTGCGCAGGCGCGAGATGCGCACATCCATCGCACGATCAAAGCTCTCGCCCGCCACCCCGCCCAGCGCCTCCTGCATCGCCTCGCGCGAAATCAGCCGCTTGGGCCGTCCCAGAAAGAGGCGCAGCACCTCGCCCTCGGCATGGGAAAAGGGCGTTTCCTCTCCGGCGTCGTCGATCAGCACGAAACGGTCGAAGGCCGCCGTCCAGCCGCTGAAGCGCGCGATGTCGGCGCTGCGGGCGGCGGGGCCGTCGCGGCGCAGGCGGGCGCGGATGCGCGCGACGACCTCGGCGGGGTCGAAGGGCTTCGTGATATAATCGTCAGCGCCGAGCTCGAGCCCCGTCACCCGGTCCTGCACCTGCGCGCGCCCCGAGATGATGATGACCGCCGCGCCGCGTTCGAGCGCCAGACGATGCACCAGCGCCAGCCCGTCCCGGTCCGGCAGCGACAGATCGACGAGGCAGACATCGGGCGCGGTCGTGCGCAACGCCGCCTCGAACTCGGTCGCGCGACCGAAGGCCAGCGTGCGAAAGCCCGCCTCCTCGAGCGCGTCGACGAGCATCCGGCGGATCTCGGGCTCGTCGTCGAGGATGCTGACCAGCGGCGCGGTCACTGCCCGGTCCCTTGCTGCGCCGGGGCGGCGGCGAGAACATCGCGCAACTCTCCCGCGCCGAACGGCTTGCGCAGGAGCGGTGCGAGCCGCGCCGCGGCCGCGTGGCGCGGATCGGCGGGCGGCAAGGAGGTCATCAGGAAAACCGGGCACGGCGCCTCCGCCGCGAGGTCGAGCCCCGTTTCCTCGCCTTCGAGCACGATGTCCGACAGGATCGCCGCGATTTCGGGCAGTTCCGCCAGCAGCGCGCGCGCCTCCGCGACCGAGGCCGCCTCGATCACGCTGTGGCCCGCCTCGCGCAGCATGCCGCGCACGGCGCCGCGCAACTCCGCGCTGTCCTCGACCAGCAGGATCAGCCCGCCCGCCTGCGCGCGCGGCGCGCGACGCAGGGGCAGCCGCAGCGTGACCGACGCGCCGCACGATGCGGCGTTGGCGATGCTCACCCGCCCCCCGGCGAGCTTGGTCATGTCGTAAACCATGACGAGCCCGAGGCCCGAGCCCTCGCCGCCCTTGGTGGTGAAGAACGGCTCGAACGCGCGGGCGAGCGCCTGCTCGGAAAAGCCGGGGCCGCTGTCCTCGACCGTGAAGTCGATCCAGGTCTGTTGCACCGAGCGCACCGTCAGGGTGATCCGCCCCGCGTCCCCGCAGGCGTCGCGCGCGTTCAGCAGAAGGTTCAGCAGCGAATCCTGCAACATGCCCGCATCGATCAGCACGCGGCCGGGCGTCGCCTGCCGGTCGATCGCAAACCGCACGCCCGCCGGCAGGACCGAGCGCGCCAGCGTCTCGAGCTCATCGAGCGCCGCCCCGAGATCGGTCGGCGCGGGCATGTGTTCGCGCCGCCCGGTCATGTCCGCGATCCGGTCGAGCAGCGCGCCCCCCCTGCGCGCCGCCGACAGCGTGGCCGAGACCAGCGTCGCCGCCTCCGCCGGCAGGTCCATGCGTTGCAGTTTCGACTGCATCCCGAGGATGATGGTCAGCAGGTTCGAGAAATCATGCGCCATGCCGCTGGTCATCTGCGCTGCCGTCTCGCGCCGGCGGGTCTGTTGCAGGGCCGCGCGGGTCTGAGCCTCTTCGGTGATGTCCATCGACAGGATATAGACCCCGCCATGCACCTTGTCGGGGGTAAAGGCGACGCGGAAACGCCTCGCGCTGGCCGCGTCGGTGAACTCGAACACCGACGCCGCGCCGGCGAATGCCCGGTCGAGCCGCGGCGCGATGGCTCGGTAGGTGGCCGGATCCAGCGCCTCCTCGATACGCATGCCGACAATGTCAGGCCTCGCGCTCGGCATGATCCGCGCCAGCCGCTTGTTCGAAAAGGTGTAGCGCCGATCGGCGCCGACATGAGCGATATGGGCCGGCATCATCTCGGCGGTCAGCCGGGTGCGCGCCTCGATCCGGGTGATCCGGCGCTTGGCCTCCTCGAGCGCGGTCACCGTCGCCTCGAGCTGGCGGTTGGCGGCCGAAAGTTCCTCGGCGTATTCGGCCAACTGGCCCGACAGTTCCTCGGAGCGGGCGCGCAGCAGCGCCTCCTGCCGGCGGGCGCGGGTGATGTCGGTATAGACGGTGACCCAGCCGCCCTCTGGCAGGGGGGAGCCTTCGACGCTGATGGTGCGTCCGTTGGCGCGGGTGCGCTCCATGTAATGCGGCTCGAAGGCGCGGGCGATCTCGACCCGCACGGCGACGAAAGGTTCGAGGTCGGCGACCTCGCCGTAATCGCCCCGCTCGGCGAGAAAGCGGACCGTATCGGCGAAATCCGCGCCCGGCGTGGCCAGCCGGTCGGGCAGTTCGAACATCTCCTGAAAGCGCGCGTTGCAGGCCGCCAGCCGCAGGTCGCGGTCGTAGATCGTCAGCGCCTGCTGGATCAGGTTCAGCCCGGCCTGCGTCATCTCGTGGCTGGACAGGCCTGCGGGCGCGTATTCCGCCGCGTCGCTCATCCCCGCCGCTCCGCTCGCTTCCGCCGCACGCTATCTCCCTCGCCGTCTGTTACAATTCGTAAGGATTGGGCAATCTTTGCGAAAGACTCGGCAATCAGTGTTAGCTTAACAGCCTGCACGGTGAAAGAGTATCGCCCATGCCGGGCGGCCCGCGGCAAGGACGGGCATCTGGGAGGAAGACGACCTTGGCAAAACACCCCGAGCCGGTGGAGGGGCTCGCCTCTATTCCGGCGCTGTTGCAGCGCAACGCGACGCAATACGCGAACCGCCCGGCCTACCGCGAGAAGGAGTTCGGCATCTGGCAGTGCTGGACCTGGGCAGAAGCCGAGCGCGAGATCGAGGCGCTGGCGCTGGGCCTGATCGACATGGGCGTGGCCGAGGGCGATTTCGTCGCGGTGGTGGGACGCAACCGCCCCTATTTCTACTGGGCCATCGTCGCGGTGCAGTCGATCGGCGCGGTGCCCGTCACGCTCTACCATGACGCCTCTGCCGATGAGATGGCCTTCGTGATGGAACATTGCGGCGCCCGCCTGGCCATCGTCGAGGACCAGGAACAGGTCGACAAGGTGATCGAGGTACAGGACGGCCTCAGCAAGTTTGAGCAGATGATCTATATCGACCCGCGTGGCCTGCGCAAATACGACCACGGCAAATTGCACGCCTATTCCGACATCCAGGAAAAGGGCCGCGCCCGGCGCGCCGACCTTCTGGACGAACTCGAGGCGCGGCGCGGCAAGCTCGATTACGACAGCATTTGCGTGATGCTCTACACGTCCGGCACCACCGGCAAGCCCAAGGGCGTGGTGCTGAGCAACCGCAACATCATCGAGGCGTCCAAATCCTCGTCCGAGTTCGACAACCTGCGCCCCAAGGAGGAGGTGCTCGCCTACCTGCCGATGGCCTGGGTGGGCGATTTCATCTTTTCCATCGGGCAGGCCTACTGGTGCGGGTTCTGCGTCAACTGCCCCGAAAGCGCGGACACCATGCAGGTCGACCTGCGCGAGATCGGGCCGACCTACTACTTCGCCCCGCCCCGCGTGTTCGAAACGCAACTGACCAGCGTGATGATCCGCATGGAGGACGCGGGCCGCACGAAGAAGTGGCTCTTCGATCACTTCATGGCGCACGCGCGCAAGGTGGGCGGCGATATCCTCGACGGCAAACCCGTGGGCGCGTGGGACCGGCTGAAATACGGCCTCGGCAACCTGCTGGTCTATGGCCCGCTCAAGAACACGCTCGGCCTCAGCCGGGTGCGCGTCGGCTATACCGCCGGAGAGGCGATCGGGCCGGAGATCTTCAGCTTCTACCGCTCGCTCGGGATCAACCTGAAGCAGCTCTACGGTCAGACCGAGGCGTCGGTCTTCATCACCCTGCAACCCGACGGAGAGGTGCGCGCCGATACCGTCGGCGTGCCTGCGCCGGGGGTGGAAATCCGCATCGCCGAGGATGGCGAGGTCTTCTATCGCAGCCCCGGCGTGTTCGAGTGCTATTACAAGAACGAGGAAAGCACCAAATCGACCAAGGATCCCGAGGGCTGGGTGGCCACCGGCGACGCCGGCTTCTTCGACGACGAAACTGGCCAATTGCGCATCATCGACCGCGCCAAGGACGTCGGAAAGATGGCGAACGGCGCGCTCTTCGCGCCGAAATATGTCGAGAACAAGCTGAAATTCTTTCCCAACATCCTCGAGGCCGTGGTCTTCGGCAACGAGCGTGAGGAATGCACCGCCTTCATCAATATCGACCTCACCGCCGTGGGCAACTGGGCCGAGCGCAACAATATCGGCTACGCGAGTTACCAGGAACTCGCCGGGCATCCGCGCGTGCTCGACACGATCCGCGAGCATGTGGAAGAGGTGAACCGCTCGCTCGCCGACGACCCGATGCTGGGCCATTGCCAGGTGCACCGCTTCCTCGTGCTGCACAAGGAACTCGATGCAGACGACGGCGAGATGACCCGCACCCGCAAGGTGCGCCGCGGCGTGATCTCGGAGAAGTTCGACGATCTTCTTGGCGCGCTCTACGACGGCTCGGACGAGATATTCACCAAAACCGAAGTGACCTACGAGGACGGCCGCAAGGGAAGCATCTCCGCGACGCTCAAGATCGTGGAGGCGGCGGTGAAGCCGGTAGAGGACGCGAGACAGGTGGCGGCGGAATGAGGGGGGAGTGCATGTTTCACCTGCGCCCCGCAACCAGCGCCGCCCCCCGGCCTCTCCCCATCTCGGAAGATGGCTGGGCGGGCTCTCCCCATGCCGGAGGCGCGCCATGCTAGACGCGAGCGAAGGCTACACCACCGAGGATGGCCGCAAGATCGGCGGCGTCGTCATGGAGATGAAGAACATCACGCTGCGCTTCGGCGGGGTGGTGGCGATTCAGGACATCAGTTTCGACATCCGCGAAGGCGAAATCCGCGCGATCATCGGACCCAACGGCGCGGGCAAGTCCTCCATGCTCAACGTGATCAGCGGCTTCTACAACCCGCAGGAGGGCGAGGTGTTCTACAAGGGCGAGAAACGCCCGCCGATGAAGCCCTACCAGGTCGCGCGGCAGGGCATCGCGCGCACCTTCCAGAACATCGCGCTGTTCGAGGGGATGAGCGTTCTCGACAACGTGATGACGGGCCGCATCCGGCAGATGAAGGCGGGGCTGCTGGCGCAGGCGCTCTGGAAGGGCCGGGCCGAGCGCGAGGAGGTCGAGAACCGCGAGGTGGTCGAGAAGGTCATCGACTTCCTCGAGATTCAGCACATCCGCAAGACGCCCGTGGGGCGGCTGCCTTACGGGCTCAAGAAACGGGTGGAGCTGGCGCGCGCGCTGGCGGCGGAGCCGTCGATCCTGCTGCTGGACGAACCGATGGCGGGCATGAACGTGGAGGAGAAGGAGGACATGAGCCGCTTCATCCTCGACGTGAACGACGAATTCGGCACCACCATCGCGCTGATCGAACATGACATGGGCGTCGTCATGGATCTGTCCGACCGCGTCGTGGTGATGGATTACGGCAAGAAGATCGGCGACGGCACGCCCGACGAGGTGCGCGGCAATCAGGACGTGATCGACGCCTACCTGGGGGTGGCGCATGACTGAGCGGGCAACCCGGCGCGTTCGCGTGACGCCAAGAGTTTTTGTTGAAAACTCTTGGCAAATTTCTTCGAAGAAATTTGCAGGGGGCGGGACCGATGCCTGACCAATTGATCTTCGCGATGGAGGTCTTCCTCAACGGTCTCATGGCGGGCGTGCTCTATGCGCTTGTCGCGCTCGGCTTCGTGCTGATCTTCAAGGCCAGCGGCATCTTCAACTACGCCCAGGGCGTCATGGCGCTCTTTGCGGCGTTGACGCTGGTGGGGGTGATGGAGGGGCAGGTGCCGTTCTCGCATCTCGTCAACGCGGTGCTGGGGACGGAGATCCACCATTTCGGCTGGCATGTGCCGGCGTTGCTGGCGATCGCGCTCACCATGCTGGTGATGATCGCGCTGGCCTGGGCGGTCAATCACTTCGTGTTCCGCCACCTCGTCAACCAGGAGCCGATCATCCTCTTCATGGCGACCATCGGGCTGGCCTATTTCCTCGAGGGGCTGGGCGACATCATGTGGGGCGCGGACATCAAGAAGCTTGATGTCGGGCTGCCGCAGGGGATCAACACGATCATCGACGAATATACCTACAACCTCTTCGATTACGGGTTCTTCATCGACAATCTCGACATCGTGGCGACGCTGATCGCCGCGGTGCTGGTGGCCGGCCTCATCGTCTTTGCGCAATACACCAAACAGGGCCGCGCCATGCGCGCCGTCGCGGACGACCACCAGGCGGCGCTGAGCGTGGGCATCTCGCTCAACTGGATATGGGTCATGGTCTGGTCGCTGGCCGGGTTCGTGGCCCTGGTTGCGGGGATCGTCTGGGGGACGAAATCGGGCGTGCAGTTCTCGTTGTCGCTGATCGCGCTCAAGGCGCTTCCCGTCTTGATGCTGGGCGGCTTCACCTCGATCCCCGGCGCGATCGTCGGCGGGCTGATCATCGGGGTGGGCGAGAAGCTGTTCGAGTTCCTGATCGGCGCGCCCTACCTCGGCGGGGCGACCGAAAACTGGTTCGCCTACATGCTGGCGCTGCTGTTCCTGGTGTTCCGCCCGCAGGGATTGTTCGGGGAGAAGATCATTGAACGTGTTTGACGATGGCAAAGCGCGGGCCGTTTCCGGGGCTCCGCCCCGGACCGCGGGATATTTCCGGCAAGAAGAAGTAGCGGAGGGGCGGCATGTTCTATCGTGAAGCGGGCGACTTCAAGACGTCCTACGCCGAGGACAACCAGACCTTTCCGATCAAGTTCGACCGCTATCGCTACTATGCCGTGCTGGCGGTGGCGTTCCTCGTCATCCCGTTCATCGTCAACGACTACTGGCTGAACGCGGTCCTGCTGCCGTTCCTGATCTACGCCATCGCCGCCATCGGGCTCAACATCCTGACCGGCTATTGCGGGCAGGTGAGCCTGGGCACCGGGGGTTTCATGGCGGTGGGGGCCTATGCCTGCTACAAGCTGATGACGGCCTTTCCCGATATCTCGATCCTGATCCATGTCGTGCTGGCGGGCGGGATCACCGCGGCGGTCGGCGTGCTCTTCGGGCTGCCGTCCCTGCGCATCAAGGGGTTCTACCTCGCCGTGGCGACGCTGGCGGCGCAGTTCTTCCTCGTCTGGCTGTTCAACCGGGTGCCGTGGTTCTACAACTACTCGGCCTCGGGCCAGATCAGCGCCCCGGAGCGCACGGTGTTCGGAGTGCCGGTCACGGGGGCCGAAACTTCGGCCTGGGCGGTTTATCTCGTCTGTCTCGTGTTCCTGACGGCGAGCGCGCTGATCGCGCGCAACCTCACCCGCGGCATGGCGGGGCGCAAGTGGATGGCGATCCGCGACATGGACATCGCCGCCGAGATCATCGGCGTCGACCCCTTGCGCGCGAAGCTCAGCGCTTTTGCGGTCTCGAGCTTCTTCATCGGGGTTTCCGGCGCGCTGTTCTTCGCGGTCTATCTCGGCGCGGTCGAGGTCGGCGAGGCGTTCGGCATCAACAAGTCGTTCCTGGTGCTCTTCATGGTCATCATCGGCGGGCTGGGCTCGATCTTCGGCAGCTTTGCGGGGGCGGCGTTCCTCGTGCTGCTGCCGGTGTTGCTGAAGAACCTGCTGGTGGGCAGCCTCGGCTGGCCGACTGACGTGGCGGCGCATCTGGAACTGATCATCGTCGGCGCGCTGATCGTCGTCTTTCTCGTGGCCGAGCCGCACGGGCTGGCGCAGCTGTGGCGCGTGGCCAAGGAGAAACTGAGACTATGGCCGTTCCCGCATTAGCGGGCGGCCGGGCGCGGCGGGGAGAGTTCCCCAAGCGCGGAACCATCGGACGAAACCAAGGGAGGAAACCACCGATGAGAAAGATGTTCATGACTGCGGCGCTGGGCGCGGCGCTAGCCGCGGGGCCGGCGCTGGCGGAGCTGGTGGTCCCCGACCTGAGCTACCGCACCGGCCCCTACGGGGCGAACGGCATCCCGTTCTCGGACGGCTATCAGGACTATTTCACGCTGGTCAACGAGCGTGACGGCGGCGTCGGCGGAGAGAAGATCCGCATCGCCGAATGCGAGACCGGCTACAACACCGAGAAGGGCGTCGAGTGCTACGAGGCCACGAAGGATGAGGGCAGCCTCGTCTATCAACCGCTGTCGACGGGGATTACCTACCAGCTGATCCCCAAGACCGCCGCCGACGGCATCCCGATGCACACGATGGGCTACGGGCGCACCTCGGCCAAGAACGGCGCTGTGTTCCGCAACGTGTTCAACTACCCGGCCAATTACTGGGACGGGGCGAGCCACGCGATCACCCATATCCTAAACGAGAATGACGGCGACATCTCGGGGCGCAAGATCGCGCTGGTCTATCACAACAGCGCCTATGGCAAGGAGCCGATCCGCACGCTGGAGGAGCTGGCGAAGAAACATGGGTTCGAGCTGATGCTGCTGCCGGTCGATCACCCGGGCCAGGAGCAGAAATCGCAATGGCTGCAGATCCGCCGCGAGAAGCCCGACAACGTGATCATGTGGGGCTGGGGCGTGATGAACCAGGTGGCGATCCAGGAGGCGGTGAACATCCGTTACCCGATGGACCAGTTCATCGGCATCTGGTGGTCCGGGTCTGAAAATGACGTGAAGGCGGCGGGCGATGGCGCCGACGGCTACAAGGCGCTGACCTTCCACAACCTGGGTGATGACTACCCGCTTTACGACGACATGCGCAAATACGTCGTCGACGCAGGCAAGGCCGCGGGCGCGGGCGACCAGGTGGGCAGCGTGCTCTACAACCGCGGCATGTATGCCGCGATGCTGGCGGTCGAGGCGATCAAGACCGCGCAGGAGCTCGCCGGCACCTCGAACATCACGTCCGAGCAGATGCGCGACGGGATGGAGGCGCTCGAGATCACCGAGGCCAAGATGGCTGCGCTGGGTCTCCCCGCCTTCGGCCCCGAGTTCAAGGTCACCTGCGAAAACCATGGCGGCGACGGCTATGGCGCCGTGTCGCAATGGGACGCAGCGGCGGGCGAATACAAGCTCATCACCGACTACTACCAGTCCGACCAAGAGGTCATCGGCAAGCTGGTCGCCGAGGACTCGGCCGCCTACGCCGAGGAGAACGGCATCACGCCGGGCTGCGACTAAGCGCGCTCTTCCCGGCCGCGGCGCCCGTCGCGGCCGGGGAGTTTGGATATTTCTACCAAGAAAAAGCAGGGGTGGAGCACCCCAACGGGAGGCGATTGCGATGCTCGATGCTGGGGAGACCGACGAGAAGCTGCTCGAGGTGAACAATATCGAGGTGATCTACAATCACGTGATATTGGTCCTGAAGGGCGTCAGCCTGAGCGTGCCCAAGGGCGGGATCACCGCGCTTCTGGGCGGCAACGGGGCGGGCAAGACCACCACGCTCAAGTCGATCTCGAACCTGCTGCGCTCGGAGCGCGGCGAGGTGACCAAGGGCAGCATCACCTATCACGGCGAGCGGATACAGGACCTCGCGCCCTCGGACCTCGTCAAGCGGGGCGTCATCCAGGTAATGGAGGGGCGGCACTGCTTTGAGCACCTGACGGTCGAGGAAAACCTGCTGACCGGGGCCTATACGCGCAGCGCGGGGCGCGGCGACATCGACGCCGATCTCGACCTCGTCTACAGCTATTTTCCGCGGCTCAAGGAGCGGCGGCGCAGCCAGGCGGGCTATACCTCTGGCGGGGAACAGCAGATGGTCGCCATCGGGCGCGCCCTGATGAGCCGTCCTGAAACGATCCTGCTGGACGAGCCGAGCATGGGGCTCGCGCCGCAGCTGGTGGAGGAGATCTTCAACATCGTGAAGTCGCTGAACGACAACGAGGGCGCGACCTTTCTTCTGGCCGAGCAGAACACCAACGTCGCGCTGCGTTTCGCGCATTACGGCTATATCCTGGAATCCGGGCGCGTGGTGATGGACGGCCCCGCGAAGGAGCTGCGCGAGAACCCGGACGTGAAGGAATTCTACCTCGGCATGTCGGACGAGGGGCGCAAGAGCTTTCGCGACGTGCGCAGCTACCGGCGGCGCAAGCGGTGGCTGAGTTGACGGCGCGGATGGGCTGGAGAGGATATTATGTCTAGACATTACGACGAGCTCGAGACCCGCAGCCCGGAGGCGCGCGCCGGCGCGCTGGCCCGCGACCTGCCGGCGCAGATCGCCCGCGCGCAGACGCTGCCCGGTTACGGCGACCGGCTCTCGGGCGTGGACGCTGCGCGCGTCATGTCGGTGGCCGCGCTTGCCGACCTGCCGGTGCTGCGCAAGTCCGACCTCGGCGCGGCGCAGGCCGGTGCGGCGCCCCTCGGAGGGCTGACGACGCGGCCCGCGGCAACCTTCGCGCATGTGTTTCAGTCGCCGGGCCCGATTTACGAGCCGGGCGGCGACGCGCATGACTGGTGGCGCATGGGCCGTTTCCTGCATGCCTGCGGGATCGGGCCGGGGGACATCGTGCAGAACTGCTTCGGCTATCACCTGACGCCCGCCGGCATGATCTTCGAGAACGGCGCGCGCGCGGTGGGGGCAGCGGTATTGCCCGCTGGGACCGGGCAGACCGAGCTTCAGGCGCGGGCGGCGCATGACATCGGCGTGACCGCCTATGCCGGGACGCCCGATTACCTCAAGGTGATCCTCGACCGCGCGGACGAGATGGGCCTGCCGCTCAAGATCGCAAAGGCAGCCGTCGGAGGGGGCGCGTTGTTCCCGAGCCTGCGACGGGAATATGCCGATCGCGGCATCGAATGCCTGCAATGCTACGCCACCGCCGACCTTGGCAACATCGCCTTTGAGAGCGCCGCGATGGAGGGGCTGATCGTCGACGAGGGCGTGATCGTCGAGATCGTGACACCCGGCACCGGCGATCCCGTCCCGCCCGGCGAAGTGGGCGAAGTGGTGGTTACCACGCTCAACCCGGACTATCCGCTGATCCGCTTCGCCACCGGCGATCTGAGCGCGATCATGGAAGGCGCAAGCCCCTGCGGCAGAACGAATATCCGCATCAAGGGCTGGATGGGCCGCGCCGACCAGACCACCAAGTTCAAGGGCATGTTCGTGCGCCCCGAACAGGTCGCCGCGCTGGTCGCGCGCCACGACGAGATCGCCCGCGCCCGCGTCATCGCCAGCCGCGAGGGCGAGAGCGACGTGATGACCGTGCGCATCGAAGCCGAAGGCGGCGACGAGACGGCCTACGCGGCGTCGGTGGCCGAATTGCTCAAGCTCAAGGGCCGGGTCGAAATCGTGCCAAGGGGCGCCCTTCCCAACGATGGAAAAGTCATAGAAGATCAGCGCGAGTACGATTGACGGGGCCAGCAAGCCCGATCAGCGGCTAACTCTCCGAGCCCACCGTTCGGACGCTGAACGTTAAACGCCGACAAGTTGAATCGTTAACGCGGCCTTCACACCGCCCCTGCTATCCCGGTCCTCGGGTGAGTAAATAGGTGGTGGACATGAGTGCGCAGAGCAATGCGCGGCCAGTCATCATCAAGAGAAAGAAGATCGTTCAGGGCGGCGGGCATCATGGCGGTGCCTGGAAGGTCGCCTACGCGGATTTCGTGACCGCGATGATGGCCTTTTTCCTGTTGATGTGGCTGCTGAACGCGACGACGGAAAAGCAACGCAAGGGGTTGGCCGATTATTTCAGCCCGACTATCCCGATCAACCGCGTCTCGGGGGGCGGCGACGGCGATTTCGGCGGCGACAGCGTCTTTTCCGAAGAAACCCTGATCCGCAACGGCACCGGCGCGACCCAGCGCCGCCCGACCGAAGCGGACCGCGCCCGCGGCGACCTGTCCGACCAGGCGGCTGAACTGGCGAAGATGAAGGAGGCCTTCGACACACTCCTGCAAGGGATGAGCGGCGAAAGCACGGTCACGCGCAACCTGCAACGGCATATCCTCACCCGCGTCACGGACGAGGGGCTGGTGGTCGAGCTGTTCGCGGTTGAGGGCGCGCCGCTGTTCGAGCCGGGCAGCGATGCGCCGACCGCGCTGATGCGCGCGCTGGCCGAACTCATGGTCGAACTCGGCGGACTCGTGACCAATGCGCTGGCGATCGAAGGCCACACCAAGGCCGCGCCCGTGGTCCTGCGCGACAACCCGGTCTGGGATCTCTCCACCGCGCGCGCCAACGCGCTGCGACGGTTGCTCGAATCGTCCGGCGTCCGCGCGGGTCGCATGCAGCGCGTCACAGGCCATGCGGATCGCGAGCCGGCGACCGATGATCCGATGGCGGCGCGCAACAACCGCATGGAGGTGATTTTCCTGCGATCCGATATCTGACGAAGACGCGACAGGCGCGCGGGGAATAGGCCGAATTTTATCTGTTAGCACGCTGTTAAAGGGAGAGGCGCTATGCCTTGTGCCCAGGAACAGCCGATGCAGCAGAAAGGCGTATTCATGACAATTTCCTCCTCGTTGAACGCAGGCGTGGCCGCGCTCAGTGCGAATGCCTCGCGGCTCGCGGCCATTTCGGACAACATCGCCAACTCAGCGACCTACGGATACAAGAGGGTCGAAACCGATTTCCAATCGATGGTCATAAGTTCGGGTGGCGGAAGCTATTCCGCGGGCGGCGTACGTTCTTCGACCCAGCGCCTGATCGACCAGGGCGGGTCGCTGGTCATGACGTCCAACGCCACCGATCTGGCCGTGCGCGGCCGCGGCATGCTGCCGGTCGCGCGCGAGACCCAGCTCAACGTCGGCAACGGCGACAGCCAGATGCTGCTGACGACCACCGGCTCTTTCCGCACGGATTCGCGCGGTATCCTGCGAACCGAATCGGGGCTGGTTCTCTTGGGCTGGCCGGCCAATCCCGACGGCACGGTGCCCGAGTTTCCGCGCGACACCAGCGACGGGCTGGAGCCGGTGCAGATCAACGTCAACAAGCTGATCGGCGAGCCGACCACCAAGATCGATCTCGGGCTGAACCTGCCCGCGACCGACACCGCCTCGACCGCGACGGGCGATCCCCAGCAACTGTCGGTCGAATATTTCGACAATCTCGGCAAGTCGGAGACGATCGGAATCGAATTCGCCCCGACGATCCCGGGGTCGGGAAACTCGAACGAGTGGACGATGACCCTGCGTGATTCCGCCTCCGGAAACGCTGTTATCGGGGAATACACGCTGACCTTCGACGATGCGCGCGCCTCGGGCGGCACGCTCCTGGGGGTGGCGACGGGCGGGACCGGCGGGACCTATGATCCGGCCTCGGGCACGGTGATCGTGAGTGTCGCGGGCGGCCCGATGGAGGTGAATATCGGGCGGCTCGGCGCCTCGGACGGGCTGACGCAGCTTTCCGACAGTTTCGCGCCGCTCTCGATCTCCAAGGACGGCTCCCCGGTGGGCAACATGACCTCGGCGGAGGTCGACGAGAACGGCTTTGTCCGCGCCTCCTTCGACACCGGGATGACGCGCGTCATCTACCAGGTGCCGCTGGTGGACCTGCCCAACCCGAACGGCATGGTGTCGCTCGACAAGCAGACATTCATGCCATCGCCCGAAAGCGGGTCGTTCTTCCTCTGGGACGCCGGCGACGGGCCGACGGGCGATATCGTCTCCTTCGCCCGCGAGGAAAGCGCCACGGACGTCGCCGGCGAACTGACCGACATGATCCAGACCCAGCGCGCCTATTCGTCGAACGCCAAGGTGATCCAGACCGTCGACGAGATGTTGCAGGAAACCACCAACATCAAACGCTGACCCTGACGCGCGGCGCCCTAGCCGGATCGCGCCGCGCGCCGGGACGAACCGAAAGGCACAGCCATGAGCATCTCCAGCGCCCTGTCGAACGCGCTCAGCGGCCTGACCGCCAATGCGCGCGCGGTCAACGTCGTGTCCAGCAACCTCGCGAACCTCGATACCGAAGGCTATGCGCGCCGCGATATCGAACTGGCGGCGAACTCTCACGGCGCCAGCGGCGGAGTGCAGGTGGTCGGCGTCACCCGGCATGTCGACGCGGGGTTGCTCGGCGATCGTCGAATGGCCGACGGCAGCCTCGCCCACGCGCAGACGCGGGCGGGTTTTATCGAGAGCGTGCAGAACGCCATCGGCACGCCGGATGAGCCCGGCTCTCTCTCCGCGCGCCTCGCCGCGCTCGAGGTGAGCCTCGTCACCGCCGCCGCGCGTCCCGACGCGCAGGACCGCCTTGAGGCGGCAGCGCAACGCGCGGGCGAACTGACCGGCGCGTTGCGCTCGGCTTCGAACCACATCCAGTCAAGCCGCCAGGACGCCGAAGCCGGGATCGAATCCGCGGTGCAGATGCTCAATACGTCCTTTGAGCAGGTGCAGGACCTGAACCGGCGGATATCGGATGCGCGGGGCCGCGGGCTCGGCTCCTCCGGCCTCGAGGACCAACGCCAAGTGGTGATCGACCGGATCGCGGAATTCATCCCCGTTCGGGAAGTTCCGCGCAACCGCGGGACCGTCGCCCTGATGACGCCGGGGGGCGCGCTGCTGGTCGACAGCACCGCCGCGACGCTCGAGTTCACGCGCGCCAACGTCATTGCACCGCACTTGACGCTGGACGGCGGGCTTCTCTCGGGGCTTGTCATCGACGGCCAGACCGTCCCGCCGTCCGGGCCGCGCAGCCCCGTGGCGGGCGGCAAGCTGGCCGCGCTGTTCGAGCTGCGCGACGACCTGGCGCCGGACGCGCAGGCTCAGATCGACGCCATCGCACGGGACGTGATCGAGCGGTTTCAATCCCCCTCCGTCGATGCGACCCTCGGCGCGGGCGACCCGGGGCTGTTCACCGATGGCGGCGCCGCGTTCGCACCCGTCAATGAAACCGGCATCGCAGGGCGCGTCACGCTCAACGCGCTGGTCGATCCGGCGCAGGGCGGCGACGCCTGGCGGCTGCGCGATGGCCTGAACGCCGCCGCCCCCGGTCCGGCGGGCAATTCGCGCCAGCTGCACGCGTTGAGCGACGCGCTCTCGGCGCGCGGCGCGCTCGCCTCCGGCGGCCTGGGCGGCGGCGCAGGGGACGCGTCGCATCACGTGGCGAAGCTGACCTCGCATTTCGGACAACTCCAGGTCACCGAGGATCGCGCCCGGAGCCATTCCGCCGCGCTTGCATCCGAAACGCAGGAACGCCTGCTGGAAACCGGGGTCGATTCGGATGCCGAAACCCAGCGTCTGCTCCTGATCGAACAGGCCTACGCCGCGAACGCCCGGATGATCCGGACGCTGGACGAGATGATGCAAACCCTGTTGAGGATCTGACCCATGCCCCTTCCCTCTCTCGGCGATCTGGCCCAGAATTTCGTGACCCGGCGCCAGAACACCGCGCTCAAGACGCGCATGTCCTCGCTCACCGCCGAGCTGGCGAGCGGCCGCACCGCCGACGTCGCGCGCCATCTCGGCGGGCGTCTGTCCGAACTCGGCGATATCGAACACCGCATCACGCTCCAGCAGAGCCGCCAGACTGCGGCACAGGAGGCCGGGATCTACGCCGACGCGATGCAGATCGCGCTCGAGGAGGTTCACCGGAAGGCTGGCGATCTTGGCGTCGCCGCGGCCCTTGCCGCCGGCACGACCGATGCGACGTCCCTGCCGGCGCTCGCGGAGCAGGCCCGCGGAGCGCTCGACTCGATGGTTTCCGCGTTGAACCGGGACGTGGCGGGGCGCCCGGTTTTCGGCGGCGACGACCCGTCCAGCCTGCCGCTCGCCTCCGCCGGAACCCTGCTGGACGCCGCCCGGCTGGCCGTCGCCGGAGCGATCGACGCCGCCGGCGTCGAGGCCGGCCTCGATGCGTTTTTCGGACCCGGCGGCGGGTTCGAGACTACGATCTACCGGGGTGGCGGCGGCAGTCTCGCGCCGCATCGCATCGGCGACGGGACATCGGTCGAACTCTCCGTCAGAGCGGACGACCCGGCGCTGCGCGGCGCGTTGCGCGACACGGTGATGGCCGCGCTCGCGGACGACTCGGCGCTCGGAATCGCGCGAGACGACCGCATGCTGCTGCTGCGCCGCGCAAGCGATGCGCTTCTGACCGGGGCGGGCGCGGTGACCGGGATACAGGCCAGGCTCGGGTCGGCGCAATCGCGGATCGAACAGGCGGTCGCCGGACTGTCAAGCGAACTTGCCGGGCTCGAATCGGCGCGCAACACGCTGCTCGCGGTCGATCCTTATGACACGGCGAGCGAGCTGGAGCAGGTCCAGTTCCAGCTCGAGACGCTTTATGCGATCACCGCGCGCTCGTCGCGCCTCAACCTGGTGAATTTCCTGTCATGATCCTCCTGCGCCTGTGCCGCCTGGCCCTGTTGAGCCTCGTCCTGCCGATCCAGCCGGCCGACGCGAACCAGATACGGATCAAGGATCTGGTCGAATTCGACGGGGTGCGGGGCAACGACCTTGTCGGTTACGGGCTCGTCGTCGGGCTGAACGGCACCGGGGACGGGCTGCGCAACGCGCCCTTCACCGAGGAGATCATGACCAACATCCTTGAACGGCTCGGCGTCAACGTCACTGGTGAGCAGTTCCGCCCAAAGAACGTCGCGGCCGTGTTCGTGACCGGCAGCCTGCCGCCCTTCGCGCGCGCGGGCGGGCAGATCGACGTGACCGTGTCGGCCATCGGCGACGCCAGCAGCCTGCTGGGCGGAACGCTGGTGATGACCCCGCTCAACGCGGCCGACGGGCAGATCTACGCGGTGGCGCAGGGCACGATCATCGCCGGCGGCGCCGCCGCCGAGGGCGACGCGGCGAGCGTCGTTCAGGGCGTGCCGACCGCCGGCGTCATTCCCTCGGGCGCGCGGGTCGAGCGCGAGATCGAGTTCGCGCTCGGCTCGCTGTCGAGCCTGCGGCTCGCGTTGCGCGAACCGGATTTCACCACGGCGGGGCGGATCGAATCCGCGATCAACGCGCGATTCGGACGCGGCGTCGCGGTGATGATGGATTCGGGGACGGTACAGCTCGATATCTCGGGCACGCGCGCCCGGTCGCCAGCCCACGCGCTGGCCGCGATCGAGAACATCCGCATCGACCCTGAGCGCAAGGCCCGCGTGGTGGTCGACCAGCGCTCCGGCACCATCGTGATGGGTCAGGACGTGCGCATCAGCCGCATCGCGGTGAGCCAGGGCGGCCTGACGCTGCGGGTCCGCGAAACGCCCGTCGTGGCGCAACCCAACCCCTTCGCGCCCGGTGAGACGCTCGTGGTGCCGCGCACCGACGCGGATATCGAGGAAGAACCAGGCATCGGCCTGGCCGAGGTGGCGCCGGGCACGACATTATCAGAGGTGATCGCGGGGCTCAACGCGTTGGGCGTCGCGCCGCGCGACATGATCGACATCCTCAAGAGCATCAAGGCCGCCGGCGCGCTGCATGCCGAATTCGTCGTGCGCTGAGGCCCGGCGCCGCGCCGGTACCCATCACGCGCAGGGCTGAGCCCGAGCAGCGGTCGCCGGAGCCGAACGACAATTTGCATGACAACCGGTCGCACTGACGCGCCATGCACCGAATGAGGGTTCATCGGCCTCGGCGACGCCTCTGCCTCATCGGCCATGGCGACCACGCGCGCGGCGGACCGTCGCCGGTATCCAAGGCGGGGCGGGATGGAAACGTTGCGGCTGTAGCGGTCGGATCAGCCCCGGAATGCGGCGCGGCGCAATCGCTCAGAAGTAGCTGCGCACCAGGCTTCCGGCGACCAGCGACCAACCGTCGGCAATGACGAAGAAGGCGAGCTTGAAGGGAAGCGACACGATTGCGGGCGGCACCATCATCATGCCCATCGACATCAGCACCGCCGCGACCACGAGATCGATGATCAGGAACGGCAGGAACACGAGAAAACCGATCTGGAAGGCGCGAGCGATCTCGGAAAGCAGAAAGCTGGGGATCAGGACGGAAAGCGGCGCGTCGGGTCCGCTCGCGATCTGCGCGGTGTCGGGCCGCAGATCCGCCATTGCCGCGAACGTGTCAGGTTCGATCCGGTTCGCCATGAAGACGCGGAACGGTTCAAGCGCGCGCGGCACGGCGTCCTGCACCGGTAGCGCGTCTTGCAGCATCGGTTCAATCCCGGATCGCCACGCCTCCAAGAAGACCGGCTCCATGACGAAATAGGTCAAGAAGAGCGCAAGGCTGATGATCAGCATGTTGGGCGGCGATTGTTGCAGCCCGATACCCTGCCGCAATATCGCCAGCACCGTGACGATGAACGGAAAGCAGGTGATCATGATCGCGAGGCCCGGCGCGAGGCTGAGCACGGTGATCAGCGCGATCAGCTGCAATGTCTGCGCCGTGAGCGATCCGCCCTCCCCGAGCGAGATCGAAATGCCCTGGGCCAGCGCGGGCGTCGCCCCGGCCAAAAGCCCGAGAGCGGCGATCATGGCAAGCCGCGTCCCGGCGCGCATCCGGCATCGCGCTGAACGATCCCGCCCCCTGCCCCCGGCGGATGAGCATGGGTCGATCATCAGAACCCGTCTTGCAGATCGGCGACCTCGGTCAGGCGCACGGCGAGTTGTCCGGCGTTGTCGCCGTCCATCTCTTCAAGCTCGCCGCGCGCGATGAGCCGGTCTCCGACATAGAGTTCGACGGGGTCGTCAACCCGGCTGTCGAGCGGCAGCACCGCGTCTTCGCCCATCTTCAGCAGCTCGCCGATATTGGGCCGCGCCTTGCCGATGGAAATCGTGATCTCGATCGGAACGTTCGAGAACGGGTTTCCGGCGTCCATGTTGCGGGATTTCGTCTCTGGCGTGGTCATCAGGCTCTCTCCTTGGCCGGGGCGCGGGCGGTATGGTCCATGTTCTCGAAGAACCCGCTCACCGCCGCTTCGATTTCGCGCAGGACGGCATCGAGATCGATCCGCGCCTCGCTTTCGCCGACCCGGATATGGACCTGCCCTTCGCCGAGAGACGGCTCGGGACGGACGGTGACATCCGCGCGCTCCACCGTTTCGAGCAGCGATTCGAGCGCGCCGGCGTCGGCGGGGGAGGTCACGATCTGCGCAGGCGCGTCGCCTGCCTGTTTCGCCTGCTCCTCCAGCAGTTCGATGACCCGCACCCCGAGCGTCGCATGCGCGAGCCGCGGCAGGACGGTTTCCACCATCCCGGTCAGCAGCGGCCGCAACCCGGCGAGAAGCCCGGCCTGCGCCTCCTGGCAGGTGAAGGACAAATCCTGGAGATTCGCGGCGAAATCGGCGGAAATCCGGGTGCGGTCGCCCTCCTGGGCCTTGATCGCATCGTCCCAGCCGGCCTTGTAGCCCTTCTCGAACGACTCGAGCCGCTCATCCTCGAGCGAGACCTGGCTGATCGAGATCGTGTCGCGCGGATCGCCGGAGCCGAAATCGCGCAGGAGATGTGCGATGGACATCAGGCCGTCTCCTCTTCGCCTTCGAGCCAGGTGCGCAGCACTTCGACGGTTTCCTCCTGCCGCTCGCCGATCATCGAGCGCAGCCGGGCGACAGCATCCTCGCCGGGCGCAGTATCCTCGGGCAGGGCGCGATCACTGGTGTCGCGGCGGCGCTCGGAGACGATGGGCAGGCTGTCGGTGTCGAAATCTCTGTCGTCGATCTCCCCGGTGAGGGGGGTGAGCGGCGCCGCGTCCTCGGATGCGGCGCCGGCGCGGGCCTGTGCGGCGTCCGATTCGCCCTGCGGCGGCGCAAGCGCCTTGGCGGGCTGTCCGGGCCCGCGCATCAGCAGGGGACGGATGACGAACAGCCCGAGGAGCAATGCAACAAGGCCAAGCACGGCCGCCTGGACAAGCGACATCAGGTCGAGCCCGCTTGAGGCGAAAAGGGACGGCTCGGCGCTGGTCCCGAGCGGCTTTGGGAGGTCGAATTCCATCGTCTTGATCGTGATCGTGTCGCCGCGGGCCTCGTCATAGCCGACGGCGGAGGATACGAGTTCGCGCAGCGCGTCCAGCTCTTCGGCGGGGCGCGGCGAGAACGAGGCCGCGCCGTTGGCGTCGGTCGTGGTTATCCCGTTCACCAACACCGCGACGCTGAGGCGGCGGATCGCGCCGGGCGCCTGGGTCACCTCGCGTTCGGTTTCCGAGACCTCGTAGTTTACCCGTTCGCGTGATTCGTTCGTCGTGCTGCTTTGCGATCCGCCCTGCCCGTTGGCGTCGCCGTCCGGCAGGTTCGACGCGACGGTGACGTCGCCGCCGCCCTGGTCGGTCGACGAATCGGTGCGCTCCTCGGTGTCGGTGCTGATGGCGACGCGGCTTTCTGGATCGATGCGGCGTTCGCGCAGCGTTTCCGTCGTCTTGACGGTGTCGACGCTGACTTCGACCACCGCGTTGCCGTGTCCGACACGCGCCTCGAGCAGCCTCTGAACCCGCTCGCGCAGGGCGGCGGAGCGGTCTTCCGCGCCATTGGCGGGGGTCTCCTCGGCGGCGCCGATCAGGCCGCCATTGGCGTCGATCACCGAAACGTCCTCGGGGGTGAGCCCGGTCACCGCCGAGGCGACGAGGAACCGCAGCGCCTGCGCCTGCTGGGCGGAGATGTCGCCGCCCGCGGGCGTGACCATGACCGAGGCGGTGGGCCGCACGTCGCGCTGAAATGGGTTCGAGCCGGTATTGGCGATATGCACCCGCGCCGCGCCGATGGCGGGGCTGGCGAGGATGGTCCGCGCCAGTTCGCCCTCCTTGGCGCGCCAGTAGGCGGCGTCGAACATCTGCGACGTCGTGCCGAAACCCGACAGCCCGTCCAGCAGCTCATAGCCCTTCGAGGAACTGACCGGCAGCCCCTCGCTCGCAAGGGTCATGCGCAATTCGTCGCGCCGCGCGCTCTCGACGAAGATCGCGCCGCCGCGCACCTCGTAGGTGACGCCGCGCTGTTCCAGCGCGCGCACGACCTCGCCCGCCGGACCGCTTTCGAGCCCGGCGTAGAGCAACGCCATGCTGGGCGTGGCGGCCATGCGGCCGAGTCCGAGAACGGCGGCGAAGACGGCCAGGCTGGCCAGTATGACGATCACCCGTTTGCGGATGTCCAGAGCGGTCCAGAGTTGCGCGATCTGCTGCAAGTGCCATGCCTCCTGCTGGCCCGGCGTTCTGCCGGACGGTGGCGTCATCTTTGGCTCATCAGGCTTAACAATCGGTTAGTGCCTGTCGGCTAAAAGTCGGGAGAGTTGAAACGGGAAGGACCAGGCATGGCCGACACGGATGACGGCGCCGCGAATGCGCCGGCCAAATCTTCGAAACTGCCGCTATTGCTGGGCGTCGGGCTCGCTCTCGCCGGGGCGGGGGGCGGATTCTACGCCGTGTGGTCCGGGCTGATCATGGGCGGCGAATCACATGCCGGCGCGGCGCATGCCAGGCCCGCTTCGGACGGGGGCGGCGCAGGAGAATCGCATGTCGCCATGCCGGACATCGCCTATGTGCCCGTCGATCCGCTCGTGATTTCGCTCGGCGACGGCGCGACCGGCGCCCACCTGCGGTTCCGCGCACAGCTGGAGGTGGCCAGCCGATACCAAGGCGAGGTCGAGACGCTGATGCCGCGCGTGATCGACGTGCTCAATAGCTATCTCAGGGCGCTGGAGACCGCCGACCTGGCGGACAGCACCGCGCTGATCCGGCTGCGGTCGCAAATGCTGCGCCGCGTGCAGATCGTCACCGGAAAAGACCGGGTGCGCGATCTTCTGATCATGGAATTCGTGTTGAACTGAAGGTGTGACATGGAACTTATTGCCGACATTCTGCTGGTGGCCGGGGCGCTCGGCGCGGGGCTTTACTGTTATGTCCTGGGGCGTCGCCTGAGGCGCTTCAACGATCTCGAGAACGGGGTCGGCGGCGCCGTGGCCGTTCTTTCGGTGCAGGTGGATGACCTCACCCGCACGCTCGACGCGGCGCAGGGCGCGGCGGGGACATCGACCGAATCGCTGGAAAAGCTGACGGACCGCGCGGAAGGCGTCGCGCGTCGGCTGGAGCTGATGGTCGCGGCGATGCACGATCTTCCCGACGCACAAGAGGTCGCTCCCGAAGCCGAACAGCCCGAGGCCCGGTTCGCGCGCCACGATCCCTCTGCTTCGGCTACACCTGAGTCGCCTCCGCTCGGTCCGGTATTCCGCCGCCATGAAACGGGCGCCGCGTGATGGCCGCCCGAGGAACAGACGCGCCGCGCCGCAAGCGAAGCCGCGCCGGGCGGGGCACGCTGATCGTGATCGCGGGTCTCCTGGTGGCGTCGGCGATGCTGCGGATGGGCGGCGACGCCGGGCAGGTCTTTGCCCGGGCCGCCGCGCCGGGCGATGTCACGCCGCCGGACGCCGCCGAGCGCGAAGCGCGATCCTGCGAGCCGCCCGAGGAGATGCGCGCCGTCCTCAAGGCGTTCCAGGCGCGCGAGGCGCGGATCGAAGCGCGGGAAACTGCCATCACGGACCGCCTTCAGGCGTTGAAGCTCGCGGATCGCGAGGTGGCGCGCAAGCTTGCCCTGCTCGAACAGGCGGAAGAGGATCTGCGCGCCATGATCGCGCTCGCCGATGGCGCGGCCGAGGGTGACATCGCGCGGCTCACCAAGGTTTACGAAAGCATGAAGCCCAAGGACGCCGCCGCGCTCTTCGAAGAGATGAACGCGGACTTCGCCGCGGGATTCCTCGGGCGCATGCGCCCCGAGGCGGCGGCGGGAATCATGGCCGGGCTCAGCCCCGACGCCGCGCATCGCTTCAGCGTCGTGCTGGCCGGGCGGAACGCGGGCGCGCCGACCGAATGATCCGTCTCCGGGTCAGGGAATTTTAACGCCGCAGTGGCACTGTGGCCCGCGTATGACGCGGCGGAGGACGCAATGATCGGCATTATCGGTATCCTGGTTATCTTCGCGATGGTATTCGGCGGTTACCTCGCCGCGGGGGGCAAGCTCGGGATCATCATGAAGGCGTTGCCCTTCGAGATGATGATCATCGGCGGCGCGGCGGCCGGCGCGTTCATGCTCGGCAATGACGGGGCTGGCGTCAAACACACGATCAGGGACATCGGCAAGGTCTTCAAGGGGCCCAAGTGGAAGCAGGAGGATTATCGCGACCTGCTGTGCCTGCTGTTCGAACTGATCCGGCTCGGCCGGCAGAACCCGGTCGCGGTGGAGGAACATATCGAGGCGCCGCAGGACTCGGCGATCTTCGGCAGGTATCCGAAGATCCTCAAGGATGCCGAGGCGATCGCGCTGATCAGCGACACGATCCGCTCGGCGTCGATGAACTACGACGACCCGCACCAGGTCGAAGAGGTGCTCGACAAGCGGATGGAGGCGAACCTCAATCACGCACTGCATTCGAGCCACGCGTTGCAGACCGTCGCGGACGGATTGCCCGCGCTTGGCATCGTCGCCGCGGTACTGGGCGTGATCAAGACGATGGCGTCGATCGACCAGCCGCCCGAGATCCTTGGCAAGATGATCGGCGGCGCGCTGGTCGGGACGTTCCTCGGCGTCTTCCTCGCCTATGGCCTGGTCGGGCCGTTCGCGGCGAAGGTGAGATCGGTGGTCGAGGAAGACGCGCATTTCTATCAGCTCATCCGCGAGGTGCTGGTCGCCAACCTGCACAGCCACGCAACCAACATCTGCATCGAGGTCGGTCGCCAGAATACGCCGTCACATCGCAGGCCGAGCTTCTCCGACCTCGAAGAAGCATTGAAATCGGTCAAGCAGGACGCGGCGTGATGCGCCGCTTTCTCATCATCGCTTGCATTGCGCTGCTCTGGGCCTTCGGCTCTGCGGTCCCGGCCGCGACGCCGGGGGAAGTGACGGTGCGCTCGGGCGATCACGACGGATTCTCGCGTCTCGTGCTGGCGCTGCCACATCGCGTCGACTGGCGCATTACCGGAACCGGCCGTGATCGGAAGGTGATCGTCAAGGATCGCGCGTGGCGTTTTGACCTCTCGACCGTGTTCGTGCGCATGCGCGACGACCGGCTCAGGAACATCGCGCCGACACCCGGCGGGCTGCGCCTGACGCTGGGCTGCGAATGTGCTATTGAGACGTTCTGGCACGGGCAGTCCATGCTCGTGATCGACATCCGCGATCCAGATATCATCGCGGACGGCGCTGGCGCGCAAAAGACCCGGCCGTCCCCTTCGCCGGAGAAGGTCGTCCCGATACAGGCGGACCGCGGTCCGGCGCATCTCCTGACAGCCGGACGTATCGCCGCGGAACTGGCCGCGGCGTCCCTCGCACAGGACCTTTTTGGGATGGCGCCGGCGCCGTCGCCGCCCGGTGTTCCGCCAAAGCCTGATTTGTCCATCGCGCGGGAGCAACTGGCCAGGCAGATTTCCCGGGCGACGACAATGGGGCTCTTGTCGCCGCAGGTGGACATTTCGCCCGGCGGAACCGAGGCTGAGCCGCCGCCCGGAGCGAATGACGGCGCAGATCCCGTGCGAACGCCGGCGCCGGAACCGGATGCCGGGCCCGGTCTCCAGCTTCGTTCCGAAATGTCCCTGGATCACGAGGTCATCGCGCCAAGCGATACGCTTCAGGTCACTTACAAGGGCAAGGTCTGCCTCGGCGACGACGCTCTGGCGATCGCGCAATGGGGCGATGGCGGGAGTTTCGCGACCCGGATCGGTCCGGCCCGCGCACGGCTTACGGACGAGTTGGGCCGTTTCGACGGGGCCGCGGCGCTCGATCTCGCCAGGCTCTATCTTCACCACGGCTTCGGCGTCGAAGCCCGGCAGGTGTTGCATGTCGCCGGAGTCGAAGGGCGGAAGGTTCAGGTCGCCCGCGCGATCGCAGATATATTCCAGCACGGAGAGGCGGAGGGATCGTCGCTTGCCGGACAGCTCAGCTGCGCGTCCGGTGCCGCAATGTGGTCGGCGCTGTCATACCGGGCGCTGCCGCCCGGTGCGCCTCTCGATCTCGATGCGATCCTTCGCGGCGTCAACGCCCTGCCCCGCCATCTTCGTGATCTCCTCGCACCGAACCTCGCGCGCAAGCTCATGGCGGCGGGCCGCGCCGAAGCGGCCGACGACGTCCTGCGCCAGCTTGAGCGCGGCGGCGCTGCGCCGGCTCCCGGCCAAGGGCTTGCGCGAGCGGAGGTCGAGCTCGCAGCAGGTGACGACGCCGCCGCCGATGAAACCCTGGGCCGGATTGTCGAATCCAACGTGGAGATCGCGGCCGAAGCCCTGCTTCGGCGCATCGATGCGCGCCTCGCTTCAGGACGCGCGATCCCGCAGGACATGGCTGATCTCGCCGGGGCCTATGCGCATGAGCTGCGCGACGCCGAGATCGGTCCTGACCTCGCCCGCGCGTATATCGAGGCGAGCGCCGCGTCGGGCGCATTCAAGAACGCCTTCGACCATCGCGCGCGCCTTGACGCGGAGCTTCCGGAGGCGACGCGCCGGCATGTGACAGATACGCTGTTCGATCTTCTGACGCGAAACGCCGAGGACGTGACTTTCCTGACATACGCGCTGTCCATGCAGCCGGAAATCGACGGCCGTCTAAGCGCGGAAACGGAAACCGCCATCGCCCGGCGCCTCCTGGACACCGGTTTTCCGGTTGCTGCGCAGGCGTACCTGGACGGCGCGGCGCAGGGGCCGGCGCAGCGCGAACGTCGGCTCCTGCGGGCGAAGGCCGCGCGCGCCCTTGGCACGCCGCGACAGGCGCTGGTCGAGCTTCTCGGCCTGTCCGGGCCCGACGCGAACCGGCTGCGCGCCGACGCCCGTAGCATGGCGGGCGAGTTCAACGCGGCCCGTGAACTCTATGCGACGGGCGGCCAACCTGATTCCGCGTTGCGCGCCGCGATGCAGGCAGAGGATTGGGAACTGGCCTCGGCGTTGGGCGATGCGGAGATTGCCCGGCTCGCGAGCGGTTCGGGCGCGCCGGAGGCCCTGTCCGACGGCAATCTGCTGGCGCATGACCGCGCGCTGATCGACGCGAGTGCGACGACGCGGAGCCTGGTCGGCAACCTTCTCGGCGCGCGCCAGATCCCCGGAGAGCCTGACGAGGGCGAATGACGATCCCCGTTTCGTCAAGGAAGTAACCGAATCTCAATCAACCGGAAATAGCGTGACGTCGCAGCGACAGAATGCGCTGACCGAAAAAGGGTGACTCGTGCGACGAAACGAAGACCAAGCGGATCGCGGACGGCGCCCTGCCAAACAGGCGGGGGCGCTTGGCGTCCCCCGCAATGAGGCAGGGTTGCATGACTGGCTGGTGGCTTTGCTGTTGATCGCCCTCCTGTCGGCGCTGCCGCGGCTCGCCCTGGCCGGCGGGCCTGATCCGACAGCAGAGCTTTGCGACCAGGCGGCGCAGCGGGCCGCGCGTCATTCGGGCGTGCCCGTCTCGGTGCTGCGGGCGATCACCCGCACGGAAACCGGGCGCGCGCGCGGCGGAAAGCTGCAGCCCTGGCCGTGGACGGTCAACATGGAAGGAGTCGGGAAATGGTTCGCGACCGAGCGCGAGGCGCGCGCCTATGTCATGCGGCACTACAAGCGCGGCGCGCGCAGCTTCGATGTCGGCTGCTTCCAGATCAACTACAAGTGGCATGGGGCGGAGTTCACGTCCATAGACGCGATGTTCGACCCGCATGAGAACGCCGCCTATGCCGCGCGGTTCCTGAAATCGCTCTTTGCCGAAACCGGCGACTGGACCAAGGCCGCCGGAGCCTATCACTCGCGCACCCCCAAATACGCGGACCGGTACGAGGCCCGCTTCGCCCGCATTCGCAAGACGGTCGGCGGGCCGGCGCCGCCCGCGCCCGTCCTGGCCGCCGTCCGGGACGCGTCTGCCGCCTCCACGCAGGCGGCGCGCGTCAACGCCTATCCGCTCTTGCAGGCGGGGGAAGGCGCGGGGCGGTTCGGATCGCTGGTGCCGCTGGAAGCGTCAAGGCGTCCGGCATTGTTCGTCCTTGCCGCGCAGGAGTCCTGATCGATGAACGGCCTGCGCATCGGCAACCTGTTCCAGCCGACGGTCCTGCTCGCGCTTGCGCTGATGGCGATCATCGTCATGATGATCCTGCCGATGCCGCCTTGGGTGCTCGATGTCGGGCTGGCCGCGTCCTTCGGACTCGCGATCCTGATCTTCACCGTCACCCTCTTCATCGAGCGGCCGCTCGATTTCTCGGCCTTCCCGACGATCCTGCTCGCCTCGCTCATGCTGCGCCTGTCGCTCAACGTGTCCTCGACCAAGCTGATCATCGGCGAAGGCCATACCGGCGCCGGCGCGGCGGGCGACGTGATCGAGGGATTCGCGAGCTTCGTTATGGGCGGCAGCGTCTTCCTCGGGCTGGTGGTGTTCGGCGTGCTGATGATCGTGAACTTCATGGTCATCACCAAGGGGGCCGCGCGCATGGCCGAGGTCGGCGCGCGCTTCGCGCTCGACGGGATGCCGGGCAAGCAGCTGGCGATCGACAGCGACATGTCCGCGGGCGCCATCGACCACGCCGAAGCGCGCGAAAGGCGCGAGCGCGAACAACAGGAAACCACCTTCTTCGGCTCGCTCGACGGGGCGTCGAAATTCGTCAAGGGGGACGCGGTCGCGGGCCTCCTGATCACGTTGCTCAACCTGGTCATGGGGCTGGTGATGGGCACGGTGGTGCATGACATGCCGCTCGGCGCCGCGTTCGAGACCTACGCGATCCTGACCGTGGGCGACGGGCTGGTGACGCAGATCCCGGCGGTCATCATCTCGATCGCGTCGGCGCTGCTGCTGTCGCGGGGCGGGGCGATCGGCGCGACCGACATCGCGCTCGCCGCGCAGCTGGGCCGGCACCCCGCGGCGATGGCGACGGTGGCGTTCCTGATGGCGCTGTTCGCACTGGTGCCCGGGCTTCCCTTTGCGCCGTTCATGCTGGGCGGCTGTGCGCTCGGGGCGACGGCGCTGGTATTGCACCGGCGTGAACGGGCGCGCGCCCATGAGCGCCCCGAACCGCGGGACAGCGCCCCCGAATCGACCGGCAAATCGCTCGGCGACCTGCTCGAGCTTGACGACATCCATGTGGAGTTCGCCCCGGACCTCGTGAACCTCGTGCTCGATCCCGGCACCGGGCTCGACGCGCGGATCACCAACATGCGCACGCATGTGGTCACGCAGTTCGGGATGATCCTCCCCGAGATCCGGCTGACCGACGACCCGACGCTCGGGACCGGGGCCTACATCATCCGGGTGCAGGGGGTCGAGCAGGGGCGCGCCACGCTGCGCGGCGATCACCTGCTCCTGCTCGATCCCGACGGAACGCCCGATGCGCCGGCGGGCGACACGGTGAGCGAGCCCGTCTACGGCGCGCCCGCCCGCTGGATCCCCGAGGCGCGTCAGGATGACGTGGCGCTGACCGGCGCGACGCTGGTGGCCCCCGCGGAAATCCTCGCGACGCATCTGCTCGAGGTGATCCGCCGCAACCTGAGCCGCCTGCTGACGATGAAGGCGATGCGCCGGCTGCTCGACGAGATGGTGAATCTCAGCGACCCGGCCCGCGCCGAGGCCAACCGCAAGCTGCTGGATGAGATGATCCCGGACCGCGTGCCCGCCGACCTGCTCCACGCCGTGCTGCGGCTGCTGCTGGCCGAACAGGTGTCGATCCGCAACCTGCCGCTCATCATCGAGGCGACGGCGGAGGGCCGCCAGATGCACAAGGCGCCCGAGGCGATCTGCGAACATGTCCGCCAGCGGCTCGGCTTCCAGCTAGTGGCGGCGTTGCAGCGCGATGACGGCTCCTTGCCGCTGATCCAGCTGGCGCCGGAATGGGAGGATACGTTCAGCACCTACCAGGTCGACCAGGACCGCGCGCGGCTCGACGTCGCGCTGCCGCCCGAACTCTTCAACCGTCTGACCGAGTCGGTGGCGGGCGAAGTATCCCGCGCCGCCGAATCGGGGGTGTTCCCGGCGATCGTCACCTCGACCGCGCGCCGCCGCTTCCTGCGCACTGTGCTGGCGGCCAAGAGCATCGCCAATCCGGTGCTCTCCTTCGAGGAAATCGGCATCGAGGCGCGCCCCGCGCTTGTCGGGGTGGCGGCGGCGTGAACGCGCTGGCGGAGCTTCTGTCGTTGTCGCGGGAGATGATCTGGCTGTACGCCGTCGTGTTCCTGCGGGTCGGGCCGGTGATGTCGCTCTGTCCCGGCTTCGGCGAAAACTCGGTTCCCGTCCGGATCAAGCTGGCGCTGGCGCTGGTCTTTACCGTTATCGTCGCCCCCGCCGTCGCGGATATGATCGGCCCCGCCCCCGCCACGCTGATCGCCTTCGCCTGGCTCGCCATTGCGGAGGCGGTCGCGGGGCTTGCGATCGGGATCGGGCTGCGGCTGTTCCTGATGGCGCTTCAGACCGCGGGATCGATGGCGGCGCAGGCCACGTCGCTGAGCCAGATCCTCGGCAGCGCCGGGATGGAGCCGCTGCCGGCGATGGGGCATCTGCTGGTCGTGGGCGGCCTTGCGCTGGCGATGCTGCTCGACCTGCATGTGCATCTCGCGCAGATGGTGATCGCCAGCTACACGGTCCTGCCGGCGGGCGAACTACCCGAAACGGCGGCGCTGTCGCAATGGGGCGTGGCGCAGGTCTCAAACGCCTTTGCCCTGGCCTTCAGCCTCGCCGCGCCCTTCGTGATCGTGTCCTTGCTCTACAATCTCACCCTCGGCATCATCAACCGCGCCATGCCGCAGATGATGGTCGTCTTCGTCGGCGCGCCGGTCATCACCTTCGGCGGTCTGTTCCTGCTCTTCCTGCTGGCGCCGACCATGCTCACGCTCTGGATGGAGGCGCTCGACGGCTTCCTCGCCAACCCGTTCGGGGGCCGCTGATGGCCGGGCAGCAGGACGACACGGACAAGAGTCACGAGCCGACGCAGCACAAGCTTGACGAGGCGCGCAAGAAGGGCGAGCTGGTGCGCTCGGCCGATCTCAACACTGCCGCTGCCTATGTCGGTTTCCTGCTCGCGGGGCTGACCGCCGGCGCCGCCTCCGTGGAAGCGGTGAGCGACGTCTTCCTCGGGCTGCTCGGCGGGCCGGATCGCCTCGCGCCGCTGATGTTCGGCGGACAGGCGCGGGCCACGGCGGGCGGACTGATGGGGGCGATCGGCCTCGGGCTCGCGGCGTGGCTGATCCTGCCCGCCGCGGCGGCGCTTTTGTCGGTGCTGGCGCAACGCAGCCTCGTCGTCGCGCCGTCGAAGCTGAAGCCCAAACCCTCGCGCATCAACCCCGTCAGCAACGCGAAGAACAAGTTCGGCCCCTCCGGCCTGTTCGAGTTCGCCAAGAGCCTGGCCAAGCTGGCGCTCTATTCCGTGCTGCTGGGGCTCTACCTGCAATGGCGTCTGCCCGAGATGGGCGGCGCGCTCACCGCAGAGCCGCGCGGCGTGGGCGCATTGATGGTGCGGATGCTGCTCGAGTTCATGATGGTGGTCTGCGTGATCGCCATCGCGATCGGGGCGGTCGATTACCTCTGGCAGCATTTCGATCACATGCGGCGCAACCGGATGTCGCACCAGGAGGTCCGCGACGAGCACAAGCAGCACGAGGGCGACCCGCACATGAAACAGGAGCGCCGCGCCCGCGCCACGCAGATCGCGTCGGAAAAGATGATGACGGACGTGCCGACCGCCGACGTGGTGGTGATGAACCCGACCCACTACGCCGTCGCCCTGCGCTGGAGCCGCGAACCGGGCGCGGCGCCGGAATGCGTCGCCAAGGGGGTCGACCACATGGCGCTGGCGATTCGCGATCTTGCGCGCGAACATGGCGTGCCGGTGCGCCAGGACCCGCCGACCGCCCGCGCCCTTTACGCCACGACCGAGATCGGGCAGGAGATCGACCCTGACCACTACCGCGCCGTGGCCGCAGCCATCCGGTTCGCCGAAACCATGCGCCGCCGCGCCGGGAGGCGGGGATGAGCCGGCAGGATCCGACCGGGTTGGGCGAGGTTGCCGGCCTGCTCTTCGAGACCGAGCAGGCAAAGCTGCGCGACCTCATGCGCCGCGAGGCCGAGCTGCGCCGGGCGCTGGCGGAACTCGACGATCATCGCAAGGCCGCGGCGGCGCTGCCGCCGACGCAACTGAGCGCGCCGCGCGCCGTCGGCGCGGACCTGCTCTGGCAGGGCTGGGTCGGGCGCAGGCGGGCGGAGCTGAACACCGAATTGGCGCAGGTTCTGGTGCGCAAGGCGGGACGCATGAACGATCTGCGCCGCGCCTTCGGACGCAAGGCCGCGATAGACGAGCTTGGGAACCGCGCACGCGCCGAGGCGCGCGAGGCCGCGGGCAAACGCCGCGAAGACGCGGTTCAGGCGCTGGGCGTCATGCGTCCTGGCGGTTGATGTCGGTGATCAGCACGCTTGCGACCTCGGGGCCGATGACGGCCCGCGCCACCTCGAGCAGCGCCGCGCGCAGCACGTCGAGCTTGCGCGCGCTGGTGAACGCGCCCTCGAAACCGCCCATGTTGGCGTGGTCGAACAACACCTGGAGGAACTGGTCGCGCAGCTTCGGTTCGCGCAGGTAGACGGTTTCGGGGCTGCCGCCCGCAAGCTCGATGCTGAGCGACATCACGACGAGCGCGGCGACCTTGTCGCGCGTGACGACGGGCACCACGAACTGGTTGTTGAGCTTGACGTAATCCGCGTCGGCAGGGTTGCCGCCATGATCGTCATCGCGGGCCTTCACGGCCGGCGTTTCGAGCGCCGGTTTCGCGGCCTCCCCGTCAGCCGCATTCCCGTCAGCCGCCACGGGGGCGGCAGGCCTGAGCGCAAGCCCCGCGCCGACGCCGCCGCCGATGCCGGCGAGCATAAGAACCAGGGGCAGCAGTTTCTTCATCGCGCTCTCCTCAGAACGGCAGGACCGCGTCCAGCACCTGCTGGCCGATCCGCGGCTGTTGCACATCGGTGATCTGGCCGCGCCCGCCATAGGAAATCCGAGCCGAGGCGATCTTGTCATAAGTGATCTCGTTCTGGCGCGAAATGTCGGCGGGGCGCACGTAGCCGCTGACCAGCAGTTCGCGCATCTCGAAATTGACGCGCACTTCCTGGCTGCCCTGGATCGACAACACGCCGTTCGGGAGCACCTGCATGATCGTGGCGGCCACCCGCAGGGTCAGCTCCTCGCGCCGCTTGACGGATCCGTCACCGCCCGAGCGGCCGGCGGCATTGATCGACACCGCGTCGGCCATGCTGGCGCCCTCGGGCAGTTTCTCGTCAAGCCGCTGGGGAATGCCGAAGAGCTGCGGCACGCCCATGCTTTCGGAGCTCGAGCGCGAGCGCGAGGTGGAGTTCGATATCTCGGCCTCGTCGTCGATCTCGATCACCACGGTGAGGATGTCGCCCCGCTGCATCGCGCGCCGGTCGCCCAGCAGCGATTGACGCCCCGACGCCCAGAGCGAGGCGCGGTCCGTGGCGCGGTGGGGCTCGAGCGTGGCGGGCAGGTCGCTGCCGAACATCGCCGCCTGCTCGGGCCCGTCCGAGACGGGGGTAAAGCTCGGCGCCTTGCCGAGGTGATCCATCTTGCCGCAGGCCGAGGCGAGGGCGACGAGGCAGAGATAACGGAGCGAACGATGCATGGGTATTCCTTCAGTTCGAAACCTGCACGCGCCCGTCCGGCAGGACGTGGCCCGAAACGGTGAGGCGCGAGGCGAGGTTCATCACCCGCACCCGTTCGCCGGGCCCGGCGCGCGACAGCGAGCGGCCCTCGGTCTGGATGGCGACGCCGCCGGCGGCGTAGATCAGCGCGACGATCTGGTTGCGCTCGACCAAGGCGGGCGGGCCGACATCGCCGGGACGGATGGGCCGGCCGGCATAGAGCGCGACGCGCGCCTCCTGTCCGATGACGGTGTCGACATCGGAAACCGCGCCGACCACGTCGCCCTTCTTGACCGCGACATCCTGCGCCCCGATGAGCGTTTGCGCGCGGATGGTGCGCGCCGCGACGACGGTGTCGGCGGCGGCGGGCGGAGCGGCGAGCGCGGCGAGAAGGGCGAGCGCGCGCATCAGCGGATCTGGGTCGTCGCGCCAAGCATCTGGTCGGCGGCGGAAATGACCTTGGAATTGAGCTCATAGCCCCGTTGCGCCTCGATCAGCTCGGTCACCTCGCGCACCGGGTCGACGGAACTGTCCTCGAGATACCCCTGCCGCAGCGTGCCCAGCCCGTCCTGCCCGGGCGTGGTGGTGAGCGGCGGGCCCGAGGCCTCGGTCTCGCTGAAGAGGTTGCCGCCGCGCGCCTCCAGCCCCTTGGCGTTGGTAAAGCCGGTGAGGGTGAACTGCCCGAGCAATTGCGCCTCGGTGCTGTCGCGGAAATAGGCGTACACCTCGCCCGCGCCGTTGACCGAGATCGAGCGCGCGTCCTCCGGGATCACGATTTCCGGGGCGACGGCGAAGCCCTCGGAGTTGACGATCAGCCCCTCCGCCGAGCGTTTCAGCGCCCCGTCGCGCGTGTAGGCCGCCTGCCCCGAGGGCAGCGTGACCTCGAGATAGCCGTTGCCCTCGATCGCGAGGTCGAGATCGCCGCCCGTGGCCGAGAGCGACCCCTGCTGCAGGTGCACCGACACCGCGGCGGGCCGCACCCCGAGCCCGAGTTGCACGCCGGTGGGCAGCACCGTGCCGTCGGCGGCGTTCACCGTGCCGGGGCGCGCCATCTGCTGGTAGTGCAGGTCCGCAAACTCCGCGCGGCGGGTGTTGTAGCCGGTGGTGGACATGTTCGCGAGGTTGTTCGAGATGGTCTCGACCCGCATCTGCTGGGCCGCCATGCCCGTGGCGGCGATCTTGAGGGCGCGCATGTCAGGCTCCTATCGTGTGGAAATGAAGGTTTGCATCGCGGTGCGCAGGCGTTCGTTCTCGGCGTCGAGAAAGCTCTGGCCCATCTCGTAGGCGCGCTGGACCTCGATCATTCGGGCGATCTGGCCGATGGGATCGACATTGGCCCCCTCGAGATAGCCTTGCAGGATACGGCCGCCGATGGCCGGCTCGACCCCGTTCTCCGAGCGGAACATCACGCCGTCCTCGCGCAGAAGGCCGATGGAATCGGTCGGCATGACCAGCCCGATCTGCGCCAGCGGCCTGCCGTCGCCGCTTATCGTGCCGTCCGCGGCGACGCCGAGATCGGCGGCGTCGGGCGGGACGAACACGGGCGCGCCGCCGGCGTCGAGCACGCGGAACCCGTCCGGCGTGACGAGATCGCCTGTCGCCGAAAACGCGAAGGCCCCGGCGCGGGTCAGCCGCACGCCCTTGGGCGTCTCGACCAGGAAGAACCCGTCGCCCTCGATCGCGAGATCGAGCGCGCCGCCGGTCTGCCTGAGCCCGCCCTGCACCGTCGAGGTCATGCGCACGTCCGCCGAGGCCATCGACAACGACGGGCCGTCCTCCATCCGCTTGACGTGCTCGGCGAAGATCAGCCCCTCCTGCCGGAAGCCGGTGGTGGCGGCGTTGGCGATGTTGTTCGCCACGATCTGCATCTCGCGCATCAGCCCGGATTGCCGGGTAAGCGCGGTGTAACCTACGTTATCCATGTCATCCTCCGATGATGAGCGGAATCAGCCGGTCCTGGAAGAAGGACACCAGCGTCTGCGTCATGAACCCCATCGACATCCAGAACACGGCGACGATCGCGATCAGCTTGGGCACGAAGGTCAGCGTCATCTCCTGCACCGAGGTGAGCGCCTGGAACAGCCCCACCGTCAGCCCGGCGATCAGCGCAACCGCGAGTATCGGGACAGAGACGATCACCGCCACCCAGAGGCCCTGGCGCATCGTGTCGAAAAAGATCAGCTCGTTGTGCATCCGCTCAGACCGGCATCCGCAGGATTTCCTGGTAGGCCTCGACCACCCGGTCGCGCACCGTCACCGCGGTTTCAACCGCCAGTTCCGACTGCGCCAGCGCCTGGACGAGCGCATGGGGGTCGGCTTCGCCCATCATCGCGGCCTTGGCGGTGGTTTCGGCCTCCTGCAAGGTCGCGGCGAAATCCCGCGCGAGGCCGGCGGCCATCTCCCCGGCCCCCCCGCTGCCCGGTTCGGGCTGCGTGGCGGGGCGGGCGGCTGCATATTTCTGCGTGGCGTTGAGGGCGGAGACATCCATTCTGGACTCCTTTCATGAGGTTTCGTTTCTGGTCGTCAGCGGCGCAGCAGGTCCATCAGGCTGGACGACATCTGCCGCGCCTGGTCGAACATCTTGAGGTTCGCCTCGTAGCTGCGCTGCGCTTCGCGCGCGTCCGCGATCTCGATCACCAGGTCCACATTCGAGCCGTTATGGTGGCCGGTTTCATCCGCCATCGGGTGGCCGGGATCGAAGACGCTCTCGAGCTCGCTTTGGTCGAGCCGCACGCGCCCCGGCTCCACCAACCCCGGGATGGCGCCGGACATCGCCGTCTCGAACGAGACGGTCTTGCGCCGGTATCCGGGCGTGTCGGCGTTGGCGATGTTCTCGGACACGTGGCGCAAGCGGCGCGACTGCGCCTTGAGGCCGCTGGTCGACAGGCTGAGGGCGTCGGAAAAGTCGGTCATTCGGGATGCTCCTTGCGGGGCGCGTCAGCGCCGCCCGGCGGCGGCGCGCAGGATGGTCAGGCCGGATTTGTAGATGGCGATGGCGCGGTCATGCTGGCGCTTGACCTCGACCGCATTGAGCATCTCGGCCTCGAGCGAAACAGAGTTGCCGTTGGGATCGCTCATTCCGCCGGGGCGTCGGACGGTTTCGAATCCGCCCCCGCCGGGCGCGCCAGTGAGATGCGCGGCGCGCGTCGCGCGGGCCGCGAAACGCCGGTCCTGACCTTGGTAGGCTTCGGCGAAGGGGGCGATATCGCGCGCGGCGTAGCCGGGGGTGTCGGCATTGGCCATGTTACGCGCCACGACCGCCTGCCGCGCCCCCGCATGGGCAGCCATCGCCTGCGCCATGCGGAAGATTTCCAGTTTCTCGAACATCGGGGCTTCTCCCTCGATCGGTTTCAACCAAGGCTTAACCCTGATTCCTTTAAAAATTGTTTTCAGGAATCGTTTTCGCGAAATTGATGGAGCGCGCGATGCATGACAGCGGATTGGCCGGCCTCGGGGCGGTGATATCGGACCTCCGGGCGGCGCGCGCGGTGGGCCGGGTCGCCACGGTGGCGGGCGCCACGCTCGACGTGTCGGGACTGCCCGATGCGGCGCGGCTGGGCGACCGGCTCTGCGTGATGCGCGCCGGGCAGCCGGCTCTCTGGGGCGAGATCGTTCAGCTGGGGCCCGCGGGCGCCGTGATGCTGCCCGACGAGGATACGACCGGCGTGTCGCTGGGCGATCCGGTGGCGCTGCACGGGCCCGTGAGGATCGCGCCCGCCGATCACTGGATCGGGCGCGTGATCGATCCGTTCGGCGCGCCGCTGGACGGCCGCCCGCTCCTGCCCGGCGCGCAACCCCGGTCGCTGCGCGCCGCCCCTCCACCGCCCGCGCGGCGCGCGCCGCTGGGCGAGCGGCTGGAAACGGGGATGGCGGTCTTCAACACCGCGTTGCCCATCGTGCGCGGGCAGCGGCTCGGGTTGTTCGCCGGCTCGGGCGTGGGAAAATCGAGCCTTCTGGGACGCCTCGGGCGGCACATGCAGGCGGATGTGGTCGTCTTTGCGCTGATCGGGGAGCGCGGGCGCGAATTGCGCGACTTCGTCGAGAACGTGCTTGGACCCGAGGGGATGGCGCGCGCCGTCGTGGTGGCGGCGACGTCGGACCGTGCGCCGCTGGTGCGCCGGCGCTGCGCGTGGACGGCGATGGCGGTGGCCGAACATTTCCGCGATAGCGGGCGCGACGTGCTGTTGCTGGCCGATTCGATCACCCGCTTCGCCGAGGCGCATCGCGAGGTCGCGACCGCCGCCGGCGAGTTGCCGAGCCTGCGCGGCTTTCCGGCCTCCACCGCGCACACGATCATGTCGCTTTGCGAACGCGCGGGGCCGGGCGTCGTGGGGCAGGGGGCAATCACCGCCATCCTCAGCGTGCTCGTCGCAGGCTCGGACATGGACGAACCGGTGGCCGATATTCTGCGCGGCGTGCTTGACGGCCACGTGGTGATGGACCGCGAGATTGCCGAACGGGGGCGATACCCCGCGATCGATCTGTTGCGCTCCGTGTCGCGCAGCCTTCCCGGCGCGGCGACGCCGGATGAGAATGCGACGATCGGTCGGGTGCGCGGCCTGTTGGGCGCCTACGCGCGCTCGGAAGCGATGCTGCGCGCCGGGCTCTACACCGAAGGCTCCGATCCCGAGCTCGACGTCGCGATCCGCGCCTGGCCCGAGCTCGACGCTTTCATCGCCGAGCGCGAACCGGTCTCTGTCCGCAACAGTTTCGACAGGCTTGCACTGATCCTGCGGCGCGCAGGCGCGGCCCGCGCGGGCCAGGCGCCGAAACCAGCCGGTGCGTCCCTGCCGGCGCGTTCGCCGTCCAGTCCCCGGGCGAATACGGGCGATCAATGAAGCCTGACGACGCTGTCGTCGAGACAGGGATGGCCTGTCCCGCTCCGGCGCGTTGTTTTGCGGCGGGCGCCTATCGGCTGCCGCTCTCCAATAGCGCGAGCGCGACGGAGCCGCCGGTCTGCGCCGCGAAACCCGACACCTGTTCGCGCAACAGATAGCGTTCAATGAGCCGCTGACGCATGTCCGCGTCGGCCATCCGATCCAGGCTGTCGATGCCCAGTTGGCGCGCGGCGCGATCCTGGAGCTCCTCGACCTGGCGGTCGAGATCGATCTGACCGAATCCGTCGGGCAGGCCCAGCGCGCGTTCGAAGACCTCGCGCAGCGGCGGATTGCCCATGACGCGCAGCCACTTCGTCTCGTCGCTGGCGGAACCGGCGGCGATGTCGGGCAGGGCGCGCTCGGCCGTCATGGCGAGGCGCATGGACTGGTCCTGCTCGCCCACGGCGACCTCGAACTGGCGGGCGCGAAACCTGGCGGTGATCTGCTGGCCAAACCCTTCGAAACCCGTGCGCGCGCCGACGAGGTTGCCGAACCCGAACGCATCCGCGAACTCGCGGTAGCGTGTATCCGTGAGGCGGGTGGCGAGCGCGCCTTCGGCTTGGGTGCCGCCCTCGAGGATCTTGCGCACGAAGGCCTTGCTGTCGAGATCGTCCTGCAATCCGAATGCGCCAAGCGCGACGCGCAGCAGCCGCCGGTCCGAGACCAGCTGCTCGGCCGTC
This sequence comes from Roseovarius spongiae, assembly GCF_003651245.1. Taxonomy (GTDB): domain Bacteria; phylum Pseudomonadota; class Alphaproteobacteria; order Rhodobacterales; family Rhodobacteraceae; genus Roseovarius; species Roseovarius spongiae. Next base: position 220,119 of record NZ_RAPE01000005.1, read on the forward strand.
TCGATCTCGCCGATCTTGGCCTCGAAATACGCGGTGTCGCGGGTGATGCGCGCGCCGCTGTCGAATGCGGCGGCCTGCGCCTCGCGCGTGCGCGTGAGGAAGGACCACCCGGCAAGGCCGCCGAGGGGAATGACCGGCTGATAGCTCATGACGCGCGGTGCGCCAGCAGCCGTTCCTCGCGCGGGAGCAGCGCGCGCAGCGATTTCAGGCACTGGTAAAACTGTCCGTCGAGAATCGCCTGCGTGGCCGCCGTCAGGCGCGCGTGGCTGTCCGGGTCGGTCAACACCTGGCTCAATTCCTCGATATGGCGCAAGAGCGGCAGGCGCGCGTCGGCCGGGTCGGCGTCCCCCGACAGGACGAGTTGCGCGGCGTAGCAGACCCGCCGCACAGGCGTGGTGGCCTCATCGGGGTGGATCGCGTCGCGCAGGCGCAGGATGTTCGCATCCGGCGTGACGATCGACAGGCGCGACCGCCGATCGCCGTTCTCGACCACCGCGCCGTTGATGAGCACACGCTCCTTCGGGCCGAGCTTGAGAACGAGGCCGCTCATCCTTCCCGCCCCCGCTCGCGCAGCCCGCCCATGACGGCGGTGTTGATCTCGATCAGCGGCGCGGGAGAGGCGCCCTCGGTCAGCACCCTGGAGCTGTGCAGATGGGTGAACTCGGCGAGATAGACGATCCGCGCCCTGATCTCGGGCGGCAACGGGTTGGCGTCGTCCGCCACGTCGGTCGCGAGCAGGGTCCAGAGCCTGCGGTTGTCGTGCAGCGCATCGGCCAGCCGCGCGAAGCCGCGCGATCCCGACCCGGCGCTCGATCTGATCCTGTTGGTTACCCGCGCGAAGGCCTCGTACTCGGCGCTGCGGGGGGTCTTGATGGTGCGCGCGCTTCGGCTGTAGGCGTCCTGCGCTTGGCGAATGGCGTTCACGTTTGCATCCTTCCGGCTCTGTTCGGGGTGACGGGGCTGAGGTCAGGCGCGCCCGCAGGCGCGCCTGAAGGTCGGTCATCACCGGAACAGCGACAGGATGCTCTGCGGCGCCTGGTTGGCGATGGACAGCGACTGGACCGCCAGCTGCTGCTGCACCTGGAGCGCCTGAAGCCGCGCCGACGCCTCTTCCATGTTCGCATCGACCAACGCGCCGATACCGGACTTGAGCGAATCGGTGAGCTTCGAGACGAAGCTGACCTGCGTCTCCACCCGGCTCTCGGCCGAGCCAAACGCCGCGGAGGCGTTGGTCGCCTGTTTGATCAGCCCATCGATCGCATCCAGCGCGCCCGTGGCGCCGGCATCCGTGGTGACGTCGATATTCTGCACCGCGCTAAGACCGCCCGAGGATGCGCTCGATCCCGCCGTTCCGCCGGTCTGAACACGGGCGAAGATATTAATGTCACCGTTGCTTGTCCCCGCGTCGCCGTTGTTGATCGTGAACTGGTTGGTGTTCGTTCCGGTCCCCTGCGTCACGGTATAGCCCAGCCCCGAACCCGTCGCCGCGCCGAAGAAGGCGTTGATCTGGTTCGTGAGGTTCCGCGCCACGTCCTCGGTGCCATCGGTCGCGCGCGCGACGTATTCGAAGGTCCGCTGGCCGGCGGTCGTGCCGCCGCCCGCCACGTTGACGGTCACGTTGTCGAGCACGATCTGATAGCTGTTGCCTTCGGCGACCTGCCCGATGGTGAACGTTTCGTTCGCGTTGTTGGAGATGGTGTCGGTGTTGTTGGTCCCCGGATCAAAGACGGTGTCATCGTGGATCGTGTTCGCGCCCGAACCCTGGAAGATGGCGCTTGCCGCCGCGGTATTGGCAGCATCCGTACCCCCGAAGGTTTGGGCGGTGACTGGCGTGGATACCGAAAGGTTCTGGCGTTCGACCTCGATATGGCGGCTGGTCACGTTGCCGTTGGCGTCGCGATCGAGCGAGGCGAGGATGTTCATCTTGTCCGTGCTCGACCCGTCGATCAGGTTGAGCCCGTTGAACTGCGCCGCGCTAACGACCGATTTGATCTGTTCCTCGAGCGCGTCGATGTCGGTCTGGATCGAGGAGCGATCGACGTTCTCTTCCTGTGCGGCGACGATTTTCGCCTTCATGTCGATCAGGAGGTCGGTCACGGTTTCCGAGGCGTTGCGCGCCACGGCGACCGAACTTTGGCCAAGCGACAGGCTGTCGCTGATGGCCTTGAACCCCTTCACGTCGGATTCCATCACCTTGGAAATCGCGAAGATCGCCGAATTGTCTTTCGCGCTCGCAACCTTCTTGCCGGTCGAAATCATGTCCTGGGTCTTGGTCAGGTTCGAGTTCACCGATTTCAGGGTTTGCAGCGCGGTCATCGCGCCATTGTTGGTCAGAATGCTGGACATTGCATGTTCCTTGAGCCTGTGGCGCTTTGCGCCGGTTACACGTCGCGCCCCCATCGGGGGACGGCCTGAACTGTCTTTCTGACAAGTGCAGGAGGTCCGCCGGACCGACTGCGCCATCCAGATCGGATGCAGGGGGACAATGCGCCGCGAGTTGCTAACGGACTGCTAAGCCGTGCGCGCCATCTGACCGGCATTTGCCTCAAATTCGATCAGGCGCGTTTTTCGAACTCATGCACGATTTCGCCCTGCAACACGGTCTTGCGCCCGCTTTCGTCATAGGTTTCGAGCGTCCGGCGAATCTTGCGAAAGGCCGCCATGCGGCCGGCGACCCTGCGAATCCCCTGCAACGCCCCGTCAAGAAGGGCCTGGTTGCGAATCACCTTGCCATGCAGCGCGCCGATTTCGGCCCCGCCGGCATGCCCGGCCGCGTTGAGCGCGTCGATCAGCGCCTCCTTGGCCGTCAGCAGCGCGCCGATCCCGTCGAGGTCGCCGACCAGCAGCGCGCGGCGCTCTTCCTCAAGCAGCTGGTCGAGCCGGTCGATCAGGATCTGGGTGTCGTTCGGGTCATCTGTCATCATTTTTCTCCATCAGTGCCTGATAAAAACTGTCCGCGAGGCCGATCCCGCCCGATCGCACCATCTCTTCCGCCAGTGCCTGGCGCTGGAACGAGGCGAACTGCTCTTCGCCGATGCCGCCGCCGAACGCCTTCGGTTGGGTTCCGAGGCCAGCAGCCTTGAGCATTTCGGCAAGAAACGCCGCCTCCAGCCTTTCGGCGGCCTCGCGTGCGGGCGACGCGGCGGCGACCCCCGGGCGTGGCGTCATCGGTTGGATCGGCGGAATATCGGTCACGCTGTTTACCTCGAATTGAGCGAATTCAACCTCATTGAAACGCAAAGCGGTAAAGAAGCGGTAACCGGAATCGGGCATGCTCGGCGCATCGAGGAAGACACCCGGAGGTAGAGATGCCCAGCCCCCTTTCCGCCCCTGCCGGCCCGGTTTCACCGGGCGCGGCGCGACAGGATACGCCATCCCCGCCTGTGGGGCGCCGCGGCGCGGACGGTTCCGGGCGGCGTTCGGGTGAACGTTTCGATGAGCTCTATCGCGAACGAGCGGATGGTGCCGATGGCGCAGCAAACATGGCCGAGAGGGACAATACCACCGGGCGGGCCGCGCGATCAGGGGACACCGGCCTGACCGGCGCCCGCAATCACGAGGAAAACGCACAGCGTTCCGACGATCATGATTCCGGCACGCCCACGTCAGACCAGGCGGGGTTTCAAGCGCGACCGGATCAACTGCGCCCGGAGGCCGAGGCGGAAGGCTCACCCCTTGCGGACACGGCTGGTCAGGGGCTTGCGGCGTCGTCGGTTACGCCGGGCGAAAGCGGCGCCGGACACCCTGCCCTGCCGGTTTCACAACGCGCCGCGAACCCACCGCAGGAATCGGCGGTGTTTAACCTCCAGGGCCTTGGCCAGGACCGTTTCGCAGGACCCCCGCCCGATCGGGCGCGGCCGGCCGTAGTGCGCATGGAGATGCCGGAAACCCCCGTCGACGCCGGCAAGGCGTCCGGACCCGGCGCCAAGGCGCAAATGGCCGCCCGCCCTGATGGCGGACCTCTCAAGGAAGCTGCGCCGCGGTCGGCGCCCCTGCCCTCTTCGGCGTCGACGAACCTATCTGACGGGATTGGCGCAAAGGTCGGCGACATGGCGGGACCGTTGCGACCGGTCGGAAGCGGGCGAGCCGATCTCGGCCAGGTGGGTGAGGGCACGGCGCAGATGCGATCCGACGCGACCGGCGCAGCGCGCGGTCAAGGCATCGGTTCGCCGAATGGGACCGCGGCCCTGACCCTTGCAAACGCGCGCAGCGATTCATTGCAGGCGGCGACAACGACAACCGGCGGATCCATTGGCAGGAGTGTCCCTGAAGCGACAGACCCGCCCCTAACCGATCAACCGGGCCCGCGGCATGATGCGGCCGCGCGCGGCGTGGCTTCCGGCGCCTCGGACCCGCGCGAACCGGGTGCGCGAAACGCCCAACCCTTGCGCCTCGTTCAGGGCGAGAACATCCGCGCCGGGGGGGCGCAATCGCCTGCCTCCTCGGCTACCGGACCTTTCGGAATTGCCGAACGTCCCTTGAGCGGCCCGCTCGCCGACCACGCCTCCGATACGGCGGAACTTGGGGCGCAGGATTGGCGCGGCGGGCGCATCGGGCCGTCCGACGTTCAGCCCGCCTCGCCGCATCGCCCCGATGACGCGCGGCGCGTGGCGGTTCAGATTGCCGAGGCCGCGCGCGGCGGCGGCGAGCGGCCCATCGATCTCAATCTCAACCCGGCCGAGCTTGGCCGGGTGCGGATCACGCTGAGTGGCGCGGACGGGATGATGCATGTGACGGTGTCGGCGGAACGGGGCGAAACGCTCGACCTTATACGCCGCCATATCGAGCTCTTGTCGGAAGCGTTCCGCGATATTGGCTACGGCGGAAGCAGCTTCGCATTTTCCCATGAGCGTGATGCGCAAGACCGCTCGGGATCGGGGCGATCGCCCTCCGCAACACAGGACGAGCCGTCTGTCCCACCGGCGATGACCGACGTCGCGCCGTCGCAGCGCGCGACGCGCGCGGATCGGCTCGATATCCGTCTCTGAAGGAGGAATCCGCATGGAAATCAACACGTCTCAAACCCCTCGGCCCGCTTCGGAACCGCGCCCCCAAAGCCCGGCCGCGGCGACGGACGCGCTCAGCTCCGATTTCGAGACATTTCTGAAGATGCTGACGGTGCAAATGGAGAACCAGGATCCGCTCAACCCGGTGGATTCCTCCGATTTCGCTTCACAGCTCGCCGCTTTCTCGGCGGTTGAGCAACAGGTGCGCACGAATGAACTGCTTGGCGGACTGTCCGAACAGATGGGCCTCATGGGGTTTGGGCAACTCCAGGGATGGGTCGGCATGGTCGCGCGGGCCGAGATGCCGATCGCCTTTGACGGCGCGCCCGTCGCGTTGCGCTACACGACCGAAGCGGACAGCGACCTCGCGCAGCTCGTCGTGCGCAACGAGGCGGGGGCCATCGTCCATCAGCAGGCCGTGCCGCCCGGCGGCGGCGACATGACCTGGAACGGACGCGACGACACCGGCGCGGCGTTGCCCGACGGAACCTACAGCCTGAGCGTCGATTCGTTCCGAGGCGAGTCGCTGCTCGGCTCGACCCCGGTCAAATCGCAGGCGAAGATCGTCGAAGCCCGGCTTGCAGGAGGCAGCACGATCCTGGTGATGGAGGGCGGCCACGAAATGCCGGCGGCGTCGGTCGATGCCCTTTTGCGCGCGGACGCGGCGTGAGCGCGCCCCTTGGGGCGATTAGCGTCCGCGCCGGACCCTGGTTTCGGGAATGACGCCTTTGCGCTCCGCCCTCCCGCGCCCGTTGGCCGGACCAGTTGCGCCTTGAACTGTTGCGGCATGACAACATTCTGACGGCTGCGGCAAGGCATCCGGGCGAATGATCACCCGGCAAGGTGTTATTAATTTAGCGTGTTCACAATGGCTTGACTAAATCTCGCGGCGGTTCGGCAATCTCCCGCACAAAAGGCGCAAACCAGGGAAAACCGTTCCGTTTTCGGTTTGATTGTGCGATATTCACGGCAAGGTTTGTGGAGATTCAAATTCAATTCAAGCTTGGAGAGAGCAATGAAGAAACTCACGACTTTCGCAGCCGCTGCGGCGCTTGCCGCCGCCGCAGCGGCGCCCGTCGCCGCCAAGGACGTCAGCAATGATCCGTTCGTGTCGACCCAGGGCTCGATGGGCATGAACACCGCCGCGCTGGTCGCGGCCGGCGTGGCTGTCGGCATCATCGCGATCGCGGCGATCGACGCAAGCGACGACACCTGAAATTTTACGGGGCGCAACTGCGCAACGGCACGAGGAGAAGGCAGCCCGCCTAGGCTGCCTTTTTCGTTCCCGGTGAGACCAGAGATGCCGAAAAGCATCAGGTCGCCCATGGAAAAATTTCTGATGTCATTTGAAAAAAGAGAATGTTACAGTGGCGGCGTGAAGGCGTCCTCCGCCCCTCATGGCTACAGGATTAACCGGTTAAAAAGAGGAACGAAAACATGATCAAGACTATCGCAACCGCCGCGGCATTCGCCCTCGCCGCCGCCGCTCCGGTCGCTGCGCAAGACGTCAACAATGACCCGTTCGTGTCCACCCAGGGCTCGATGGGCATGGGCACCGGCGCGCTGGTCGCTGCCGGTGTGGCTGTCGCCATCATCGCGATCGCCGCTGTCGACTCGAGCGACGACACCTGAGCGCACTTACCGCGTCACGACGCGGACAGAGCAACCTGAAAGGCAGCCCACGCGGCTGCCTTTCTGCTTTTGCGGCAACCTTCCGTCAGAACAGTGTGACGCCCGCCGCGACAAGCGCGGCGCCGAACACGGCGCCGCCGATCCCCCAGAGCGCCAAGTCGCGCCGATCACGGCGTGGCGGCTCCGGCCGCGGCGCCGAAGCGCGGATCAGCACCGATTCAACGAGCTGCGGCAGGCGCGGCCCGAAACGCGACAGCACCATCGCGGTTCGCCCCAGACTCTGGGCAAGCGCGCGCGGCCCGAGGCTCTGACGGATGTAGTCCTCGACCACCGGGCGGGCGACCTGCCAGATGTTGATCTGCGGGTTGAGCGACCGCGCGACCCCTTCGACCACGACCATGGTGCGTTGCAGCAGGATCAGCTCGGTGCGCGTCTCCATGCCGAAACGTTCCGTTACCTCGAAGAGGTAGCTGAGCAGGCTGCCCATGCTGATGCTGCTGGCGTCCATGCCGAAGATCGGCTCGCCGACGGCGCGCAGCGCGCGGGCGAATTCGTCCACGTCGCGATCGGCGGGGACATAGCCGGCCTCGAAATGCACCTCGGCGACGCGGCGGTAATCGCGCTTTATGAACCCGTAGAGGATTTCCGCGTATACCCGGCGGGTATATTCGTCGATATGGCCCATGATCCCGAAATCATAGGCAATGATGTCCCCGTTCGGCGCGACCTTGAGGTTGCCCTGGTGCATGTCGGCGTGGAAATACCCGTCGCGCAGCGCGTGGCTCAGGAACAGTTGCAGCACCCGGTTGCCCAGCGCCACCCGGTCATGCCCGGCCGCGTCGATCGCGGCGTTGTCGCCCAGCGGCACGCCGTCGGCCCATCCCATCGTCATCACGCGACGGGCCGACAGATGCCATTGTACCGCCGGAAGCTGGAAGCCCGCGTCGTCCGCCGTGTTGGCCGCGAATTCGGAGGCTGACGACGCCTCGAGCCGCAGGTCGAGTTCGCCCATCACCACGCCCTCGAAATGGGCGATCACGTCCGTGGGCCGCAGGCGGCGCGAGGAGGGAGAGAGCAGTTCGATCATGTTGGCGGCGAAATAGAAGGCGTCGATATCGACGCGAAAGGCGCGCTCGATGCCCGGGCGCAGCACCTTGACCGCAACCGCTTCGCCGGTGTCGCGCATCCGCGCCTTGTGAACCTGCGCGATCGACGCGGCGGCGACGGGCGCGCTGAATTCGTCGAACAGCGCCTCGACGGGGCGGCCCAGCTCGTGCTCGACGCTCGCCTTGGCGAGAGCGGTATCGAACGGCGGTAGCTTGTCCTGGAGGACGCGCATCTGCGTGGCCAGTTCCTCGCCCACGAGGTCGGGGCGTGTCGACAGGATCTGGCCGAACTTGATGTAGGCGGGACCAAGGGCCGTCAGCGCGCGGGTCGCCGGCGGCATGGACGGATCACCGCGCAGGCCGAGCCACTGGAACGGCCAGGCGAGGAACCGCAACGTGCCGCGCACCAGCGGCGGCGCGTCCATCGCGTCCATGATGACGCCCATCGCCCCGGTCCGTTCGAGAGTGGCCCCGGTGCGAACGAGCCGGATGATGTTGTGCGGGCCGCGCATCGGCCTAGAGCTTCCAGCCGGAATGCAGGCAGGCGACGCCCATCGTCAGGTTGCGATACTTGGCGTTGCCGAACCCGGCCTCCTGCACCATCCCGAGAAAGGTTTCCTGGTCCGGGAACCGGCGGATCGATTCGACGAGGTACTGGTAGCTATCGCGATCCCCGGCAATCATCCGCCCCATGCGCGGGATGATGTTGAAGCTGTAGAGGTCATAGGCCCATTGCATCAACTCGTTCGGGATCTGGCTGAACTCGAGCACCATCAGCCGCCCGCCGGGACGCAGCACGCGGTAGGCTTCGTTCAGCGCGTCCTGCGGACGGGTCACGTTGCGGATGCCGAAACTGATCGTGTAGACGTCAAAGCTGTTGTCGGCGAAGGGCAGCGCCATCGCGTCGCCCACCACCCAGTCGAGGCTGTCGGCCATCGCCTCGGCCTCGGCGCGCTTGCGTCCCTCGATCAGCATCGCTTCGGTCAGGTCGAGCACGGTCGCATGCCCCGATCCGGCGCGTTTGAGAAAGCGGAACGCGATGTCGCCGGTGCCGCCGGCCACGTCCAGCAGCCGCTGACCGGCCCGCGGGGCAAGCCAGTCCATCATCGCGTCCTTCCAGAGGCGGTGAATGCCCATCGACATGGCGTCGTTCATAACGTCATATTTGGAGGCCACGCTGCCGAACACGCCGCGTACGCGGCCCGCCTTCTCGTCCTCGGGGACGGTCTGAAATCCGAAATGGGTGGTCTTGTCGCTCATCGGTCCTGCCTGTCCGCTGTTCAGCCCCTGTTACAGGGTGCAAGGGGGTGGACACAATGCGGCGTTCTCGCAACGTGGGCAAATGCGGCAGTCAGTCGAACCGCGCTCAGTTGACCGCCGCGATCCGCGGCCCCGGCTGGTAAAGCGACATTCGGGCATTCCGGGCGGGGCGCGCGCGATGTATAGGGTCCGGGCATCCGCTGTCCCGAGGTCCCGCCATGCCCGAACTGCCAGAGGTCGAAACCGTCCGGACGGGCCTCGTCCCGGTGATGGAGAGCGCGGTGATCGCGCGGGCTGACGTGAACCGCCCCGATCTGCGCTGGCCCTTCCCGGAGCGCATGGCCGAGCGGCTGGCGGGGCAGCGCGTGCTGCGGCTGCGCAGACGGTCGAAATACATCCTCGCCGATCTCGACTCGGACGAGACACTGCTGATTCACCTGGGCATGTCGGGACGTATCCTCGTTTCCGGCGCGCCGCTGGGGAGTTGCGCGCGCCTGCACGCGACGCCCGAGCGTCACGATCACGTGGTCTTTCACATGGAGAGCGGCGCGCGCGTCACGTTCAACGATCCGCGCCGCTTCGGGGCGATGGACCTTTATCCGACCATGTTGGGCGAGGATCACCCGCTTCTTGCGAAACTCGGCCCCGAGCCGCTGGGCAACCGGTTCGACGAGTCCTATCTTGCCGCCGCGCTCAGCGGACGGGCGAGCCCGATCAAATCGGCGCTGCTGGACCAGCGAATCGTCGCCGGGCTCGGCAATATATACGTCTGCGAGGCGCTCTTTCGCGCGGGCGTCTCGCCGCGGCGCAAGGCCCGCAACCTGGGCGCGCGGCGCGCGCGGGCGCTGGTCCCCGTCATCCGCGCCGTCCTGCGCGAGGCGATAGAGGCGGGCGGGTCGAGCCTGCGCGATTACCGCCAAGCCGATGGAGAGCTGGGATATTTCCAGCACCGCTTTGACGTCTACGACCGCGAGGGTCAGCCCTGCCGCACGCCCGATTGTCCCGGAACGGTGCGGCGCATCGTGCAATCCGGGCGGTCGAGCTTCTATTGCCCGCTATGTCAAAGATAGGTTGAACGCCTGTACCTTGGTGGTAAGACAGCGCCAGCGACAGGAACAAGCGAAAGCAGATTTCATGGCCTTTGAGACGATCACCGTCGAGACAGAAGACCACGTCACGATCATCACCCTGAACCGCCCCGACGCGATGAACGCGCTTAACGATCAGCTCATGGGCGAGCTCGTGAGCGCGCTTCAGGCCGCGCAGGAGAACGACAAGGTGCGCTGCATCATCCTGACCGGATCGGACAAGGCGTTCGCCGCCGGGGCCGACATCAAGATGATGAGCGAAAAGACCTTCGTCGAGGTGTTCTCCGAGGATTTCTTCGGCCCCGACGCCGACGCGATCATGCGGATCCGCAAGCCGATTATCGCTGCCGTGTCGGGTTACGCGCTGGGCGGCGGGTGCGAGCTGGCGATGATGTGCGACTTCATCATCGCGTCCGAGACGGCCAAGTTCGGCCAGCCCGAAATCAACCTCGGCGTCATGGCCGGGCTTGGCGGTTCGCAGCGCCTGACCCGCTTCATCGGCAAGTCCAAGGCGATGGACATGAACCTGACGGGCCGCTTCATGGACGCCGAGGAGGCCGAGCGTTCGGGCCTTGTCAGCCGCGTGGTCCCTGTCAAGAAACTGCGCGAAGAGGCGATGGCGGCCGCCGCCAAGATCTCCGAAAAATCGATGATAACCGCGATGGCGGTCAAGGAATCGGTCAACCGGTCCTATGAAACGACGCTGCGCGAGGGGCTCTTGTTCGAGCGCCGGGTGTTCCATTCGATGTTCGCGACCGAGGACCAGAAGGAAGGCATGGCCGCCTTCATGGAAAAGCGCGAGGCGCAATTCCGCGACAAGTGACCGGGGCTTGCCTTCCGCGCGTTCGCGCACTAACAGGCAGTCCAGATATGCGCGTGATGCCCGCCCAGGCAAGAATCATCACCCCGAGAGGGGGACCCGCCGGGAATGTGTCACGCATAGAGAACTGAACACATACCGACCGCATCACGAGAAAGGGTCCGATTCACATGGCCAACACAGCCCAATCCAAGAAACGCGCGCGCCAGAACGAGGCCCGCTTTGCCGTCAACAAGGCGCGTCGTTCGCGCATCCGCACCTATCTGCGCAAGGTCGAAGAGGCGATCGCCTCGGGCGACAAGGACGCGGCCGCCGCCGCGCTGCGCGCGGCCCAGCCCGAACTGATGCGCGGCGTGACCAAGGGCGTCTTTCACAAGAACACCGCGGCGCGCAAAATGTCGCGTCTGTCGGCGCGCGTGAAAGCGCTTAGCTGACGCTACGGCAGCCGAATCGGCTAAGCCTTTGATCCAAATGGGCGCCGCTCACGCGGCGCCCGTTTTGCGTTTGAGGCAGGAAAATAACGGTCGGGATTCTTTTGCCGGTAAACCGGAGTCAAGCTCGAAGATGAGTTGCCGTGGCGCGCTGGGGCTTGCTAGTTTGCGCTTGCGATTCACGCTTGGGGGGACAGGCTGATCGGCATCGAGGCAACCGGTGGCAATCCGGAGGCGATGCAGATCTTGCGGGGCGATGCGCCTCGCCGACGTCCAGAACGGCAATGGCAGACGTACTTCGCGGAGAAGGTGGTTCGGGGGAAGTCCCGCCATCCGCACGATGAAGTTCAACAATCCGGCGCGGCCTGCTGCGGGCCGATTCCGTGATGCTTCGCATCACGGATGCCGGTTGGGCTGTGCCTGGTTCCGGGCGTGTATCGGGTGACCGCGCAGGGTGCGAACCCTGCCGTATTCCATATTTGAGCTGCTGGGCGGAACGGGGACGTATGACACAGGAAAAATGGGGCCAGGTAAAACAGGACCTGCTGAACACGGTGGGCAAGAACAATTTCGCAAACTGGATCGAACCTCTCGAGCTCGCCAGGATCGCGGACGGGGTCGCGACGTTCGATGTCCCTACCAGTTTCGTGGGCAATTACGTCTCGCAGAAATACGGTGACCAGATTCTCTATCACCTGCGGGGAATCTCCCCGGAAATACGGCGGATCGCGTTCGAGGTGCCCGCCCGCCCGGCGCGCGCCCCGCGCCCAGCGCCCGCATCCGCGCCCAAACCGGCGAATGGCCGTGCCGAACGCGAATCGATGATCGCCGCCGCGCCGCTCGACCCGAAATTCACCTTCGACACCTTCGTGGTCGGCAAGCCGAACGAACTGGCCCATGCGGCGGCCAAGCGCGTCGCCGAGGGAGGCCCGGTTACCTTCAACCCGCTGTTCCTCTATGGGGGCGTCGGCCTGGGCAAGACCCACCTCATGCATGCGATCGCGTGGGAATTGCAGCAGAACCACCCCGCGCTCACCGTGCTTTACCTTTCGGCCGAGCAGTTCATGTATCGCTTCGTGCAGGCGCTGCGCGACCGCAAGATGATGGATTTCAAGGAAATGTTCCGCTCGGTCGACGTGCTCATGGTCGATGACGTGCAGTTCATCGCCGGCAAGGAAAGCACGCAAGAGGAGTTCTTTCACACCTTCAACGCGCTGGTCGACGGGGGCAAGCAGATCATCATCTCGGGCGACCGCGCGCCGGGCGAGATCGAAAAGCTCGAGGAACGGATCAAGTCGCGTCTGCAATGCGGGCTCGTGGTGGATTTGCACCCGACCAATTACGAACTGCGCCTTGGCATCCTGCAATCCAAGGTCGACTTTTATCGCGTGCAGTATCCCGACCTCGTGCTGGCCGACGGTGTGCTGGAATTCCTCGCCCATCGCATTCGCAAGAACGTGCGGGTGCTCGAAGGGGCGCTCACCCGCCTGTTCGCCTTCGCGTCGCTTGTGGGCCACGAGATCACGCTCGAGCTCACGCAGGACTGCCTTGCCGATGTGCTGCGCGCCTCTGAACGCCAGGTCACGGTCGAGGAAATCCAGCGTCAGGTGTCGGACCATTACAACATCCGCCTGAGCGACCTCGTCGGCCCCAAGCGCACCCGCGTCTTCGCGCGGCCGCGGCAGGTGGCGATGTATCTGTGCAAGCAGATGACGTCGCGATCGCTTCCGGATATCGGGCGCCGCTTCGGCGGGCGCGATCACACCACGGTCATGCATGGCGTGAAGCGGATCGAGGAACTGCGCGCGAGCGACGGGCAGATCGCCGAGGATCTGGACCTCCTGCGGCGCACGCTGGAAGGCTGAACACGTCGCTCCTTCGCCCTTGGCGGGCGTCCTCGCAGAGCGCGGGGCAGAAAAGGCTTGCGCAGAAAGGCGACCTTGCTAACGTGCGCTTCCCGGCGTCATGCCGGCAATTGCGAAGGACGAGGGCATGAAACTCAGCATCGAACGGGCGGTTCTGCTCAAGGCCGTGGCGCAGGCGCAATCGGTGGTCGAGCGGCGCAACACCATCCCGATCCTCGCCAACGTGCTGATCGAGGCCGAAGGGTCCGAGGTCAGCTTCCGCGCGACCGACCTCGACATCGAGGTGGTGGACAAGGCAGCGGCGCAGGTCGAACGCGCCGGATCGACCACCGTTTCGGCCGTGCTTCTGCACGAGATCGTGCGCAAGTTGCCCGACGGCGCGCTGGTGACGCTCGCCGACGACAGCGCCGCGGGGCGGCTCACGGTCGAGGCGGGGCGCTCGAACTTCAACCTCGCGACGCTGCCCAAGGAGGACTTCCCGGTGATGGCGTCCTCGGAATACGCCAGCAATTTCGCGGCCAAGGCGCCGGTGCTGCGCCGCCTGTTCGACAAGTCGAAATTCGCCATCTCGACCGAGGAGACGCGCTACTATCTCAACGGCGTCTACATGCACGTGTCTGAATCGGATGGCGGCAAGGTGCTGCGCTGCGTCGCCACCGACGGGCACCGCCTTGCGCGGATCGACGCGGACCTGCCCGAGGGCGCGGCGGAGATGCCCGGCGTGATCGTGCCGCGCAAGACCGTGGGCGAGCTGCGCAAGCTTCTCGACGACGACGAGATGGATATCGCCGTTTCGGTGAGCGAGACCAAGATCCGCTTTGCCACGCCCGACCTGACGCTCACGTCCAAGGTGATCGACGGCACCTTTCCCGATTACACCCGCGTCATCCCGCAGGGCAATTCCCGCAAGATGGAGGTCGACGCCGCCGAATTCGCGCAGGCCGTCGACCGGGTCGCCACCGTCAGTTCCGAACGCTCCCGCGCGGTGAAGCTGGCGCTCGACGAGGACCGGCTGGTCCTGTCGGTCAACGCCCCCGACAGCGGCGCCGCCGAGGAGGAGCTTGCCGTCGCCTATGGCGACGAGCGGCTGGAAATCGGGTTCAACGCGAAATACCTGCTGGAAATCGCGTCGCAGGTGGATCGCGAAAACGCGGTTTTCCTGTTCAACTCGGCCGGTGATCCCACGCTGATGCGCGAAGGGAATGATCAGAGCGCGGTCTACGTGGTCATGCCGATGCGCGTGTGATGCGCGTCGAATTAGAGTATTCTCGGAACATTGAAAGCCGGTGAATGTCCGGCCTTCATCTTTCCTCCCTGACGCTGTCGCATTTCCGCTCGCATCGTTTCGCGCGGCTTGACCTCGATGCGCGGCCTGTCGCGATCTTCGGACCCAACGGCGCGGGCAAGACCAACCTGATCGAAGCGGTGTCGCTGTTTTCACCGGGGCGCGGTCTGCGGCGCGCGGCGGCGCAGGACATGGCGCGCCGGCCCGAGGCGCTGGGCTGGAAGCTTACCGGCGTGCTGCACTCGCTCGGGCATGTGCACGAGGTCGAAATCCGGGCCGAGGATGGCGGCGCGCGGCAGGTGCGTATCGACGACAAGCCGGCGGCGCAGCTGGCGCTGGGGCGGATCGCGCGGGTGCTCTGGCTGGTGCCGAGCATGGACCGGCTCTGGATCGAGGGGGCCGAGGGGCGGCGGCGGTTCCTCGATCGCGTCACGATGAGCTTTCTGCCCGGACATGCCGACGCGGTGCTGGCCTATGACAAGGCCATGCGCGAGCGGAACCGGCTGCTCAAGGACCAGGTGCGCGACGCGCATTGGTATGTCGCGCTCGAGGCGCAGATGGCCGCGCGCGGGGCCGAGATCGACGCCAACCGCCGCGCCGCGCTTGCGCAGCTGCACGCCGCGCAGGCCGAGGCCGAGACCGCCTTTCCCGCAGCCGAGCTGGAGCTGACCTCGACCGAGGGCGAGATGCCGCAGGACGCGGAGGCCTTTCGCGCCGTGCTGGCCGAGAGCCGGTTTCGCGACCTTGTGGCCGGGCGCACGCTGTTCGGACCGCACCGCGCGGATTTGCACGGCGTCTATGCCGCCAAGGGCGTTCCCGCGCGCGACTGTTCGACCGGCGAACAGAAGGCGCTCTTGGTGTCGCTGATCCTCGCCAACGCGCGCGCGCTGAGCGAAGGGTTCGGCGCGCCGCCGATCCTGCTTTTGGACGAGGTGGCGGCGCATCTCGACGCGGGGCGGCGCGCCGCGCTCTACGAAGAGATCTGCGGCCTCGGGGCGCAGGCCTGGATGACCGGGACCGGGGCGGAATTGTTCGCGGAACTGGGCGATCGGGCGCAGCATGTCGAGGTGACCGAGACCGGCGGCGTATCGGACGTGCGGCGGCTCTGACCCGGGCGGCGAAGAACTGCCTTCGGGCGTGACAATCCCCCCCGGAAATCGTATAAATCGCGAAAATCACGCAGGAAATATCGCATGGCAGAGGCAGCAGCGGCGCCCGAGGAATATGGTGCCGATTCCATCAAGGTTCTCAAGGGCTTGGAGGCCGTCCGCAAACGTCCCGGCATGTATATCGGGGACACGGATGACGGCTCGGGCCTGCATCACATGGTGTACGAGGTCGTCGATAACGGCATCGACGAGGCGCTCGCCGGTCACGCCGACCGGGTGACGGTGACGATCCACGCCGACTCCTCTGTCTCGGTGAGCGATAACGGCCGCGGCATCCCCGTCGCGATCCACGAGGAAGAGGGCGTGAGCGCCGCCGAAGTCATCATGACCCAGCTGCACGCGGGCGGGAAGTTCGACAGCAACTCCTACAAGGTGTCGGGCGGGCTGCACGGCGTCGGCGTCTCGGTGGTGAACGCGCTTTCCGACTGGCTCGAGCTGCGCATCTGGCGCAACGGCAAAGAGCATGTCGCGCGCTTCGAGGGCGGCTACACGGCCGAGCATCTGAAGGTCGTCGGCGACGCAAAGGGCCGCAAGGGGACCGAGGTGCGCTTTCTCGCCTCGACCGAGACGTTCTCGAACCTCAACTACAGCTTCGAGACGCTGGAAAAACGCCTGCGCGAACTGGCCTTCCTCAATTCCGGCGTGCGCATCCTGCTGCGCGACGAACGTCCCGAGGAGCCGCTCGAGAGCGATCTGCACTATGACGGCGGGGTCAAGGAATTCGTCAAGTATCTCGACCGGCACAAGACCGCGATGCTGCCCGAGCCGATCTTCATCACCGGTGAGCGGGACGATATCACCGTCGAGGTCGCGATGTGGTGGAACGACAGCTATCACGAGACGGTGCTGCCCTTCACCAACAACATTCCGCAGCGCGACGGCGGCACCCATATGGCGGGGTTCCGCGGCGCGCTCACCCGCACGATCAACACCTATGCCCAGACCAGCGGCATCGCCCGCAAGGAAAAGGTCAACCTGACCGGCGACGACGCCCGCGAGGGGCTGACCTGCGTGCTGTCGGTCAAGGTGCCGGACCCGAAATTCTCGAGCCAGACCAAGGACAAGCTGGTCAGCTCCGAAGTGCGTCCCGCTGTCGAGGGGCTGATGAACGAGAAGCTGGCCGAGTGGTTCGAGGAGAACCCGAACGAGGCCAGGATCATCGTCGGCAAGATCGTCGAGGCCGCGCTCGCCCGCGAGGCGGCGCGCAAGGCGCGCGATCTCACGCGGCGCAAGAACCCGATGGACATGAATTTCCTGTCCAGCAAGCTCAAGGATTGTTCTGACAAGGACCCCGCCAATACCGAGATCTTCCTCGTCGAGGGCGACAGCGCCGGCGGCTCGGCCCAGACCGGGCGGGACCGCAAGACCCAGGCGATCCTGCCGCTCAAGGGCAAGATCCTGAACGTCGAGCGCGCGCGTTTCGACCGGATGCTGTCGAGCCAGGAGATCGGCAACATGGTGATGGCGCTCGGCACCGGGATCGGCCGGGACGAGTTCGATATCTCAAAGCTGCGCTACCACAAGATCGTCATCATGACCGACGCCGACGTGGACGGCGCGCATATCCGCACGCTGCTGCTGACCTTCTTCTATCGCCAGATGCCCGAGCTGATCGAGGGCGGGTATCTCTACATCGCGCAGCCTCCGCTCTACAAGGTGACGCGCGGCCGCTCCGAGGTTTACCTCAAGGACGAGGCCGAGATGCAGGATTACCTCATCGCGCAAGGGACCGAGGACGCGATGCTGCGCCTCGGCTCTGGCGAGGAGATCACCGGCTCCGACCTCGTCCGCGTGGTCGAAGAGGCGCGCCAGGCGAAGCGTATCCTGGAAAGCTTTCCAACCCATTACCCGCGCCACATCCTGGAGCAGGCGGCGATCGCCGAGGCGTTCCTGCCGGGCCGCGCCGACGCCGACCTGCAAGGCGTGGCCGACGCCGTGGCCGCGCGGCTCGACCTCATCGCGCCGGAATATGAGCGCGGCTGGCAGGGGCGCCCGACCCAGGACAAGGGCCTGCGCCTCGCGCGGGTCGTGCGCGGGGTCGAGGAAGCGCGGATCATCGACGGCCCGGTCCTGCGCTCGGGCGAGGCGCGCCGCATCGGGCAAATGACCGAGCAACTGCGCGAAATCTACCGCCAGCCCGCCCGGCTGATGCGCAAGGAGCGCGGACAGGACATCTTCGGCCCGCTCGACCTGCTCGACGCCATCCTGAAGGAGGGCGAGAAGGGGCTGACGCTGCAACGCTACAAGGGTCTGGGCGAGATGAACCCCGACCAGCTCTGGGAAACCACGCTCGACCCCGAGGCGCGCACGCTCTTGCAGGTCAAGGTGGACGACGTGGCCGAGGCCGACGACCTCTTTACCAAGCTGATGGGCGACGTGGTCGAACCCCGCCGCGACTTCATCCAGGAAAACGCGCTGAGCGTCGCCAACCTCGATTTCTGAGAGTGTGTAGGATTGCGTGTAATCGTGCGCGATACCCAAAGGTTTGCGCGATTTGCGCATAAGTTTGCGTAATCGCAAATGTGGGAACTGAACAAGATAAAGAAACCAGCGGTGCAATCGAGGGATGAGCATTCAGCGGGTCAATTTTGGAATCCCTTGAAAAGGGTGCATAACTTGCCTCTATCGCTTGTCTTCAAAGTGGATGCGCCGACAAGCTAATTTTGCATTATGATGACAAGCTTAATCCGGCCATTTTCACGAAATGCCGGCCATTGAGGGAAATCACGTTTGCAGCGTGATTTTCACTGCTCATCGCGATTTTGGCCCAAAGTTGGCTTCCTGAACGGAACATGGGTCCGGGCGTCAGTCAACGGAAATGGAAATTGAAGTTTTTTGAAAGTATTTCGCCACGGGATGTGCGCGAGCTCTTCCTTTGGGCAGGACGGGTTGCCGGCACCTGTCACTGGTTGGCGAAGATGGCGGAAATGCAAAAGGCCGCGGGCAATCCCGCGGCCTTTGTCTTTTGTTTACTGGTGGCCCTGCATTGGGGCCGCCCTACCCAGCCTGAGGATTGGCCGCGAGTAGGTCTCTCCGCGTCAGGCGGCTTTCAGGCTGGCAATCTGAAGCTCGGCATCGACGCGGGCGGCGAGAAGATCCCGCATGGCCAGCACCATCCTGAGATGCGCCAGATGAGCGTCGAGGTCGGCACCCTTCTCCGACAGGATCGGCACTGATCTGACCTGGCCGATAGCGCCAAGCTCCGGGTCATTGACCCCGTCGAACACGTTCCGGTGGCCGAGGGTCTCGCGCGCAACCGCCGCTTCCAGGATGCCGAGCGCGCAGGCGATGTGATTGGCCGCTGCGCTCGCGAGAGGTCCCTCCTCGCGAAGGGCGGCAACTGCACCCAACAGGGCAAGCTGGTCTGTTGGCAACAATGCGTCGGCGGTGTGTTGGACCGCGTCATGCATGACATCGAGCCCGAGCAGGATGCGTGCCCAGAGGTCTTCGAGAGACAGGTGATCGTGGTATTTCATTGTTTTTTCCTTTCATCGCGCAGTGCGCCGATGGGGGGCAACTCGCCAGCTGCTTGCAACCGGCGAGCCATTTCAGGCGGCGTCCTGTTCGCGCAAGGTCTGCGCCAGAGCAGCTTGGCGCTCGTCACGCTCGCCGATCTCGACCAGCAGATCGAAAAGCCGGTCGGTCGAGATGCAGATCTGCTCGACTTCGGGGCTGTCAGGGTCGAGCAACACCCAGGACGAAAGATTCGGCTCGAACCCGTCGAAGACCGGGTCGAGGGACAGCAGCCGGTGCAGATTGACCAGCCTGCGCCGGATCCCGCGATCGAGGCATGTCGCCTCGCGCAGGTCGGACATCAGGCGCAGGACACGGGCGGTGCCAGCGTCCCCATCGATCAGCCCGGCGGCATTGCACAGCGCGGCGCCGGTTCCAGCGAAATGCGAGCGGACGGCGATGAGCGCCGGGTCTGCAGACAGGGTTTTGGCGGGTAGTTTACGCAGCATGGTGATCCTCCATTCTTGTTGCGCGTCTGCCAGTCGTGGCAGCATCAAGCCTGTCTGCAGTCGGGTGTTCGGGATTGCTCTCCTTCGGTTTTGTCCGGGCCGTCGGGCCGATGTTCTCGTCTCCTGTGAAAGACATTGGCCGTTCTTCAGCAGGGCGAAGAAAAAACTTCGATCCGGAAGGAAATCTCCGCAGGATCTTGTCGTCAGCCGGCCCCACCACGCCGGGTGACGACAGGGATCAGCGGACAAGGAACCGCCTTTCATGCGCCGATATGCTGGGTTCGGGTCCGGGGGGGAGCCCGGACCCGGCGGCAGAAAAAGAAAGGCCCCCGCAGCCGTGGATGACTGCGGGGGCCCATCTCGAGGGCAGGCAAGGGGCGCCTACTTGTCGCCAAAACTCCAGGTCTCGGCGGCGTCGTCTGCCGCCGGCCCGTAGAACCTGTCATCGGGCGCCTCCGAGGTTTGTGCGGGTGCGGCATCGACGGGTGCTGCAGCCTCCGCCGCCGGCTGCGTGGCCTGGGAATGCGGCGTCGGGAACTCGAGGCTCAGACCATCCGTCGCGGGAGGCATCTGCTCCTCACGCGGCGTTTCGTCGACTTCGAGCCCGACGAGAAGGCTATCCTCAAGCTCGGCGAGGCGCTTCTCTGTCATTATTGTCACGCGATCCGCGAAGTCCTGAGTGACCTGTTCAGCGAAGCAGCCGATCAGGTCGCGAAAATCGTCATCCGCAAGCTTCTTGTCATACTTGACCATAATCGCGATCCGGCTGCCGTCAGCCATCGTTGCCCGAAAATCAAAGAAGAGCCTCTTCTGCGATCCATCCTTAGCCTGCCAGTTGAACAGCACCTGGTTTTCCAGGTTCACGACATCGGGCCGGGCGAGCAAGACAAGCGCCACGCGCATTTCCGTGAGGCTGTCTGTGTTCATCACGCAGCCGGCACCCGGCCCGTGCACGAAAGCGCAGGCGAAATGCTTCTTTCCGTCGACGGCCGGCTTACGCGCGGTCACGGGGCGAGCCGGCAGCATGGCCTCCGAGTTCGTGTTGGCCGCCGCGGCGTAGGCGAGCGAGCTGCCATCGCTCGTTTGGCTCAGATCAAGGCCGGTTTCGTTCAGATGGTGATCCAATTTCTTGCTCCTTCTTGGTTCTGGCGGGGCACCGATCGCGCCCGGCTCAAGGAGGAAATTGGTTGATCCGAAAATTTCCGAAGCAATTAGGAGGCTGAAAACGCAAGAAAGTTGAAAAATGCCTGTTAAGGCGTTGATACAGAACGAAAGAAAGATTCTCCGGAACGGTGAGCCGGCCGGTGCAGGCGGCTGACCGGCTCCTATCCGGCTCGACGATTGCGCTTTACATCATCGATCTGCCAACCATGAACTCATTGTCCAATGTCTGGATCGTGGAGGCTACAGCCCGTAAAATCATGGTTTCGCACAGCCCCGGCAACGGTGCGGGGCGGAAGGACGAGATCGACCGGCCATGGCGTGTTCGATGTCATGTTTTGACAGATCCAGCATGGATCAATTGCGGTGGCTTGAACCTCATGGCCAAAGGAACTTGTGACCGCCTGATGACCGTATCACCTGCGCGGACTTCACCTATAGCGAAGCGAATTGCTCCATTGCTCTTGTTTTCGGATTGTCGCAGGTTGACGCCATAAATCGAGCGAGTAGACGTGATGCCTTTGACTCTGGCCCAGCTTGAGCGCCACCTTTTTAGCGCCGCAGACATCCTTCGCGGCAAGATGGATGCCTCCGAATTCAAGGAATATATCTTTGGGATGCTATTCCTGAAAAGGAGTTCCGATGTTTTTGAACAGGCGCGCCTTGATGTTATTCAAAGACGTATTGCCAATGGAGCTTCCCCTGCCGCGGCCGCGGCAGATGCCGAGAATAAGGTCTGGTACGGGCGAAGCGGCACTTTTTGGGTTCCACCGCAGTCGCGCTTCGGGTTTCTCGTGGATGAAGCCCATGAAAATATTGGTGATACACTCAACAAAGCTCTCGGAGGGATCGAGTCCGAGAACATCGCCCTGGAGGGCGTACTCGACCATATCGACTTCACCCGTAAGGTCGGGCAGAGCAAGCTCAGCGATGGCAAGCTTCGCCAGCTTATCACCCACTTCGGTGACATTCGCCTTCGGAATGAAGATTTCGAATTCCCGGATCTTCTTGGTGCCGCCTACGAATTCCTTATCGGCGAGTTCGCAGATTCCGCCGGTAAAAAAGGTGGCGAGTTCTATACCCCACGTTCCGTCGTCCGGATGATGGTTCGTCTCCTGAAGCCCAGGCTTGAACATGACATCTATGACCCCTGCTGCGGGTCCGGCGGTATGCTGATTGCAGCCAAGGAATATATCGACGAACATGGTCAGGATGGCCGCAAAGCCAATCTTTTTGGTCAGGAGAACGCTGGCACAGTCTGGTCCATCGCCAAGATGAACATGCTGCTGCATGGCATCAACAGCGCCGATCTGCGCAATGATGATACGCTCGGAGAGCCGCAGCACGTCGAAGACGGCGAACTGAGGCGCTTTGACCGGATCCTGACCAATCCGCCTTTTTCGATCAACTGGGGATCGAAGGACAAGAACCGCGCCGGTGAATATACTTGGCAGCCCAAGTTTCGGGAGCGGTTTTTCCACGAGGTGCCTCTTGGCTCTAAGAAAGCCGACCTCATGTTCCTGCAGCACATGCTGCACGTCACGCGCGACGGCGGAATGATTGCGACGGTCATGCCTCACGGCGTGCTCTTCCGAGGGGGAGATGAGGGCAAGATCCGCCAGAAGATCATCGAGAGCGACCAGATCGAAGCGGTGATCGGCCTCGGCCCGCAGCTCTTTTATGGCACCGGCATTCCCGCCTGTATCATCGTCCTGCGCCAGCGGAGCCACGTGGGAGCAAACCTCGTCTCGGGCAAACCCGAGGAGCGCCAGGGCAAGGTGCTCTTCATCAACGCCGACCGCGAATATTTCGAGGGGCGCGCGCAGAACCACCTGCTGCCCGAGCACATCGAGAAGATCGTCACCACCTTTGAGGAATACCGCGAGGTTCCCGGTTTTTCGACCATCGTCGACCTGAAGACGCTGGAAGAGAACGACTGGAACCTGAATATCCGCCGCTACGCCGACAACGCCCCGCCACCCGAGCCGCATGACGTCCGCGCCCATCTGGTCGGCGGCATTCCCAAGGCCGAGGTCGAGGCAAAGGCCGATCTTTTCACCGCCCACGGGCTCGACCCGATGGACCTGCTCACGCCGCGCGATGACCGCTACCTTGATTTCGCCGCCCATCTGACGGCCAAACCCGACCTGAAACCGGCGATTGAGGCCAATACCGGCCTCCTGGCCCGTGAGGCGCAGATCAGGGACAGCTTCAACGCGTGGTGGACCGCGCATCAGGACAACATCCTGACCCTCGCAGGCGCGGACGATCCGGCGGCGCTTGTCACGCTGCGGGATCAACTTCTTTCCAGCTTTTCGGACACGCTCGAAACCCTTGCCATGCTGGACCCGTTCACGGTGCGCGGGATCATTGCGCAGTTCTGGATGCAGGCGCGGTTCGATTTTCTCACCCTCATGGCGCGCGATACCAAGGGGGTCGTGGATGCCTGGCGCACCTCCATCGTCACGGCGCTGGAGGACAAGGGAAACCGCGAAAACCCGCTCGATCATAAGCTGGTTGCGGTCCTGATGGGCGATTTCGTGCGCGAGATTGCCGAGTTGGAGGCGCGCAAGGCCGAACTTGATGCGCAGATCAAGGCGGCGACTGCGAAGCCGGAGGAGGGCGAGGAGGAAGAGGACGGCGCCGAACCGGTGGACGAGGCGCAGATCAAGCGCTGGAGGAAGGAACTGACCGAGGTCAGGAAAACCCTGAAGGCAAAACATGCCCAGTTCACCGACCGGATCAACAAGGATGTTGATGGGCTGTCACCGGAAGAGGCCGCCTACCTGCTGCTGAAGATCCTGCATGACGACATGGAAAACATCCTGACCCGCTATATCGCCGCGCAGCGCGGGCAGATCGTGGCGGCGTTCGAGAATTGGTGGGACAAGTATCGCGTGACCCTGACCGAGATCGAGGGCGCACGGGCCGAGGCGACCGAGAAACTGGCCGGGTTCCTGAGGGGGTTGGGGTATGTCTGAAAGCCTTGCCCCGACAGCGGAACTCCACGAGATCGCGGATATCAACCCCGAAACACTACCCGGCAACATGCCGGGTAGTTTCGCGTTTCGCTATGTTGACTTGTCAGCAGCGGATCGTGGGGCAATTGACTGGGGGTGCGTCGGTTGGACAACTTTCCTTGCAGCCCCAAGCAGAGCGCGACGGATTGCCAATTCGGGTGATGCGTTGTTCGGCACAGTCCGGCCATATCTGCAATCGCATGGTCAAGTGCCTCAAGGGGAGCAAGGTCCAATCATTGCCTCGACAGGGTTTTCGGTTGTTCGGGCGCGCAGAGGTTATTCTGATCCATCGTTTCTTTTTCACACGCTCATGGGTAGTGCGGTCTTTGAGCAAGCAAATCGGCACGCCATTGGTTCCAGCTACCCTGCGGTGACCGAGAAAGACGTTGCGCGGTTTCGTGTGTTCAGTCCACCTGCCGCCCACCAATCCAAAATCGCCGAAATCCTCGACACGCTGGACGCGGCAATCCGGGGGACCGAGGCAGTGGTGGCCAAGTTGAAGGCGATGAAGCAGGGGCTGCTGCATGACCTGCTGACCCGCGGCATCGACGCAAACGGAGACCTCCGCCCCCCACAGCCCGAGGCCCCCCACCTCTACAAACAAACCCCGCTCGGCTGGCTGCCGAAGGAGTGGGGGGCAGCCAAACTACCCGGACTGGCGATGAACAGCCGCCCAGTTATCCGCACAGGTCCTTTCGGCAGTTCCTTGAAGGGTGAGCACTGGCGGGAAACTGGCAGGCCGGTCATAACTATCGGGTCGTTTGGCGAGAATGGTTTCATCCGCGATGAACTTCTTTTTATTGACGAAAAGAAAGCTGTCAGCATGCTCGAATACGAGGTACATGCTGGCGATCTCGTTTTCTCACGCGTTGCAGACGTTGGCAGAAGTCTTGTTGTGGACGAACGTCAAGCAGGCTGGATCATGTCCTCCAACCTAATGCGGATTTCCGTCGACCCGAAGAGGCTGTTGCCAAGCTTGCTTCACGTCCAGCTTCGGCACTCTGTTCGCCTTCGAAAGCAGATGTCACAACTGGTCAACTCCGCCGGTCGGGACGTCGCAAATAGCGCTGTACTTCTTGCTTTGGATATCGCTGTACCGCAGGTGGAAGAACAGACAATGATCAATCAAGCGATACGCTTGAATAACAATAAGTTGGCGAGTGAAGAACGACAGCTCAACAAGCTCCGCCTCCAGAAATCCGGCCTGATGAACGACCTGCTCACCGGTCGGGTTTCCGTCACGCCGCTGCTATAATCGAGGGGTCTGGTCATGGGACATGAATACTGGGACGTTGAAAAACCCTTCATCGACCAATGTGCTACCATGGGCTGGCAGGCGCAGACCGGCAACATGGACGACCCCGCCCTGACGGGGCGCGCCAGTTTCAAAGAGGTCATCAGCGAGGCCACCCTGCGCCAGCGCCTGCGCGCCATCAACCCCGGCCCGGATGGCCAGCCCTGGCTCGACGATGCGCGCCTCTCCGAGGCTGTCAGCGCGCTGACACGTCACGGCCAGCGCGCGTTGATGGAGGCGAACCAGGCGATCACCGAACTGCTGCTCAAGGGGCTGACCGTCGAGGGCCTGCCCGGCTGGGACGGTGGGCGCGGCCAGACCATCCGATACATCGACTGGGCCGATCCGGCGGCCAATACCTTCACTGTGGCCAACCAGTTCCGCGTCGACTGTCCGCCCGGCCATGACGTGGGCAAGGGCTTTATCATCCCCGACATCGTGCTGCTGCTGAACGGCATCCCCGTGGCGGTGGTCGAAGCGAAAAGCCCCGGTATCCCCGAACCGCTGGCCGAGGCGATCAAACAACTGCGCCGCTATCACAACGCCCGCAAGGTGGCGCTGGAGGTCGAAGAGAACGAGGGCGCGCCTGCGCTCTTCGGTTCGGTTCAGTTGCTGATCGCCACAAGCTTTGATGAGGCCCGTGTCGGCTGCATCGGCGCGGGGTTCGGGCACTACGGGCGATGGAAAACGGTGGTCGGCCCCGATGGCACCGGATCCGAGGATGATGTGGCGGCAGCCTTGGGCAAGAAGGGGCTGTCAGAGCAGGAGCGCCTTGTCGCCGGCATGCTGCGTCCTTCACATATGCTGGACATCCTGCGGCACTTCCTGCTGTTCATGCAGGCGGGTGGCCAGACCATCAAGACGGTGTGCCGATACCAGCAATACCGCGCTGTGAACCGGGCGCTGGAACGCTTGCGCACCGGCAAGACGCGGGAGCAGGATGGCGAGTGTGATCGCCGTGGTGGCATCGTCTGGCACACCCAAGGCTCGGGCAAAAGCCTGACCATGGTGTTCATGATCCGCAAGATGCGCACCGACCTGAGCCTGCGAAAATTCAAGGTAATCATCGTCACCGACCGGCGCGACCTGCAGCGGCAATTGTCCGAAACCGTGACCCTGTCGGGCGATGTGGTGGAACTGGCAACGAGTGCCGGATCCTTGAAAAGGCTGGCACGACGCAAGGGGCCTGGCTTGGTCTTTGCCACAATCCAGAAATACCGCACCGATGAGGACGTTGCCGAGGTCACGAAGGGGCCAGTTTTCGAGGTCCTGAACGAAGATGACAGCATCCTCGTTGTTGTGGACGAGGCGCACCGGACGCAGGCAGGCGATCTTCACGCGAATCTTCTGGCCGCACTGCCGAATTGTGCGCGGATCGGCTTCACCGGCACGCCTATCATCATGGGCGAAAAGAAGCGGACGACGCAGATATTCGGCGAGTTCATCGACCAGTATACGATCAAGGAGGCCGAGGCGGATGGGGCAACCGTGCCAGTGCTCTATGAGGGCCGCACCGCCGAGGGCGCGGTAAAGGACGGCGCCACGCTGGACGGGCTTTTCGAGGACATGTTTCGCGGGCGCACCGACGAGGAACTGGAGGCGATCCGCAAGAAATACGCGACCAAGGGCAACATCCTGGAGGCACCGGCGCTGATCGCCGAGAAGGCCCGGGACATGCTTCGGCACTATGTGACCAACCTCTTGCCTAACGGGTACAAGGCGCAAGTGGTCGCTTACAGTCGCACGGCAGTGGTCCGGTATCACAGAGCGCTCCTTGAGGCGCGGGATGAATTGATGGCTGAGACTTCGGCGCTGTCAGATCGTGATAAAGCCATGGATGATGAAGCCCTCTGCTCCAGGCCGCCGCGGCTGCAGGCATTGGTTCAGGCCTGGCGGTATCGAGACACACTGGAGAAGATCGAGTTCGCCGCCATCATGTCCGGCGGAAACAATGATGACGCGAGCTGGAAGCAATGGACCGACGGCTCTGCTCAGGGAACGAGAATCAAGAGATTCAAAAAACCACTCTTCCACAAGGATCCGACAAAAGCGGACCCGCTGGCATTCCTGATCGTCAAATCCATGCTGTTGACCGGTTTTGACGCGCCAATTGAGGGCGTGATGTATTTGGATCGATCGATTCGAGAGGCGGAGTTGCTTCAGGCAATCGCTCGTGTGAATCGCACCGGCCACGGAAAGACCTGCGGTATCGTGGTAGATTATTTTGGAGTTGCGCATCACTTGAAGACGGCTCTCGCCGCCTATTCCGATGAGGACATTGAAGGCGCTCTCGTCAGCCTGAATGACCAAATACCGGTTCTGGGAGACCGCCACATCCGCGTCGTCGACATATTCCGACGGGCTGGACTTGATGATTTATCTGACGACGAGGGCTGCTTGAATATACTGGCCACCGAGAAGGCTCGCGCCGAGTTTACCGTGAAGCTCAAGGACTTTCTGAAGTCACTCGAAATCGTGCTGCCGCGCCCTGAGGGCCTCCCTTTTGTGAAGGATGCCAAGCGCCTCGCCTATATTCATGCACGCGCGCGCAACCGATACCGTGACGTGCTGGTGATCGGATCGGATGTCGGGGCGAAAGTCCGAAAGCTAATCGATGATCACGTCATTTCTCTCGGAATCGACCCAAAGATCCCACCGGTTCAGCTGACAGATGTCGAATTCGATAATCGGGTAGGTCAGGCATCAGGAGATCGCGCAAAGGCTTCTGAAATGGAGCACGCGATCCGCTCCCACATACGGAAGAACCTTGAAACCGATCCCGTCCGATTCAAGAAGATATCGGAGCGATTGAACAAAATTCTGGATGGCTTCGGACAGCAATGGGACCAGATAATTGAGCAACTGCAATCCATTATTGACGAACTGCGCTCCAGCGAACCTCAGCCCAATGATACAGTCGCAGCTACTCCAGATGTATACATACCATTTCTAAGAACGGTGCTTGAAGCTTTCTCAGTCAATGATGATACACCAGCCGAGCACCTGCATGCTATCCATCAAATGACCAGGGAGGTAGTTGATCGGATCATCGAGGAAGTGTGTGCAAACCGGTCAATCTGGAGTAGTTTCAAGATGGCGGATCAAGAAAACCTTCGATCTGAAATTTTCGAGATCATTTTTGAGAGTAAGACCAGTGGTTTCGACGTTGACGATGCTGAGAGCCTCGCCGACCAGCTTCTGCATCAGGCAAA
Organism: Roseovarius spongiae; assembly: GCF_003651245.1. Taxonomy (GTDB): domain Bacteria; phylum Pseudomonadota; class Alphaproteobacteria; order Rhodobacterales; family Rhodobacteraceae; genus Roseovarius; species Roseovarius spongiae. The sequence goes on from NZ_RAPE01000005.1 coordinate 248,430, forward strand.
GGCAAATGATGCCAAGCTCAGGAGCGCGTGATGCCTATCCTTCCGCTCTCTCCGATCCGCACCGGTGGAAAGCCGGCCCGCATCACCGAGAAGAGGCTCGAAGTGGACGGGCTTTCCTTCGATGTGCATCGTAGCGGTAGACGAAAGACCCTCCAAATTACGGTAGAGCGATCTGGAGACCTTTCGATCGTTGCGCCGACCGGCGCTGCAGATCAAGAAATGCTCGACTTCGTTCAAGAAAAACTCCTGTGGATCCACACCAAGCTCGAAGAAAAGGCCCGCTTGCAAAGGCGGGCACCAATCAAAGAATTCGTGGATGGCGAAGGTTTCCTCTATCTCGGAAAGAGCTACCGGCTGCGCCTTATAGACCAGCAACTGGTTGATCTCTCCTTAAAGAATGGCCGCTTCTGTCTTCGCAGAGCGTCGGTTCATCGCGCACGCGATATATTTGTATCGTGGTATGGACACCGGGCCCAGAAGTGGTTTGCAAAGCAAGTGTCGGAGCATGCTACTCGCATGGGTGTCGACATCAGAGAGGTCAAGGTGCAGGATCTCGGTTTCCGCTGGGGTTCGTTCGGTTCTGACGGTCGCTTATTGTTCCATTGGAAGGCAATTCTCCTACCACCGCGAATTGCGCAATATGTCGTGGTTCATGAACTCGCGCATGCGCATCATCCGGACCACTCCGCAAACTTCTGGATCAAGGTGGAGCAGCATTTGCCAGATTGGCGAAACCGCAAGGCTTGGTTAGCAGAGAATGGTGTTCAGGTTGAAGGGCTTTAAGTGGCGGCAAGCAAGCCCGCATACTTCTTCTTCCAGTTGAAGTAGGTCGCCTGGCTGATGCCTGCCTTGCGGCAGATCTCAGACACCGGCGTGCCTTCCTCCCCTTGCTTGATGATGAACGCTTTTTGCGCGGCCGAAAACTTCGATGCCTTCATGTGATTCCAACCGCAAATGGTTAGACCAACAGAGGTGAAGACTACAAAATTGATCGCACGTCACCATTCCTGCAATGGATCACTTCCATATCTATTCTCGCCGATCGTTCCAGGAACCGCACACAGCACCAAAAGAAACGCAAGTGAGAATGCGCCAGAATATGGTGGCGGCAGCAGCGCGATTATGACCCAAAGTAAAGATAGCCATCCGGTAACGCCGAAGTCCCGTAGCCTTTGACCGGTCAGAAAATATTGGGCAATAAGAAAGGGAATGTAAAAGATAAAATAAATGACCCGGCCAGATCTTAGCGGTACATCAAAAAAGATTAGTGCGCCGATCACTAAAGCCATGATTAGCAGAAGGAAGACGTTCGCAAGGATGAAGCTTTTCCGGTTGCGCCTAACCGTTGTCGAGAACCAAAATTCGCTCGCTGGAAGAGACATTATTCGGAATCAACTACGGTCAAAAATAGCGAAAAGAATGAACACCGGGACAAACCAGAAGAATAGCAGTCCTGCCTGAATCCAACTCCAGTCCCAAACATTCACTGCGCCATAAACGCCAAGGCCAGCGCCAAGAAGCGGTATATAGGTTGTGAAGCCTGCGATTAGGAAACCAATAAATCCATCAACTCCTGTGGCATAATCAATGCCATCCATGATCGCGAATAGTTGGACGATACCTATCACAAAATAAGCAATATAAAGAAATACCTGCATTGGTTAGATACTCTCATTCATAAACAAGGCCTTTATAGGCGGTGCCGCTGGCCAGAGAGTAAGTGATACTCGGTAGCTATCGCAAGATGACAGTTGCACAGAATGAGACAAGGGAGGCACAAAAGCCCGAGTTGTCTTAGGTCACGAACAGGCTGCTGAAAAGGTCCGGCATCAACCAAAACACCGCCCCAACAGGGTGATTTTCGACCTCTCTCGTCGAACTGACGAGAATCTTTCAAGACAGGCAGCGATCAGCTATGCGAGTACTACGGGCCAGAGTTCTTTTTCAACAGCCTGCTAAGGGCTCAGAGCTCGGTGCGGCAGTGCGGCAGCCATCTGGGTGTTCCTTCGGGGTATCTGGGCATTCCGACATGGACTCGACATGGACGGCCCTATGCCGACCCTCGTGTTTTGTGCGTCGCAGGGCTGGGTTCAGCCGGAACATCTCTTGACAGTCTGGGCTCTCTATACCTTCATCTCGGCACTGATTGTAGCCAAGTTGAACGCGTGATGGGTCTGATCTTCTTCCTTTTGACTGTCATGTTGGGCCTGCCCTGTGTGGCGACTGCGAAAGATATGACCTTCGAGATCGTCTATATGAACCACACCAACGTGGTCGTGGCTGACGGCGACATTACCGCGAAAACGCCGGAGGCTTTCCAAGCCTTTCTCGACACCAGCCCTTTTGACGGGTTCCGGTTTGTAGTCGCACTGAACAGTGGCGGGGGAAGCCTTGTCGGAGGGATGAGGCTCGGTCAGATGATCCGGGAAAGCGGGCTCGACACGACGGTCGAGGCCTATCCTCCAGATGCCACCACAGGAAAGCCCGGATATGCAACACGACCGGGCCAATGTTATTCCGCCTGCGCGATCGCTTTCCTCGGAGGCGTGCGCCGCGCGAAGCCCGAGGAGGCTAAGCTCGGCTTCCATCAGTTTTCTTCAGCAGGGGGTTCCTTTGAGGTCCGCGAGAGCGTTTACATGACAGAAGCCGTGGCGCAACTCATGGGAGCGACAGTCCTGGGCTATATCCTCAAGATGGGCGGGGAGCCGGAGCTGTTTACGCGCCTCAGTGAGACGCTGCCGCATGAGATGTGGAAGCCAAGGACCGATGATCTCACTGGCCTGAAAATCATCACCCGCGAAACCTTTCAGGACTTCGAGTTCGAACCCTACGGACAAGGGGTTATCTCCTATGCTCAGTCAGCAGAAAATGTTGCCGGGCGATCCGTAGTCGGCCAGATCACCGCCTATTGCAAAGCGGGCGTGCCTTATGTCTTGCTTTCGGCTCTGAAGCTTGAGCACGGAACCGATGCGCGCACCCGAACGCTCATTGCCGAGGAGCAAAATGGCTACGTGATTTCGGCAGAAGGAAGGGGTAAGCCAGCGAAATACGGTCCCGGCGCGGTCAATGTGCGCATGTCTGAGGGACTGCCGCTGGCTGAGCTCCAACTCGACGCTCGCGGTGTGGATCTCGTGACCCGCGGGCCAGTCCTGATCCGGGTCGATTTTCCGGCGGCGGTCGGCGCAATATTCGCGCTGCGCACCACGCCATCACAGCGTGACTTGGCCGCGCTTTCCGCAGCCTTCCGGCTCTGTTTCAGATAGTCCTCGACGCAGACTGCGACGTCGCAGCTTTCATGGAGGCGCGCCCATTTGAACAAAGAATAAGAGCATCTTATCAATCTGAAGGTGGCAGGGCGGGGTGGCGTCTGCCAGCGACAGGCTTACGACGACAGGTAGACTGCAATCGACGATTTTTTCGGCCCACAGCTGGCTTTAGCTCTATGTCACGGCGCCGCAACGCAGCACTCGAAGCCGCCATTGCAACTCTATATTCTTTGGGAGCTCAATGACATGGAATACTGAAAAAAGCTCTTTTATTCAGAAAATTAGGTGGTTACGCTTCAACTTTGAGGCGAAGTATAGGCAGCAGACCGGGAGCCGGTCGACATCTTGCCTTCCGGCCAAGGAAACCACTGAGTGAACCTGAAAGAACTAATTTCCGATGAGCGGAATTCGATTACGGGACAAGGCATCGATAGCAGAGCCTGTTCAAAGACGCTCCGGCACCTCCGCCGCCACAATTTTTGGGAGGGTGTCGAAGATGCGCCACACCTCTGGGAGCACCAGCAAGCAGCTATCGCCACGGTCGTCGCCTATCTGCACGGCGACAAGCAGATACCAGAGCGGCCCGAGCACACAGAAGCCGCGCTCCTGAAACTACCCACCGGCACTGGCAAGTCTGGCATCATTGCTATCCTTGCGCGGTGCCTGCCGGAGGTCCGCCGTGTACTCGTATTGACGCCACGCACCGCGCTGACTGAGCAACTCCTGGCGGACATCCGTTACCGTTTCTGGTCCCACCTTGGGTATGAGGCAAACGGCTCGGCACTCTTCACCGCGGAGTCTGACGTGTTCGGCACCACGCTTGAAAACGTGCATGTCGAACAATTGTTGCCCAAGAATGTCGGCATGGTGGTGCAGCATCTCGGCAATCAGGCCACTGATCGCGTCGTTCTCGTCGGCACCCATCAGGCGCTCGGCGACATCCGCAAGACGGCACATGATCCGGATGATGGCGGTTCGGCAGTTGCAGCAGATCTTCTTGCGCATATCCGGGACCAGTTTGATCTCGTGATCGTCGATGAAGGTCATTACGAGCCTGCTATCTCGTGGTCACGCGGCGTTCGAGAATTCAATCTGCCGACTCTATTATTGAGCGCAACGCCTTATAGGAACGACTACAAGTCTTTTCGTGTGCGCGGACGTTATCTCTTCAACTTCCCTTACCGGCAGGCCGTTGACAGGCGTATTATCCGTCCCGCCGATATCATCGTGCCAGAAGGCGACGCCGGGCCAGTGGCGGGGGAAGCTGCAATCCCGCGGTTTGTCGGCATTTTGCACAGGGAATTGCCCGAACGCCTGCGAGAAGCCGAAAGCTGGTTTTTGAACGGCGTAACGCCAAAAGTCATGGTGCGCGGTGACGACCTCGAGACCCTCACGCTCTTACAGACCGAGATTAACCGCGTCTTCGACACGCAAGCTGTCGTGATCCATGACCGCGCGAAAAAGACGCAGCAGAACAGGGACATGTTCACCAGCGTCGCGTCCGCTCTTCGGTCCCGCCCCGACGCGCAGTTCTGGATTCACCAGAACAAGCTCATGGAGGGGATCGACGATCCGTCATTCGTCGCCGTGGCAATCTTCGATCTCATGGGCAATGCGCGGCAACTCGTGCAACAGATTGGACGTGCGACCAGATATTCGAGGGGAGAGGACGGTCGGCCCCAGTCAGGTTGGATTCTTTCCACGCCTGCCAATGCCGAGCGGATTCGGAATGCTTGGCAGCGATACCAAGGGTACGAGGAATATGCGGCGCGGAACACCGCGCACATTGTCACGAACGAGGTTACGCTTCCGGACCGCTTGCTCGAATACATGGCCGAGTACCAGTATATTAGCGGTGAATTTCGGGGGCGCTTCGAGTTCGAACAGCCGCTCGCCGCAAGCGACATCCAGCTTCCCCGAACCGCCGCGGTTCTGAGAACTGCCGCGCCGCTTCCCGACATCCGTGTGTTTGCCACGGTGATCGAAGAAGCAATCATGGACAAGGACCGGTTCAAGATCACACCGATTGAAGGCATGCCAGATGGTTCGATGGGTTTTTCCTACTATGCATGGCGCAACTCGCCGCACCTGATCGACCGGTTCTTTTCTGAATGGAGGCTTGGGATTTTCCTTGCTGTCCAACAGGGCGAACTCGTTTTCATGCACGATACAGAAGGCCTTGTGGTGGATTTGGATGGCCTTAGCCTCAAACGTGCAGGCAGGTCAGTCATGGAAAAGGCCTTCCCTGAGGGTGTCGACAATCCGTCCCGACTTTCCCGCATGTCCTTCTCCTCTCTCGACATGTCCCAACATGCAATCCGGGCAATGGCGCTGCGGACCCGTTCCTTTGCAGATGCCTTCACCGATTTGCTTGATCCCTCGCTCGTTCCTGCAACTGCCGCCGGTTTTGTAAACGGGACCGCCCGGTATGTTGGCTTTAATCGCTCGCGCCTGCGCGATGCTTCGGAGCGCTATGTTCCGGTTTCAGACTATGTTACTTGGACTGCTGAGCTTGCTGCCGAGCTGGCGGATGCCGATCGAGAGCGAAGCCATGTCTTCGATCGATATGCAGCGTTGGTCGAAGATATCGATGACCAAGAAGCCCAGCCGGTTTCGATCCTGCTTGACCCATCGCTTGATGATATGCGGGACGACGAGGCCGGTGGTGCGGCCTGGGCTCTCCTTGAAGACATTGATTACTTTGATCTATGTGCCGCGGTGGACGGCGTAACAGGCGGATTCACGATCCAGATCGGTGACGAGGATGTGCCTTGTAGCGTCGAGTTCGTTCCGGAAGCGCGCAAATACAGGATTGCCAGCACCAGGCTGGATGAGCTTGCTCCCGCGCCGGAAGGAGAGGGCAGGCGTCAGGCGCTGACGCTCGTGCAGCGGCTTAACAAAGGGCAGGCCTTCCGCATTCTCACACAGCGTGACAGCGTCGTGTATTCGGAGGGCAATTTCTACGAACCGAAGATGCAGTGGGTTCAGGACGGCGGTGTAAAACCGATTCTCGAATATGTCCACGCATCGCCCACCCTCGATGCAGCCCTGACGGAGAAGGGCGAAAATCAATACGCTGCAAATCGTGCCGATTGGTACAGGCAGTCCATTTTCGGGCTCTTTTCGGTAACGTGCGAAGGCCAGCGCGTTGCCAACGGGATTGTGGACGATAAGCTTACCGCCGCAATTGAAGCTATACCGGTCTGGCTGTGTGATGACGATAGCCGTGAAGTCGCGGACTTCATAGGTTTTGATCCTGATAGCAGGAAGATCGTGCTTGTTCACGCAAAGGTCGGCGATGTGGGACGGGGCGGGACCGGGTATCATGTCGGCGGACTGCAGGATGTCGGTCGACAAGCACTCGCAAGCCTCGGGTTCATCTCGCGCGGACAGCCATCCACGGTCTGGACGCCCGAGCGATGGGAAACCGACGTACAGGCCAACCAAATCAGGCTACATGGTCGTAGCCGCATCTTTCGGAATCCTAACGGTCTCACAGCCGCTCAGCTCAACGATCTGCTCCAAGCGTCGTGCCGAAATCCTTCCTTCGATCGTGAAATTTGGATCGTCGGCGCGAAGATGGCGCGCAGGCAAGCGCTTGCTGATGGGCTGGACGAAGAGCCATGGGCGAACCGCCTGCGGCAATTCCTGATGCATTGGGATGCCATGCAGACAGCCTGTGCCCGGGCGAATACGCGATTGAAGTTCTACTGCTCAACTTAGGTTCTTAACGAAGTATGGCTGGATTTTATTGTGAGCAGCCATTGAGACGGTGTGCAGCGAAAGTCCGCTTCCCTGAAGGTTTTTCGATGCGGGCCGCGGCGCACCGGTGGCCATCCTGCGGTGGCGGCCCGCGTTGACAAACCTCGGAAGGAGGAAGCCGCGGGGGTCTTGGATCAGGCTATGGGGAAAGTGTGCGGATGTCTGGGTCGACCGTCGGATCTGGGTGGAACTGGAGGCGTGGCTTGCGTCCGATCCATTCCCTGATTACCTCAACGGCGCGGAGGGATTGCGAGTAAATGGACCTGCGCGGTCTGGCCGGTGACGGCAGGCGCAAACCGGGTTGGCCGGGTCTGCAGGGAGCATCCGGTGCCATTCTATAAAAGAGGGTCGCTGGCAGGAGATTTATCATGCGGCCTGCTCCCTGGGCGGTGCGCGCGACATCGGTTTCTGCCCGCGCCGGAAGATCTCGATGATGCGCATGGGGCCGCCACAGCAGGGGCTTGGCTCGCGCAGGGTGAGCGGGGCGGCCTCCGCCTCGGCACTTGGCGCAACGGGGTCTTCTGGGCGTTGTAGGCAGAGCAAGGCGCGGATCTTCGTGAGGTTGGCCTTGCGGGTCGAGCTGGCCAGCAGGCCGTAGTGCCGGATACGGTGGAACCCGTCAGGCAGGACGTGGATCAGGAAGCGGCGGATGAACTCGGGGGTGGCCAGCCGCATCACCTTCTGGCGATCTCCGTGCTTGATGCGGTAATCCTTCCAGCGGAAAGCCACAGTATCGGCATCGGCGCTGACCAGGCGGGCGTTCCAGATCGCCACCCGGTGGGTATAGAGAGGTGGTCCTGAATTTTCGACCAGTTTTCCGCCTGGCTAAGCTATCGCATTGGTTTCATGTCAGGCGGCGGCTTTCAGGTTCAGGGGCGGGCTATCATAAGCCTCGCTCGGCGTCAGGAGCCCGTGCGATGAGTGTGGGCGTTTTTCGTTGTAGTAGCTGATCCAGGTGGCGATCCCGGCTCTCGCCCGGCGACAGGCCGCCACCGGGAACGATCATGTGGACATGCGGGTGGTGGGTCATCGCCGAACCCCAGGTATGCAGTACCGACGTTATGCCGACCCGCGCGCCCATGCGCCTGGGATCGGCGGCGATGGTCATCACCGTTTGCGCCGAAGATTTGAACAATAGCTCATAGACGGCCCGCTTGTTCCAATAGGCGATCCGGGCAATCTCTGCTGGCAGCGTGAAGACGACATGGAAATACTCGACCGGCAACAGATCCTCGGCGCGCGCCTCCATCCAGTCGCTCGCCGCTGGCCCCTGACATTTGGGGCAATGCCGGTTCTTGCAGGAATTATAGGCAATATGCTGGTGGCCGCATTTGACACACCCGGCCACATGCCCGCCGAGCGCCTCGGTCCGGCAGGCCTCGATCGCCGACACTACCTTGAGCTGGGCAAGGCTGACATGCCCTGCATTGGCCCGCCGCCATGCAGGGCCATGAGCACGAAAGATGTCAGCGATCTCCAGCGTGGGCCGGGCCACGGCCCCCGGGCGTTATTCGAACCCTCGACGCAGGGTCTCGTCCTGCAGCAACTTGATCTGCTCATAGGGACTGGCCGTGCTGCGGATCGTCTTGGTGGCCACGTGGGCATAGCGCGCCGTCGTGGTCAGCTTGGCATGCCCGAGCAAAACCTGGATGACCCGGACATCCGTGTTGGCCTCCAGCAGATGCGTTGCGAAGCTGTGGCGGAGCGTGTGTAGCGTCGCGGCCTTCTTTATACCCGCCATGTGCTTGGCCGAGGTGAACGCCCGGTTCAACTGTCGCGGCGAAAGCGGGTTGATCTTGGGCTTACCGGGGAACAGCCAGCCCTCCGGGCGGGACTCGCGCCAATAGTCGCGCAACAGCGCAAGCAGATTGGGCGACAGCATTGCCTTGCGATCTCGCCCGCCCTTGCCGTCATCGACATGGATCAGCATCCGATCGCTGTCGATGTCGGTGACCTTGAGATGGCATACCTCCGAGGCGCGCAGCCCTGCGCCATAGCTGATGCCGAGGGCCGCCCGATACTTGAGCCCTGGGCCGGGAACCGCGGACAACAGATCGGCCACCTCCTCGACGCTGAGGACGATGGGCAATTTGCGGGGCTTGCGGTGGAACTGCATATACCGTTTCATCTCCTCACGCCCGCAGGTGACGCCGAAAAAGAAGCGAAGCGAGATAATACGCACATTGAACGTGCTGGCCGACACCCCGTCCTCGGTCATCTTGAGCTGATACGAGCGCAATTCCTCCGGCGTGGCCGTGTCTGGCGGCCGCCCGAGAAACGCCGCGAAATGCTTCACGTTGCGGATATGGGCCTTCTGGGTCTTCTCGGCCAAACCCCGAATGTTCATATCCTCGATCATCCGCTGGCGCAGCGGTGTTACTCTCTCCTCGGTCATGGAAGCCTCCTGTCTATCGATTGAGAAGGCCTCAATCGTCAGGCAGGTCAGGAAGATCGCAAAATGCGCATCGTTACGGGCGGTTCTCGCCATCAGCCAAGAACGCCAATGCCGCGGAGCGGCTTAGTCCGGCCGCCCCTTTTCGCTGGCCAGACCGGCCTCTGCCGGTCTCGCTCCCGCAAAGCTATCGCCTGGCCCAAAGCCAAGCGCGAAAAGCCACCACCTGATCGACAAACCATGACTTGGCCCTTACGGGCCAAGGCGGCCAGTCAACCGCCAGCTATTTAGGGAGCGCGGTCGACTGGCCGCCAGCGCTCTATGCGCCCTTAACGCGCAATCACAAAGTGGCCTACTTTTGCGCCGCCCTTTGGTCGGGTTTTACTCTGCCGTTGACAGTTTCGTAGAAAGCTTCAATGGCCGCATGCGCGATGAACTGCTCAACGAGACCATATTTCGCAATCTGGCTCACGCCCGAGCCGTGATCACGGCCTGGGCCACCGGCTACAACACCGAACGCCCGCATTCGGCTTTGGACTACCAGACCCCGGCTGCCTATGCACGGCCCCTAACGACCGCAATCGCCCGTCCCACTGCGCGAGATGAAAGCTCCGCGCGCCGGGCGATTGCTAAACCTGCGCCAATCGGCGTAAACACCAACCGGGCTCATGTCGCGGCTGGATGAAAGTTAAGTGGCAGGTCAATCCAACTCACATTCGCCCTTTTTTTGAGAAAACGCAATGATCCTATATAAGACGATCGCCCTAAAGTTTGGTCACTATCTCGACAACGAGCAGCCTGAGAATATGCGTGGCCCCGATGGGCAGTTAGTCTTGTCTGAGGAAATCCGTCAGCACTGGCAAAGTGTTCTTAGCGATCTCGCCTCGGCAAGAATCTATCTGCTTGACCATAATGCTGCGAGTTATCTCGATTCACTGAGAATGGATGTCCAAGGAATGCCATGGGAAGACCGGCCAGAGTGCGACATTCAAGGCTATGTCCGTGACGTCGACCTTCCGCGTGACCTTATTTGGATCGAATACGACGACCGCAAACTGTGGGAAGATCGTGTTGAGCGAGGCATAACGACCCAGAGTGAAGAAGAATTGAGCAACCGGCATCAGCGAGGGTTCCTCATTGATAATCGCTCTCCCGACAAATTGAGCGTGCGTCTTTTCTCTGCGGTGATTGACACGATGTTCTTTGACGCGCCCTTGGTCATAGAGATATCGAAAACACAAGATGGCCGCCCTGACTTTGATAGCGCCAATTGGCGACCCCAAAGGACCGTAATTGCGGGTCTAATGCGGCTTGGATTATTGGCCAGTGAAGTCTCGGTGCGAGAATATTTCGATGAACATAAAGGTCATCTCACCTACGAGATGGTAATTGGCTTTATGCTCTTCGCAGCTCTTGCCGCGCGTGAAGATGATCTGCTGTCGCAAGAAGTTGCAAGCCTATCGACCTCTCAGGCCAAAACAGCACGGAAATTTGGTAAGACTTGGATGACTGAAACGCTAAAGTCTCACGTCACCATTCGAATTGGACCGGCAGCTGAGCGGCATATGACTGAGCAAAAGGCAAGGCTTCGGTTTCAGGAGGCACAGGCTGTAAGCCGTGCCACGCCGACAGAGCATTGGGTGGTCGAACATGAAAGGCGGTATTTGAACGGGAAAGTAGTGCGAGTTCGGGCGCACAAGCGTGGACAATCAGCAAATAGAGATTTGCCAACGCGCGTCGTGGGACCGAGGATGCACGATTGAATTCTCTGGAAGCCGTGCTCGAAAGGGTGGCAGCCTATTTGTGCTATTTCTTCTGGGAACGGCCCTCACCGGACATTCCAGCGCGGCGAGGTGGATGCACGGGCGTGAAATCTCGGCGGAAACGAAAAGGCTGAAAGGCCGACTCAGGAATGCCTACGAAAATGAGAATTGGATAAATTCATGTCACGAGCTTGGAACGTAATTCCCGATATTCACGCTGATATCAAAAGGCTGGAAAACACCCTCGAGCAGCTTGGCAATGACGCGCCGATCGCGTTTCTCGGAGATTTTATCGACGCGGGGAAAAATGCGAACAGGTCCGACGATGCAGCCGTGCTGACATTGGTGCGCAACCTGATCGACGATCAGAACGCGGTCGCCGTGATGGGCAATCACGAATTGAACGCGATACTCTTCCACACTCTCGGCGAAGATGGCGCCCCGCTTCGTGAACGAAGTGAAAAGAACACCGACCAACATCGCAGCTTTATCCGCCAATTTGGCGTGTCGACACCGCAGGCCCAAGTATGGGCGGACTGGTTTCTGACTCTGCCGCTTTGGCACGAGCTGGATGGATTGCGCCTGGTTCATGCGTATTGGGGGCAGGCCGAGATTGACCTAATAGAAAAACGTCGCCCGAATGGGGTTCTCGCAGTGGAAGATCTTGCGGAAATCGCGGCGGAAGAGACCGCCTTCGCAAAGGCGGTCAAGGCATTGACCAATGGCCCCGAAATGAGGCTGCCCGCAGGAGTCCGCTTCCACGATTTCAAGGGATATCCACGCGACCATGTGCGCATCGCTTGGTGGCGCTCTGGTGCGCGGTCTTGGCGCGAGGCGGCCCTGTCCGTCACGGACCTCGACGAGTTGCCGGATGAGCCGTTTCCTGAAAATGGCGTCGTGCCACTTTATCCGCCGGACGGACCTCCGGTTTTGACCGGGCACTACAAGATGACCGGCGCGCCCTGCATCGAAACACCCAGGGCCGCATGCCTGGATTACCCAGACACACCCTGTGCGTATCTCTGGCGCGGTGAGCCGGAACTATGTCAGGATAATCTCGTGACGATTGCCGGGGAATAGCTCCACCAGAGGAGTCCGGAAGATGACCACCCACCACCCGGGATAGAACGCCGCCATGTGGTCCGCATCGAAACCCGACCCACTTACTGCATCAAGATCCCGGGCCAGCCGATCAATGATATCGGCACATTCGACTGCTCTGCGCCAGAGGTGAGCTATCTTCCCTTCGGGATAGATGAGGCCCAGGAGATTTCCAGCGATAGCACCAATGCTGTCACTGTCCCCGGAATGGGTCACCGCAAACCTTAGCCCGTTCTCAAACGGGTCTGAGGCAAGCGCGGCATGAAGTGCGATTGCCAGCGCTTCTTCTGCCGTCCAGCCAGCGTCGAGCGCCCCTAATCGCGAATCCCGGGTGCTGGATAGCCAGGGATTCAAACTATCGCCCTACAAGCACCCCGTAGCGTGCATCCATGAGTTGCGTGATAAAAATGTCGCGCCAGCAATCCGGAAATCGCGCCGAATCCGGGCTTTCAGCGATTCTGCGAAAAAGAGTTTGGTCGGCCGCATTTTGAGGGTCACGCGCAGAATGTCGTTTTTACCCATATAATCAAATGCTTAGATGCTGGCTCGATTTGTATGGGATCATTCTGATCTCCACGGTAACGATTCAGGCAAATAAAAATTGGCAAAAATCAGCTGTTGGTGTGTCCTCCGGAATGGGTAGTTTATCGCCACCAAGAGAAGGCTGAACCGCAAATCACATGGGTCAAGGCGCAGTTTTTTCTTCGTGAAACCGGCAATCAGCCAACTTCACAATCGACTACGCCACAGCCCGGCGACCAATTTCGAGGAAAAGATCAAGAGGAGATCAACCATGATAGTCATCGGCACAGAATAGACCATCAGAGTTCGCAAGCCCGCTCAATGTGAGGCCTGCATCCAGAGCCACCTGGCGACACCAGGTGCTCTCAACACCAAACCAGAAATCGGTATCGCCGCCTTTGGGCAGCCTCGGAGGGCATTCCGGCGAGCGGTACCGGCATGCCAAGAGGAAAATGAGCATGAGGAATTTGCCAAATAACGCGCCCGCCATGCCCGAGCGGGCCTTGTCGGGCCGCACGATCGCCAAGGGCCGGCGCAATCATTCCACCGGCCAATTCACCTCCGGGCCCGACAAAGGCGAGACCAGAGGCATCGAGAGCCACACCGAACCGTGCGGCGCGCATATGATCATCCTGCGACCCGGTGTTGTGGGTCTCGAGAACCAGATGCCGTTCGAGTGGAAGAAACCGAATGGCAAGAAGGGCACCCACTACTTTGATTTCCGGGTTCTGATGGCCGACGGCTGCCGCCGCGGGACGGCAAGGGAAGCCGGTGATCGGTGCGGATCGATGGTTTCCTCACCATGCTTTCCCGCCCTTCCGGCAGAATCTTCTCAATTCCAAACAGAGGCTTAGAAGATTTCTGCCGGATTCGATTAGGGCCCAACGGCAAAACATCAATCTTCTCACAAGGATGGGGGAAATCTTGCAGTTGTTGAGAGCCAGCCGACAGCGAGCTTCAAATAGGAATGTACGAAATGCCTACGACACATGAAGGCAATTTCCGCCTGCCGCTCCCGCCCAACGGGGCGCAGAGCTTCAAGATGGGAGCGAAGCAGCACTTCACCGACAGCCTCGGTGCGGGCGTTGACGAGGGCGACAGCTGGACGTGGAGAGCCACCCCGAGATGCTCACAGCGCTTGCGATGCTGGCGCGTCGCGATGTGGTCAACCTCGAGAACCAGATCCAGTTCGACTGAGCCGACGAATGAGGCAAGGCAACGATCCATAACCTGCCGGATGAACCCTGCCGGTACATCCCATTAGCGGAGGTCCAAAGGATGCTATTCGAACACAACATTATCGACGGCAAGCCTGCGCGAACGATTTACAAGCGTGGTTTGCAGAAGAAGGTGAACCGCCAAGCCTGCCGTAAGGCCATTGGTATCATCGACACCGAAAGCGTTGGTGAGTCGATCATTCTGGTTGCCGGAGAGGTCGACCCCAGAGTGCGGCGCATCGTTGCTCAGCCCGCCTCGTTTGATCTCAACACCGGTCAAGCCTATGCGAGCAAGGCTGCGCTCGTGGAAGCGTGTCGCGGCACACGCTACCGACCCTGGATCTACACCCCAGATTTTCTATTTGAGCTGACCAGCGGCAAGAACGTCTTCGTGGAAGGCAAGCATAGCCGATGGCTGCGCGACAATCCTGAGTTCGAAGCTGTCAGGCGAGCCATGTCCGAGCTCGGAAACCGGCTCTCTGTCGTGACGGAGATGATGTTCCCTCCGGCTCTTCACCGCAATCTTCGAGTTCTCCGGACTCTGCCGGACCGGCAGCTTGATCCGTCCGTGCGAAAATTGATTGAGACTCAGCTTCCCGACAATTTGAGGTTCGGCACTGCACAGCGATCTTTTGGCCTGACAAGACAGAATGTATATGCGGCCCTTTTCCAAGGCCTTCTCGCGACAGACCTCGCGATCGCTCCTTTCGCAGACCGGACCAATCTCTTTCGCACGGATGGCGACGTAACGCACCTTCAGGTTCTGCCGCTATGAACAAGATCCAATCATATGACGGTCGCCACCTTCGCGATGGCGATACCCTTTACCGCGTTATCGGTCGCGTCCATGGAAAGCCCGCTGTGATTCTCGATCTGAACGGGGCGCAGACAGAAATCACTCTCGAGGAGTATCATCGCCAGATCGGACTGGGAAATGTCTCCGAGGGGCAGGAGCCAATATTTCGCGATCGAGTATTCGATGACCAGGAAGCATCCGAAGCGGCCTTCCGTAAGCGCATACTTGAATTGGTCGACCGCTATCAGGAATTGGGCCTCACCTGGGCTGAAATAAAAAATGAGATGGAGCTCGAGCTTCAGAAAGACCAACGCTTCGCTTCGCGGGCTTCAAAGCTCCCTGCCGTTCGCACGATCCAGAAGTATCGCTCTGACTTCTGTGCGAAAGGCAATCTCGCCTTAGTAGATAAACGGTCTCAATCCGGAAATTACACTATCCGCTACGACGATATTTTGCGGGATGTCGTCCTCGATCTTCTCGAGGAATCCTATCTCGCATCCGACCGTATGACGATGACTGACCTGGCTTGGCAATCTCGGATCAATTATTTGAAGCGTTTTTCGGAAGAGCGGCCGAAACAAGAACCAGGAAATCATGGCCGAAAGGCCGTGGAGTCAATACTTGACGACTTCATTCCCCATTCTGACGTCTTGAAAAAACGGCTGGGAAGGAAGGTTGCGCGCAAGGTCCTACTCCAAGCTGGCAATTTTCAGAAAATCGAACATGCCTATGACAGGCTTGAGGTCGACTCCACGCAGGCCGATATTTTCGTGATCTACGATGGTAAACTGATCAGGCCGTGGGTCACGCTGGTTGTCGATGCAGCAACGGGCTCCATTGTCGGACTCGTAGTTTCTCTTGAGAATCCAACGGGTTTGACAACTGCGACCGCGCTCTTCGAGGCCATGACGGGGAATGATGAGGAGTTCTTCGATCGGTTCGGTATCAAGAATCGTGTGCACTTTGCCGGCTACCCCCTGACTGTCGTAGCAGACCAAGGCTCCGAGAACTCGGGCGAAATCATCGACCGCCTACTGTCGACGACTGCCATCGAGCTGCAAAAGAACATCCCTGGACATCCGGAAAAGAAGCCATTTGTTGAGCGCGCCATGTCAACTCTCAAGACCTTCGTAACAAAGCTCGAGGGTGCGACTCAAACTCGGGAGCTTTCTTTCAAGGATCGTTACGATCGGGCCATCTCGGAGGCATGTTGGACTTTTGACGAGTTCATCCAGAAGGTTCAGGTCTGGCGCTACGATGTCTATGGCGCCCTTCCTCGCCGACGGGTGCAGTCCCCGCTGAAGCGCAAAGAGAGCCCGATCGAGAGCTGGCGTCGCCTTTGCACTGAAGCCTACGTCCCAGAACCGCCGAACAAACAGACGCTCGCCCAGATGTTTTACTGCCAGTCTGCAAAGAGAATTGTGCACAACTACGGTATCGAAGTGGGATATGTTCAGTATTCGTCGCCTGAGCTCCGCATGCTCAAGCAAAATACAAAAGGCAAACTTGAGGTCGATATTCGGATCAATCCGGCCGATATCCGGGAAATTATCATGTCGCATCCGAAATCCGGAGAGACATTTTATGTCCCGTGCAAGGACCCCGAAATGCCTGCGATTTCCGTGGCGGAGCGGGACCGCATCATTGCTATGAATAGGCGTGATTCCGATGACTACCTGTCTGCGCAAGAGGTTCTGGCAGCCTTGGTGGCGGGCAAGCACCACAAGCCTTCCAAGGCTACCTCCAATGGGGGCAAGGCGCGACATGCCGCTCAGCGCAAGCGGCGCGACGATGAGATCACTCAGCGGAGCAACCGGTCGAGAAACCCAGCAGCTCCGGACATCGCCTCCCGCCCCACAATGCCGGTATTCGCCCCTGAGCGACGCAACCGTATTTTACAACGAGGATAATCGACTGTGAATAATGTTTCCCTGAGGGATCTGCGGATCTCACACGCGCGCTACGATAGGGCACTGAACCAGATGCTCGAGGCAATCGAGCTGGCAGGTTCGGACGGCACCTGCATTCCGTTTCTTGGGCCCACCCGCGTCGGTAAGTCCGACCTCATGTCAGCTGTAAAAAGCCAAGTGTCGAAGGACAGATCTGGACCAGGGTACATTCTCCCTTCACCAGATTTCCTCTACGGTGTGATATCACCCAAACCGAATGACTCAGAGCTCTATGCGTCCGTCATTCGCACTATGGGGCGTGTCGGGGCGAATTCTAAGCTCTCACTATTGCAGGACAGGATGTATGATCTGCTCGAACAGCGCGATATTCGGATCGTGGCTCTCGACGAGTGCAGCCATTGCGCCGAGCCGGGCGCAAACCTCACACGACGCGCTGCGGCGGATCATTTCAAGACCATCATCGATCGGTCGGGCGTGATCCTCATCCTGATGGGTCTGCCAAAAGCGCAGCGCCTCATCGACGAGAACGAGCAATTTGCAGCGCGGTCGATGGCAACGATCGAGCTCCATCCTTATCGCTGGACCAACCCTGATGACCGCAACGAATTCACTACAGTGATCTACAGTATATTCGACTACCTCAGGGAGCGCGGCATCTCGCTCGAATTCGACTGGATCGACATGTCCCGGCGCCTCTTCGCGACCTCCGGAGGTCGTGTCGGGATGGTAATCGAACTGCTTGAGGTCGCCGTTCGATCCACTGCGCGAGACGGTGTCTTGGATATGTCGGACATGGGGAAGGCTGCCGACATACGGCTTCAGGGCCTCTCTCGCCTTGCGCCGATCTTCAACACTGATCCCCCGCAGGATGACGTTCTTCTTCGATCTTATGCGAAGGTCATGCGGGACGCGGGATTGCAGCTACCCGATCCGAATTCATCGCTCGAACTCGAAGCGTTCCGCGCTACGGAAGAAGGAGCGCTTGCAGCATGACACCTGAGACACACGAAAGCCTTCTCGGCTACATCAAGCGGCGGTCGGACGCGGAAGGCTTCCCTGAAGCAGGTGGTTTCCTGACCATGCTCGGGCAGTCCTACGGGCGCGCGATGATCGAGGAGGCTGAGCGACTGGCCGAGGATCTCGATATTGACTTGGCGACGCTGGAGCCGATCCTGCCGTCCGCCCAGTCAAAAGACCCTGCGCTCGACTGGTCGTTCCATCGAATGCATCGCGACCCGGTTTGCCCGTCATGTATCGCCGCCAGTCAACCTCGCCGGAAAGAGTGGCGACACGCTATGGTTTCGGCATGCGCCGAGCACGGCTGTCAGCTGATCGATGAATGCCCCGGCTGTGGGGGCCCTCTGACCCTGCTTGGTGATGGGTATGCGGGCTGCCTATGCGGAGCCTCCTATGGCGATGCGATGGCTGTGCCAGCCAGCTCTCTCGAGACCGAATTCTCAAGGATGATAGCGGGGCGATCCGCCAAACTTGCGGGTGTTGAGCTTTGTGCAGACGACGGTTTGCACAATGCCCGCACGGTGTGGTTTTTGAGCGCAAACATGGCCAAGGCGCGAACCGGGAAAGAAGGCAAGTCGATCTATCCCAAGACCGTCGCAGAAGCGCGCACCCGGCTAAGATCGGTTGAAGCTCTCCTGCTCGATTGGCCAACGGCATTCGACGATCACGTCGTGCAAAGATGGAATGGTCCGGGTGCGGAGGGTATGACGGCCGCCATGCGGTTGGGTGCCTGGTATCGCAGTCTTCTTAGGCAGAAAGGTGCGTTGGCTGAAGCACTTCTGTCCCGGTGCCTCATTGTTGTCAGCACAGTGTGCGGTGACGCATACAAGACCAATCGTCACAAAGATGGCTCGAATTGGGTGAGCGCCGCTCAGGCTGGAGATATTCTGGGCATCCGGAGCGAGAGGGTTGTCGAGGCAGTTCGAGGCGGAATGATGATTGGCTCGCAGGGAAGATCAGGCACCGGTCACCTCCATACGATTGTCAGAATGCAAGATATCGAAGAGGTCCACGAGCTACGAGCACGATCCGGGACCAAGGAAAAGGTCCGCAGCATCCTCGGTGTTTCGCGAAAACAATTCCAGCTCATGGAGGAGGCGAGGTTCTTCGGTGCTGGATGCAGGATGTCGGCTCACCCTTGCGTCGATGGCGACTACGACCTCGAGAACATCTGTGCTGCGGTAGATGAAATCCGGCAGGTGGCCCATGGCGAAAGTGCCAGAGCAGATGGTTTGGTGGCCTTTCGCAAGGTCAATCTGCGAAGGACGACTGATCGGACCGGGATTCTGAAGATCTACCGCCTCATAGCCGACCAGAAACTTCGAGCGGTGACGTTCCCTGAGGGTGACGGCCTCGGCAACGCGCTCTTTGACGCGGCGGAGATCGACCGCGTTCTTCAAGATCATGGCGGCGCGCGTGCATGGACTGCCGGAGAGGTTGCGGGATTTTCCGGGTGGAAGCCCGAATGCGTCACCGGGTGGTGCGAGCAGGGTTTGCTTCAAGCAACCAGAGGAAAGCGGGGTTCTTTCAACGTCTGGCAGATTACTGAGGAAGCGCTCTCCCGGTTCCGCCAGGAATTCCAGGTGGTCTCGGACCTTGCGAAGGAAGGCAAAACTACCTCCCGAAAGCTGCTCGCATCCCTCGCAGATCGCGGGATCTCCTCGGTCGGGTCGCAGCCGGTAGGGACATCATCCCGTGGGCATCTGATCCGAACCGGTGAAATTGCCCGGATGATTGCGTTTCCGACAACCTGATCGATCCAGTCGCGCCCTATTTGAAAGCCGCCAGGGGATGCCTTGGCGGCTTTCGGCGTTTCTGAGCAATGGATTGCTGTCCGGATTTTGCTTATCAAGATACAGGATGGTCGCCGACACGAAGCGGCACGCCGGGCGCGCAATATTATAGGCAAATCGCGCAAGTCTTTGGGCGAACAGTGCGCAAACTATTGGGCCAGCACTGGCGATTTTCTCCAATGATTAAATGCAGAGCGCGCACGACTACGCGACATACTACAGAGTGTGTGGGCGTGCGCTTTGGATCTTCGCCGCCTACAACCGGAAGCCGCGAACGACGAGAGCCCGCCGAGGTATGATCAATCCCAACCCTGCCGCATATGATCGATGAAATTCCTCGAACGCGGCTCTGAAAGCTTCTCGCCGGTTTTGGTCCAGGGCGGCGTATGTGGCCGCAACGGGCCCGAAGCCGTTGACGTATTCCTCCCAGACCGTTGCTTCATCCGGCGCATAGAATGTCGTGACCTGTTCTCGGACGTCGATCTTGAAATGGGTTCCCACGACCTCTTGCAACCAGCTTGAACGCCCCCAATCGAAAGGCGAGGCGGGTGGCGGAGGCGCGTCAGACCATTCACCGATCAGATCAAAAAATCGCGCGATGTAGCCCCCGGGATCGTCAGCCCATGTTGCAAGCGCCAGACGGCCGCCGGGCCGAAGCACACGGGCCATCTCCGCCGCTGCCTCGACCGGTTTGCTCGAGAAGATGACGCCGTAGGTCGAGACCACTCCGTCGAAGCTTGCCTCTTCAAACGGCAGGTCTTCGGCCGCCGCCCGCCGGAACGCGGGGCGCGGCTCAACCCTCGCTGACAGGACATCAGCTGCTTCCAGCATGCCGGGGGCGATATCCACTCCGGTGACGTTCGCCCCGCGCCAGGCCGCAAGCCGCGCGGCCCAGCCGGTGCCTGTCCCGATATCGAGAATGCGTTCGCCGGGACGCGGCCAGAGGGCCTGGACCGCGTGGGAAATGGTGTCGGACAGGCCGAATGAAATCCCGTCATAGGATTTGCCCGGCTGTCCCCACATCTGTGCTTCGGGTGTCAATGCGCTGGTCATGGCCGCCTCCTGTCCGTGGCCTTGATCGATTGTGCCAATCAGGACCGATGAGGGATACTGCATAATCTGGAGTATTCGCGGAGTGGCCATCAGGATATGATGTGGATGTAAGAGGAGGCCGGGATGACGAAGGGGTATGCTCAATTCTGTCCCATCGCCAAAGCTGCGGAGATCTTCTGCGAACGCTGGACAGCATTGGTGATCCGAAATCTC
>NZ_RAPE01000006.1 GCF_003651245.1 Roseovarius spongiae
GCGGAAACGACGCCCGGGGCGCTGCTGCGGGACCGCCTGGCGCTGCGCGCCGCCGCGGCGTGCGCGGCCTTCGCGGGGCGCCCCGAACGGGCGGGGGAATTGCGCGACGCGGCGCACCTGCTGAGGCCCGGGGACCTGCCCGGCCCGGCCGGCGAGATCTACCTGTCCTGGCGCCGCGCGGTGGAGCGGCCGGCGTCGCCCGGGGCCCTGGCCCGGGCCCTGCCCGGCGAGGACGAGCGGCGGATCGCGACCTGGCTCGACGCGGGGGGCGCGGAGGCGCCCGTCGCCCGCGCCTCTTTGGTGCTCGAGACGGTTCTGGCGGAGCGCCCGCGCGCCGAGGCGGCCGGTCTCATCCTCGCCGATGCGGCGCTGGCGCAGGCCCTGGGCTGGGCCGGTCCGGCGCCGCTGCTCGTCAATGGTCTGAAGCGCGCCGATCTGCGCAAGCGGGGCGATGATCTCAGGGTCGCCTGCCACCGCGCGGCGACGCACGCGGCGACCGAGGCCCTGCGCCTTGCCGCGGATCTGGCGCGGCGCGTGGCGCGGCTGAACGCGGTGGCGCCGAAGTTGCGCGCGAAAGGCGCCGCGGCGGCAGTCGAGATATTCCTGACCCGCGACGCGGCGGCGCCCGCGGCGCTGCTCCTGCCGGACCGGGCGGCGCGCCGGCTCTGCGACCGGCTGGTGGACCTCGGCGCGGTGCGCGAACTGACCGGGCGCGACACGTTCCGGCTCTACGGGGTGTGAGCGTGGCGAAGACCCGAGCCGAGCCCGAGCTGGACCGCGAACTGGCCAACCTGCCGCCCGAGCTGCGCTGGCGGGAATGGATGCACAGGGTCGAGGCGGTTCTGTTCGCCAGCGCCACGCCTGTGCCGCGCGAGGACCTGGCCCGCGTGGTGGGGCAGGGGGCGTCGGTCGACCTGCTGGTCGAGGACCTCGCCGCCGATCTCGAAGGGCGCGCCTTCGAGGTGGCGCGGGTGGCGGGCGGCTGGATGCTGCGCACCCGCGCGGCCCACGCGCCGGCGATCCGGGCAGCCGCGGATGTCGGCGACCAGGCGCTCGATCTTCGCGAATACGACATCGCGGTGCTCGCCGCGATCGCCTATCGCCAGCCGATCACCCGCGACGGGCTGAAGGACATCTTCGGGCGCGAGGTCGGGCGCGACCTGATCGGCCGTCTGCATGCCCGCGGCCTCATCGCCACCGGCCCCCGCGCCCCCCGCCGCGGCGCGCCCTACACCTTCGTGACGACCGAGCGGTTCCTGCTCGCCTTCGGCCTCGAAAGCCTGCGCGACCTGCCGGATCGCGAGGGGCTGGAAGACGCGGGAGTGGCGTCCGGAACCGGATATTCTCGTGCGTGAGGCAGAAAACCGGAGGCGGTCGACCTTGCCCCTCCGTATGCTCAGCCGGCTATGCGCAGTGTGTCGGCAATGGGCGCCGCATCATGAACGGAGTGCCACGGGACGTAACGTTGGCGACCAGGATCTCGTCACCGAGCACGACGAACGGCAATTCCGGCGATCCGGTCACGATCTGGCCCGGCCTCACGATTGCGGCGCGCTGAGCTGGCCGACAAGCGCATCGAATTCCCGGACGGCTTTGCTTTCGTCGAACTCCGAGCGATAGACCTTTTGGGTATGCCGGTCGGTATGGCCGAGCATCGCTTGCAGCGCCCAGAGCGCCTCGGGACGGGTGCGGCGAATGAGATCGGCGATGAGCGTACGCACCAGGTGGCCATGGATGTCGAAATCCGCCGCCAGGCGTCGATTGATGTAACCCTTGCCGACGACGTGATCGGACAGCGTCAGCAGGTTCATCCCCTCGATTTCGGCGAGCCGACCGGGTAGCCGCCACTCCGGCCGATCCCCGAGAATGTGGCGGTCGATCAGCGCGGAGGCGCCGGGCCAGAGCGCATCGACCTCCTTGGCCTTGCCGGTCTTGCCCTGCCGGATGCCGTGGCGC
This sequence comes from Roseovarius spongiae, assembly GCF_003651245.1. GTDB lineage: Bacteria > Pseudomonadota > Alphaproteobacteria > Rhodobacterales > Rhodobacteraceae > Roseovarius > Roseovarius spongiae. The sequence goes on from NZ_RAPE01000006.1 coordinate 1,957, forward strand.
CAGTCGCCAGCCGCGTCGCGGACAAGATCGATGCCGATGCGATAGAACCGCAGATCCCCCTGCCGGTCGCCGGTATTGACCAGCAGCGCGTAGATCATTGCCTTCTGCCTGAGCTTCGCCGCCTTGACCGAGTCGCCGGCGAGGGTCTTCGCCTCTGCTGAGCAGGCCAGTGCGAGCTTGAGGAGATCCGCGAGCGAAAAGGCCGTGCGAAACTCTCTGAGCCGGGCCCATTTCCCGGGATCGCTCTCCGCCGCTTCCTCGGCAAGGGCTGCGATCAGGTCTGCGAGGGCGGCGTGGCTCGCCTCGTCGAACAGCCCGGCGCGCAGGAAAAACATCCGCGCGCTCTCGAGATAGTCGCGCGCGGTCCCGAAACCGACAGCGCGCTTCTCCCCGAGGTAGTGCAGGAACCCTGTGAACAGGTCCTCGGACGGGAGAGGCGATATTTCGACCCCGCGACCCGCGGCCCATTCGCGCGACCGGGCAAGCAACCCGACCGCGGAGATCACGTTCGCCCGGGTGCTGGGCGCGAGCATGCGCAGACGCTTACCGTACCCGACCTCAAAAAAGGAGACAGGAACATGACCCCCACCGAAAACCTGACGCCGACCTTCGCGCCGGAACTGACCGCTCTTTCATGGATGACGCAGGTCATCGATCAGCTGGCAAGTGCGCGGACGCCGCGCACCGGCCTGGTTGGCGTCGACATCGGCCATGTCAATCTGCCGGATGTCGATCTGGTCGTCTCGGAGCCCTGCGCCGGCCAGGTCGGCGCAGAGTTCGGGGACGTGAACGCTCAGGCCCGTTCGCGCGACAGCAGAAGGTCTGCCATCTCCGGCCTTTGCTCGAACAGGTGAGGGGTGACGAGGATCATCTGGACCCAGGCCAGCAGGTCGAGGATTTCCGAGCCCGAAACGTCCAGCTCCCTGCGCCTGGTCTCGAAACTCTCAAGCAGCGCGATGACACCGATCCGCGGCTGCGTGCCTTCGGGGGCGGGGTCTTCATACGGCCCGACCCGCCTCGACGCCTTCTTAAGGCTGCGGCTGGCCCGCGAGGTGAGTGCGATTTCCCTCCCGTCGCTCTCGATACGGATCGAGCATGACGCGCCCGGCTCGCCGCCTGCCAGCCCACGCGGCTGGATGTTGAAGCGGTCTGTATAGGTCGAGAACAGCACACCGCCCTCGAGCATCCGGTAACCGTGTTCGAACCCGTGCCCGTCACGCGTGCGGCCCCTGCCGCCCGCCCCGGGGCGGAGTGAGTAATTCTCGATCCGTATGAAGGGATAGTTGTCAACGGCGGAGTAAAAACCGGCCAGTTTTAGCCCTTTCTGGTTTCACGAAGGGGCGGGGCGCACGGTTTGGTCGTGCTTCATCTCTTCCATATCACTGTATCGGTCGCCGATCCGGGCGTGCGGGCGCCCGCCGGTGGCGATCCCGATCGCGATGATGATTTCATCGGGCGCAGGCGCATCGGGAATGGAGAATTCCACGGTCAGGAAATGCGAGCGCGCACCTCCTTTCGTGATATGCCTGAGCGGAAAGGTGATCGAGTTTCCGGGTCCGCCACGCTTGTTCGTAAATGGAATGAACTCCGAGCTGCTGACTGCGTCGCGCAGGTAATTTCCGAAACGCAGCGTATGGATCAGGGCAGATCCGTGCTCGATCTCTCCGTTGACCCCGACGATTGCGGTCTTGCCGAACGCCTCTGCCGGGACCCCGTCGGCCAGCGGCATCAAGCGTTTGACCATCTCGGCGCCAAGCGCGGGAGCCAGGGCGTGGATTTCCGGGCGCAGATCCTCTACAAAGCCGCGCCCCGCCCATGGGTTGCGCAGCACGGTCGCTAGTGCGGCGATGCGTAGCGGCGGATCGGCGGGCTTGCCGCCTTCGACCAGCACATCTTCGACATGGGTGACAAATTTGCGGATTTCGGGTTTCATTTCAGCTCCTTCGCTTGGGCCGCTTCGAGAAAATCAGATAGATGACGCGCCACCAACCCGGGGGCTTCCAGCAGGATCGAATGTTTCAGGCCCGAAAGGATGTGCAGTTCTGACCCTTCGATCCGTTCATGCATGAACCGCGCCATGCGCGCGTTCGATCCGATGTCATGTTCGCCCGTCATGATCAGCGTCGGCGCCGCGATTCGCCTGATCTGTTCACCGAGGTCGTTTTCGGCCAGCACGTTGTAGGCGGCCATGTAGCAGGCAGGGTCGTTCCGCATCGCGGCTTTGCGCCGCGCGGCGATGATGCCCGGATTGGCGGCAACGAATTCCGGCGTGAACCAGCGATCCACCGCATTGGCCAGATGAGTGAGCGGACCCTCGCGCGCCAGGATGTCGCGCCGAGCCAGAACCCGCTCGCGCTCATCGGCGTTGCGCCCTGCAATCGTCGAAAGAAGCGCCAGTGCGCTCAGCCGCCCAGGATGATCCAGCGCGATCCGTTGTGCAATCAGCCCGCCCAGCGAAAAGCCCGCCAACGCGAATCGGTTCAGGTCCAGATGATCCGCCAGGTCGACGATGTCGGCGGCCATGCCGGCAAGCGTGTAGGGGCCCGACACGCGCTCGGACCTGCCATGTCCGCGCAGGTCGGGCCGCAGATGGCGGCGCGTCGCGGGCAGGTGCGCCAGCACTTCGTCCCAACCATGCAGGTTAGAGCCGACGCCATGTACCAGGATGACCGGCGGCCCGGATCCCTCGTCAAGATAATGCAGGGTATGCCCCTGCCGGTTCACATGCTGCGGCATGCCCGCTACGCGCCCGAACCGACGGCGACGGGGGCCGCCTCATGCTGCGCGTGGCCGGCGTCTTCGCCGCGGAAATGCGGCAGCACCTTGTCGCAGAACAGTTCCAGCGACCGTCTGGCGACCTTGTGAGGCATGAAGAATGTCGCGCCGATCAACAGGTGATCGACCCCGGCCTCGCGATACCGCTCGATCTTGGCGATGATCTCTTCCGGCGTGCCGAACAGCATGTTCTCGCACAGCGCCTCGGGCCGGTACTCGTCGCGGTTGGCGACAATTTCGAAATCCACGGGTTCGGGATAACCATGGCGGACCTCGCCGATGCCCTTGAAGAGATTTTCGAAGTTGCGGCCGAAATTGATCGCGCCGTTGACGGCGGCTTCGCGCCCGGCGTCATCTTCATAGACGCAGGCAAGGCGCATCGTGGCATGTTCCGGGCGCTTCCCGGCCGGAAGGTTGGCCGTGGCCTCGTTGAACTTGCGTTGCAGGTCTTCCACTTCCCCGAAGGGTTTGCGCAGCGCGGTCGACATCACGTTGCAGCCGTTCTCGACTGCGAAGCGGAAGGTGTTCTCGTCCCGCGCGGCCACCCACATCGGCGGGAATTTCTGCAACGGGCGCGGCACGCAGGCAGTTTCGGGAAATTGCCAGAGCTCGCCGTCATGCGCGTAATCTCCGCTCCAGAGCGCCTGAACTGCCGGAATGATCTCGCGCAGATGGCGACCGCCCTCGCGCTGATCCATGCCGCCGGCCATGCGGTCGAACTCGTACTGATAGGCCCCGCGCCCAAGACCCAGTTCAAGCCGCCCGCCCGTCAGAATGTCGCAAAGCGCCGCTTCACCTGCCAGCCGGATGGGATTCCAGTAGGGCGCGGCGACGACGCCGGTGCCGAGGCGGATGCGGCGCGTTTGCGCGCCCCAATATGCTAGGAGCTGGAAAGGATTGGGCGAGACGGTCAGTTCGATGGTGTGATGCTCGGCCGTCCAGGCGGCATCGAACCCGCCCTGATCGGCGATCTGTACCAGTTCGAGCGCCTCTGCGGCGATCTCTTTAATCCCTTGCGACCCATCGAGACGGCCCATGTTGACGACAACGGAAAACTTCATCTCTTTCTCCCAGTCTTGTATTGAAAACTCATTTCTGCACGCGCATGACGAAGGCGTCCTGCGTCTGACCCGAGTAGTCGATGGATACGGTCTTGATCCGGCTGTATTCGGCGATCGCGGCAAATCCGTTGTGCTTGCCGTAGCCCGACTCCTTGAAGCCGCCCGAGGGCGACATGATCGACGGGCTGCGATAGGTGTTGATCCAGACCATTCCTGCCTCGATCCTGCGCATGAAGCGCAGTGCGCGGTTGATGTCGTCGGTCCATATTCCGGCAGCGAGACCAAAGCGCGTATCGTTGGCCATCGCGATCATCTCTTCGTCGTCCGAATAGCGCATCACCGCCAGCACCGGGCCGAACACTTCGTCGCGCGCCAGCGTCATGTCGTTGGTCACATCGGCAAAAACAGTGGGTTGGACGAACCAGCCATCGCCCAGCCCTTCGGGTCGACCGCCCCCGGATACCAGCCGCGCGCCTTCGGTCTTGGCCCCTTCGACGAAACGACCGACCTTTTCGACCTGATCCCAGAGCGCCAGCGGGCCAAGCTGCGTGTCGTCCGCGGTTGGGGCGCCGATGCGGATATCCCCGGCGCGGGCGGCAAGGCGCTCGACGACCTCGTCGTAGATGCTATCATGCACGAGACACCGCGAGCCCGCGACGCAGGTCTGCCCCCCGGCCGCGAATATGCCCGAAACCACACCATTCACGGCGCGATCCAGATCAGCGTCCTCGCAAACGATGTGCGGTGATTTGCCCCCAAGTTCCAGCGCCGTCTGGGTAAGATTCTGCGCGGCGCCGGCAGCGATGAGCCGTCCTGTCGCCGGCCCGCCGGTGAAATCCACCTTGTTCACCCCGGGATGGCGCACCAGGGCGTCGCCCACTGTATCGCCGCGCCCCGTCACGACGTTGAAGACGCCGGACGGAAAACCCGCTTCTTCCACCAGTTCGGCCAGCGCCAGTATCGAGGCCGATGCATGTTCCGACGGTTTCACGACCATCGTGTTGCCGACGGCGAGGCAGGGGGCCATCGCCCGATTCAGCAACAACAACGGCGAGTTCCAGGGCACGATGGCCGCCACGACGCCGATAGGTTCGCGCAGGGTAAAGTTCAGCATGTCGGGCTTGTTGACCGGGATCGTGGCGCCCTCGATCTTGTCGGCCATGCCGGCAAAATAGCGCAATCCCACTGCTACGGCCTGGGTCAGCGCGCGCATCTCGCGCAGGAGTTTCCCGTTGTCCTGAACCTCGAGCCGCGCCAGGCGTTCGCAATCGCGTTCCACGAGATCGGCCAGCCGGCCCAGGAGCAGGCCGCGATTGCTTTGGGACAGGTCCCGCCACTCAGGGTCCGACAGCGCCGCGCGCGCGGTCTGCACGGCCTGATCCACCTCCTCGGGGGCGGCGTCGGCAATGGCGGACCATTCCAGCCCGGTCGCCGGATCGAAGCTGGGAATCGTCCCGCCCCTGGAGGCGACGAACCGATTGCCGATGAACAGCGGTAGGCGTTGTCCCTTGAGCGATTCGGCATCGAATTGCATCATTGCACTTTCTCTCCGTTGTTGAGTGTCGCATCCCATTGAGTCGGCGCGCCCGCAAACCGGGCGACATGACCGATATGGCGCGCCGCATCGACATAGAGCCCGAACGCCTCGGCGCGGCACTCCAGGGCATAGCGACGCAGCATCGCGCGCACCGGGCGGGCGGCGACCTGGTCGAGCGGAAGTGCATCAAGATCGAAAAGCCGCATATCTTCCGGCAGCGTGTCCGACGGCTCGATTCGGCCGTGGAAGAACACCCAGGTGCCCGCGTCGTCGGGATCGTCGAATAATGAATAGAGCACGTTCCATTCCACGCCGAGGCCCAGTCCGGCAAGCTGTTCCTCCATGTTTGCGCGCGCAGCGCGCAAGCTTGTGGAAGGTGTGCTCATCGGCAGGCCCCAGCCTCCGCCCTCACGCTGCATCAGAACGCGTTCGCCGGCGCCGAGGATGCACCCGGCGCGGATCGCACCGCCCCCGTTCCGCGCGGCGTTACCGGTGCGGGGCGGGCTGAGATATTGGCCCTGCAGATAGATCATCGGTGTTCGCGTGCTGCGCTCGAAGGCGTCGATACGGCCGATCAGGACGACGTGATCGCCCGCGTCGATAACTTCGTGAACCCGGCAATCGAACCAGGCCGCCACGTCCGGCAGAAGCGGGGCGCCCTGGCGGCCGGACGTCCAGGCGGTATCCTTGAAGCGATCGTCCAGCGGCGCGGCGAACCGACCGGCGATCGCGTCCTGCCCATCGGCGAGGATGTTGACCGCGAAACTCTCGGCCGTGCGGAAGGTCGCCAGGTTGGACGACGTCTTGCCAATGCAGATCAGCAGAAGCGGCGGGTCGAGCGAGACCGAGGTAAAGGAATTGGCGGTAAACCCGACCGGTCGGCCATCCTGCGCGAGCGTTGTGACCACCGTGACCCCCGTAGCGAACGCCCCGAAGGCGTCACGAAGCGCCGAGGTCAGCGCCGTCTTTTCCAGTCTGTCGCAATCCGCCATGTTCGCGCGCCTTTACTTTCGTGCCGTTGGGGGCGTGGCGAAACGATAAACCGGAGCGTCGTTCGCATCGTCGGGGGAAGACGATCATGAACTCCACTTTTTTTGCTAGGTTTGATAGGAATTCCGCAACTGGTAGAGCCGCAGGGCCAATTCCAGTTCGAAGCATTGGTCGGGATCGGTCAGATCCAACCCGTGCCGTTCTGACAGCCGTTCCAACCGGTAGCGCAGGGTCGAGACGTGGATTTCCAGCGTGTCGGCGGTTTCCTGCTGGCGGCGACCGGAAGCGAGAAATGCCGATAGCGTCTCGATTGCGGTGCGTCCCTTGGACGATCCTCCCTCGGCAATGGGCGCAATGGTCTCGGCTAGAAATTCCTGTGCCACGGTGTCACCGATCGAGGCCATGAACGCGGGCACGGCGCCGAGACGCCGCCTTGCAATCCAACCCTCGGCGCGCATCGATTCGGCTACCTGGAGATTACGCCGGCACAGATCGTAAGCGGCGGCGATCTGGCCGGGTGCCGTGATCGGTTGCGATTGCACGATCAAGGGACGGCCGGACAGAACCGTTCGGATCGCCTGCAAAAAGGCGTCGCGCCCGGTCGTTTCGTCCAGCATGTCGCCGTCATGCAGCAGAATGAAGATCGTTCCATCGATCACACATGAAATCGCTTGGCCGAACTGCTGTTGCGCCTTTCGCAGGACAAGCGAATGGGCGCTGTCCGTCGGGCGCCGATGCTCCGGTGTCGAAATGGCCAAAAGCCGCATTTCCACGTTCATCGGAAAATCCAGGATGGCGGCCTCTTCTTGCAATTCCGTCAAGGAGGCGTCCTCGCCGGCGAAGAGCCGCTTCATGAGGCGCTGCGCGGAATGGCCCCGCAACCTGAACGCGAGATATCCGCGCAGGATCAGCGTGGACAGCGCGAACTGTCCGGCTTGCGCGGCGATCTCTTCATGCGGAGACAGATCGCCTTCAACGAGAAGAAAGAGCGCGCCGACTGGCGTGTTGTCAATGGTCAGGCTTTTCATGCGCGCGCTGTGTGTCGTGATCCCGTCAAGGCTGATGCGCACATTCCTTCCCGCCCCCGTGCCATCGTTCTGCAGGCAATAGCCGATCAGACTTTCGGGAAGAGCGGATATCGTGTCGTCCAGGCCTGGCGGCGGTCTGGACGGGTCGAAAAGAGCCTGGCCAGAGGTGAGATCGACAGCAAACCACCCGCTCGGGAACAGGTGCGACAGCGCCCTGAAGAGATCGTCGGCACGATCCGCGTCCAGCGTCGTCGCCAGTGCGGTCGTCAGATTGACAAGGATGTTGCGCAGGTTTTGCGTCTCCCTGCTTTCGCGCTCGAGAATCTGCATCCGACGTACGGCGATATCGGCCAGATCGACGAGGCAGCGCAGAAATCCCATTTCGGCGTCATCCACCTCCTGTACCTCGTCCGAGATGACGGTAAAGACAATGGGCCGGCCTTCCTCGTCGGCAAAGCGCAGCGGTATCATCACCACCGTGCGATACCCCCGCCGCCGAGCGTCTTCGCGAAAGCCGGGATAGTCATCCTGCTCGGAGGCGTCGCGCAGGATCAGAGGCTGGCCGGTTTCCACGATCCGGCCGAGAGGGCTTCCGGCGGCGTCCCATTCCAGGATATCCACTGCGGTGTCGGGCCTGTTGGGATCGTAGCGCACGATCGGCCGCGACACCTGGCGGCGAATGTCGAGCGCCTGAATGCTGCTGTTCGTCCACGCGGAATGCATGCACACCCCTTCGGTCAGCCGGTGCAGCGCGTCGTGCAGATCGCGGCCTTCGTAAATCAGCCGGGCGATCTCCGACACCTTGCGGAATTTTCCGGCATCATCTGCGGTACGCTGGGTCATCGGCTTTCGGGGACGAGTCGCAAGAGGATTGAACCGTTCGGCGCGCGAGGTCAACCGTCCGTTTCCTTGGTCAGGGGTGCCATGAGCCGAGCCTCGATTTCGGACGCATCCATGACCCAGCCGTAATTCCCGGCGAAGGCGTCCAGCGCGGCGTCGTGACGAGTGGGGGAATTCGACGCCACTGCATCGCGAACCATGGCGGTCGGGTAACCGTGATGCACCGCGTGGCGCGCGGTATCTTCGACGCACATCTCGGTCAGCGTTCCCGTCACGGCCAATGCGTCCACCCCCAGCGATTGCAGCTGCTGATGCAGATTGGTTTTGAAAAAGGCGCTGTAGAATATCTTGTCGATCACGATGTCCCGCGGCTCCGGCGCGAGTTCGTCAATCATGGCCGCGGCGTCGCGATCCTGGTCCACATCGGCATAGCCGCGCATATGGCCCGGCAGGCAAGCGCTTACTGGCGGTTCGATCAATTCGAGCCAGGGCAGGCGCGTCTGAAGGTGGCGATAGTCGGGGGCGGCGACATAGCGCGTGAAGACCACTGGCAGACTCCGCGCGCGAAACGCGGAGATCAGGGCCTGTAACCTTACCACGATGTCACGGCTTGAGGGGACCTCCATCGGGGCGCCTCTGCGCACGAAATCGTTTTGCATGTCCACGACGATCAGTGCGGGACATCGGGCCGAGTGGAACATGGGGGCGACTCCTCGGATCCTGTTGATGTATGATTGGTATCATCGGGGCGGCTCGTTGCTATGATGTAAACCGCCGAAGCTTTTGCGTTCTGACTCCTACGTTTCATAGGAAGACAGAAGTGACGGCGTGCGTATCAATCGCTTTACCATACGGCCGCGATAGAGGAAGCATCTCGCTTCGCACCATGCCGACATCAAGAGAAAGGCGTCTGAAATCGTGACGGACAGGATTGAAATCCGCAATCTCTTCAAGATTTTCGGGAAACATCCCGAAGACTCGTTACGTCGCCTGAGAGAAGGCGCGACAAAAGAAACGCTCCTGGCCGAAACGGGGAGCGTTCTGGGCGTGGACAATGTATCGCTCAACGTCCCCAAAGGGTCGATCTCGGTCATCATGGGGCTTTCGGGATCGGGCAAGTCTACGCTCGCGCGCTGCGTCAACCGCATACTGGAGCCGGACGGAGGTCAAATCCTTCTGGATGGCGAGGACATCACCTGTTGCAGTCCCGACCAAATGCGCGAGATCCGCCGGCATCGCATCTCGATGGTGTTCCAGAACTTCGGGCTTCTGCCCAACAAGACCGTGATCGAGAACGTCGGTTTCGGGCTGAAGCTGCGCGGGATGTCCGAGAGAGAGCGCCAGCGCAAGGCCGAAGAGATGCTTGAGGTCGTCGGCCTGTCGGCATGGGGTTCGCATCTTCCGGCCTCGCTGAGCGGCGGGATGCGTCAGCGGGTCGGCCTTGCCCGCGCATTGGCGACCGAGGCGGACGTGCTGATCATGGATGAGGCCTTCAGTGCGCTCGATCCGCTCATCCGCAGCGAAATGCAGGATGAACTGCTGCGCCTTCAAACCCGACTGCACAAAACCGTGCTGTTCATCACCCACGATTTCCAAGAGGCGCTTCGGCTTGGCACGCGCATCGCCATCATGGCCGACGGCGCTCTGATTCGCGAAGGCGCCCCACAGGAGATCGTGGAAGATCCCAGGAGCGAATACGTGGCAGGCTTCACGCGCGGAGTGGATCGTGCGCGCCTTTTCGACGCGCAGTCGATCATGCGCACGGATGAGCGCGACGGATTCCGACTGGACAAGAAAGGCCGGGTCGAAAGCTGGCGAAAGGAGGGGGGGCCGTCGATGGATTTCATGACCGTGAACCTCGAAGACAAGCTGATAGAAATCGCCCGACGCGCCCGCTCGGGGCGGCCGATCGCGGTGATCGACGATACGGGGCGGTTCTGTGGTCATATCCCGCAGGATGCACTCTTGGCGGGCATCGCCGGCGCGGGTGATGCGACGCCGAAAAGCGAAACCAAAGAGCCGGTGGCCTGATGCTGAATCTCGAAAACTACTACATTCCCCTGGATCGCTGGATTCAGACATTCGTGGAATGGATCGCGTTCAATTTCCGGCCCGCATTCCTGGTCATAAAATGGCCGATTGAGGGGCTTCTGAGGCTAATCCAGGATGGGCTTCTAGCGATGCCGCCATTGCTTTTCCTGGTGGTTTTCACCGCACTGGCCTGGTGGCTCGCAGGTCGGGGGCTCGCGATCTTCACGGCGCTGTCGCTCGTCCTGCTGATGTTGATCGGCGTCTGGCCCGAGTCGATGACGACGCTGGCGCTGATCGCCACGGCGATCGTGATCTGCGTCCTGATCGGCATACCGACCGGCATCCTCTGTGCGCGCAGCGATACCGCCTGGCGCATCGTGCGGCCGGTGCTGGACGTGATGCAGACCACGCCGAGCTTCGTTTACCTGATCCCGGTCGTGATGCTGTTCGGCGTCGGCACCGTGCCAGGCGCGGTGGCTGTCGTCGTCGTTGCGGTCCCGCCGCTGATCCGTTTCACCAATCTGGGAATTCGGATGGTGGACCGCGAACTCATTGAGGCCGGCGTCGCCTTCGGCGCCACCGAGCGCCAGCTGCTGTGGGAGGTGCAGTTGCCCCAGGCGCTGCCGACCATCTTGGGCGGGCTCAACCAGACCGTTTTGATGGCGATGGTCATGGCGGTGATCGTCGCGATGATTGGCGCCGAAGGCCTGGGACTGGTTGTGCTACAGGGTCTGGGACGGCTCGACGTCGGACGTGCCGCAGTGGGGGGAATCGGCATCGTCCTTCTGGCGATCATCCTCGATCGGCTGACGCAGGCAATGGCGAACCGCGAACGCCGCGAGGAAATGTCGGCGCGCCCCGGCCTTCGAGCGGTCTTGGGCGGCATGTTTCGAGGATCGCGTCCAGCGCTGCCTGAAGAGGCGATCGAGAAAACCCATGGCAGATAAAGCGCTCACGCGCGCGCATGGGCAAAGCGGCGGCGCAGCCGCAATAAAAGGACGCGCCGCAATTTCCATCCAACAGGAGTAAGGGAAAACGTCATGGAACTGAAGAGACAATTGCTGGCCGGATTGGCCATCGGCGTGTTGGCCATACCGGCGCTGGCTCAAGATCTGCCGGGCGAGGGCAAGACGGTCCGCATCGCGCGTAACGACAGTTTGGGCGCGAACTACGTGCAGGACGAGATCCTGATCTCGATGATCGAGGATCTGGGCTATGATGTCGAACTGGTGACTGTGGGCGTCGCGGCCTTCCTGCAGGCGGCGAAACAAGGCGACATGGATATCACCGCGGACATCAACATGCCCCAGCGCGCCCCGCAGGTCGAGAAGGTCGAAGAATGGGTCGCCTTGGTGGGCGACGGCACGATCGGGGGCGGTGGCATCAACGGCTACACGATCGACAAGGCGACGTCGGAGAAATACGATATCACCAGCCTCGAGCAACTGAAGGATCCCGAACTGGCCAAGCTGTTCGATTCGGACGGAGATGGCCTGGCAAACCTGATCAATTGCGATCCCGGGTGGAGCTGTGGCGATGTGGTGGATTATCAGCTCGAGGAGTTCGGTCTCGGCGACACGGTTGAATCCATCCGCGCCAAGTACGAGCCGCTCATGGCCGAAGTGTTTGCGCGCTACCGGCAGGGCGATTCAGTTCTCTACTACACTTGGAGCCCGTCCTTTGTGACCGAAGGATTGAAGCCGGGCGAGGACGTGGTTTGGCTCCCGATTCCCTATGATGCGCTGCCCGAGGGCGTGAGCAGCAGCGGCAAGCAGGAGGTTTCGGGCGTGGTAGGCTGCGCGGGCGGTCAGGATCCCTGCCGGATGGCGACGGGATCGTGGAACTGGAAGATCGCCGCCAACCGGAAGTTCCTGAAGGAAAACCCCGCCATCGCGGCTCTTGCCGAGACTGTGTCGTGGCCGCTGGCTACCTGGTCAAGCTGGGAGGGGCGCATGAAGGAGGACAGCTCCGATCGGAACATCAAATCCATCGCCGATGATTGGATCGAGAACAATCGCGAAACCTATGAAGACTTCGTCGGAACTGCTCGCAAAGCAGCAACGAAATAGCGCCAGGCGACAACATGCGCGCGGCCCATGCTGTGGGCCGCGCGATAGGTGATCGGTTCCGTTATTTGGTGGTCTGTTGATCCATGACCATCAAATTTCAGGGCAGGGCTCTCGGGCCCAACTTTTCGCGTCTCGAACCGGGCGGATGAGAACGCCGGTGCAAAATTAAAGCAGTTTGCATGGGATTGCCAAGTTGATCACGGCTTGGCTTTGTCAGGTTGCAGCCCACCCGACCGCCGGATAGCGAAGTGTCATGTCTGTCCGTCGTCATATAAAGTGGGACATCAGAGCGTCTTAAACATTGGAGGCTCTGGTTCGGTTGCGTGATTGATTATGCTGCTTGTTTTTGATGTTGCAAGCGGCGGCTTCGGATCTCGGCACGGTCAATCCCGATCTTTTCGTTTTCGGCTGCACCTCGGGCGGCTCGCTGTTCGGGATGGACTATGACAGAAAGACCTGCGCCGATCTTGGTGAGCTTGCGGGGTGTCCGTCCATGGGCGTTGTCACCGCGGCCGCGGCGGCCTTGGACCGGGCAGGCGCAAGGCGACTGGCCGTCATCACCCCCTACATCGACGACCTGACCAACGCTGTCGCAACCGCCCTTGCCGAAGGCGGCCGCGAGGTCGTGGCCGCGCACGGCATGGGCATCCACGTCAATGTCGCCCTGGCCGATCCGACCCCCGACGAGATCGTGCAGTTTGCCGCCGACAAGCTGAAAGGCAAGCAGTTCGATACCCTATTCGTGTCTTGCACGAATTTCCGCGCCCTCGAAGCGAAACCGGCGCTGGAGGCACATTTCGGCGTGCCGGTCTTGACCAGCAACAGTGCGGTGATCGACGGTATTCGCCGGCGGTTTGAAGAAGCTCCCGCCCAGGCGACGCCGCCAGGGCGAAACGGTGATACACCCAGACGGCGTATCCGATAGCGGCGCGCGGAAAGCGGTACCCCTTGAGATGGGAGAGATCGTCAAGGTTCAGCATAACACTTCGCTATCCGGCGGTCGGGTGGGCTGTAACCTGACAAAGCCTTGAAATCATCCTCGACTTTATTCACCCAGGCGAAACCCTAGCGGTTACGCGCATCGACCGGCTTGCTCGCTCACTTCGGGATCTTCAGACCATCGTTGCGCGGTTGAAAGAAAAGGGCGCGCATCTGGCGGCCATCCAGACCAAACTGGGTGCAGGCCTCTCCCCGACGGAGATTGCCCGCGAGATGGGGATCGCGCGGGACTGTTTGTAATGCAAAGGCTGAAATGCTGATTGGCAACGAGATCACAGAGGCGCCAACTGCATGAAGAAGCCCCCGCGCAAACGACAGCCATCCGCGCCCAAGGTACCTGCGCGAACTGGGGTCAAGGTGCTACCACCACGTAACCTGACCCCAGAGCTTTGCGATCGGGCTGCGCCGGGACATTATGAAGGCATGCCTCGCAGTGGCAGAGACGCACGGACTCACAGTCGAAGGGGGCGATCTCGTGGATATCGACCTGCGCCTTAGTTTTGCGATCAACTTCCGCGTCGGCATCCCGCAGGAGGACGGTGCGATCTATTCCCCGGATAAGGCCATGTTCGAGGTTCTCGCACCTCACCCTGGGCTTGAGCCCTCAGACCATGGCCGCACCTTCCGATCGAAGGATGAATCGTTCCGCATCGTCGCCACCAATCCCAACAGGCTGAAGTATCCGGTCAGTGCTGAACGCGTGTCGGATGGGCGGGCCTTCAAGTTCCCCGCGAAAACGCCGCCATGTATTTGCAGCGTCCTGATCTGTGAAATCCATGCGCTTAGTTCTGCTAAAAGCCCAAATATGCAGCTTCGGGCCGCGTGGCGCTTGCTTGCGGCGTGGGGAAATGGCGGGCACTCTGGGCCTGAACAGACCGATGATCGCGAGATCCCGCGCAGCAACAAGGACCCCACATGACTGAGAATTCATCACCCGCGAGCGACGCGGTCCGGCTTGATCTGGATGAAGTCCGTTCATTGGCGCTTTCCGTGCTGCGCAAAGCCGGGCTCTGCGAAGCCCAGGCCCGCCCCGTGGCGCAGACCATCACGGAGTGTGAGCGTGACGGGCGTCAGTCTCACGGGCTTTTGCGGCTTCCCGGTTGCGTGATGACGATAAACAGCGCGAATTTCAATCGCACCGCCGAGCCCGTAATTTCAGAGCTTACCCCGGCTGTCGTGCGTGCCGATGCCTGCTTTGGCTACTCTCTTCTGGCTTTTGAGCGCGCGCTGCCGCAGTTGGAGCAAAAGGCCAAGGCGCTTGGCGTCGCGGTTCTGGCGATCAACAACTGCTTTCATTTTTCCGCGCTCTGGCCAGAGGTGGAGAGCATTGCCCGGATGGGCCTCGCGTCGATGGCAATGACGCCGAGTCACGCCTGGGTGGCGCCCTCGGGTGGCATGAGGCCCGTGTTGGGAACCAATCCTTTCGCCTTTGGGTGGCCGCGTGCGGACACCGATCCATATGTGTTCGATTTCGCGACAAGCGCGATGGCGCGCAGCGATATCGCAATGGCGAAGCTGTCTGGGCAGATGCTTCCTGACGGTTGCGGTTTGGATGCGCAGGGCCGGCCATCAAATGATCCGGCCGCGGTTCTGGCGGGGGCGATGACGACTTTCGGTGGGCACAAGGGCAGCGCCTTATCGACGATGATCGAGCTGTTGGCCGGGCCGCTGATTGGCGACATGACCAGCCTAGCATCAATGGATTTCGACGCAGGCGAACGCGCGGCGCCCTGCCACGGTGAACTGATCGTGGCGTTTGATCCGGCCCTTCTTGGCAATGATGACCCGGCGACCAATCAGCAGCGGGCCGAACAGGTTTTTGCGGGCTTTACCGATCAGGGTGCGCGGCTTCCTTCGCAGCAACGCTACCTGACGCGGGCGCACAATAAGGCGAATGGGATCGAGATCTCGCGCGAGCTATACGACCGCATTCTTGCGCATGGTGGAGAGCGTGTCGCCTCTTGAATCCACGCAGTGGCGTGAGAGGGGTCTTGCCAGAGGTTGAGCCATGAGGCGGGCGGGCGGCTGAAGAGCATCTGCGGAAAATAAGGCTTTTCGATAAGCACCCTTGCGGCCTGTACGGTTTTCGATATGCGGGATCAGGCAGCCCGTTCCGACTATTTTGCTTGCAACTCTGTCGCCCGGTCGACAATGCGCCAAGTGCGCCAAGTGCGCCAAGTGCGCCGGGGGTGCGTGGGCGCTGCGCTGGGTGTTGCGGCCGATCCAATCAGACTACCCGGTCATGTCCGTTGGTCCATGAGAGTGGCCAGATCGCGGGCCTTCGTTTCGTTGAGCGAAGTCAGCGCGTCGCAGATCGCGTCGCCCTGCGGGCCAAGCAGCGCGTGCGCCTTGCTGCGCAGAGCAATCGCCAGATCATCCACGGGGATCGGCGCGCCGAGATCATGGGCAAAGTCCCGAACGCTGCCGTCGCGCATCTGGATCTCGCCTGCGGCCTGCATGTCCGTCAGGGTCTCGTCGCCGGCGACCTCCACGCACTGGGCGAATTCCGCTAGCTCGGCATCGTTGGCCAACGCGCTTGTGTAGGCCTCGTCGCTTCCGGTGGCATCGCCGCGCAGGGCCATCCCCGCCAGCCAGGCGTAGCTGAATTTCACCTCCAGACCGGTGCGCGGGGACTTGATGTCGCATACGGTCAGCCATCTGGGGTTGGTGCGCAGACGCAGGGCGGTGACGCCATCGATATTGTGGCCCTTCAGGGCCTCGATCATTGCATGTGTGCCGTGGCAGCACGCGTGCAGCTTGTATTTCATATCATCAAGCAGCCACGCCTTCTCCAGTGGGGCGATGTCGCCCGGTGCGTCGCTATGGGTGACGAGATAGCCGTTTTGTCCAAACAGACCGTCGTCGGGGGCGGTGATGCCGGCCATGGCCAGTTGCGCGCATTCCACGCCTGCGGCGGCGGCAACGCCTGCATTATAGGGCTTGCCCATTGTGCCGAACTGACAACGCAGGCCGGTGGCGCGGGTGGCGCACAGTCCGATCGCGGCGCGCATCCGCTCGCGCGTCAGCCCCATCAGCCGTCCCGCGGCGATGGTTGCGCCAAAGGCGCCCGCGGTGGCGGTCTGATGAAACCCGCGCTCGTAATGCGCGCGGCCGAGCGCGAGGCCGACGCGGATCGCCGCCTCGGCGCCGATCGCGAAGGCGGTGCAGATGGCATCGGCGCTTGCGTTCTCCACCTCGCCGATCGCAATCGCGGCGGGATAAATCCCGACCGACAGATGCCCCACATGGGCGAAATGCGTGTCGTCGTAGTCCAGCGCATGAGAGGTGGCGCCGTTGACCAACGCCGCCATTCGCGCGGGCGCCCGACCCGCACCGAACAGCGCAGCCTGGGGGGCGCCGCCCTCAAGGTCGGCCATCCTGCGCAGGATCTCCGCCACCGGTTCGGTGACGCCTGCACGCCCGCATACAAGCCAATCCATCAGCGACAGTCGCGCGATGCCCTTGGTCGTATCGGGAATCCGTGCCTCGGGCAGTTCCGCCAGATCAAGAAGTGCGTCCAGTCCGCTCATGTGTCCTCCGCGATACCGGGCACATACTGTTGATCCTGCGCGTCGCTGCCGCGCCGTCGGATGGTTCCGACCGTGCCCATCTGCGCCGGACGGCCCGCGGTGACGCCATTGCGGATGCCGTGACGGTCAGCCGCTTGGTGGCAGGATGTCATGGCTATACCTCACCGGCTTCGTTGCCCCATATGTGCCGCAACAGGCCCGGTTCGGCCAATAGGATTGGCGTCTGACGCCCATCAATCCGGCTTATGTCTCAAATACACCCTCCCAGATATCGCGCTGCACCAGATCGCGCGAGACATCCAGTGTCACCTGCGCGATAGCACGGCAGGCGCGGCTGCTCTTGCGGGTGGGGTTGGTTGCCAGGTAGACTGGGCGCACCATGTCCGGATCGCAGATGGGGGCTTTGACCAATTCGCGGCGCGCAACGAAGTCATGCGCGGCGGCGGGGGCAAAGATGGTGTGGCCCGACCCGCGCGCCACCAGTTCCTTGATCTGGGTCATCGCATCCATTTCGATGGTTACGTTCAATTGCACGCCGCGGGGTTGTGCGTAGTTTTCGATCGTCTTGCGCAGGCCATGCGACGGGCTGGGCAGGATCAGCTCCAGTTTTTGCAAATCGCGCAGGCGGACAGGCGTTCCAGGCGGCGTGTCCAGAGGCCAGGCATCGGGTGCCGAGAACAGGAACAGGCGCTCGTTCAATACATGGGTGGTGCGAAAGTGATCGGCCTTCGCCAGATCATAGATAAAGCCGATGTCGACGGTGCCATCCTCGATCCACGTCTTGATATGGCCGCTCATCGCCTCGATCGCCTGCAATCGCAGATCGGGGAATTCTACCCGAACCGTCTCGGCCAGCGGCACCGCCAGGACCATTGAAACCGAAGGCGGCATTCCGAAACCGACCTTGCCACGCAGGGCGCCGCCGGCTTCCTGCATCTCGTCAAGGCAATTCGCGAACGCGGCGCAGACCGTGCGCGCATGTTTCAGGAGCAACGTCCCGTCATCCGTAAGAACGGTGCCGCGCGGGCTGCGCTCGACCAGCCGCACGCCCAGTTCCTCCTCCATTCGCACCACGTTTTGCGACAGAGACGGCTGCGCAACGCCCAGCATGCTGGCGGCCACCGACAGTGAGGGCGACTCGGCGATGGCAATGAAATACCGAAGCTGGCGGATATCCATAGCTGTCCCTTCACTCCAAGGGGAACAGCTAAAGGCGCCGCCTATGAGATTGTCAAGTTTGCGACCGTCCGGGTTTCAGTCAAAATCCACAATCTGGCGGATCGCCGTGCCGTCGTTCAGCCGATCCATCGCCAGGTTGATTTCATCCAGACGCACCCTGTGGCTGAGCATTTTTTCGACCGGCAGTTTGCCTTGCTCGTATAATGCGAACATGCGGGGCAGGTCGCGCTGGGGCACGCAGGAGCCGATATAGCTGCCCTTGAGGGTGCGTTCCTCGGCGACCAGTTTCAGTGCGGGCAGGGCCATGCGCTGATCTGGGTGGGGCAGACCGGCCGTGACGGTCTGGCCGCCGCGCCGGGTGATTTCATACGCGGTCTCCAGTGCCTTGACCGATCCCGCAAGTTCGATGGCGCAATCGACGCCGCCATCGGTGAGGTCGCGGACGGCCTGGATCGTGTCGCCGTCCGCCTTGATGCAATCGGTCGCACCCATGCTGCGCGCCGCGTCCATCTTGGACTCGAAAGGGTCGATCGCGATAACGCGCCCCGCGCCTGCCGCGGTCGCGCCAAGGACCGCCGACAGCCCGACGCCACCCAGCCCGATCACGGCCACGGTCTGGCCCGGCAAGATGCGGGCGGTGTTGAATACAGCCCCTGCGCCAGTCAGCATTGCGCAGGAAAACAGCGCCGAGATGTGGGGGGGGAGATCATTTTCGACCTTGACGAGCGAGCGGCGGTCCATGACCGCATGGGTGGCGAAGGCCGATACGCCCACATGGTGATTGATAGGCTGACCATCCATCGACAGGCGCCGTGCGCCGGTCATCAGTTCGCCAACGCCATGATGTTTGGCCGCGCGTTCGCATAGGGCCGGGCGACCTTCGGCACAGGGGGTGCACTGACGGCAGCCGGGGGCAAAGATGCAAGCCACATGATCGCCGGCCTTCAGATCATCGACGCCTTCGCCGACCTGCTCGACATGGCCCGACGCCTCGTGTCCCAAGACCATCGGCAAGGGGCGCGGACGGGTGCCGTTGATGACCGACAGATCGGAGTGACAGACGCCAGCGGCGCCCATACGGATCAGGACCTCGCCCCGGCCGGGCGGCGCAAGATCGACTTCGCGCACGTCCAGCGGGGCCTCGGCAGCAAAGTTCTCGCTAATTCCGTCGCGCATCAACACGGCTGCTGTGATTTTCATGGTGTCCTCTCCCGAATGTCGCGCTTGGCGCATTGTTGTTGGCCCCAAGGTTAAATTCGCACTTCCACGACGCAATGAAAAAGCGCCGTTCAGGCCATAAGCAATAGGCGGATGATCTAGCTAATCAAGGCACAAACTATTAGTCGTCATCAAGAGATCATGCCACTGTTACCTCCAGTCAAACCTTTGGGAGGAGGATAGACCATGTCTTTTACACGTCATTTTGCCCTTGCTGCGTTCGTCGGCTGCCTCGGCGCCGCTGCCATGGCGCAAGAGGCCGCCAAGCCGGACTGGACCAACTCGCCCTGGGGGGCAGAGGACGAATTGGGCGCCGCCAACACGATGACGCCCGAACGGGTCAAATCCGCAGCAGAGCTTGTGACAACGGGCAAGGTTTACAGCCTTGGCATGGTCGTGGGCCCCGATACGCCTGCGTTTGCGCCCAGAACGCTGTCCGTCACCGTGCTTCAGCCCAATCAGGTATCGACCAGCGGGCTGGGCGAAAATGCGTTCACCTACAATGATGACATTTTCATGGGGTGGCTGGGCATTGGCCCGCAGATCGACGGCCTGGGCCATGCGGGCGTCGACCATGTATATTACAACGGCCACACCGACGATGAGTTCGCCAATGCCGCTGGCCTGACCAAGCTGGGATTGCACAATCTGCCGGGCCTCGTCGGGCGTGGCGTCATGCTGGACATGGCCAAACATTTCGGAGTCGACATGGTCGAGTCCGGCACGCCTTATACCGAGGACGACATCAAGGCCGCCGCAGAGGCGCAGGGCGTCAGTATCGGCGAAGGCGATGTCGTGCTCTTCAATTCCAACTGGATGAACTTGCTGGACGGCGATGATGCCGATCCTGTACGGTTTGGCAGCAGTGAACCGGGTCTTGGTGTGAGCGGCGCCGAATACCTTGCGTCGCTGGGGGTGATGGCCGTGGGTGCAGATACTTGGGGGATGGAGGTCGTGCCGGCCGAAACGGAGGGCGAGGCGTTCCGCGCGCACCAGATCCTGCAACCCGAGAATGGCATCTACATTCTCGAGAATATGGACACGCGCGAGCTGGCGGCCGATGACGTTCACGAATTCCTGTTCGTGCTGGGCCATGCCCGCGTCAAGGGAACCGTCCAGATGATCATCAATCCGATTGCTATTCGCTGATCGTTTATCGGGCCCTGCCGGTTTCGCCGGCACGGTCCAGAAAATAAAAGGAGGAGAGAAAACCAATGAAGAAACTGCTTATGGCCACTGCCGCCTGCGCTTTGCTGCCGCTTGCGGCCTTCGCGCAGGACAAGCCCGAGAAGCTGCAAGTCGGCGTCACCACCTTCCTGACCGGCCCTGCGTCGGTCTTTGGCGTGCCCGCCAAGGATGCGGCCGAGATCATGGCCGAGGATATCAACGCCAATGGTGGTATCCAGGGCGTGCCGCTGGAGCTGACCTTCGTCGATGAGGGTGCGGGCACCGAGACGCTGACCACCGAGTATCGCCGCCTGGTCGAGAATGGCGCCCATGCGATGCTGGCCGCGATCTCGTCCGGCAACTGCAAGACGATCGCACCGCTGGCCGAGGATCTCGAGGTCATCAACATCATGTGGGATTGCGGCACGCAGAAGATCTTTGAAGAGGGCGATTACAACTACGTCTTCCGCAGCCAGGCTCATGCCGGCACCGAGATGCTGGCGACGGTTGCATATCTGCTGAAAACCAATCCCGATTTTGAAACCATTGCCGTCGTGAACCAGGACTACGCCTGGGGCCGTGACAGCTGGGACATCTTCAGTGCCGCGCTCAAGGCGCTCAAGCCCGAGGTCGAAGTCGTGGGCGAATTCTTCCCGAAATTCGGCTCGCCTGACTTCTCTACCGAGATTTCGCGCCTGCAAGCCCTGCAGCCGGACGTGATCCTTTCGACGAGCTGGGGCGGCGATCTGGACACCTTCGTTCAGCAGGCATCGCAGCGCGGCCTGACGAACACCTCGATGTTCGTCCTGCCACTGGCCGAAAGCTCTCTCGAGCGTCTGGGCTCTGCCTTGCCCTCGGGCCATATCGTGGGTGCGCGCGGCGACCACTACTGGAACCACCCCGAGCGGCGCGATGACGAGGACTTCAAGTCGTTCATGGCCAAGTTCGAGGAAAAGACCGGCGCCAAGGCGATCTACCCCGTCTTTCACATGAGCCAGGGCCTTGCCGCGCTTGAGGCGGCCTATGACAAGGCGGCCGAGGCCAATGGCGGCAACTGGCCGTCCGAGGATCAGGTGATCGAGGCCTTTGAGGGGCTGGAGTTCCAGGGTCTTGGACGTCCCGTGTCGTTGCGCGAGGATCATCAGGGCATCGAGGCACAGCTCTTGGGCATGTCCGTTCAGGGCGGCGAGCACCCCTTCGCCACGCTTGAGAACATCATGATCTTCGACGGGGCCGAGTTGACCACGCCCGTCGGGGAGGAATCAGTTGCCTGGGTCGGCACGCTTGAACCCGGCTGGGTCGATAGCCTGACCGTCGAGACCTACGCGAAGTGATCTCGGATAAATGCAGCGTCGGGGCCTTCGCCAGTCGAAGGCCCCGTTCGCGCCCCAGCTCCCCAAGTGATCTTCTGGCCGTGTCTGCCTGATTACTGCCTTTCAAACCCCGCTTCAAACAGTGTGGACCCCCATGAACCTCACCTTGTTCCTGCTCGCCTTGTTCGACGGTATCGCCTATGCGGCGCTCGTCTTTATCGTTGCCGTCGGCCTGACGCTGATCTTCGGCGTCATGCGCATTCTCAATGTCGCGCATGGCTCGCTCTATGCGATGGGCGCATATCTGACCGCCTCGCTGACCACTTTTGTCCTTGCCGCCGGATTGCCGCCGATCTTTGCATTTCCCTGCATGCTGGTCTCGGCCATCCTGATCGGTGTCGTGCTGGGCGGCCCTTTGGAGTGGTTGCTGCTGCGCCGGATCTATCACAAACCCGAAGTGCTACAGTTGCTGGTGACCTTCGCGATCTTCATGATCCTCGAAGATGTTCAGCGCCTGATCTGGGGCACGCAGCCGATATTCCAATCGACGGCGCTGCAACTGATGGGGAATGTGCGGGCGTTTTCGGTCAATTATACGGTTTACCAGCTGATCTTGCTGCCCATCGTTGCGATTACCCTGCTGATCGGGCTTCGCTTTTTCCTGCGTCGTACGGTGGCGGGCAAGCTGATCCTGGCGACGACCGAAGACCGTGAAGCCGCGCAGGCGATCGGCATTGACGCCGACAAGGTGTTTCTTCTGACTTTCATCGTGGGCGCGGGCCTCGCCGGGCTTGGTGGCGCGCTGGCCTCGCCGACCACATCCATTCTGCCCGGGATCGGTGCGGATATGATCGTCCTCAGCTTTGCCGTTGTCGCAACTGCGGGTCTGGGCCAGATCGAGGGTGCGGCGCTGACCGCATTGCTGATCGGCCTCGGGCGATCCTTCGCGGTCTATGTCTGGCCCGAGACGCAGGTTCTGGTGCCGTACCTGATCATGGTTGCCGTGTTGCTGGTACGCCCCGAAGGGCTGTTCGGCAGCCCGGCGGCGCGCAAGATCTGACGGGGGCGGGCAATGTCAATTCGTATCATCATCCCCGTCCTTCTCCTGGCTCTGCTGGTTCTGGTGCCATTCGGAGCGCCAACCTTGCAGGTGCTGCTGACGCTGGCGCTGGCCAAGGGTATTGCCGTCATGGGAATAACCGTCCTCTTGCGTAGCGGTCAGGTATCGTTCGGACATGCCCTCTTCTTCGCGATCGCGGCATATGGCGGGGCATTCACCCTGATGCTGATGCCGGGCGCCGATCTGATCGTCGTCTTCCTGCTGGGCCTGATCGCGGCCACTCTTTCGGGGGTTCTGGTGGGCCTCTTCGTGGCGCGCTACCGCTTTATCTTCTTCGCGATGCTCAACCTCGCCTTTTCCATGATCTTCTGGTCGATCCTGGAGAAATTCTATCACTATACCGGCGGTGCGGACGGGATGCGCCTGCCGCGTCCCACTGTGCTCTGGATCGAGATGGAGCGCGGCACCTACGAACTGTTCATGTTCTACCTGTCTCTCGCGATGGCCGTTGGACTTGGCTGGTTCTCGATGCGCTGGCTGGAGTCGCCGACAGGTCAGCTTTTCCGCACGATCAAGACCAACGAGACACGCCTGCAATACCTGGGTATGTCGCCGCAACGCGTGATGATGAACGGGTATGTCCTTTCGGCGATGCTGTGTGGCACGGGCGGTATCCTGATGGGCCTTGTTCAGGGTGTGGTGACGCCGGAATATGCCTATTGGATCCGCTCGGGCGAGATGGTCTTTATCGCCGTCCTCGGCGGCGCCGGATCGGTTCCGGGCGCGCTGGTGGGGGCCGCGATTTATGAAATCGTGCGAACCTATGCCTCGGCCTTCGCGGGGGACGTCTGGCAGATGGTGTTGGGCATCTTCCTGCTGATCATCATCCTTTTCGCGCCGGGCGGCATCGCCGGTATCTATAACACCCTGATGGACCGCATTGCCGGAACGAAGGAGCGTGGCGAATGACCCATCTGCTTGAAACCAAGGGCTTGGAGATCCGCTTTGGCGGGGTCGTGGCGGCCGACAACATCTCGTTGCAGATCGATGCGGGCAAGAACCTTGCCATCATCGGTCCCAACGGGGCGGGCAAGACGACCTTCCTGAACATTTGCACGGGGTGGCTGAAGCCCTCCAAGGGCAAGGTCTATTTCGAGGGGCGGGACGTGACGCCCCTGTCGCCGCGCCAGATCACGCGGCGCGGCGTAGCACGTGCGTTCCAGATCCCACAGCTTTTCACCGAGCATACGGCGCTGGAAAACCTGCTGATCGCCGCCGCGGCGCGTGACCAGTTGCGTAATCCGATCCGTGCGCTGAAGGATACGCGTCAACGGGCCGAGATGATGAACCTTCTGGACATGATCAACTGTACCGATGTGGCCCATCGCCAGGTGGATGAATTGTCCGAAGGTCAGCGCAAGCTGATCGACATCGCCGTTGCCCTGGCGCTGAAGCCCAAGTTGCTGCTGATGGATGAGCCGACATCCGGGGTTGCCAGCTCGGAGAAGTTCGGAGTGATGGAAATTCTGGTCCGCGCGCTGGCCGAAGCCGAAGTCACCGCTGTTTTCGTCGAACACGACATGGGGATCGTCGAGAAATACGCCGACGAAGTCGCCGTGTGGAACATGGGCAAGATCGAAATGCGCGGGTCGCCCGCCGAAGTGTTGGAGCATCCCGATGTAATCCGCGATGTCATAGGGGAGGTTGTCTGATGCTGAGTTTTCACAACGCAAATGCCTCAATCGGAAACATTCCCATCCTGCGCGGTCTGGACTTCACCGTACCGGCCTCGGGAACGGTGGCGCTGATCGGGCGCAACGGAGCGGGCAAGACGACGTTGCTGCGTTCGGTCATGGGCTTCACCAATGTCACCGGCGAAATCCGGTTTGACGGGCAGGACATCACCGACATGACCCCGGCCAAGCGTCCCGCGCTTGGCATCGGCTATGCGCCCGAGGATCGGCGCCTGTTCTCGGCCTTCACGGTCGAGGAAAACATCCTGCTGCCGGCGCAAGTGGCCAAGCTGGATGCGAAAACGACGCAAACGCGTCTTGAACGCGTGCATCACATCCTGCCGGAACTCAAGGAAATGGCAGACCGTCCCGCAGGGAATGTTTCGGGTGGGCAGGGCAAGATGGTGGCGTTGGGGCGTGCGTTGATGTTGGGCGCCAAGCTGATCATGCTGGATGAACCCTTTCAGGGACTCGCCCCGGCGTTGGCGAAACGCTATGCCGACGCGCTGCGCGATTTGCGCGATACGGATGCGAACGTGACGCTGATCATTACTGAATCGAACCCGTCCCTGTTGCGCGGCTTTGCAAGCCTGACCTTCGTGATCGAACGAGGTGCGGTGGCGGAAGGGTCGCTTGACGACAAGAAGGAGACGGCATGATGCCCGATGATATGACCCTGCCAAAACCGCTGAACCTGATCGCCGGCCAGTGGCTGCCGGCCGCATCGGGCGACGAATTGGATGTGCGCTCGCCCTTGGATGGCGAGGTGTTTGCCACGATCGCGGCAGCTCAGCCGGGGGATGTGGACGCGGCTGTAAAGGCCGCTCGCGAGGCGTTCGACACCGGCGGCTGGGGAGCGCTCACCGCCGCCGAACGCGGACGCCTGATGCTGAAGCTGAGCCTGCGTATCCTCGAAGAGGCCGAGCCCCTGGCGCAGCTTGAATCCCGCGACACTGGCAAGCCGATGAAGCAGGCACACGCCGACATCGCCGCCTGTGCGCGCTATTTCGAATTCTACGGCGGCGCCGCCGACAAGGTCCACGGTGAGGTGATCCCGTTCATGGCGGGATACAACGTGCAGGTCGTGCGCGAGCCTTACGGCGTGGTCGCCTGCATCATCCCGTGGAACTATCCGTCGCAGATGTTCGCCCGGGCGCTCGCGCCGGCGCTGGCCGTAGGGAATTCGACCGTCCTGAAACCGGCCGAGGATGCGTGCCTGACCTGCCTGCGTCTGGCCGAACTGGCGGGCGAGGTCGGCTTTCCGGATGGCGCGATCAACGTGGTGACCGGGCGCGGTGACGTGGCGGGCCGGGCGCTGTCCGAGCATCCCGGCGTGGATTTCATCGCCTTTACCGGGTCGCCCGAAGTGGGCCAGATGATCCAGATCGCTGCGGCGAAAAACTATATCCCCTGCACCCTGGAGTTGGGCGGCAAATCCCCGCAGATCGTGTTCGACGACGCCGATATCGATGCGGCGCTGCCGTTTCTCGTGGGCGGCATCATCGCCAATGCGGGGCAGACCTGCTCGGCCGGGTCGCGCGTTCTGATCCAGGAAGGGGTCTACGACAAGGTTGTCGCAGGGCTGAAAGAGCGGTTCGAGGGACTGGAAGCATCCCACCTCTCGCAGGAGGCAGCCCTTGGCCCTGTCATCTCGGCCAAGCAGAAAAAGCGGGTCGAGGCCTATATCGACGGCGCCGATGCGCCGCTGATCGCGCGCGGCACGGTGCGCGATGGCGCGCCCGAGGGCGGTTATTACGTCGCGCCCGCCTTGTTCGGGCCTGTCGATCCGCACTCCAAGATCGGGCAGGAAGAGGTGTTCGGCCCGGTGCTGTGTGCGATGACCTTCAAGGACGAGGCGGACGCGATCCGCATCGCCAACGATACCGAATATGGCCTTATGGCGTCAGTCTGGAGCCGCGACGGCGCGCGTCAACAACGCGTAGCCAAGAAGCTGCGTGGTGGACAGGTGTATATCAACGGCTTCGGCGCGGGCGGCGGAATCGAACTGCCGTTCGGGGGCGTGCGCAAATCCGGACATGGCCGTGAAAAAGGGTTCGCTGCACTGCTGGAACTGTCGCAGATAAAAACCATCATCAACAAGCATGACTGAGAGTAAGACAATGAGATTAGAAGGAAAAGTGGCGCTCGTGACCGGCGCGGCCTCGGGCTTTGGCAAGGGGATCGCCGAGCTTTTCGTGGCCGAAGGCGCGAAGGTGGCGATTGTGGACCTGAACGAACAGGGCGCGCAGGATGTTGCCGCCAGCCTTGGTGATGCGGCCATCGCGATCGGCTGTGACGTGGCTGACGGCGCGCAGGTGGCCGCGGCGGTCAAGCAGACAGTTGAGGCATTCGGCGCGCTTGATATCGTGATCAACAACGCAGGCTGGACCAACAAGAACAGCCCTTTGATGGAGACGGACGAGGCGACATTCCGCAAGATTTACGACATCAACGTGTTGTCGATTTTCCACATGACCAAGGCTTGCGTGCCGCTGTGGCGCGATCAAGGCGGCGGCGTGATGATCAATATCGGTTCGGTCGCGGGCATCCGTCCGCGCCCTGGCCTGACGTGGTACAACTCGTCCAAGGGCGCGGTCAATCTGATGACCAAATCGCTGGCGGTGGAATTGGCGCCCGACAAGATCCGCGTCAATTGCGTGGCCCCCGTGATGGGCGCGACCGGCCTTCTGGAGCAGTTCATGGGCATGGAAGACACGCCTGAAAACCGCAAGAAGTTCATCGCAACCGTGCCGATGGGCCGGTTGAGTGAAGCGCGCGATATCGCCAATGCGACGCTCTACCTCGCGTCGAATGATGCTGATTTCATCACGGGTGTCGTTCTGGAGGTCGATGGGGGGCGGACCGTCTAAGGTGCGCTGATCGAGCCTGAGCTCAGGTCCGTGCCCATTGGCGCGGGCCTGTGTCGTGGATGGACGTGCCGGTTGTGTCGACCGCGACGGTCACTGGCATGTCCTGAACCGTGAATTCGCGGATCGCCTCCATGCCCAGGTTGTCATAGGCCACGACGCGCGCCGCCTTGATCGACTGGGATACCAGGTAGGCGGCGCCACCCACCGCGATCATGTAGACCGCGCCGTGGCGGCGGATCGCCTCGATTGCCTCGGCCCCGCGCTCGGCCTTGCCGATCATGATCTTGAGGCCGGTCGCGGCCAGCACCTCGTCGGTGAACTTGTCCATACGGGTCGATGTGGTGGGACCGGCGGGACCGATCACTTCGCCGGGGATGGCATCGACGGGGCCGACGTAATAGAGCGCGCGACCCTTAAGATCGACGGGCAGGGCGCCCCCTGCGCGCAGGGTTTCGACCATGCGTTTGTGCGCCGCGTCGCGACCCGTATAGAGCGTACCCGACAACAAGAGCGTCTCGCCCGATCTCAGACCGCCCAGCACCTCATCATTCAGATCATCCAGCGACAGGCGTCGCCCGATCGGCCCTTGTCCGTCAATCTCAGGCCACAGCGACAGGTCCGGCGGTGTAAACGTGGCCGGCCCGTCGCCGGTCAGCGTGAAATCGACATGCCGGGTGGCGGCGCAATTGGGGATCAGCGCGACCGGCATCGAGGCGGCATGCGTCGGATAGGTCGCGATCTTGACATCGAGCGCGGTTGTCAGCCCGCCCAGCCCCTGCGCGCCGATCCCCAGCGCGTTGACGCGCTCCAGTATCTCCAGCCGCATTTCCTCGACACGGGTTTCAGGCCCGCGTTCGCGCAGATCGGTGATGTCGATCGGCTCGTTCAGCGCGGCCTTGGCCAGTGCCATCGCCTTGTCCACGCTGCCGCCCACGCCGATGCCCAGAATCCCCGGCGGACACCACCCCGCGCCCATCTGTGCGACGCGATCCACGATCCAATCGGCCACACTGGCCGACGGGTTCAGCACGGCAAACTGTGTCTTGTTCTCGGACCCGCCGCCCTTCGCCGAGACGGTGACATGCACCGTATCGCCTGCAACCATCCGGACCTGCACCATGCCGGGCGTGTTGTCGCCGCTGTTGCGCCGGGTATCCAGCGGATCAAGGATGACGGAGGCGCGCAACGGGTTGTCCTCCACACGCCACGCGGCGCGCACGGCGTCGTCGATCATATCCTGCAACGGACGTGTCCAGTCGGTGCGCGCCTCGACACCGACTTCGACAAAGACATTGGCGATACCGGTATCCTGACATATCGGACGCCGCCCTGTCGCACACATGCGCGAGTTGACCAGGATCTGCCCGATTGCCGCTCTGGCCGACGGGCTTTGCTCGCGCGTGTAGGCGTCCGCCATCGCGGCGATGAAATCGGGCGGGTGGTAATAAGAGATGTATTGCAGAGCATCGGTGATGCTCGTGATCAGATCCGCCTCCAGAATGCGCGCGCTCATGTAATCTCCTCGCTGCGCGCAAGGATTAGATCCCCATCGAACCACGCGGTCCCGGCGGCGTTGCTGCGCAGAACGATAGGGGCTTCGATACCCTTCAGCGCCTCGACAAGTCCTGCACGCCCTGTCGCGCGTGCATCAGGGGCGACAGCGTCCTCCAGATCGACAATCACCGCATCCGCGCCCGCAGCGGCAGCCTTGGCAAAGCGATCCGGGCGATCGGCGGGGACAAACAGGGGCAGGTTGATGTGATCGATCAGCGTTGGCATCGGTGGCGATCTGGTATCAGGATTGACCCCGAGATGCTAGCGTGCCGGCGCTTCTGCCGCCAGACCTGCAAGCTATAGTCGGCGCCTATGGCCCCCGCGCGTTCCGGCTATTTCCGGGCGCAGGCACAATCAGGCATCATAAGACTGACTCAGTAAAAAAGGACGAGTAAATGGCAGGCGATCTGGATGGGCTTCTGGTGGTTTCGGTCGAACAGGCCGTGGCCGCGCCCTATGTTTCCGGCCGCCTTGCCGAGGCGGGGGCGCGCGTCATCAAGGTCGAGCGTCCGGAGGGCGACTTCGCGCGCGGCTACGATCATCTGGTGCATGGGGAAAGCGCCTATTTTGTCTGGCTCAACCGTGGCAAGGAATCAATCTGCCTCGATTTGCGCGACGCCGGTGACAAGGCGCTTATGGACCGTATGCTGGCCCGTGCCGACGTGTTTATCCAGAACCTCGCACCCGGCGCCATTGCGCGTCTTGGCTTTGATCAGGCCGAGCTGCGCAAGCGGTATCCACGCCTGATCACGGTGGCGATTTCGGGCTATGGCGAGGAGGGGCCCCAAAAGGATCTGAAGGCCTACGACCTTCTGGTGCAGGCCGAAAGCGGCCTGTCACAGATTACCGGCACCAAGGATGAATTGACGCGCGTGGGTGTGTCGGTCTGCGATATTGCAGCGGGTATGACGGCGTATCAGGCGGTGCTTCAGGCGCTGATCGGGCGCGGCGTCACGGGGCAGGGGCGCCATCTGTCGATCTCGCTGTTTCATGCGCTGACCGATTGGATGAACGTACCCTACCTGCAATATGTCTATGGCGGCAAGGAGCCGGTACGCATCGGCCTGAACCATCCAACCATCGCCCCCTACGGAGCCTATACCGGGTCTGACGGCAAGGACGTGCTGTTCTCGATCCAGAACGAACGGGAGTGGCGCGTGTTCTGCGCCGATATTCTGGGCCAGCCGGACCTGCCGCAGGACCCGCGCTTTGACACCAATTCCCACCGGGTCGCGAACCGCGTCGCGCTGGATGCGATCATTCGTCCGGTTTTCGCTAACGTGCCGCGCGACGAGATGGTGAGCAGGTTGGAGGCCGCGCGCATTGCCTATGGTCGCGTCAGCACGATGGACGATCTGACCGCGCACCCCCAGAACCGTTTTGTCGAGGTGGGGAGCCCGACGGGACCGGTTCGGATGCTCGCCCCCGGCGCGCTGGCTGACGGTGAGATACCCGATTTCGGTGACGTGCCTGCACTGGGCGCGCATACGGATGCGGTGCGGGCTGATTTTTCGGAATGAAACAAAGAGGTTGACGAGAATGACATATGAATCTGAACGCCAGGAAATTACAAATGCTTTTATCGCCGACGCTGCGGAAATCACGGCCGAAGGGCCGATGGATCGCGCGCGTCTGGATCGGATCAAGTCGCGCCTGATGGATATCGCCGCGCGGGCGGAGTTGTGGGGCGAGGATGATTTTCCCGCCCCCAGCGTTGAGGAAAAGCAGAACCGTTTCTTTATTGCGGATCATCCCAGCGGGCTGACGCTTTATCTGAACGTCATGCAGCCGGGCAAGGTGATCCCGCCGCATAACCACACTGTTTTCGCCTGTATCGCGGCCGTCGAGGGCGCCGAGAAGAACAAGATCTACGAGCGCGTCGACGATGGATCGGTTCCCGGCCGCGCCGAGCTGAAGCTGCGCGAAGAAGTCGACCTGCGACCGGGGAACGCGTTGGCGATGCTGGCCGATGACATTCACAGCGTCGTCATTGACGGAGCCGATGTCATCCGCCATCTGCATTTTTACGGCCAGCCACTGGAATCGCTGGACCGACGGATCAGCTATGACATCGAGGCCGGAACATGCAAGGTGATGGACATCGGCGCGAAGACCAGGAAATGAGCATCGCACGGATTGCAGTCAACGATGTGCGCGCGGCGCTGAAGGATGGCCGCGAAGTGGCGCTGATCGACCTGCGTGAATTCGGGCAATATGGCGAAGGGCACCCATTTTTCTCGGTCAATATCCCGTTCAGCAGGCTGGAAGCCGACGCACCCCGTCTTATGCCGCGCCGGTCGGTGCGGTGCATCCTGTTCGATGACGACGACGGGATCGCCCTTCGGGGGGCCGAAATACTGTCCGGAATGGGTTATGGTGATCTTTACATCATGGAGGGCGGCGCACCTGCCTGGGCTGCTGCGGGGCACACGCTCTTCAAAGGGGTGAACCTCCCCTCCAAGACCTTCGGCGAGATGGTCGAGCATCAGCTTGGCACACCGTCGGTTTCCGCGGATGAGCTGCACGCAATGCAAGAGGCGGGCCGCGAGATGCTGGTTCTCGATGGGCGCAGCGCGGCAGAGTTCACCAAGATGTCGATACCCGGCGCGCTGTCCTGTCCCAATGCCGAGCTGACCTATCGCGTGGGTCAGATGGTGGCGCGCGGCACGCCGATCGTGGTGAATTGTGCGGGGCGCACCCGCTCGATCATCGGGGCCGAAACGCTGCGGTTGGCGGGTTGGGATGGGCCGGTGCATGCCCTGCGCAACGGCACGCAAGGCTGGCGGCTGGCTGGCTATGATCTGGAGCATGGACAGGTTGCCGCTCGCCTTCCAGAAGTACCGGCAGCGGCATTGAAGGAGGCTCGCGCGCAGGCCGACAGGCTCATCGCGACCTACGGCGTCCCGATGGTCACGCTTGCCGAGTTGGACCAATGGAACGCGGACGCGCATAGCATTTTCCGCTTTGATGTGCGGACCGCGGCCGAGCATCACGCAGGCCACGCACCCGGATTCACGTCCGCCCCCGGCGGGCAGTTGGTGCAGGCCACGGACGAAAAACTGGCCGTGCGTGGTGCGCGTATCGTGTTGAGCTGTGATACCGGGTTGCGCGCCGCGACAACGGCGATCTGGTTGCGCGGAATGGGGCATGACGCCCGTGTTCTGCGGGATGCGCCGATAGGTCAGACCACGCCGGCGCCATGCCCGACGCCTGCGGATCTGAGCGGCCTTCACGCGCCGGGCACACTGCTGGACGCCTCGCGCGGGATGGACTATCGCGCGGCGCATATCAAAGGGGCCGCTTGGGTGAACCGGGCGCATCTGCACCTCCGCCGCCCCGTCTGGTCCGGGCCGATCACGATCGTGGGACGCGACGTGGCGCTGGTGAACGGTGTTCACGCCGAACTGACGCAACAGGGTCATAGCAATCTGCGCAGCATCCCCTCGGGTCCGGAAGAGTGGCGCAAGGAGGGGCTGGAGATTGTTGCCTCGCCCGACACTCCTGACGAGGCCGAGTGCATCGATCATCTTTTTTTCGTCCACGACCGGCATGACGGCAATCTGGACGCCGCCCGGCGCTATCTGGAATGGGAGACGGGCCTTCTGGCGCAACTGGATCCGGATGAACGCGCGGTGTTGCGCCCGCCTGTCGCACGGGCATGAGGAGGGTGAGCACCCAAAGAGGAATTGTCACGTTAAGCGGGCTGCGATTGCCTGCTGTTTGATTGCCACGTAGATCACAGCGATGCAGACACCTTCCATCATCTACAAGCGGCACCGGTTCCCGCCATCGATCATCGCCCACGCGGTCTGGCTGTATGTCAGTTTCAATCTGAGCCTGCGTGAGGTCGAGGAGATGCTGCTCGAACGTGGCATCGGCGTGTCCTATGAAACCGTTCGGCGCTGGACGGCCAAATTCGGGCCGCAGATCGCGAGGAACTTGCGGCGGCGCCAGAGCCGCGTTGGCGACATCTGGCATCATGACGAAGTCGTGGTGAAGATTTCCGGCAAGGCGTTCTGGCTTTGGCGCGCTGTCGATCAACATGGCACCGTTCTGGACGAGATCCTCCAGCCGCGGCGGGACAAACGGGCCGCCAAACGGCTTCTGCGCAAGTCGATGAAACGCGCGGGATCTGTTCCCAAGCGGATCATCACGGACAAGCTCCGCTCATATCGCGCAGCCAAGCGCGAGCTCGTGCCCAGGCTGGATCATTGGTCGCACAAGCTGGAGGATGCGGGGATGGTCACAAGCAACCCCGCGCCGGGCATGGCCGTCTAAGTGCCTTCGGACACCGAGTTAATCTCTGTTCATGAGAAGGTTTGCATCGTTTAGGTTCAGAACAACGCGTAGATCCCCGTTCAAGCCGGCCATCGGCAGCCGTGGCCTTACGGTCCATCCTCCAGAACCAGATCGGCGATCAACGGCAGATGGTCGGAAACGGCCCTGGCATTGCGGTCGGTCCAGCAGCGGCTGAGCATCGTCCTTGGCTGGCAATAGATGCGGTCGAGCGGGAGGAGCGGCCAGAAGGCGGGAAAGGTGCGGATGTAGCTGTGTCCGGGGAACAGCCGGTCGAGGATCCGCCGCGCCGAACCCCGCGCGGTCCAGTCGTTCAGATCGCCCATGAGGATCCCGCGGTCCTTGCCGCGCCGGACGATGCGCGCGAGCTTCAGGGCCTGGTGGTGGCGCTCCCGGAAGCTCAACCCGAGATGCGCGGCCACGACATGCAGCTGGCCATGCGGCGTCTCGACGGTCGTCTCGATCGCCGCGCGGGGTTCGCGCCGCCGGTAGGAAATGTCGTGATAGCGCGCCGGCGCCAGCGGCCAGCTGCTTATCAATGCGTGTCCGTAATCGCCGTCGGGCGCGCGGATCAGGCGGCTGGCCCGGGCATTGCCGCCCAGTTCGTCGCCCAGGAAGGTGAACGCGTCGGGCGCGGAGGGCGGACGCTTGCGCGAGTCGATCTCCTGCAGCGCGACGATCTGCGGGTGATGACGGCGGACAAGCTCGACCACGCGCTGCAAATCGCGCCGCCGGTCCCGTCCCGCGCCGCCGTGAATGTTCCACGTCATGACGCGCACGACGCCGGGGGCGGGTCGCTCCACGCTCTCGGTCAAGCCGGCGCTCCCCGCCGATGCGGCCGCGCCGCCCTGGCCGTAAAAAACGCGCTTTCGCGGATCGAAAACCCCGTGGCGCGCGTTGCCCCGGCGTAGCACCGGAAGGAAACCAGCACTTGCCAGCCGACAGCCCGCCCCGACGTCAGGCGCATCGCGCCGCCCATTCGCGCCGCCGCTGGTTTGGTTACCTCGTCGCCGTGGCCGTCACGGCTTTGGCGGCCTATCTGCTCTACCGGACGCTGTCGCAATATGAATGGTCGGAGTTGGTCGACGCGGTCACGGCGATCTCCGCGCAGCGGTTGTTTGCGGCGCTGGGGTTTTCCGCCCTCAGCTATCTCACCCTGACCGGGTTCGACTGGCTGGCGCTGCGCCATGTCGGGCATCGGCTGTCCTATGGCAAGGTCGCGACCGCGTCGTTCACCAGCCTCTCCATCGGGCATACCTTGGGCCTCGCCGCGCTGTCCAGCGGCGCCATCCGTTACCGGTTCTATTCCCGCTGGGGGCTGCGTGGCGGCGAGGTGGCGGAGGTGATCGTCTTTTGCGGCGTCACGGTGGGGCTGGGGCTTGCGCTGCTGGGCGGCGCGGCCCTGCTGTTTGCGCCCGACATAGCGGTCAACGCCTTCGGATTGGGCCGCGGCGTGGTCAGGGTGGCGGCGGCGGTCGCGCTCGCCGGTCCGGTCGTCTATCTCGTCATGGCCGCGCTCATCCGGCGCCCCTTCAGCATCCGGGGGCGCGAGATCAGGATGCCGGCGCTGAAATTCGCGCTGGCGCAGGTCGCGCTGGGGTCGCTGAACTATGTCTTTCTTGCCGCCGCGCTTCATCAGGCTGTGCTTTCCATCGCGGACATCGGGTATCTCCCGGTCGCCGCCGCCGCCGTCAGCGCCAATGTCGCGACGATCATCACCCATGTTCCCGGCGGGCTCGGCGTGGTCGAGGCGGTCCTCGTCTATCTCCTTCCGGGCCGCGAACTGATCGGTCCGATCCTTATCTTTCGTTTCGTCTATTTCCTCGTCCCCCTCTGTTTCGGGCTGGCGACGCTTGGGCTCTCCGAGCTTCTCCTGTCGCGCGCGCGCCCGAAACGCGCCAGGCGCGACCAAAGCCGGTAAAGACCGCCCGCAAGGGGCAGCGGGCGCTCGGGATCGAGCAGGACGGTGCCGGGAAAGGGCCGGCGGGCACCGCGGGATGTGGGCATGAGGCGTAGGCTGTGGCCGTCATGGCGAAGACCGTCGATCACGTCGAGGAGCCGCTTCCCCTCTGATGAGGGGCCATTCAGGTCGCCACGGTCGACCCCCAGGTGTTCGGCCAGCAGGGTATCGCGCAGGCGACGGATCGCCTCGCGCTCCGGCTGGGTCTGGGCGACGAGCGTCACGTCGCATTCGGTGTCCAGCCCGACGGACCGGTTGTTGAGGTTCGCGGACCCGACGCGCAGGAACCTGTCGTCGATGAACGCCACCTTGGCATGGATCAGCAGGCGATGCGCCTCGGCGCTGTCCGCGACCGGGTAGTAGACCCGCAGCCTGTCGTGCCGGTCGGCCGCCTTCAGACGGCGCAGCAGCCGCTCGCGGTTCGCGCCCATGATGAAGCGCTCCGCGACGCCGTTGGCGGTGCGCGTGCACACGACCACGATCTCTGGCCCATCGGGCTGCGCGAGCATGGTCTCCAGCAACCGCCCCACCCGGTGACTGGTGAAATATTGCGTCTCGATATAGACTGTCCTTCGCGCCGCGCGCAGCAGATCGTCGGTAAGTTGCGCAACCTCCTCGACGCCGGCGCGACCGTTGTAGCGCGGCCGCGTGCGCGAAACCGCGACGCTGACGTTGCTGAGATCGGGTTCCACGCTGTCGGGCCAACGGTCGACCGGGGCGGCGGCCGGCAGCGCCTCGTTCGTCGCGTCACGCCATCGCTCGCGGGCGATGTCGCCAACGGCGCGCACGACCGGCCCGTCCAGAACCGCCTGGACGTCGTGGACGGGTTCATACGGCTTGCCGTCCGGATCCTCGCGCAGCTTCTCCTCCGGGGCATGGCCGGGCCTGTCCCAGCGGGCGACGGTCAGGTCCATGCCGCCGACGAAGGCGACGGAATCGTCGATGATGACCATCTTCTGATGATGCGAGGCATAGAAGGGGTGGTGCGTGTCGAGACGCACGCTGATGCGCTCGTGCGCGGACCAATCCGCGCCGACGAACAGTGGCAGAGACTCTCCCGGACCATGCGCCGTGGCAAGGCTCCACACCAAAACCCGGACGTGCAGATCGGGCCGCTCTTCAACCAGGGAGCGCAGCAGATCGCCGAGCGTGGGGGCATCCGCGCCATCCTGTGGTCGCAGACGGATGCGGGCGTCGAAATCCCAGCCGATGATGAGGATGGATCTCTCCGCGCGCCTGAGGCTGGCGTCAAGCGCGGCGAAATAGGCCTCGCCGTCTATCAGCAGCGCCGCGCGCTCGGCCTCTGAGAGCGCGCAGCAGTTGCGGCCGGGGACGAGAACCGCCGCCGGCCGCGCCTCGGCGCCGCCGTAACATGGCGCGCGCCCAGCTTCATTCGCTTGCAGCATGTCTTCTCGCCAATGCCTTGTGCAACCTCGTCTTCTTGCGGAAGGCTCGGAGTGCCGGCAAAGCCGTGTGCACTTTGCTGCCTCGCCGCAAATGCTTCCATGCACAACGGAATGGCGGGTAAAACGTTCCTTTGCGGATCCTTCCCGCCGGAATCCGCGGCGGTCCGAAACTGGCCTGGCGAATGCGGCCGCTCTCCGTCTCGCCGGCCGCGGGGTCTTGGTCGAAGGTCGCATGAGCCATCCCGACAAAATCCCGGCACCTTGGAACCATCCATCATTGGAAGGTTGTTAATGCTGCAAGCAGCCGGATGTTTTCGCTGTTGCGCCATGCTCGGCACGATCGGGAGACAAGACGATGATCCAGATTGCCATGCCCGTCGTTCTCGCGATGCTCGCCATTGCCTTCACGACAGCCATTCAGCGCATCGCCCGAACGGATGCGACATGGCCCCGGCGCGCGCCGTTTCTGGGGGGTGGCCTGCCCGAAACCCACGCCTGGCAGCGGTTTCATGTGCGCTATTACCCGATGGCGCTGCTCTTCATCGCGTTCGAGATGGAGATGATGTTCATGTATCCGTGGGCGGTCGTGTACGTGGAGACCGGCGTGAAGGCGCTGGCCGAGATGGGCATGTTTCTCGGCATCCTGTCCATCGGCATCCTCTACGGCTGGCGCGAGGGGGTGTTCCGGTGGCAATGAGCTGGCTTTCCACGCTGGCGCATGACGCCGAGATCGCGGTGTTCGCCGCCGTCGGCCAGCATGGGCTGGGTCTGACCGAAACGCTTGGGCGCCAGCGCGGCGTTCGGCTGGTATCGTCGCCGCGCCATGCCCGCGTGCTGTTGGTCGCCGGCGAGGTGGAGTCTGCGCAGGCCCGCGCGCTCGAGCGGCTGCATGCCCAGATCCCCCCGCCGCGTGGCACGGTCTGGTGGCAGGCCCCGCGTCTTTTCGAACGGGGCGAGACGGTGATCGGCGATGACCCGGGCGAGGCGATCCGGCGGGCGGCTGGCGCGGATGATCCCGAACAGCGCCCCGACGTGCCGCCGCATCCGTGGCGGGGCATGGGTCCGCACGGGCAGGGCGGGCACGGCATGATGGGCGGCAATCCTTATGGGCGCCCCATGGCGATGACGGCGGATGATATCCGCGACGGGCTGACGCTCGATGCCTATTCGGCGCGGTTCGGCCCGTTCCTGCCGGCGCTGCCGCCGGGGCTCGTGCTGGACCTGACCATGCAGGGCGATGTGATCGTTTCGGCCGCCGCGGCCTCGCCGCCTTATCCGCAGGGGCCGGAGGGCGACGCGCCCACCCTCTGCGCCGCGCGGATGTTGCGGCTGATGGGGATCGGGCCGCGTGCGGCCCACGCGCGCGGCGCGTTGATGGCGCTGCCCAAGGGGTCGGGCATGCGGCGGCGGCTCGCAGCATGGCTGCGCGGCGAGACGGTGACCGAGAGTCCGGCGCCGCCGCCGAACGCGCTGCCCGGCCGCGAATGGGCCGAGGCGGTGCTGTGGCTGGCCAGTTTCCCGCCCTCGCGCCTGCGCGCTGTCTGCCCGGAGGAAGCCGCATGATTGCCGCCACCTTCGCCCTGCTGTTGTCATTGCCGCTGCTCGTCTGGGTCGCCGCGATGTTCGACCGCATCGGCGCCGGGCGCGGCAGGGTCGTCATGGCGCCGCTGCAAAACGGCGCGGCGCTGCTGCTGCGCCCGAACACCGAAACCGAGGCGCCCGATCAGCTCAACCGTCTGCTGGCGCCAGGCTGGTATCTGGCGCTGGCGCTGGTCGGCCTGTCGGTGGTGCCCTTCGCGCCCGGCGTCGTCGCTAGCGACATCGCGACCGGCCTCGTTCTCTGGGGCGCCTGCGAGGCGCTGACGGTAGTGGTCGTCTTCCTGCATGGCTGGTCGCCCAATTCACCGCTGCCGCTGATCGGCGCCTATCGCTATGTCGCGATCGGCCTGCCCGCGATGCTTCTGTCGATGTTCGTGCTGATCGGCGCGGCGCTGCCCGCGCAATCGCTGTCGGTGGCGGAGGTGGTCGAGGCGCAGCGCGACCTCTGGAACGTCGTGCGCCAGCCGCTCGGCCTGCCGCTTTTCATGGCTCTCGGGCTGGCGATCACCTTGCGCGGGCCGTTCGACTTCGCGGAGGGCGCGGAACTGGCGGGCGGCGCCTCGGCCGAGGAAAGCGGGCCGGCGCTGGCGGCCTGGCGGTTCGCGCGCGCGGCGATGCTGGTCGCGTTCTCGGCCATGGCGGCGACGGCGTTCCTGGGCGGCTACCTTGGGCCGGTGCTGCCGGGTCCGGCCTGGCTGCTGCTGAAGACGCTGGCAGTGATGGCCGCCGCGGTGGCCGCCGGGCGGTTCTTCGCGCGGATGCCGCCGGCGCGGATGCTGACCTTCCTCTGGGTGGTGCTGCTGCCGCTCTCCTTCGCCAACCTGGCGCTGGTCGGCGTTGAGGCGCTGCCATGATTGATGCGCTGTTCCTTACCCTGTCGGCGCTGGCGATCTGGTCGGGCTGGCGCGTGTTCCGGGTGGATTCAATGGTGCGCGCGTCGTTCCTGCTCATGGTTTCCTTCATCGCCGTGGGGCTGATCGCGGTGCTTCTGGCCGCGCCCTATATCGGGATCGCCACCATCTTCATGATGGCGGTCGAAATGATGGTCATGGCCCTCTTCATGGTGATGTTCATGATGAACCCCGCCGGGCTGAATCCTATGGTGATGGTGCATCAGCATCGCTTCGCCGTCGTCGCGGGGATCGTGGCGTTTGCCGGGCTCACGGCGGCGGCGCTGCTGTCGGACCTGCCTTCGCGGCCCGTGCCCGAGAGCGCCGAGGTGGTGCGCGCCCTGGGCCATGAACTGCTGGGGCCGTCGATGCTGATCTTCGAGACGGCGGGCGTCACGCTGCTGGCCACCATGATCGGCGCGGTCGTGCTCTCGGCGCGGTCGGGGCGGTATGGTGACTCCGATGCCGGATCGGTCCCGCCCGGACTGACCCCCGGGGGGGAACCCGCGGGGCGCAAGCCCGACGACGGCAGGGGGCGTCCCCACCATCACGGGGGGCAATGAGATGACGCTTGCAACTGTCCTGATCGTCGCCGCCGCGCTGATCGGCATCGGGCTTTACGGCGCGCTGTCGCAGCAAAGCTTCGTCATGCTGATGATGGGGCTGGAGCTGATGCTGAACGGCGCGATCCTGGGCGTCATGGGTTTCTGGGCCTTTGCGCTTGGCGGCGCGCCCGAGGGACAGCTTCTGGCGATCATCGTCATGGCGGTGATGGCGGTCGAGATGGCCGTGGGTTTCGCGCTCGTGGTCGCGGTCTATCGCAAGCGGCAGGCCGACATGACCGAAAGCCTGACGACGATGAGGCATTGATGCTGTTTGCTCTCCCCCTCTTTCCGGCGCTGGCCGGGCTGGCGCTCTGGACCGCGGGCGACGGGCCGCGCCTGCGTCTGGGGGTGATGGCGGGCGCCGCGGCGGCGGGTACGCTGCTGCTGGCGGCGCTGGCCGCCGCCCGGGGCTGGAGCGGCGGTTTCGCCTGGGGCGCCGGGCTGGATCTGCACCTTGCGCTGACGCCGCTTTCCGCCGCCGTGGCCATCACCGTTCCGGCGGTGGCGCTGCCGGTTCTGGTCTTCGCCGCCGCGCATGAAGACAGGCGCGGACTGGCGCGCCTGCTGGGCCTGATGTTGATTTTCACCGGCGCGATGCTGCTCACCGTCGCCGCCGCCGACCTGCTGACCCTTCTGATCGGGTGGGAGGTGATGGGCTTCTGCTCCTGGGCGCTGATCGGACACCACTGGCGCGATCGCGCGAACATGGCGTCGGGGCGCTATGCCTTCGTGATGACACGGCTCGGCGATCTGGGCTTGTTCCTCGCGTTGATGGCGACATGGAACAGGGCGGGGTCGCTCGAATACGCCGCGCTCGGGCGGCTGGAGGGCATAACGTTGGCGCTGGCCGCTTTCGGCGTGTTGGCTGCCGCAGCGGCCAAGGCGGGGCAGGGGCCGTTCGCGCTGTGGCTCTTCCGCGCGATGGATGGACCCTCTGCCGTGTCGGCGCTGCTGCATGCAGCGACCATGGTGGCGGCGGGCGCCTACCTTCTGGCGCGGCTGCATCCGTGGCTGGCCTCCGTGCCTGGCTGGAGCCTCGCCGTGATCGCGCTTGGCCTGTTCACCGCGCTGGCAGGCGGAGCCGTCGCGGTGATGCAGGGCCACGCGAAGAAACTGCTGGCCGGCTCGACCTCGGCGCAGTTGGGGCTGATGTTCATCGCGGTGGGCGCGGGTTATCCGGGCGTCGCGGTGGCGCACCTGGTCACGCATGCCGCGTTCAAGGCGCCGCTGTTCCTGTCGGCTGGCGTCGCCGGAGAGGCGGGCGGAACCTACCGGCTGCGCGAGATGGGATATATGCGCGCTCTGCCCTGGACAGCCGGGCTGACCGCGCTGGCCGCCTTGGCGCTGGCCGCTGTGCCGTTCATGGGAGCCGCATGGAGCAAGGAGCAGATTGTCGCTGCCGCCACGCATGAGAGCGTTTGGCTGGGCCTTTTCGTCATGCTCGCGGGGGCGCTTTCCGCCGCCTACGCCATGCGGTTCTGGTTCCTGGCCTACGGGCCGCGCGATGCGAAGCCGCAGGCCGAACCGCGCCGGCCCGAGATCGCCGCGACTGGCGCGCTGGCGCTGACCTGCGTGGCGCTCGGCGTGCTGTGGGCGCCGCCCCTGCAGGACGCGCTGCCGCTGCGGCTACCGGAGGGCAAGCCGCTGGAAATCGCCGGCTCGCTGGCGTTTGTCGCCCTCGGTCTGGTGGCCGGGCTGACGCTCGCGCGGCGCGAGACCGCGCCCCCGCCGACAGCCGCTGATTGGCTGGGCCTGCCCGCGCTGATCGAGCGCGGCGTTGTGCGCCCTTTCGAGCGCTTCGCGCGCCTCGCCGCGCGAACCGATGACGATCTGCTCGACGCGATCCCGCGCGGCGCGGCCACGGGGGCCCGTCGGGTCGCGCGCGGCGGGCGGTGGGTCTGGGGCGCCATGCAGACCGACGATGCGCTGCTCGATGCGATTCCCCGCAGTGCGGCGGCAGCCGCGCACCGTGTCGCGCGGGGCCGGAACAATGCCGGGGGCGCGATGCAGGCGGATCGGGTGGTGCTGGACGCCGCGGTCTGGCAAATCGCCGCCGCCACGCGCGCGCTGGCCCGGCTGGGGGATCGCCGCGGCGAGCTGTTGGCGGACGGGCTGCCCGAAGGCGCCGCCGGTCTCACCGGGCGCGGCGGCGCGGATGCGCGGCGGCTGCAAACGGGGCTCTCGCATCAATATTACGCCATTTTCGCCATCGGCGCGGGGCTCGCCATCCTGTTCCTGATTACGGAAGCGTTCTGACATGCTGACATTCGCCATCCTGCTCCCCTTTGCCGCCGCCGCGGCTCTTGCGCTTGCGCCGCTGTCCGCGTCCGCCGCGCGCGCCACCGCCATCGCGACGGCGGCGCTGGCCCTGCTCGCGCTCGTGGTGGTCTGGACGGGTTTCACGCCCGGCGCCGGGTTCCAGGCGGTGCAGGAGGCGCCGTGGATCCCCGCGCTTGGCGTCGCGTGGCGGGTCGGGGTAGATGGCGTTTCGCTGCCGCTGGCGCTGATGAGCGGGCTTCTCTTCGTCGCCGCCATTGCCTGGCCGATGGAGCGCGCGGTCAACGCGCGCCAGTACTACGCCTGGTTCCTGTTCCTCGAAGGGGCGTCGCTCGGCCTGTTCCTGACGCTCGACCTTCTGATCTTCTATGTCTTCTTCGACCTCAGCCTGGTCGGGATGTATTTTCTGATCGGCCGTTGGGGACACGAGGGGGCGCAGCGCGCGGCGCTCAAGTTCTTTCTCTACACGCTGGCGGGTTCGCTGCTGATCCTCCTGGCGATCATCGCGCTGGTGCTGGCGACCGACCCGCTGACGTTCGACATGCGCAAACTGATCGGGATGCAGCCGATGGCGGGGATGGACCTGCGCGCGGGGCTGATCCTTTTGGGCTTCGTGATCGGCTTTGCCATCAAGACGCCGCTCTTTCCGGTCCACACCTGGCTGCCGCCCGCGCATGTCGATGCGCCGGGCCCGGCCTCGGCCATCCTCGCCGGCGTGCTGCTCAAGATGGGCGTCTACGGCCTTGTGCGTATCCCGATGCAGATGCTGCGCGAGACGTTCGCCACCTACGCGCTGGCGCTTGGCGTCGTCGCGCTCATCTCGATCCTCTGGGGGTCGATCGTCGCCTTCGCGCAGGAGAACCTCAAGCGGCGCATCGCCTATACGTCCGTCAACCACATGGGTTACGCGGTGCTGGGCGTCGCGGTGGCCGGTTCCGCCGTGGCCGGGCAGGAGGCGGCGCGCGATCTGGCGCTGACCGGCGCGGTGGTCGAGATGGTGGCGCATGGGCTGATCACCGGCGCGCTTTTTCTGATCGCCGGGGCGTTCTGGGCGCGGACGCAGGAATATGACCTCGGCCATTACGGCGGGCTGGCCGCACCTGCGCCGCGCATGATGGGCGCGATGGGGCTGGCGAGCTTTGCCTCGCTCGGCCTGCCGGGGCTGGCGGGGTTCGTCGCCGAGGTGCAGATCTTCATCGGCGCCTTCGCGGTCTGGCCGTGGATCGCCGCCATTGGCCTGCTGGGCCTGATCGTCACGGCGGCGCTGTTCCTTGGCATGTTGCAGCGGCTGTTCTTCGGCGACAGGCTGCCCGCGCTGGAGGGGTTAGCCGACCTGACCCGGACCGAATCCGGTATTCTTGCCGTCCTGCTGGCGCTGGTCGTGCTGATCGGCGTCTGGCCGGCCTGGCTGCTGGAGATGATCGCGGCAAGCGCCGCGCTGACCTTCGGGGGCGGCTGAGATGCCGGTCGCCGATGTCGGCCCCGAGATCGCCCTGATCGCGGGCGCCATCGCGGCGCTCTTGCTGGCGATGGCGCTGCCGCAGCGGCTTCTGGGCTGGTGTCTGGTCCCGGCGCTCGCCGCGCTGGCGGCGGCATTGCTTTGGGC
The DNA here is from genome assembly GCF_003651245.1 of Roseovarius spongiae. Lineage (GTDB taxonomy): Bacteria > Pseudomonadota > Alphaproteobacteria > Rhodobacterales > Rhodobacteraceae > Roseovarius > Roseovarius spongiae. The sequence goes on from NZ_RAPE01000006.1 coordinate 45,550, forward strand.
GCTGGCGCAGGCGTCCGAGGCGCGGCTGACCTTCTCCGGCGCTTGGGCGCTCGACGGCGTGACCCTCTGGGCGCGGGGGATGATCGTGGCGGCGACCGCGCTCTGCCTGATCCTTTCGCCGGGCTGGTTCGCGCGAGATCGTCGGCATGGCGAATTCTACACCATCACGCTGTTCTCCGCGCTCGGCGCCGTCGGCATGGCGGGGGCGGCGGATCTGATGCAGCTGGTCATGGCGGTGCTCTTGTCATCGGTCACGGGCTATGTGCTGGCGGCCTGGCATCGCGACTGGGCGCTGTCGGTCGAGGCGGGGATGAAGTATTTCCTGATCGGCGCGCTGGCCAATGCGCTTCTGGTCATCGGCGTGATCCTGGTGATGGGCATGGCCGGAAGCAGCGACTATGCAACGCTCAAAGGCGCGGACGTCTCGTCGCCGCTGGCGCTGATCGGCCTTGCGCTGATCGTCTGCGGCCTCGCCTTCAAGCTGGGCGCGCTGCCGGGGCACGCCTGGATGCCCGATGTCGCCGAAGGCGCGCCGGTGCCGGCGGCGGCCTTTCTGACCGTGGCGCCCAAGATCGGCGCGGCGCTGGCGCTTTACCGTCTGGCGCATCTTTTCCCCGAGGTGGAGATGCTGCGCCCGCTGATCGCGGCGCTGTCGGTGATGACGATGACGCTCGGCAACCTCGCCGCGCTGTGGCAGGAGGACGTGCGCCGCCTGGTCGGGTGGTCGTCAGTGTCGCAATCGGGCTACGCGCTGATGGCCGTCGCGGTGGCGGATCTCGCGCCCCGCGCGCTGCCATCGCTGCTGTGGTTTCTCGCCGCCTACGCACTGGCCAACATCACCGCCTTTGCCGTCATCGCGCATCTGCGCGGCCGCACGGCTCTCCACGACTACCGGGGCCTCGCGCGAACGCGGCCGGGCATGGCGGCGGCGCTGATCGTGGCCTTCCTGTCGCTTGTAGGCATCCCGCCGCTGATCGGCTTCACCGGCAAGCTGGGGTTGTTCATCGCTACGATCGACGGCGGCTATGCGTGGCTGGCGCTGGCGGCCGTGCTGAACACGGTCGCCTCGCTCTTCTACTATGCGCGGGTCATTGGACCGATGTATTTCGCGGCGCCGCAGGAGGCCCGGCCAGAAACTCTGACGCTGTCGAGCGGTGTGGCGGCGATGTTTTGCGCCGCGGCGTTGATCGGGCTGGGGATTTTCAGTGGGCCGTTCCTTGGCGATGCGGTTGACGTGATGCTCCGGCCGTGAACGCCTGCTGAGTAAACGCTTGAGCGGGAAGAAGCCCGGCGGGCTTCGTCGGCTTGCCCCGTCGGAACGTGACGAACGCCGGTGCGCGAAAACACGTTGTTAACGCGGAATAAAACGCGCCTTACCTTGACCGTCGCCCTGTTCGGACGTAGACGGCATGGGCAAGCGGCAGGCGGATCGCGTCTATTTTGCAACCACTTCCGGTGTCAATTCCGCAGTGACCAAACAAATTGATGGGATGTCCCGTGGCAGATTACATTCTTTCCGATGAAACCCGCGCGAAATACAAGCGCATTTCTACTGCATCGATTGCAACGCAATTATACAAACGCGGGCTGCGTAACCAGTTTATTCAAGGTGTCGTGCCGGTATCCCCAAAGCCGGAAACGATGGTCGGGCAGGCCTTTACACTGCGTTATATACCCGCGCGCGAGGACCGCAACGGGCTGGAGGTTTTTCGAAATGCTGATCACCCGCAACGGGTGGCCGTCGAGACTTGCCCGCCGGGGCACGTGCTGGTGATGGATGCGCGCAAGGACGCCAGCGCCGCTACCGCGGGTTCGATCCTGGTGACTCGTATGGCGGTGCGCGGCTGCGCTGGTATCGTGACGGATGGGGGATTGCGCGATGCGCAAGGCATTGGAGAGCTGGACATGCCGGCGTTCTATGCGGGTTCGTCCGCTCCGACGAACCTGACGAAACACGAAGCCCTGGACATCAACGTTCCGATCGCCTGTGGTGATGTTGCGGTATTTCCCGGCGATGTCCTGGTCGGGGATAGTGACGGTGTGATGGTTGTCCCGGCTCATTTGGCGGATGAAATTGCCGAGGTCTGTTCCGGCATGGAAGATTTCGAATCTTTCGTTCTGGAAGAAGTTCTTGCCGGGGCGCCAATTATTGGGCTGTATCCCTGCACGAAAGACGAGAACCAGAAAAAATTCGAAGAATGGCGCAAAGCCAAGTGAACTGGCTCGACGTGGTGCGTCGGAGGGATGGGAAATCACCTCTTGATGCACATGTCGTCCAGAATAAATGTTCGCCTTTCACATCTGGCGAAGTCTGACTGATCTTTTCCAGCGAGGTCCGGTTTCGCCCTTTGCGTGGCAACGGAGTTTTTCAGTTCCGCGTGTCCGGTCCGGTCTCCTTGGTCGGATGACCGGCTCTGCGCACAGGGCCAAAACGTCTAAATTTCCCTGCTTCGACTCTGCGAACTGTCGGGTGGCGCGTTACCTTCGAGCGCACCGGCGGCGCCGACGCGGCGTCGCTCGGCGGCCCCTTCGCCACCCCGCGCATGGACCTTCTGGCCAAGAGCGCGGGACGGTCGGAGCGGCCCGATCATCAGCGCATTGCAGGCCGTGGATTGAGCGCGCCGCTCGCCCGCCTCGGGACAGGATGAGCCAAGGTCGCGGAACGCAACCGCCCGACGATGCGTTCAGCAATCACCGACCAACCGAAAGGGCGCCCCATGCAGATCACGCTGAACATCAACCGGGAAGAGTGTCCGCTCGACCTTGACCCGCGCACGACCCTGCTCGACGCGCTGCGCAACCACCTGGGCCAGTGCGGCACCAAGAAGGGGTGCGATCACGGGCAATGCGGGGCCTGCACGGTGATCGTGAACGGGCGGCGCATCAATTCCTGCCTGACGCTCGCCTGCATGCACGAGGGTGACGAGATCACGACGATCGAGGGGCTGGGCGCGCCGGGCGCGCTGTCAGCGCTGCAGGGCGCGTTCGTCCGGTACGACGGCTTCCAATGCGGTTACTGCACTTCCGGCCAGATCTGCTCGGCCACGGCGATGCTGGATGAGCTGCGCGAGGGCTGGCCCAGCCATGTGACAAAGGATCTGACGGGCGAGGCGGCGCTCAGCGACGCCGAGATCGCCGAACGGATGAGCGGCAACCTCTGCCGGTGTTCGGCCTATCCCAACATCGTCGCGGCCATCCGCGAAGTCGCGGAGGGCGAAGGATGAAACCGTTCGATTACATCCGCGCGGGCGATGCGTCCGAGGCCGTCGATGCCGCCGCCGATGGCGCGACGATCATCGCCGGGGGGACGAACCTGCTCGACCTGATGAAGCACGAGGTCATGGCGCCGGGCCGATTGGTGGACATCACCCGGCTCGACCTCAAGCGGATCGAGGACATGGACGGCGGGCTGCGGATCGGGGCGCTCGTCACCAATTCGGACCTGGCCGCCGACATGCGGGTGCGCCGCTCGTGGCCCGCTCTGGCGCAGGCGCTGCTGGCCGGGGCCAGCGGGCAGTTGCGCAACAAGGCCTCTACCGGCGGCAATCTGCTTCAGCGGACGCGGTGCTATTACTTCTACGACACCGCCATGCCCTGCAACAAGCGCGCGCCGGGCTCGGGCTGCGGGGCCATAGGCGGCGCGACGCGCCTGCACGCGATCCTGGGCGGCAGCGACGCCTGCATCGCCACCCATCCCAGCGACATGGCCGTGGGGCTGACGATGCTGGGCGCGGAGGTCGAGATCATGGGGCAGGGCGGCGCCACGCGCCGCGTGCCGCTGACCGAGTTCTACCGCCTTCCCGGCGACACGCCGCATATCGAGACTGTGCTGGAACCGGGCGAGCTGATCACCGCCGTGATCCTGCCGCCGCCCGCAGCCGGCGCGCAGACCTATCGCAAGGTGCGGGATCGCGCCTCCTATGCCTTCGCTCTCGTCTCCGTCGCGGCGCGACTGCGGCTGGAGGAGGGGCGCATCGCAGAGGCGGCGCTGGCCTTCGGCGGCATCGCCCCCCGGCCTTGGCGCGACGCAGCGGCGGAAGAACTTCTATGCGGAGAGCAGCCGTCCGAGGCTCTCTTCGTCCGCGCCGCCGACACGCTGCTGCAAGGGGCCGAGGCCCAAGAGGGCAATGCCTTCAAGATCCCGCTCCTGCGCCGCACGCTAACAGCCACGCTGAGCCAGCTTTGGAAGGAGTCGTCGCAATGACCGCGCATCACAAGATGGACGAACCGGACCGGCGCAACCGGCTGGACGCGATGGCGCAGGGCATCGTCGGCGTGGGCATGGACCGCCCGGACGGGCCGGAGAAGGTGTCTGGCAGGGCGGTCTACGCCCATGACGGGCAGGTGAAGGACATGCTGCACGGCGTGATGGTGCGCGCCACTATTGCCAAGGGGACGCTTCTTGGCATCGATGAAGAGCCAGTGAAGGCGCTGCCGGGGGTGCGCGCGGTCCTGCACGGGCCGCGGTTCCTGCGCAACCCCGCGCAGGGGGCCGCGGGCGAAGCGCCGGTGCAGGGCAGCGCGGAGATCGCCTATTTCGGCCAGCCCGTCGCGCTGGTCGTCGCAGACACTTTCGAGCAGGCGCGCCATGGCGCGCAGTCGCTGGCGTTGCGCTACGACGAGGCCGAGGCGACAGTCGCGCCGGGAGAGGCGGAGGCGGAGACGCCCGAGGACAAGCAATCAGCGACCGGAGATCTGGACGCGGCCATGAGGGACGCCGCCTTTTCGGTGGATCGTACCTACACCACCCCGCCTCACAACAGCGCCCCGATGGAGCCGCATGCCGCCATCGCCGAATACCGCGACGGCAAGTTCACCGTGCGGGCATCGTGCCAGATGGTGAAATACAATCTCGACGAGCTGGCGGATTCCCTCGGGGTCGACGCGGCGGACGTGCACCTGCTGTCGCCCTTCGTGGGGGGCGGTTTTGGCTCGAAGCTGGGAATTTCCGCCGAGGCGGTGGCCGCCGCGCTTGCCGCGCGAGAACTCGATCGCCCGGTCGCGGTGGCGCTCAGCCGCCCGCAGGTGTTCGAGGCCACGATGCGCCGCTCGGAGACGCGCCAGCGCTTCCGCCTCGCCGCCGATGCCGACGGGCGGCTCACGGGCGTCGGGCACGAGGTTCTCGTCTCGAACCTGCCCGGCGAGACCTTTTCCGAGCCGGCGACGCAGGCCACGCCATTTCTTTATCGCGGCGAGAACCGCGTCATCGGCCATCGCATCGCGCGGGTGAACCGCACCTGCGCCGGCTCGGTGCGCGCGCCGGGCGAGGCGGTGGGCGTCACGGCGCTGGAGATCGCGATGGACGAACTCGCGCAGGCCGCTGGCGTCGATCCCGTGGAGCTGCGCCGCCGCAACATCCCCGAGGAAGACCCCAGCCGGGGCGTCCCGTTTTCGTCGCACATGCTGGAGGCCGCACTAGATGACGGCGCGGAGCGCTTCGGCTGGTCGGACCGGCCGAAGGGCGGCACACGCAATGGCGAATGGCTGATCGGCTGCGGCATGGCGTCGTCGTCGCGGGTGAACCTGCTGAACGACTCGGCGGCGCGGGTGACGATGAACCGCGACGGCACCGCGCTGGTCGAGACGGACATGACCGATATCGGCACCGGCACCTACGCCATCCTCACCCAGGTCGCGGCCGAGATGCTGGGCCTTCCCCCCGACCGGGTCGAGACGCGGCTGGGCGATAGCGACCTGCCGAAAGGCGCCGGCTCGGGCGGCTCGCAGGGGGCGTCATCGTCCGCCAGTTCGGTGTTCCTGGCTTGCGAGCGGCTGCGTTGCGAGATCGCCGAGCGGGCCGGTTGCGCCGAGGAGGCGCTTACGCTGAAGGACGGGCACGCGATCAGCGACAACCGGCAGCAGCCGCTGGCCGAGTTGCTGCAAGAGCCGTTGAGCGCCGAAGGGGTGATCCACCCGGGCGACGCCGAGAGCCGTGTCCGCCAGGCGAGCTTCGGCGCCTTCTTCGTCGAAGTGGGCGTGAGCGCGGTGACCGGCGAGGCGCGCGTGCGGCGGATGCACGGCAGCTTTGCCGCCGGTCGCATCCTCAACGCCAAGACGGCGCGTTCACAGTGCCTGGGCGGGATGACCTTCGGCATCGGCATGGCGTTGACCGAAGAGCTGATGCACGATCCGCGTGACGGCCACATCGTGAACCGCGACCTTGCCGAATACCATGTGCCGGTGAATGCGGACGTGCCGCAACTGACGGTAAACCTTCTGGAAGAGCGCGACCCCTGGACCAACCCGGTTCAGGCCAAGGGAATCGGAGAACTGGCGATCTGCGGCGCCGGGGCGAGCATCGTGAACGCCATCCACGACGCCTGCGGCGTGCGCGTCCGCGACCTGCCAGCGACACTCGACAAGATCCTGCCGGGGCTGCCCGAGCGCGCGGGGCGTGAAGGTTGACCCGGTCGCGCGGACCGACCGGTCTCGGAGAGGACCAGTGCGAGGGTCGGAAATGAGCGACGAAAACCGTCAAGAGGCGGACGCCGGGGATACGCCGCGCGACGCCGCGCAGGAGGCAGAGAGCGAAGGCCCGGCCGGGCGCGCGCTGACCGCCCGCGAACAGGACCAGGTCAAAGAGCGCCGCAGGCTGTCGGCCATGACGGTCTACGCCATACTGCACGCGGAAGGCGAAGAGGAGCTGCGCCGCCCGGTGCGTTCGCTTTGGTGGTCCGGCGTGGCGGCGGGCATCGCCATCTCGACATCGCTGCTGGCCGAGGGACTGCTCTACAATGTGTTCGAAGGGCATCCCCGACGCGAATTCATCGCCTGGTTCGGCTATTCCGCCGGATTCATCATCGTCATCCTGTCGCGCCTGCAGTTGTTCACCGAGAACACGATCTCGGCGCTTCTGCCGCTGCTTGCCGAATGGAGCACGGGGAGACTGTGGCGCATGATGCGGCTGTGGGCCATCGTGTTCGTCGCCAACCTGCTGGGCACCTTCGCGACCGCCTTCATCACCCTGGAACTGATGACGACCGGGGCCGCGAACATCGAGGCCATGCTCGAACTGTCCCGAAAGGCTGTCGAGATACAGGATTGGCGCGCGTTGCTGCTGGGCGTGCCGGCGGGGTTCTACATCGCGGCCTTGGTGTGGTTGCTTCCGTCCTCGAAAAGCTTCGAGATCTTCACGATCATCTTCATCTCGTGGCTGATCGCGGCGGGCGGGTTCACCCACGTCATCGTGGGGTCCTCCAAGGTGTTCATGGTCGTGCTCAGCGGCGAACTGTCGCTTCTGACGGCGTTGCTGCACAATATCCTGCCGGTCCTCGTCGGCAACGTGATCGGCGGCAGCGGGCTCTTCGCGATGCTCGCCTACGCGCAGGTGAGCCAGGAGATGTGAGCATCAGCGCCGCCACCGGACGAACCGCGCAGCTCCGAAACACTCGTATCCCGGGGCGTCGCCGGACAATTCATCGAACGAAGTCAACCCTTTGGCCCTCGCGACTCCGCCCCGGTGGTGTCGGTCCTCCCCCGCCGGGAACCGGTTGACAGCCAGTGACGTTGTCGAGTCGGAGCATCATTTTGGAAATCCCGGAGAGGTTCAATGCACTTCGTAATCTACCTGATCGGTCTCATCGTGGTCGTTCTCGCAGTTCTAAATCTCATCGCCTGAACAAGGAGGTCATAATGACAAACACGGATAAAGGAAAAACAGACAAAGACAGAACCCTTGCCGAAGACGCCAGGGAAACCGCGGCCGGCATGGCGGGTGAAGCCAAGGGGCACGCGCAAAAGCTCGCCCAGACGGCCGCCGCCGAAGCGGAAAGCTACGCAGGCCAGGCCAAGGATGCCGCGGCCGGCGAGGTCAAGGATGTCGCGTCAGCTCTCAGGACGGCGGCAGATGAAATGCGCAGCGGATCGCCCCAGGAACGCACGTTCAGCCAGATTGCCGACACGCTGGCAGACGCCTCGGACGCGCTGCGCGACAAGGACCTGGGCGAGATGGCCGGCGCGGCAAACGACTTTGCAAGGCGTAACCCGATGGTCTTTCTGGGAAGCGCCGCGCTGATCGGTTTCGCCGCCACGCGCTTTGCCAGTGCGAGCGGGCGCGCGCGGCATGGCGGTGGCAGCGACCCGGACAACCGGCGCCCGCAGCCGACAACCCCGCCCGCGACAACGTCATCGGGATTGTCGACCGGCGGCACGCCCGCCCCGACACGCACGACGACACAGCAAGGAGGCACAGCATGACCGACGATCCGAATAAATCCACCGGCAGCCTGCTGGGCGATGCGCTCACGCATGTCAGTTCCCTCGTCCGCAACGAGGTCGACCTGGCGCGTGCGGAGATCGACGAGAACCTAAAAAGCGCGGGGGTCGCCATCGGCATGATCGTCGGCGCGGTCGTGGTTGCGCTGACGGCCCTCAATGTCCTGTCCGCAGCACTTGTCGCCGCATTGACCGAAGCCGGGATTCCCGGCGGCTGGGCGGCGCTGATCGTCGGCGTGGTCTTTGCGATCATCGCCTACGCGATGCTGCACAAGGGCTCCAGCGATCTGAAACTCAGCAGTCTCGCCCCGTCGCGGACTGCAAAGAACGTGAAGCGCGACGCGCAGACCGTAAAGGAGGTATACGATGACAAATGATAACCGTTCTCCCGAGGAAATCGAACGCGACATCAAGCGCGAGCGCGCCGGACTCAGCGAAACTCTGGATGACTTGCAGGACAAGTTTTCCGTTGAGACCATCGCAAGGCAGGTCACCGACCAGTTCCGCGAACATGGCGGCGATATCGGACGATCCGTATCAACCGCGGTCAAGAGCAACCCGGTGGCGCTTGCTCTGACCGGAGTCGGCATCGCGTGGCTGATGATGGGCAACCGCTCGGGCGACGATCCGGGCCGCGTCCCCTACCGCCATTCGCATGACGATCTGGATCGTGACCGCTCGCGCGATCATGCGACGCTTGATACGCGGGAACCGGCGTCGGGGCCGCGCGCCCGGCCAGTTCGGCCGAGGCCGCTCTATTCCGGCCGCTACGGGAGCAGTCATACGGCGCCGGACTGGGCCCGGACGCGTGACGAAGACGACGACGCCGGGATCGCGCAGGGCGCGCGAGACGCTGCCGCTAACGCCGGCAACAGGGTCGCGGATGCCGCTTCGGGTCTTGGCGAGGGCGCCCGCGATGCAGGCGCGAGCGTGGCCGATAAAGCGAAGAGCGCGACGGCGTCGGCGCGCGATGCCGGGTCTTCGGCGCTGCACAGCGCGCAGGATATGGCCTCCTCGGCATCCGACCGCGCCGCCGCGCTTCGCGACCGGCTTGCCCGAGGCACCGAGGATCTGACGGAAGAGGCGCGTCAGCGTGTCGTCCGCGCCCGCGAGCGGGCCCTCGAGGCGCGGGAGGCGGCAGCGGATTATGCGCGCCGGGGAAGCGACCGCGCCGTTGACATCTTCGAGGAGCAGCCGCTGATCGCAGGCGCCTTGGCCGTCGCGTTCGGCGCTGCGGTGGGCGCCGTGCTGCCCCGCACCCGGGTCGAGGACGAATACTTTGGCGAGCAGAGCGACCAGCTGATCGACGAGGCCGAGCGCATCCTTGCCGAGGAAAAGGAGAAGATCGGCAAGGTCGCCGAAACCGTCACGGAAGAGGCGAAGCAGGCCGCGCGCGACGTCAAGAGCCAAGCGGACGAGGCCGCGCCCGGATCGAGCGTGGAGCAGGCCGCTGCGGACAAGGTGACATCCGCGGGCAAGCGCATCGCCGACGCCGCGCAATCCGAAGCCGAGAAACAGGATTTGGGCGACGTTCGCAAGCCGCCGAAATCCTCAACCTGAACCAGACCCGGCCCGCAGCGCGTCTGCGGGCCGGACACTTTGAAAGAGAGGCCCGATGGCTCGCGGCAGAGACGCAGAAACACCGACCGATATTCCGCCGAAGGGGTGGAAGGACATCGCGTTACGGGTGAAATCGGAAATGGCGGCGGACCACGTGGGGCTGGTTGCGGCCGGCGTGGCCTTCTACGCGCTGCTGGCGATCTTTCCGGCCATCACCGCGCTGATGGCTCTCGGGGGCCTGGTGATGGAACCCCCCGAGGTGAAGGCGCAACTGGAAACGCTGGCCCAGATGATGCCGCAGGAAGCCGCGCAGATCGTTCTGGATCAGGCCACGGCCGTCGCCGGCTCGCGGGAGGGCGGCCTTGGCCTTGCGTTTGCTTTCGGCCTGCTGCTGGCGATCTATTCGGCCTCCAAGGGCGTGAGCGGCCTCATGGAGGGTCTGAACGTGGCCTATGACGAGGAGGAAAGCCGCGGATTCGTGGCCCAGATGCTCTGGCGGCTTGGGCTGACCGTGTTCCTGATCGTGGGGCTGATTGTCGGGCTCGTCGCGGCGCTGGCGGTGCCGGCCGCGCTGAACCTCATCGCGCTGCCCGGCTGGCTGGAAACCCTGTTGGGGCTGGGACGATGGGTGATCCTGGCGCTGATGACGATCGGCGGTCTCGCGGTTCTCTATCGCTACGGCCCCTCGCGCGACAACGCGGAGCTGAAGTGGCTTTCGCCCGGGGCCGCCGTAGCCTGCATAGTATGGCTGGTCGCGTCCGTCGGCTTTTCTGTCTATGTCAGCAATTTCGGCAGCTACAATGAAACATTCGGCAGCATGGCGGGGATCATCATCCTGTTGATGTGGCTCTGGCTATCTGCGTTCATCGTTCTGATGGGGGCCGAACTCAACGCCGAAATGGAGGCGCAGACCGCCACCGACACGACCGTCGGCCCCGATGAACCGATGGGCAGCAGGGGCGCCGAGAAGGCGGACAAGCTGGGCGCGGCAGAGGGGAAGTCCTGACAGGCAGTCGCGACAGCAGATGCGCGGCGCCCGAACTCTCGGAACTGTCCCATTGGTCCAGGATCAAGCGCCCGCGCGCCGGCATCGGGGCAGGTCACCCCCCGATCAATTCTCCGCCGTTGGGGTGAAGCACCTGACCGGTCATGTAGGAGGAATCGGCGCAGGCGAGAAACAGCAGCGCCGGCGCGACCTCGTTCGGTTGACCGGGGCGGCCCAAAGGCGCTGATTTACCGAAATCCTCGACCGCCTCCTCCGGGAACGAGGCGGGGATCAACGGCGTCCAGATCGGCCCCGGCGCCACGCCGTTCACCAGTATGCCCTCGGGGGCGAGCTTGCTCGACATCGCGCGCAGGAAGGACAGGATCGCCCCCTTGGTCGAAGCGTAGTCGATCAGCATGTCCTGCCCCTTCCACGCCGTCACCGAGGTGACGCAGATGATGCGCGCGCCCCGTTCCAGGTGCGGCAGCGCCGCCTGCGTGATGAAGATCGTGCCGAAGATGTTGGTGCGGAAGGTGCGTTCGATCTGCTCCTTCTCGATATTCTCGGGGGCGTCCACGGCGTGCTGCTCGCCCGCGTTGCTGACCAGGACGTCGAGTTGACCGAACCGGTCGATCATCTGCGCCACCGCGTCCTCGCAGAACGCCTTGTCGCCGATGTCGCCCTTTATCAGCAGCGCCTCGGAACCCTCCTGCTCGATCTCGGCGCGGGCTTCCTCGGCGTCCTCGGTATTGCTGTGGTAAAGGATGCCGAGCCGCGCGCCCTCGCGGGCGTAAAGGATCGCGGTCGCCCGCCCGATACCGGAATCGCCGCCCGTGATCAGCGCCACCTTCTCCTTCAGCCGCCCCGATCCGGGATAGCGCGGCGCGTAGTCGGGCTGTGTTCCCATTTCGGCCTCGGCGCCCGGCTGGTCCTGCGGGCTGTCCATCGCGTCAAAGTCCTTGTCGCTCATCGTTTTTCCCCTCTCTTTGCGTTACCAGGCGAGCTCCGCCTCGCGTTCCCAGAAGCGCAGCTTGCGGCAGGTGTTGACGAAGTCGCCGGCGCTGTCGCGGCTCAACTCGATCATTCCGTCATCCATGGTCGCGGCCACGCACGCCGCCTGCAGAAGCGGCATGGCGGCCTGCGTCCAGCCGATGAACTTCGCGTGCGCGAAGGCGTCGGAAACGAAATCCTGCGACGGCGGATTGCCGGCGACCCGTTGGCCCGCGTCGTCGGAGAACACCAGCGCCACGGCGTCGAACACGGCCGAGGGGCCGCCGTCGATCTTCTCGTCGGCCGCCCGTGCGGTGCCGTCCGACAGCGTGACGCCCTGGATATGCGGCGCCACGATGGCGACCATCGCCCCTTCGGCGCGGAATGCGTCTTCCAGCGCCGTGACCAGTTCGGCATCCGCCCCGTCGCTCAGGTAGAGCCCCAGCTTGCGCCCCCTGAAGCTGTCCGGCCCGTTCTTGAGGATGCTGAGCGCGTCCGACGGCGGCAGGTCGGTGATCGGCGCGCGCGCAGGCGTGGCGGGTTCGGGCATGTCGCCGACGCCCAGCCCCTCGGCCACCATCCGCGCGAGGTCGTCATGCACGTTCATCAGGTGGCTGAGCATCCGCAGACGGATCCGTTCCTCCTGGCATTTCGACAGCTCGAAGATGTAGCCACTGGCGAGATGGCGCTGCTCCACCTCGGTCTGGCTGATCCAGAATTGCCGCGCCTGGCTGTAATGGTCGGCGAAGGTCTCGGTGCGGGTGCGCTGTTTTTCGCCCTCGACCTCGGCCGGGTAGCTCTGAAACCCGATCTCGGGATTTTCGCGCGGGCCGCCGTCTTCGCCCCAGCTGTTGGGTTCGTAATTGGCGCGGCCCTTGGGGTTGTGCATCGCCATGTGCCCGTCCTGCTGGAAATGGTGCACGGGACATTTCGGCGCGTTGACCGGGATATGGGTGAAGTTCGGCCCGCCCAGGCGTTTGAGCTGCGTGTCGAGATAGGAGAAATTGCGCCCCTGCAGCAGCGGGTCGTTGGTGTGGTCAACGCCGCGTACGATGTTCTGGGTGCAGAACGCCACCTGCTCGGTCTCGGCAAAGAAATTGTCGACATTGGCGTCCAGCGTCAGCGTCCCGATGATGCGCACGGGCACCTGTTCCTCGGGAATGATCTTGGTCGCGTCGAGGATGTCGAACTCGAACCGGTCGGCGAAATCGTCGTCGAAGACCTGGATGCCCAGATCCCATTGCGGGAAATCGCCCGCGTCGATCGCGTCCCACATGTCGCGGCGGTGGAAATCCGGGTCCGCGCCGTTGATCTTGAGCGCCTCGTTCCAGACCACCGATTGCAGGCCCTGTTTCGGCTTCCAGTGGAATTTTACGTAATGCGATTGCCCTTCGGCGTTGACCAGGCGGAACGTGTGCACCCCGAACCCTTCCATGAAGCGGAAGGAACGCGGGATGGCGCGGTCCGACATTTGCCACATGGTCATGTGCACCGCCTCGGGCGAGAGCGAGATGAAATCCCAGAAATTGTCATGCGCGCTCTGCGCCTGCGGAAAGCCCCGGTCGGGCGCCGGCTTGACCGAATGGACGAGGTCGGGGAACTTGATCGCGTCCTGGATGAAGAAGACCGGGATATTGTTGCCGACCAGGTCCCAGTTGCCTTCCTTGGTGTAGAACTTGGTCGCGAAGCCGCGCACGTCGCGGGCCACGTCGAAGGACCCCTTGTTGCCCGCCACGGTGGAAAACCGGGTGAAGGTCGGGGTTTTCTCGCCGACGCGCTGGAAGATGTCGGCGCAGGAAAGTTCGGGGATCGCCTCGGTCAGCTCGAAATGTCCGTGGACGCCGTAGCCGCGCGCGTGCACCACCCGTTCGGGGATGCGCTCGTGATCGAAATGGAAGATCTTCTCGCGCATCACGTGATCTTCGAGCAGGCTCGGCCCGCGCGCGCCCGCCTTCAGCGAATTCTGATCATCGGCGATCGGCCCGCCCTGGGCCGTGGTCATCGTGCGCTCGCGCTTTGAAGCCTGCTGGCGCGGCTCGCCGCCTTTTCCCAGATCGTTCCTGTCCATGATCGTTCTCCCGGTAGTTCTACCCGGCCGGCAAGATGCGCTCGCGCGAAGCCCTTTTTCCGGTGCTCGGGTAGCGTTGAGAGACAAGTGGGCGACGCGCGTGGATTGTCGGTGTCAACATCTGATCGGGCGGATGGTTCCCGCTCGGGACGGGGGATCGGACGTGCCGGCGGGTGGAACGCGGACGCGGCTGAAACCGTGCCGGGAACAGAACGCCGCCGCCGGATGTTACGGACGATACGTGGCAAATCCTCACAGGAAAGGTGACAGACATGCCCGCGAAGTCCAAATCCCAACAGAAGGCCGCAGGCGCGGCGCTCGCGGCCAAGCGCGGCGAAACCAAGGTGGACGACCTGCAAGGCGCGTCCCGCGACATGTACGACTCGATGACCGAGGACGAGCTCCAAGAGATGGCCGAGACCCCGCGCAAGGGCAAGCCCGAGCATGACAGCGACTGACCCGCGATGTCGCCCCGGCTGGTCTATTTCCCGGATGATCGCCCCGGCATCACCCGGCGTCGGCGGGGGCGTGGCTTCAGCTATTACGCCCCCGGCGGCGCGCTGATCCGCGACGCGGCCGAACGCGCCCGCATCAATGCCATCGCCGTGCCCCCGGCCTATGCGTCGGTCTGGATCACGCCCGAACCGATGGGCCACCTGCAGGCCACGGGGCGCGACGCGAAGGGGCGCAAGCAATACCGCTATCACGCGGACTGGGCGGCGATGCGGGCGCAGCGCAAGTATGACGGCCTCGCCGCCTTCGGGCGCAGCCTGCCGCGCCTGCGCGGGCGCATCGCCGCCGGGCTGCGCGCGCCCAGGGGATCGCGCGACCTGGCGCTGGCGGCGGTGCTGGCGCTGCTGGATCGCGCCGCGCTGCGCATCGGCAACGAGGATTACGCCCGCGAGAACGGCAGCTTCGGCGCGACGACGCTGCTGGATCGCCATGTCCGCTTCGACGCCGGCGGCGTGACGCTCGACTTTCCGGGCAAGCGCGGCGCGCCCGTCAGTTGCCACCTGCACGGGCCGCGCCTGCAGCGCGCGCTGCACAAGATCCAAGATCTGCCCGGCGCGGACCTCATCGCCTGGACCGACGAGGACGGCGCGCCGCGCGCGCTGCGCTCGGACGAGGTGAACGCTGCGCTGGCCGAGATCTGCGGCGAAGGCGCCACCGCCAAGACGTTCCGCACATGGAACGGGACGCATGCCGCCTTTGCCCGCGCCGCGCAGGAGGGACCGCTGCGCATCGCCGACATGGCCGACGCGGCGGCGGACCGGCTGAATAACACGCCCGCCATCGCGCGCGGCAGCTACATCCATCCGCAGGTGATCGCGCTGGCCGACCTGTCCGACGCCGACCGCGCCGCCCGCCTCCGGGCGCTGCGGCCGCCATCGCTCGCCCGGCTGCGCGCGCGGGAGGGCCGGCTGATCGCCTTCCTCGAAAGCGCGTAAGCGGCGCGTCGGTGTGGACGACCGCCCCGGGGCGGCCGCCGGAACCCTTCCGCCCGGCCCGCGTTTTCCAAGGATGCGGGACGCCCCGCGACCTTGGCAGGAGGATGGAAGATGACGGAACGGGTGGATGTTGCAATCGTGGGCGCCGGCACGGCGGGGCTTGCCGCGCTGCGCGAGGTGCGTAAACGGACCGACGACTTCGTCCTCGTCAATTCACCGCCCTACGGCACGACATGCGCCCGCGTGGGCTGCATGCCCTCCAAGGCGCTGATCGCGGCGGCGGACGCGTTCCACGCGCGCACCCGGTTCGATGAATTCGGCATAAGCGGCGGCGACCACCTCCGCGTCGACATCCCGGCGGTGCTGGAACGGGTGCGCGCGCTTCGGGATCATTTCGTGGCGGGCGTGCTGGACAAGACCGACGAGCTCGGGGCGCGCCGGATCGACGGGCGCGCGCGTCTGGACGGGCCGAACCGGCTGATCGTCGGGGACCGCGAGATCGAGGCGCGCCAGATCGTCCTTGCGCCGGGATCGAGCCCCGTCGTCCCGAAACCCTGGCAGGCGCTCGGGGACCGCATCCTCACCACCGACACGATCTTTGAGGCGACGGATCTGCCGCGAAGGATCGGCGTGATCGGGCTGGGCGCCGTCGGGGTCGAACTGGCGCAGGCGCTGGCGCGGCTCGGTCTCGAAGTGCACGGCTTTGACGGGTCCGACCACATGGCCGGCATCGTCGACGACAGGATCGCCCGGTCCCTGCGCGACGCGCTGGAGAAGGAATTCACCGTTCATCTCGGCGTGGAGGTCGATGTCGCCGAAGCGGATGACGGCGCCGAAATCAGCTGGAAGGATGGCCGCGTGGAGGTCGATGCGGTGCTCGTCGCGGTGGGGCGGAAGCCGAATGTCGGCGATCTCGGCCTCGATACGCTGGGCGTGCCGCTCGACGACAATGGCATGCCCGAGGTCGATCCGAACACGATGCGCATCGGCGACACGCCTGTCCTGCTTGCCGGGGACGCCAACGGCATGGAACCCATCCTGCACGAAGGCGCCGATGACGGGCATATCGCCGGGCTCAACGCGGGGGGCGAGACCGTCGAACTTTCGCGCCGCACCCCGATGAACGTGGTCTTCTGCGATCCGGGCGTTGCGTCCGTGGGGCAGGGCGCGAATGAGCTGGACCCGGACGAATGCCTTGTCGGCGAGGTGGATTTTTCCAACCAGGGCCGCGCGCGGCTGATGCTGAAGGATCGCGGTCTGCTGCGGATCCACGCGCGGCGCAGCGACGGCCGCCTGCTCGGGGCGGAGATGGCGGCGCCGGCAGCCGAACACCTGGCGCATCTCCTCGCGCTGGCGATCGGCCGGGAACTGACGGTGCATGACCTGCTGCGCATGCCCTTCTACCACCCCACGGTCGAGGAAGGGCTGCGTTCGGCGCTGCGCGAGATCGCGCGCGAGCTGCCGCCCTGCAGCGTTTCGGACCTCGCCGGCTGCGATGCCCTCGGCGCCGAGGCGCTGGACTGATCCAGAGCGCGCGGGAGCAGGCACGGCCCAGCCCCGCCGGCGTCGACCTCGACCATCACGATGGTGGTGGTGTCCCACTGCAGCGTGCCATCGGATTCCGGCGCGTCGGTCGGCACGCGCGCCACCGTGACGCGCGGCGCCCCCAGCGTCGGCACGTCGCGCACGGCGCTATCCCGTAACGCGCTTGAACGTCTGCCACAGGATCCCGCCGGCGTCGGGATCGCCCGCGGCCAGCGCCTTGGCATAGCTCTTGGCCTGGCTCATGCTGATATGCGGCGGCAGGGTCGGCACGTCGGGATCGGTGCGCGCGTCTATCACCGTGGGCCGGTCGGCGGCGAATGCCTCGTCCCAGGCCGGGGCGATCTGATCGGGGCTTTCCACCCGGATGCCGTTCAGCCCCAGCGAAGCGGCGAAATCGGCGTAGTTGAACGGCGGCACGTCCTGCGTTTCGGGCACCTTCGGGCTGTCGCCCATCGCGCGCAACTCCCACGTCACCTGGTTCAGGTCGTGGTTGTTCAGCACCGCGATCACCAGCCGCGGATCGGCCCATTCACGCCAGTATTTCGAAATGGTGATGAGCCCGTTGATCCCCAGCATCTGCATCGCGCCGTCCCCGACGAAACCGACCGCCGCCCGCTCAGGAAAGCAGAACTTGGCCGCCGTCGCGTAGGGCACGCCGGGGCACATCGTCGCCAGCGTGCCGGACAGCGACGCCTTCATGCCCGTCCGCACCTTGATCGCGCGCGCGAACCAGTTCGCGGCCGTTCCGGAATCGGCCGCGATGATGGTGTTGTCGGGCAGGCGCGGCGAGGCTTCCCAGAACAGCCGCTCGGGGTTGATCGGGTCGGCCTTCTGATGCGCGCGGTCCTCGGCGCCGTCCCACCACTTGGCGACGCGCTTCTCGATATCCTCGCGCCAGCGGCTGTCCCCGCGCGCCTTCAGGTGCGGGATCAGCGCGCGCAGGGTGGCGGCCGCGTCGCCGACGAGGTTGACCTCCATCGGGTAGCGGATCGATTCCATGGCCGGGTCAATGTCGATCTGCACGGCGCGGGCGCGGCCTTCCTTGGGCAGGAATTCCGAGTAGGGAAAGCGCGATCCGATCATCAGGAGCGTGTCGCAATGCTGCATCATCCAGTCCGACGGCTCCGTGCCCAGAAGGCCCATCTGCCCGGTGACGAAAGGCAGGTCGTCGGGCAGCACCGCCTTGCCCAGCAGCGCCTTGGCCACGCCCGCGCCCAGCAGGTCGGCCGCCTGGGTCAGTTCCTCGGCAGCATTCAGCGCCCCCGCACCGGCCAGGATCGCGACCTTCTTGCCGGCGTTCAGCACCTCGGCCGCGCGGGTCAGGTCGGCCTGTTCGGGGACCACGCGCGGGGCGGCGAAACCGACCCCGGAATGGACCGTGCCATGCGCGTGCGCGGGCTCCTCGACCGCGTCGGCCTCCTGCACGTCGTTGGGAAAGATCAGCGCCGTCGGCAGCCGCTTGGCCATCGCGATGCGCATGCCGCGGTCGATCAGGTGGCGGGCCTGCGCGGGCGCCATGCAGGTGTGCACGTAATCCTTGGCCACGTCCTTGAAGAGCACCTGCAGGTCCACCTCCTGCTGGTAATTGCCGCCAAGCGCGGCGCGGGCCTGTTGCCCGACGATGGCCAGCACCGGTTGGTGATCGAGCTTGGCGTCGTAGAGCCCGTTCAGCAGGTGGATCGCGCCGGGGCCCGACGTGGCCATGCAGACGCCGACCTCGCCGGTCCACTTGGCGTGCGCGCAGGCCATGAAGGCGGCCTCTTCCTCGTGCCGGGTCTGGACGAAGTCGATGGTGTCGTCGCGCCCCAGCGCGCCCACTAGCCCGTTGATGCCGTCGCCGGGATAGCCATATATCCGCCGCACCCCCCATTCATGCAGCCGTTTCAGAATGAAATCTCCAACCGTGTCAGCCATTTTTCCGTGTCCTTTCTCTGTTCGCGATCAACCCGGAGAGGCCATCGTCGTCAGCAACGCGTTTTCCGCCTGCCGCGAATCCAGCCGCGTGTGCTGCACCACGACGGGCCTGTCGGATTCGAGCACGCAGGCGTAATCGGCGCCGCGCGGCACCCGTTCGGGATCGTCCAGGTCGTTGAACCGCTGGTGCAGCGTGCGCCGCGCCGGGACCGTCAGCCGATAGGGCCCGGCCGGGTCGCGGTCGGCGAAGTAGAGCGTCAGCGTGACGTTCGCGTCCTCTTCGCCCGCGTTCAGGATGCAGACGGTTTCGTGGCTGGTCATCTCCGGCTCCGGACCGGTGCCGGTTTCGGGGATGTACCCCTCCGCGATGGACCAGCGTTCATGTCCCGGCGGCGATGACATGGACAGCCTCCTATTCGCCGGTCAGCAGCGCCAGCCCCGTCTCAACGGCGGTCCGGCGGCGCGGGTTGCCGCCATGCGCGGCGCCGCGCCGCCCGGGGACGACGACATGGGGGTGCGGCTTCGGTAGGTCCGCGCGCCGCGCGCAATCCAGCGTCTTCATCGGAACTCTCCGGTAGTTGTTTCCGGCAAACGCGACCTTCCGTGGGAATGTTCCGCACCGGGGCGTCCTCGGAACGAAACCGCACATCCATCCGTTGGGCGACAGTTGCCTTCGGACGGATCGCAGGATCACGACATGAGGACCATCGCCCGCAACACCCCGCACCGCGATTACGGAAGCGCCGCGTTGGGACTGGCGGCCCTTGCGCTGCTGGGCGGCGTCGCGATCCGCGCAAGGCGGCGCCGGCGTCTGTCCCCCCGGCGCAAGACGCAGCTTGCGGCGCGGACGTTGGGCGCGAGCGTGATCACCGACAGCGCCATGGAGCACGCGCGCGGCGGCTTTCACAACCCGGTGATGTATGCCGCGCCGGCGCTGGCGACGCTTACGACGGTGGCGGCGGCGGGACGCCCGCGCCGGACATGGCCGATCCATGCGGCGGCCGTCGTGGTCGGCGCGGCGGGCCTCGGGTTCCATGCGTGGAACATCCTCAAGCGGCCCGGCGGGGTCAGCCGGAACAACCTCTACTACGCCGCCCCCATCGGCGCGCCCGGCGGGCTGGCCGTCACCGGCGCGCTGGCGCTGGCGCAGGGCGCGCGCACGCGCGGCGACGGGCGGCTTCTGGGCGGGTTCATCGCGCTGGGGACACTGGCGGAAACCGGCGAGGTGGCGCTGCTGCACGACCGCGGCGCGTGGCACAACCCGGCGATGCTTATCCCCGTCACCCTGCCCCCGGTCACCGCCGCGCTGCTGCTGGACCAGGCGTTGCGCCGCCGCGCCGCCACCCGCCGGATCACGCGGGGAGCGCTGCGGGCGATGGCGGCGATGGGGATCGTCGGCACGGGTTTCCACGTCTACGGGGTCAGCCGCGGCATGGGAGGCTGGGGCAACTGGCGCCAGACGGCCTTTGCCGGCCCGCCCGTCCCCGCCCCGTCGAGCTTCACCGCGCTGGCGCTGGCGGGCGACGCGGCGCTGGACCTGATCGGGGACCGGCCATGAGCGAGACGGTCCACCGCCCCTATCCCGGCTGGAACGTGCTGGAGAAATGGGACAGCCCGTCCTTCAACGACGCCACGCGCGAGGTGCTGCGCAAGCGGCTGCAAGAGGTGCCGGCGCGGCGGTTCTTCACCGCCGGGGAATGGCCGGCGGTCGAGGCCCTTTGCGACACGGTTCTGCCGCAGGACGACCGCGCCGACCCGGTGCCGCTCGCGAACTGGATCGACGCCACGCTGCACGAGGGGCGCGGCAACGGCACGCGCCGCGCGGACATGCCCGCCCCGCCCGAAGCCTGGCGCCTCGGCCTCGCCGCGCTCGATGCCGAGGCGCGGGCGCGCGGGGCGGCGGATTTCGCATTACTCGGCGCCGATGCGCGGGCGGCGCTGCTGCGCGACGTGGACGCGGGGCGGCTGCGGGCCGACTGGCAGGGGCTCCCGGCGCGCCGCTTCCTGCGCAACCTCGTCATGGCCGAGGTCGTCGCGATCTATTATTCCCACCCGGCGGGGCAGAGCGAGATCGGCTTTGGCGGCCCGGCCAGCCCCCGCGGCTACGTGCGCCTGCAACCGGGCCGCGCCGACCCGTGGGAGGCCCCGCCGGGCGCGTGGGAGGATACGCCGTGACAATCCCCGACCGCCCCGGCCCGCGCGCGGTGGACGGCCGCGCGCCGGATGTCTTCAGTCGCGACGGCAGCGTCGCCATGCGCCAGTTCCCCGACCGCGAAGAGGTGGATTTCGCCATCGTCGGCGCCGGCTGCGGCGGCGGCGTGCTGGCGGCCAAGCTGGCCGAGGCGGGATTTTCCGTCGTCGCCTTCGACGCCGGCCCCTTCTGGCGGCCGCTCAGCGATTTCGCCTCGGACGAGCGCGAGCAGGAAAAGCTCTACTGGCTCGATCCGCGCATTTCCGGCGGCGACGATCCGCTTGAGTTCGGGCAGAACAATTCCGGCCGCGCCGTCGGCGGCTCCTCCGTGCATTTCCAGATGGTCGCTCTGCGGTTCCGCCCCGACTGGTTCGCCGCGCGGTCGCGGCTGGGCTACGCCGTCGACTGGCCCGTCGATTGGCGCACGATGTGGCGCTACTACGACGAGGTCGAACGCGCCTGCGCCATCTCCGGTCCCGCCAACTACCCGTGGGGGCCGAAACGGCGCTATCCCTACCGCGCGCACGAGGTGAACGCCGCCGGGCAGGTGCTCGCGCGCGGGGCCGAGGCGATGGGCGTGCCCTGGGCGCCGACGCCGCTGGCGACCGTTTCCGCCCCGCGCGGCAAGTCCCCGCCCTGCGTCTATCGCGGCATGTGCAAGATCGGCTGTTCGACCAACGCCAAGCAGAGCGTGCTGATCACCTACATCCCCCGCGCGCTGGACGCGGGCGCGGAGATCCGCGATTCCGCGATGGTGGGGCGGATCGAAACCGAGAACGGCCGCGCCACCGGCGTCGAGTATCACCGCGACGGGCAATGGCGGTTCCAGCGGGCGCGCAACGTGGTCTGCGCGGGCTACTCGATCGAAACGCCGCGCCTGCTGCTCAATTCGGCCAATGGCGCACATCCCCACGGCCTCGCCAATTCGTCGGGCACTGTGGGGCGCTACCTGATGGCGCATCTGAACGATGCCGTCTGGGGCGTGATGGACGAGGAAATCCGCTGGTACAAGGGCCCGCCCTCCATGGCCTGTTGCGAGCATTGGAACTACACCGACGACAAGGATTTCGACGGCGGCTACTCCTTCATGTCCCAAGGCCCGCTGCCGACCGATTTCGCCCGGACGCTGGTCACGAACGAAGGCGTCTTCGGTCATGACCTGCGCCGCCAGATGACGCTCTACAACCGCATGGCGGGGCTCAAGATGGTGGGTGAGACGATGCCGCAGGCCAGCAACCGCGTCACGCTGGCGGAGGAGCGCGACGATTTCGGCCTGCCGCGCGCGCGCGTCGCCTTTTCCCATTGCGACAATGATCGCCGGATGCAGCGCCATGCCCGCGACTTCATGGGCCGGATGCTGAAGGCGGCGGGCGGCCGCGACCTGCTGGAGACAGGCGCCACCGCGCACCTGATGGGCGGCTGCCGGATGGGCGATGATCCCGAAACCAGCGTCACCGACAGCGACGGGCGCACATGGGACATCCCGAACCTCTGGATCTGCGATGGCTCGCTCATGCCGACGGCGGGCGGGGTCAATCCGTCGATGACGATCATGGCCAACGCCGCGCGCATCGCCGACCGGATCGGGGCCCTGGCCGCGCAGCATGAACCGGAGCGCGCGCATGGTTGAGGACGCGGCGCCGACGGACGGCTGGCGCGCACGCTATGCGCCGATCGCCGACTACGCCCTGATCGGCGACACACACGCCGCCGCGTTGGTGGCGCGCGACGGGGCGATCGACTGGCTCTGCCTGCCCGACATGCACGACGAGGCGCTGTTCGCCGAGCTGCTGGATGCGGAACGGGGCGGCTGTCTCTTCGTCGGGCCGGGGCGAGACGCGCGCACGACGCGCCGGTACCTGCCGCACTCGCCGGTGCTGGAGACCACGCACGAAACCGCCGACGGCGTGCTGCGCGTCACCGATTTCATGCCGATCCCCGAAGGCGGCCGCCAGCGCGACGTCGCGGCCGCCCGGCGGCTGGTCCGCATGGTCGAGGCGGTCGAGGGCGCGCCCGAGCTTGTTGTGCACGTCACCCCCCGCCCGTCCTTCGGCGAGGTGCTGCCGCGACTGGACCGCCGCAACGCGAACCTCTGGACGATGAGCGACGGACGCGATTTCCTCGCGCTGCAATCCGACGTCCCGCTGGAACGCAGTGCGCAGGCCACGCTGGACGCGCGCACCCGCCTTGCCGAGGGCGAGCGGCGCAACCTCACGCTGTCCTTCTGCCGCAGCGATATCGGCGTGCTGACGCCGCTGGCGGGCTGCGAGGCGGCGCGGGACGCGACGCTGGACTGGTGGCGGGGCTTCTGCGCGACATGCACGTATCACGGCCCGTTTGAGGAGGAGATCATTCGCAGCTTCATCACGCTGCGCATGCTGACCTTCAGCCAGTCGGGCGCGGTGCTGGCGGCCCCCACCACCAGCCTGCCCGAAGCGGTGGGCGGCGCGCGCAACTGGGATTATCGCTATTGCTGGTTGCGGGATTCCTCGTTCATCCTGGGCAGTTTCCTCGACCTTGGCTACCAGACCGAAGGCGAGGCGTTCTTTCGCTGGCTGATCCACGCCACGCAACTGACCGCGCCGCGGCTTGACGTGCTTTATGACGTCTTCGGCCATACCATGGTCCCCGAACGCGTCCGCCACGCGCTCGAAGGTTGGCGCGGGTCGGGTCCGGTGCGCACCGGCAACGGTGCGCAGGGGCAGTTGCAACTGGACGTCTATGGCGAGATCGCTGATTCCGCGCTGCTTTACGTCAAGTCGGGGGGCACGCTCGATTTCACGCAGCGCCGCCGGTTGCGCGAATTTGCCGACGTGATCTGCCAAAGCTGGACGCTGCCCGACAACGGCATGTGGGAGATGCGCGACGAGCGGCGCCATCACACCTATTCCAAGGCGATGTGCTGGGCGGCCCTGGATTCGGTGCTGCAACTTTGCGAGATGGGTCACCTCCGCCTGGATACGAAGCGCCTGAAGCGCGAGCGTGATGCGATCCGCGCCAACATCCTGGCGCATGGGCGCAGCCCGACGCAGCCGACGCTTACCGGCGCCTATGGGCGCGACTACTTGGATGCCGCGCTCTTGCTGCTGCCGCGCATCGGGTTGATCGCGGCAGACGATCCGATGATGGTGGCGACCTTCGAGCGGATCGAGCGCGAGCTGGGCCACGGCGCGCAGGTCCGGCGCTATCCCGATGGGATGGACGGGTTCGACTCGACAGAAGGCACGTTCACCGCCTGCGGGTTCTGGGCGGCGGACTACCTCGCGCGGCGCGGTGACGTGGACAAGGCGCATGCGCGCATCGAGGAGCTGTTGCACAATGCCAACGACCTTGGCCTCATGTCCGAGGAGACCGACCCCGAGACGGGCGAGATGCTGGGCAATTTTCCGCAGGCGTTTTCCCATGCCGGCCTGATCCGCGCGGCGGCGACGCTGGCGCGGCAGATCGAGGGCCGCGAACCGGAGGAAAAGATGTGAACCATTGGCAGGATATCATGGCGGCATGGCCCGCGATCACGCTTTGGGGGCTGATCGCGTCGGGCGCGATGGCGACGGTGCTGGAGGGGTCGCGCCTGCTGGGCTTCTCGCGGATGAGCCTGCCGTTCCTCTTCGGCGCCTTCTTCACCATGCGGCGGGCGCGGGCGATGGTGCTGGGCTATGTCGCCTACCTGCTGGGGGGCTGGGTCTTTGCCGTTCTCTACGCGCTGGTGCTGGAGATGACCGGCGGCGGCAGCTGGTGGGCCGGCGGGCTGATCGGGCTGGCGCATGGCGTCTTCCTCGTCACCGTGTTCCTGCCGCTGCTGCCCTTCGTTCACCCGAACATCGCGACCCATTACGATGGCCCCTCCGCGCTGACCCGGCTGGAGCCGCCGGGCCCGTTCGGGCTGAACTACGGCCATGCGACGCCGGTGACGACGCTGGCGGCGCAGGTGCTGTTCGGGGTGCTGTTCGGCGCGGGCTACGCCCTCTCGGCGGGCTGAGCGCCTCAGGCCCCGCGCCCCCGCTTCGCCGCCTGCGCCACCAGCCAGCCGGCGCCGAGCACGCCCACCACGCCCGCCGCCGCAAGCCCGAGCCGTACGGCGCCCGCAGGCCAGGCGGTGACGTCGCCGCGCGTGCGCGATCCAAATCGGCCATCGGCGCCCATGTCGCGATCGACGGGGGTAAAGAGGTTGTCGGGGCGCGCGCCGGTTTCCAGCGCCTCGCCCATCTGGCTGTCCCAGGCGTCGCGGGCCATCATCCGGTCCATGATCGCGGGGACGGCCAGCGTGCCGAGGATGGATTCGACGGCAGGAGCCCCGATCCACATCTCCCGCGGGCAGGTATCGGCGGCGCGCAGGATTTGTCGCGCCACGTCCGCCGGCGCGTAGATCGGCGGCACCGGCTGCGGCGCCGCGCCCATCTTCGTGCGCGCCCAGTCGAATTGCGGGGTGTTCACGGCGGGAAGATGCACCATCGTCAGACGGATTGCGCTGTTTTCATGCTCCAGCTCCGTCCGCAGGGAATCGGTGAACCCGCGCACCGCCGCCTTGGCGCCGCAATAGGCCGATTGCAGCGGTACCGAGCGGTAGGCAAGCGCGGAGCCGACCTGAAGGATCCGCCCGCGCCCCTGTTGCCGCATCTGGCGCAGCGCGGCCAGGGCGCCGTTGACCTGGCCCAGGTATGTCACCTCGGTCACGCGCCGGAATTCTTCCGGCGTGACTTGCCAGGCGCGGGAAAACACCGTCGTCATGGCGTTGTTGATCCAGAGATCGATCCGCCCCCAGCGTTCCACCACGGCATCGGCGGCGGCGAAGACCTGGTCCGCATCGGCCACGTCGGTCGGCAGGACCAGCGCCTCGCCGCCCGCGTCGCGCACCTCCGCGGCCGCGGCCTCGAGCCCGACCGGCCCGCGCGCCAGGAGGGCGACCCGCGCGCCGCGCGCCCCGAGCGCCCGCACCAGCGCGCGGCCAACTCCGGCGGAAGCGCCGGTCACGACCACGACGGAATCGTCCATTTCCCTTCCTCCGCGTTGCCAAGACCCCGGACGCCGCCGGCGCCGGGGGTGGAATCGCAACGGTGGAGAGCGTCGGACGGTTCCCCCCGTCACACCGAGGATGGGACGCAACGCGCGGATGGATCGGCGAGAGCCGGCCCGTCGTCGATGATCGCAAGCCGGGACGCCAGCGCGTTCACGCCACCGGCAGAAGCGCCGACGCCGAGGATGAGAGGATCGCCCCGGCCGTGAATTGCAACGCCGTCAGACCGGCAACGGGTAGGCGATGCGCAGCGAACGCCCCTCCAGCGGGTCCAGCCGCACGCGCAGGCGCCCGTCCTCGCCGACCTCGCCCTCGATAGTTTCGGCGATCATGTCGACGACCGGGCCGGGGCGCGGCACGTCCAGCGTCAGCGTCTCGTCCACCGGCTCGCGGCCGAAATTCAGCGCCGTGACCTGCAGCCCGCGCCGGTCCGGCAGGTCATGCACCATCACCAGCAGGCCGGGCGCCTCGACATCGGGGATCGCCACCTGTTCGCTGGCCGCGATCCCGTGCGCGTCGCGCACGGCCAGTAGCCGCCGGAGCCGGCTGGCGAAACTGTCGGGGTCATCCAGTTGCGCCGTGATCGGCCCGTAGAGCGCCCGCGCCCGCGGCAGACCGTCGGCCGAATGGGTCGCGTCGGGCACCGCGTCGGTCAGGTCGTAGGCCCCCCGCGCGATCCAGCGCGTGTCGCCATCGGCCATCAGGTGCTCGACCTCCTGCGGATCGAGCGGCAGCGCGCCCACCAGGTCCCAGCCGGACAGCGCGAAGACGCCGGGCTGGAACGCGTTGTACATCACCAGCAGAAGGTGCGCGCGCCGGATCTCCTCAACCTGCGCGGAGTCCAGCGCATCGAGATCCTCGTGCCCCAGCGCGGCGGCGATGAGGCTGACCGTGGTGCAGGCGACGCCGTTGGTGACGAACCGCAGGTTGTAGGGCGCGCGCGGGCCGCTGATCGCCTCGTACATGGTTTCGCGGACATGGTCGCGCAGCGTGCGGCCCTGCCATGTCTGCCCGCCCAGGTCGAAGACGTCGTTGGCGTGCAGCGTCCAGAAATGCACCAGCTCCAGCGTCAGTTCGTCGTGGTTCTGCATTGCGTGGATCAGCGACGCGGGGTCGATGCCGTAGTCATGCACCATCCGCAGCATCATGCGCAGGAACTCGGTGTCGCCGGTGACCAGCGCGTGATGATAGGCGGGCCGCGTGATGAAGTCATAGGACAGGTCCGCGCCATGCCCCGACATCGCGGCGATGTCGTCCACCGTCAGGTTCAGTTCCTGGAAGGTGAAGCCGCCGGCCTTGCGCACGATCCCGCCCAGCAGACTGTTGCCGGTGACCGACAGCGGGTGGCTTTCCGACCAGACTGTGCCGTCCTCGCGCCGCTCGATCCCGAGGAACCCGTTGGCGTCCAGCCTCAGCCCCCGCGCGCCCAATTGGTCCAATGAATGCAGCGCGTCGCCCACGATCATCGTCTGCGCGGCGAAGGACGGGTCGAGCCAGTTGAGGCTCGGCTGCCCCTCCTTGAAGTAGTGCAGGTAGACCCAGCGGCGCGTTTCCCCGTCGACCCCCTTGATCGGGGCGGTCGCGCTCCAGTCGGTTTCCTTCACGCCCGGCTCGAAGAAGATCACGCGGTGCAGCTGCCCTGTGATGTATTCCCGTTCGGCCAGCAGATCGACGGTAGCGGGGGGCAGGTTGACCGATTGGCGCCCCTCCGGCACGTCGGGCAGCATTTCCCAGTCGTCCGGCGCGATTTCGATCATGTGGTAGAGGCCGGGATAGTCGCCGTGGCGCATGCAGGCGAGGTGGAAATCCGGCCCCTTGCCGGTATGCGACGGGATCACGTCGTCGATGGCCACGGCGTTGTGCGCAGCGGCCTGCGCGCTCAGGGCGATGTATTCCTCGCGCGTGCCGAAGGCCGGATCGACGTCAAAGCCGATACGGTCGAAATTGCCGTCGATGGTGGGCGTGTAGCGCCCGTCCCGGTAACCGCCCGCCCGCTTGGTCGGGCCGGTGTGGATCGCGCGGATGCCGATGGACGACAGCGCCTGCCAGAGCGTCGCATCGCCGAGCGTGGCCAGCACCGACGCGCCCTCTCGCGTGATGACGGAGGCCGGGTAAGTGGTGATCCAGACCGGGGCGACCGCGCTTGCCGTGCGGGGCTGGGAGGCGGCGAAGGGGCGGCGCCACATGCGCGCGGCGCCCCCGTAGGCGCGCGCCGCCTGCCGCGCCTGGTGCAGCATCGATATCCGTTCGAGTTCCGCCACGCGACCGTCGGCGGCGCCCGGTCCGGGGCCCCTGGGGTTATCGGCGCGGTCGCGTTTATTCGGCATCCGTCACCTTTCCGGCGGTCGTTGCTCAGTGGCGGCTTTGCCCTGCAAGGCTCGGCCGGTCGTCCGCCGCTTCGCGCGCGCCGGTGCGGCCAAGCCCGCGCTGATCCGCCGTCGCCGCCGATAGCGGCGTGTTGTTGCGGCGCGCCAGCAGCATCGCCGGGGTGACCAGCACCGTACCGCGCTCTGTCCGCCGGAACCAGCGCGCATCCTCCTGCGGGTCCTCGCCGATCACCATGCCCGGTTCGATCACCGTGCCCGGCGCGAGGATGCATCGCGAGATCCGCGCGCCCGCCCCGACCACGGCGCCTTGCATGACGGCCGACCCGGTGATGGAGGCGCCGCGCCCGATGACGCTGTGCGAGGCGACATAGGCGTCGCTGACGCCCCGCGGCGCCCATTCGCCGCCCGCCGCACCGGCGCGTTGCGCGAAATCCCCGAGCGCCGCGGGCAGCACCGGCCACTCCCGGTCGAGCCGCGCGTTGTCCTCCGCCCGGTGGACGAGATCGAGATGCGCGTCGAGATAGGCGTCGAGCGTCCCGACATCGCGCCAGTAGGGCTGGACGCCCTGCACCGGCGTGTCCAGCTGGTGCACGACGGCCCGCCCGGAGTCGACGAATGGCGGGACGACGTCGAAGCCGAAATCATGCCGCGAATCCTCCCGCTCGCGGTCGCGCAGCAGCGCCTCGCGCAGGGCCTTCCAGCGAAAGATGTAGATCCCCATGCTGGCGAAGGCGCGCGATGGATCGTCGCGCATGGCTGGCGGATCGTCCGGTTTCTCCAGGAAATCGGTAATCTTGCCGTCCTTATCCGCGTCGATGATCCCGAAGGCGCTGGCGGTGTCGATCGGCACGGCGGCGGCGGCGATGGTGAGATCGGCGTCAGAGCGGCGGTGACGCTGCAGCATGACGCGGTAATCCATCCGGTAGACGTGATCCGCCGCGAGGATCAGCACGTCGCGCGGCGCGAGCGCATCGATCCGGTCGATATTGTCGGTCACGGCCGACGCGGTTCCGACATAGCCGTCGGGATGGCCATTTACGTCAGGGCCATAGCGCACTTCGACACGGCCGCCCTTGCTCTCGAAGATGGGGCGCCAGAACTGGGTCAACCGGCGATGCAGCGTGCGCGGCTGATACTGGGTGGCCGCGATGATGTGGCGGCACCCGGAATTGCGCGCGTTGCAGAGACTGAAATCCACGATCCGCGCGTGGTTGCCCAACCGGACCGCCGGTTTGCATTCTTCCTGCGCCAGTTCATGCAGGCGCGTTCCCTTGCCCCCGGCCAGTAGGACGACCGGACAATCGGACATAACATCTTCATCCGCCCCGAAGGCGTTCGGCAAAATCTGCATGGCTTGTTCCCTTGGCTGACATGCCGCACGGGCATGTTTCAGACTGTTCGTGAGGGTAACAATTCGTGAGGGCGCCCGGTTCCACAACCGCAGGCGTGCATGGGCGACGGTACGCTCACGTACTCAACGCCGCGTCATCTACGCAGGAAGATCGCAGCGGCGGCGTCGGATATCGCGGCGTCGGGCGGCGGCCAGATGCGCGCCTCGCCCTCGCGCGGGTCCAACGCCCGCGCATCGAGCGGCGCCGGCGCCGCGACCAGCACGCGCAGCGCCCTGTCGCCGAAGACGCGGCGGAACCCGACCGTGCCGCCCGGCGCGTCGTCATCGGGCCGGTAATCGCCGTCCCGGAACAGCGCCGGGTCATCGCGGCGCAGCATCAGAAGCCCGCGCGTCAGATCGAACTTTTGCCGGTCCGCGCCGCTTGCCAGCGTGCCGGCATCCTCCAGCGCCGCGGCAAGCCGCGCGAAATCCACCGGCGCGCGGTTGTCGGGATCGGTCAGGCGATAGTTGCCGATCTCGCAACCCTGGTAGATGTCCGGGATCCCCGGAACGGTCAGCTTCAGCGCCAACTGCGCCAGCGACAGCCGCGCGGCGGTGCGCGCCGCCGGGTCGGTTTCGGCGGGGGGCGGGTCGAAGGCGGGCACGAGCGCGCGCGCGTAGTCCAGCACCGTGCCTTCATACTCCGCGTCCGGATCCTGCCATGTCGTGCCGTCCTTGGCCTCGCGCATCGCCTTGGTCGCGTGATCGCACAGGCGCGTTTCCAGCGCCTCTGACCCCTCGCCGCCCGGCAGCATCGCCCAGAGCGATTGCGCGAGGTACCAGCGCAGGTTCGGGTCGACCCGCCCTGCCCCGGATACATCCGAGGCCGCATCGAACAAGGCTTCCGCCGCGTCCGGGTGGTGGCTGAGCGCGATGATCCGGGCGCGCGCATCCTCGGACCGCTTGGTGTCGTGGCTGGAGGTCAGGCTCAGCCCGTGGGGCATGTCGCGGGCGCGCGCCTGCATCTGCGCGTGGAAACGCGCGGCGTCGATCGCCGGCATACTCGGCTCGGCGCCGACCTCGTTCGCGCTGATGAGCGCGTTGTGCCGGTAGAACGCCGTATCCTCCTGCCCCTTCGCCATGACGGCGCCGGAGACCTGCTGAAACCGCCGAGGCAGGTCCGCGTCCGCCTCCACGTCGAGCAGCCGGTCCACGATGAAATCGAGCGCCCGCCGCCCGCCGTCCTGCGCCGCCGCGGCAGACGCGGCCTCGCGCAGCGCCGCCTCGTCCTCGGGGCGCACCGCGCCGCCACCTAGATAGGTGCGATAGCGGTCCAGATGCGTGATTAGCCCGATGATGGCGCGGCGCCACGTCTCGGGGCCGTATTCCGACGCCACCGGGTCGACGGCGGCGGCCTTCGCTACCATCGCCTGAAGCCGCCACAGCTCGGCCGCGAGCTCAGTTTCCAGCATCATGCGTTTCGCACGCTCCACGACCTCGCCGAACGCGGCGCGCCGATCTGTGACGCGGCGGTAGAAATCATCGATCCGGCGCGCGCCGCTTTCGGAGGTCAGGACCTGCGCTAGGTCACGGGCGAGGACATAGCCGGTCGTCCCCGCAATCGGCCAGTCTGGCAGCGACTCGCCGGGCGCGATGATCTTTTCCACCCAGACCGGCGTTTCGGGCAGCCGGTCCCGCAGCCGCGCGAGGTATTCGCCGGGATCGGCGAGCCCGTCGACGTGATCGACCCGCAGGCCGTCCACCGCGCCGCTGTCGCACAGATCGAAGATCAGGCGATGCGTGTCCTCGAAGACCGCGCGATCCTCGATGCGCATGCCGATCAGCCCGCTGATGCTGAAGAACCGCCGATGGGTGATCGCGTCGCGCTCGGCGCGCCAATGGCAGAGCCGCCAGAACTGCCGGTCGTGCAGCGCCCGGATGGCCGCGTGATCGTCCGGCCGCGGCAGGGTCTCCGGCAGGGTGCGCGCGTCGAGCGGCACCCGCAGCGGCCCGTGGACGAGGACCGCGCCCGCCTCGTCCATCTCGACCGCGATGCCGCCGTCCCGCAACACCTCCTCGAACGGCGCCTGCAGCATCGGCAGCATCAGCCGCCGGTCCGGCGCGATGTCGAAATGGGCGCGGTAGCGGCTGGCGTCGCCATTGGCCAGGAGGTCGCGCAGCCACGGATTGTCCAGCGTGAAGGCCATGTGGTTCGGCACGATATCCAGCACGATGCCGATCTCATGCGCGCGCGCGGCGGCGGCGAGCCGCCCGAACCCCTCGCGCCCGCCGAGTTCGGGGTCGATCGCGGTCGGGTCGATGACGTCGTAGCCGTGGCTCGACCCCGGCTGGGCGGCGAAGACGGGCGAAAGGTAGAGATGGCTTATACCGAGCCCGCCAAGATAGGGCAGCACGCCTGTCGCCGCCTCGAAATCCATGCCGCCGCGCAGTTGCAGACGATAGCAGGACGCTGGCAGTTGTCGCATTTTCGCTCCGTGGAATGAGATCGGCGGGCCGCGCCGCACCGACCGGCGCGGCACATCCTGAACGCCGGGGGCCGCGCACGGTTCCCCCCGGCCGGAACCCGCGCCGGTCTCGCCGGTTTGTAGGACAAGGTAGACCTAGCGGGGGAAACGACCATGAAGGTCCTGTCGGTCACGTCCGAAATGTATCCACTGGCCAAGACCGGCGGCCTCGCGGATGTCTGCGGCGCGCTTCCCGGCGCCCTGGCGCGCCAGGGCGTGGACATGCGCGTCCTTCTGCCCGCCTATCCCGGCGCGCGCGAATTGTGCGGGCCCTGCGCGGGCGGCGTTCCGCTCGGCCTGCCGCTCGGGACGGCGACGCTCAGGCGGTGCGAGGTGGCGGGCGGGACCGTCTGGCTGCTGGATGCGCCGGGATTATACGACCGCCCCGGCGGCCCCTACCAGGACACGGACGGGCGCGACCATGGCGACAACTGGAGGCGTTTCGCGCTGTTGGCGCAGGCGGCGGCGCGGATCGCCGGCGAGGGCGCGGAGGGGTGGACGCCCGACGCCGTGCACGGCCACGACTGGCAGGCGGGCCTCGTTCCCGCCTACCTGCGCGCCGGGGGCTGCGACGTGCCGAGCGTGCAGACCATCCACAACATCGCCTTTGCCGGCCAGTTCCCGGCCGGGATCTTCGGCGACCTCGGCCTGCCCGCCGGGTATTACGACATGGAGGGCGTCGAGTTTCACGGCGGCGTGAGCTTTCTCAAGGCGGGGCTGCATTTTGCCGACGCGATCACCACCGTCAGCCCCACCTACGCGGAAGAGCTGACGCGGCCCGAATTCGGCCACGGCTTCGACGGGCTGCTCCGGGCGCGCGCCGGCGATTTCACCGGCATCCTGAACGGGATCGACACGGGCGAATGGGATCCCGGCGCCGACCCGCTGATCGAACGGCGCTATAGCTCGCGCAGCATGGGGCGCAGGGCAGCGAACCGCCGCGCGCTCTGCACGGCCTTCGCGCTGGATGGCGAACGGCCGCTTGTCTCCGTCATCAGCCGGCTCACCCATCAGAAGGGGATCGACGTGATCTTCGACGCCGCCGACGACATCGTCGCGCGGGGGTTCAACCTGATCGTGCTGGGCGCCGGCGACGCGGAACTGGAAACCGCGGCCCATGACCTCGCGATGCGGCACGCGGGGCGGATCGGCGTCCATGTCGGTTACGACGAGGCGCTGGCCCACCGCATCCAGGCGGGCGCCGACGCGCTGTTGGTGCCGTCACGGTTCGAGCCTTGCGGGCTCACCCAGCTTTGCGCGCTGCGCTACGGCGCGCTGCCCGTCGTTGCGCCGACCGGGGGGCTGATCGATTCGGTGATCGACGCGACGCCCGCCTCGCTCGACGCGGGCGTCGCGACCGGCATCCACCTGCGCGAGGTGTCGGCGCGCGGGATCGGCGCGGCGCTCGGCCGGTTGGCCGAGATCATGGCGGAGCCGAACCGCCACGCGCGGATGATGCGCAACGCGATGGGCGCCGACGTGTCGTGGTCGTCCAGCGCGGGGCGCTATGCCGCGCTCTATGCCGGGCTGGTCGACGGGCGCCGCCGGATCCGCGAAAGCCGCGCCGCCAGCGCGGCAAAGCGGGGATGATCCTCCAGCGCCTCGATCGGCGTCGGGCTGCGCTTGCGCCAGTTGGGGTATTCGTCGGTGGTGCCGGGGATGTTCGTCGGCGCCTGCGGCCCCGCGATATCGGCCAGCCGGGCCGCCATCAGCAGCGACGGCGTCTGCGCCAGGAAGGCATGCGCGGCCAGCATCACGGGTTCGGGCAACTCCGCCGATCCGGCGGCCGTCCGGCGATCCGCCTCCGACAGTTCCCCGGCAAGGGACAGGCCGGCCAGGAGGTCGCGCCGCTCATCCTCGCGCTGCGTGCGATGCTGTGCCGACGTCTCGGCGTCGACCAACCCGAACCGCTCCCGGTCGTCGATGTCGCGGCCTTGCCACCAGTCCGCCAGCGTCGGAAGGTCATGCGTTGACAGACAGGCGAGCGCGCAGGCCGGATAGCGGCGCGGCGGCGTGAACCCCCGTTTGCCCTGTTCGAAGTAGAGCAGACGATAGGATAGGATCGCGGCGTCGCGCATGACGCCCCGGAACCCGCGCGGGACCGAGCCGAGATCCTCGCCCACGATGATGGCCCGGGCGGCGTGGGATTCCTCGGCCAGAGCCCGCAGCATCTGCGGCATCGGGTAGCGCAGATATCCGCCCTCGATCGCGCTCATTCCATCGGGGATGAGGAACAGTTGCCACAGCAGCATCGCATGATCGATGCGGAGCGCCCCGGCATGGGACAATTGCGCGCGGATCATGTCGCGGAAGGGGGCGAAATCGCGCGCCTCCAGCGCCTCGGGCGACGGCGCGGCAAGGCCCCAGTCCTGCCCCTGCGTCTGGAAAAGGTCCGGCGGCGCGCCGATGCGCAGCCCGCGCAGCATGACGTCGCCGCCCCACCCGGCCGAGCCGTCCGGCGCCTCCCCGACCGCGAGGTCGAGATAGAGCCCGACGCGCATCCCCGCCTCCCGAGCCCGTCGCTGCGCGGTGGCCAGTTGCCGGTCCGCCAGCCACTGCAGCCAGACGTGGAACGCGACCTCGTCGGCGTGCGCGCGGGCGAAGTCGCGCACCGGCGCGCCGTCCGGTTGCCGGAGCGGCGCGGGCCAGCCGCGCCAGCCCGCGCCGCGCCCCTCGGCCGTCATGTGGTGCGACAGCGCCTCGAACGTTGCGTGCCGGTCCAGCGCGTCGCCCCGCTCGGCCCTGAAACTGTCATGGTCGGCGCGCGCGGCCTCGTCCGCGAAGGGCGCGCAGTCGAAAATCTCGCGCAGGGCGCCCAGTTTCAATGCCGCGACGCGCGGGTAATCCACCTCGCTTGCCGCGCGCAGATCGTGCAGGTCGGGCGGCGCGTCGCCCGCGCCCGGCACATCATCGACTGCGATGTAGAGCGGGTTGAGAAATGCGCGGTTCGATGGCGCGAAAGGGCTGCACCGCTCGGGCGCGGCCAGGAACAGCGCATGCAGCGGGTTGACGCCGACGAAATCGGCCCCCGCGCGCGCCGCGATCCCGGCCAGGTCGCCGAGGTCACGGAAATCACCGATCCCCCAGTTCCGGCCCGAGCGCAGTTCGTAGAGCTGGCAGAAAATCCCCCAGGCCGGCGCGTCGCGCAGCCCCGCCGGGGTGAAGCAGCGCGCGTCGTCGGGCGCCCGCATCCGCCGCTCGGGCACGCCATCGTCCGGCGCGTCCCTCTCCGGATCGACGCCGAGGGCGCGCAGCATCGCGCGGCGGGTGGCGGCGGGCACGGCGCGCCGGTCGCCGTGGGCGTCGGTGTAGGTCGGCGGGATCCCGTGCGCGCGGCTGAGCCGATCGAGGTCATGCGTCATGAAGGCCCTCCTGACGGGTGAACCGCACCTGCCACGGGCCGAGCCACGTCCGCGCCCCGACCGGCCCCCAGATCACCCGGCCCGGCGCGGCGGGCGCGGCCCTGTCCCCGTCGCCGAGGTTGGCGCGCAGCGAGATGCGCGCGCCATCCAGCCGCCAGTCCACCGCGACCACGTCCGCCTCCGCGTCGATCACGCGGCCCGTATGCGCCCCGGCGCCCGCCAGAAGCGGCACGATCTCGCGCCGGCGCACCCGCAGCAGCGCGCCCGTTTCCTCGAGCCGCGCCTGTCCCGCGCCGTCGCGCCTTGCCCAGTCGATGCGGGACGCCGCGAAGGTCTCCGGCGCGTTGGGGTCGGGGATCGCATCGGTCGCGCCGTCCTCGAAGGCGGCGAAACCCGCGAATTCGCGCCGCCGCCCCTGCCGCACCGCGTCCGCGAGGTCTCCGTGAAAATCGGTGAAGAAGAGGAACGGCCGCTCCTCGCCGTATTCCTCGCCCATGAACATCAGCGGGATATGCGGCGACAGCAGCAGGATGGCGCGCAAGGCCCGCACCGCCGGCGCGGGGGCCAGCGCGTCGATCCGTTCGCCGAAGGCGCGGTTGCCGGCCTGGTCGTGGTTCTGAAGGAAATCTACGAAGGCCACGGGCGGCAGATGCGCGCTCGGGCCGCCGCGCGGCGCGTCCTTCTGCGGCGACACCTGCCCCTGGTAGGCGAACCCTTCGGCCAGCGCGCGCGCCAGATGCGCATGCGGCGTGTCGGCGAAATCGGCGTAATAGCCCTCGTCCTCGCCGGTGGCGATCACGTGGGCGGCGTTGTGCCAGTCGTCGTTCCACTCGGCGGTGTAGAGCGGCGCGCGCCCGTCCTCGCGTTCGTGCAGGTGGGTGATGTTGCGGTTGTCCTCGGTCGTCAGGTGCGCGTCGGGAAATTCGCGGCGCACCTCCCGCGCGATCTCGACCAGGATCTCGGGGTCGGAGTCGTCCTTCACATGGTCGATGGCATCCAGCCGCAGCCCGTCCAGCCGGAAATCGCGCAACCAGTAAAGCGCGTTCTCGACGAAGAACCGCCGCACCGGTTCGCGGTCATAGGCGATGGCGGCGCCCCAAGGCGTGTGCTGTTCGGGGTGGAAGAACTCGGGCGCGTAGAGGTTCAGGTAATTCCCCTCCGGCCCGAAATGGTTGTAGACGACGTCAAGCAACACCATCAGCCCCGCGCCATGCGCCGCGTCGACCAGCGCGCGCATCTGGTCGGGCGTGCCGTAGGCGGGATGCACGGCGTAAGGAAGCACCCCGTCATAGCCCCAGCCGCGATCCCCGGCGAACTGCGCCACCGGCATGATCTCGATCGCCGTGACGCCGAGATCGGCAAGCGCGCCCATGCGTTCCGCGGCGGCGGCGAAGGTGCCTTCGGGCGTGAAGGCGCCGATGTGCAGCTCGTAGATCACCGCCTCGCGCCACGCCCGGCCGGGCCGGTCGTGCCTCCACTCGTACCGGTCCGGGTCCACCAGCCGCGATGGCCCGTGCACGTCGCGCGCCTGCGCGCGCGCGGCCGGATCGGGTACGGTGCGGCCGTCCTCCAGCAGGTAGGCGTATTCCGCGCCCGCCTCCGACAGCGGCGCCTCGCAGCAGAACCAGCCGTCGCCCTGCGCGGTCATGGCGATGTCCCGCCCGCCAATGCGCAGCGCCAGCCTCTCCTGCGCCGGCGCCCAGAGCGCGAAACCGACCTCGCTCGCGCCGATGACGGGCCCCCAGTCCTGCCGTCCGTCGCCGCTCACGGCGCACCCCCTTCAAGCAGCAGGATCGCCCGCCCGGCGACCTCGATCGACGGGTCCACCGTCCTGCCCTCGCCTTCGGACGTGGCGATGCCGCGCGCGGTGTCGACCAGGACCCGCCATTGCCCCGACAGCCCCTCGGGCAGGTCGAACCGGACCGCGTCGGCATCGGCGTTCAGAAGCGCGAGGAACGCGCCATCCGGTCCCGACAGGTGTAGGCAGAGCCTGCGGTTTTCGGGGTCGTCCCAATCCTCGCGCGTCATTTCCTCTCCGTCGGGGCGCAGCCAGCGCGCGCAGACATCGAACCCGCCGCGCGGCTCGGCATGGATGAATTTCTCGGTCCGCAGCAGGGGGCGCGTGCGGCGGATGGCGATCAGGCCCTTGGTGAACGCCTCGAACTCCGGGTCGCCGGGGCCGTCCGGATCCCAATCGAGCCAGTTGAATTCGACATCCTGGCAATAGGCGTTGTTGTTGCCGTGCTGGCTGCGCCCGCGTTCGTCGCCCATCAGGATCATCGGCATCCCCTGCGAGATCATCAGCGTCGTCATCAGGTTACGGCGTTGCCGGTTGCGCAGCGCGCGGATGTCTTCATCGTCGGTCGGCCCCTCGGCGCCGCAGTTCCACGACAGGTTGTGATCGGTCCCGTCGGTGTTGTCCTCGCCGTTCTCCTCGTTGTGCTTGCCGTCGTAGCTCACCAGGTCGATGAGCGTGAAACCGTCATGCGCGGTCACGAAATTGACGCTGGCCCAGGGCCGGCGGCCCTCGTGCTCGAAAAGCTGCGACGACCCCAGCAGCCCGTCGGCCAGGTTCGCGGCACTACCCTCGTCGCCGCGCCAGAAGGCGCGCACGCTATCGCGCCAGCGGTCGTTCCATTCGGCCCAGCCGGGCGGAAACCGGCCAAGCTGATAACCGTCCGGCCCGGTATCCCACGGCTCCGCGATCAGCTTCACCCGGCTCAGCACCGGGTCCTGGCGGGTGGCCTCAAGGAACACGGCATGCATGTCGAACGCCTCGCGCTCGCGGCCCAGCGTCGCGGCGAGGTCGAAGCGGAAGCCGTCGACGTGACATTCCTCGACCCAGTAGCGCAGGCTGTCCATGACCATCTGCAACGCCCGCGTGTGCCGCATGTCGAGAGCGTTGCCGCAGCCGGTGGTGTCGTAGTAATAGCGCCGGTCGTCGGCGAGGATGTAATAGCTCGCGTTGTCGATGCCGCGGAACGACAGAGTCGGGCCCATCTCGTTGCCCTCGGCGGTGTGGTTGTAGACCACGTCCATGATGACCTCGATCCCCGCATCGTGCAGGCGATGGACCATCAGCTTGAACTCGTTGATCGCGCCGTCGCGGGTCAGGTAGCGCGGCGCCGGCGCGAAGAAACCGAGCGTGTTGTAGCCCCAGTAATTCGTCAGTCCCCGGTCGACCAGGTTCCGGTCGTCGAAGAACGCCTGCACCGGCAGCAATTCGACGGCGGTGACGCCGAGGTCGACGAGGTGGTCGATCGTCGCGCGGCTCGCCAGCCCCTCGAACTTGCCGCGCACGCGTTCGGGCAGGTCGGTGTGGCGGGCGGTCATGCCCTTCACATGGGCCTCGTAGATAATCGTGTCCTGCCAGGGCCGGTTGGGGCTGATGTCGCCGCCCCAGGTATGCGCGGTGTCCACCACCACGCATTTCGGCATCACGAAGGCGCTGTCGCGCCGGTCGAAGCTGAGATCGCCCTTCTTGTGGCCGATCTTGTAACCGAAAAGCGCGTCATGCCATTTCAACCGCCCGCTGAGCGCCAGCGCATAAGGGTCGATCAAAAGCTTGTTGGGATTGAACCTGTGCCCCTCTTCCGGCGCGTAAGGCCCGTGCACGCGGTAGCCGTAGCGCTGGCCGGGCCGGACCCAGGGCAGGTAGCCGTGCCAGACCTGGTGGGTGTTCTCGGGCAGCTCGATCCGGTCCGTCTCGCGCCGGCCGGACGAGTCGAACAGGCACAGTTCCACCTTGGTGGCATTGGCCGAGAACAGCGCGAAATTCACGCCTGATCCGTCCCATGTCGCCCCGAGCGGCCAGTCCGAGCCTTCCAGCGGCGTCTGTTTCACGACCATGTCATTCCTCCGGTATCAGGACGAGCACGCCAAGCGGCGGCAGCGTCATTGTCGCGGCGGCCGGCCGGCCGTGGGCGCCGGGCGTGGTGGCGAACACGCGGCCGCCATTGCCCGCGCCCGATCCGCCGTACTCCTCCGCGTCGGTGTTCATCACCTCGCGCCAGCGTCCCTCGGCGGGCAGGCCGACGCGGAACCCCTCGCGCAGGACGGGGGCCATGTTGGCGATCACCGCCACCGGCGGGTCGCCCTCCGCGCCGCGACGCAGGTAGGAGAACACGTTGTTTTCCGCATCGCCCCCGTCGATCCATTCGAACCCTTCGGGCACGCAGTCGCGGGCGTGAAGCGCCGGCGTCTCGCGATAGAGCCGGTTGAGATCGCGCACCAGCCGTTGCAGCCCGGCATGGGCGGGATCGTCCAGCAGGTGCCAGTCGAGGCTGGCGTCGTGGTTCCACTCGCGCTCCTGCCCGAACTCGCCTCCCATGAAGAGCAGCTTCTTGCCCGGATGCGTCCACATGAAGCCGAAATAGGCGCGCAGGTTCGCGAACCTCTGCCAGCGGTCGCCGGGCATCTTGCCCAGCAGCGACCCCTTGCCATGCACCACCTCGTCATGGCTCAGCGGCAGGACGAAATTCTCGGAAAAGGCGTAATGGAGGCCGAAGGTCATGCTGTCGTGATGGTATTTCCGGTGCACCGGGTCCTGCGCCATGTATTGCAGCGTGTCGTGCATCCAGCCCATGTTCCACTTGAAATCGAAACCCAGCCCGTCCTGGTCGACGGGGCGGCTGACACCGGGCCAGGCGGTCGATTCCTCGGCCATCGTCAGCGCGCCGGGCGCGCGTTCGGAAACACTGGCATTGGTCCCGCGCAGGAATTCGATGGCATCGAGATTCTCGCGCCCGCCATGCCGGTTGGGCACCCATTCGCCGGGATCGCGCGAATAATCGAGGTAGAGCATCGAGGCCACCGCATCGACGCGCAGCGCGTCGACGTGGAATTCGCGCAACCAGTAGAGCGCGCTGGCGCGCAGGAAGTTGGCGACCTCGGCGCGGCCGAAATTGTAGATCAGCGTGTTCCAGTCGCGGTGAAAGCCAAGGCGCGGATCCTCGTGTTCGTAAAGCGCGGTGCCGTCGAAGCGCACCAGCCCGTGCGCGTCCGAGGGAAAATGCGCCGGCACCCAGTCGACGATCACGCCGACCCCCGCGCGGTGCAGCCGATCGACCATCGCCGCGAAATCCGCCGGGCTGCCGTGGCGCGAGGTAGGGGCGAACATGCCCGTGGGCTGATAGCCCCATGAGCCGGTGAAGGGGTGTTCGCTCAGCGGCAGGAATTCGACATGCGTGAACCCCATCTGCGTGGCGTAATCGGCCAGCTGCTCGCCCAGCTCGGCATAGGACAGCACCCGGTCGCCGTCGGCGCGCCGCCAGGACCCCGGATGCACCTCGTAGATCGACACCGGTTTCTGCGTGGGCGTGCCCTCGGGCAGCGCCCGCATCCACGCCTCGTCCTGCCAGTCGCGCCTAGGCAGCCCGGCGATGACCGACGCGGTGGCGGGCGGATGTTCGGCGGCGAAGGCGACCGGATCGGCCTTGAGCGGGAGCACCTCGCCATGCACGCCGAGGATCTCGTACTTGTAGATCGCGCCTGTCCCGAGACCGGGGACGAACAGTTCCCACACCCCGCCGCCAAGCCGGCGGCGCATCGGGTGGCGGCGCCCGTCCCAGGCGTTGAAATCGCCGACGACGCTGACGCGCCGCGCGTTCGGCGCCCAGACGGCGAAGGCGGCGCCGTCGACACCCTCATGCGTGACCGGATGCGCGCCGAGCCGGCGGTAGAGTTCCTCGTGCCGCCCCTCGGCCAGCAGGTGCTCGTCAAGCTCGCCCAGCACCGGGCCGAAGGCATAAGGGTCCGGCCGCTCCCATTCCGCGTCCCCGGCCCGCAGGCGCAAACGATAGGAGAACGGCTTGCGCCGCCGCCCCATCGCGCCGCTGAAGAACCCTTCGGCATCGACTCGGTCAAGCGTCGCGGCCGTGCGTCCGGTTTTGGCGTCGATGACGGAAACCTCGGCCGCCTCCGGCGCAAAGACGCGCACGACCGGGGGGCGCCCGTCCCGCGCGTGCATCCCGAGCACCGAGAACGGGTTTGAGTGGCGACCGCGCAGGATCGCCTCGATCTCGGCCGGTTCGGGCGCATGATCGTGGGTCGGTGGGGTCATGGCGCGCTCATCGCGTCGGCCAGTTTCAGCACCCCGGCCATCGGAACGACGGCCCAGTCGGGCCGGTTGGACAATTCGTAACTCACTTCGTAAACCGCCTTTTGCAAGAGGAACAGCTCGAGGAGCGCGGTTTCCAGCGCCGCCTCGGGGGCGGCCGCGCATCCCGCCATCTCGTCGCGGTATCCCGCCATGAACGCGCGCGACGCGGCGGCGTGCCAGTCGTCGGCCCGCGCGGCCGCGTCGGCGGGATCGGCGCCGCTCTGCGCGGCGCGA
Source organism: Roseovarius spongiae (assembly GCF_003651245.1). Lineage (GTDB taxonomy): Bacteria > Pseudomonadota > Alphaproteobacteria > Rhodobacterales > Rhodobacteraceae > Roseovarius > Roseovarius spongiae. The sequence goes on from NZ_RAPE01000006.1 coordinate 87,357, forward strand.
AGCACCGCCGACCGCGCGGCGTAGTCGATCGAGCGCAGCATGCCCGCCACGTCGCGCAGCGGCGACATCTTCGCGCGCCGCGCGGCCAGGTCGCGGCGCGGCTCGCCCTCGAAATCGATGATGGCGAAATCGTCATCCGGCGTGACCAGCACCTGGCCCAGGTGATAATCGCCGTGGATCCGCGTGCGCAGGCCCGACGGTGCCGCGCTGGCCACCCGTTCGATCCGCGCCTTCAGGACCGGCCCGCGCGCCATGACGTCGCCGGCGACCGCCGCCAACGCGCCGGGGGTGCGCGCGACGGGCGCGATCATCCCCAGCGCGTCGTCGATGTCGGCCAGCGCCTCCGCCGTCCATGCCGCAAGGTCGGCGCGCGTGACGGGGACGGGCGCGAAGGCGTGATCGGCGGTTTCCGCCGCCAGCGCGCGGTGCAACCCGCCCGTCCGCTGCCCGAGCAACCGGCAGAGCGCGGCATCCTCGGCCAGGTCAGCGGGACCGGCCCGGCGCGCGACGACCGCGTCGAGACGGCTGGTGAAATGGCTCCAGGCATCGCCCCGGTTGGGCGCATAGGCGAAGGCGGCGGCCAGCGTCGTCGCCTCCCCGTCCTTCGGTTCCAGCGTCGCGCTGCCCAGCCAGGCGGGCGCATGGGCGAACCGCGCGGCGCGGGTCAGGTGGCGCGACACCTCGACATCGGGTTGCGGCCCCGCGCGCAGGCGGCGGTAGACCTTGAGGACCACCTGCCGCCCGAAGGCGATGGACACGTTGCTCTGTTCGGCGGCAAGCGGCGTCGGCGTATCCATCTGCGCAGCGGGCGGGATGCCCTCGCCCTCGAAGCGGACGCCTCCTTGGGGGCCCATCACCGTCTGACCGTCGCGCATCGCCTGCAAGAGGCCGCGCGCGAGGGTCATGTCGGCCGCCCCGTCGAAAAGCGCGGGCCCGTCCGGCAACCGGCCGATCCGGTGCCGCGCCGCGTCGTCGGTCCGCGCCGTCAGCGGCAGGAAGTAGCGCTGCGCCCCGCCCGGCAGCGCCACATCGGCGATGCAGAGCGCGGCATCCCCTTCGTCCATCGCGCAGAAGCTCGTCAGGTCCACGTCCCCGATCCGCGCCTCCTTGGCGCCGAACCAGCGTTGCGCCGGCAGGTATCCCGGCAGGACGTCGCGCGCGAAGGCGCGGCCCGCCTCCCCGCTCAGCGCACGGCAGAGCGCGCTGTCCTCGGTGATCCCCGGCCCGTTCATGGCCGAACCCCGCCCGGCGGCAACAACCGCCAGATCGCGTAGGGCCGCGTTTCGGGGTCGAGCCGCAGCGTGTGATCCTTGCCATGCCAGGTGAAGCTGTTGCCGTGCAGCAGGTCCTGCACCTCGATCGACGCATCGTCGGGCAGGCCGAATTCCCACAAGGGCACCTCGAACGCGAAGTCGCGCGCGCCGAACGGATCGAGGTTGACATGGAACAGAAGGAAGCTGCCGGCCTCCGCGTCCATGCGCCCGTAATAGAGCACGTCGTCGTCATGCGCCGGGTAGAACCGCAGGTTGGTGAAATCGCGCATCGCCGGGTGCCCGGTGCGGATGCGGTTGATCGCGCGGATGTCGTCCTTGATGTGGCCCGGCTGGTCGAAATCCCATTGGCGGAGCTGGTATTTCTCGCTGTCGAGGTATTCCTCCTTGCCGGGCACCGGGCGCCCCTCGCAGATCTCGAAGCCGTTGTAGATGCCGTAATTGCCCGCCAGCGTCGCCGCCAGCACCAGCCGCGTGCGGAACCCCGGCCGCCCGCTGGTCTGCAGGAAGCGCGGGTTGATGTCGGGCGTGTTGGCAAAGAAGTTGGGCCGCATGTAATGGCGGCACTCCTCGCGCGTGAGTTCCGTCAGATATTCGGTCAGCTCGGCCTTGGAATGGCGCCAGGTGAAATAGCTGTAGGACTGGGTGAAGCCCAGCTTCGCCAGCCGTTTCATCACCTTGGGCCGGGTGAACGCCTCGGCCAGGAAGATCGTGTCGGGGTGGCGCGCCTGCACCTCCCCGATCAGCCATTCCCAGAACGGGAACGGCTTGGTGTGCGGGTTGTCCACGCGGAAGATCCTGACCCCGTGTTCGACCCAGAACAGCACCACGTCCAGCAGTTCCAGCCAGAGCGACGGCAGCGCGTCGCGGTAGAAATGGACGTTGACGATATCCTCGTATTTCTTGGGCGGGTTCTCGGCGAACCTGATGGTTCCGTCGGGGCGCCAGTCGAACCATTCGGGATGTTCCGTGATCCACGGATGATCCGGCGAACACTGGACCGCGAAATCGAGCGCGATCTCAAGCCCGTGATCGGCGGCCGCCGCGACCAGCCGGTCGAAATCCTCCAGCGTGCCGAGCTCGGGGTGGATCGCGGTATGCCCGCCTTCCTGCGCGCCGATGGCATAGGGGCTGCCGGGGTCGTCCGGCCCTGCGGTCAGCGCGTTGTTCGGCCCCTTACGGTTGGTCCGCCCGATGGGGTGGATGGGCGGAAAATAGAGCACGTCGAAGCCGAGGTCGCGCACGTAGGGCAGCCGGTCAATGACATCGTCAAACGTGCCATGCGCGCCGTCCTGGCCCCAGGATCGCGGCATCATCTCGTACCACGCACTGACCGCCGCCGCCTCGCGATCGACGCGCAGGGGCAGTTCGCATTCGTAATGTGTGAGATTGGTGCGCGGCCCGGTCTCGCGCATCAGCGCCAGCGTGTCGTCCGCTATGAGCAGGGATTGCCGCCGGTCGTCATCGGCGTCCGCCAGTTCACCGGCCAGCCGCGTCAGCGCCTTGCGCGGCCGCGCCTTCAGCGTCTCTCCGGCCTTCAGCGCCGCATCGACGAGGCGCCGCCCCTCCTCCAGCTCCAGCGCGATATCCTGCCCGGCGGCGATCTTCTTGGCGGTGTCGTCGCGCCAGCTTGCGAAAAGGTCGCGCCACGCCAGCAGCGAAAGCCGCCACAGCCCCGGCTCGGGCGCGGACAGCTCGACAGCCCAGCGATCGTTGCCGATGAAACTGAACGCGGTTTCCACCGCCTTCGAGGCACCGTCGCGGCGCAGTTGCGCGGCCGCGCGGATCCGGTCATGCCCGTCGCCGAATATGTCCGCCTCGACGGTGAAACAGCGCCCCGCGACCACCTTGGCCGCGAACCGGCCGCCGTCGATTTCATGCGAGATGTTCTCGAAAGCGATACGGCTCTGCGCGATGGATCGGGCGGCCTCCCCCAGTTTCGCGCGGCTTCTGCGAGCATCTGCCATTCCCGGACTCCGATAGCGTTCTGCGATCTGCGAACTCAACAAGTCCCTTTGGCATTTGGTTCCCCTTCCGGGGACGAGTCCGATCACCGGCGCCCGGATCGGCGCGAAGGCAGGCGGCGCAGGCGGAAACGGCCCATTGCGCGGCGACGCGGGTGGCGGTCCTTGGGGTGTGGATGCAGGGATCGCGCGGGGTGCGTCTAGCCCGGCCTCGCCTCGCGCAGGATGATGAAGATGCCGCTGCCGATGATGATCGCTGCGCCCAGCCATGTCATCGCGTCGGGCGTCTCGTTCCAAATCAGGTAGCCCAGCAGCGTCGCCCAGATCAGCGCCGTGTAGTCGAAGGGCGCGACCACCGCCGCCTCGGAGAACCGGAACGCCTCGGTAATAAGGGTCATGCCCAATGTGCCGGCCAGCGCGATGCCGATGAATAACCAGAGATCCGACAGCGCAACCGGCGTCCAGAACCAGAGGCTCGCCAGTCCCGCAAGCGCGCCCGCCGCAAGCACCTGGAAGACCATCGTGGTCCAGAGGCTTTCCTCGGCCGGAACCCAGCGCGAAGAGATCATCAGGATGGCGTAGAGAAACGCCGTTGCCAGCGGAAAGAGCGACGCGGCCTGGAATGCGTCGCCCCCCGGCCGCACCACGACAATGACGCCGACCAGCCCCACCAACACCGCCGACCAGCGCCGCCAGCCGACGGTTTCTCCCAGGAAGAGCGCCGAGATGCCGGTGATGATCACCGGCGCGGCAAAGATGAGCACGGTCGCCTCGGCCAGGCCCAGGTATCTAAGCCCGGTGAAAAACAGCGTCGCCGCGGCCAGCCAGAGCGTGCCGCGCAGCAGGTGCAGGCCGGGCCTGCGCGTGCGCATGGCGTCCCACCCGCCGAGGCGCACGGCGATGATTACGGCGAAGGGCAGCGCGATCAGGTTGCGCAGGAACAGGATCTGCACCGGTGAGTAGACGTCGGTGAGGTATTTCGCGAAGGCATCGTTGATCGCAAGGCAGGCCATGCCCAAGCACATCATGACAATGCCGCGCAGCGCGTTCGGCCCGGTAGCGATTCCCGTCCTGGACATGCGTTCCCTCCACACCCGTCACAGAGCATTCGGCCGACCGGAAGGCAATCTCTGCCCCCGATGCGGTGCGAAAAAATCGCCGTAACGTCATGGCCGCGCAGGGCATCTCCGGCGCCAGCTTCCGACGTTGGCGATCCTTTATGTCCTTCTCTTTCGCTGTCCGCCTTGCGGTTGCAGAGCGCAAGGGGCCGGAAGCCGATCGGAAGGCGGCTCGTTTCGGTGCGAATAGTGAGGTTCTACCGGCGTCTGCACTCACGAAAACAGTTGGAACACATCCTCCATGCATCTGTTGACAGGACGTGGAAAACAGGAGGACCTGATGACCTATCGAAACACGACAGCAATTTCCGTCCTGACCGCCGGGCTCGCGCTGAGTGCGGGGGCCGCGGACGCGCAAACCCGCTGCGGCGCGAGTTACGAAATGCAGCCGGGCGACACGCTCTACCAAGTGTCCCAGGCCTGCCGCGTTTCGCTTGCGCGGATCTTCGATCTCAATCCTGATATCGGCGACATAGACGACATCGCCGTCGGTACCGAGATCCGCGTGGCGTCTCGCCCGGACGGGGTTGATGACAGCGAGGCTCCCGCCCGCGATACCTATGAGGTGGAGTCGGGTGACACGCTCTTTTCAATCGCTCAGGCGGTTGGCACCTCGGTGGCGGCCCTGCTGAACGAGAATGATAACGTGAACCCCTTCGCGCTGGCGGTGGGCGAAATCCTCGACATTCCCACCGGCGACCGGCAGGCTGGGTTCCGTGTCCGTCCGCTGGCCGGTCCGCCGGGCGGTGAGGTCACCGTGCAGGCGCGCAACCTGACGCCGGGCGACTACGTCACCGTCGGCGTCGGACCGACCGCCGCAGAGTGGCGCGCCCTGCGCCAGGTCCGGGTGGCCGCGGATGGAGAGTTGCGCACCGATGTGGGCGTGCCCGACTGGGCCGACCCGGGCGACATCCTGACCTATGTGATCGACACCGACCGGGGCGTGACGCTCAAGTCGCGCGACTTCGACGTGGTCGCGCGCGACGATGTCGATGACGACCAGTCCATCGCGCTGGAAGGTCGCGTGCGCCACGGGGTCGAATGCTACACCCTGACGACGCCGGACGGCGATCTGTGGTCGCTCACCGGCGAGGAATTCACCGCCGGCGAATATGTCGAGATCGAAGGCGCCCGCGCCGACATGTCGATTTGCCAGCAGGGCATCGGAACGGTCGATGTCGACACCATCACCGAGGTACAGCCGCAGTGACCCAGCCCCCGGCCTGCGGCGCCGCGGGCCGGGACCGCTCGGATCGGAAGAAATCCTTTCGCTGATCCCGATGCGCGTCCCATGCCCCGGACTGCCGCGCATTATCCAAGACATTGAATGAATATCCCGCCCGGCCTCTGGCCGGGCGGTGTCGTCTCACCCCCACGCGACCGCGCGATTCGCGGCCCTTCGCCGATGGGCGGTGTCACAAGGCATAGCGGAACCCGGCGCCGCGCCCGGCGGTTGCACCTGATAAAGGACCTGCGTCCGGGAGGGAGCGATGCGGCAGGAACGTCTGATCACGGTTTTCGGAGGCACCGGCTTTCTGGGGTCCCGGATCGTCGCACGGCTGCTGCAGGGCGGCTGCCGGGTGCGCGTCGCGGCGCGGCATCCCGATCGCAAGCCCGACCTTCTGCGGAATGACCGGTCAGAAGCCTGTCGCGCCGATCTTCATGAACCCGCCACACTGACGGCCGCGCTGAAGGGCGCCGACGGCGCGGTCAACGCGACCAGTCTCTACGTCGAAAAGGGCGATCTGACCTATCATGCAGTGCATGTGGACGCCGCCGCCAGACTGGCCGCGCTTGCCCGGCATGCGGGGGTGCGCGCGTTTGTCCAGATGTCCGGAATCGGCGCGGACCCGGACGCGCAAGACAGCTATGTCCGCGCCCGCGGCGAGGGCGAAAGGGCCGTTCGCGCCGCCCATCCCGAGGCGGTGATCGCCCGCTCCGCCGTAATGTTCGGCGAGGGTGACGCGCTGCTGTCGACGATCCGCGACATCCTGCGCCGGTCGCCGGTCTACCCGCTCTTCGGTGCGGGCGACACGCGCCTGCAGCCGGCCTGGGTCGATGACGTGGCCGAGGCCGTCGCGCGGCTGCTTAAACCCGGTGCGCGCGCGACGCCGCATGAATTGGCCGGGGCCGACATCGTGACCTATCGCCAGCTGGTCGAGCGTGTGGCGGAAGCGACGGGATCGCGGGCGCGGACAGTGCCGGTGCCCTTCGCTCTCTGGCAACCTCTGGCCGGCCTCGCCGAACACCTGCCCGGCGCGCCGCTTACGCGCGCGCAAGTCGCATTGATGCGGATCGACAACGTCGCCTCGGGCAGCATGCCCGGGATGAGCGTGCTCGGCATCGCGCCGCGCGGCATGACCGAACAGGTCGAGCGCCGCGCCGGGACCGAAGACGGCAGCGAGGAGCAGGTCTGATGGCGTCGGTCCGCGACATTGTGCAGCCGGCTCGCCTGCCCCGGCATCCAATGATCCAAGCCCGGTTTTCCTGTTGCGGGCGCGAGCGGCCGCGTTTGGTCCCCCACACGCCTGTTCTAACGTAAAGAGTGCACAAATGACCCGCAAACTTGACTGTCCTCCTGGCCGAAACAACCTGCTTTTCACCCTGCCCGAAGCGGATCGCGCGTTGGTCGAGCCCCACCTGAAGACGGTCAAGCTGGACAAGGGCATGGCGCTCGAGCGGGCCGGCCAGCCGATCGAACGGGCCTATTTCCCGAGGTCCGGCGTCGGTTCCACCGTGGTGCAGGGCGGCAACGGCCGGCAGATCGAGGTCGGCCTGTTCGGCTGCGACGGAATGTCGGGCATCGCATCCATCCTGCAGAGCCGCTATGCCATCAACGATACCTTCATCCAGATAGAAGGCGACGGCCTTGCGATCGACGCCGACCGGCTGGCCGACCTGCTCGGGCAGAGCGCGTCGCTTCGGCGTCATCTGTCGCGCTACGTGCTGGCGATGATGGCCCAAATGGCGCAGACGGCCCTGTCGAACGCGCACAGCAAGCTGGAAGAGCGGCTCGCGGGGTGGCTCTTGATGTGCCACGACCGGTCCGGCAACGACAACCTGGCGCTGACCCATGAATTCGTCGCGCTCATGCTTGGTGTGCGGCGGGCGGGGGTGACGGTGGGCACGCACGTGCTGGAGGGCGAAGGACTGATCGAGGCGAAGCGCGGGCGGATCACCATCCTCGACCGTGCCGGCCTGGAAAAGCGGGCGCGCGATACTTACGGCGCGGCCGAAGCTGAATATGCGCGGCTCATCGGGTTTCGGGGCGCCCGCCAACGCGCCGCGCTCGCAAAGACGGATCCGTGATCGCAGCGATGACCCGTGGGCGCGCGCCGCCGGGCGGTGATGGCGGTCCGATGGCGAAGGGTATGGGTGCCCGAACGTCTTTTCGTACGGTATCGTACCGAACCGCTTGACCGGGAACGCCGCGAAAACCGTCACGTTGAACTTGCTGCGGCCGTCGCGGAGTTAAACGCGCAGACTGCCGGGCGGATCGCGTAACCATCATCTTCGGCAGGTTGAGGGAGAACATGGAAACACTTTCTCCCGTCATGCTCGGCTTTCTCGGCAGCCTCGTCGCCGGTTCGCTGACCGCGGTGGGCGCCGTGCCGGTACTGTTCGGGCGCGTCCCCTCGCGAGCGACGCGCGACCTGTCGCTGGGGTTCGCGGCGGGCGTGATGCTTGCCGCGTCGTTCTTCTCGCTCATCATTCCGGCGCTCGACGCCGCCGAACCGCGGTACGAAAGCGGCGCCGCGCCCGCGGCGATCGTCTGCGTCGCGATCCTTCTCGGGATGGGCGCGGTGGCGTTGATGAACGAACGTCTGCCGCACGAACATTTCCAGACCGGCCCTGAGGGGCCCGAGGCGGAATCGCTCCGGCGGGTCTGGCTCTTCATCATCGCGATCACGATCCACAACTTCCCCGAAGGCCTTGCCGTCGGCGTGGGCTTTGGCGCGGATGGCGTGACGGGGGGCCTGCCGCTCGCCATCGGGATCGGGCTGCAGAACGCGCCCGAGGGGCTGGCCGTGGCCGTGTCCCTGCTGGGCGAGGGTTATGGCAGGGGGCGCGCCTGGACCATCGCCGCGCTCACCGGCGCGGCCGAACCGGTGGGCGGCCTTCTCGGCGCGGGGATCATCACGCTGTCCGAGCCGCTCCTGCCTTGGGGGCTGGCCTTCGCGGCCGGCGCCATGCTCTATGTCATCAGCCACGAGATCATCCCCGAAACGCACCGGCGCGGGCATCAGAAACGCGCCACGCTCGGCCTGTCGGTCGGGCTGGTGCTGATGCTCTTCCTCGATGTCTGGCTGGGGTGACGGGGCTGCGGCCGGCGCGGCGAAACCTCTCGGGCCTTTGGCACGTTCCATGTCGGCGGTACGCTGGATGCGGCGGGGCGGGTATGATGCCTCGCGCGACCGCGATGAAACCGCGCGGAGTGGGCGATGAAGGAAAGACCCGATCATGAAACGGCGCGCGATGCTGTCCTGACCCACGGCATCCTGATCGAGCGCCCCGAGGACCTGCTGCATGGCAGCGGGTGGCGCGTCGGTTGGGCGGTGCTGCGCGAAGCCAGCCTGCGGCTCTGGAGCGACGACGCGTTCGGCCTGGCCGGGAACGTGGCCTTTCGCGCGCTGCTTGCGGTGTTCCCTTTTCTGGTCTTCACAAGTTCGCTGACGGCGTTCATCGGCGACCGCTCGATGGCCAGCGGGCTCATCGACTTCCTGATCGCGATCGTGCCGCCCGCATTGATCGACCCGATCGTGTCCGAGGTCGAAAGGGTGGTGACCGTGCAGCGCGGCGGGATACTGAGCCTCGGCATCCTGCTGACGGTGTGGTTCGCCATCGGCGGCGTCGACGGCGTGCGCATGGGGCTCAACCGCGCCTACGGGATCCGCGAATTCCGCTCGGCCTTCGTGCAATACGCGGTGATGGTCGGCATGGTCGTCCTGACCAGCCTCGTGCTGGTGCTGGTGGGTTACCTGCTTGTCGTGGCGCCGCGCGCCGGGTCGTGGCTGCACATGCTGGTGCCGGGGTTCGAACCCGCCTCGGTCACGATCCGGCTGATCCGCTACCCGGCGGCGGCGCTCATCCTGATTGCCGCACTCCTCGCGGCGCACCGGTTCCTGCCGGCCCGGCGCACCCGGCTGGCGACCATCTGGCCCGGCGTGCTGTTCACCACCATCGCATGGGCGTTCCTCGCCGCGGCCTTTTCCTACTACCTCGCCAATTTCGCGACCTATGCCAGCTACTATGCCGGGCTGGCCGGGATCATCGCGGCCCTCTATTTCATGTATCTCGCGGCGCTGGTCCTGATCTTCGGAGGAGAGCTGAACCGCGCGCTCAGGATCCGGAGCCTCGCGCAGGCGATGAGCCGCGGCGCCGCCAACAAGGAGCGGCCCGAGGCGTGACATGCCGGCGCCGCGGGCCGCGCTCACAAGCGCGGCTCGGCGAGAACGGCGGAAAGCTCGACCTCGTCACCGTCGCGGCGCACCAGGATCGTGACGGTGTCGCCGGGTGAATGGGCGTCGAGCGCGCTCTCGAGGTCGGCGGACGTGGCGATGGCGCGGCCATTGATGCCGATGATGACGTCGCCGGGGACGAGCCGCCCGTCGGCGCCCTCGCGCGCGGCGCGCAGGCCGGCCGCCTCGGCGGGCGAACCCGTCGTGACCCCGAGCACGAGCACGCCCTCCAGCCCCTGCGTCGCGGCGAGCCGGTTGATCCGGTCCTCATGCCGCACGCCAAGGAACGGCGGGCGGTAGGTTCCCGTCGCGACAAGCTGCGGCACCACCCGGTTGACCGTATCGACCGGCACGGCAAAGCCGATGCCCGCGCTGGTCCCGGACGGGCTGAAGATGGCGGTGTTCACCCCGATCAGCCGCCCGGCGCTGTCGATCAGCGGCCCGCCGGAATTGCCGGGATTGATCGCGGCGTCGGTCTGGATGAGCCCTTCGATCGTCCCGCCCCGCGTCGGGATCTCGCGGTCGAGCGCCGAGACGATCCCGGTGGTCAGCGTCCAGTCCAGCCCGAACGGGTTGCCGATGGCGAACACCGACTGGCCGACCCGGAGCGGGCCGCTTTCCCCTATGGGCAGCGGCGGCGGGGTGCGCGACCCGGCATCGACGCGCAGCACCGCCAGGTCATGCGCGGGCGCCGTCCCCACCAGCGTGGCGCCGAACAGGCGACCATCGGCAAGGCGCACCCGCGCCCCGGACGCGCCGGCGATGACATGGTTGTTCGTGACGATATGGCCCCGGTCGTCCCAGACGAATCCCGACCCCGTCCCGCGCGGCACGTCGACCGCGCGCCGCGACCACGGGTCGAGCACGCGCTCCTCGGTCGTGATCGACACGACCGAACCGCGCGTCGCCTCGAATAGCGCGATCGTGGTTTCCTCGCGCGGGGCAAGATCGCCGCGCGGCGCGATGGGGCGCGGCGCCGGATCGGGGCGGAGCGTGTCGAGCAGGAGGAACGCCACGGCGCCCGCTGCAAGAACACCGAAGAGAAACGCGCTCAGGCGGCCAGCGTCTCGGAACATACCGATCCTTTCCCGTTCATCCTTGCCGCCCTGACGCTCCCGGCGATCCCGTCAGTCGGGCGGCAGGCCTGCATGATCCGTAACCGGATCACCCTCACCCTTTCAATGCCGCCTCGTCCTTTGACAGGTCAGTGCGGACCAGCGCCGCGACGAGGCGCGGGAAATCGGCCTCGCCGACGCGTCCGGCAAGGCCTTTCGCCGTTTTCGGAAGTCCCAGTTTCGCGGCCGTCTGCAGGGCCTTCTTGTCGGCGAAGGGGTGCAGTTCGGGCCATGCCACCTGCACTTCGCGAAAGAAGATGTCGGCCCCCACGTCCCCGAGGCCATTGAACGTCTTCAGCCGCCGGCGCATTTCGTCGGCATCCCGGTCCGCCGCCTCGCGCAGCTTCCGCAAATCGCCGTCATACTCCTCGCGCAGCGTTTCCGCCGCTTCGCCGAGGTTCCGGCTGTAGCTTTCGTCGAAACGCTTGTAGCCGTTCGCTGTCAGCACGTCGACGCGGTCCTGCCAGCTTGCCGCGGCCATCTTGTCCGCCGTGGTCAGCCCCGCGTCGGTCAGCGCCCGTGCCGCCTGCGTCGCGTTGTCGGTGCTGATCCGCGCGGAATAGAGGATCGCGGCGACGAGCCAGCGGAACAGCGGGCTCGGCGTGTTCTTCGCGATGTCGATGCCCAACTCGTCGCAATAGGTGCGCCCGTGCCGGTCGAGCAGCCGGTCGATTATCGTGTCGCTGTCTGCCATATCTTCACCGCTGCGCCGCGTGACGCCGCCCGGCGGTTGACCTCCTGATCCGACGCGCCGCTTCTCATAACGCTTTCGGGCAGCTTCTCATGATCGCGATCATCGGCATTAAAGCGCTTTAACATCGTCGCACATCCCTCGCAGGGGATGCAGGCGCCGACAGACGCGCGCCGATTCGTGATCGTGCGGTTGTGCACGGAACCCGGCGCGGCCGGCGGTGTTGAACTGCCAACCTCATGAAACATGGTGACGCGCACATGAACTGCCTGGACCCGATCGATCGGGCGTCGCCCCACACGTCCCTCGCCGCTGCGGTGAAGGCGGCTTTGCGGGAATGCGATGCGCATCCGGTCGCCTTCGAGAAGGATGTCGATATCCGGCACGAGGGCGACCGGCCGGATTTCGTCTATCTCGTCAAATCGGGCTGGTTGTGTTCCTACGGGGTCCTCGCCGACGGGCAACGCCAGCTGCTTTGTTTGCACATGGCCGGGGATATCGCCGGCCTGTCCGACCTGGGCGGCTCTCGGGCGCTGTTTTCACTGCGCAGCCTGCGGGCGTCGGTGGTCTATCCGATCCCGGTGGCGGCGCTGACCTCACCGGCCTTCGTGACGCCCGCCGTGACCGCGTTCCTATTGCGCAAATCCGCCGAGACGCAGGCGCTTATCATGCGCACACTGGTGGCGGTTGGCCGCATGGGGGCGCGTGAGCGGATCATCTGGCTGCTGCTGATGCTGCGCGACCGCAATGGCGGCGCCTCTGCAAGCGATGGCATCGAGGTGCCGCTCAACCAGTCCGAACTCGGCGATCTGGTCGGGCTGTCCAATGTCTCGGTCAGCAAGACCCTCTGCCAGCTTTCCGACGAAGGCTTCATCGAACGCAAGGGCGGCAGGGTGCTGCTTCGCCGTCCGGCCGAAATGGAGCGTATCATCGGTCATGAGCCGATGGGGTTCACGCCGCATCTGTCCGGGGACAGCGAACCGGCCCACGGCGTCGGCGACATGACATGGCGCGCGGCAGGGCCGCTGGGCCAACACGATTGACCTCGGTCGGACAGCCGGGCCGCATTAGGTCCGCGCGGAGGCTACGCCGATCAGCGTAGCCTCCTGCCCCGTAACCAGCCGGAAAACATACCGTTTACCATCTCTCGGGAAACCTGACGGTCACCGAGCCTTCAAAATTACCCGCCTTCCGTCCGGCGCGGGCGCCACAATCTGCAGGTTGAAACCTCGCCCCGCAGACCGTTCTGCTATGCTCGACGTCGGGGAGGGACTTTGCACGATCGTCGGGCGCTTGTCAGAATCATCCACTCCGACCGCTGCACGGTCCGAAATCTTCGCACCGGTTTCATTAAAACACTTTAAGACATCTGCCGAGACGCAGAGATGGGATGACGCCGCAAGAGAGGCGGCGACCGGGCCGGGGTACCGGGGCGCCGTCGCGCCCCAGCAACCCTTGTTGATCGCCGCGGGCTTCTCTTACGACCGCGCCCCGGCCTCAACGGGCTGAACGCGCAGATTGTTCTGGACATGCTGAACGCCCGATACCGAGTCGACGCAATCTTCGGCGCCGCGCTTGGCGCGGCGCGAATCCACCGTACCGTCAAGCGTCACCTCACGGTCCTGCACGGAAACGGAGATCTCGGTCGCGTCGACCACTGCATCGTCGGTCAGCCGGTCGTGCACGTCTTCCTCGATGCGCGCATCGGAACGGACATAGCCCTTCGGCCCGCGACCGCGGTGATCCGCCTCGCGGCGCGCCTCTGCGGCCTCGTCTCCGAACCACGACGCGATCTCGTCGCCCGCGCGGTCGAACATGTCGCGTTCCCGCCGGTCCTGCGGCGGCATTCCGCGCCGACCCCCGCCCCAATGCGGCGGCGCGCTCGGGCCATAGCCGGCCTCGGGCATCGCGTAGGGATCGTAATTCGCGCCGGGATAGGGCGGCGGCAGGTAGGGCCAGCCGTAGCCCGCGCCGAACAGCGCGCCGCGGGCATCGCCGCCCGGTTCGCGCCAGGCGCGTTCATCCTCGCGTGGATATTCATGGCGCTCGCGCGGGTGATTGCGCCGGGCAAGTTCCGCGCGCGCCTCCTCTTCCGTCATCTGATCAAGTCGCCTTGCCATGTCGATCCTCCTTTCCTCTGCCGGCCGAATTGACCGGCGGTCGTATGAGAAAAACAGACGCGGCCCGGAAAATGTTCCTGCGTCCCGGCTACCGAAGCGCCGCCAGGGGCCGCTTTCAGCGGTCCAGCTTCTCCTTCAGCTCGCGCTCGATTTGGCGCCGGCCCCACCATGAACGGATCTGTTTCGCATAAAGCGTGCGCGGAACGACCCGCCGGCCCCCGTCGTCTGCGGATAGATCGAATTCCCGCCGCGCCGCGACGACGCTCGAGGTGGCGGCGGTGATGGCCGCGACGCGGATCTCGATGCTTTCGGTCTGATCGCCGGTCGGCGCATCGGGGTTGCTGTTGTGCGCCCGGCTCAGCAGGTCGTCGAGGCTGCCGATATCCACGTATCCACCGCTGTCGAGCGGCCCCTGAAGCGTGGAATCGTAGGTCGACGCCAGGTCGTGTTCATCGATCTCGTTGCGGTCGATGACAGATGCCTCGCCCCGGACTTCCGAGGATTGCAGGGTGAGCATGATCTCGAGGATGTAGATGCTCTCGAACCCGAGATTGCTGACGAAAATGCGCGGGTTCGCGCGGCTGGTCCCGCCGGTATAGATCAGGATTTCGCTCTGCCGCTGGCGGCGGAAGCTCGACACGAAGATTTGAAGGTAGACGATCCAGATGAAGGCGGTGACGATGCCGCCCGCCGCCTGGATCGACGCAGAATGCTCGCTCAGCCAAGACCACATCACGCGCTTTCCTTCTTCGGGGCCACACCTGCCGCACGCCTCGCCGCGTGGGTGCCTCCCCAAGGCATCATGACACGATGACCCACACGAGGATCAACGCCAACAGCGCCAGCGCGACGACCGCCGCGACCGCCATCCACGCACCGCGCCGCGAACCGGACCCGCCGGCGCTGACCGGACGCGGACCTTGCGCCGATTCTGCGCTGTCGGGACGCGCGTCGACCTCGTGGCGGCGCGCGGTGCGCACTTCCTCGCTGCCGGGGGTGGCGCCCCCGGCCTCGGCGTCGGTGCCGAGAGGCGCGGCCGCGGGATCGGGAAACCCGACCTTGTCGCCGGCCTTTCCGCTGTCGATGTCCTCGCGAAGCCTCGCGGCGTGCTCGGGGTCCTTCTTGTCGCTCAAGGCGGCTCTCCTATCGTCGGGCGCGGCGGCAGGGTCCGCCGCGGTTCCCTTCCGAAACCTCCGCGTCACGGATAGGTTCCGGCAGAGCGGACCGGGTGGATGTGGTCGGAACCGTACAGTCCGCGGCGCCGGAGCGCATTGCGCGGACATCTGCGGAACCGGGGTGACGGGTAACGGGTTGCGTCGACACCACGTTGCTGAGGAGCCCGGCCATGCGCGCGCGACAAGTTGCTGCATTCTCGTTCGGCTTCCTACTGGCCGCGCTGTTCTTCGGCGCGTCCCGGCGAAGCCCTTTCCCCTCCGCCACGCCGGCGAAACCGGACGGAAACCGCGTCCGCGTCGCCGGCCGGCGCGAAATGGCCGACCCGCCGCGACACTGGGACGAGGTCGACGAGGCCGTGGACGAATCCTTTCCGGCCAGCGATCCCCCCGCGAACTACTAGGCTTCCTTACGCGCGGAACGCAGTACGGGAACGCACCCAAAGCGCCATTGCGGAACTCAGCCCTGCCGGCAGTGTTCGCCTCTTACTACTTGCACTGATCAGTAAAAGGGAGGCTTCAGATGGCCCTGTTCTCAAAAGACATCCAGACCATTAACGACCTGTTCGTTCATACGCTTCAGGATATCTACTACGCCGAGAAGAAAATCGAGAAAGCCCTGCCCAAGATGATCGAGAAGGCCTCGGCCGGTCCCTTGAAAGATGGGTTCTCGGAGCATCTCGAAGAGACGCACGGTCACGTGTCCCGTCTTGAGCGGGTGTTCGAGATGCACGGCGAGACACCGAAGACCGTGACCTGCCCCGCAATCGACGGGATCGTGAAAGAAGCGGAAGACATCTCCGGCGAGATCACGGATGCCGAGGTGCTCGACGCCGCGCTCGCAGCCGCCGCGCAGGCCGTCGAACATTACGAGATCGCCCGCTATGGCGCGCTCGTCGCATGGGCGCGGGAGCTTGGGCGCGATGATTGTGCGCAGGTGCTCGAAGAAACGCTCTCCGAGGAGAAGGCCGCCGACTCCAAACTGACGGAGCTCGCGGAACAGCGGCTGAACCGGAAGGCCGCATAGCAGGCGCATGATCTGTAGCCGCCGCGCCTTTCGGGCGCGGCGGCTGCAATTTTTTGTCTCGGTCGTCTGGGGCGCGGACGGATCGCCGGGCGGTTGTTGCCGACAGGCTCGGACCAGGTGCCAGTCAGTTCTCCGCGCCAAGGCTTTCGCCCGGCTTCAAGGTGCATTCGCCGCCCGGATGGGTGATCGCGAGCGGCCTCAGGTTGGAGGCATGCGACGTGAGTGTGACCCTCCCCTCCCTGCCTTCGGCGGTGAACGTCAGTCCGCGCAGCTCAAACCGGATCCGCATCGGGCAGAGCCCGTCCGGAAGCGAGGGCGCGAAGCGCAGGCCGTCAACCACCGGATAAATCCCGAAATATCGCCGCTGAAGCACGTCGAGCGTCCCGCCCATCGCCCCGAGGTGGACGCCCTCGGCCACACTTTGCGGTTTCTTGCTGGCGAGATCGGTGGTGAGCGCCTCGCGGAACAGGTCGAGCGATGCGTCGCGATCCACCTCGGCCAGCGCGCCGGCATAAACCACGCGTGACAGGCTCGACCGGTGGGTCGTGCGGTCGAAATAGTAGTGGCACGTCCGCTTCAGCGCATCGCCGTCGAAACTGTAACCGAGCCGCGCGATGAGCGCGCAGATCTCTTCGCGGCGGAACAGGTGGAACAGCGTCAGCGTATCCGCCTGCTTGGTGATCTGATAGGCGTTCGCGCTCTGCCCGCTGGCCTCGAGCGCCCAGTCGAGCCGCTGGCCCTCGTAGCGCGGCGGCAGCGTGTCGGAGCGGAACGGTTCCAGCCGCTCGAACCCCTCGAACTGGCTGAGGATGCCATCGCCGTGGAACGCCAGCCGGACCCGGCGGCTGATCCTGTCCCATAACGCCAGTTCGTCGTCGCCGAGACGCAGTTTTTCCCGCAGCGCCGCGGCCGCCGTGGCCGGCACGTGGTCCAGCACCTCGAGCGCGCGGCACAGGGTCCAGACCGCGGTGAGGTTCGTATAGGCGTTGTTTTCAAGGCCGGGCGATCTCGCGCCGGGATAGCGGTCATGGAACTCGTCCGGCCCGATCACGCCACGGATGTCATAGCGGCCGTCCTCCGCGCTCCGCTCCGCCTTGCTGGCCCAGAACCGCGCCACCTCGAGGATGACCTCGGCGCCGTGGCTGGCGAGAAACTCGGTGTCGCCGGTCATCAGGTAGTAATGCCAGAAATTGTAGACGACGGCCGATCCGATATGCCGCGCGCGCTGCGTGTGGTCCCGCATCCAGTGGTGCGACAGCATGTTCCACTGCCAGCGCGGCGTTACCTCGTCCCCCCGGCTCGCGCTGCGCCAGGGATACATCGCGCCGCGATGGCCGCTTGCGCGCGCCGCCTCGCGCGCGGCCGTCAGGCGCCGCCAGCGATAGAGCAGCTTGGACCGGGCGAGATCCGGAAAACGCGCCAGGAGGAACGGAAAGACAAAGATTTCATCCCAGAAGATGTGACCGCGATAGCCCTCGCCGTGCCAGCCGCGCGCGGGGATGCCGCTGTCGAGCGCGCCGGACAGGGGCGAGACCGACTGGAGCAGGTGAAACGCATGAAAGCGAAGCGGCCGCGCGATATCCGGATCGTCGGCCTCGATCCCGACACCGTCCCAGAGCGTGCGCCAGGCGGCGCGATGCTCCCTCTCGAGCGTTGCGAAATCCGGGGCGCTGCGCAACCGGGCGGGTTCGGCCGCGCCGGCCGTGACCTCGATCCGCTTGCAGAGGTCGATCGCCACGCCACTTTCGGCGTCGCGACACAGGCGATGCTCGACGCTCCAACCGTTGGCGTCGCCATGCGCCCCAGCGAGCGATTGCGCCACGACGACCTTCGTTCCGGTCCCCAAGAGGCGGGTGTGCACGTAGCCCGCATCGCCTTCGACGAAGGCGTCTGGCGGGGCGAGGTGGCGGGCGGGATAGGGTTCGTATCGCGCGACATTCCGGTTCTCGACGCCACCGTCGATCATGGCGCGGAACTCTACCCGCCCGGACCAGCCCAGCGGCACGAGCCGGACACGCAGACCCGCCAAACCGCAGCGGGCCATGCTGACGAACTGGTGCACGCTCAGCCGCAGGCGCCGGCCTTCCCACCGGCAGGTGAGCTCCCTTCGGGCGACGCCGTCGTGCATGTCCAGCTCGTGCCGGTAGTCGATGATTTCGGCCGCATCCAGCGTGAACCACGCGCCATCCCCGATCCGGAAGGTCAGGGGCAGCGGGTTCGGCAGGTTGGCGAGCGACTCCACCTCGACGGTCTCGCCATTGATCCGGGCGCGGAAACGCGCGTATGCGCCGGCAAGGTAGGTTCCGGGATAGTGGTGTGCGCCCGCTCGGGACCAAGGCGCGGCATTGCGCAGCACGACGACGCCGTTGCCGAGCGCGAAGAGCACTTCGCGCTGCTGTTCCGCTTGCGGATCATAGGTGTCAAAGCCGATCTTCCAAGGTGCGTCGTCGGTCATTTCCCTAATGTCGAGGTGGTGATGGTGGCGCTTTTCCTCTCGATGTCATGGCGGTCCGGATATGCCGGCTGAGACCCATAGCCCGTCACGGCATGATTTGCGGCGGCGGTCGCGAACACCGCGGCCGCGACCATGCCCTGCCCTTCGCAGAGCGCGACGGCCATGGCGCCGGCAAACGCGTCTCCCGCGCCGGTGGTGTCGACCGGGTCGACCTGGCCGGTGGCGACGTGACAGACCTCCGCGCTCTCCGCGACGACGCAGCCGCCGTCGGGCAGCTTGACGCAAGCGACGCCGCAGCCGCGATCGACAAGGGCGCTGGCGGCGCGCGCCGCCGAACAGGGGCCGTCGACCTCGATACCTGTCAACGTCTCGACCTCGGATGTGTTCGGCGCCGCCACGTCCACGAGCGACAGAAGCGCGTCCGAGACCCGGTCGGCCGGCGACGGATCGAGCAGGACGCGAAGGCCGCAGCGGCGCGCGGACCGCGCCGCAGCCTCGGTGACGAAGCCGGGAACCTCGCTGTCGATCACGAGGACACTGCCGGCGGGGGCAGCGGCGATGACCCGGTCCAGCTGGGCCGGGTCTTCTTCGTCCCATGCGTCGTTCGCATTCGGCGCCAGAACGATCCCCTTCTTGCCGTCGGGCGGCACGGTGATGACGGAAACGGCTGTTTCCGCGTCAGGCGCGCGCGCAACATGCCGCAGATCAACGCCCGCCTCGCGCAGCGGCGCGAGCGCCTGCTCGGCCAGATCATCATCCCCGATCCGCCCCAGCAGCACCGCGTCGCGGCCGAGCCGCCGGGCGAGATAGGCGACATTCGCCGCCTTGCCGCCGCCAAGACGCTGGAAATCACGGGCGATGAGCGTCTCGCTCACTTCCGGGCGCCGGTCGATCCGCATCTGGAAATCGGCGTTGATGCTGCCCAGCGACAGCACGAGCGGCCGATCTTCGTCGGCCGCGTTCATGAGATCACCGGCAGGATTTGGCCCCGACCGCGTTGGGACCTCAACCCTTCCACTTCACGGTCACTTGGGACGCTTGTCCCACCATCGCCCTCCGCCGCCATGAGCGTTCGGTCTTGATGCTGGAAATTGCATTTCGCGCGCATGGTTTGCCCCTCCGTTGCGGGGCCAACCGCATGACCTGCCACGATGTTCCGCGATGAGACCGCTTATCGACCAAGGGATCACGATGACCGCGGCGCGCTGTCGACGGAATTGGAGCCAATCCCTTTCGAGGCCGCCAGCCCGCGAGGGGCGGCGGCTGGCGGCGTTGCTTCGCACTGGGTTACTGGCCGAAAGACGCAGCCCGACCGTAGCTGCGCGGTTCATGCGCCGGGGTTCGGATGCCGTCCGGCGCCTGAACCCCCGGCGCATGAAATCGTCAGGACGTCGCGCGCTCGGACGTCCCGGCCGTGCGGGCGACGCGCAGGTTGTTCTGCACGTGCTCGACACCGGTGACGGAATCCGCGCAATCCTCGGCCCGGCGCTTGGCCCATTTTGAATCGACCTCCCCGGACAGCGTGACCTCGCGATCCGTAACCGAAATCTCGATATCCGAGGGGTCAAGCTGGCGATCGTCCGTCAACCGGTCCGACACGTCTTCCTGGATCCTCTGGTCCGAGCGCCGGTAATTCCTGGGGCCGCGCCCGCGTTGTGACGGACCGCTCAAATCGTCATCATAATGGCGCGCTCCCAGAAGGCCGCTCCGACCTTCGTAGCCTTGGTAACCGCCCCCCTGAAAGCCCTCGGGCCGGCCTTCGTAGGGCCGCGCGCGGCTGCCTGCATAGCCTGCGTTCGCCCGGTCTCTCCAGACGCGGTCTTGCTCGGCGAAATCGTAGCGCCGCCTGTCATCGCGATCATCTTCCCAGTCGCGCTGCTGGGCGCGATATCCGCGGTAGTCGGCTGGCCTGTAACGCCACGGTCCGCCGCGGTCGTAAACGGGTTCCTCATGGCGTTCAGCCGGATCACCGTATCCTGTGGCGCCGCGCCAGTCGCCGCCCTCGTCCATTTGCCAGTCCTGTTCCAAAGGATACCCGCCCTGATCGTCCCGCCGGCGCCCCCGGCGCGGATCGTTTCGCTCCGGACCCACGCGGGACCCGTTGTCATATGGATCTCGATTGGCCATCTGTCGTCACCTCCATTGTCGAGAGCATCTCACGCGCAACGCAATCGACGAACGGCTGTTCCTATGGCCGAGGATGACTGTACGGTGGCATACCGATGCGGGGGCGAAAACCCGCCCTGGAAGCGCGATCGACGTAAACGAAGGTCAGGAGGCCGACCCGCCGGTTCACTTTCGCAAATTCTTCAGGAACCGACGCAAGCGGAGTGCGTTTGGGTCATGCTGGACACGCTTCCGGGAGTGGGGGTTACGGCATGTCGAAACATCCTGATCAGACGCGAAGAAGCCTGATGACGGGCGCGCCGCTCCTTGGAGCGGGCGCTCTTTTGTTGACCGAAGCCGAGCCGGCCGAAGCGGCCGAACCGGTCCACGCGGACGACCCGCTCAATCCGACATTCCAAGAGACAGAGCACGTAAGAACCTTCTACCGGCTGGCCCGGGACTGAGAAGACGGGGCCGAGAAGGGAACGACGAGGGAGAGAGACATGTTGAAACGCGTCGGAAGCCACACTCATTCCTCTTCCCTCACGGCGCCGGGACTGACGCGCCGCAGCTTTCTACGCAACAGCGGGCTTGCGGGCTTTACGCTCAGCGCCGCCGGCTGGAGCGCGCCGCGCGTGCAGGCGGCCACCGCGACTGTCAATGACCCGAGCATCAAACTGCGCAAGACGATCTGCCCGTTCTGTTCGGTCGGCTGCTCGATCTGGGCGGAGGTCAAGGACGGCGTGTGGATCGGGCAGGAGCCGGTCTTCGAGAGCCCGATCAACCAGGGCACGCATTGCGCCAAGGGAGCCGCCGCGCGCGAGACCGCTGTCGGTGAGCGGCGCCTGAAATATCCGATGAAGAAGGAAGGCGGCGCCTGGAAGCGAATCTCCTGGGAGCAGGCGATTTCGGAAATCTCGGCGGAGATGCTGCGCATCCGCGAGGAATCCGGCCCCGAAAGCGTCGCCTGGATGGGCTCGGCCAAGTTCTCGAACGAGCAGGCCTATCTCTTTCGCAAGTTCGCCGCCTTCTGGGGTACGAACAACGTCGACCACCAGGCGCGCATCTGCCATTCCACCACCGTCGCCGGCGTGGCCAATACCTTTGGCTACGGCGCAATGACGAATTCCTACAACGACATACGCAATTCCAAGTCGATCATCATCATCGGCGGCAACCCGGCCGAGGCGCATCCCGTTTCGATGCTGCATGTGCTCAACGGCAAGGAGAACGGCGCGCCGCTGATCGTCGTCGATCCGCGCTTCACGCGCACCGCGGCCCATGCCGACGAGTACGTGCGCATCCGCCCCGGCGCCGATGTCGGCTTCCTCTGGGGGCTGGCGCGCGTCATTCTGAAGAATGGCTGGGAGGAGCGCGACTATCTGAAAAGCCGCGCGTTCGGGCTGGAGGACGCGCAAGAGGAGATCGAGAAATGGACGCCCGAGGAGGTCGAGCGCGTCAGCGGCATCCCGGCGGAACAGACCGAGCGCGTCGCGCGCATCCTGGCCGAGAACCGGCCCGGCACGCTGATCTGGTGCATGGGTCTGACGCAATCGAGCGTCGGCAACAACAAGACGCGCGCGGCGTCGGTTCTGCAGCTTATCCTCGGCAATATCGGCAAGTCCGGCGGCGGCGCCAACATCTTTCGCGGCCATGACAACGTGCAGGGCGCGACCGATCTGGGCGTCTCTTGCGATACGCTGCCCGCCTATTACGGCCTGACCGAAAGCGCATGGCGCCACTGGGGCCGCGTCTGGGATGTGGAGTATGACTGGCTGGTGTCGCGCTTTGGCTCGAAGGAGTTGATGGAGAAACCGGGCGTGCCGGTCAGCCGCTGGGCCGACGGATTCCTCGAGAACGCCGAGGATTTCGACCAACCGGCGCCGCTTCGGGCGATCACCTTCTGGGGCCATGCGACCAACAGCCAGACGCGCGGGCCGGACCGCAAGCGCGCGCTGGAGGATGCCGACCTCGTGGTGGTGATCGACCCCTACCCCACCCAAACGGCGGTGGAGACCGAGCGCGAGGACGGGCTCTACATCCTGCCGGCGGGCACGACGCTTGAGATGGCCGGGTCGGTCACGAACTCCAACCGTTCGCTGCAATGGCGCGAAAAGGTGCAGGAACCCGCGTTCGAGGCTCGCACGGATTACGAAATCGTGCGGATGCTCGCCGAAGCCTTCGGCTTCAAGGATCAGCTGTTCAAGCATATCGCCATCGAGGACGGGGTGCCGCGCGCCGAGGACATCCTGCGCGAGATCAACCGCGGCGCCTGGACCATCGGCTACACGGGCCAGAGCCCCGAACGCCTGAAGCGGCATATGGAGCATCAGGACAAGTTCGATTCCATCACGCTTTTGGGCAAGTCGGCGCCGGTAAAGGGCGAATATTACGGTCTTCCCTGGCCAAGCTGGGGCCGCCCGGAACTGGGCCACCCCGGCACGCCGCTGCTCTATGATACGTCAAAGCCCGTGGCCGAGGGCGGGTTGCCGTTCCGCGCCCGCTGGGGAGTGAGCCACGAGGGGCGCAACCTGCTGGCCGAAGACAGCTATCCCAAAGGGTCCGAGATCGAGGACGGCTACCCGGAGGTGACGCTCGGCATGCTCGACGCGCTCGGCTGGGCGGGCGAACTGACGGCGCGCGAACGGCTCATCATCGTCGCCATCGCCGCGGACCGCTTCCACTGGGAGATGTTCGAGATATCCGAAGACGACGCGGGATCGGCAATGGACGCGCTGGAGCGCGAGTCGGAGCGCGACAACAGCATCCCGACCGGCGAGGCGAACGGAGATCCGGTGGACGAAGCCTGGCTCAACTCGCACGAAGACGGCTCTGAGATCGCGGGTTCGGATGCGCAGGATCGGTTCCCCGATTATCCCGAGCGCGCGCTGACCGCGATCGAGGCCTATCTGGCGCACAATCCGCAGGACAAGGCGTCCGACGACCTGTCGCTGACGGACAAGCTGCGCCGCGTGAACTGGAAAACCGACCTCTCCGGCGGCATCCAGCGGGTGGCCATCGCGCATGGCCTCGCTCCTTACGGCAACGGCAAGGCGCGGGCGATGGTCTGGAATTTCCCCGACCCGGTGCCGCTGCATCGCGAGCCGCTCTATACCCCGCGCCGCGACCTGCTGCCCGAGTATCAGACGTTCCAGGACCGCAAGGTCTGGCGGCTGCCCTCGCTCTACCGCTCGATCCAGGAGATCGATCATGCCGCCGAATTCCCGCTGGCGCTGACCTCGGGCCGTCTTGTGGAATTCGAGGGCGGCGGGGACGAGACCCGCTCGAACAAGTGGCTGGCCGAATTTCAGCAGCAGATGTTCGCCGAGATCAATCCCGACGATGCCGGGCGCGCCGGCATCGACCACGGCAGTTTCTGCTGGGTCCACACGCCCGAGGGGGCGGTGCGGGTCCAGGCGCTGGTCACGCCGCGCGTCGGGCCGGGGACGGTCTTCATGCCGTTCCATTTCGCCGGCATGTGGATGGGGGAGGACATCGCGCACCGCTACCCCGAGGGCGCCGCGCCCTTCGTCACCGGCGAGGCGTCGAACACGGTGCAGACCTACGGCTATGACCCGGTGACGCAGATGCAGGAAACCAAGGCGACGCTTTGCCGGGTCGAGCCGGCGTAAGGAGGAGACATGGCACGACTGAAATTCCTGTGCGACAGCGACCGCTGCATCGAATGCAACGCCTGCGCGACCGTCTGCAAGAACGAACACGAGGTGCCCTGGGGCATGGTGCGCCGCCGCGTCGTGACGCTCAACGACGGTGAGGCGGACGAGAAATCCATCGCCATATCCTGCATGCATTGCACCGATGCGCCCTGCGTCGCCGTCTGCCCGGTCTCGACGCTCTACCAGACCGACCTTGGCATCGTGTTGCATGACAAGGACACCTGCATCGGCTGCGGTTATTGCTATTACGCCTGCCCGTTCGGGGCGCCGCAATTCCCGCGCGCCACCCTGTTCGGATCGCGCGGCACGATGGACAAATGCACCTATTGCGCCGGCGGTCCCGAAGAGAACGGCAGCGAGGTCGAGTTCGAGAAGTACGGACGCAACCGCATCGCCGAGGGCAAGCTGCCGCTCTGCGCCGAGGTCTGCTCGACCCGCGCGCTATTGGCCGGAGATGGCGAAACCATCGGTGAAATCTACCGCGAGCGCGTGGTGAAACGCGGATACGGCTCGGGCGCGTGGGGCTGGTCGACCGCATATTATCCGGAGGAAAGGCCATGAACAGCGAAGTCCGCGTCCACGGCCGGGATTTCACGGCCTACCGTATCGGCGGCGCCATCGCGGCGGTCCTGCTGGCGATCCTGCTGGGCTGGCAGATATGGGAGATCTTCGACGGCGACAACCGCACCGTGCCCGAGGTGCGATGGGGCGTGGCCGCCCTTGATGGCGAGGCGACTGCCGGCGATCAGAGCGGTCTTCTGGCGCACGAGGTGCTGCGCGCCCGCACAAGACTTCAGGACGAACGGTACCGCTCCGGCCCGGCCCCGGCCTCGGACGCGCCGGATTTCGCGACCGGCGCGGCCCAATGGCTGACTAACGCCCCGATGGAACGCGGCGCCGGGCGTGATCTGACGCGTGGATGGGCAAGGCCCGGCTCGGACACGCTGGAATTGCTGCGCGGCTCCGAGCGGGTGGCGGGCATATCATCGCTGCCCTATGTCGGCGCGGAGGTGTTCGAGCGGCCGTTCGGGCGTGACTGGCGCCTCGGCATCGCGGATTTCGCCACCCATCTGGGGGCGCTGGCGATCCTCGGCTTCAGCCTGCTGCTGGCCCTGGTGCTTGCGCTCCGCGGTCGCGTGCCGATCGCCAAGGGCCGCAGCGGGCGCACGGTGAAACGTTTCGGTTTCCTGGAGCGGGCCAATCACTGGATGACGGCGCTCAGCTTCATCGGGCTGGCGCTGACGGGCCTCGTCATCGCCTATGGCGATACGGTGATCCGCCCCTTCAGCGAGCCGCTGCTGGGCGATCTGGGGTGGCTGGCGACCTGGGGCCATGTGCTGTTCTTTCCGCCCTTTGCGCTTGGCATCCTGTTCATGATCCTGCGCTGGACCTGGGGCAATCTGCCGGGGCGCTACGACGCCAGATGGCTGGCGCGCGGCGGCGGGTTCTTCTCGGACAGTCCCGACAACCCGCCGGCGCGCAAGTTCAACGCCGGCCAGAAGCTGATCTTCTGGTCGGCGGCACTGGGCGGCGTCATCATGGTGGTGAGCGGCGTGACGCTGATGTTCCCATTCTACTGGCTGGACATCGAAGGCATGAGCTGGGCCATGCTGACGCACGCCGTGATCGCCGTGCTGCTGATCGCTATCTTCATCGGTCACATCTATATCGGCACCGTCGGGATGCAGGGCGCCATCGAGGCCATGTGGGGCGGCCGAGTGGATCGCAACTGGGCCGAGGAGCATCACGAACTGTGGCTGGCCGAGATCGAAGGCCGGACGCCGACACAGGAAAGGAGCGGCTGAGATGGGTGCGTTTCTGACAGGCCTCGCTGCGGCGGCGCTGCTTTTCGCGGTGACGTGGATCACGCTTGATACCTATACCGTCACCACAATCGAGCGGTATGACCAGCCATCGGTGAACATTCACGGCGAGGACCGTGGCGAAAGCTGGGAATGAGCCATGAGAATCCGCGCGGGGCCGGTGGCGGGTAACACCGCGCGAGGCTGCGCAGTAGGCAAAAGCCAAGGGCCGGCGGGCCGTGCGCTGACCTCCCGTCAGCACGATCAGGCGAAGGCCATGGCGCATCGGCTGTCAAAATGATGGGATCATCGGGTGGCGAAGCGGCGGGAATCGCGCCGCATCTCGCGGTTCGCGCTCATCGCGAGATACGGCTTGCGAAGATAAACGGCGAGGAGCCAGGGATTGGCCCGCCGGCGTGCCGATTCTACTCCGTCCGCTCCGTGAACTCCCCGCAGGCGATCCGGTCGCCGGCGTCGCCGGAGGGCTGGCTTTCGTAATCATCGACGCCCTTGTGCATGATGAACGCGGCGCCGTCCTCGTCAAGAAGGTGATCGCTCACGTTCAGGAACGGCAAGAAGTACTCGACCTCTCCGACGCCATTGGATTTCACCGTCAGGTTCGGCATGTCGCCGGGGTGCAGCCCGCCTTCGACCATGACGCCATGCTTGCGGTCACCTGCCACATGGCCGCCGGCGGACTTGAAATCGTTGGCGGAACAGTCGCCGGTTTCGTGCAGGTGAACCCCATGCACACCTTCGGGAAGATCGTTGAGCGTCAGCGTCGCCAGCGCAACGCCCGAGGGCGTATCGCGAACCAGCACTGCGCCCAGGCGGTTGCCGTCGCGGTCCTGGACATCGGCGGTAGCCTCGGCGGCGTGAAGCGCCGGAGCCGCGAGACTGGCGACAAGGGCAGTCGTGATAAGGGTTTTCATGTCATCCTCCATCGGTTCGGAGCGGCACGAGCGCCGGTCCTTCGATAAAACAGCCGCCCTGTGGGGGATGTTCCGGCCAGTCCGCGGTCGGTCGCTTTCCGTACGTTAAGAGCCGTGGCTCGCGATAGCCGACAGCGGGGCATCGGATGGTTGGATCACGCGCACCCTTTCGCGCACGCCGATCTCTTCCAGCGCACGCTCGACCACGAGGATCGTGTTCGCCTCCTGCCCGTCGCAAAGGTCGCGCATCTGCGCCAGTTCCTCTTCGGCGACACTTCGGGCCGCCGCCTCGTCCGGGGCGTCGTAGCGGGTGAGGAAATGTTGCGTCAGCCGCCCGGTCAGCGCCGTCAACTCGCCCTCCGTCACCGGCGTCACGGCGACGAGCGTGGCGCGGCCGAAGCTCTCCAGCCCCAGCCAGCCGTTCGCGAAGGCCTGCGCGCGCGGTCCTTGCAAATCGTCCTCGCGCCATTGGGTGAACTCGAAGGCGCCCGAGATCGCCCACTCACCCGGCTCGGCGGCGGGCGCCATCACCCGCGGATCGCTTTCGTCGAGCCGTATCACGCGGGCGAGGTTCATGCGCGCTGCCCCGTCAGTTCGCGGGCAAGCGCGCGAAACGCGGCGGCCGGCGGGCTGTCCGGGCGGCTCGCGACGATCGGCGCGCCGCCGTCCGCCGCGCGCCGGACGGTGGCGTCGAGCGGGATTTCCCCCAGGAACGGCACATCCAGACGCCCGGCCTCGGCCCGCGCGCCGCCCTCTCCGAACGGATGATGCACCTTGCCGCAATCCGTGCAGACGAAACAGGCCATGTTCTCCACGATTCCCAGCAGCGGAACCTCCATGCGTCGGAACATGTCCACCCCCTTGCGCGCGTCGATCAGCGCGATGTCCTGCGGCGTCGAAACGATGAGCGCGCCATCCACGCGAACCGTCTGGCAGAGCGTCATCTGCACGTCGCCGGTGCCCGGCGGCAGATCGACGATAAGCTGGTCGAGCGTGCCCCACTGCACCTGCCCCAGCATCTGGCGCAAGGCAGTCATCAGCATCGGCCCGCGCCACGCCAGCGCCTGGTCCTCGCCCACCATCAGCCCGACGGACATCAGCGTCACGCCATGATTGCGAAGCGGCAGGATGATGTGACCATCGGGGCTGGCCGGGCGGCCGCCGACGCCCAGCATGCGCGGCTGGCTGGGACCGTAAACGTCGGCGTCGAGAAGGCCGATCCGCTGGCCTTCGGCGGCCAGCGCGACCGCCAGGTTGGCGGCCACGGTCGATTTGCCGACGCCGCCCTTGCCCGAGGCTACGGCGACGATCCGGCCGATCCCGTCCATCGGCGCCGGCCCCGCGGGCGGCTGCGCCTTCGCCGGGCGCAGGTCGGGCGGGGCCGGCGCCGCGGACTGGGGGCGCGCCTTGCCGGCGGGCGTATGCGCCGTGAGGACCACCGACGCGGCGTCGATCCCGTCCAGCGCCCCGACCGCGCGCTCGGCGGCGGCGCGCAGGGGCTCCAACGCGGAGCCGCGCGCCGGATCGACCTCAAGCACGATCGAGGCGGAGCCGTCCGCCACCGAAACGCCGCGCAGATAGCCCGACGCGACGATATCGCGCCCGCTGGAGGGATCCGTGACACTGGCCAGCGCCGCGCGGATGGCGCCCTCGTCGGGGGTATCAGGCATCGTCGGGCAGGCTGATGTCGCCGTCGATCCGGTGTGAAAGGTCGAGCCCCTCGATCGTCAGCGTCACCTCGGCGCGCAGCGGGCCATCGGGCAGCGTTCCGGCCGCGCGGGCGTCGCGCACGGCCTCCTCGATCTGCTGCTGGGACGTGACGCCCACGAGCTTGAGGAACTTGCGCATCGACATGTTGAAACTGTCTTCGGTCATCGGCTTTTTCCTTTCCTGCGGTGATCAGCGGGCGCGAGCCCGTTGGCGTAATCCTGCGAGGTGCGCGCGGGCGGCCGTTCCGGCGTTCCGGCCAGTACGCGCCCCTCGCCGCCGAATTGCGCGCGCACCCGGCAATCCTCGCACATGCGGATCAGGTCGGCGCGGCCGCTGTCCTCCTCGAACATCCAGTGCTTGCCCTCCAGGCTCTTCGCGATCCGCTCGATGGTGGAGCGTACGCCGAAGGGCGTGCCGCATGCGATGCAGTTGAACGGCTCTTCCTCGTGCAGCACCCGGTGGGACAACGCCCCCGGCGCCGGATCGAGTTTCGGCGCCAGCGTGATCGCATCCTCGGGGCAGATATTGGCGCAGATGCCGCATTGCAGGCAAGCGGATTCCTGGAACCGGAGCTGCGGCTTGTCCGGGTTGTCGGCCAGCGCGCCCGAGGGGCAGAGCGACACGCAGGCAAGGCAGAGCGTGCAGGCGTCGCTGTCCAGCACCACGGCGCCATAGGGCGCGCCGTCAGGCAGCGGGATCTCGGGCGCGTGCGCCTCGGCGTCGTCATCTGCGAGCGCACGCGCGACAAGCCGCACGACCTCGCGCCGGCCGCCCATCGCCAGGACGGGTTCGCAGGCGGGCGCGTCGTCGCAGCGATCCTCGCGCAGGCATCGCGGCAGCGCGTCGGGGTCTTCCACCTCGATCAGCGACAGGCGCTCCGGATCGGCCCCTGCCCCGGCCAGGATCGCCTGCGCCAGCGCCAACTCCGCTTGCGGCGTCGACACTTCGTCGCGCGGCCCGCAAAGCAGCAGCGCGGACGAAAAACCACTTCCCACGGCGGCCAACATCTCGGCGTGGCCGACGCCCTCGATCGACGGGACGGCGACCGGGATCACATCCGGCGGCAGACCGTCGCCGAAGCGCGCCGCGAGGCGGATCAACTCAGCCCCGTATTCATCATGAAAAAGCGCACGCGGCGCCCCGCCGCCCGCCGCGCGATAGGCCGAGGCCAGCGTGCGCAACCGCGAGAACAGGAAACCGACGGGCGGGTCGTCACGGGTGGCCGCGCCTGACGGGCAGACCGCCGCGCAGGCGCCGCAGCCGGCGCAGATATCGGGGTCGATCGCCACGGTATCGCCCGCAGGCAGGATCGCGCCGGTCGGGCAGACCGAAAGGCACCGCTCACACCCCGGCTGCCCCGCGCGGGAATGAGCGCAAAGATCGGGATCGAACCGGATATGCAGCGGCTTCTCGAAACGGCCGCGCAAATCGGCCGCGGCGGCGACCGCCCGCTCCAACACACCGGGGCGGCGCGGGTCGGCGCGCAGATAACCGTCACGCTTCTCCGGCGCCGGGAACAGCGGCGCATCGCGTCGCAAGTCGAGGATGATGTCACAGGCCGATTCCGCGCCGTCCACTGGCGCCGCGAAACCGGCCGCTCCGCGCCCCGCCGGATCGGCCGGCGCGTAGCCGTCCACGGTGACGCGAAACCCCCCGAGCGCCCCGGTCGCCTGCCGCACACGTCCCGCCGCAAGGTCGAACGCGCCGTCGGGCGGCGCGTCACGCGGGGCCGGGTCCATCAGGCAGGTCACCGCCAGCTCCCCTGCCAGGCGGCGCGCGGCATCGAGAGCCGCCGCATCGCTCCCGAGGATCAGACACACGCCTTCGGAGACGATCTCGCGCAGCGGAATGTCGGGGCCATCAAGCATCGCCTCGGCCAGCAACGCCGCCTGCTTGGCGTGGGCAGAGCGTCCGTCGCTCCAGCCGGCGCGGTCGCGAATGTCGGTGGTGCGCAACTCACCCGACCCGCCCAGTTCGTCCGAAAGTTCCTCGAATTGCCGCGCCTGTTGCCCGCAGGCGATCAGCGTTACGCCATCACCGGCCAATGCCTGCCGCGCAACGTCCAGTTCGGCAGTGCAGAGCGCACTGCATTGACGCACCTCTCCCGCGCCCGTGGCGGCCTGCGCGGTTTTTGCATCGATGCTCATGCTGCCAGCGCAACTGCACAGCAACAGACGATCGGGCTTGGTCATGTGCGGGCCTATGTAAACAAGTGGCTCTGTGTGGAACGTCCGGGACGCGAATGCGTTCCAAGTTCGAGACGGGTTGGTTCAGATTTTACCCAAGGTGGGGCAGATGCCGGAGAATGACAGTGAATCACGCCTGAACCGCTGGTCGCGCCGCAAACGCGAGAGGGCGCGCCAGAGCGGCGATACGCCGGCAATGGGCGTTCGGGCCGAAAACGATGAACCGGAGGAGTCCGAGGCGGAGACCCTGAACCGGCTCGGGTTGCCGGATCCCGCGGCGCTGTCCGCGGGGGACGATTTCAGCGGCTTCCTGCGCGCGGACGTTCCCCCATCGCTACGCCGCCGGGCGCTGCGCACGCTCTGGCGGGTGAACCCGGCGCTGGCGCGGCTCGACGGGCTGGTCGATTATGACGACGATTATACCGACGCCGCGACGGTGCCCGAGACCCTGCGGACCGCCTGGGAGATCGGGAACGGGTTCGCAGCCCGTGTTCGCGCGCCGGCGCGTGAACGCGAAGCCGAGCCCGCGGCGCCCGTCCTCGAGGCGCAGGAAGTCGCCGGGCCGGTCGACCTGGCCACGCAGGAGCCGCCGATTGACCATCCTCGACCCACCCCGCGCCGCATGCGGTTCGCCCTACCCGAGGACGGCGGGCGATGATGGATACCGCCCCTCGGCCCGCCATCGCCGCCGAAGAGGAAGGCCGCGCCGCGCTCTACGAGCTTCTCGCGTCGCTTCTGTCCGCCCCGCCCGATTCTCCGGCGCTGAGGACCCTGGCAGCCATGACAGGCGGATCGGCGCAGCTCGGACACGCGCTGGCCGAACTTGCCGGCGCCGCGGCGCAGACCGATGCGCGGACTGTCGAGCGGGAATACAATACGCTTTTCATCGGCCTCGGACGCGGCGAGATCCTGCCCTTCGCCAGTGTCTACCGCGACGGGCATCTCAACGGACAATCGCTGTCACGGTTGCGCGGCGACATGAACGCGTTGGGGATTGAACGCGCGCCGGGTCAGGGCGAACCCGAGGATCACGCCGCGACGCTTTTCGCCATCATGGCCGGGCTGGTTCGCGGACAGTTCGCCGCCGGGCGCGAACCTGAGACGCAGCGCCGTTTCTTCGACCGGCACATCATCCCTTGGACCGCGCAGTTTCTGACGGATCTCGAGGCCGCCGGCGCCGGCGGTTTCTACGGGCCCGTGGCGCGGCTTGGCCAGGTTTTCCTGCAAGTTGAGGGCGAAGCGTTTCGCCTGACGGCGGATGATCGCGGGGCGCGCTGATCGAAGCGCCCAAAGCGCGGCGGTGAACAGGAGTAAAAGCCGGTGCCGCACGACCATGGCGATATCGATCCCGAATCCGGCGACAAGCGCGTCGCCGTCGCCATCTGGGCCAATGGTCTGCTGACCGTCGCGCAGATCGTGGGTGGCATCCTGTCGGGCAGTCTCGCGCTGATCGCGGATGCGATCCACAACTTCTCGGACATGGCGTCGCTGGTGATCGCCTTCGGCGCGCGCAAGATCGCCCGGCGCCCGGCCGATGCGAAGATGACCTTCGGCTATGGCCGAGCCGAGATCGTGGCGGCGCTTATCAACTACACGTCGCTGATCCTGATCGGCTCTTATCTGGCGTATGAAGGCGTGATGCGCTGGATCGACCCGCCCGAGGTGGCCGGCTGGGCGGTCGTGATCCTCGGCTGCGTCGCCTTGGCCGTCGATGCGCTGACCGCCGGGTTGACCTGGTCGATGCAGAAGCGCAGCGTGAACATCCGCGCGTTGTTCCTGCACAACCTGTCGGACGCCCTCGCCTCGGTCGCGGTCATCGTCGGCGGCGCGCTGATCCTGCTCTACGATCTTCGCTGGGTCGATCCGGCGATCACCATCGGGATCGCGATCTACATTCTCTGGCTCGCCTTTGCCGAGATCGGCGGGCCGATCCGCACGCTGATGCTGGGCAGCCCGCCGGACATCGACACCGACGCCGTGATCGCCGCGGTCGAAGAGGTGGGCGGCGTGAGCGAAGTGCACCACGCGCATTTCTGGCAGATGGGCGAACACGCCGCCGCCCTCGACACACATGTCGTGGTCTCGAAGGAGCAGTGGAGCAATATCGAAGACATCAAGGACGCCATCAAGGCGCGCCTCGAGGATGAGTTCGGCATCTCCCACTCAACGCTGGAATTCGAAAGATCGGACCGCAAGCACGAGGACGCACAGCGCTACGGGCACGGATAAGACGCAGGCGCGGGTGCGAGAGCGGTCGGGAGCGAGAAGGACACCGTCAATCGCCAAAGGCTCTCGGGCAATGGGAACGCGCGGAACCAATCGTTGTTCGCGCAGGTTGATTAAGCAAGAAAGAGGACGCGGCCGGGGATGTTTCGCTTCAACTTCAGATTCAGGTTCTCCTCACGGACCGCTTTTCGGGCGATTTGGCCGTGGGCTTCCCGGCACAGGACAACCCGGCCCTTAGACCTGCCGCCCGCCGCGACAAATCTTTCGCGCTGCACTGTCGTCCTATTCGCTTTGGCCGCACCGTTTGCCGCGCGGGCACAGGCGGACATGCAGGCCACGACGGGCGGCCATGGCCCTCTGAACTACCTTGAAAGCTTCGGTGCCCCGGCGCATGAGATCCGGCCGATCCTGCTGGCTCTCGGCTGGCTTTCGGTTGCGGTGGTCGTCATCATCACCGCGCTTGTCCTGATCGCCGTGCTGCGGCGCGGCAGGCGCGTCGAGGACATGAACACCGATACCGGCTCGGTCGTGGCGGGACGGGACACCGGGGCATTGCGCTGGATCTACGCCGGCGTAGCCGCCACCGTCGCGATCCTGCTGGTCTTCGTCTTCTGGACGGTGACCACTATGGCCGCGATCCAGACGCCCCGCGCCGCGCCGGCCGCAACCGTCGAGGTGACAGGCCATCAATTTTGGTGGCAGGTGGCCTACAAGGACGCCGACGGCGCGACGCTCTTCGAGACAGCCAACGAGATCCGCGTGCCGGTCGGCAAACCTGTCCGCTTCGTGCTGCGCTCGGCCGATGTCATCCATTCCTTCTGGGTGCCGCTGCTGGGCGGCAAGACCGACATGATACCGGGGCAGGAAAACGTCGCCTGGCTGCGCGCCGACGCCGCCGGGGTTTATCGCGGCCAGTGCGTTGAATATTGCGGGCTCCAGCACGCGAAGATGGCCTTCGAGCTCCGGGCCGTTCCGCCGCAGGACTTCGACGCCTGGCTCAAGCAGCGGGCAGAAGCGGCACCGTCCGGACCCGCCGAGCCATCCAACAACGAGACGAGGTAGCGGTCGTGCCCGAATTGCCCGCCAGATATACCCGGGAACCCGCAATCGAGCCGGTCACACCGGACCTGCGCGAGCGGCTGGACCGGATATGGGAGGGCGGATCGGGCCTGCGCGGCTGGTTCGGCACCGTCGATCACAAGATCCTCGGCATTCGCTACATCATCACCGCGTTCGTCTTCCTGCTCCTTGGCGGCATCGAGGCGCTGGCGATGCGGGTTCAGCTTGCCGGTCCCGACCAGACGTTCCTGACGCCCGAGCAGTATAACGAACTGTTCTCGATGCACGGGATCACGATGATCTTCCTCTATGCGCTGCCGATCCTTTCGGGATTCTCGATCTTTCTGTTTCCGCTGCTGATCGGCGCCCGCGACATGGCGTTTCCGCGGCTCAACGCCTTTTCCTGGTGGGTATTCCTGTTTTCGGGGCTGTTCATCTATGCCAGCTTTTTCGCCGGGGCGGTCCCGAACGCGGGCTGGTTCAACTATCCGCCCTATGCGCTAAAGCAGTTCAACCCCGGCATGAACATGGATTTCTACGCCTTGGGCATGATCCTGCTGGGGATCTCGACGACGACGGGCTCGATCAACTTCGTCATCACCTTCCTGCGGCTGCGCGCGCCGGGGATGTCGTTCAACCGCACGCCGGTCATCCTTTGGGGCACCACCACCATTTCGGTCGGCAACCTGCTGGCGGTCCCGGCGGTCAGCCTCGCCTTTTTCCTGTTATGGCTCGACCGGCAGTACGGAACGCATTTCTACGGGGTCGAGGACGGCGGCAAGCCGCTGTTATGGCAACATCTTTTCTGGCTTTTCGCACACCCTTGGGTCTATATCATCGTCCTGCCGGCGATGGGGATGGTGTCGGACATCCTGCCGGTCTTCTGCCGCCGACCACTGGTGGGCTACAGCCTTGTCGTGCTTGCGACGGTGGCGACGATGATACTGGGCTTCGGCGTCTGGGTGCATCACATGTTCGCCACCGGCATCCCGTTCCTGTCGCTTTCCTATTTCAGCGGCGCGTCCTTCATCATAACGATCCCCAGCGCGGTTTCCGTCTTTGCCTGGGTCGCGACGATCTGGTGGGGCCGTCCGGTGATCAAGACGGCGTTCCTCTATGCGTCCTCGTTCATCGTCATGTTCGTGATCGCGGGGGTCTCGGGCGTGATGACGGCCAGCGTGCCGGCGGATCTGCAACTGCACGACACCTATTTCGTGCTGGCGCATCTGCATTACACCATCGTCGGCATCAACCTGTTCGGCGTTCTTGCCGGGCTTTACTTCTGGTTTCCCAAGATGACCGGGCGGATGTTGGACGAGCGCCTTGGCCGGATCGCCTTCTGGTGCGTGTTCCTCGGCTTCAACCTGGCGTTTCTGCCGATGCACTGGACCGGGCTGATGGGCATGCCGCGGCGCATCTATACCTACCCAGACGCCGCCGGCTGGGGCTGGCTGAACATGCTCACCACCGTCGGCAGTTTCGTCATGGCGGCGGGTATCCTGCTGGTTTTGATCAACGTCGCGCAGGGCCGCTGGTTCGGCAGGCGGGCCGCCCCCAACCCCTGGGACGCGCCGACGCTGGAATGGGCGGTGTCCTCGCCGCCGCCGGCCTACAACTTCGCGGTGCAGCCGGTGGTCGCCGGCCGGCATCCGCTGTGGGAGGGCCGCCTCGGCGGGGAAGCCACCGGGCGCTCCTCGCTCGATCACGGTCCCGTTCTGGACAGAGGCAAGGAACAGCTCGTGACCAGCATGCTCGACGGCGAACCGTTGCTGGTATCGAAGGTGGCCGAGGATTCGCTCTGGCCGTTCTTCGCCACGCTGGCCATGACCGGTTTCTTCGCGGCGCTCCTTTACCACTGGACATGGACGGCCGCGGCGCTCGGGATCGTCACGCTGCTTTGCGGTCTTTTCTGGAACTGGCCGCGCGCAAGCCTCGGACAGGTCAGGGAGGTCCGCGATGACTGAGACGACCCATCGGATTCCCGACACGCAGGCCGATCTGTCTTTCGGCCGGCTTACCCTTGGCAGCACCGATGCGCGCGGCAACGGCTGGTTCGGCATGGCGGCGCTGGTCACGACCGAGGCGTGCCTCTTCGCCTATCTGCTGTTCAGTTATTACTACATGGCGCTGCATTATGGACGCGACTGGCTGCCGCCCGAATTGCCGGGGTTCAAGTTCTCCATCCCGATGACGGCGCTGCTGTTTACAAGCAGCGTTGTCGTCTGGATCGGCGAGCGCGGCATCAAGCAGGGGCGCAGCGCCGTTTGCGCGATCGCGCTTGCCGGGGGCGCGCTGCTCGGTATCGCTTTCGTGGCGCTCGAGGCGACCGAATGGGCCGACAAGGATTTCACGATTTCGACGGATTCCTATTCGTCGCTCTACTTCACGGTCACCGGGTTTCACATGGCGCATGTCGTGGGCGGCGTCATCATGTTGCTCGCCGTTGCGCTCTGGACGGCATTGGGCAAGTTCGACGCCCACCGCCGCGATCCGGTCAGCATCGCCGCCTTCTATTGGCATTTCGTCGACGTGGTCTGGGTCGCCGTGTTCACGACGATCTACGTCACGCCCCACCTCTTCAACTGAAGCGGAGGTCGCAGCATGGCCGAAGAAGAGACACGAACCGAGACAGACATCGGCCACCCCGCGCCGGGACGTCACAAGGTAGGCGACTGGCTGCTGGTCTTCTCGTTCCTGCTGGCGCCTACCGTCTGGGCGCTCCAACTCGCCGCGATCGCATCGCTTTCCGGCCTGGCCTGTCTTGCGCCCGGGGGGGAGGCGACGGGTCTGACGTCGCTCACCTGGGCCGGGCCCGCGATCCGATGGATCAACGTCGCGGCGCTTGTGCTGGGAATTGCCGGAACCGTCCTCACGATGGTCAACATGCGCCGCTCGCACCAGGCTGCCGACCCTCCGGAGGGCGGCGCGATCAGCGCCGGTGAGGGGCGTGTCCACTGGATGGCGTTCGGCGGGCTGTTCGTGGCGTTGGTCAGCGTGGTTGCGATCATCGCCAATTCCATCCCGATTTTCTGGGGCGGCATGTGTCCGGTCTGAACGCGCGATCCCGCCATCCTCCGATGGCGTCCTCATGGCCGAACCGCCTGCGGCGATTCTGGCCTGCTGCGGCCGCCGCCTGCCTTCTCCTGGCGCTCTGGCTGGGGCCCTTGCCGCGCATCGCTTCGGTCTCATTCACCACGCACATGGTGCTGCATCTCGCGCTTGTCCTGGGGGCGGCGCCGCTGGCGGGGCTGGCGTTTGCGCGAACCGGCGCGCTGCGGAACCTGCGCTTCGGGATCGGCGCGGCGCTGGGGTTCTCGGGGGTCGAGATGCTGGTGGTCTGGTCCTGGCATACGCCCGCGCTGCATCTAGCGGCGGCTCTCGACGGGCGCGCCTTCGCGTTGCAGCAACTCAGCTTTCTCGTGACGGGCATGCTGGTCTGGCTGCCGGGCCTTGCCGACCGCACCCGGCGCGGCGCGGCCGCCGGCGCGCTCGCCATGCTCGGCAGTTTCATTCACATGACGATGCTTGGCGTCCTGCTGGCGCTGGCGCCCGGGCAGATTTATGCGTCGGGGATCTGCGGCGGCGCTTTCGGACTGGACGCCCTGAGCGATCAGCGTCTTGGCGGAATCATCATGGCGCTTGGCGGTGGCCTCGGCTACCTGGCGGCGGCGCTGTATTTTGCGGCCCGGCTGCTTGGCTCCGGCTCCGATCCGCGGGCGGCTCCCTAATACGGCGGCGCTGCGGCGGCATCGCCGGACCGTGCCTGCTCCACCGCGCCCGCCTGGGCGTCATAGGGACGCGAGGAATACCACGCGGCGAGCGCCTTGATCTGGCGGTCGGTCAACCCTTGGGCGGAGACATGCATCACTTCGGCGAAATCGGTGCCGCCCGCGGGGCCGTCACGGTAAAGCCGCAGCCACGCCTCGATGAACCGGCTGTCCTGCCCGGCAATACGCGGATACTCCGCGCGAGGCCGCACCGCGCCGCTGCCCTCATGGCACGCGCCGCAAGGGGGAACGAAGCGGTCCGGATCGCCCTCTGCGGCAATGCGCTGCCCCAGCGCCACCAGGGCGCCATCCGGCACGTCCGCCGCCGCCCTGGCCGGAGCTTGCGCTTCGCTCGCAACCGCGCGGGACGGCAAATCGGCATAGTGCGCGGCAAGCCTTTCAACCTCGTCCCCCGACAGCGGCGCGGCGATCGGCTGCATGATCCCGCTCGCCCGCTTGCCCGAGGCATAGCCGTCAAGCGTCGCGGCCAGGTATTCGTGCGTCTGACCGGCAAGCTTCGGGGCCGTCCCGTCACGGCCCATACCGTCACGCCCGTGACAACGCGCGCAGTCCTGCACGGTCTTGTCCAGCCGGTCATCAAGTCCGCCAAAGCTCATCGCGCCACCGCCCCCAAGGCCCTTTGGCTGCACCTCTCCATAGGCCAGACGCACGTAATCCCGCGGTGCGATGGCGCCATACTCTCGCATGAACGCGACGATCGCCCAAACTTCGTCCTGCCGGTTGTCGCCCGTCCAGCCCGGCATCGCCGTGTAGCGCACGCCGTTCCAGACGATCCAGTACAGTTCCTTGTCGCTGAAATTCGCCACCTCTTCGGATGCCAGCGATGGCGGCGCCGGCTCCATCAGCCGCACCAGCGGATTGCGCTCGCGCCCCGGCGCGCCGTGGCAGGCGGCGCATCCGGTCTCGTAATAGCCCGCGCCAAGCCGGACGAGTGCGGGATTGGACAGATCGACGTAATCCGGTTTCTCGACCCAATAGGACCAGTTCCGCGCCCATTGCTTCATGTAGGTATGCAGGACCCACGCGACGCCCGGATAAGGGCCGATCCGCGCCGCGATATTGAGCGGAGCGGCTAAATAGACGAGGACGACGCCAAGGATCGCCATCGCCGCAATCACCCCAAGCGGCAGACGCAGCAGCCGGAAAACAGCGCGGTTGCGCCGTGGCTTGTCTTCGGAAGCCTTCATTTGAGCGTCACCAGGTAGTCCACGATCGCGTCCGTTTCCGCCACCGGCAACATCCCGAAGGACGGCATCCGCGCGCCGGGTTTCACCATTTGCGTATGCCGGATCCATTTCGAAAGGTTCTCCGACGTCATCGGCATGATGTTCGCGCCGATGGTGGCGCGCGACGCGAGATGGGTCAGGTCGGGCCCGATCTCACCCTGCGCGTCGGTTCCGGCAATCCGGTGGCAGGCTCCGCAACCCGTCGAGAGAAAGAGCTGCCGACCAGCCGATGCGCTGCTCTTCGTCTTCGTTTCCTGGCCGACCGCACCGCTCGCGCAGAGCGAGGAAATCGCGATCAGGAACAGAGCTGACACGCACAGGTGCGGGGATCTTGCCATGCCTTTCCACCATCCGTTCAGCCTGATGCCTGGCGGCAATCGATTCCGAAACGCTGCAGCCGCGGCCAGGGTTCCCGCGGCGCGGCAATCGGCGAGAATTGGAACCCACGTCCCAGACGCGGGTTGCCCTGCGGGAGACGTTCGATTGGAAAGACCTGCCTTCACAACCGCGCTTGCGATCCTGCTGGTCATCGCGGTGGCGCTGCTGACCTGGCAATTCGCCGCGGTCCTGCTGCTGGCTTTCGCCGGCCTGCTGTTGTCTGTGCTGCTGCGGCACCTGGCGCTGACGCTGTCGAATGTCACGTCGCTGCCAGTCGGCTTGTGCCTCGTGGTGGTTTTCGGCGGCATCATCGCGGTCACGGTTCTTCTCGCCATCCTTGCCGGCCCTCGCGTCGCATCGGAACTGATGGAGGTTCTGGAAAGCCTGCCGCGCGCGCTGAGCGACATGCGGTCCTTTATCGGACAGACCGAATGGGGCGAATATCTGCTGAATTTTCTTTCCCGTGAAGAGGGCGGCACGCAATGGAACATCGTCAAGATGCTTGGCGGCACGGCGTCGACCACGGCGGCGCTCTTTGCGAATCTGGTGATCGTGTTCACGGTGGCGATCTTCCTCGCGGTCGATCCCCATCTCTATCGGCGGGGCTTTCTGCATCTGGTGCCCAAGGCGGGGCGCGCCCGCGCGCGCGAGGTGCTGGACACGCTTGGCAGCGGGCTCTGGCGGTGGCTGCTCGGCCAGTCGATCGACATGGTGGCGGTCGCGATCATGACCGGCCTGGGCCTGTGGCTGATCGGCGTGCCGGTGCCGCTCGCGCTCGGGCTGATTGCGGGGCTGACGAACTTCATCCCCTATCTCGGCCCTTTCCTTAGCGGCATTCCGGCGACCCTGATCGCATTTTCCCAAAGCCCGATGGATGCGGTTTACACCGCCGGCCTGTTCCTTCTCATCCAGCAGATCGAGGGCAACCTGCTGATGCCGCTCATTCAGAAGCGGGCCACCTCGCTGCCGCCGGTCCTGACGATTCTCGCGGTGGTCGCACTGGGCGGCCTCTTCGGCCTTCTCGGCGCGCTGCTGGCGACGCCCTTGATGCTGGTCATCATCATCCTGGTGCGGATGCTCTACGTCGAGAACGTGCTGGGTGACAACGTCAAGGAAGGGCCTTAGAACCACGGCCGCCCCAGTTTCGCCGCCTTGATCGGTTCACTCCTGAACTGACCGGAAAACCAGTACCGGCTCAGGCTTCCTGTCCGACTGTTGTCAGACGGCAGTTCAATATCAATACTGATATAAATAAATAAAAATTAGGTATTTGATTTATCAATGCCAATCCTATTCACTTTCAAAGCGACGCCATA
This sequence comes from Roseovarius spongiae, assembly GCF_003651245.1. GTDB lineage: Bacteria > Pseudomonadota > Alphaproteobacteria > Rhodobacterales > Rhodobacteraceae > Roseovarius > Roseovarius spongiae. The sequence goes on from NZ_RAPE01000006.1 coordinate 128,155, forward strand.
AAAACTGGGAGGAAGTGTTATGAACAAGCGATCCGTAGGAACGTTGTCGGCGCTGGCGGCGACTGCAGCGTTCTTCGCGACGTCGGGAATTGCCGCTGCCGATGATGTTGTCGAATTCAACGCGAGCGCATGGTTGCCTGCGACCCATCCATTGTCCAAGCATTCATACGTGGAGTGGCTGCCTCGCCTCGAGGCCGCATCGAACGGGACGCTGAAGCCTACGCTCTTCACCGGGCCGGTGCTGTTGGCGCCGGGCGAGCATCTGAGCGGCATCCGCGACGGGATCGCGCAGATCGGGTATCATGCCGGCACCTACACCCCTTCGGACATACCGGAAGACAACGTGCTCGCGCAGGTCGCCTTCGGGGCTTCGGATCCGTTTCCGGCCGCGTTTGCGATCACCGAGGCGAACATGACCTTGCCGCAACTGCAGCAGCAGTGGAAAGACAACAATATCGCCTATCTCGGCGGCTATGCCACTTCGCCCTATGTGCTTCTGTGTTCCAGCAAGATTGAAACGCTCGCCGACATGAAGGGCAAGAAGGTGCGCGTACCGGGCGCTGCGCAGTCCGATTGGCTGGCCAGTGTCGGCGGCGTGCCCGTCAACGTCCCCTCGAGCGAGATGTACGATGGTCTGGACAAGGGGCAGCTGGATTGTGCGGCCATCTCGGCGATCGACCTGAAGAGCCGCTCGCTCTGGGACGTTGCCGATCACGTCACCCTCGTCAATCTCGGCCTTTACTGGTCGGGCTATTCCCAGGGGGCGAACCGTGATTTCTGGCAGAGCCTGTCGGACGACCAGCGGCAGGCGTTCTTCGACACGCTACCCGAGGCGATGATCGACGAAACCATCCAGTACACGGACGGCGATGCCGAGGCGCTGGCCGAAGCGCCGGATCATGGGGTCACAGTAATCACACCTGCTGACGATCTTACCAAGTCCGTGAACGATTTCGCCGATGTTGTGCGCGGTAACGCCGTGAAACTGGGCAGCGACACATTCGGCTTGGACGATCCGGACAAGCTGATTTCCGGTTTCGAAGCAATCATGGCGAAATGGGAAGACCGGCTCGAAGGGGTCGATCGCGATGACCGGGATGCTCTGGTCGAGATCGCCCGGAAGGAGCTGTTCGGCAAGGTCGACGCATCGACCTACTCGATGGACTGACGCATCCGAGCGGGGGCCGGGAACATGATCTCCATTGCAACTCGGCTATTGCGAGGTCTGAGCGCCGTCGTCATGGCAATCTCAGGTCTCGTCCTGCTCGGCATGATGCTTCTGGTCTCGGCGGATGTCGCTTCCGCCACCATATTGGGCCGGCCTATCCAGAACGTGATCGAGATCGTCGCATTCTACATGATGGTGGGGATCGTTTTCCTGCCGCTGGGCAGCACCGAGTTGCGCGACGATCACATCAAGACGGATATCCTCATGCAGAAACTGCCGAAGCGCGCCAACATGGCCTGTCAGGGGCTGGTTGGGCTTGTCGGGATTGCGATGCTCAGCGTTCTGACCTACGTGTCGTTCGACAAGGCCGTGCAGGCGACCCAGCGCGGTGAGATGATGATGGGCACGACGATGATCCAGATCTGGCCCAGCCGCTGGATCCTGTTTGCCGGCTTCCTGTTCTTTCTGATCTGCGTCTTGGTCGGAACGTTGCGTCTGATCCGCCAGGCAGCCACCGGCATTTCCGGAGGAGACGACGATGTCCGGTGAAATGATCGGCGTCATTTGCATGCTGATGGCGCTCGTGCTGATCCTCTTGCGGCTCAGCATAGGGCTGGCGCTAATCATCGTCTCCTTCCTGGGATTCATCTGGATTGCGAATCTCAAGGCCGCGATGAGCATGATCGCGTCAGTTCCCTTCGCTTTCGTAGGGGACTGGAATCTATCCGCGATCCCGATGTTCCTGTTGATGGGATACGTGGCCAGCGCAACCGGCCTCACGACAGGACTGTTCCGCGCGGCGCGGCTCTTGCTTTCGCGCCTGCCGGGCGGGCTTGCGGTGTCGAGCGTCGGCGCCAGCGGCCTTTTCGCCGCGGCGTCGGGATCCAGCATCGCCACCTCGGCCGCGATGGCCAAGATCGCCACGCCCGAAATGCTCAGGCACGGCTATCATCCCGGGTTGGCGACGGGCGTGATCGCCGCGGGCGGTACGCTGGGGTCGATGATCCCGCCCAGCATCTTGTTGCTTCTTTATGGATATTACGCCGAGGTTTCCATCGGACAGCTCTTCATTGCCGGCGTCATCCCGGGCATGCTGACGATGGTCTTCTATTCGGTGATGATCATCCTGCGCTGCAAGCTGAAGCCCGAACTCGCACCCCCGGTCCACGATCATCCCGACCTGCGCGAGATCCTCTCCGCGCTCAAGGATGTCTGGCCCTTGCCAGTTCTGATCGTGAGCGTGATGGTAGGCATCTTTGTCGGCATCTTCACGCCGACGCAGGCCGGTTCCATCGGCGCGCTCGTCGCCTGCCTCATCGCAATGGTGCGTGGAACACTGACGTTCAATGCATTGCGCAACGCGGTCGAGGAAACGCTGCACGGTACGGCGGGGATCTTCCTGATCCTCATCGGAACTACGATGCTCACCAACTTCCTGGCGTTGTCCGGACTGCCGACCACCATTTCGGCGGGTATCATAGAAGCCGGCGTCGGAACCTACACGCTGCTGATCGCCATCGCGATCGTTTATATCTTCCTTGGCATGTTCGTCGATTCCATCGGGCTGATGTTGCTGACGCTGCCGATCATCATGCCACTGGTGGACGCTTACGGCATCGATCTGGTCTGGCTGGGCATCATCATCGTGAAGTTGCTTGAAATCGGCCTCATGACGCCTCCGGTGGGGCTTAACGTCTATGTGATCAACAGCGCGGTGGGCAGCGCGGTGAGTCTGAATACGATCTTCCGCGGCGTTTCGTGGTTCATCGCGACCGATCTCATATGCCTTTCGTTCATCGTCGCGTTCCCTGCCCTCGCAACCTATCTGCCCCGCTTCGTCATGTAAGCGCGGTCATCTGACAACCTGAATCATCATCTAGGATATCCAACACATGACGGAAAAGAACACCCGTGTCGGAATCGAAGTCGGAGGCACGTTTACCGATATCGTCGCCATCACCAACGGGCGCATGCGCGTGGCGAAGGTGCCCAGCACGCCTGCCTCTCCGGATGTCGGAGCGATCAACGCGCTGTCCAAGCTCGGGATCGCCCCCGCTTCCGTCAGCGAACTGGTGCATGGCTCCACCGTCGCGACCAACGCGGTACTGGAGCGCAAGGGCGCACGGATCGCGATGCTGGTCACGAAAGGCACGCGCGACGTCCTGTCGCTGCAACGTCATGACCGCAAGTCGATCTACAAGCTGCAATACCGCAAGCCCGAACCGATTGTCGCGCGCGACAACATATTCGAGGTCAGCGGACGCATCGCCGCAGACGGCGAGATCGTCGAGCCAGTCGACGAGCAGAATGACCGGGACTTGATTGAGAAGATCGTCCGTTCCAGCGATTACGACGTCATCGTGATCTGTCTGCTGAACAGCTACGTGAACGTTGCTCATGAGATCTTGATCAAGGATATTGTCCGGACCATTGATCCATCCTTCGCGGTGATCTGCTCGCACGAGGTTTCGCGGGAGTTCAGGGAATACGAGCGCGCGTCGACGACGGCTCTCGCGGGATTCGTGCAACCTGTGATCAAGGGATATCTCAACCGTTTTGCCGCAAGCCTCGCAGAAGATGGTTTTGACGGGGCGCTGAGCGTCATGCAGTCGAATGGCGGTCGCATGCCGGCCGCAGCTGTCGGCGATCAGCCGATTACCGCGCTTCTGTCCGGCCCCGCAGCCGGGGTCGTCGGAGCGGTGAAGGCGGCTGAATCTATGGGTCTCCGAGACTTGATCACGCTGGACATGGGCGGCACCAGCACGGATGTCGCCATGATCCAGAATAGCCGGCCCGAACTGACGGCCGAACTGGAGATCGACGGACTGCCGATCAGGACGCCCGTTGTCGACATCGTCACGGTTGGCGCCGGCGGCGGTTCCATCGCCTGGATCGACGATGGCGCGATGCTTCGGGTCGGGCCACGGTCCGCCGGCGCGGTTCCGGGTCCCGCCAGCTATGGCCGCGGCGGGACAGAACCGACGGTCACAGACGCCAATCTGGTTCGCGGCAGCCTGCGCGCCGGCTCCTTGAGGGATCAGGGGATCGATGTGGACGAAGAAGCGGCGCTCGCGTCGTTCGCGCCTCTTTCCGACGCCTTGTCGCTGTCGAACGAAGATATGGCGGACGCGGTCATACGAGTTGCAGAATCGAATATTGTCCGCGCGATCCAGAAAATATCGACCGAACGCGGCAATGATCCGCGTCGCTTTACGCTCGTCGCATTCGGAGGGGCCGCCGCCGTTCACGCCGCGCGCGTCGCAGAGGAACTCAACATCCGCAATGTGCTGGTGCCGATGAATGCGGGCGTGGTGTCGGCCGCGGGTTTGCTGAGCTCGGATTACGTGCACTACACGGTCGCCACACAGCGTTACCGGCTTGCCGTGGAGAACCTCGCCACGATCCGCGGCGTCATCGACGGACTGAAGGAAAAGGCGCGCGATCATCTGGTCAACGAGGGGGTATCCGGCGCCCCGAACTTCGAGGTGTTCCTGGAAATGCGCTATGTCGGCCAAGCCTTCGAAATACCCGTGGCGCTCAACGATATTGACGATGCGCTCACCGTCGAAGCGATCGGGCGGGCCTTTGCGGCCGAGCATCACCGGATTTTCGAATTCTCCAAACCGGCGGATGCGCTGGCCGAAATCGTGTCCTTCCGCGTCGGTGCGCGCATCCCTGCGCAAGTCGTCCGTCCGATGATCGACAGGGGCGACGATCCCGGTCCGCCCGAGCAGGAGATCGAGCTACGGGAGAAGGGGCAGACACTCAAATGCAGGGTCGTGCGTTCCGATCACCTGGGAGCCGAGGCCGAGAGTGGTCCGCTGCTCATCGAGGATGGCACCACCACGATCCTGGTGCCGAGCAACTGGACTGCGCGGCGCGATGCTTCGCAACATGTCGTGCTTGAAGGGGGGGATCAATGACGCTTTCAGATGTGGACCATGCCATTCTCAACCGTGCGCTCATCGCGGCGAGCCATGAGATGGGCGCCAAGCTGATCCGCAGCGCGCATTCGCCCATCGTGCGCGAGGCGCAGGATTGCTCTGCGGCGCTGACGGATCCGCAGGGGCGCGTCGTGGCGCAAGCCGAACTGACGGCGATCCAGCTCGGCTCGATCTCGCACACGCTCGAAACCTGCCTTTCCCGGTTTCCGGCCGACACGCTGACGCCGGATGATTTCCTGATCAACAACGACCCCTTCAACGGCGGGCAGCATGTGCAGGATATCTTCCTGTTCACGCCGATCTTCCACGAGGGGCAGCTCATCGGGTTCAGCGCATCGGTCGTGCATCACATTGATGTCGGCGGCGGAGCACCTGGCCTTAACGCGGAGGCGCGCGACGTCTTCCAGGAAGGGCTGATCTTTCCGCCGACCAAATACAGCTTCAAGCGAGATTGGAACGGCGGACCGTTCGAAAGGATGATCGCGGCCAATGTCCGTCTTCCGGAGTCCACCATCGGCGATCTCAATGCACAGTTCGCCGCGAACCTGATTGGCGCGAAACGTCTGACCGCCCTCGCGGAACAGTATGGCGTCGACAAGCTCTTCGCAGCGATGGCCGGTGCGCTCGATTATTCGGAGCGCCGGATGCGCAACGCGATCGTCGATCTGCGGGATGGCGCATACACGGCCGAAGCCGAAATCGAAGGCGCGACCGCGGATATGCCGACCACGACGATCCGCACGCAGATCCGGATTTCTGGCGATCAGATGGAGATCACCTTCGATGGGACTGACGAACAGCTGAAAAACAATCTGAACTGTCCCTACGCATCGACGATCGCCGCCGCGATCGCCTGTGTAAAGTCCGTTCTGACCAGCGATGACGTGCCCTTCAATGACGGCATCGCCCGCGCCGTCAAGGTCAGTTCGCCGCTGGGTTCAGTCCTGAACCCGCGGCCGCCGGCGGCGGTGCGCGCCCGGCTGCTGGCGAGTCACCGGGTGTTCAACAGCATCATGATCGCCTTGTCGGAGGTCTGCCCCGATCAGGTCATCGCCGAGGGCTTCGACACGACGACACCGATCTGCCTGTCGCACCAAGGTGCGTCAGGATACAACATCTACCTGGAGATTCTCGGCGGCGGTTACGGCGCGGGGGCGCAGAATGACGGCGCGGATGGCGTCGACTGCCCGCTCTCGAACTGCGCCAATATCCCGATCGAGGCGCTCGAGATGGATTATCCCTTCATGCGGATCGAGAACTATTCACTCCGCCCCGGATCGGGCGGCAAAGGGCGCCTGCGTGGCGGGCACGGGTTCGAGCGTAGCTACCGGATGCTCGAGGACGGCGTCCTGTTCTCGACCTATACGGACCGCTTCAACATCCAGCCTCGCGGATTGGCCGGCGGTGAACCCGGCGCGACATGCTCTATCCATGTCGAGAGCGACGGCAAGGAAATCGCGCTGACGTCAAGGGCGAGCCGCAGCCTGAAGAAGGACGACCTTCTGGTGGTGCGGACCGGCGGCGGCGCGGGTTACGGCGATCCGACCGACCGTCCCGAACGACTGAAAGAAGCAGACCGGCGTCTCGGTCTGGCATGAAACCGGAAGAAGGATCCCCGTCATGAGTGTCAAAGTTCTCTACCTTGTGAAATATGAAAACGATCAGAAGGCAGCCATGCTCAAATCCGAAGCGATGCGCGAACGTGCGGCCATCCATCGCAAGGCCATCGCCGATTTCGGCGGCGTGCCGATCGCCCAGTACGCCACCTTCGGCGAGTATGACATGGTTTACATCTACGAAATGCCCGATAACGCACATCTGGCGGCCAACCTGCATCTGACCGATTCATATGGATTGGCGAAATACTCCAAGACGATCACATTGATGTCGAACGAGGAAATGACGGAGTCGATGGCTTTGGCGGCCGACACCAAGACAGAATATTCGCCAGCGACTTGATGACGATGACTTTTGGCGGCATCGTCCCTGACGCTTGGACCTCAATCCAGGCCAAAGGCGGAGATTGCCAGAACATGTCGCTGCGACCCACGATCCGTCATCTGGTGGTTTTGAAGACGGTCGTCGAGGAACGCAGCGTGACCAAGAGCGCCACGCTTCTGAATTCCTCGCAACCGGCTCTCAGCCGGACGATCAAGCAACTCGAGGAGATCGTTGGCCGGCAACTGTTCGACAGGACGACGCGATCCGTCAATCCGACCAGCGCCGGCCGCGAACTCTATGCGCGCAGCGTGCGCATCCTGAGCGAACTGGACGCGGCGGTGGCGTCGACGCGCGATGTAGCGGATGGCCGCTCCGGCGAACTCAGGGTCGGCTATATGGATTTCGCGGTCGTCGGGCAGTTGCCGGGCATTCTTCGCCGGTTCACCGAAAAGAATCCGCGCGTCCGGGTCGACGCACAGTGGCACATGACCCAGGACCAGGTCGAACTTCTGACCAAGGGACAGATCGATGTTGGCTTCATCAGCGGCGCGCCGAACATCGCGGATCTCGAGAAGCGCGAACTTTCTCGCGAACGGCTGGTGGGTGTATTGCCGGCGGACCACAGGCTTGCCGGAAGAAAGGCAATCGCGCTGGCTGAACTGAACGGCGAGAATTTTGTGACCGGAGATGAGAACTGGTTCCACTATACGGATTTGCTTGTCGAACTCTGCGTTCAACAGGGGTTCGTGCCGCGGATTTCGCAAACCTCCCGGACCCGTGACGGCATCCTAGGCTTCGTGCTGGCGGGGGCCGGCGTCACGATCTACCCCGAGTGCATCCTCAACGCCCCCCGCCCGGGCCTGCATTTCGTGCCGATCGAGGACATCGGACGCCCAGTGGTCATTTCCGTAATATGGAAAAAGAACAGTGCGAACCCGGCCCTGGCCTCGTTCCTGAGCGAGACCCGGACGGACAAATGATGCGGCGTCTTTCCTCGAACGGTGGATCTCAGTCAGTAGATCGGCGGCGTGTTTATCCACACGACCCGAGTGGTTTCATTCGCGGCATTGGCGAACCGGTGCCTTCTTCGGCTGCGAAAGGTAAAGCTGTCGCCGGGGTACAGCCTCGTGCGGCAGTCATCGACCCAGAGATCCAGCGCCCCCTCCAGGACGAGCCCGCCCTCTTCACCGTCATGCGAAAATACGTCATCGCCTGTCGAGCCGCCGGGCTCCAGCACAATCATCAAGAGCTCGAGATTACCGATAGGTTGCGGCGTCAGCAGCTCCTTCACGAGCCGTTTTTCACCGAAGTCCAGCGAACGACGCATGTCCTTGCGCACGACAAGGGTCGCCTCCTCGTCTATGGAGCTTGTCTTAGGAAGCTCCTGCGGATCGCCGTTCTGGCCGTGAAAAAGCGATCCCAGCGGAAGATCGAGGCCGCGACTAAGGGCATAGAGCGACTTCACCGATGGCGAAGAAAGCCCACGCTCGATCTTGCTGATCATGCTGACGGAAAGCCCGGTCAGACTCGCAACCTCCTGAAGGCTGAGCGCTTTCTGCGTCCGATACTGCCGCAAACTGCTCCCCAGTTGTTCATCAGGTTGATTTTCTTGCGTCATGTGCCGGCTCCACTGATCACATACGACAGCATGCGTTGATGGCATCGTCAAATCTATTATCATAATTTGATTGATAGTGCATTTTTTTCCTCTAAGATTTGAATACGGTGCAAATCGCTGATACGACAAAGTTGATGAACAAGCTATCACAAATCGATAAGGATCCTCGTTCGTTCTGGCGCAAAACCGCCAAACGCCGCGATCCTTTCCCGACCCTCGGGCAGGATGTCGAGACGACCGTCCTCATCGTAGGTGGTGGGTTCACTGGGCTTTCCACTGCGCGCGATCTGCTGAAACGCGATGTTGACTGCATAGTTATGGAAGCACGTGACATCGGGTGGGGCGCCAGCGGACGCACGGGTGGATTTGCCGTTCCGCGGTTCAAGATGAATTATTCGGACCTGGCGCGCGATTTCGGCGAAAAGACGGCTCTCGACCTCTTTGGGAAGGCGATCGAAGCCGTGGACAGCATTGCCGAGACGGTGGCCGAATTCGACATAGATTGCGGGTTTCAAAGGGACGGTCATCTGACCCCGGCCCACACCATTAAGGCGCTGCGCGGGCTAAAGGAAGACCAGGCCTGGCTAAGGGACGTGGCGGGGGACACAGCCGTGAGGGTGCTCGATGCGGAAGAAACCGCCGATGCGCTCGGAAGTCCCGTGTATCGCGGCGCCTATCTGGATCCGCGCGCCGCGTGCCTGCACCCGAAGGATTACACCCACGGTCTGGCGGCGGCGCTTGCGAGCCGCGGCGTACGGATCTTTGTGGATTCGCCCGTCAAGACACTGGTCCGCGACGATGGGCGATGGCTGGCGCAGACACCGGAAGGCGCCGTGCGCGCGCGGCATGTCGTCCTGGCAAGCAATGCCTATACCACGCCGCTTGTCGAAGGGAGCACCCTGCATCGCCGGATCATTCCGGTCAGTTCTTCCGTCATCACGACCCGACCGCTGAATGATACGGAAAGAAAGATGACGCTGCCTATCGGCCTGCCAGTTACCGATGCGCGGCGTCTTGTTCGTTACTTCCGGATGCTGCCGACCGGCCAACTCTTGTTCGGAGGCCGCGGCGATATCACCGGACGTCGCAAGGATGAGGCGGCTTACCGACCGCTCGAGCAACAGCTTGCAGAGACCTTCCCGCATCTTGCGGGGATCGAAATTCACGAAAGATGGTCCGGAAAGGTCGCCGTGACGCTCGATTCATTCCCGCATATCGGGAGGTTGGATGAAGACGTCCACTATGCGCTTGGCTATGGCGGACGGGGTGTTGCGCTGAGCAGCATCATGGGCCGTCGCCTGGCTGAACGCATCGCAGGCGACAGAACGGATATGGGTCCGATGGAGGATGCCGGTTTCGGATCGGTTCCTTTCCACGCATTGCGGCGGACAGGCATGCAGATGATGGCGCGCTACTACCAGTTGCGCGACTCGTTTGAACAATAGGAAAATCAGTGAGGAACCATGGTTGAAATTGGAGTGGATATCGGGGGCACGTTCACGGACGTAGTCTGCCGTGCGCCGGGCGAGGCGCTGCGCGTGATGAAAGTGCCGACAACGCGCGATGATCCCAGCAAGGCCGTGCTTGAGGCTGCGCAAAAATTGAGCGAGGAGTGGGGCGTCGCAGCAGCGGACGTGAGCCGTTTCGTGCATGGCACCACGGTCGCCACCAACGCGGTACTGGAACGAAAGGGCCCGAAAACGGGTCTACTTACCACAGCTGGCTTCAAGGATATCCTCGAGATCGGTCGCCAGATCCGACATACGCTCTATGCTGCGATCCTCGAGCCGGAAGAGCCCGGATATCTCGCCCCCGGCGCACTGCGCCGTGAGATCGCCGAGCGCGTAGCAGAGGACGGCTCGGTCATCGAACCGCTCGACGACCAGAGCGTGCGCGACGCCGCCGCAAAGCTGGTGGCCGACGGTGTCGAGACCATCGCGATCTGTTATCTCTTCTCATTCGTCAACCCTGACCACGAACAGCGCACCGCCGAGATCATTCGCGAAGAGTATCCCGATCTGGCCTTGTCCCTTTCCTGCGAAGTCGATCCGGCGTTCCGCGAGTACGAGCGCACCGTGGTCACCGCGTTCGACGCCTATATCAAACCGGTCATCGACCGCTATCTAAACAATCTGGAGGCCGGCCTCGCCGAAATCGGCGTGCCCGCTCCCTTGCAGATCATGCAGTCCCGGGGCGGTATCGCGTCCAGCAAGGTAGCCCGCCAGCGGCCGGTGCGGTTGTTCCTGTCCGGGCCCGCCGCCGGCGTGATCGGCGCGCAGATGGTCGGCGAGTCTGCCGATATGTCGGATATCATCAGCGTGGATATCGGCGGCACAAGCTCGGATATCGCCCTGATACGAGCAGGTGAACCGCTGATCCGGCCGGAGGGGCAGGTAGCGGGATATGATATCCGGGTGCCAATGGTCGATGTGAACGCCATCGGCTCCGGAGGCGGTTCGATCGCGTGGATCGACTCGGCTGGAGGGCTGCGGGTCGGGCCTCACTCGGCAGGCTCCGAGCCAGGGCCGGCCTGCTATGGTCGCGGAGGCGAGGAGGCTACTGTCACTGATGCATCGATCGTGCTCGGATATCTCGATCCGGATTACTTCGCAGGTGGAACCCTGCGGCTGAATCCGGATCTGTCTTTCAAGGTGATCGAGGAGAAGGTAGCCAAGCCCCTGGGGCTCACGGTCGAACAGGCCGCGCTTGGCATCCATCAAGTGGTGAACACCCAGATGACGGAAGGCATTCGGCTGGTCTCTATCCGGCAGGGTTACGATCCGCGCGAATTCGCGCTGCTGCCGCTGGGCGGAGCAGGTGGCATTCACGCCGCCGCACTTGCGACGGAACTTGGCATCAGCCGGATAGTTGTAGCGCGCCATCCCGGCGTCCTGTCTGCAACCGGCCTTCTATCCGCGCCGATCGAGCACGAAACCTCGGCCGCATTCGCGCAGCCCATCGCGGAATTGTCGCTGCCAGACACGCGCGCGACCCTGAAGGAGCTCGATGAACGTTGCAGCGAGTTGATGAAAAACGAGAATGTGCGCGCCGAAGATGTCGAGATCCGCTATTTCGCCGACGTCTGCTATGTCGGGCAGTCGCATTATCTCGAGATTCCGCTCACTCTCGACGGTGACGTTGCCGGCAAGCTCTATGACGGGTTCCGTGAAGCGCATAACAGGATTTTCGGTCACGCGGCCAAAAGCCCGGCGCAAATCGTCAACCTTCGCGCGATCCACCGTGCCGGGGGTGAACGGGTGCTCGATGACATCTCGGCCGACCGAGTTGGCGCGCCCTCTCAGAAAGGTACCCGGGATATCATCGTTCAGGGGCACGAGGGGCGTCTGAAGGCTGCGATACACGATCGCGAACTCATCGCGCCCGACACGAGAATCGACGGCCCCGCCATTCTTGAGCAATCCGACACCACGACCGTCGTACCGCCGGGATGGAACGTCCGGGCGCTCAAGGATGGTAATCTGCTTATGGTTTTTGAAGGGGGAGACACGGAATGAGCTCGCAACGAGACATCGATCCGATCACGCTGGAGGTGGTCCGCAACAAGTTGGAGGGTATCGCCAACGAGATGCAGTCCACGTTGCTGCGCTCGTCGTTCTCGCCAATCGTGCGAGAGGGGCTGGACGCCTCGGCCAGTCTCTTCACGCTCGAAGGTGAATCTCTGGCGCAAGCAATCGCCATTCCCATTCACCTTGCGACGATGATCCCGGTGGTCAAGCGGATCGCGTCCGAATTTCCGCCCTCCGAAATGCGCGAGGGCGACATCTACCTGATGAATGACCCCTACCTCGGCGGCACGCACTTGCCAGATATCGCGCTGGTGATGCCGATCTTCTCAGACGGGCAGCCGATCGCATTCGCGGCGACGATGACCCACCATCAGGACGTTGGTGGAATGTCCCCCGGGTCGATCCCCACGAACGCAACCGAGATCTATCAAGAGGGCCTGCGTCTGCCGCCGCTCAAATTCCGCGACGGCGCCGAGGACTTCGACGAGACGGTGATCAAGATCCTTCGGCTGAACAGTCGAATCCCAGATACCTTTATGGGAGACATCAACGCACAGGTCTCCGCCTGTACGGTGGGCGCCCGCCGCGTGGGGACGTTGGCCGGCGGGCATGGAGCCAACATGATGCTGGCCCTGTTCGCCGAGCTTCTGGATCGTTCCGAGAAAATGACGAGAGACGCGCTGTTGAAGCTGCCGCAAGGCACCTATTCCTACGTCGATTTCAACGACAATGACGGCATCGAACTGGACAAGCGGATTCGCATCGAGGTTACCGTCACCCTGGAAGACGGACGCTTTAAATGCGACTTCACCGGAACCAACAAACAGGTGCGAGGGCCGTTCAACGTCGTTCCCTCGGGCAGCCAGGCGGCGGCCTACTTTGCATTGCGTACGATCACCGGCAAGGACATCCCGACCAATGGCGGCTGCTTCCGCGCGGTCGATCTGGTTCTTCCCGAGGGGAGCATCCTTAACCCGGTAGAACCGGCTCCGGTCAATTCCCGTACCGCGACGATCAAGCGCGCCACAGGAGCCATTCTTGGGTCAATGCGCGAGATCCTACCCGACGTCGTGGGCGCCGATGCGGCGGGCGAGATGCTGGCTCTGATGTTCGGCGGAACAGGAACCGACGGCAAACGCTACGTCGTCGGCGAACTGCTCGCCGGAGGCAGCGGCGCCGGACCCGCATCCGATGGGGTCGACGTGGTGGAAACCGATGCCACCAACTGCATGAACATGCCGGTCGAAGCCTTCGAACGTGATGCGCCGATCCGGCTCACCAAAACCGCCCTGAGGTGCGATTCAGGCGGAGCGGGACGTCAGCGTGGCGGTCTGGGCATCGACCGCGAATATGTGATCCTCGAGGGTGAGGTTGTCTTTACCCATCGGGGGGAACGCCACTTCTGCGCGCCCTCGGGTGCATTCGGCGGGGAAGAGGGCATGACCGCCCGCACCGTCATCACCCGCGCGGACGGCACCGAAGAGATTGTCCAATCCAAACTGGTGACGCGTCTTTTCCCGGGCGATCGGGTGCTGATCCAGACTGCCGGCGGTGGCGGCTTCGGACCCCCTTCCGAACGCTGCCGAGACCAGGTCAGGACGGATGTGGCAAACGGCAAGGTCAGCGCAGAGAAGGCGAGAGAGCTCTACGGGCTTTCGACGTAGAGCCTGTCAATGAGGCGAAACGAGCTTAAACACCAACGGAGGAGATAACGTAATGCTAAGAAAGATAACGCTAAAGGCCGCCATCGCAGCGGTAGCGGTGGCTGGTGCGGGACTTCTTGTCCCCGCCCCGGCGAAGGCCGCTGACACCACGTGGAAGATGCACATGGTCTGGGTTCCGGCCCGGCCCGAGGCGAAGGCCTATCAGAAATTCGCCGATAACGTATCGGAAAGCGCCGGAGACGCGCTCGACATCCAGTTGTTCAACAGTGGCAGCCTAGGCGTAAAGGATGCCGACATGCTGCGCATTCTGCCGCGCGGCAACATTATCCAGGCGGCGGGCCTCTACCCGGGCTACCTGACGCGCGACAAGCCGCAATATGCATACACATTGCCGGCTGGCGTCGTATCCTCGCCGGAAAAGCTGAAGACGATCCTTCCCGATCTGCGGAGCATCTACGAAGGAACCTACGACGAAGCCGGAATCAAGCTGCTAGGGTTCGTAGGGCACGCTGTCCGCGATACGCACATCATGTGCAAGGAGCCGGTGAACACGCTGGAAGAACTGCGCAGCAAGAAGCTTCGCGTTTGGGAGCAGTTCCACGTAGACGTTTTCGAAAAGCTGGGCGTCTCAGCGCAGATTATCGGACAGAATGACCTATATGTCGCCATGCAGACCGGGGTTGTCGACTGTGCCGTCTATCCCATCGGTCTTGCAGTGACGGTATCGCTGCAAGAGGTTGCACCCTACGCCAGCTATCTCTTCCCCTACGTGCTGCATCCTCTCAACCTGATCGTGTCGCAATCCGCGTTCGACGAACTGTCGCCGGAAGTGCAACAAGTCGTCATGGATACGGCCGCAGAGGTTGAGGAGGAGTCGTTCGAATCCTACCTGAGCGGCGTCAATGACACCAAGGCGCTTGAACAGTTCGAAAAGGATGGTGGAACGCTTCTCGACCCGTTCCCGGAAGAGGACAGGCAGGCATTTGTCGATGCCGCGCGGGAAACATGGAAAGCGATCTCGAACGAAAATGGCGAAGCCGCTCAGGCGAACTACGAAACACTGAGCAAGGCCATCGAATAGATCATTCATAAAAGGCGGGCCGCGTCTGACGCGGCCCGTTTTCGATTCGCACTCCGCTCCGGATACCGAACCGCTTCAAGGAGGCCGTCATCTTGCAAGGAATTTTGCGTTGGGCCGACACGATCGCCAACCTGCTCGCGCAGGTCGCCGCGGGCCTGGCCGTGGCCATGTCAGGCTTCGTCGCCCTCTCTGCAATCATGCGGTATCTCTTCGGCGCTCCGTTCTCGTTCACCGAGGAACTGGTCGGCCTGCTATTCACCGCGATGATCTTTGCCGGCATTCCCGCGTGCACGTTGCGGCGTTCCCATATCAGCGTCACCATCATTCCGGACCTTCTGCCCAAATGGGCGCAACGCCAGTTGGACCGGCTCGCACATGCGGTGATCCTGTTTTTCTGTATATGGTTCGGAAAGCTGACCTGGGATTACATGCAGTTGACCATCTCGCTCAACGCGCGCAGCTCGGGCGTCCAGCTCATTCTCTGGCCCTGGACCGCCGCCCTGCCGCTATCGTGCTTCATGGCCGGTCTCGCGGCCCTGATCCGCATCGCCATCCCCTATGACCTGAGCAAGGCCGACGCCGTTCATCGAGGTTCGCAATAATGGTGTGGGCGATCATCGCAGGCGGCTTCTTTCTGACCGCTCTCATCGGCGTGCCTATCGGCATCGGATTGGCGCTGATTGGGATGACCATCCTGCATGTGGTCGTGGGCGACGCAACCGATCTGGCAATCAACGCCGTCTGGAACGTGTTCAACGAATTCACACTCAGCGCGGTCCCGCTTTTTATCTTCATGGGTGAGATCCTGTTGGTCAGCGGCGTCAGCGGGCGGATGTATTCGGCGATCGCCCCGCTTTTCATGAAGGTTCCGGGAAAACTTCTTCACACCAACATCGCGGTCAGCGCGGTGTTTGGCGCCGTATCGGGGACAAGCACATCCACCGCTGCCGCCATCGGGTCGGTCGCCTATCCCGAGCTGGAAAAGCGCGGTTATGAACCCGCCACCGTCGTCGGAACGCTCGCCGCCGGAGGAACACTTGGCCTGCTGATTCCGCCGAGCCTCGCGCTCCTGATCTTCGGCGCCACGCAGCAGGTGTCCATCGGACAGCTCTTTCTTGCCGGGTTACTGCCGGGAATCATGCTCGCGCTGATGATGATGGCCTATGTCTGGCTGGTCATCAGTCGTCGCGAGGGCGTCGTGCCCGAGGACGCCAAATGGATCGGATGGTGGCGGTCGTTTCTGACGCTGCTGCCGATCTGGCCCGTCGGATTTCTCATCTTCTCGGTGCTGGGCACAATCTATATGGGGCTCGCCACCCCGACCGAGGCGGCTGGCCTTGGCGTGCTCGCGTCTGTCATTCTCGGTTTCCTTTGGGGCGACCTGACCTTTCGGTCACTCTGGAAGGCGTTCAACGATTCAGTTCAGGTCTTCGTGACCATCGGAGTTGTCATCCTCGGGGCCCTGATCCTGGCGCAGGCCATCTCGATTCTCGGCCTGCCGCTGCAAGTGCTGACCTGGATCGAATCGATGAACATGGGACCGATCGCGGTTCTGGCCGCCGTGAGCGTGTTTTATCTCGTTCTGGGGTGCTTCTTCGACGGTATTTCACTGATGCTGATGACCCTGCCTATCGTGTTTCCGGTCATGACCGGAGTCGGCTTCGATCCGGTCTGGTTGGGTGTCGTGGTGACGATTCTGATCGAGGTCGGTATGTTGACCCCTCCGGTCGGAATGAACCTTTATATCCTCTCGGGAATTACCGGAAATCGGGTCACGCTGATGCAGGCGGCGCATGCTTCGTTCCCCTATTGGTTGTTGCTGCTTCTCGGTGTGGTGATCCTGACGATCTTTCCGGCAATCGCGCTCTTCCTGCCAAACCTCGTGTATTGACCAATGCCCCGGGCGGACCAAACAGCACCGCATGGGGTGCGGCTGCCAGTAGTGTTGGTCCTGTTCGGCGTCGCCTACTTCCTCTCGCTCTTCTTCCGCACGGTCAATGCAATCCTCTCGGAGAGGCTCGAGGCAGATCTCGGGTTGGACACTGCATCGCTGGGATTGCTCACTGCGGCGTACTTCTTTGGTGTGGGTCTGGCGCAAATCCCCATCGGCATCTGTCTGGATGCTTACGGGCCGCGCCGCGTACAAGGCGTGACCCTGTGCATTGCCGCGGTGGGCATCGCCATATTCGGGCTGACGGATTCGGTTCCGCTCCTGGTCCTTGCGCGAACGTTGATCGGAATCGGGCTGGCCGGATGCCTGATGTCGGCCTTTCAGGTTTCCATGCTCTGGCTATCGGCGGACAAGGTTCCGATGGCGAACGGTCTCTACCTCGCGGCCGGAGGCCTGGGCGCGCTCGCCGCGACAGCGCCGGTGAATTTCGCGCTTGAGTTCCTGACCTGGCAACAGATGTTTCTGCTGATCGCTGTGGTGACGTTGGCTCTTGCTGGCGGGATTGCGGCAGTCACGCCCGACCCCGCTTCAACTAGCAAGCTGTCCTGGCGCACCCGGCTGCGCACCCTCTCGATGGTCGCGCGTAATCGACGTCTGTGGCGGTATCTTCCGCTAACGGCGCTTTGTTTCGGGACCGGATCGGCGATGCAGGGGCTTTGGGCTGCCGACTGGATGCGAGCCGTCGCCGGTCATGATGCGAACGCCATAGGGTGGACCTTGGCAATGATGGCGCTATCCCTGACTGTCGGCTCCGCGGTCGGCGGGGTCCTCAGTCTCGTACTGGAGCGTCGGGGATTCAAGCTGGAGCATGTCATACTGGGAAGTGCGTGCCTTTTCATCCTGGCGGAAATCGGGTTGGCGATCTTGCCTCCGGATCGGTCGTTCTTGCCGTGGTTGTTGTTTGCCTTGACCTACAACGTGGTGACGCTGTCTTACGCGCATGTCGCGCGGGCACAGCCGACCGAGGGCGTCGGTAGTTCGAACGCGCTCATGAACAGCATGGTCATCCTCGTGACCTTCACCATCCAATTCGGTCTCGGGGTCTTTCTCGCTTGGGCCGGCGAAGCGGATCCGGCTGCGTCTTATCTGCTGGCGTTTGGAGGTCTGATTGGATTGCAGGCCATTGCCCTGGTATGGTGCTGCTACCCGACGGCGCGCCAAAGCTGATCCAGACACAGGTCGCATCCGATCCGACCAGAGGGTGCATGATATCGGAACGCTCTCGCTCATCTGCATCTCCCAGATTTCGGGGGGATTGCCGCATCTCCTATCAATGACGTCACGCTCTTCGCATTCGACAGCGGATTTTCCCGGACCTAGTCGCGCTGGAGCATTTTGATAGATCCTCGCGCTTCCGACTTTGGCTTCAGTCAACGTCGGCTCGAACCACGTAGACGATCTCGGAAAGCAGCTGTTCGACCTTCAGGCGGGCTTCATGTTCCTTTCCGGTTGCTACGGCGTCCAGAACCTCTGAGAAAACGATCAAGATATCCGCAGAAATGCCTACCTGTGCATGGTTCAGATACCCGCGCAGCAAACTGTGCAGCGGAACTATCGCATCCTGCAGATACATTTGATCTGCGACCCTCACCAGTAGCTTTTCCAGCCTGCGATCCAATAGTATCGCGACGTCCGAGCGGCAAATGTCGCGTGGCGACTTCAACAGCGCACTTGTTCGCAGCAAATAACGACGAAAGGCGGGCGAAGCATTCCGGCAGACCAGCAGCGCCAACATCCGTTCCAGTGGCCTCAGGGCCTCTATCAGTCCGGAGAAATCCAGCCTCTCAAAATTGACAACGCAGACACCTCGCCGCGGAAGAATCGTGATGAGTGATCGAGCCGCCAGATGCTGAAGGGCCTCTCGCACCGGCGTTCTACCCAATCCGAGGTCTTCGCAAAGCCGTCCTTCGCTGAGTTTCTCAGTGCCGCGGTAGCGACCGGCAATGATCCGGTCCTCGATCTGGTTATACGCAATAGATGACAGTCGTTGGACATCGTTGGCATTGACTTTGGGATCCGGAGAAAGGCTGTTGTTTGCGCGCGCGGCACTTCGTTCCCGGCTCTGAATTCCGAATCGGATCAGCGCGTTGATGATTTTGTCATTCGTGGATAATGCCGCATCTGTGTCCCCATGCGCGCAATGCTTCATTATCTCTGAGATCGATGTGGCGAGCTTTCTGACGGGCGTCCGAGCCTCTGTGAAATAAACGCGCCGACTAATCGCGTGAAACGGCCGAACAGCCATTGTAAGAAACGGATTGTCGGATATTTCGATCTGGATCTGTTTGAACTGCCGGTCTGTTTCCAGCGCGAGATTGATATCGGCGGTGTCAGCCGCCTGCGCCATGCGTTCAGACAGGCGCAAAAGGAGACGTCGTTGCCATCTGCAGGCCTTTCGCGAGATAATCTCGAAAAGAACCCGCTCAATCTCCCGGCGTATTTCCAAACCCTCGAGAAACTGGTCAATATCTACCGCATTGACCCGGATTCCCTGTCTCGGGATCGGTGTGACCATGCGTTCTCGGACCAACCTTTGCAAGGCTTCTCGCACGGGTGTGCGCCCGATACCCAGAGTCTTGCTGAGCGTGACTTCGGAGATCATGCTTCCTTGAGGAATTTCTCCGCGGATTATCAATACCTCTATGGTATTGTAGGCTTCATCAGCCATTGATCGCACGACCAGAGCGCTACCGGTCCTCATGTCGCGCTCGGACATAGCTTCCTCTTTTTCCAGCAGTTAGCTCCGATTGCCTTCACGATTCATAGCTAGAGTAGGTCCTGGGGGCAATTTCTTCGGCCGTGCGGTTCTTACGGTCGCGGTTGGGCATGTCGCGCACGACCGCCGCCTGGATTTCAGAAACGCCTTCGGCGATTTGTTGATGGTTCATCGTTAGAACTTGACCATCACCGACGACCTGTTGCCCACCGACAAAGACGTCCTTCACCGCACGATCGCAGGCGCTGAAGATCAAACTGCGCAGCGGATCATAGAGTGGCAGCATCATCTGATGGGTCACGTCGACGACCACGATATCGGCCTTGGCGCCTTTGCTGAGCCGGCCGATATCGTCGCGCAATAGCGCCTTCGCGCCGCCCACCGTCGCCGCATCGAACACATCCGCCGTCAGCGCGGAAAACATGTGCTGTTCTGCAACGCGGCAGAGGATCGCCGCCTCCCGGATTTCCTCCAGCATGTTGTGAGGATGACAGTCCGTTCCGATCCCTAAATTTATCCCCGCCCTGCGATAGCGGCCGAAACTTTCCAGGGTGACGCCATAGCGGCTTAGCACAACCGGACAATGCGAAACCGACGCGCCGGACTCCGCCAGAATGTCGATGTCGTCCTTGGTATGCCAATGCACCCAGGAATGGTGATCGAGAACGGCCCCGTGCCCGATGATGGTGCCGGGACCAAGCAAACCTTGATCATGCGCCCATTGGATCGAGGTCTGTCCGGTGCGTTTCACCATCTCGTGGAATTCGATCACCGACATTCCCGCATGAAGGTGATACGGCCAATTCCGTTCGGTCGCGATGTCGTGGGCCTGGTGTAGCAGTTCGGGCGTACAGGCATCGACTGTCATGGGTGACATCATCGCAGACAGGCGCCCGCTGGCATGGCCATCCACCATCTCAAGCAGCTCGACCGCCGCGGCAAAATCCGCTGCGCCGCCATCTTCCGCCCAGCGGTATTCAAGGGCGTGATCGTTGGCGGCCGCTATCTTGGCGGAATCGAAAAGCGGCGAGACGAATGCACGTATGCCCGATTGGGCAACGGCATCGATCCAGCCAGGATACGGGTAGGACATGTCCACACAGGTCGTGACCCCGCTCAGCAGCATTTCGCAGATCGCGGCCCTTGTCGTCGTGCCCCTGGTTTCCGCCGGGGGCATGAAAAGACCCCATCCTTCGTAAACACCGCTGAAATAGAAGTTGGGGTTCCCCATTTCTTCGCGGACGCCCCGGAATGCCGGCATTGAGGCAGTATGCGTATGCAGGTTCACCAGCCCGGGCATCAGGCATTGACCGACAGCCGAAATTTCGCGATCGCAGTCCCCTTCATACCGGCCGGGGCCGGCAAAGACGATGCTCTCTCCGCTGAACGCGAGGTCCGAGTCGCGATAGTAGCAATGCGTGCCGCGATCGTCGTCCCAGCCGACGATCCAGTCGGCATTGCGAAAGCAAACGATTTCTTTAGTCACGATCATGCCCCTTTCAGGTGGAAAATAGGATGCGGCACGCTTCATGGGGGGCGGTCATGCCCACCGGCGCGTCAGAGTCCAGCATCTGATCGGCATCCTGGCCTATTTTGCGCCCGAACCGCGAGATGACCTTCACGCTGAGATCACCGGCGTTGACCAGGTAATGAGCATCATCGCCAAGATAGCTGGAATCGACGATCTGGCCCGAGAACTGATTGACGCCTTTCGCGGCATTGCCGTCACCACTTGTCACATCGTTCGGCGACAGGCTGATTTCAGAACTCCGGATAACGATCGTTGCCGCTTTACCCGCCTCTTTCGCCGCCGCGGTCGCGTCAGAAGTGCTGGCGTCCCCGATCAGTTCCATCCCGTTCTCGAGCCGCACCCGCAGCAGATCGCCGGACGACTCGACACCGCCGATAATGGTGCAGGGAAACACATTTGCCTGCCCTAGAAAGCCTGCCACGAACGGATTGCAGGGGCGGCGGTAAACATCCTTGGGATGGCCGACCTGTTGGATGCTGCCCTGGTTCATAACGACGATCTCGTCGGACATTGCGAGCGCCTCCTGCTGGTCATGTGTCACCAGGATGGTCGTGACCCCCAGCGCCCGCTGAATAAGCTTGATTTCGACACGCATCTCTTCGCGCAGGTTCGCGTCGAGCGCCGAGAGAGGTTCGTCCAGCAGCAGGACATCAGGTTCGAACACCACCGCCCGCGCAAGCGCGACGCGCTGTTGCTGACCGCCCGACAACTGGTTGGGATACCGATCCTCGATACCCGGCAGCCTGACGATTTCAAGCGCCCGCTTGACCTTTTCCATCGTCAGGGCCTTTGGGACCTTCCGGTGTTTCAGTCCAAAGGCGATATTCTGGCCGATGGTCTTGTGCGGGAACAGGGCGTAGTTCTGGAAAACGAGACCGATGTTCCGCTTGTGGATCGGCAGCCTGTCGACCGACCGCCCCTTGATCGTAATCGTCCCGGTTGAACAATTTTCGAGACCGGCGATCAACCGCAGCAACGTCGTCTTGCCGCATCCCGACGGGCCCAAAAGGCTTGTCAGCGTACCTTCGCGCAGAGCCAGATTGGCATCCTCGACGGCAGTAACACTACCGAACCGTTTGCTGACGCCCCTCAATTCGACGACATGATCGCCATTCGCCTCGTGAGCATGATGTCGCCGCTCGGTTCCGAGCGGCGACGTCGTGCCAGGTTGTCCCTGTTCCCGGGATGATGACGCATTCATCGTATCAAAACCCTTTTTCGATCCGGGCGTATTTGGGTTTCCAGTCCTTTTCGTGTTTCGTCCAGTAGAACGGATCAGAAAAAGCAAACTGTTCGAGGGTCCCTGTCGGATCGAAATTAGGGAACGACCTGATCTTGTCAGTCAGTTCCACCTTGGTCGGATCCACGGACGGCGGATAGAGCTGCGCCTCGGCCGTGGCGATCATGACATCCGTATCAAGGATGAAGTTGAGAAATTCCTCACAGACTTCCACCGGAGATCCCTTGAGAACAAGAAGATCTGAACACCAGCAGTAGCCTTTCGAGTAATCCACATACCCGAAATCTGGATCCCGTTCGATCAGCGATGTGGCGCGTCCAGACCAGATGTCGCTGGCATAGACTTCGCCCGATGCGAGCAGTTCGATCGACTCGGCGCCCGAGCCCCAGTATTTCTTTACCAAGCTCCGGTTTTCACGAATTTTCGCCCATACCGCATCGAGATCCTCGATGTTGTTGGGGTTCTGACCCGACTGCAGGGCCGCGACCCACATCCTGGTCTGGAAATCGTTGTGTCCGCTGATCTTGTCGGCCAGATCGGGATTGATAAGCAAACCTTCACGCTGTTCCAGCGCCTGCTCTTCGCTGATGAACTTCTTGTTGTAAGCGATCCCGGTGTTGCCGTAGCTGAATGGCAACGCCGAAAGCCCGTCTGGCGTAATGTCCCAGAAAGGCTGCATCAGCGCTGGCATGACATTTTTCGCGTTGGGAATATTGTCCAGATTCAGCTTGACCCCGAAACCGGCGTCCATCCACCGCTTGTACCAGGAGTTGCCGGCAGAGTTGATGATATTGTAGTCACCCGGCTGCCCGGCGCGCGCCTTGGCCAGCACTTCCTCTTCCAGGCCGAAGGTGCCCTCGACCACCTTGACGCCGGTGGCGTCCTCGAACGACGCGATGCCCGTCCGGCGCATGGCTTCCTGCACCACGCCGCCCCATGAATGATACTTGATCTCGTCGACCTTCTCCTTGGCGAGCGATGTGCCGGGCAGGCCGACAATACCGACGGAAAGTCCGGCCATACCAACCGACCGCAGGAATGACCGCCGGTCGATATCCCCGTCTTTGTATCGCTGCCTGAGATCCTCGAGGTAGTTCGTCGTTGGGTATCTTGTCATTTTCTTCTCCGCTGTTGATGGTCGTTGGTCTAGTTATCGGGGCCTGCGGCGGCCTGACTCGCCAGTCGGCTGCCGATTGCGCCGGCCAGAAGTGAAAGGCCGATGGTGATGCTGACCATGACTGTGCCGAGCGCGTTGATCTCCGGACTCACCGAATCCTTGAGCATGGCGAAGATCTGGGTTGGGACGGTCTCGATCCCGTTCGGCCGCCAGAAAAGCGACGCCGTGAGGTTGTCGAACGAAATGGTGAAGGCGAATAGTAGCGCCGCGACAAGTGCGGGCGCAGTCAGCGGCAGGGTGATTTCCCGAAAGACTGTCAACGCATTTGCGCCAAGGCTTGAGGCGGCTTCCTCATAAGTTCTGCCGAGCCCGGAAAGACGGGCCTGGATGACCAGGAAGGCAAAGGGCAGCGTGATCAGGACGTGCCCGATCAGCAGCAGCATGTAGGTGCGCGGCAGGCCGAGCGAACGCAACAATAGAAGCAACCCAACGGCAAGCGCGGTTTCGGGGATGAGAAGCGGCGCGATGGTCAGGCTGCTGAAGAGTTTGCGCCCCGGCACGCGATACCGCACGAGCGCCATTGCGCTCATCATCGCAACCAGAGTGCCGATCAGCGCCGTCAGGATGCCCAGCGAGGCCGACGTCAGGAATGCCCGGATGATGACCTCGTTTGCGAGCAGTTTCTCGAACCAGCGCAACGACAGCCCTTCGATCGGAAACGAGCCGAATTCCGACGAGTTGAAGGAAAGCAGGATCACCACGATGATTGGCGCGAACATGAACACGTAGACAAGAAACGTGAAGCCGTTCAGTAGGTAATCCCCCCACTGGCGCAGCTCTCTCTTGGTCGGGGTCTCGCTCATGTCAGCCCCTTCGTGAGACGTTCGAGGCCGAAATACCGGCTGTAGATCATTATGATCCCGCCCAGGATGAGCGCGAGCGCGATCGCCAGCGTCGACCCCATCGGCCAGTTCAACTGCGTCATGATGGTTTCGAAGATCAGGTTACCAAACAAGAAGTCGTCGGGTCCGCCCAGGATGATCGGCGTCACGTAGGAGCCGGCCGAGAGCACAAAGACCAGGAGCGCGCCCGTGGCGACGCCCGGCATCGACAGCGGGAGGGTGACGCTGAAGAAGGCGCCGACCGGCGTGGCCCCAAGGGTGCGCGCCACGGCAACCAGGCTGCGGTCGCTCGACTCGATGGAAACAAAGATATTGAGGATGGCGAACGGCATCAGGAAGTGGACCAATCCCATGATCACCGCGCCTTCGGTGTAGAGCATTTCGAGCGGGGCGTCGATCAATCCGATCCACATCAGGAACGTGTTGACCGCACCATGCGCCCCCAGCACATGTATCCACGACATCGTTCTGATGACGAAGCTGATCCAGAATGGCAGCAGCAGCAGCAGCATGAGCAACCAGCGATGCCGCGAGCGTGTCGTCGCGATGACATAGGCGGGCACGTAGCCGACCACCACGCAGACCACGGTGGTGATCAGGGCGACTCGCGCGGTTTTCCAGACTGCGTAGTGATAGTACGGATCCGTAAAGAACACATTCCAGTTCCGCAGCCCCAGATCAGGAGCGTCGACCCCTATGTCGACATAGAGGAACAGAGTGAACGCGCCCATGATCGTCATGGGCAAGACCATGAAACAAAACAGTATTACAAGGGATGGCGAAAGCAGGATCCACGGCTTTGCGACTTCGACCCCGCGCGATTTCGTCGAAGTTTCGGCGCGAGTCATAACATATCACCTGTTTCGTCCCTGTTGCACCGATTACCGATTATTTTTTTGTCTCTGTCAACAGAGTGAGTAAGAAAAATGAAATTTTTCATACTTTACCGATGGTTCACACGTCACAATTTGCGCATTGACCACCTGTGATTTCCTTTGCGCTTCGTTTGATGATATGTCACGATTGATAACATCATCCACTTTCTTAGCGCCTCCAGTGGATCCAGAAAGATGGACGCGGACTTGAGGTGCAGCATTGTAAGGCAGGACACCATGACATCATTGCGCCAACAGGTTCTCGACTGGATCGAAGAAGACGAACAAAAGCTGATCGGCTTTTTTCAGGACTTGGTCCGCGCAAAATCTCCCAACCCGCCCGGAGACACCCGCGAAGTGATGAGCCTGGTCTCCAAGTTCCTCGAGGAAGAAGGGCTGGCATTCGACGAGCTCACGGCGAAGGAGCACCTGCCCAACCTGGTGGCCTCGTTCGATGGTGGCGCCGAAGGCAAACACCTGGTCCTCAACGGGCATGTCGATGTCTTTCCCGTTGGCAATGAAAAGGCATGGGACCGCGATCCCTGGAGCGGCGACATTGAGGACGGCGTCATTCACGGGCGCGGCGCCGCCGACATGAAAGGTGGGACGACGGCGGCGATTTTCGCCTATCGATACCTGCACCGCCTTCGCGACAAGCTGGC
The DNA here is from genome assembly GCF_003651245.1 of Roseovarius spongiae. Lineage (GTDB taxonomy): Bacteria > Pseudomonadota > Alphaproteobacteria > Rhodobacterales > Rhodobacteraceae > Roseovarius > Roseovarius spongiae. The sequence continues at coordinate 154,092 of NZ_RAPE01000006.1, forward strand.
CGGAAAGTTGTCCCTCATGGTGGTTTCGGACGAAGAGACGAGCGGACGATGGGGCACCGGGTATATTCTGGAGCAACTCGGCGACGCGGCGTTGGGCGATTGCCTGCTCTCGGGTGAGCCGGTCGGGGTCAAGACGATCCGGTTCGGTGAAAAGGGCATTCTGCAGTTCACGATCGAGGTTCGAACGCGCGGGGCGCACGGCCCCTATGCGCATCTCAGCCCGAGCGCGATCAACATCATGTCCGATATCATGAACGAGCTGAAAGCCGTCACCAGGGTAGAGCAGAACCTACCGCCCGAGATCGCGACCAGGCTGGCAGATCGCAAGACGCAGGCTGTGATCGACGAAACGATGGGTGAGGGAACCAACGAGGCGATCACCGCCGTGGTGCTGAACGTCGGAACCATCAAGGGTGGCTCCAAGGTCAACATGGTGGCTTCGGATTGCACGATAGAGGTCGATATCCGGATACCCTGGGGGGTCGAGCGGGACGACGTCCTCAAAATGGTGCAAGATATCGTCGACGCCCATCCAGAGGCCACGATCAGCGACATCATCGGTGGCCCCGCGCTCTACTCGGATCCCGAACATGAAATGGCAGAGCTGCTGTCTGCGAACGTCACGGCGCTTGGCTACGATGAACCGGTGCGCATTCCGATGGTTGCGGCCTCCGATTGCCGGTTCTGGCGCGAACGCGGCGTGCCCGCGCTCGTCTACGGAACCTCGCCCCGCAACGTCAGCGCCCCCAATGAATCCGCTGTGATCGAGGATTTCCTGCATGTAGTTCGGGTGCATACCCTGAGCGCGCTGGATTATCTCAGCCCGAAATGAGAGAGGCCGCAAATTCGCCGTTTGCCCCCTTCGGGGTAAACGGTGTCCAACTGCGAGGGGCGTCTTACTTGACGAAGAGCTTCGGCTCCAGATCGGTAAGGCGCTCGATGCCGGTCTCGGTCATGATCAGCGGCATACTACAACAGACACAGCCGACGCCCTCGACATAGATCGCGGGTACGAGGTGAAAGCACATGCCGGGCGCCAGGACCCGCTGGTCCTCGGGCATGATCTGCATGACGGCGGGCTCGCCCCAGCCGGGTGCGACAGCCACCCCCAGGCCGTAGGCCGCCCGCACGACGAAATTCTCGCCGTAGCCTTTCCGTTCGATCGCGCTGCGCACGACGCGGTCGGCCTCGTGCGATGTCATCCCGACGCGAATTCCCTCCAATCCGGCGTGCAGTCCGGCTTCGGACGCCTCCTGCATCCGCAGGACGGCGTCGGAGGGTTGGCCGATGGAGAAAACGCGGAAGACCGGAACATGGTAGGCCCTGTAGGCGCCCGCCATTTCCGCGTTCACGATCTCTCCTCGCCCGATCGGCGCGCCGATCCAGGAAGCGTGGGCGCAGTAGCTGCGCGACCCTGCCGAAACGAACGGCAGCATTCCCATCCGGTCACCGCCGTCGTGAATGGCGCGGGACAGCATCGCCGCCACGAGATCCGAATCCGTTACTCCCTCCTTCAGCAGATTATAACCCGCCTCGATCGCCCGGCTGGTGATTGCGCCGGCCCGGCGCATATGGTCGAGCTCGCGGTCGCTTTTCACCTGTCTTTCGTACTCGATCAGACCAGTGATATCGTGGAACGTCGCGTCGGGAAGCAACGCCGTCAGTTGTTCATATTGCGCGATGGTGAAGAACAGCGCCGCCTTTTCGATTCCGAGCCGCGCCCGATCAAATCCCATGTCCCGCAGGCTTTGGGCCAAGACCGCGATCGGATCCTCGGAGTCGGCGACGCCGATTCCCTGTTTCGCCCACATATGAGGAGCCAGCGCCCGGACGTTGCTCATCTCCGTCTTGCGCGTGATCCACAACGGATCACCCTTGAGCGGCAGCACCAGAAACATGAGCGAATGCGCGCAGCCCGTGAGGAACCCGGTCAGGTAGTAATAGTTTTGTGGCACGCAGATAAGCAGCGCATCGAGGCCGCGTTCGCGCATCTGCGCTCTGATCTTCGCAACACGCTGCTGATACTCGGCGTCAGGGAAGGGCAACGGGTTATGCAATTCGGTCTTCATGTCTTTTCCTCGCAGCCCGCAGGGATTGCGGGCATGACGTCCGGGCAATGACATCCACCCATCCGCAAAGATGCTAGCCTGCGGCGGCGACGGCTTGCGCTGTCAGAACAGCGACCAGATGTGCGCGGTAGGCTGCAGACCCGTGCAGATCCGAAATCATGCCGTCCTCAGGCACGGTAATCCCCTTGATGGCGTCGCCATGGAACCGCTGCGTAAGGGCCTCTTCGGCCTCGACCCAGCGGTAGACGCCGTCATCCGACGCACCCGTCACAGCCACTCGGACGCCGCCCGCGCGTTGTGCGACAAAGACCCCGACCAGTGCGAACCGCGAGGCAGGTTGCTCGAACTTCTGGTAGTTTGCGCGCTCGGGCACGGGAAACCGGATTTCGGTGATCAGTTCGCCTTCATCCAGCGCCGTCGTGAACATCCCCTGGAAATAGTCGTCTGCCGCGATTTCCCGCCGATCGGTCGCGATGATGGCGTCGCTCGCCAGAACGGCAGCCGGATAGCAGGCGCTGGGATCGTTGTTGGCCAGACTGCCGCCGATCGTTCCCCGGTTTCGGACGGCAGGGTCGCCTATTTGCCCTGCCAGAGCGGCCAGGGCGGGAAAGACTGCGGCAACCTCCGCGGCAACCGTGGCGTGCGCCGTCGCGCCGCCGATGCAGATCATCCCGTCAGCGGGCCTGACAAAACGCATCTCCGCGATCTCCCGCACGGATACGAGCCGCGACGGCATCGCGAGGCGTTGTTTCATCGTCGGGATCAGGGTTTGCCCACCTCCCAGCGCTTGCGCGTCCTCCTGCCTGAGCGCATCGACGGCCTCCGCAATGGTTCGGGGTCGGTCGAACTCGAAATCGTACATCTCACTTCTCTCCATCGGTCAAACGTGAAACAGCGGATTGTCTGCGTCTCTTCGGCCCTGTCACTCGGCTGCGAGCGGCGCGACCTCCTGCCCGGAGGCGGCGAGGATGGCGCGGATGATGTTGTGATACCCCGTGCAGCGGCAGAGATTCCCCGCAAGATATTCGCGAATCTCGTCGGCGTCCGGCCTGGGGTTGTCGCGCAGCAATGCCGCTGCGCTCATGACCATGCCCGGAGTGCAGTAGCCGCATTGCAGCCCGTGATGGTCCTGAAACGCCTGTTGGATCGTGTTCAGCGTCCCATCCTCGGCGGCCTGACCTTCTATGGTGGCGACATCGGCGTTCTCGGCCTCCAGGGCGAACATGGTGCAGGATTTCACGGCCTTTCCGTTCACGTGCACCACGCAGGCGCCGCATTGGCTGGTGTCGCAACCCACGTGTGTGCCGGTCAGCCCGAGGTCCTCGCGCAGAAACTCGACCAGAAGCTTGCGCCCCTCGACCTCGCCCGTCACCGGCTTGCCGTTCACGGTCATGCTTAGCTTGTTCATGTGCGCCTCTCGCTTCCTGCTATGGTGCCGTCTTTCCTGACCTCATCCGATCTCGCGCGACCGGATCACCCAGATGATCTGGGTCTCACCCTCGGCCAGATTGCGAAACGAATGGGGCTGGCTGCTATCGAACTGAAAGGCGTCACCGGCTTCAAGGTCATGATAATGATCCCCGATCATCAACTCGAATCGTCCTGAAAGGACCATGCCGCACTTTTCGCCGATACGGTGAAACGGCTCGGGCCCCGAGTTGCCCCCGGGCTCGAGCTTAAGCAGGAAAAATTCCAGTTCCGAGTTTCGTTCGGGCGACAGCAACTCCTTCGTGAGCCCGACCGCGTCGAAATCCAGCACAGGGCGCTTGTGCCGGCGCGTCACCACGTTCTGTTCGCCGGTGCGCGGCTCCGCGTCGCTGAAGAAATCCGCGAGCGGGACGCCAAGGGCGATCCGCAGCCGGTCGAGCACCTTGATGGATGGCGATGTGCGACCGCGTTCGATGTGGCTCAACATCGCGACGGAAACCTGGCTCTGCTTGGACAGTGCGCTGAGCGTCAGCCCGCGGCCGGTCCTGAGCGCGCGTATCCGGTCGCCTATGCCGCGCAAGGTCTCGGCGTTGAAATCGTCCTGTGTCTGGGTCATGGGGCGTCGTATCACTTGTAAGTAATGGTATGGCTCGATACCTGATGGTCTACCTTTATCATGTGGTGATACAGGATTTATCATCAGATTAACAATATTTTTCTTGAAATTTATATCCATATGAGAAAATAGTGAGCGACGAGGAACGTCAAAGGACTCGTTCTTGCTCTGCGATGAAGAGAAATATGCGATTTTGCTGTAATATTTAGCATCCTGGCATTGTTCTCGAGAATCGGCGGCGGATCGCGATTTCATTGATAGTGAAAATTCTCGGCTATTTGGAAAACCACAGGAGGTTGAAATGTTTACCATGAGAAGAAGGGCGCTCTGCAAGGCGGCGATTGCCGGCCTCGCGAGTGCGGCCATGCTCGCCCTACCGGTGGCGGCAGAACCCAAGCGCGGCGGCACCGTCGTGATCGCATCGACGCCCGAGCCGCCGATCCTCACCAACGCGATGAGTTCGGCCCCGGTAACCAACGAAGTGGCCACCAAGATCTTCGATGGTCTGCTCGAATATGACATGGACCTCAATCCGCAGCCGTCCCTGGCGACATCCTGGGACATCAGCGATGACGGGAAGACGGTGACGTTCAATCTGCGCGATGACGTGACCTGGCATGACGGAGAGCCGTTTACCTCGGCCGATGTCCAGTTCTCGCTGATGGAAGTGGTCAAGTCCCATCACCCGCGCGGCAAGAGCAACCTCGGCCCGCTCGAATCCATCGAAACGCCGGACGATTACACTGCCGTGTTCCATCTTGAGCATCCCTATGTGCCCCTGATGCGCGCGCTGTCCAGCCTGGAGGCGCCCATCATCCCGCGCCACATCTACGAGGGGACAGATTTCCGCAACAACCCTGCGGTCAACGATCCGATCGGCACCGGCCCGTTCAAGTTCGTCGAATGGAGGAAGGGCAGCCATATCCGGCTCGAGCGCAACGAGAATTACTGGCGAGAGGGCATGCCCTATCTGGACGGTCTCATCTTCCGCTTCATCGCCGACGCGGCGACGCGGGCCGCCGGAATCGAAAGCGGTGAGATCGATGTCGCCACGTTCGGCTCGATCAACCCTGTCGAGATGCGGCGTCTGGAAGGCCTGTCGAACATCTCCATCACGCCCGGCGGCTACGAGGCCATCACCCCGATGATGCTGCTTGAGCTGAACAACCGGCGCGCGCCGTTCGACGACAAGCGCGTGCGCCAGGCCGTCGCCTACGCGATCGATCGCCAGTTCCTGACCGACCGAATCTGGTATGGCTTCGGCAAACCTGCCGTCGGTCCGATCTCCTCGGCGCTTGAGGGAAGCGGTGTGTTCACCAAGGAGGGGGTTGTCGACTTCACGGTCGAGGACCGTCTCGACATCGCCAAAAGGCTCCTCGACGAAGCCGGCTATACCCCCGACGAAGACGGCGTCCGCTTGAAGATCGTGCATGATATCGGCCCGTTCGGCGAAGACTGGCGTCGCATGGGTGAGTATCTCAAGCAGGCGCTTTCGAAAGTCGGCATCGAGGTTGAGCTTCGCAATCGTGATTATCCGACCTTCGTGCGGATGGTGCATGGCGAGTACGATTTCGACATGACTTCTTCGTGGTATATCGGCATGGCGGATCCGACGCTTGGCGTGCAGCGCAATACCTGGTCGCAGATGATCAACCCCAAGGTGCCCTATGGGAACGCTTCCGGCTACAGCAGTCCCGAAGCCGACGCCCTGTGGGAAGCAGCGCAAACCGAGGCCGATCCTGAAAAGCGGAACGAGATTTTCCACAACCTCCAACGCCAGCTGGTCGAGGACAGCCCCCTGATCTGGTTGATGGAGATGGACCTCGTGGCGGTGAACAACGACCGGGTGCAGAACCTGATCACGTCGCCGCTCGGAATTCGCGATGGCGTCTACGATATGTGGGTCTCCGAATAACCACGCACTGCAGCACCGGCCATCAGTCATTGGCCGGTGCTGCGCTGGAATAACAATGAAGGGACGGGATGATGTGGGGCGCACGGATCAGATATGTGTTTAGCCGTGTCTTGCACGGTCTGCCGATCATCTTCGCGATCGTGGTCGTGAACTTCTTTCTCGTCCGGCTCGCGCCGGGTGATGCGGCGCAGGTGCTTGCGGGTGAGTCCGGCGCCGCGACCGAGGAATACATGCGCCAGATTCGGCAACAGTTCGGATTGGACCAGCCGCTTTACGTCCAATTCTTGAGCTACATGAAGAATTTGGTGTTCTTCGACCTGGGCTACTCCTTCCGCCATGGCCGCGAAGTTTCGGCGCTGATTGTCGAACGTCTTGGCGCCACTGCCCTGCTGATGGGGGCGTCGATGGTGCTGTCGGTCGGGTTCGGAATACTTCTCGGGGCCATCGCCGCGATCCGGGACGGCACGTTCCTGAGCAACATGATCATGATCCTCGCGATCGTCTCTTACGCGACGCCGCTGTTCTGGGTCGGCCTGATGTTGATCATCGTCTTTTCGCTGAACCTCGGGTGGTTCCCGACCAGCGGGATGGCGACGATCGGCGCACCTATGGGTTTCTGGGACAGCGCGGTGGATGTCGCGCATCACCTGGTGCTGCCGGCGCTGTCGCTGTCGTTCTTCTATATGGCGCTCTACACGCGCCTCATGCGCGCCTCGATGCTCGAGACGCTGGGCCAGGATTTCATCAAGACCGCCCGAGCCAAGGGAATCAGCGAAGGCCGGATCGTGCAGAAACACGCCTTGCGCAACGCGATCATGCCTGTCCTGACGATGGCCGGGGTGCAGGTCTCGGCGATGCTGGGTGGATCGGTGATCATCGAATCCGTCTTTGGCTGGCCCGGGCTCGGCCTGTTGGCATTCGAATCCCTTTTCGCACGCGATCTCAATCTATTGCTGGGGATTTTCTTTCTTAGTTCCATCCTGGTGGTGATCACCAATGCCATCGTCGACGTGATCTACACGATGGTCGACCCGCGAATTCAACTGAGGAGCAAGACGCGCAATGGCTGATTTGCTGAGCAAGAATTCGGTGCCGCGGAAGATCCTCACGAACGTGTCGGGCGTGATCAGCCTGGTTATCCTCGGTATCATCGTCATTTTGGCGATCTTCGCGCCGGTGATCTATCCCGACGGACCGTTTGAAATGGTCGGCAATCCCTTCATGCCGCCCTTCGGCGAGTTCATTTTCGGCACCGATATGCTGGGCCGCGACATCGCCGCGGGCATCGCATATGGCGCGCGGATTTCGCTGCTGGTCGGGCTGGTCGCCACCTTTATCATCGTCCTGCTGGGGACGGTGATCGGGGGGCTAGCGGGCTACTACGGCGGCTGGGTGGATACCCTGATGATGCGCGTGACTGAATTCTTCCAGACCATTCCCACCTTCATCGGTGCGATCGTCATCGTCGCCATTCTCGGGCCGACCCTGCCGAACGTTATCGGTGCGATCGCCATCGTGTCCTGGGCGCCGCTCGCGCGGTTGGTGCGCGCCGAAGTCAAGAAAACGGTGAACCTAGAATATATCGAAGCCTGCGTCGCCCTTGGGATGAGCGATATCAGGATCCTGATCGTGCAGGTCCTCCCCAACGTCCTGTCGACCGTAGTGGTCGCGGGATCGCTGATGGTGGCGACCGCTATCCTGTTCGAATCCGGCCTGTCCTTTCTCGGGCTGGGTGATCCCAATATCATGACATGGGGCTTCATGGTCGGTGCAGGCCGGGCCGCGATCCGCACGGCGTGGTGGATGGTCACCATTCCCGGCCTCGCCATCCTGTTCACCGTGCTGGCGATCAACCTGCTTGGTGACGCCTTCAACGAAGCACTCAATCCGAGGTCCAAGCGATGACGACAAATTCGAGTGTCCTCTCCGTCAGGGGTCTGCGCACGGAATTCCTTGCGTCCGACAAGACCTGGTTCCCGGTCGTCAACGGCGTCGATCTGGAGGTCGCACCGGGAGAAACGCTGGCGGTAGTCGGGGAATCCGGCTGCGGCAAGAGCATGTTGGCCCATTCGGTCCTGCGACTGCTGCCCAAGAAGATCTCGCGCCTGAGAGACGGCCAGGTCCTGTTGGGAGACCAGGATCTGACCGCACTTTCAGATGTGAAAATGCGCCAGGTTCGCGGGAACGACATTTCAATGGTCTTCCAGGAGCCGATGACGAGCCTCAATCCGCTGATGACCGTCGGAGATCAGATCGCCGAGAGCATCCTCGAGCATGAGGATATCAGCATCGCCGACGCGAAACGGCGCAGCGTCGAACTGATGGACCTCGTCGGGATATCCGAACCGGCGGTGCGCGCGCATCACTACCCTTTCCAACTGTCCGGCGGATTGCGGCAGCGGATCGTGATCGCCATCGCGCTGGCGTGCAGGCCCAAGGTGCTGATCGCGGACGAACCGACTACGGCGCTGGACGTGACCATACAAGCGCAGGTGCTCAGGCTGATCGACGATCTCAAGACCGAGATCGGCATGGGGGTCATTCTGATCACCCATGACCTCGGGGTGGTCGCGGAATGGGCGCAGCGCGTGATGATCATGTATGCCGGGCGCAAGGTCGAGGAGGCCGATGCCGAGACGTTCTTCCAAGGGCCGGCACACCCCTACAGCCGTGCGCTCTTGGGCAGCGTTCCCCGGCCGGACGCCCAGATCGACAGCGGCGAGTTCGCACCGCTGGTCGAAATCCCAGGCACCGTGCCGCCGCTGGACAAGCTGGGGCCGGGTTGCGCCTTTGCGGACCGCTGCGTTTACCGGACCGCGGACTGCACGCAGGCGGTGCCCGACTTTGTCAAGGTCGCGCCCGGTCGAGGTGTCGCCTGTATCAATGCAGGAGACCTGTCATGACCGACGACGTTCTGATCGAGGCCCGCGACCTGACCAAACTGCATCATACGGCGGGCGGCGTGGTGCGCGCTGTCGACGGGATCGATCTGAGCATCCGGCGCGGCGAAACGCTGGGGCTGGTCGGGGAATCGGGCTGTGGCAAATCCACGTTGGGGCGGACATTGATCCGCCTCCATGAACCCGATGAGGGCAGCATCCGCTACGGCGAAAGGGACATCGCACATCTCAATCGCAAGGAATTGCGCCCGCTGCGGGGCGACCTTCAGATGGTGTTTCAGGATCCGTTCGCCTCGCTCAACCCGCGCCGCTCGATCCGCCAGATCCTGACCGAGCCGTTCTCGGTCCATGGTATCGGGACCCGCAAGGAGCGGCGGCAGATCGTGGATGATCTGATTGAGAAGGTCGGCCTGCACAGCGATTTCGCGGAACGCTACCCGCATGAAATCTCGGGCGGGCAGCGCCAGAGGATCGCCATCGCCCGCGCCATAGCGCTGGATCCGAATGTCGTGGTCTGCGATGAGCCGGTTTCGGCGCTCGATGTTTCGGTCCAGGCGCAGATCATCAACCTGATGCGCCGCCTCCAGACCAGCAGCGGCGCCGCTTACCTGTTCATTTCGCATGATCTTTCGGTCATCGGATACATGGCGGACCGGATCGCGGTCATGTATCTCGGCGAAATCGTCGAGGACGCACCGAAGGCCGCGCTGTGGAAAGAGCCGCTGCATCCCTATACGCAGGCCCTGTTTTCAGCGATTGCCCAACCCGATCCGCCCAGCGTTCCACGGCGCAAGAGGGTGCCCATCGAGGGTGATATTCCCAGCGCCATCAATCCCCCGTCGGGGTGCCGGTTCCGGTCGCGCTGCCCCTTCGCGATGCCGATTTGCGCCGAGCAGAAACCCGCCCTCAAGGAACCCGCGGGGCGCGCCGGAACGCGCGTTTCATGCCATCTGGTCAACAGCCCCTGACCGGACCGGCCCCGACATCGGCGCCGACATCAGACAACCAAAATCGATGCACTACCAACAATGAAGGAACACATCATGAAATACATCGTCGCACGTATCCGGCCCAGACATGTTCACCTCGGCTATGACGAGCAGGGTGAGCTTCGCACGAAGAAGTTCGAACCGCGCGAGTTCGTGGAGAAAGTGATCAAGATCGACCGTATCTTGTCCTTTACCGAGGATCATATATTCATTGCCTGCCCGCATGAGACGGTACAGGTCTGGGACTACGAAGGGGATCTTTCGCAGTTCAAGGAACAACTGCGTGCAGAGAACCTGCTGATCGAGTGATGAGCGCCCGGAATTCCGCAGGGAAGCCCGTTCATCCGAGGTCCGCATAACCATGTCGAGGGAACCTGCCAGATGGAACAGTTTAAGAGTGATGCCTTTTCGATTGGCAAGTCTGTCAAGCGGCGCGAGGATGAACGCTTCCTGAAAGGCAAGGGGCGGTATGTCGCCGATTTCGGTGAAGCCGGGGATCTCCGGGCAATTTTCGTGCGCAGCCCCTATGCCCACGCCAGGATCACGTCGGTCGACACATCGGCCGCCGTAGCGATGCCGGGGGTGCATGCAGTCTATGTCGGGCGCGACTTGCAGGAGAGCGGCGTCGGATCGATCGGTTGCGGCTGGTTACTGCATAGCAAGGACGGCAGCCCGATGGCGGAGCCGCCGCATTTCCCGCTCTGCATCGATACGGTACGGCATGTCGGCGACCCCGTGGCGGTCGTCATCGCCGACAGCACCGCGCTTGCGAAGGATGCCGCAGAGGCCGTCGACATAGACTACGAGGAGCTCGACGCGATCGTCGACACCGCCGCCGCACCATCCGATACCGCGCCGCAGGTCTGGCCTGAGGCAGCGCGGAACACCTGTGCGGACTGGGAAATCGGGAATTCCGAAGCCACCCGCGCCACCCTGGATGCTGCGCCTCACGTCGTCGAGATCGAGATCGTCAACAATCGCCTGGTCGCCAACCCGATGGAACCTCGGGCCGCGCGCGCCTTCCGCGACAAATCCAGCGGTCGCTATACGCTCTACACCACGAGCCAAAACCCCCATACCATCAAGAACGCGCTGTGCGGCGGCGTGCTCGATATTCCCGAACACGATCTCCGGGTCATATCGCCGGACGTGGGAGGCGGCTTCGGAACCAAGATCTTCCTCTATCCCGAAGAAGTGGTCGTGACATGGGCCGCAAGGCACCATGACCGACCGATCCGCTGGACGAGCGACCGCTCCGAAGGGTTCATGACAGACGCGCAGGGACGGGACCATGTCAGCAAGGCCAGGCTGGCGCTGGATGATGATGGTCTGTTCAAAGGCTTGTGGGTGGATACGATCGCGAATGTCGGCGCCTATCTGTCCCAAGGCGCCACGGCGATCCCGACATTCTACTACGCTCCGTTGCTGTCGGGCGTCTACCGTATCCCCGAAATCTACTGCAACGTCCGCGTGGTCTTCACCAATACCACCCCGGTCGACGCCTATCGCGGGGCGGGGCGCCCCGAGGCCAGCTATCTGCTGGAACGTCTGGTCGACAAGGCCGCCCACCACCTCGGCATGGACCGCGCGGAAATCCGGCGCCGCAATTTCATTCCGCCCGATGCCTTCCCCTATGAAACCCCGGTGGGGCTGACCTATGATGTCGGGGACCACCATGCGACGCTCGATATCGCGCTGGAGAAGATCGACTATACTGGCTTTGAGGAACGCCGCAGGATATCCGCAGAGAACGGCAAGCTGCGCGGTCTGGGCCTGTCCACTTATGTCGAGGTTGCGGGGGGTGTTCCCTCTCGCATCAGCGCGCAACTCGGCGCGCGCGGGGCGCGGTTCGAGGCGGTCGAGGTCCGGGTGTCGGCCAAGGGGCAAGTCACGATACTCTGCGGCACCCATAGCCACGGTCAGAGCCATGAGACGACCTTTCCGCAACTGGTCTGCGACAAGCTGGGCATCGCCTATGACAAGGTGGCTTTCGTTCAGGGCGACACGGATCGCGTGCATTACGGGCGCGGCACCGCTGCGTCACGTTCGTTGGTCATCGGCGGCACGGCGATCGTCAAGGCGCTGGACAAGATCATCGAAAAGGGAAAATCCATCCTCGCCTACAGCCTTGATGTCAACCGCAATGACATAGAATTCCACGACGGCGTTTTCTCCGTCGCGGGCACTAATCAGGTCGTTCCCTTCGACGAGTTGTGTGGCAAGGCATATCTGGCGGCCGATTTCCCGACCGACGAGATCGAACCGGGACTGACGGCAACGGCCTATTACGATCCGGAAAACTGGACCTATCCCGGCGGCTGCCACATCTGCGAACTTGAGATCGACCCGGACCTGGGCACTGTGCAGATTCTGCGCGTGGTGGCGGTGGACGATGTCGGGCGCGTCATCAATCCAATGGTCGTGCACGGTCAGTTGCACGGCGGGCTGGCGCAGGGGATCGGCCAGGCGCTGCTTGAATCCACGCGCTACGATAATGAAACGGGCCAGTTGCTCAGCGCGTCCTTCATGGATTACGCCATGCCGCGCGCCGCCGACATGCCGATTTTCGAGGTTTCGACCCACGAAACGCTCTGCACGCATAATCCGTTGGGGTCGAAAGGATGCGCCGAGGTCGGCTCGGTCGGCGTTCCGCCAGCAATCATCAATGCGGTCATAGACGCGTTGCGGCCCGTTGGCGTCGACAGCATCGACATGCCGGCAACACCTGACAGGATCTGGAGCGCCATCAACGCGGCAAGGGCGACACCCCGCACATCCTGACCGACGATCACGCCTTTCCCTTCTCCCAGAGGACTTCATGCCATGCAGATGAGCGATACTCGTGAAATCCAGGCCGCCCCGGCCATCGTCTATGCCGCGATCCAGGATCCCGAGACGCTGAAGGCCTGTATCGCGGGCGCCACCGAGGTCACCGGCACTCCGCAGGACGGGTATACCGCGACGGTGGTTCAGAAGGTCGGGCCGGTCAAGGCCACATTCACGGGGCATGTGACCATGTCCGATATGGTCGAGAACAGATCGATGACCCTGGCCGGCGAGGGCAAGGGCGGTGTCGCCGGTTTCGCCAAGGGCGCAGCAAATGTGGTGCTCGACCCAAGCCCCGAGGGCGGCACGCTTCTAAGTTACGAGGTCGAAGCCAAGGTTGGCGGCAAACTGGCGCAACTTGGGAACCGCCTGATCGAAGGATTCGCCAAGAAAATGGCGGATCAGTTCTTCGCCCGCCTGAAGGACGGGCTGGAAAATGGCTCGGACGTGTCCAATCCACCAGAGGCGCCGGGCGGCGAAAGCTCCGGGGCTGCGCAGAAGAAGACGTGGCTGAAAGGTTTGCGAGGGCAAAGCTGAGCCACCTCGATTTGCTCCTCGCAAACCCGCGATATTGAGCCGGTTCAGCCCCACAGCATCGTGGCCTATCCATGAAGACGCCCGGGGGTTCACCGGTCGATCAGCCTTGTCAGACGACGTCTCGCAGCCTTGGCGTCGCGCACGTCCCCGTCCCGGGCGACCCCGGCATCGGGATGCAGCCTCTGCGTTGCCGGCGGCTGTCGAATACGACCGTCTTTCGCGCCCGCATCGGACGCCGATAAGCGCTTGCATCGTCCGCAAAATCTGCGCTAACCTCGGGGCCGCCCGTCGCTTCGGTGCGGGAAAAGATGGAGGAGTCGAACAACCGCAGGATGAATGCGGGTGTCGGCCGGTCTTCCGAACAGTGGAGGAGATTTCACATGCTCAACGGATTTCTGTCCCGTCGCGCGGCGCTCGCGGCGATGACTGGGGCGGCGCTCGGCCTGGCGAGCGCGGCGACCGCGGACACCACGCGGCTGCGCATGCACACCTATTACGGAACCGAGATCGACGATATCGCCAAGAAGCTCCGCGATACGGTCAAGGAGAAGTCGAACGGCGAATTGCGCATCCAGTATTTCCGCGGCGGCGAACTGGTCCCCACCGATCAGTTGCTCGACGCGGTCAAGTCCGGCACCGTGGACATCGTGCACGGCACCGGCGGCTACTGGTCGGGCCAGGTGGACATTGGCAACATCGACGCGGGGCTGCCGGGGTTCTGGACCAGCGTGGAAGAGGCCAAGGAGCTGTTCGGCAAGGAAGAGGTCCAGCAGATCCTGACCGACGCCTACAGCGACGCCGGCGCGCATTTCATCCAGAAGGGCTATGGCCACGACTACGACCTGCTGACCAAGGAGCCGGTGAATTCGCTCGAGGATCTCAAGACGCGCAAGATCCGCGCCACTTCCGCCGTGGCGAAAGTGCTTGAGAAATTCGACATCCCCACCGTCTTCCTGCCCGCGCAGGAGCTCTATATCGGTCTCTCGACAGGGGTGATCGACGGCGCCATCTACGGCGGCCCGGTGGAGTACGAGCAGCTCAAGCTGAACGAGACGGCGAAATACTACACCTATCTCAACGTCCTGATGCCGGGCTGGACCGACAGCTACCTCGCGAACAAGGACACCTGGGCCGAGCTGTCCGACGAGCACAAGAAGATCCTCGAGGACGCGCTCGCGGTCTATGCGCAGGATATCTACGACTGGCTGGACGAGAACAACGCCGCCGTCGCCGAGAAGGGTGACGTGTTCGAGTTCTCCGAACTGCCGGCCGAGGATTCCAAGGCGATGACCAGGGCCGCCAAGGACGTGGTCTGGTCCGAGGAGGCCGCCCGTTCGGACCGCGCCAAGAGGCTCATCGAGATCATCGAGGAGAACGCGAAGGCCCAGGGCCGCCTCTGATGGCGGCGGTCACGCGCTACCTGAAGCTACAGGATGGTCTGTCCGACCTTGTCGGGCAGATCATCATGTGGCTTTCGCTGGGGATGATCGGGATCCTGATGATCGAGATCGTCGCCCGCTATTTTCTCAACTCGCCGACCATATGGGCGCACGAGACCAGCACCATGCTCTACGGCGCGTTCTGCATGCTGGCCGGAACCTACACGCTGCGCCATCGCGGCCATGTCCGCAGCGAGGTGATCTGGGGCGCGCTGCCCAAGCGCGGCCAGGCCTTTTGCGACACCATCATCTTTTCGGTCGGGCTGATCGTGCTGGCGATTTTCTTCAAGATGGCCTTCGATTTCGCCGCCCAGAGCTGGGCGGTGCGCGAATATTCCAACAAGAGCGTCTGGCAGCCCGCCGTCTATCCGATCAAGACCGTCATACCGGTCGCCGTGGGCCTCGTGCTGTTGCAGAACATCGCGGAGCTGCTGCGGGCCGCGCTCACCCTGCTGGGCGTCGATTTCGACGATCCGCGCACGGGCGAAAGCGCCTCGGACATCGATCCCGAGCTGCTGCCGGAATTGCTCGACGCGGATGCCGAAGAGATGGTGGGCGACGATCATCCGCCGCAACGCTGAGCCGGGCTGCAGACCCCGGAGCCGGATCCAAGACAGGGAAACACCCAGATGCAAGACCTCGATCCGCTGACCATCACCAGCATCATGTTCCTGTCGATGCTGGCGCTGATGGCGCTTGGCGCGCCGCTGGCCTGGGCGCTGCTGATCAGCGGCATGGGCAGCGCCTACATGATCTTCGGCCATGGCGGGCTGGACCTGCTGATCTCCGCCACCTACGGCGCGATGGACAATTTCCTGCTGGTGGCGCTGCCTATGTTCATTTTCATGGGGCTGGTGCTGCAACGCTCGGGCATCACCGACGACCTGTTCGAGATGATCCACAAGCTGATGGGCCGCCTGCCCGGGGGGCTGGGCATCGGAACGGTGGTGATCTGCGCGCTCATCGCCGCCATGGCCGGCGTTTCGGGCGCCGCTACCGTGAGTCTCGGCATCATCGCCCTGCCCGCCATGCTGAAACGCGGCTACGACAAGCGTCTGGTGACAGGGACGATCATGGCCGGCGGGGCGCTCGGGTTTCTCATCCCGCCCAGCGTGCTGATGATCATCTACGCCTTCCTGTCGCGCGATTCGGTGGGCAAGCTGTTCGCCGCGGGGCTGATGCCGGGGCTTATGCTGGCGGGGATCTACATCTGCTACATCCTGATCCGCTGCCGCATCGATCCGCGCCTCGGTCCGCCCGCCGAGGAACAGTTCAGCGCGGTCGAGAAGATCAAGTCGCTGCGCTTCCTGATCGCGCCGGGCCTGCTGATCGTGACGGTGCTGGGCTGCATCATCGGCGGCGTCACCTCGCCCTCCGAGGCGTCCGCCATCGGCGCCTTCGGCGCGCTGCTGATCGCCGGGCTGCAGCGCCGGCTCAGTTGGGACATGCTGCGCTATGTGATGCTATCCACCGCCAAGCTGATGGGAATGCTGATGTGGATCACCATCGCCGCGGTTTTCTTTTCCAAGATCTATGTCGGCGTCGGCGCCGGCATGGTCGTGGGCGAGTTGATCGAGGATTTCGAGCTGTCGCCCAACACCGTGGTGATCGCCATGCTGGTCACCTATTTCGTACTCGGCATGTTCCTCGACGACTTCGCCATCGTCTTCATCACCGTGCCGCTCTACGTGCCGATCATCACCGAGCTGGGATTCGATTCGACGTGGTTCGCGGTGCTGTTCATCCTCAGCATGCAGTCGGCCTATCTGACGCCGCCCTTCGGCTACAACCTGTTCTACATGCGATCGGTGGTGCCGCCGGACATCACCATGAACGACATCTACTGGGCGGCGATCCCGTTTGTCGCGCTGCAAATCCTCGGGCTAACGCTGGTGTTCCTCTTCCCGCAGATCGCGCTGTGGCTGCCGAGCCTGCTGTTCTGAGCGCCGCCACGCGCCTGCATTGACGCGAAACGAAATCGGCGCCCCCGGGTCATCCCGGAGGCGCCGCGATACGGCCCCGGCAAGGAGGCGGATCAGCCCCGTTCGGCGGCGATCGGCTCGTCCGAAGGGATTACAGGTTCATTCAGCGGGGCCGGATCGGCGGGGAAGCCCGCCGCCTCGAGCGCGCGCGCGGCGCGTTCCTGGGGGGTGACCCGGGCCACGCGCTGCGCCAGGCTCCAGCGGACGCCCATAGGGTCGATCAGGATCCCCATGCGGTCGCCCCAATAGGTTTCGTGCGGCGGCTGCATCACGATGAAGCCGGCCTTCACGGCGCTGTCCCATGCGGCCTCGAAATCCTCGACATAATGATGCAGGCCGATCTGGCCGGGGTCAGGCATGTCGCCCTGCCCCAGCGTCAGGGCGGAATTGCCGATGCGCAGATGCGCGAACGCCACGCGGTCGGCGCCCGGCGCGGTTTCCACGGCCACCTCGACAGCGCCGAATGCGCGCTGGTAGAGAGCCGCGGCGGCGCTTACGTCAGCCACCAGCACATGCGGGGTCAGCGAGCGGAAGCCGCGCGGGATCGGCGCGACCTTCTGGGTCTTCGTCGTCATGAGATCATCCTTTTGTCAAAGATCTTCTGTCAATGCCGGGCGGTTCGCCGGCGGTTCGCCCGCGCCGGCCTCGGGGGCAGCGGGGCTCTGCAGGGGTGCAGGCTGGGGCTCCGGCGCGACGGCCGGCTCGGCGTTGGCGCGGCCCGGGCGTTGCAGCGGGCCCAGGCTGTCAAGGTAGCTGCGATCGAATTCCGGCCCGTAAACGCCGAAACGCATCTTGCTGTCGCGGAAGCTCTTGAGCGGCTGGCCCATATTCTTGATACCGCGCTCGCGCTGGCGGCGCACGAGGCCGAAATCCACCTCGATCGGTATCAGTTCGTCCTGGGTGCTGCCGTCATGCAGGACCTGACCCATCGGGTCTATGACCTGCGAATACCCGTTGCCGCCGGCGAGCAGCCCGTTGATATGAAAGACATAGCACTGGAACATCGCGCCCGTGGCGCGCGCGATCGCAAGGTCCGCCGGGCGGTCCACGAAATGCGCCAGCACCGGGTTGAGGATCACTTCGGCGCCCATCGAGGTCAGCGTGCGGGTCACTTCGGGGAACCACAGGTCATAGCAGATCGACACGCCGAACCGGCCGACGTCGGGCACGTCGAAAACGCAGAACTCGTCGCCCGGGGCGGTGGCGTCCTCGTAGGGCGCGAAGGGGAACATCTTGCGGTAGCGCGTGACGATCTCGCCCTCGGGGTTGAGAACCGGCGTCGTGTTGTAGATCGCGCCGTCCCTCTTTTCAAAGTAGGATCCCGCGACCAGCCAGAGCTTGTGCTTGCGCGCCATCTTGGCGAAGGCCAACTCATTGGGCCCGCCCACCGGCTGCGCCGATGCGGGGCTGGGACCGTCGGCGGCGAGTTCGCTGAACACCACCATTTCGACCCAGGGGTAGAGATACATCAGCAGGTCCAGCCTGCGCTCCATCTCCGCGAGGTTGCTGCGCATGCCGATATGCATCTGGATTCCGGCAACGGCCATATGTGTCATGCAGTTTCTCCTGTCTCGGTCCTGCTGTCCGGCAGGGGGTTGATATTGGTCCAGCCCTCGCGCCGTTCGAGCGTGTTGCGCGCGGCGATGGCGTGTAGGCGGCGATCTTCACCGCTGAAAGGGCGCGCCGGCGCATCGGCGGCGCAGGCCGCCGAGCCGGCGGCGCGATAGGTCACGTCGAGCGCGCGGGCCGGAAAATCGTCGAGCCGCCAGACATGGCGCTCCCCATCCGCCCAGGCCAGCGTGACGCTGCCCGTGGCGGGGCGGTAGAGCGCGGTATAGACGGTGCCGAATCCCCTGTCGTAGCCTGTGGAAAAGAGCGGTGGCGCAAGGAAGGCGCGCAGCATGGCGTCGGCGCCGGACGTCTCGCCCTTCAGCAGATCGTCCAGCCGCGCGCCGCGCTCGACGGTGCCGGTCAGCCGTCCGTGGTGCGGCCATTCCACGCCCAGCTGGTGGTTGGTGGCCCAGCAATCGTCGCGCCGGATCAATGGGCGGTCGGGCGCCAGCATCAGGTTCTCCACCCGCCCGGCGCGGTCGATCGCGGTCACGTTGTAGGACATGTGGCAGGGAATGCCGCGCAGCGCGTCCAGCGCGTCCTGGCAGTCGCGGCAGGTCTCCAGCACGTAGCGCATGATCAGCGGGATGCCGAAGCCCCGTCCGCGTTCGATCCTTCCGCCGAAGCTCAGCGACAGCGCAAGCCCAGCTTCGTTCATCCCGTCCGAGAGCCCCGCCATGCCCTCGACCATTCCCATCACGCGGTACCCCCGCCAGGCGCTGCGCAAGAGCGTGGTTTCGTTCAGCATTGGGTCGAGGTCGTAGTTGCGGATCAGCCAGGGCCCCTGGGCGTCGACGCCGGCGGCCTGGCTGCAATTCACCAGGTAGCGCGGCGGCGTCCAGAAGGACAGGAAACGCGCGACATCCTCGTCTCCGCCAACCGAAGACACCCAGGCGTCCCAGCTGTGCTCCATTCCCGGCATGAAGTCGCGCAGCATGCGGCGGCATTTCTCGACCGGGGCGGGTTCGTCGCCCAGACGGCCCAGATACCAGGCCTTCCAGCCCGGCCAGCCGTGGCCAAAGACCTGTTTCCACACGTTTCCGACGGCGGACTCGCTCAGGCTTCGGAAACTGAGTTCGATGGGTTTCAACTTTTTTCCTCGGGGTGCGCGTTCACGCCCCATTGCGTCGCAGGACCGGCAACAGTATGTACCATAGTGTCCGCAGACTTGGTGCCGGCATGCGTCATTGTCAAGGTATCTTCGACGACCGAGAGACGATCATGACCGAAACACAACTACCCAGCCGCATCATCCGGCAGACCGAGATCCAGCCGCTGGTCGCACAGGGGCTGATCCAGGATTACCCGGTCGCCGTGCGCTCTCCGCGCGAGGTGGTGGGCGGCGGTTTCGCCGATCCGACGCGCAACCCCAATACCTGGACCGTCTATTTCAAGATCGGCGGCGAATGGGCGCAGGTGTTCAGCGCGCGCGGGCTGCGTCGCGAATGGTCCAGCCTCGACCGGCTGGAGACGTGGCTGCGCTCGATGTCGTTCCGCTTCTTCTGGGTGCGCAATGATCTCGACCCGGTCGAGGATCCGGGCGACGGCCCGCTGGGCGGGCCGAACCTGAAGTAGCGCGGCGCGTCGGGTTGCTCAGAACCACTTGCCTTCGGAGATGTCCTCGGGGATTTCGGGATGCTCGGTGGGCTGGATGGGCACGGTATGGAATTGCGCCTTTATGCCGGCGTTCCAGAGCCGCGCGCGTTCCAGCAGCTCGCGCTTGTCGCTCTGCATCCGGCCGCGCGCCAGCAGGCAGCCCAGGTCGGCCCCGTGATAGGTGTATTCGCCCACGCCATAGACCCGCAGGTAGAACGCCTCGTCCTCGTCGCCGATCGAGGGGATGTTGAGCGCCGGGCGGACGAATTCCACCTCGTCATCCTCGTCCAGCCGCCAAATGCCCGACTGCGGCGCCCGGGTGATGAGTCCAACCTCGTCGCGCGTGTCCTTGAAGATGAGCTGCGTCCAGTGGTCGTAATCGTTCCAGCGCGCCTGGATCTCCTCGGGGTCGACCTCGTAGTCGACATCCATGAATTCGAGCAGGTGAAAGATGAATGACGGGCAGCCGCCATAGGTGGAGGTGATCAGGAACGAAGGCGGCGTGGCGCCCGAGACGCGCGGGTTCAGCTCACCCAGGTAGACATCGTTGGTGTCGGTATCGAGCAGGAAATCCACGCAGAAAACGCCCTTATACCCCTCCTCGTAGAGCCGGTCGCCGAATTTCCGCGTCATCTCGCGCACCTTCTCGGGCACGCCGTCGGGCAGGATCGAGGGCGACACGTCATTGCCGCACCAGCCGCCCTTGTAGGGTGTGATCTCCTCAAAGCCGGTGATGTCGGTCATCACCGGGCCGACCAGCGTGCCGACCCGCGTCGCCACTCCTTCGACGGTGCCGGGCAGGTGGTTGAGCCGTTTCATGACCTTCAACTGCTGATCGACGATCTTCGCCTTGTAGCGGTCCCAGTCCTTTTCGGATTTGATGAAGAAGGTCGTGCGGCCGCTGTCGCCATAAGGCGTCTGCACCACGAGGTCCGGGCCGAGCCCGGCGCTGTCGGCCAGTTTCGTCAGCTCTTCATAGGTGTTCGCCTCGCCCAGCACGTTGGGCGCGCTCGGCACGCCCGCCTCGTTGCCCAGGCGCGTCGTCTCGATCTTGCTGTCGAGGCGGTTGCGCAGCGCCACCGGCGGCAGGGCGATGTCGAGATCGATCTTGCCGCACAGCTTCTCGGTCTCCTCGTCCAGCATGACGAAGATCGCCTTGCCGGGCCGGCGCGACTTGGCCAGCGTGCGAAACTGCTTGTTCGAGACGAGGTAGTTGGCCACGTCCTCCATCGATTGGAACTCGGGCGCGCCGCCCGCGGGCGGGCAGAACACCCGCGGGTGCGCGCCGTCGAAGATGTCGAAATAGTTGACGAAGGTGAGGTTGCCGACCCACTGGTCGAGCCCCAGCAGGCTGAAGGGCGTGGGCGTGACGATGTAGATCGGCGTCTTGTTCCGGCGCAGGAACAGGAAAATATCGGTCAATCCCTTCAGTTTCGGTTGTTTTGCCATCTTTCTTCTTCCCTGTTTGCGTTCCCGCGACGCCGGTTGAAGCGCAGTTCGCGCCGTCGGCCGCGCCGTCTGCGGCCGAATCTTCGGTCTCGCATGAATCCGGCGTCTAGCGTCCCTGTTGCGGTGTCGTCCGGAATCTATCGTGACGCGCGCCCGGCGCGAAAGCAACGGTCGTGACAGGCGTGGGCCCGGATTCGCCGCCGGGCGCAGGTAAGAAACCAGGCGTTCAGGTCAGAGATCGCTATCGTCGACAGCCTCTTCGACGCTGTTCACCCCTGGCTGTCCGCGCTCCACTTTTCCAGCCGCGCTACCGTGTCTTGGGTCAGCGTTTGCAGGTCATCCCCAGCTTCGAGCCAGGGGCACGGATCTTCCAGGCGTTCGCGCATGTCGCCCATGGTAAAGCCGTTCGGCGCATCCAGCTTCTTCAGTTCCTCCCACGTCACCGGCACGGCGACCGGGGCGCCGGGGCGCGCGCGCAGGGAATAGGGCGCGATGGCCGTCTGGCCGCGCTCGTTGCGCAACCAGTCGATGAAGATGCGCCGCTTGCGTTTCGCCTTGGACATGGTGGCGGTGTAGCGGTCAGGCTCGGCCTCGGCGATGACATGCGCCAGCGTCTTGGCAAAGCCCTTGACCACGTCCCAGCCATGGCTGCGCCGCAGGTGCAGGCAGACATGCACGCCCTTGCCGCCCGTCACCATCGGCACCGAGGCGAGGCCGAGGTCGGTCAGCCGGTCCCGCATGTCAAAGGCCGCGCCGCGCACATCGTTCCAATCCAGCCCCTCGTCCGGGTCGAGATCGAACACCATGCGGTCAGGCCGCTCCAGCCGGTCAGTGCGCGCGCCCCAGATGTGAAACTCGATCGCGCCCATCTGCGCGGCGGCGACCAGCGCTTTCGCGCGCGTGGCATAAAGGTATTGGTCGCTCTTGCCGTCCTTTTCCTCGATCTCGATCTCCTCCAGCGCGTCGGGCCAGCCCTTGCCCGGGTGCTTCTGGAAAAAGCAATCGCCGTCAATTCCGTCCGGGCAGCGCAACAACGATAGCGGGCGGTGGCCCGCGGCCTCGATCATGCGCTCCCCGACACGGTCATAGTGACAGGCGATGTCGCGCTTGGTGCAGCCCGCCCCGGGGAACACCTCTCGGTCGGGGCTCGAGATCTTGATTCCCGCGACCTTGGCGTCCTGCGGTTTCTCCATTGTCACGTCCTTCGCTTTCTTGTCATCGCGCAAGCCGAGGTAACTGCCGTGGCGGATCTGGCCGTCCGAGGTGAATTCGGTGAAATCGACCTCGGCCACCAGTTCGGGGCGCAGCCATCGGGCGTCTCTTGCGACCGCTTTCGGCACATCCGCGAAGGGCGTGGTCTTGCGCGCGGTGAACGCCTGTTCGAGCCTCTCGAAGCTGCGCTCGTCGAACCCGGTTCCGACACGCCCGCGATAGCGCAACACGTCGTCGTCCCAGGTGCCCAGAAGCAGCGAGGCGAACGGGCGATCCTTCTCAGAGGGGGAATAGCCGCCGATGACGAATTCCTGCCGCTTCGTGCATTTCACCTTGCGCCAGTTCCGCGTGCGCGTGCCGCGATAGGGCGCGTCGGCGCGCTTGGAAATGATGCCCTCTCCGCCCGCCTCGCAGGCTTTCTCGAAGACCTCGGGACCATGCCCCACGACATGCTCGCTAAGCCGCAGGGGCCCGTCGCGCGGCACGCCCGACATCAACTCCGCCAGCCGTTCGCGCCGCTCAAGCTGGGGCAGGTTCATCACGCTTTCGCCATCCAGCGCCAGCAGATCGAACGCGAAGAAAACCAGCGGATCGCCGTTCGAGAGCGCCTTTTGCAACGATGAGAAGGCCGAACCGGAAACGCGCGCCGCCATCACTTCGCCGTCGATCAGCGCACTGTCGCAGGGCAGCGGATCGAAGGCGTCCTCGAGGGCTGCGAAACGATCCGTCCAGTCCTTGCCCGAGCGGGTCAGCAACCGCGTGCCGCCCTTTCCAAGCGCGGCAAGGCAACGGTAGCCGTCGAACTTCGTCTCGTGAATCCAGTCGTCGCCCTCGGGGGCCGCGTCAACCAGCGTGGCCAGCTGGGGTTTGCGGAATTTCGGGCGGGTCCCCTTGCGATCGGTCGTATCCTTGGGCACGTCACGCCCCTTTTCTCCTTGTGCGATGGCGTCCATGTCACGGCCAGTCTTGACCGAGCGGTCATGACCTTTGGTCAGCGCATCCGCATCATCCTGCGCGTAATCATCGCGCTCCTTGATCAGCAACCAGTTCTCGCGCTTCTCGCCGCCGCGCATGCGGACGAGCGCCCAGCCACCCTTCATCCGCTCGCCCTGAAGGGTGAACTTAAGCTTGCCCTTCTCCAATCCGGCGGCCACGTCGCCACCGTGTTCCCACGTGCCGCGATCCCACAACATCACCGTGCCGCCGCCGTACTGGCCCTTGGGGATGGTCCCTTCAAAATCGCCGTAGTCGAGCGGGTGATCCTCGGTCCGCACTGCAAGGCGTTTCTCGCCCGGATCAGGGCTCGGGCCTTTGGTCACCGCCCAGCTTAACAACGTGCCGTCCCATTCCAGCCGGAAATCGTAATGCAGCCGCGATGCAGCGTGCTTCTGCACCACGAAGCTCAGCCCGCCGGCGCGCGCCGCGCCCGCCCTGCCCTCGGGTTCGTCGGTCTGGCCGAAATCGCGCCGCGCGTTGTATTCGGCCAGTTTGTCGGGGGATTTGCCCATCACGACGCCTTTTTCTTCTTGCCGGATTTCTTCTTGCCGGAGTCGGCCTTCTTAAGGCTTTCCTTCAGCGCGCTCATCAGGTCGACCACGTTCTCACTCTGGGGCGCCTTGTCACCCTTGGCCTTGGTGCGCGGGGTTTTCTTGTCCTTGCGCTTGGCCTCGATCAGATCGCGCAGCGCCGCCTCATAGCTGTCGGAGAAAGCAGAGGCGTCAAAAGGGGCGGTCTTGCGGTCGATGAGCGACGTCGCCACCTCGAGCAGCTCCTCGTCCGCCTCCGCGTCCTCGATTCCAGAGAACATCGGCTCGGCTTTTCTGATTTCGGCTTCGTAATGCAGCGTTTCGAGCAGAAGCCCGTCGCCACAAGGACGAATCGCGACCAAATATTCCTTGCCCCGCATCGCCAATTGGCCCAGGCCAACCTTCTCGGCGGCGCGCAGCGCGTCACGCACGACACGGTAAGCGTCCTGCGCGAGCTCGTCCTTGGGGACAAGGTAATAGGGCCGGTCATAATAAAGCGGCGGGATCTCGCAAGCGCCGACAAACTGCACGATCTCGAGCGTCTTTTTGGACTCGAGCTTGATGTCGTCGATCTCGTCCGGGTCTAGGAGGATGTATTCATCGTCCTCCACTTCGTAACCCTTGACGATATCGTCGCGGTCCACCGGGCCGATCCCTTCGACCGTCTTTTCATAATGCACCCGTTTGCCCGAGGGCGCGTGGATCTGGCGAAACGACACCTTCGCGCCGCTTTTCGTCGCCGAGAAAAGCTCGACCGGGATCGAGACGAGCGACAGGCGCAACTGGCCCTTCCATGTGGCGCGCGGTGCCATGCCTATCCTCCGATCAGATCGCCGCCATTGGGGTGCAACACCTGGCCCGTCATGTATGAGGCGTCATCGCAGGCCAGGAACAACATCGCGGGGGCGACCTCGTTCGGCTGGCCGGCGCGCCCGAGCGGCGAGGATTTGCCGAAATCCTCGACCTTGTCCGGCGGAAAGCTCGCCGGGATCAGTGGCGTCCAGATCGGTCCCGGCGCCACCGCGTTGACGCGGATGCCGTCGCCGGCCAGCTTGCCCGACAAGGCGCGCACCAATGACAGGATCGCGCCCTTGCTGGAGGCGTAATCAACCAGAAGATCCTGCCCGCGATAGGCGGTGACCGAGGTGGTGCAGATGATCGATGCGCCGCGCTCGAGATGCGGCAACGCGGCCTGCACCATGAAGAACTGTCCGCCGAGATTGGTGCGGAAGGTGCGAAACAGCTGCTCTTCGGAAATTTCGGTGACATCCTTGCGCGCGTGCTGTTCACCCGCGTTGTTCACCAGCACATCGACCCGTCCGAACTCCTCCCGCGTGCGTGCAACCACCTGTTCGCAGAACGATTTGTCGCCGACGTCCCCGCGCAGCGTCAGGGCGCGGCGGCCTTCCTTGCCGACCAGATCGGCGGTTTCTTCGGCGTCTGCATCTTCATCAAGGTAGACGATCGTCACATCCGCCCCCTCGCGCGCGAAAAGGACGGCGGTTGCACGGCCGATGCCGGAATCCCCGCCGGTGATGATGGCCGCCCTACCCTTCAGCCGTCCCGAGCCGGGATGGCGCGGCATATAGTCGGGGGCGGGGTCCATCCGACCCTCCTGCCCCGGTTGGCGTAACTCGGTGTCGAGCTTATCCAGATCATGCGTCGACATCACTTTCCTCCGGCTATGCGATCACGTGAAGCGAACGCGCGCCGCGCGAGCAGGTTCCGCATGCCGGAGGCGAGCAAGAGCCCTGACCTGGCGATTTCACCGCGCGCCAACCGGCGCAACGCGCCGCATTCAGCCCGTTGTGCCGCGCAGGAACCAGAGGCCGACCAGAACCACGACGATCAAAACATACCCCGCCGCCACCACCACCCCGTCCCGCCCGAGGAGTCCGAAGGCGAAGAACGCCACCGGCACGCCGACCAGCGGCGTGGCCACCGGGATCACCCCCAGCACCAGAAGCGATCCGCCCAAGACAATCAGAATCGCAGCGATCACCGAGAGCGACAGGGCGCCGCCCGACAGGCTCTCCCATCGCGGGTGCAGATGCCGCCTGAGCCACTCCGCCGCCGGTCGCATCCGTTCGCAGAGCGATCTGACCCGGGCCGCAGGGATCCGGCGACGGCCGAGGAACGCCGGCATCCATACGCCCGTGCGCCCCAGCAGCATCTGAAGGCCGATGAGCGCCACCACCGCGCCAAGCGCGCCGCCGATCCCCGGGATCATGCCGATCGGCAGGATCATCAGGGCGGCGACGACCATCAAAAGCGGCGCGTGTCCCTGCGCCCCGATTTCCCTGGTCAGCCGCTCGAGCGCCACGCTCTCTTCGCCGCGCGCCATGGTCTCGAGGCGCTTCAGCAGACGCGGCACCGCCTGCGGGCCGGATACCGGCCCGCAGACAGGGCCTTGGTCCGGGGAAGGGTTTTGGCTGTCCATCTGGCTCACGTTCCCATTGCGATCATCCCGGCAACAAATACGCGATTGCCGTCCCGCCAATGCGATTTCGGGAACGCCATCCCGCGCGCTGCGCCTTACAGGCTGTCGTCGGCCTTCGGATCGCCACTGACATTCTCGTCCAGCACCTCCCGGATCTCCGCGACCAGTTCATCGCGCTCATCGCCCGACACCCTGCCCTCCTTTGCGGCAAGGTGGGTCAGTACTTCCTTGAGCCAACCCTTGCGCCCACCGGCGGGATAGCCCTCGTTGGCGAGAACGGCCATGATCTCGTTTCGCGACAGTTCGTCCCCGATTTCGGGGAACTCCTTGTCGCCCTCTTTCGATGTCTTGTCGTCCGTCATGTCATACTCCTATCGGATGGTTTTGCTAGCGGATGAAGCGGTCCCAGGCGCCGAAACTGCCGGAGACCGGACCGCGCGGGATGCTGAGCGCAATCAGAACGAGACCGCAGAGCGCCGAGAACGCGATGCCGGCCCAGCCGGCCCCCGCCACCAGCGGCGCGAAGATCAGCACGATCCCCATCAGCGCGTTGAGAAACCGCGCCAGACGCGCCACGGGCGCGAGCGAGGCGACAGTGACCGTGATGACCAGCGCGCCGACGATGTGGTTCGTCGCCGCCACGCCGCCGCCCCAGGGAAAGACCAGCGGCGACAGCATCAGGATAACGCCGAGGCCGATCATCGCCAGCATCGTCCAGGGAAACGACATGCCGCTCAACAGCATGTCGTTCAGGATCGCGCGCGGCCCGCGCTCGAAGTCGTCGCTCTGCTGGTCGTCGGCGCCCTCGTCCGTGTCGCCGGTAAAGAACACGAGCAGCCAAGGTCGTCCCGCCTTGTGGCGGCGTCGCAGGAACTGGTAGGTCGCCACCAGCTCGTCCAATGAGTAGGGAATCTGCCAGACCATCGCGGCCGCCGCGAGCAGCGCCAGCGTCGAATAGGTGCCGATCACGATGGGCTGGATCACGATGAAGAAGATCGAGATCGCCCCGAGCGGCACGATCATGATCCCGAACAGCACCACCAGCCAGGGCATCGTGCGCCAGCGCCGGGCCGAGCCGATGCACCCCACAACGATCTCCAGCGCGTAGGTCAGCGCGCCGAGGCCGGCATCCGGCACTGGCCAAGCCTTCGACACGCTGGAGGTGATGATCTGTTCGGTGCCGTTCAGCCCCGGAACCGTACCGGCGAAGAACGGCTCCCAAACGTGGTCGATCGTCTCCAACTGGTAACCCGTCAGGTATCGCGAGATCAGCAGCCCGACGAGCGCGAGGACAATCACCGGCAGCCGCTGGAACCATTCGGAGGGCGAATAATTCCAACCCTTGGGGACGGTCGGCCCGGTTTGCGCCGCGGCCGGAGACACGCCCGGCGATGGCGGCAGGCACAGCGCCAGCGCGACCGCCAGCATCCCCACCAGCGTTCCGTTCAGGTAGGCGGCGGCGCTCTCGGTCCAGAAAACCAGCGGCGCGAACATGATCCAGCAACCGATGAGCGCCGCGGCGAACCGCGCGTGAGGAAGCCGCCACGACAGCGACAACATGCCGGCGGCGAACAACAACAGGCCGGCGACGACATCGCTGAGGATCAAGCCCGGATCGTCCAGCCCCAGCAGCGGCGGCGAGGTCAGCAGCCACAGCCCCAGCCCGGCGTTGGCCCAGCCGGCCCAAAGGTTCTGCCGATGCTGTGCGCGATATTTCTTCTCATGTGCGGCGCGCAGACCTTCGGCATCCTCCACCCGCGCATCCGCCGACTCGAGCCAGGGAGGCGGGGTGATGCCGTTGGCCTGGTACCAGCCCAGCGGGTCGGTTTTCAGGTTGTCGATCAGGTCCGGCAGTTTGTCCTTGATGCTGTGCTGCGGCTCCCAATCCAGCAGATTGCGCGCCTTCGAGATGTCCAGCGCGTAGTGATCGCTGGCCATGTCGATCATGAAGGGGCGGATGAATGGCTTCTCCCCCTGATCGAGCGCGTCGGGCACCGCCGGTTCGGATTCCGTTTCCAGCTTCGCGCCCAGTTTCGCCACGGGCGCCGGCAGCACCAGCGTTTCCCATGCCTCCTCGCCGTGTATCAGCGCGCCGATGCGCTGCTGCAAGGCGTCGTAGCTCAGCGTGTCGGGCTCCCCGGCGAGGATCACCTCGCCCGGATCGATCCTGGCGCGACGGTCGACGACCCGCTTGAACAGCGCGAGCATGTCGTCAAGGTGGATGAAGGCCTGCCCGGCGTCGGTGTTGCCCGAGAACACGTGGCTCTTGAAATCGCGCTCGTAGATGCGGGCGATCTGATGGCTGAGCGTCGGCACCGCCGTCTTGTCGTCGTAAAGCCCGGCGAGACGCAGGAAGATTGGCGGGATATCGCCCGCTTCCTCGCTTATGATCTCTTCCGTTCGGGCCTTGGATTGCGGATAGGCCCAGGCAGGGGCGAGCGGCGTGTCTTCGGTGATCCGTTCACCCGGGACGCCGGGCGCGTGCACCAGCATCGTGCCGGAATAGACGAACTGCTCGACCTTCACCGCCTGCAGGGCGCGCAGCAGATTGCGCGTGCCTTCCTCGTTCACGGCCTTGTACTGCGGGCGCTCTTCGCCGGAGAAATCGAAATAGGCCGCCAGGTGGATGACCGAAGCCACGGGCGCGCCCGCGATCGCCTCGCGCAATTCATCCACCGCGCGCGCGGTCGAATTCGGGTCGGTGATATCGCAACCGATGAGCCCCTCGCGCCCCTCGCAGGCTGCCGGCAGATCGAGCCCGAGCACACGATAGCTGCGGGACAGTTTCCTGCGCAGGTTGCTGCCTATGTTGCCGGCGGCCCCGGTGATAACGACGACCGGCTTATCCTGTTGCGCCATTTTTCCCAATTTCTTCGAGTTCTTCGAGCTACAAGACGCCAACGAACGACGCCCGATTTGGTTCAGAATCCATTTCGGACAGCCGCT
This sequence comes from Roseovarius spongiae, assembly GCF_003651245.1. Lineage (GTDB taxonomy): Bacteria > Pseudomonadota > Alphaproteobacteria > Rhodobacterales > Rhodobacteraceae > Roseovarius > Roseovarius spongiae. Next base: position 183,573 of record NZ_RAPE01000006.1, read on the forward strand.
GGCGGAGGTCGTTCGCATTGGGGGAATTCGACCGGCGATGGGCCGGGGGGGCTTGTTTCTGTCAGCTATGCCCGTTCGGCTCGGGCGCGGGGGCTTCCGGCTCTGGCTCGGCGCGCGGGTCAAGCGCCATGGCCGTGGGCGAGCTGTCGGGAAGCGGCACGAATTTCTCGCGCTCCGCCTCTGGCGATCGCGGCGCCGACCTGACGCTGGAAAGGACGAAAAGCGCGTAAGCTATTGCGATCACGGATTCGAAAACAAAGAAGGACGCCGGCCCGAACGCCGCTATCAGCGCTGAAGTCAGCAAGGGGCCGATCGTCGCACCGATGGAATAGACCATCAGCAGACGCCCTGACGCGACCACATAAAATTTGCGATCCAGCCGGTCGAAGGTCTGGGCGACGCAGAGCGGATAAACGCTGCTGATCGCGCCGCCGAAGGCCAGCGCCATGCCCATCAGGATGAGCAGCGGGACGTCGTTTGCGATCGAGATCGACAGAAGGCCCCATGAGGCGCCGACCGCAATCAGGATGGCGGACATGACGATGCGCCTGTCAAACCTGTCCGCCAGCATCCCGATGGGAACCTGGAACGCGAGACCGCCCAGGACCACGACCGACATGAACATGGCCGCTTCGGACACGCTGAGACCGATCTGGCGCGCAAATACGACCGCCAGCCCATAGAAGGAGCCGATGAGGATGCCGGCGACGCCGGCACCAACCACGCCCACCCGGGAGGCCGCGAAAACCTGTCTCACGCCCAGCACGCGGATGTCGCGAAGATCCGGTTTGCCCAGACGCGTCATCGCAATGGGGATAAGCGACAGGCCGATCAGCACCGCGGCCAGATCCAGAAGATCGCCGTCGCCGACCGGCGCAACGTTCACCAATGTCTGACCCAGCGCCATCGCAAGGTAGAAGGCCAGCATGTAGAATCCCAGGACACGCCCGCGGGTCTCGTTGCTGCTGCGCTCGTTCAGCCAGCTTTCGACCGAGGTTGTCATCCCGGCGATGCAGAACCCGTTGATGACCCGCAGGATCATCCATGCGGTCGGGCCAAAGAAGGCATCATACGCCAGACAGGTTGCGGCGGTCAGCGCCGCAAAGACGGAGAACGCCCGAATATGGCCGATCCGCCGAATAACGAGCTTCGAGCGAAACCCGCCAAGAGCCAGCCCCAGGTAATAGGCGGCCATGATCGCACCGATCAGCGCGACGGGATAATCGGCAGCTTCCAAGCGTAGTGGAAGCACCACGCCAAGCAGACTGTTGCCCGCCACGAACGCCGCTGTTCCGCCGAGCAGCGACCTTGCTGAAGCCAGCGTTTCGCGTAGGTTCGGGGCCATGCCGTCCATCTCGATCTTGTCCCGTCAAAGAAGCCGGGATCTCGCAAATTGTATAGCGTGAATCGAGGATGTGTAAGTTGGTCATGCAAAAGCCCCGGCCATGGCCGGGGCTGAATCAAGGCGCGGTCGCCTCATGCGGTTGCGCCTGGGCGGCTGGCGGGCCGTTGCTCAGGCCGTAACGCGGTTGCCTTGCGCCGGCGTTCCGGCTGTGGCGCGCGACGCAGCGGGCCGCGCGTCCTGCGCACGCTCGTCAGATTGGCGCACGACGCGCGGAATGTCCGCGCGATGGATGCCGATATCCCGCAACTCCCAGTCGGTGAGAGCATGGAGTTCCTTCGCTGTTTCGCGACGTTTCCACGCTCGCTCTGCAGAGCGGATCAGGCGCTCGAAAATGCCGATGGTATGGCCGGTTCGCGACTCATTCGCAGCCTGCCGGAGCATTTCACGGGTGATAAAGACGGACATGTCATCCTCCAGTTCAGTACTTGCCTTCCATGACGCTGAAAGCCGGGAGGGGATGTGGATCGATTCAACAACCGCTCGCGCGCGTCAACGTCCTGCTCATGTGATCGAAGAGAGATCGGAAACCCCCGAAGCGCAGCCCGCACAAAGGCTGGCCCGCCCGGGGTTACCCGCGGTTCAGTAGTCTTCCCGCGTCCGGCGGGAACCTCATATGGAAGCTGAACTTCGTCATGCTCCATATCTGGCCCTCGACCGGCGCATATTCAAGCCCGCCCGGATCGGGTGTGCCCTTTCCGCCACCGCCCCGGACGGGGCGACGATGCCGCTTCGCTGCGGTTCGCCGTCGTCCGAAACGCCGGACCCGAACACCGTGGCGCGGATTGATGTTTGCGCCCCGGACATTTCTGATATCTCACCCGGTATGGACATAATTCTGATCACCACGATCATCGCATCGCTTTTCCTGCTCATCGGCGCCGCCGAACCGCTGGCGAGCTATCTGCGCCTGCCCTATGCGGTGATCATCGCCTGCCTCGGCATCCTGATCGGGCTCGCCGCCACGTTCTTTCTCCGGACCGAGTTGACCGATGCCCTGAACCCGGTGGCCGAAGCGATCCTGGCCCTGCCGATCCGGTCGAACGTGTTCCTTTACGTCTTTTTGCCGACGCTCGTGTTCCAGGTCACGCTGGGGCTGAACCTGCGACGCATGGCGGATGACTGGATGCCCATTCTCGTGCTGGCGGTGGTGGCGGTGTTCGTTGCGACCTTCGTCGTCGGTTATTCGCTGGCGATGGTCAGCACGCTGACGCTTTCGGCCGCGCTGCTGGTCGGGGCGATCGTATCGACCACCGATCCGTCCGCCGTGGTCAGCATCTTCCGCTCGATCTCGGCGCCGCGGCGTCTGGCGCGCATCATCGAGGGCGAAAGTCTGCTCAACGATGCTGCGGCCATCGCGCTGGCCGCGTTGTTCCTGGAATACGTCAAGGCCGGCGTGCCCGACCCTTCGGTGCAAAGTGCCTTGGCGCGCTTTCCCGTCCTGCTGTTTGGCGGTGTGGTGACAGGCTGGTTCGCCGCGCGCATCGCGATCTGGATCATGACGTTGTTCGCACGCTACGAACTGGCCGTCATCTCGGTGTCCATCGCGTTGCCGTATCTCGCCTATATCGTGGCCGAACAGAGCGTGGGCGCCTCGGGCGTCATCGCCGTGGTGATCGCCGCGATGACGCTGCAACTGACGGGGCCGCGGCGCCTGCCGCCGCCGACATGGCAAAACCTGCGGGAAGTCTGGGACCTGCTGGCCCATTGGGCCGGCGCGCTGATCTTCGTGTTGGCCGCGCTGCTGATCCCGCGCACGCTGGAGACGGTTCAACTACTCGATCTCGGGTTGATCCTGGTGGTCGTGGCCGCAGCCATCGCGTCCCGGGCGGTGATCCTCTACCTGCTGCTTCCGCTGCTCACGCGGCTTGGCCTGTCGCCCGTGGTTGAACGGCCCTACCGCATGGCGATCATGTGGGGGGGATTGCGCGGGGCGGTCACCTTGTCGCTGGCGCTGGCCGTGACCGAAAGCGCGTTGGTGCCGGTCGAGATCAAGCGCCAGGTCGCGATACTCGCGACCGGTTTCACGCTCTTCACGTTGCTCGTGCAGGGGACGACGCTACGGCCCGTGATCGGCTGGCTCGGGCTGGACAAGCTGTCGCCGCTCGACAATGCGCTCTACAATCAGGTGATCGCGGTCGCGCTGCAAACGGTGCGGGCGAACCTGGCCAAGGTGACCGAAAGCTACGATCTGACCCAGGAAACCGTCCGGGACGAGGCCAAGCGGTTCGGCAAGCGGCTTGACGTGGCCGTGCAGTCGGCCGACGCCACCGAGATTCCCGATCGGGATCGTGTGACGCTGGGTCTGATCGCGCTGGCCAGCGCCGAGCGCGACGCGATCGTCGAGAGGTTCCGCGATCGCACGATCTCCTCCGCCTTGTCCGAGCGGCTGCTGTCCGACGCCGACGCGCTGATCGAGGCGTCGCGTTTCAACGGGCGCGGCGGTTATAACGCAGTCGCGCGGCGCAGCCTGGGGTTCGGAAGATGGCTGCGGCCGGCGGTCTTCCTGCACAACCGGCTGCGCATCTCGATGCCACTGGCGACGATCACCACGACGCGGTTCGGGCTGCTGCTGTCCCAAAGACTGGTCGTGCGCGACCTGCACGATTTCATCGACGGACGCATCCGGCGCATCCACGGAAAGCGCGTGGCGGAATTGCTGCACGCGATGCTGGACCGCCGGATCGAACTGATCGAACAGGCGCTCGAAGGGCTGCGTCTGCAATTCCCCGGCTACGCAGAGGACATGGAGCGCCGGATCATCCGGCGCACCGCCCTGCGGCTGGAAGAACGCGAATATGACACGCTGCTTGAGGAGGGATTGATCGGCGAGGAGGTTCACAGCGCCCTGACGCTGGATATCGGCGCCCGGCGCGATCGCGCCGAAGCGACGCCGCAGCTTGACCTGGCGGTGCAGAAAATTGAACTGGCCCGCCGGTTTCCCCTTTTCTCCGAGATCGATGACGCCGTTCTCACCCGGCTCGCGCGCGCGCTCAAGACGCGCTACGTGAATGTCGGCGAGGTGGTGCTGGGCCGCGATTACACCGCCAGACAAGTTCATTTCGTGGCGTCGGGCGCGGTCGAACTCACGGCGGCGCGCCAGACTTGGCGGTTGGGGCGCGGCGAGATGTTCGGCCAGATGAGCCTGCTCATGCGCCGCCCGCAACGCGTCGAAGTGCGCGCCATCGCGCCCACCACGCTGCTCGTTCTGGACGAGAACCGGTTCCTGAACCTGCTCAAGCGCAGCAAGGTCATGCAGGACGCCGTGCTTGAGAGCGCCCGCAAGCGCGGGCTCGCCTCCGATCAACTCTCGCTGGAGATTGAAAAAATGTCCCGGCGCAAATCCGGATAAGGGATCGACAGGCGATCCCCGCCCCGTCCGCGCCTACCTGAGCTCGGCCAGAGCCTTCTTGATCTGCTTGAGCAGTTCCGCGCGATCCTCGCCCTCCATGCCCTCATCGGTGGCGCGCATGTAGTCCTTTTTGTCGTCCCGCCACTTCTCGAGCATCGTGATCTTCTCTTCGCGGCTCAGGGTATCATCACGCATCAGATCGTCTGGGGTTTCGTACTTCTCGAAATATGGCACGGCAGGTTTCCCTCCACTGATTTCCGTAAAGATTAACTCAAGACGCGCGGCCGCAACAAGGGCGCCGTTTCTGCGCCGTCGGCCCGCATCCTGTGCCCGGATGCGGCGTGGGGTCGACGCGACCCGTTCATCGACGCCAGGAGTCTGGGGTTACTCCGCCACATCGTTCAGCCTCGCCGGGGCAAGCCCGCTGTAATAGGCGGCCAGTGCCGAGATTTGCTCGTCCGTGAGATCACGGGCGGCCTTGTACATCAGTTCCGCCGCCCGACCGCCGCCCCGGTTTCCCTTGCGCCATAACCTTAACTGCTGTTCGAGATATGGCGCGTGTTGACCGGCAATTGATGGAAACGCGGGGTTCAGAGGTTCGGACCAGGGACCGTGGCAGGCGCGGCAGGCAGGCACGCTATGCGAGTCGCCCTCGGCAAAGGCCAGTGCGCGTCCGGCGTCGAACTCTGCTGTGCGGGGGGCCGCGGATCCCCGTGGCGCGGTCGCGGCGAAGTCGGCGGCCACATCGGGGATCGCCGCGCGCGGCAGGTGGCTCAGGGCTTCGGCCATGATGCCGCTGTCGCGGGCGCCCGACTTGTAGGCCGCGAGGCTCTGCGCGATGTAGGATTTCGACAGGATGTCCAGACGCGGAACATGGGGGTTTTCGCTGACGCCGCCGGCGCCGTGACAGACTGCGCAGAATCCTGTCTCCGAGCTTGTCAGTTGCGAATACTCATCGGGCGTCATTTCGGGCAATGCCTGCAGGAAGGCCACCACCGGCCAGACCTCGTCGCGCCGATTGGCCGGCCATGCGGGCATGCCGCTCATCTTGATCCCGTTGTGAACGATCCAGAAAAGCTCGGACGCGTCGAATTTCTCCGATACATTGCTCAGGTGTGGCGGAACGGGCAGCATCTGCTGCACCGTCGCGCTGCGCGCCACGCCCGGTGCGCCGTGACACATCGCGCAGCCGCTCATGAAATGGCCGGCCCCCAGCGCGACCATGGCGGGACTGTCGAGGTTGGCGGGCGCCTCCGAAGCGGGCGGAGCGCGCAGTTCAGCCGAATTTTCGAAAGTGGTGTGCAACACCCAGCTCACGCCCGGCCAATGCCCGTCGCGCGCCGACACGTTGAACAGCCCGAGAAAAACCACCAGCGCCGCCCCGATCAGCGCGGCGACGATCGCCCCCGCCGCCACGACGCCGACCGTCCACAGATCGAGATCACGCAGTCTCATGTCAGCCCCCCAAGCAGGGTCCGGCGCGTCAGTGCAAGCCCGCCCAGAATATAGATCGGCGTGCCGATAGCGAGCATCAGCATCCCGCCCAGTTGCTGACCGCTCAGATCAGGGGCGCGACCGCAGATTTCGGCATAGAGATCACTGGGCGCCAGGATCAGGATCGCCCCGAGTAGCGTCATGTGCATTGAGGTCAGGAACAGGCCCCCTGCCCCGAGCAAAGGCTCGCGCGCGCTCAGCGCTCCGGCCCAGACCGCCCATCCCGCCGCAAGGAACATCACCTGCTCGAACAGCGTTCCCGCCCCCTCGGTCTGCGCCCAGCCGTGCAGAACCGGCAGATGCCAGAGCCAGACGACGACGAACTCGAAGAACGCGCCCAGCACCACCGGAGGGCCGAACCGCCGCGCGAGATCGGGCAGCGCCAGAACCAGCAGCGGCGCGGCGACGGCGACCAGCCCCATATGCCGCAGCATATGCGCCGGGAAGTCCCCCAGCACCGCGCGCCAGGACGGCAGGTAAAGCGCTGCCAGGGTCGCGGCAAAGCCGATGATCGCCGCCCGTCTCACTGGCAGCTCCCGATAAAGAGCGCGGGCATCGCCACGAAGATCACGCCGATCACCGACACCACGCCCAGCAGGAATCCCGCATGGCCGAGAAACTCGCGCCGGTGTTTGACGGTGGGCTTGTCGTGGACGTAGGTGTAGTCGCCGAGATAATCCCATTGCCGCCATGAGCGCCAGGTGATCACCGCGATCAGAACCAGCGCGATCAGCGTCAGCGCCGCGATGGCGAGCTGCGCGGTGTCCAGCGTGCCTGTCTTGGCGCAGTCGATGGCGGTGATCGCATAGACGGACGCGAAATGGAGCGACCAGACGACAGGCGCCAGCACCATGTGCCAGATGCTTCTGTGGCGGAATGGCGTTTCTTCGGTCATGCCAGCAACCTCGGGAATGCGCCCAGCAACAGCGCGGTGATGACGCCGCTCAGACACAGGAAGTGCCAGTAAAGGGTGGTGTTCCGCAGATCGGCGTCGTAGCGGGGGGTCAGCTTGCCGAACCAGCTGCCGGCCAGGCAGTAAAGCAGCATGAGCGCGCCCAGCACGGTATGCGCGCCGGTCCAGACCGCCAGCGCGCACATCACCGCCGGAAAGGCGTGGCTCGCGGGCTCCAGCCCCGGAACAAGCACCGTCAGCGCCAGGGCCGCGCCCGCGCCACAGGCCAAAGCCACGGCCGCACCTATGAACCCGCGCGCAAGACCGGCCCGGCCATGCCGGTTGAAGCGGCGCGCAGCCACGGTCGCACCCCACGCCAGCGCAAAGCCGAGGCCGCTGAGCGCGGCCAGAACGGCATCGGGCAGCGGCGCGTCCGCCGGCGGAAAATCGGGTCTTGCCGTCCAGAAGAAGAAGACGCCGAAGACCAGGCTTGCGAAGGCCGTGGAATCGCCCAGCATGGTGATGAAGACGCCCCACCAGCCCGGCGCGTTCGGCCCGCTGACATAGGTTGGCAGCTTCAGGCCCAGCCCGGCGTCGCGCATCGGTTTCTTCGGCACTTGCGCCGTCGCGGTCCACAGCCAGTAGATCACGCAAGCGATGGCGAACACGCCCGAAACCACGGCCGCCCAGTACATCTGAAACACCGGCAGGATGAATGCTCCGCCGGTGAAGCCCGCCGCCCAGAGCGTGCACCACGTGGGACCGGTTATGGGCACCGCCGCCTGCGGCACCGCATCCACCGCCGAGGAGACGATGGTTTCGCGTTTGCCCTCTGGGGCGTCGGGAATGTAAAACCGCCCGTCGTCGAGGCGCTCCTGCAACTTCGGCTCTTCCCAGAGCGGATAGCGCGAGGTGACATAGGGCACGGAGCGCGAGCCCCAGGCCTCGGCCGGCACGTCATGCGACCATTCGAGCGTGCCGGCGTTCCACGGGTTGCGCTCGGTCAGGGGTTGGCGGCTCTTGGGGCGCAGCAGATCCCAGGCAAAGACCAGGATCCCGGCGGCGATGATAAAGCTGCCCACGGTCGAAATCATGTTCAGCCAATCCCATCCGGCAGCCTCCGGATAGCTCGCCACGCGGCGCGGCATGCCCCTGAGACCGGTCAGATGCATCGGCAGGAAGCAGATGTTGAAGCCGCTGAAGGTCAGCCAGAAGGCCCATTTGCTAAGGCGGTCGGACATCTTCTTCTTGGTGATGAACGGATAGAAATAATAAATCCCGCCGATGATCGGGAAGACCATGCCGCCGAACAGCGTGTAATGGAGATGCGCCACGATGAAGTAGGTGTCATGCACCTGCCAGTCAAAGGGCGCGACGGCCACCATCACCCCGGTCAGCCCGCCCGCCGTAAAGATCGCGAGCGCGCCGGCGATCCAGAGCACCGGCTGGCTCATCTTCACCCGGCCCGCCATCAGCGTGGCGATAAAGGCGAAAATCTGCACTCCTGTCGGGATCACCACCGCCTCGGACGCGGCCGAAAAGAAGCCGAGCGAGATCGACGGCAGCCCGGTGGTGAACATGTGATGCACCCACAACCCGAAGCTGAGAAAACCCACCCCGACCGCCGACAACACGATCCACTCGTAACCCACGATGGGGCGCTGCGCTGCGGTCGGGATCACCATGGCGGCGACGGCGATCGAGGGCAGAAAAACGATGTAGACCTCCGGATGCCCGAAAATCCAGAACAGGTGTTGCCACAGCATCGGATCACCGCCGCGGTCGGGATCGAAGAACGGCCAGTCGAGCGAGCGTTGCAGCTCGAACAGGTAGTCGCCTGCGATCAGCGGCGGAAAGGCGAAGAGAATCATCGCGCCCACGACCAGAACATACCACGCATATAGCGGCATCAGGTTGATGCGCATTCCCGGCGGGCGGCATTTGATCGTGCCGACGATCAGTTCCACCGCCGCCGCGATGGAGGCGATCTCGATAAAGGACAAACCCAGCAGCCAGATGTCCGGCCCGACGCCCTCCTGTTCGGTGGCGAGCGGCGGATACATGAACCAGCCCGAACTGGGCGATGCGTTGAACAGGATCGAGCCGAGAACGAAGCAGCCGCCGATCAGGAACGACCAGTAGCCATAGGCCGACAGTCGTGGGAACGGCATGTCGCGCGCCCCGAGAAAGGCGGGCAGGATCAGGATCGAGATCGCCTCGAACATCGGCACGGCGAAAAGAAACATCATCGCCGAGCCGTGCATGGTGAAGAACTGGTTGAAGCGATCGGCCGAAAGGAAATCGTTGTCGGGCACCGCAAGCTGGATACGCATCAGGAGCGCCAGCACGCCGGCGCACAGCATGAAGAAGAAAGCGGTCAGCGAATACCACCGGCCGACCTCGCTGTTGTTGACCGCGGACCAGTAACGCCAGCCGGTCGGCGTCTTCCAGGCCGCGCGCAACTGCTGCTCGTTTCGCGCGCGCAACGCCGGATCGACGGGGCGGTTCAGCATCTCTTCGCTCGGCGGATAGACGCCCTGGAGAGTCTCATCCAGCACCTTGCCGCTGTCGTCGTCACGCGGGGCGTTTCTGGGGGCGTCTGAAAACGTATCGGTCATGTCAGCCCCATCAGATAGCTCGCGAGCGCCTCAAGCTCGGCATCCGTCAGATGATCAAAGCCGGGCATTTCCACCCCCGGCTTGAAACGAGCGGGATCCGACACCCAGTCGCGCAACGCCGCCTTCTCCATCGGCAGGATCCCGGCGGCCAGTGTGCGACGCGACGCCAGGTGCGTCAGATCCGGCCCGACCGCCCCACTGGCCGCCGTGCCACGCACCGCGTGACAGGCGCCGCAGCCCTCGGAGAGAAACAGCGCGGCGCCGCGCGTGGCCTCATTGCCTTCTGGCGGCTTGGCTGGTGCGGCCTCGGCTTCCAGCCAGGCGGCGAACTCCTCGGGCGGCATGGTGACTGCGCCGAAGGCCATGTAGGCGTGGCTCTCACCGCAGAATTCCGCGCATTGGCCGCGGAATTGCCCCGCCCGGACCGGCTCGAGCGACATCCGGGTTTGCCGGCCGGGAATGAGATCGGTCTTGCCCCCCAGGGCGGGGATCCAGAACGAATGGATCACCCGCTCGGCATTGAGGGTGATCTCGGAGCGTTGGCCGGTGGGCAGGCGGATCTCGTTGGCGCTGATCACCGGTTCGCTCGCCCCGTCGGGCCAGTATTCCACCCGCCACCAGTACTGATGCGCCATGACCCGCACCTCAAGCCCTTCGCCAGACGCGCGCTGGTTCGGCATCTCCGACAGGGCATAAATCAACAGCGCGCCCAGCACGATGGTCGGAAACACCACGCCGCCGCCGATGATCAGCGCTTCCGCCGCGCGTCTGCCGAGTGGCCGGGGCGCAATGCGCGTAACGTAAAAAATCAAGCCATTGACGAAGAGCCACAGCACGACCGCGCCGGCAAGCATCACCCAGAACAGGTCCGAGAGCACCTGCGCGTCACGTCCGGCGGGATCGAGCACCGATTGTTCGCCCGCGCAAGCGGTCAGAAGAAATGGCAGGACGCATATCGCGGCGCGCCTCTTCATCCCAGCACACGCATCAGCAAATAGATCAGCCCGCCATACGGGATGAGCGCGAGCACCACGAATATGCCGTCCCGCGTCAGCATCGCCATCACGAGCAGGCAGACACCGGCCGCGACCACGGACGAGGAAAACGGCACGAATTCGAGAAACGGCATCGCCAGGCCGCTCAGCAGACACAGGATTTGCGGCACCCAGATCACGGGGCGGTGAAACAGGAACTTCAGTCGGTCGCCGGTGTGTCTGTCGATCCAGCGCAATGCCGGCTCGATCTTGCGGATCGCGCGGCTCAACTTGTCCGGGTCGATTGACGCGCGCTTGAGTTTGCCGGGCAAGTGGAGGCTGCGAAAATTTGCGATCAACTCAAAGGACAAGAGGGCGATCACCAACCCGCACACCACCGACACGCCGGGAATTCCTGAGAGCGGCGTCGCCGCAATGAGCGCGACCAGCAGGATCGGCGGCAGCGCCCCCTTGTCTCCGGCCGCTTCGATTATCTCGCCTACGCTCAACGCGTCGTCGCTGCGATCAGCAGCGCTGAGCACCGACTCCACGGTTTCGCTGAGCGGCCCATCGGCTGTCTTGGACGACGTTTCGGTGGTATCGGCAAGCATGATCGGCCCTTGTTTCTACCGAGCGATAAAGGATGTACGCAAAGGACGCTCGCAGCGTCCGCGCATCAGTGACCCCCTCAGGGATGCATGGCGCAGCCTTCAGTGGTTGTGTCCGACGTAATCTTTGACGAAGCTCTCCATTTCCGGCGTATCGCATTCGAACCCCATCTCTTCGGCTGCTTCGATTACCTCGCCGCCGCTCATGCCCTGTTCACAGGCGATATGCATCATGACGAAAGCGCCCGATCGTTTGCCGGACGCGCAATGCACAAGCACCGGCCCGGGCAGGTCGCCTACCTTGGCGCGAAAGCCGTCAACCACGTCGTCCGTCATGTTTTCCCCATCGACAGGATGGTGGAGGTAGGTCAGACCCGCCTCTGTGGCCTTGCGGCCTTCCTCCCGCGGGGTCATCTTCAGCTTCTTCTCTTCATCTTCGGTCTGCATGTTCACGACCGAGCGAAAGCCTTCCTGCGACGCCTGTCGAATCTGGGCCTCGTCCGGCACGAATTTCGCGACGGTGAAGCGATCGTTGATCTTGACGGTATCTTGCATTTCTTCCTCCTCAGTTCGGGATTTCCTTCTCATAGCCGGCAGCGGTCCAGGCCCTCCAACTGCCGAGCGTGTTGCGCAGGTTGTCAAAGCCGTTCGCGGCGAGAAAGCTCGACGCGATGCTTGCCCGAAACCCGCTGGCGCAGTAGGTCGCGTAGGTTTTGGACTTGTCGAGGTTGTCGAGCTTGTCACGCAATTCTCCGAGGAAGGCATGGCGCGCACCCGGCACATGACCCGCATCCCATTCATCCGGCTTTCGTACATCCAGCGGAACGACATCACCTGCCCGTTCGAGGTCGTGCACCGTGATCTGGGGGATTTTTTCCAACTCGCGCCCCGCTTCTCGCCAGGCGGCGATGCCCCCGGCCAGATAGCCGCCGAAATCGGTATAGCCGGTGCGCCACAGGAGGCGGAGCACCCCGGGCAGTTCCTCATCGTCGCCGAGAACGAGATGGATCGGGCGATCGGGATCCAACAGCCATCCGGCCCAGACCGAAAGTTCGGGCCGCGCGGCGATGTTGAGGCTACCTTTCACGAACCCGGACCCGAATGCCTGCATGTCGCGCACATCAAGGATCTGCGCGCCCTGCTCTGCTGTATCGGCAAATTGATCCACCGTCAGCGGCTGCACACGCGGCAAGTTGCGCAGCACCTCCGGTCCCTTGGTGTTCACTTTCTTCATGCGCGGGTAATGTGTCGGCACTGGTGGGGCATCGCCCAGGATCGCCTCTTTGAACGCCTCGGGATCCTCGATCCTGGCATAGCGGTTGTATCGGCGTTCATAGCCGATCGTGCTTGACATCCTGTCCCCGATATCCGGGCCGCAGGCCGACCCGGCGCCGTGACAGGGATAGATGATCACGTCGTCATCGAGCGCCATGAACACGTCGCGAACGGTGTGAAACAGCTTTTCGGTCAGCTCCTCGGTCTCGTCCTCGCCCAACAGATCGGGACGGCCGACGCTGTCCACGAAAAACGCGTCCCCGCTCATCACTCCCCAAGGCCGCTCATTGTCGCCGTCAAACATCAGGTAGGACATGTGCTCGGGTGTGTGGCCGGGGGTGAACCGGGCTTTCAAGCGCAGACCGCCAAAGCGGAACTCGTCGCCGTCGCGCACTGGCTCGTGGTCGAAGTCATATTCGGCGCCGCCTTCGACGCTCAGATGCAGCCGCGCCTGTCCTCCGAGGCGATCCACAAGTTCGCGGGCACCGCTCATGAAATCGGCGTGAATATGGGTTTCGAATACGTCGGTGATCGCCAGTCCGAACCGCCGCGCCCGTTCAAGGTAGATGTCCACGTCCGGGCGCGGATCGATCACCGCCGCCACGTGGGCGCTGTCATCCCCAAGCAGATAAGAGCATTCGGCGACTCCGTCGGCGAGAATCTGTTCAAATCGCATGGTCATCGGCGGGGCCTCCGTGGTTGTCCGAGAGACAACGACCCCAACCGGCGGAGTGTTCCGTGAAATCGGCTCGATCAACCGGGCGCGGGGCGAATTCCCGGCAGACGGCAAGAACGCGCCGCCAACCATCCTCTCAGTTCGCCCATACGTTGTCCGGCGAGATGCGCTTTTTTCTTTGAGTCGTTTCCGGAGCAGGTATATATCTGAATCGTTTCCGGAGCATGTGTATAGGCGTAGACTTCACCGGAGTTTGGAAAATGGGTTCCCTGGAGCGGCGACTGCAACACCTTGCGGCGATTGTCGAAGATTCCGACGACGCGATCATCACCAAGGATCTCGACAGCATCATTCAGAGCTGGAATCGCGGTGCGGAATCGCTGTTCGGCTATACCGCCGAAGAAGCGATCGGCCAGCCGATCACCCTCATTTTTCCGCAGGGCCGGCAAGACGAAGAGGCCGGTATCATCGAGAAAATCCGGCGCGGTCAGCGCATCGCGCATTTCGAGACGATGCGCCGGAGAAAGGATGGCGGCCTGGTGCCGATCTCGGTGACGATTTCGCCCATGCATGACGGTAGCGGCCGCGTCGTCGGCGCCTCCAAGATTGCGCGCGACATCTCGTTGAAACGCGAGATCGAAGAGCAACAGCACATGCTGCTTTCCGAGATGCGACACCGCGTCCGGAACTGCTTTGCCGTGGCGGGGGGGCTGCTGCGGATTTGTGCGCGGCAGGCGGACAGCATCGAAGAATTGCTGGACATGATGCAGAACCGGTTTCAGGCGCTTTCACGAGCACATGACCTGGCCGTTCCTCTTCCTGACCCGGACGAAAAGAAGTCGGCCGACGTGAACCTGCATGAGTTCGTTTCCTCCATCCTGACGCCATTCATCGGCGGGACCGAGCCGCGGATCGCGATAGAGAATTGCCGCGTCGCCGACGCTGCGATCACTCCTCTCGCACTCGTTTTCTACGAACTCTGCACCAACTCGGTGAAGTATGGCGGCCTATCGACGCCTCGGGGCGATCTCGTCATCACCAGCGAGCGGGAAGGCGATCGACTGAGGATCCTGTGGTCCGAAACCTGCGAGATCGACGACTTCGGAAAGGCCGAGGACCATGAAGGATTCGGCACGAAGATGGCCCAGACCGCCATCGCGGCTTATCTTGACGGGACTCTCACGCGAAGTTTCACGCCCACAGGTCTGAGGGCGGTGCTGGACCTCAACTACGAAAGGGTCACGGACGCGCAACGGACGGTGAGCGCGGCAAGCGATGCAGACAACGCCGTGTCCGACGCGTAAACGCCGCGCCCCGATTATCGCAACACGGCGCTCTTGCTTTTGCCGCGCACCCCCCTGCCCTGTCAAAAGCTGCTCGCCATTCCGACGAAAACTCCCAGAATCACCGCATCGAACGACCTGCAACCACCGAAATATCCGCTCAGGCCCGAGGGTTAATCGACGCGAGCGAAAGACCTCATGAAACTCACCGACCCGACCGGTCGCGTAGTTTTCCATTAGTAATCAGAATGTTAAAGCTGCGCTGCGACGCGCGCCCTTATTGGTGCTGTGGATAACTTTTCCACTATATTTAGATTCTTCTTGCCGGACTCAGACGTTCGTGGCATTTCCATTCTGACGGCAAAACGCGTCAGACGCGGATTCGACCGTCAGAACAATCAAGAGCCTTAGCAAAGGCCATGAGAGGCGGCAGAACATGGATGATCGAAATACCGGCTACGCGCAAGGAATAGGCTCTTCCGACATCGGAGTATTCGCAGACAGTCTTGCCGAGTCGCTTGACCGGCAGATGAAAGTTGCGTTCGAGCCAGAAGAGCGCAAGTCCTTGCGCCGCTTCAGTTCGACCGAGGTCGCCGAACTGCTGCGCGTCAGTACGTCGAACCTGCGCAACCGCCACAAGGATGGCAGTTTTCCGGAAGTTCATACCGACGGTCGCGGTCACAGGTTCTACACGGCCGAGGAGGTTGACGAACTCCGCAACATCTTGGCCCGCACGGGGAAGAACGCTGACGCGTACCGACCCGGTCGCCGAGAGGGCGACCGGCTGCAAGTCTTATCGGTCGTCAATTTCAAAGGCGGCAGTTCAAAGACGACGGCAACGATCCATCTTGCGCACCGGTATGCCTTGCGCGGCTATCGTGTGCTAGTGCTGGATCTCGACCCGCAAGCCAGTCTGACAACCTTCTTCGGCTTCCGGCCCGAGCTCGAGTTCGCCGAAGGCGGCACGATTTATGACGCCCTGAGATACGAGGATCAGGTTCCGCTCTCCGAGGTGATCCAGAAAACATACTTTCACAAGCTCGACATGGTCCCGGCCGGCCTGATGTTGTCCGAATACGAGACCGAGACAGCCAACGCGCTCGCGCGCCGGGTGCAGCCGATTTTCGCAGAGCGCCTTGCCCTGGCGTTGGAGGAAGTCGATTCCGATTATGACATCGTGCTGATCGATTGCCCTCCGCAGTTGAGCTTCCTGACCTTGACCGCATTGGCGGCGTCGACGGGCCTTCTTGTGACGGTGGTTCCCGGCATGCTCGACATCGCGTCGATGAGCCAGTTTCTCAAACTCGCCTCGGAGACGGTCAAAGCCGTTGAAGAGGCGATTGGACGGCATGTCACCTGGGACTTCGTGAAGTTCCTGATCACACGCTACGAGCCTTCGGACGGACCACAAACGCAGATGGCTGGATACCTGCGTTCAATCCTCGCTGGCCAAGTCATGACCGAGCCGATGCTGAAATCGACCGCTATATCCGACGCCGGCATGACTCAGCAAACCATTTACGAAGTGGACCCGGGCCAGTTCATTCGGAAGACGATTGATCGGGCGTTGACCAGCGTGAACAGCGTTGCCGATGAGCTGGAGCAGACAATCCAGATGGCATGGGGGCGGCGCTGATGGCCCGAAATATCTTCAATCAACCTCCGAAAGACGTGAAAGAGACGGCTGCGCCCTCCCCTGCCCCGGTCAAGTCGGCAAAGCTGCCCGGCTCGGTTGGCGGATTGCGCGATTCCCTGCGGGAGATCACGGCCAACTCGATCCGGGACATCGAGCCTGACCGGATCGATATGGATGGTCTCCGGGATCGCCTGATCCTGGAAGATAGCAGCATCGAGGATCTCGCGGAAAGCATCCGCAAGCATGGTCAGCAGGTGCCGATCATGGTTCGTCCTTCAGACCAACCGGATCGGTACCGCATCATCTACGGTCGTCGCCGACTTGCAGCCATTCGAAGGGTTGGCGGAACCGTCAAAGCGATCGTTCGAACTCTCGATGACGACGCTTCCCTGATCGCGCAAGGCCAGGAAAACAACCTGCGATTGGATCCGTCGTTCATTGAAAAAGCGATCTTTATCAAGGAGATGCAGAAAGAAGGCTACAAACCGGGCGTCATTCAGGACGCTCTGGGACTCACCCGGCAGGGGGTGTCGAACCATCGTGTGGTCATTGAGCAGCTGCCTGACGACCTTGTCCGACTTATCGGCCCGGCTCATGGCGTAGGTCGGCGCCAGTGGGGTGAACTGGCTGCCCTTACAGCGAAGGCGCCGCTTGTCGACATCGCGCGCGAGACGCTTGCCGCCCTACCTGAGACCGCTTCAAGCGCGGACAGGTTCCAAGCCGTCTATGTGGCCTGCTCCAGCAAGGCGCGCGGCGCGGCCAAGCCAAGCGTCCGTGGCCAGATTACCGTGGTCAAAGACGATAGCGGCAGCCCTGTGGGCACGCTGACCGTCGATGACAAGTCGGTCGCGATCAAGATCACCCGCAAGGATAACCCGGAATTCGGCCAATGGCTCGAAGAGCGCGCGGAAACCACGCTGCGCCAGCTCTTCGAGCGATGGCAGGATGAGAGAGGCTCGGGAACCTGATTCCCGGCCACAACCATATACACGAGCAGAGGAGAAAGGCGAAGGCCGAAGAGAAAAGAGCCCCCCAAGGTTTCCCCCGGAGAGCCCTCATCATCTGATTAGCACCTGTGATGTAGCAATCTCCGACGTACTGGTCAAGAGTCACCGATTCGGTGGACGGATTTTTATTGTCTTTTCTCGCCAGAAACGGCGTGAAGAGCCGGGGAAGTTGTGGGCCACAACGGTCATCGTCCAACAAACATGGCATTCACAAAACTTTCCGTTCAAACCGAGGGCGTCGTTGGCGACGCCCCCGCCACGTCCACCGCTGAGATCGACATCTGGGCGGTCTTCCGCGCGCTCAGGGACACGCGCAGCCTTTACGGTCTCCGTCCGGGGCACGTTCAGACGCTCCAAGCGATGCTGAGCTTTCTCAGACCTGGGCATGGAGATACAGTCTTTGCTTCCAACACCGAGATCTGCCGTCGAATTGGGGGGATCGATGAACGAACCCTGCGCAGGCACATCGATCGCTTTGTCGAACTCGGCTTCATGAAGCGCCACGACAGCCCAAATCGCAAACGATACAGGGTGAAGTCTTCCGAAGGTCAATCCATTAGCTATGGCTTGTCGCTCACTCCGCTGCTGGCACGCGCGAGTGAGCTACTCGCAGCGGCACAGGAGATGGAGAACGCCCGCCGGGATCGCGTGTTCTTGCGAAAACAGATCCTGAGCAGGCTTGCACATCTCGACGAAGCGGACCCCGAAAACGACTTCACTCACCAGATGCGCCGAGTTCTTCGGAGGAAGCTCTCGATCACGGAATATCGCGCCTTGCTCAGCGATCTGGAAGACCATTGCAAGCAGACGTCCACCGCGGTGGACGCACCGGATACAGTGAAACTGCCCGCCAATGACGGACAAGTTGCCCGGCGCCATTCTAGGTCTAAAAAAGAACAAAAAGAACTAGACAGCAAGAGCGGTAACGAAACACCTGCGCTGCAGACGCTCACAACGGTATGCGACCAGGCGACATCTTTCGCTACGAACTCGCTCAGAAACTGGTTCGAGGTCGAAAGTCATGCGAGGACACTCGCCCCGATGATGGGGATCCACGAGAGCGTCTTTGAGAAGGCAGCGAGGAAGATCGGTTCGCAAAAGGCCTCCTGCGCAATCTTCATAATTCTACAGATGAGCAACCGTATCCGAGACTTGGGCGCGTATTTCCACAGCATCACACTCGGTCGCAGAGAAACGGACTTCAACCCGTCACGCTTGTTGGAGAGGCTTTCTGGTACTTGTGCAGGTCACGCATGACGTCCACCGCGGTGGACATGTTGAAAGGTGAGCTGTGAAAAGGCTGAGGAGAAACCAGATGGGGAGAACGGTTTCCGCCAGCGGTCTTGGAGAAGATCGGATGGGGAAGATACTCAGAAAGGCCGCTGTCCCTTCACGGGGCATTCCCTTTGACAGGATGGTGCTGGCCAGGAGTCGCGGTCCTCAGTGGTGGCCGGCTTTTCCAGGCCTCGTCACTTCTCGTGACATCGAAGCGTTTGGCGAAGAAGATGCCCATTCTGTCGTCGCGCGGGAGGGCGCCTCTGTAACGCTTGATCGCAGTGGCGCGTTGCCGTCTATCAGGGCTTTGAGCGGCACAAGGATGAGCCGAGGCAGGGCGCCAATGTCCACCGCGGTGGACACTCGAAAGAAGGGCAGGGCGCTGCGCCTTCGACGGCACGCAAGATAGGGTGGAATCGGCTACAATACGGCGATCACTTAGTCCGGCCAAACGTTCTGCGAGAACACGGACGTCGAGGATGATGGCGCCTTTCCATTGCCTGAGCGGCGGCTGGCAGCGATTGCTTCGGCGGGATACCGGGCCGCAGTCAGCCGTCGCAGCATCGACTAGGCGGGCCTTTCGGCAAGCACGCGCATCTTCATGAGCCGATCCTTTCGGCTGACGCGTTGCGCAGAGGCCAACCTGGTCGAGATTGCCAAGGAGACGACTTCCAGTTTCGGACCAAAGCAGACGGATGCGTTTGAGGCCGAACTGCTTGAACGCTGGCAGGCGCTCTTGAATAGCCAGGCGCATACCCGCAGCTGACCGGTCTTGGTTACGGTTCGCGAGGGAAGGGGAGCGTTACCCGGTGTTTCTGGAGCGACCGCACGAAATGATCATCGACGACATCTTGCATTCCCGAAGTGACCTGCCTCGCCATCTCGCGGCGCTGGCGGCACTCAGGGACGACGCATCATAGCCCTGCTGTCTGGGTCAGGTTGACGCGAAACTATCGCGGCCGCGCTGGGGGAGCCCGACGCGCAAGCTGTGGCCCGCAAACAGCGCGAGGCGGCGCTGCGGGCATGGGGTCACTTGCGGTAGCGATCTGCCGGTTATGCGCGCCGGAACCGGCGACACGAGAGGGCAGGGGCGATCTCTGCAGGTTCGGCTTGCCTAGGTGTTGCGTACGGGTTATACTCCTCGCGCATACGGATACGCCGGGAGGCGAAAATGGGACGGGTAAAGGTCAACCTGACGCTGGACGCGGACGTTGCGGAAACCGCGCGTGCGCTTGGCCTCAACATGTCGCGGCTGGCGGAGGCGGCGATCGCCGAGGCCGCCAAGATCGAGCGCAACCGCCTGTGGCGGGCCGAGAACCGGGCCGCGATCGACGCCTATGCCGAGGAGGTGGCCCGCGAGGGACTGCCGCTCGGGAAGTTCCGGAGTTTCTGAGCCGTCATGGCCCAGTTCGATCTTTACCGCCTGGACGGCGGCCAGCTTGTCGTCGATCTGCAGACCGACCTGATCGGGATCGAGGCTTCGCGCATCGTCGCGCCCTTGCGCGAGGCCGGCGGCTACGCGGCGTTTCCGGGCCTGACGCCCGCTGTCGAGATCGGCGGAACGAGATGGATCGTCCGCGTGCAAGAGCTCGCCGCCGTGCCGGGCGCGGAGCTGCGCGAGCGGGCGGGTTCCCTGGCGGAACATCGCGACGCGCTGAAGCGCGCCCTCGATATCCTCATCGACGGCGTTTAGCGCGCGCGTGAACATGATTTCCCGGCGCTTTTCCGCGTGTCGCACGCGATTTATCAACATGTCCGATAATGCAAACTTATTGGACACGACACTGTGCGGCAGGGTGGGGCGGTTTGTGCGATATCTTGTGGCCATAAGCGCCGCGGTAAGATAGGCTCTGAACATGAAACCCGAGCCCATCCTCCACGAGCCGAGCCTCGAGACACTATCCCGGATGCCGGGCTGGGTCGCCTTGAGACGGGCCGAAACCCCTGAAGACGCGGCGTTTCTCTCG
>NZ_RAPE01000007.1 GCF_003651245.1 Roseovarius spongiae
ATCTCAACCAGGTGCGCGTGGTGCGTGAATAGGATCGCCTGCCCACTTGCCCCGATCTCGGCGCATAGCTGCAGCGCGGCCCGGGCGCGCGTGTCGTCGAAAGTTTCCATGATGTCGTCGAGGATCATCGGAAGAGGACCGGGGTCGCGCGCAAAGCCGCGATAACCGGCCAGCCGCAATGCGAAGTAAAGCTGTCCCATCGTCCCCGTCGACATCTTTTCGACCGGAACCTTGGCGCCGTCGGCGTCGATGCCGACCAACTTTTCGCCTTCGACCTGGCTCCAGGCATCGACGCCGCGCCACTTGGGCTTGGTCATTGTCACAAAGGCAGCCTCGACATCGCGCAACATGTCGCTGCGTCGTTCCTCCGCCAGCCGACGAAGTGCCCCGCGGGCCGCCAGCACACCCAGCCTTGCAATGACCGCCTTGCGACCGCCACTTCGGAGCGCCTCCAATAACGTCGCCTGTTCGGTGACCAGATCGCTACGGTCGGCGGCGTCGAATGCTTCGCGGTACAAACGCTCGGCCTCACGTTGTGCGTCGCGCGCGGAGTCTCGGCTGTCTTGCGCGTCTCGCACCTGCTGTTCGAGAACAAGTCCGCGGGAGGCGTCCGGCATCCGGTCGAGTTCCTCCCCGAAGAGATCTTCGTCGACGCCAACGATGGCCTGCTGCCTGTCCTGATCCGCCGCCAGATGGTTGGCGCGCAACCGATCCCGTTCAACCAGCCTTGCTATCCGATCGCTCGGCAGAAGGCTGTCATCTCCCTGACCGTTGAAATGGGCATCTAGTTCGCTCCTTGCGGTCCCAAGCTCGGTCGTATGGCGATGCCGTGCCGCCATGACCTTGTCCCGGCGGGACTTGGCATCACCGCGTTTCTCGTCGGCGCGCGTTGCCGCCGCCAGACGCAAGCGCACCTGGTCGATGGTCTGAATAGGTTCCAGCCCGCCCTGATCCTCTGTCGTACCAAGAATCTTCGCCAGCCGTTCGGCCCCCTCTGACAACGCCGAAATCGCCTGTTGCAGAGCCTCGATCCGGTCATCGAGACGCTGATGATCGGTATTCAGCCGAAGTAGGTTCCGCAAATGTGGAAGAGCATTCCGGACCCCCTCGACCGAGCGATCCGGCAGCGGCAAAGAGGAAGTCAACCGTTCGAACTCGAGCTCTGCCCGCTTGAGATCGTCCTTCTTGACCTGCTCGTCGCCGTCCAGTTTTTCAATAGCCTTCTGGCTGTCCTGCCATTTGCTCCAAGCCCTGCGATCGCTTTCTTCGAGCGCCAGAACCCTTTGCACCCGGGCCGCCAGATCGCCCTTCGCCGTGCCGAGGTCGAGAGCGCGAACCGCGTCCGCCAGCTCAGCGCGCAAGGTCCCTTCGCGGCGACGGCCGGTATCCAACGCTGTTTGCGCGTTCGAGTGATCGGCTGCAGCGCTAGCGGCGGCCGCAAGAGCTTGGTGGCGTGGTCCGAAAGCCGCTGGAGGAGCGCCTGCTTCCAGACCAAGCCTCAGCGACAGCTTCGAATAAGTTTCGGACAAACTCTCGTGGCGATCGATCAGGTCTGCCAGCCGCGCCTCAGCGGTTTCGACACCCGCCTTTGCTGTCTTTTCCCGCCTCTGCGCTTCGAGCCGCCGCTGGCGGATCTCGGCTCCCGCCACGAAATGGGCGCGCGCACTGTCATCCGCGTGCATCGCCTCTTCGAAATGGTCGGCGGACGGATCCGACAGGTCGTCGCGGTGGCGCATCCAAGCCAAGTCGCGGTAACGGCGGGTTTCTTCGGTCGTGGCGACATCCACCGCCTCAGGCGCGGCTTGCAATGCCGACATGTCAGCCGTGGCATCCGCCAGTTCCTTCGAGCGCTCCTCGACGTTGCCCTTTGCGGCGGCAATGTCCGCGGACAAGGCCGACCACTCCCGCGCGGCTTGCTCAAGCGTTTCGGGCGCGGGCAGGCCGGCATCCACCAAACCGGTCCAGTCCGAAGGCAAACCGGCGGCAGCCTTGGTCAGTCGCGCAAGCGTCTGATCCCGTTCCGCCTCGAACGTGGTCAGGTCCGAAACCGGTCTCCAGGCCTCGAATGCGTCGCGCAGGAGGGTCAGATCCTGCGGTTCGCTAGGCGCCTCGCCCTCCCGCGCTCTCGCCGCATCGGCAACGGCCTTCGCCGTGTTCAACGCCTCGCGGGCCATGCGGCACGCCTCGACAGCCTCGGCGATCTCTTCCAGTTCCGCCGTGTCAAAAACAAGATCCGACACCAAAACATTGGAAAGCGAAAGCCGCGCCAGCGCCGCTGATATCTCCGTGGCGAGCGCATCCCGGTCTGCAGTCCGACGGTCGAGATCCGCGCGCGCCGTCGTGGCGCGGTCCATCAACGGGGCTCCATCGATCGTCATCTGATCAAGACGTTCCAACTCGGCGTTTAGCGCCGGAGCGAGCGTGTCAGCGGGATTCTCCTCAATGATCCCGTCCAGGCTGGCGACGTCATTGTCTGCCTCGGAGATCCTGGCCTCGAGCGAGGAAGTTTTCTCCACCAGCGCCGCGACGCGCTCCGCCGCATCCTGGGGCAGGTCCGGGCCATCGGGGTAGTCCCCCAGGGCCTCGGCAAGTCGTTCCATCTCCTCGGTTCGGTCGAACCACGTACTGGCCGCCGTGGCGGCAAGACGACGTTTTTGAGCAGTGACCAGCGCCAAGTTTTCCGCCTCGAACCGCGCGGTCTTCTGTTCACGGTCCTGACGAAGAGTTCGTTCCCGTTCCGAGGTCAGCCGATCAGCTCGAAGCTCGCGGCTGATCTGTTTCAGGCGGTCGTTCGCCTGTTTCAGCTCCGTGGCACGGCCATGTTTTTTGTGGAATTTGTCGGCGCGCTCCGACAGTGCATTCAGCGTCTCCGAAATGCCGGTCAGACCCGAGACGCCCGCATGCAAAAGCTGACCGAGATCGCCCTTCGCACTGGCAATCCGTTCACCGCCGTCCCGCAGACCTCTCTCATCCAGCGAGAACCTCTCCTCAAATTCCTCCCGCGTCAGCCCGTGCAACGCGCTCGCGAGGATCGCGTCGGCGACCGGCCGATTGTCTGTATCCAGCAAGGACTGCGACCGCTTGCTGTTTCGCCGCAGGACAGTTGCCCCGCGACCGGGTAGATCAAGCCCCGCCCCCACAAGCAAGTCGCTTCGCTCGAACCGGAATGCATAGGGATGCGCACCAGCTCGGAAGCCAAAGAGAACTTCCAGTAGCGCGTGAAACGCCGTCGACTTTCCGGCCTCGTTCGGCCCGTAAACCACAGTTACGTCGGGGGTGCCTGGCCCCGGCACCGGAAAGACGATCTCAGCGTCTTCGAAATTGCCGTAGCGGATAAGATGCAGCTCATTCAGTCTCATTCCGGCCGCTCCGCATGAAGCGCAAGCATCACCTCGGCGATGGCATCTTCGAACAGAGCGTCCAGAGCGCTGTCGTCCAACTCTCCCGCGATTTCGCTCGCCAGGGCGGTACGGACTTCATCAAGTTGCTGAAGGGCTGCTTGCCGGAAGCCGTCTTCGGCCATTTCGGCGCGCATCAGTCGAACAAGGTCATCTGTCTCGGTGTTGAGTGGGCGAGAGGGCGGTACGACTGTGATCTTGTCCAGAAAAACCTGATCGACGTCGCCCACGACTTCTTCGGCGAGTTCCGTGACATACTCGGCACTCTGCCCCAAGCTCGTGGCCGTCAGCCGGACGGCGATATGCTGATTCCGCACCTGCGCCGACAAGAACCCGTCTCTGAGGCGACCAACTAGGTCCTGCTGATCGCCGCAGTCTTGGAGGTCTAATTCCAGTTCGGCGAAACCCAACTGCGCAACGTCGCGCCGCTCGACTATGGGCGCGCCGTCTCCCATTTCGACAAGCGTGACTGTCCCGCCCCGGCGCTCACCGAAATGGCGCGGCTGCGGAATGCCCGGCATGACCGCCAAAACGGGGCCGTCCCGACGCTCAAATGGCGCATGTATATGACCGAGGCACCAAAGGTCGAAGCCGTGCGCCATCAAATCGGCCGCGGCACAGGGCGCATACGGATCATGACCGGGAGCTCCATCAAGCGAGGTATGCATAAGGCCGACATTTCGTTTGCCCGGCACCGGTTTTGGGTAATCGGGCAGGAAGCTCTTTCGGACATGAGCTGCATCGTACGAAAGCCCATGAAAAGCGACATCGCCAATTTCGACCGTCGGCATGTCCTTGTGCAGTAGATGGATGTTGGGGCCAAGTTCTCCGTGAGCTTGGTGGTCGAGCAACGCATCGTGGTTACCGCGGACCAACACCGTTGGCACACCTGCCTCCGCGGCCCGTGACAACTGTGCGATCAGGAAGGCGCGAGAACGCAAATCCGGGTATCCATTGTCGAAAATGTCCCCCGCCAAAACGAGCGCATCCACGTTCTCGGTCACCGCCAGATCGACGATCCGTGCGAACGTGTCACGACTCGCCTGTTTCAAACGATCGCCAAGATCAGAGTTTCGCAGCGCGACCGACCTGATCGGAGATCCGAGGTGAATGTCAGCTGAAACAAGGAGCCGCATGATTGTCTGCTTAAAGATTACAAATTGAACAGTTCATTACACCTACGATTTTTTGCCTCTGTGCTCCAGCTTTGTCCTACCTCACGTCGCAGTGCCTAAACTTCCGGATCAAGCCAAAGTGTGTCCCGGATTCTGGGCACCTCGCAGGTAGTTGCTTGTCGAGCGTCAGCAATATAGACTTATTCTAGCTCAGTTGGGGCTGGCGCGCTGTGAGGAACAGGTCGGCGCAGCAGGTGAGAACCAACCCAGCGAACCTGATCCGGGCCCATTGGATCCTGGTTTGCCGAGCTTCTTGAAATTCATCGGTTTGCTCAATCAGCTGCGCGCTTTCCGACTCCTGCTATAGGGCCCACGGCTTGAATTTGGACTCGGAGGCACGCCAGAGGGATGAGCAAAATGAACATGAACACAGATGTGCCATCAGCCGAGACCTTCCCGGTCGAACTCGACCGCCTGTCGAAAGGCGTGGATCGGATTCTGGAACGATGGAGGGGAGAAGATCGCCCCACGAAGCTGACACTTCTGAACGATCTCGCCGCTGCAATCTGCCCAGGTTCAAATTGGGGCGCATTGAAAGCCAGGCAATCCAAGCGTACCCGCCTTCCGGTAGGCCTTAACATCGGTTTTATTCCACCGGTCGACCGAAATGCTATAGAGCGTCCTGCACGGTTGGCGGAGGTGAAGAACACCGACAACGGCATTGACCTCGCCTATCTTGTTGAAGAAATCCGTCCCCTGTTTGGGATGCAGCACGCAGGCGATCCAATCATCGGTTTGGAACTCAGCGTCGTTGAAGGCAATGGTTACAGCGAGGCATCCATCTACGCAAAACTGATCTTGAATCGCGGTGGTGCCTTACGCATCGCCGAAGCCTTTGCATCGGACCTTGAACCAGTCGTTGCGCAGCTCATCTATGACGTAATCCAAAACCTGAACTCCATCGAGCTGTACCCCGTCTTGGCGCAGAGTGCTTGCCAAGCGCTTCGGATCGTTGTCGGTCCCTTCGATTGCGTGTTGTCCATCCCGGAGTTCTATGGGCGTGCGCCTGACGATGGCTATGCGTCTCAGGGGGTCCGGGTCCTGCTTGATGAAGGCGACACGCCATCGGTAACAGATCTCGATCTGGCACTCCGCCTGGCATCAGCAGCGGCCCCGCATCTCGAGCAGAAGCAATTTGCGGAAGTTGGTAGCGTCCGGTTCAGGCTGTCGCAGCCACTCATGCAGGTTTGGAACACAGTAGAGTTCTCGCCGCCGGACTCGCTTGATGATCGACCCATGTTCTGGATACCTGACGGCGAATACTGGACCCACGAAAGCGACGACTACCTCCTCGATAAAAACATCTGGACACACAGCGCTCTCGGCGAGCCGCTCGACCTGGCGTTGGCACTCATCAATATCGATGATCCGGATGTCTACCTGAAGGTCTCGTTGTCGCCGATGCCGAAGAGGTCGAAGAGATCCGGCCGGTTGCAGGTGAACTGGCGGGGAGGGTTTTATCGGGACTTTCAGATTCTCCGGATACGAGAAGGTGAACCAGTTCAAGAACTTCGCCTGGACGACCAAACGAAAGAGCGCTTCGAACGGGGGTTTATCGGTTGGGCTGTTCACGAAGGGCACGAGGTTGTTGAGGACAAAGCCCGAACAAGAACTGAAGCACTCATCCCGCGGGACCTGAGGCGTGCCTCGCAGCACCTCAGTCAGGTGGACGCGATCATGAACGGTGCAGACCCAACGGACAAAGAGCTGTTGCGCCGTATCAGGGAGGGGAAAGGTGGCGAGCAGGCTGGCTAGCAATCAGTGTTCTTCGTCTGCACCGAACAAGCGAGGCAAACCTTTGCCTCGCTTAACCGCCCGGCGCCCTCGTTGGCAGCTACTGAACGACTATGCTTTCACCAAGCGCAAAAGCAGCCAGAGCTGGATAGCGCGAGAACACTCCCTGCTCTGCCGAGGCAATTTTGAAAAGCCGAGACTGCGCATCAGTGATCGAGTTCGGGTCATCGGGGTTCAACTGACGAAAGATCGCAAGGACGGGCATGGCGACCTCAACAGTCGTAGCAAGCGTCCCGCGTTCACTGAACTCGTTGTTGAAAGCCCCGTTGCCGATATCGTCGACCAAAGCAAAAGCTTCCCTACAAATTGCCGGATAGTCCATGATCAGAGGATCCCCTTGCCTTGATATTGACCGCGCCTGGAAGAGAGCTGTTGCGAGCCAAATTATCCGTTGGCGCGCAACGCAAGTTACCTCGCTTTCTCTATTATCGATACGGACATCTCAATGCGCCGAAGCTGTTGGCGAAGTGGGGCGCAATCCGGATAGGCGTTCTTCAACATCCGTGCTAGCCCACGAAGGGCTGCAACAAGGTCGTCAGCTGAGGTCAATGCCCGTTGAAGCGTTTGATCCTCTTCAGTTCTGGTGTAGTAGACTTCGAAGAACTCAGGGCCTTCGAGTTGCCCCCGACCAATCTCAAGGCTCAGCCAATCCTCGAGCTCTGACCGAAGCGAATTCAACCGCGAATAAACCCCGCCTGGCGCATGCTGCGACGACATCACGGCCTTGATCACGCGGCCTGCCTGCACATGCCCATCAGTTCCGAGTTCACCAGCTGGACGGCGGCGCGAACACCCGGGGTTGTAGTTATAGGGTACGGTGGCCTTGCTCGGAGAGGGATAGATCATCCCCTTGCACCTTGCGCGCCGTTCGTCCTGTTTCGTCTTCGCCATTGGGCTGAGAAACGTCTCCCACGAAGGTACAGATTCGCCCACCCAGTTTTCGCTGACGACCGGCTCCGGCATGTCACTGATCTTT
Organism: Roseovarius spongiae; assembly: GCF_003651245.1. Classification (GTDB taxonomy): domain Bacteria; phylum Pseudomonadota; class Alphaproteobacteria; order Rhodobacterales; family Rhodobacteraceae; genus Roseovarius; species Roseovarius spongiae. The sequence continues at coordinate 7,344 of NZ_RAPE01000007.1, forward strand.
TCCATGAGAGCGTCAAGGTCGTATCCGGAGCGTGTGTCGATACCGACATAGAGATCGCAATCGTAGGGGCGATACATCCCAGGCCAAGACGCCTTATCGAGCCGCCAGCCGTTGCGAGTCGCCCAAGCGGCGCGTTCTGAATCGTCGGGCGCGTTGCCATAGGGCTCGTCGATCAGGACGAATTGACCGCTGGCTGGATCTACCCAGTCTGTTGAATGGTCGATATTGGGTAGTTTGTCGGTGTCCAGAATTCTGGGGTAGTTCCTGCGGTCTCGGTTTGGTCGCAGTCCGGTATGCTCCATGAAACGAAGCGAACGCTCAGCGGCACAAAGCCGATCCCGCGCATACTCTTGCGTATGGGCGATGTCATCACAAATGAAGTGGTCTTCGGCAACCATTCGAAGGTTTCCGAAACCGCGGACGTATCTGAGTGCACTTTTGGGGCAGAGGTCGAGGATTGGCTTGGAAAGCCCGATCCGCAATGTTTCCCGCCCGCAGCGGTGGCAGCGATCCTTGTCGCTCCAGTAGATCGTCAATAACACGTAGGGCTTGGAGTTCGCGAACCCACTGGTGGGCAAAGTGCGCTGTGCATGACGAAAGTTGACACAATCGGCAGACTTGGCAGCGAGATCAAGCGCATCAGAATGCTTGATTCCGTTTGTCTTCTTGAGCTGCTTGGCAAGGCGTTTCACCCCAACAAGGGTGGTGGGTCGTGGACCATCGATCAACATAGCTATCTCCCGGCTTGACACCGAACGTCACTCGCCTACCGCCCTACAAGCCAGAGTGTTAGCTGATGGGGATCGCTAGAAAGATCTTCGGGCAGTGCTGCCTGCAGCTTCGGAACGGCGAGTGCCATGCTCCTGCCAAGAGCATCTACAAGATAGGATGGATCGCACCATCATGCAACGGGCACCTGTCCGCGTCGCCGTCTGCGGAAACACGGTCGGCACCGGGATCACAGTTCGCAGCGAAGACACTAACATCATACTTGAATAATAACACCACCAATGTTAGTTTCAAAATTCATGTTAGAAATGGATCGGAAATCCTCCCAGGACCTCATCAAGGATGCGCAGTCTCACCTGCGTACAACGCTTCATGTGCCAGCCAGCCTGAAGGCCTGGGGGAGCAAGAAAGGGTTGCCGCTCTTTCTTGCCAATGGATTCGAGTACCGACAAACGGAGATCTTCGGGAATACGATCTTGCTCGTCGTCCCGAAGTCAGAGGACGCCAAGACTACTACAGGTCTTTCCAAACAGCTTGGAGCTATCCAACGCCACTTTGGGGGAATCCTCGTATTGGTACTGGACCACCTATCCGCCTATCAACGCAGCCGGCTCATAGAGGAGTCTGCGGCCTTCATCGTGCCAGGAAACCAGCTCTTCATTCCTCAACTTGCGATGGACCTCAGAGAACATTTTCGGCGAAGACGTGATTTCTCGGAAGATCAACTGTCGCCGGCATCGCAGGCACTCTTCTTGCGACACCTGAACCTCAGGGACGTGGAAAACGCGCGACCGAGCGATCTTACGGAAATCTTGCGATACTCGGCGATGTCGATTGGCCGCGCCTTCGAAGAGCTGGAGGCCAGCGAGCTAGCGCATGTGGAAACGCGAGGGCGCAGCAAGCATATCCAGTTCTCCAAAGCTCCTCGAGAATTGTTCGGAGCGGCGGCTCCGAGACTACGCTCGCCGGTCAAAGCCGAACATTGGTTTCGGGCACCCTCTCTGCCGAAGGGCTTCCATGGCAGTCCATTGCCCGAGTATCTGCCTGCCGGCGGCGAAAGTGCTCTTTCCGAGCGCTCGACCATGTCCAGGCCCCGCATCCTGCGTTTTGCTGCCGGGCCAAAAGACTGGAAGCGGATTCAAAGTGGCGAGTTCGGGAAAGAGGTCGAACAGGACGAGGAGCCGAACTTCGCGATCGACGTTTGGTGGTACGATCCCGATATCGTGTCGGGTACGCGTGAGGTCGACGCGCTATCGCTCTACCTGCAGTTCCGCGAAAACGCCGACGAGCGGCTGGAAGCCGCCGCGGAACAATTGTTGGAGGAGTTCGCATGGTAGTAGGCCTGGACAGGTTCCGAGAGCATTTTGCGGACCATGCCGACCATTATGCGGTTATCGGCGGCACCGCATGTTCGATGATTTTCGAGGAGGTCGGCATCGATTTCCGCCAGACCAACGACATCGACATGGTGCTCTGCGTCGAGGTCGTGGATCCGTCCTTCGCACAGTCCCTGAAGGCCTTCCTGGATGGCGGAGGTTACCAGGCGCGCGAACGCAGCAACGGCCGCCGGGAGTTCTACAGGTTCCACAAGCCGACCGAGCCATCGTATCCGGCGATGCTCGAGCTCTTTGCGCGCAAACCAGAAGCGCTGGAAATCCCGGAGGATGCAGGGTTGACGGTGATAGAGGTTTCGGACGAAACCCTGAGCCTTTCCGCGATCCTGTTGGACACGGACTACTACGAGGCACTCATCGAGAGCCGTCGCGCCATTGATGATATTCTTGTTCTCGATGAGCGCCTGCTCATCCCGTTCAAGGCCAGAGCATTCGTCGACCTGTCTCAGCGAAAGGATGATGGAGACGTGAATGCCAAGGGCAGCGATATCAGGAAGCACCGCAACGATGTGTTCCGGTTGCTTCAGCTTCTCCCAACCGATCAGCCCATCGAGGTTACCGAGCCACTGAAAGCTGACCTCAGGGCCTATGTGGAGAGGGTGAACGGGCTGGCAGACTTCGACCCGAACGCCTTCGGTGTCCCCATCGATCGAGAAACTGGCCTCGGCCTGATCTCCAGTCTCTACCAGCTCTGACGACCGCTAACCAACACGTCTCCGAGCCAAGCTGAGAACGTTGCGGGTGCGAAACTCAATGCATTCGGCGCAGGCTGCGGCGCAACGCGCGGTTGCCCTCGTCTGGGTCATCCTCTCCAGGGTGTTTTCCCCCGCCCTTCCAGTCGTCCGACACGAGCCATTCCTCGAAATAGATCAGCCAGAGGTGGGTCCAGGGGATGATGGTGAGGTCCAAACGTTTGCTGGCGTCCCATTGTCCGGTCCCGGGCAGATAGAGACAGAGCCGATCCGGGTCATGGTAGATATGCGGCAGGTCGCGCCCACCCGCGAGCAACCTCAAGTCAGGATCTACGACCCAAACATCCGGCGTCCCGTCCCTTTCGAGGACAAGGGTGACCTGATACGACCGGGAAAGCGGCGTGGGTTGTGCGTGAAAACGCCATTCCAGACGGCCCGGTCCGAGCACCCCTTCGCCGGCGATCGTCTTGGACCTCTGCAGGAACAGGTACTGCTGGGGCAGTGACAACCGGTTTCTCGTGGTCGATCCCGCCATCGCGCCTAGTCCCCGAAAAACTCGTTCTTGGGAACGGGCGTCGAAGCGGCCGATTTTTGGGTGGTGAGGCCAACACCCGCACCAAGCATGAGAGCGCCCGTCTTCCGCCCCTCGTTCAGCGCGTCCATCCGCCGGTTCATGGTTCGGGCAACAAGTTTGTCACCCAGGCTATCCTTCATGGAGCCGACAATGGCGTCTAGGCCGACGAGGTCACGAAGGGACTCAAAATCCGCAAGCGCCTTGCTATGCCATTTGTAGAAGGCCTCGACCCGCGCGGGTTCTTCATTCCATCGCTCGGCAAAATTCTCGCCGTTGGTGGTCTCGTTCCAGACCGCGTAGATCTGGCGGCCATTGACCAGAGGCCGCTCGATGAAGACCGGCATCAGGCGGATCGTGTCGATCAGCACCTCGAGTTCGTCGGCGAAAACATGACGCCTGACACACATCTCATAGGATCGCATGGCCAGGGTCGTGATGATGATCGAGATCGGTGCGATCTCCTCCTGAACATGCAGGAATTCCAGATCCCGGTGACGCTTCAGGAGCTGCACGGTCCGCCGCAGAATGCCCTTGACGGACTGACGTACCGGGAAAGGCTCTGTCGTCGCCGCATCGCGCTGTGCCGCGATGATCGACTGCGTCATCCTCGGAACCAAGGCCGCCCGTTCGTCGAAGAGGGCCCGATAGGCCCGAGGATTCGTAGCATGCCAGTCCCGTAGCTTGCGATCGGGCACCAGCTCACCGCCGTTCATGCAGTTCGGATTGGCAATGGTCGGGGAGATGTCGAGGTGAAAGTCACCGGCGTAGTTCAGGCGCCAGCAGCGTTTCTTTTCTTCCAGGATCGACGAGTAGTAGGCATGTTCGCGCAGGCGCTGACCGATCGCAGCCTTCAGGCGTGCCGGTGCGATCTCCGGGCCAAGGCCGAGGATGAAGCTGATCAGGTCGACGTCGAACTCGTCGCGTCCAATCGGTTTGATTGAGGTGCCGAGTGCGCCGGAGCCGTGCAGGTAGACATGGAGGGAAGCAAGAATCGGGTCGCTCGATCCGGCCAACCAGTCAGCGACGGCTTCGTAGCTGGTACGGGCCTTCTCGAACTGGGTCTGTGTCCATTCCAGCTCCTGGCAGATTTCTTCTAGGATCGTGAAAACCTGCGCCCGCCGCTGAATGGCGGTATCGGTGAGGTGGTGCGAGAAGATCTGGTTCATGCCGCGTTCCGTTCGAGTTGATGCACGGGCACGAACGGCTCGGCAGGTTGCTGGAAGAAGATGGGGGTCAGGGTGGGGCCCGCGTGCCGGGCGCTCGATGCGCCAAGTCCCTTGAGCCTCTGTATCTTGGTGGTGTCGTCGAGGGAAAAGAACCCATCCGGCACGCTCGGCGAATACCGGTGAACGGCCGTCCGGTCGTGAGGATCGCCTGTCAGATGGCGCGCAATGCCGAGCGCACCGCGGGACTGCCCGTCCATGAGAAGGCTGAGGGCCTTCACCCCGAGACCGGCCTTGCCGGGGAATTCGGGTAGCAAGTAGACCTCGTCGACACAGCCGAGGCTCAGGATTTGCAATTCCTGCGGAGACCAGCCCAGCATCGAGATCGCTTCGACGGTCGCGACGCCCACCGGATTGTTGCACCAGGTGCCTCCGTCGAGAAGCCCAACATCATCCACCGTCTTGTGGCGCGCGAAATAGGTCGGAGCGGCCGACGTCGCCATCGCCGCGTCGAGGGCCGGCTTCCTGTAGTCCTTGGTGAGCCGCGGATGATGCGACGTCTTGTAGATGTAGACGCTGCGCTGATCGGCATCCCAAGCCGGGATCAGCAACCGGGTCTCCGCTTCGCCGATGAGCTTGTCACCGAGGACGGCGTGGAGCTCGTCCCGAAGCGTGGTTGCTTCGTGCTTGGGCTTGGCCAGGTGACGCAGCGCGGCACGCGCGTCCCGGGCCTTTCGTCCGAGCCAGCTCTTGTCTCCAGCTTGCCCGAAGATCGTCGGCCCGCGGTTTTCGTAGAGTTCCAGAAGGGTCTTGGCCCGGATGCCGAGGCCGAGGCCGATCGCGAGAATACCCCCGGTTGACGTTCCCGCAATCAAGTCGAAGTAGCGGCCAATCGGTTCGTCAAGGTCTTCTTCCAGACCCGCCAGAAAGGCCGCCGGTTGGGTGCCTTTGATGCCGCCGCCATCGATACACAGGATACGTCTCATGGTTCACTTAGCCTTCCGGGGGGTAGGGATCTTTGCCGTAGGTGTTGCGCTCGCGGATGCGACCGTTGGTTCCGTGGATGAGCATTTCCGAGCCCTGATTGCGGGCAATGTCACGCGCCTGGGTGATCGCGGATTGCTGCGTCTGGTGGATGGCCGTTGCCTTTTCATTGCCGGCGCCTTTCACGGCCCAACCATCTTTGTGAGGGACAACATGCTGATTTTTCTTGGTCATTTTGACCTCCAAGTATCTTTTTTCTTGACGATTCATCAATCTTGTGTTGATATATACAGCAAGAAACGTCGCTTATCAACCGACGTTTTCACGGGAGCAGACCATGTTTGGACAACGATTGCGACTGGCCCGCAAGAAGGCGGGATTGTCGATGCAGGGCCTAGCGGACCGCACCTCACCAAAGATCACCGCGCAGGCCATCAGCAAATACGAGGCGGACAAGATGAACCCGTCCTCCTCGGTGCTGGTTGGTCTGAGCAAGGCACTTGGCGTGTCGCTCGACTTCCTGATGGGAGGTCAGGTTGAAGAGCTGGTCGGCGTCGAATTCCGCAAGCATTCCAGCACCTCCGCGAGGGACCGCGCTCATGCGGAAGCCATCGTCATAGAGAGGCTGGAAGACTACCTGGCGATCGAGGACATCCTGGAGATCGCACCGCCGGATGATCCGTTCGGCGATTTGGTGACCGATGTCGTCAAGAACTACGAAGAACTGGACCTCCTTGCACGCAAGCTGCGAAAGCACTGGAAGCTCGGCAACGACCCAATTCCCAGCATGTCGCGGCTGCTCGAGGACAAGGGCATCAAGGTCATCGAAGCCGATTTCGCCGAGCGCTTCGATGGGCTGGCCTGCGAGGTACGTCGCAGCGAAGGCCGAAGCTCCACCGATGTAGTGGTGGTTTCAAGCCGCACCAATGTCGAGCGCAGGCGTTTCAATCTGGCCCATGAACTGGCGCATCGTGTCATTCGGGCGACCGGAAACTCGGCGATCAAGCTCGAGAAGGCGATGAACCGTTTTGCCGGGGCATTCCTGATACCGACCGATCACCTGATCGAAGAGGCTGGTCCCTCGCGCAGTGGCATGACCTACATGGAGATCATGCGGCTGAAGCGGCTCTATGGCGTGTCGGCAGCCGCGATGCTGATGCGTCTCGGACAGATTGGCATCTTGCCCAAGTCGATGATCGACTACGCGTTCCGGACCTACGCACGGCGCTGGCGCACCAGCGAACCGGACGAGATACGAGATGATGAAGGGTTCGGCGCTTTTGAGCATCCGCAGCGCTTTGAACGCCTGGTTTGGCGTGCGCTTGGTGAGGAGTTGATCTCGCCGGTACGCGCCGCTCAGATGCTGCACCTCTCACTGTCCACCGTCGAAGAGAATATCAGGGGATAGTCCGTCTCGTGGCCCGCGTGATCGTCAATGATGCCAGTTGCTTGATCGATCTTCGGAAAGGTCGGTTGTTGCACGTCTTGTGCGCCCTTCCCTACGAGTTCATCGTACCGCTTCCCGTACGCGCCAGCGAGATTCTGGATTTCACACCTCAGGAGTGGGCACTTCTCGACGGAAGCGGCATGGCGACGTATGACCTGCCGCCCGCCCAGGTCGGTCAGGCATTCGATATCAAGAAACGGTACGGGCGTCTTTCAGCGAATGATTGCTTCTGCCTCGTGACGGCACAGATGCATGCTGAAGCCATCTTGCTAACAGGAGACCGTTTGCTGCGGCGCGTCGCCGAGGACAACGGGATCGCCGCGCATGGCGTCCTTTGGGTCGTCGATCAACTGCTGAGGGAGAGCCTTTGCGATCCCAAGCTGCTTGAAACGGCATTGACCCTCTGGCGGAACGACAAGGCGGTCTTCTTGCCAAATCAGCTCATCGACAACTTGCTGCGTCGGGTGCGGTAGCCGCAGTCTATCGTTCCTCCGGGTTGCGGCGACACGGACCCAGTGCCGCTAAGCAAAATCTATCTGTTATGGTTCATGAAGCACAGGTTACGGCGGCTCTACTTCGACAAGCCGCAGCCATGCACCATCTTCGGACGCATCAGCATCGACGACGTTGTCAGGGCCGGCAAACAGCACGACATTGGCGGCCGTAGACCCCAAAGCCGAAACATAGCGAATGCCGTGGGGGTTCCCTCCGGAAAATGACCAATCCCTGAAGAACTCCGTAACGATCTGGGTCGGGATATAGTCGACATTTACACGATCATCCTGCTCGACCGGCTCCGCCATCTCGCGAGTCAGTTGGTGCAGAAACGACAGGCCCTGACGAACCCGCCGAGGCGCCGTCGAGAAGAACCCCGGGATCCGTGGAAGCTCGGCAAGATCAACCAGTGTCATCGGAATTTCGGTTTGAAAACGCGCCAATACAGGCTCGTCCGCGCGGGCCTCGGCGATTGCGGAGGGACCATCTTCAGCCCCGTAGAACATGGGAATCCCAGGCGGGTTCATCCGGTTTGATTGCAGACAGATGCGGGCCGGCGGCGGGCCAAGGGCGGCAGACGTGGGTTCGAACGGCGGAATGGTCTGATTTCGCACCCGATAGTACGACTGCCCGGCAGGAACCGAGCGCACCAAACCCAGTTCTTCGATGAGCTCGGCAAGTTCCACAAGAAACATGCCAGCAGAGCGTTCATCCGGGTGCGACACATCGCTTGCGCCGACAGAGTGAAAAAAGAACCTTCGCTCCGACATCGTGATGCGCCGAAAATCGCGCCAGCTAAAAGCCATGCTGTCGTCGAATTCGAGGGAAAGCCAGTCGTACTCGCACCAGAGACCGTCCTCGATCTCGCTGAGCAGATCGTCCATCAGCCGGTCATGATCTCGAGCTTCGATAGCCAGACCAATCTCGTCGAAAAGCAGTTCTTGCGTATCCCAATGCGACCCTAGGTAACCACCTTCACGGGAATTGTAGGGCAGCTGGTCGACCGCGGTGCCGTAGAATGTTCCCATCCGGCCCTCGATGAACTCCGCGATCTCTTCAAGGGGTAAGACCTTACGGCGACGTGCGCGGCAATAGCTGCACCGGCCGGGGTCCCCATCATTCCGGATGACATCTTTGAGATCTTCGTCGTCAAAGCACTTTGTGCAGACGTATCTGTCGGAAATGCTGTCTTGTCGGAAGTTGGCGGGGTCGATGCGGCTCATTGTGCTAGGGTATCAAAGGATTGGGGGCTCGATAAACTCTGGCGGGAGATATCTTTCCCGCTACATGAGTTCGACAACATCCGGAAGCCGGAATGCCAGATCCAGCCGCTCGAGAATCCGGGCAGCCAGAGTCTCGGTCGCCGCCCAGCCTGGTGTGTAGCTATCCGGCGTCAGGCAAAGTGTCAGAACTCCGATCGTGCCACGATCCATCGCATCCTTGAGGCCTGTAGCGACGGCGTCAATGTAGTCATCGGAGACCATCATGCGAATGTCTGACTCAAACTGGCAGTAGAAGTAGTCCAGGTCGATGTTGACGATCCACGGCGCCTCTCGTTCCGCAAGCCAAAATGAGAGGTTCTCAGGTAGTTCCCATGGCGAACTGTACAGCGGATGGCCGAAGTTCGGTGTGTCCCCATCTTCATGGGTCAGGCATCGGAAGGTCGTGAGGCTGTCCCCGAATTCCCGCAGGTAGATGGAGAGATAGTTGTCCCAGCGGACGACAGGACAATCGAAGTCGTCACACCGGTAGGTCTTCCCGAGATAGGCATCGATCCCAGCCGACCAACTTGGCAAATGCTTAAGCCACTCGTCCAAACGGCTCTGAAGCGCGTCGGGATGACGGTCGATGTGTAAGAGGGAATGGGGTGCGGTGAGATCGAGTTCTTTCAGCCAGCACCACAGGGCTGCACGATGATTGTCCATCACGTAGACATTGCCCGCTCTGCAGAGAAAGTTTTGGTCGACGGATCCGGAATGGCTTCGTCCCTTGAAGGGTACGATCCACTCCCATTCAGTTGTCATTCCTGTGCACCTTTCAATGTTACTCAACCCCCATCACTTTGGAGTTCCAGCTCGGGCAAGTCCCGCAAGCTCTGCAGATCGAACGTCACCAGAAACGTTTCCGTCGTCACGAAGGTATGCGGGGCCCCTGAACGCGGCGCCCTTGGACCTGACGCGATCAAATCCTTGAACCTCAGCCGCGCCAGCAAATCGCGGCTGACCTCCTTGCCAAAAATGTCCTTAAGCCCTGCCCGATCAATCGGTTGATGATAGGCAATGGCGCAGAGCACACCCATCTCCATCTCGGTGAACGCGAGTGCTTGGTCGCCTAGGTCGGCCGCCGCCTTGATCGCGTCGGCAAACTGCGACCGGGTTCGGAACATCCAGCCGGCTGCAACATGGGCCAGCTCATACGGACGGCCGGTCAACTCCGCTTGGATATCCTCGATCAGCATTTCGACCGAAGCCCCCTGCCCCACCACGCGGGCCAGGTCGTCGCGGCCAACCGGTGAGGCACTGGCGAAGAGCACCGCCTCGATCCGCCCCATCCATTCGCGCCAGCGCAGCTCCGGCGGCAGATCGCCGAGCTCCCGGTCAAAGACGGCCTCTCCATCACCCGCGGGTTTCCGTTTCTTGGTCGCAACATTCATGGTCCGACCCCGTAGAGTCGGAAAGTCGATCGCCCAGTCAGTTCCCGCGCCACACCCAGTTCGACCAGCCGATCGCAGAACCGGCGCGCGGCGCGGGAGGTCATGGGGGTCGAGGTGCCGCGAACGCGCGGCGAGAGCATCGACGCAGGGGCTACCGCATCCTCGCTCAGAAACACGTCGACCGCTGCCTCCGATCCTTTCGCGCGCAGTTTTGGCGCGACGGCGCGAAGCGCGTTGGCACGGTTGGTCAAGTCCCTCGCTAACCGGATGGCAGTTTCGATGCTGTCCAGAATCCGCACCTGGATCGCCAGCTCGGCCCCCTGCCCTTCTGTGGTCAGGTCGCGCAGCATCGCTTTGGAGAGACGTAGGGCTGAGACCGGTAGCGCTGTCTTCCAATACAGCGCCCGCGCTAAGACGACGTCCGAGAGCAGGCAGGCGACCCGCTCCGCCCGGTCGTCCGCTTGGAGCACGGCGCGCAGCACGACCACGCAACCGGCCAGCGGCCCATGGGTCCGGGCGCATTCTTGCCCGGCGTCCAGCCAGACATCCACTTCGCCTGCAAACTCCGCTCCAACCAAGTCGGCGATCTCGCCCGTCCAATTCGGACGAAGCCGTCCTCCATCGCGCCAGAACGCCAGCAGATCGCCATCGGGTCCCCGTGCCTCCCCCGGAGGCGTCAGGTGGTAGGCATCGCGGATATCTGTATCCCGCGCCAGGCGCCCCTCCAGTTTCGAGGTCGCTGTGGCCGCCGTCAACGCCAGGCGGTTGGCGAGAAGCCTCATGGGCACGCCGTGGGCCGGATCAGACACCAGCGCATCGAGCACGGTTAGGGCCGCCCCGGATCGAAAAGCCACAGTTTCAAGGGTTACCGCACGACCGGAGGTGACCCAAGCAGGTAGCTTGGGTAGGATCTTCAGATCGTCAGTGATGGCTAAAGGCTGGTAATTCATGCCACCAGGCTATCCTAGGGCGGCGCTTTTCACCAGAAAATATCGCCCCAACCGCCCCACCTTAAAGCTTTTTGTCATGTCCAATAAGTTTGCATTATCGGACGTGAAGGAATATGCTGAAGAGCAGTTCAATTTCATCGCTGGAGTCACCGGAAAATGCCCACAGAGTCCAAGAAATCGACGTCAGCGGCCTCTGATGAACATGACGATGCTCACGTCGACGAGAGAGATCAGGACACAGACGGTGCCATCGCCCTGCCCTCTCATGTAGCAGGCTCCGGCACCCTCGACCGGCTGGTCGACACGGCGCGCGACTATGCGAAGGCGTCGACGGCCGAGAACACCAACAAGGCCTATGCCGCGGATTGGAAACATTTCGCGCGCTGGTGCAGACTGAAGGGCACGAATCCCCTGCCCCCGTCCCCCGAGATGATCGGTCTCTACCTTGCCGACCTCGCCTCCGGATCGGGCCCCTCCCCTGCTCTTTCCGTCAACACGATCGAGCGTCGGCTTTCCGGTATGGCCTGGAACTATGCGCAGCGCGGCTTCACTTTCGATCGCAAGAACCGTCACATCGCAACGGTCCTAGCCGGGATCAATCGCAGACATGGCAAGCCGCCGGTGCAAAAAGAAGCGATTTTGCGCGATGATATCCTCGCCATGGTGGCCACCCTGGCTTACGAGTTGCGTGGGTTGCGGGATCGGGCGATCCTGCTGCTTGGCTATGCGGGTGGCCTGCGCCGCTCCGAGATCGTTAGCCTGGATGTCCACAAGGACGACACGCCGGACAGTGGCGGCTGGATCGAGATCATGGAACAGGGCGCCCTGCTGACGCTGAACGCCAAGACCGGCTGGCGCGAGGTCGAAATCGGTCGCGGGTCATCCGACCAGACCTGCCCCGTTCATGCGCTGGAGCAATGGCTGCACTTCGCCAGGATCGACTTCGGGCCGGTCTTCGTGCGCACCTCGCGCGACGGCAAGAAAGCACTCGAGACTCGTCGCCTCGGCGATAAGCATGTCGCGCGTCTGATCAAGCGGACCGTGCTGGCCGCCGGCATCCGGCCGGAGCTACCGGAAAAGGACCGCCTCGCCCTGTTCTCGGGCCACAGCTTGCGCGCGGGTCTCGCCAGCTCGGCCGAAACCGACGAGCGCTACGTCCAAAAGCATCTCGGCCATGCGTCGGCTGAAATGACCCGACGCTATCAGCGGCGCAGAGATCGGTTTCGGGTGAACCTGACCAAGGCCGCTGGACTCTGACAGTCACACCGTCCCGTGCATCCACCGCGACTATCACGCCGCCTGCCCGGTCAACCGGCCATAAAAACTGCGCTCGAGATGCAGCTCCCCTGCCGTGGCTTTCTCGACCATGCCACGCAGATAGCCGCCCGGTGAGGCCACTTCGCCGGCGCAATGCTTGTCAAACGTGAGAACCAGCGCCGCTGTCGCAATCTGAGGCCCAAGCCGGTCTTGTGCGAGGTTCCAAGCATGCTCGGAGACGCCAATCATGGGCCTCAACTGCCCCGCAACCCGGTGAAGGTCTCCCCAATCTTTCAGATACCCGCCCATATTGCGCGCCCAGGAGGCGAATTCAGGACAGGCCCGCATGACAGTGGGCAAATCAAGTGCTGCACCGCGTTTCTTCTGGATTTCGGCCACCCCATTCTCCAACTCCCTATCCCCTTGGTCTTCCGGTGCCGCTTTGGGCACCACCCCCGCCGCTTTCTCTTTTTCTGAGGAATTACTAGTTACAGGATTAAGTTGATTTGTAATTAGTATATGAGGTTCAGAATTGACCCCCGTGGGGTCCATTTCTTGAGCACTATCACACACCTGTTCGGCAGTTTCTGCCGAGTTGTCCACAGCTTGTTCCACGTCGGACGCCCCTTGGAACGCAGTTTCCACCCGGTCTTGCAGGTCTCTGAACCAGGCCAGGAGACGTGACAGCGCGTCCGAGGTGTCATTGCGGCGGGGAAGTCGGCCCAGAAGATCCTCAAACAGCCCCGAAAGATGGCTCCACGGGCCCCTCAGTGCGCCGCTGAGCGCCGCTTCGATCCGAGCGCGGATCATGCGCCGTGCAACGGTGATCTGGCGCCTCAAGCGTTGGCACAGTTCGCGCTCGGCCTGTAGTTCAGCATGGAGCTGCTCGAACTCTTCTACGCGGGCCGACAGCGGCGACAGATCGAAGCCATAGGCCTCGATGATGACGCCGTCTGCATCCCTGCGGCCCCACCGCTTGCCGTTGGGGCTGTCCTTGAACGCGATCACGCCGGCTTCGGCCAGGCGTCGTGCATGGCGCTTAAGCGCAGAGAGCGAGAACCCCGTTTGGTCCATGAGGTAAGCGTTTGAAGCCCAAACGATCGGACGGCATCCCTGCTCCCAGTCCTGCGCTTGCGTGAAGGCCCCGAGCGTGTCGAGAAGCATCATGTCGCCGGCTTTCAGGCCGATATGTGCACCAACCCGCTTCACGGCTACAAACGCTTGTGATTTGGGCATCCCTATCCGTTCGCCGGCTTGGGCAAGCTGCTCTGATGTGGCGAGTCCCACCGTTGCTTTACGCCATCCTGATAGTTGTTTGATGTTGGACATGCCTTCACCGTTCTGAGGCATGCCTGTCCCAGTCGCTCCATCCGGAGCTTTGCCAATATTTTTCATTGCTTTGTCAGCTGACAAAGATTTCCCGTTCGCTCCAGAGCGTTTTCTCTTGTGTAGTGATTCGCTGGCTGCTAGATTCTAGGTGTCTAATCTAAGAATTGCGCCTTGCGCAGCAGCCCTCGAAGCTCCGGTTTCGAGGGTTTTCTTTGTTCGCCTTCCTCCTTTCTGCTCGTCCTCAGTTGTCATCCCGCGGGTTTACATCTGTAAACTCCGCGTAGGATTTCTTGATGATTTCGGAGAGATTGCTCTCTAGCCAATTCGCAAAGCCAGCGTTTGCACCGGTCTTCTTTACCGACAACGACAAGGCGTTTCGCCCACTCTTGATGACCACACCTTCCATCGGGGTGATCTCTTGAGGCCGGTCGCCTGTCTTTGCCCCGCGCTTCTTTGCCTCCTTCAGAAGCGCTTCAAGGCGTTCGTCAGAACCCATCGAAGGGCTGACCTTCGTCAAGACGTCGCGCGCGACTTTTTCAGTCAGCTTCTTGGCTAGAAACAACTCCGCCAATTCCGTCCATTTTGGACGGCCAGACTTGGGGGCCGATCCGACCATATCTCCAATTTTGGTCGGTATGTTCTGCGTTACTTTTATCAGATGAGAATGGCCTGATGCGGATAGGTTCAAGACCTGCCTCACAGTCCCGGTATCGTGGCCAGCACTCTGAATAGCCTCGGCAAAGCGCGCTTTTTCGTAGAACGATAAGTTTCGCCGCGCCGCGTTTTCCAGGCCTTTGGCCAACAGCGCTGTCGCGTCGTCGACGTCCTGAACGTTTGCCCGTGCCTTGATGCCAAGTTCGCGGCAAGCCTTCAGGCGGCGACGGCCATAGATGGCTTCAAATCGGCCGTCGGCAACTTTTGATCTTCTGACAAGGATCGGAACCTGCTGCCCGCCCTCGCGAATACTGTCCTTCAGCGCTACAAAGCTGTCGCCGTCATCATCCTCAGCGTTTACAGCTGTAAACTCATCCAATCGATCCGTGGGCCCCCAATCATCAATCAGGTTTGGATCAATCTCGCGGATCGAAGCCAAAGAACCTTGAAGCGCGCCCAAGGCCGGCGCGCTGGTTCTCGGCGTCTTTTCAGCTGACGAACCGCCAGAGCGTGCGATCGTGTTTGCAATACCGGACATGTCACGAAGGGATTTTCTTGCCATTACTTACGCCCCCATGCCTGATGAATCATCACTTCAACCTCGTGCCCGACTGCATCCATCGAACTCTTGGCGCGATCATATGTGGCACGAGTCATTTCTGATCGAAGCACCTCATAGATTGACTGTTTGAGCATCGTTGCGTCGCTGATCGCCGTGCTTTTCAATGCGGTCGCAGACATAACTCGATCCTGGAAAAGCGCCCGCATGAAGGATGTAAGCTGTTGCGAGGGAATGTCCGTCGGCTCATCCCGCGTAATCAGAAATTTGAAGTGATCAAATTGCAGCGTCGCGCCCGCATCTTCGATCACGCCCATATACGCGCCCGCCAGTTCAAGAAATTGCGCCGTTGACGAGACATCCAACATGGACGGAGCCAGCGGAACGATCAATGAGCTTGCAGCAGCCATTCCCGCGATGGTCAGGAAACCGAGCTGCGGAGGGCTATCCATAAGAACCAGATCAAATTTATCTTCGACCTGTGCCAATGCATTGCGAATGCGCGTGAAGAAAGGACGGTCCGGGTTTGATTGAACTGCCGACTCCGTCTCGAACTCCGACAGCATCAACCGGGCAGGGGCAATCGAGAGGCCTGGGAAATACGTTGGAACAACAACGTCAGCCATACTCACGGGATCATCATAACGTATCGCATCGTAGACAGTTAGACCGTCGAACTCGATCTCGGGGCTAATCCCGCACATGGACGTGAGTGAGCCTTGCGGATCGAGGTCGACAACCAAGGTCCTGTAACCACGAAGCGCAAAGTAGTGGGCAAGATGGATGCTTGTAGTACTCTTGCTGGAGCCGCCTTTGAAATTCATCAACTGCCAAACTTGCAGCTTCTCTTCATCCGATCGCTTCGGCAGATAGCGACCCTTCGTTCGCGAAGATTTCTCAAGCACTTCGCGTGCGCTCCAGATGTCTTGCGCAGTGTAGAAGCGTCGCCCTCCGCGAATGTCTGCCGGTTCAGGGATCGTGCCTTCTGCATGGACTTTGCGCATAAACTGACCAGAGACACCCAGCAGTTCCGCCGCTTCGGGTGCCGAAAAAGGTCGTAGCATTTTCGTGCTATCTGGGGCAAAAGCAGTAAGAAGATGCTCCCTTATGGCAGCGTTCAGCCGTTCGGAAATGTCCGTAGCGAGCGTCGAAGGCCGTTCATTTGCAAGTGGTGTCACAGGAATCATGTGGTTGCCTCAAATTCAGAAATGCGGCCTTTTTCACGCCACTTGGTGACAAAAGCCGTGATTCACTCGCCTAAGTCAAGATTTTTCCTCTATATAGTGTCTAATCAAGCATCAAGAGACTACATCCATGCACCTGCACTGCACCCAGTTTACAGTTGTAAACAGCCTGACGCGTGAGGTATCTCTGCAGACCTCCGCCAACAGCCGCGCCTTTTGACTCCCAAGAAGTCATGTCTTCGAGGTGGAGATCAGTTTGCCGAGCCGGAAATCGGAGCGACTCCACAGGCGCACAAGTGCGGAGATCAGAGGGCCCTTGGGCGCAGTTTGGACGAACTCGCCCGCGAGATCGTTGCCGACCTCCGCGAGGCCCTTGTAGAGATCTTGCTCAATCGTTGGGGCCGGGCGGGCGACGCAGTAACGCAGCCGAGATCGACGAGAGACGTGCCAGGGTCGGAAAGCGCGTCGCCGACGCCCGACACGAGCGCTGCGGCAACCCGCGGCGCATAGCGCGCGAAGAGACGCCGATTCAGGTCGCTGCGCACAGCAAGTGACTTTTGCCGCGAATCAACCGCATCGGCGGATACTGGGATCTCATGCCGTTCGCCAGCACCGCCGTGTTGAAGCGGACGATGAAGCGGCCCTTTGCGGATTTCAGCGACGACCGGGCCCGGCGTGTCGCTGGTGATGATAATCGAGGCGAGAACGACCACGTCGGCTCGAATGAGCGGTTCGGCAAGGGCAGGGGGGCCGGACCAAGGCCCCGTGCCATTACTCGTTCGCCAAGATGGGGCAGGATCTTCACCGGCGACCAGGTCTTTTTCGACAACGACGGTGACGGCCGACGGTTGTGCGTTAAATGCAGCCATTTTGCCGCGCCAATCGCACCTTGCGCAGCGCCGCCGGATCCTTGGCGCGGAGTCCAAGGTTGCCATCCACGCATCCCTTGCTGCGGGCGCTGGCCAGTCCGGCCCTGGGGGCGCTCGCGGATCAGTGCGCGCTCGAACTCGGCGGCGCGCCCCAGGCCCTGCAGGGTGAACTTGCCCTGCGGGAAGCCGTTTTGATCGGGCCTGTAGTGAGCGGAAGAATGCGCCCTTCGCCTCGAGTCGCTCGATCACCTCCAGAAGATGCGCCGAGACCGCGCCAGGCGGTCGATCCGCATGACGGCCAGCGTGTCGCTCTTCTGAGTCCGCTCCAGCACGCGCGCCAGTACGGGCCGGGCACGATTGCCGCCAGAAGCGTGCTCTTCAAAATCTCGACGCAGCCCGCAGATTTTCAGGGCCTCTGACTGGGGCAGGGCAGTTTGATCCTCGGTGGAGACGCGGCCATAGCCGATCAGGGGCATGAAGACGGACCTTTTGCAATTTAGCATGCTGCGACTAGACGACGGGTTGCCGACAATCTATTTAAAGCTTCCAGTATTTGGAACGTCAATAGAAGACCTTTTTTAACTCGAATGGTTCAACCGTAGTGGAACCCCCAACCTTCCAGCGCTGGAATTTGAAAAGGGATCACATAGTCTTACGTCATAATTGAACCGTACCTGAGCAAAGGAAAAGGACGATGATGGATGGTGGTTCGATGGGTGGCAGTATGATGCTTGGCATGGGAGTTGTCTCGCTTCTTGTCGTGGTAGTGCTGGTTCTCGCGATCATTGCGCTAGTGAAATACCTGCGCACATAGCGGATAGCCGGAGCGTTGCGATGGCGGATGAAAGTAAACCCGTTGTCATTGTCACCGGTTCGAGCGGTTATCTCGGGGCTGCGGTGGTGCGGCGCCTGCATGAACGTTATCGCGTCGTCGGCCTTGATCGGTACTCACCGCCGCATCCACCGCATCAGGCCGAGTGCGTTTGTTTCGACATCACCGATCAGGCCAGTGTCGATACCGCTCTTGACCGCGTGCGTCTTGCCTATGGCGACAAGATTGCCGCCTGCGTTCATCTTGCCGCCTATTTCGACCTGACCGGCAGGGATGACCCCGCCTATGATGCGGTCACGGTCGAAGGGTCGAAACGTCTTCTGAAGGGACTTCAGGCGTTTGAACTGGAACAGTTCGTTTTCGCGTCAACGATGTTGGCCCATGGCCCGACCGAGCCGGGCGAGCCGATCACCGAGGACCATCCCTTCGACCCGAAATTGCCCTACCGGGCTTCGAAAGTGCGCACGGAAGAAGCGCTGCGCGAGGAACGCGGCGACGAGAAACTCGTCCTGATGCGCCCCGCCGGTATCTACGACGACACCGGGAAATCCACCTTCCTCGCCCATCAGATCGCCCGAATTTACGAACACCGCGTCAGCGGCAAGGTCTATCCGGGCGATCTTTCGCGCGGGCAGGCGTTTCTGCACCTCGACGACTTCCTCGACGCGGTGGAGCGCATCGTTGACCGTCGCGGCGATCTGCCCGACGTTTTTCCCGTACTTCTTGGCGAGACTGATCCGATTCCGTTCGGCGAATTGCAGCGTCTGATCGGTCGCGAGTTGCATGGCGAGGACTGGATCACCTGGAACGTGCCGCCGACACTGGCCAAGCTGGGTGCCTGGACGGAAAACAAGATCTTCGGCGAGGATGCCTTCATTCGAGCATGGATGGTCGATATTTCCAGCGATCACTATGAACTCGATCTTTCGACGGCGAAAAGGCACCTGGCCTGGACGCCCGAGCACAGCCTGCGGGCGGACATGCCGGGCATACTTCAGGCTTTGAAGGACGATCCCCACGGATGGTATGAGACGAACGGATTGAACGCCGCGCGAGTCTCGGCGGCCAAGGTCGAGAACGCCGCGGCCAGAGAGGCTGATCAGGACGCCCCCTCCGAGGCCGAGGTAGACGCGGCAGGCCGCGAGCACGATCAGCACATGCGGCAGATGCATTTCTCGATGCTCTGGGTGCACTGGCTGGTCATGGCCCTCGGCCTGTGGCTTGCCACAGCGCCATCGGTGTTCGGTACCTTCGATCAAACAGAGTTCAGCGCGGCGGTCCAACGCGTGACAGAGGATCGCGGACTCTGGGCTGCTGCGACCCGCAGTTGGATGACTGCCTGGAACGACGTGTTCACCGGACTTGGGTTCATGGTCTTCGCGGCGTTCTCGCTGCGTCATGGCAATGGCTGGGCACAATGGGCGAACGCTGCGCTTGGCGTCTGGCTGCTGGCCGCCCCGCTGGTGTTCTGGACTCCGGATGCGGTCGTCTATGCCAATGACACGCTGATCGGAGCATTGGTGATCGCGCTGACGATCCTGATCCCCATGATGCCGGGCATGTCGCGCGAAGGGATGATGGACGACACCGATATCCCCCCCGGCTGGACCTACTGCCCCTCCACCTACGTTCAGCGCTTGCCGATCATCGCTCTCGGGGTCGTGGGTTTTATCCTGTCGCGCATCCTGTCGGCCTATCAACTGGGCCATGTGGACGGCGTGTGGGAGCCGTTCTTCTCGTCGCCCTCCGCGCTGAACGGAACCGAGTACATCATCACCTCCGACGTCTCGAAAGCGTGGCCGATTGCGGACGGCGGCCTTGGTGCCATGAGCTACATGTTCGAGATCCTCATGGGCGTCATGGGCAGCCGCCTGCGCTGGCGCACGATGCCGTGGATGGTGGCGCTCTTCGGCATCGTGGTCGGTCCGCTCGGGGTGATCAGCATCTATTTCATCATCATTCAGCCGATAGCCATCGGCACTTATTGCACGATCTGTCTGCTGGCGGCGCTGGCGATGCTGATCATGATCCCGTTCTCTCTTGATGAGATCGTGGCGATGATCCAGTTCATGGTCTGGAACACCCGCCGGGGCAGACCGTTCTGGCGCGCGTTCTTCCGGGGCGATGCGCTACCCGGTGGCACGACCGGAGGCGAAATGAGCTTTGATGCACGACCGATGCAAATCTTTCGACAAAGCGCCCGCGGCGTCACCGTTCCCTGGACACTCGGGCTAAGCGCGGCAATCGGTGCCTTCCTGATGCTGTCGCGCGCGATCTTCGGCAACGAAGCGGCAATGGCGAACAGCGATCATCTTCTGGGCGCGCTGGTCCTGACCACCGCGGTCATCGCCTGGGCCGAGGTCGCACGCCCCCTGAGGTTCCTCAACATCCTCTTCGGCCTTTGGCTCATTATCGCGCCATGGTTGCTGGACGGAGGAACCGTTGCGGGTGGCTTGGTCGGCATCCTTTCCGGGTTGGCGCTTGTCGCCCTCAGCATGCCGCGCGGCAAGCGCAGCAAGGAGCACTACGGAAGTTGGGACCGGTTCATCGTCTGAATGGCAGCTACGTACCGCTGAAACTGCGCGTGGTGTTCGGCGACCAAGCTTAAAGCAAGGCGTCAAACAAACTCCAAGGATTTTCCTTGACCTTCCAGTAAGTGGAACTTCTATATCACTTTTTGAAGAGAGGATCATCGGCCATGAACATCGGAAATGTGTCTGAACAAAGCGGGTTGCCCGCAAAAACGATCCGATATTATGAGGATATCGGCCTTGTGCAACCGTCGCGGCACGAAAACGGCTACCGCGATTTTGCTGTTCAGGATCTGCACAAGCTGGCGTTTCTCGGCCGGGCCCGGTCCTTGGGTTTCAGCATCAAGGAGTGCCGCACGCTATTGTCGCTGTACGAGGATCGCGAACGCTCCAGTGCCGACGTCAAGGCAATCGCCCAAAGTCACCTCACGCGGGTGGACCGGAAAATCAAGGAGTTGCAGGCCCTGAGCGCGACACTTCGAGATCTTGTTGTTCGGTGTCATGGCGATGAACGACCTGATTGCCCGATTATGGATGATTTGACGCGCTCCGACTTCGCGAAGACGCGAAAGCATCTCGCTGGAACAACCCTCTAAACATTGGTAAGTAATTCCCATGCACCTCTTCGCCCGCCTCATGATGACAGCCGTCCTTGCCGCCTTCGCGGCGAGCTCGGTTGCGCATGCGGCCGGTTCAGCGAGGATGGCATCGGAAATGATCGTTGCGGGTGTCGACGTGACAGGTGCCGGCTGCGAGGCGTGTGATGACGATGCGGCGGGAACCTTAGGCATCGCATGCGATTTCGTGTGCAACTCGGCGGTCGCCGCCGCGCTGGTGGAAACGTCGGCGGGATGCGGTCCTTTTGCAGTTTCGAGCGCTCATGGAATGATGATCGAGCAAGATTTTCACGGTCTGACCGGCCCGCCAGCCAAACAACCTCCAAGACTCCTTCTCTGATCTGACACGCGCCGCGGCTTTGCGGCCTCGTGTCATACCGTGACGCCAGAGCCATGACGCTCCGCGTTGCGGGTACTCCCAACCGCAGTTGCCGCTATGGCTCCGGCGGAGGATCCAATTATCAGAGAGCTCCTGTCCGATGTCGTTGAAATACAAACCTACCGTGACGCGCCGCGCCTTTGTCGCGTCGTCGCTCGCGGGTGTCATGTCCACCACTCTGCCTTTTCCGGGGGCGGCGGAAGCCGCCACCCAGAGATTCTCGCTCCGGGCCGCACAGGGAAGGACACGGCTTGTTCCTGAGCCACATCCCGACACCGCGGCCTGGTGCTACAACGGCAAAGTACCGGGCCCGGAGATCCGCATCCGGCAAGGCGAACGCCTGCAGGTCGAGGTTACCAACGACCTTGCAGAGGAAACTACCGTGCATTGGCATGGTATCCGGCTTCCGAACGCAATGGACGGGGTGCCGCACCTTACACAGGTGCCGATCGCCCCGGGCGACAAGTTCGTCTATGAATTCGATGCAGTCGATGCCGGCACCTTCTGGTATCATCCGCACCAGCGCAGCTTTGAACAGATCGGCAGAGGATTGTACGGCGCGCTGATTGTCGAAGAGAAAGAACCACCGCGGGTTGACCGCGAGGTCACCTGGATTCTGGACGATTGGCGACTGACCGAGAGCGCGGCGATTTCGGACGATTTCGGCGACTTGGGTGACATGAGCCATGGCGGCCGCCTTGGCAATACAGTCACGGTCAACGGCAACGTTGCGGATACCTTCAGCGTAAAATCCGGTGAGCGAATTCGCATCCGGCTCATCAACACGGCCAACGCCCGTATCTTCGCGCTGAACTTCGAGGGCCATGCACCTCGGATTATTGCGCTTGATGGACAGCCCGTAGAACCGCACGCGCCACAGGACGGGCTGGTGCTGCTGGGTCCCGCAATGCGCGTGGACCTGATCCTCGACTGTACCGCCGCTCCCAACGCAAAGGCACAGGTCGTCGACCGTGCCTATCAAGACAGTCCATACCGCATCCTTGATCTGGCCTATGACGAAACCGCCTTGCGCGATGCCCCGCCGGACTGGCCAATGAGTTTGACCCCTAATCCCTTGCCTGAACCCGACCTTGCCGCCGCGAGCCGCCATGAAGTGGTGTTTACCGGCGGAATGATGGGTCAGATGGTCGAACGGCAGATGGGCCTTTCCGGATCCAATCGCATGATGGGGGGTGGCATGATGGGGATGCAGGGCAAAAGCCCGGGTATCTGGTTCGTCAACGGCGTGGCCGCCGAAGAACGTGTCAGCGACCCCTTTCTGACCCTCGCGCGCGACACCAGCCACATTCTCGAACTGACCAACGCGACGGCCTTCGCACACCCGATCCATCTGCACGGTCATTCGTTCCGGGTGATCAGCCGAAACGGCGTTCCGACCGAGCATCAGGAATGGCAGGACACGGTTTTCATGTCCGTCGCCGAACGGGTCGAAATCGCATTTGTCGCCGACAATCCCGGCGACTGGATGTTCCACTGCCACATTGCCGAGCATATGGCCGCCGGAATGATGGGCGTTATCCGCGTCACGTGAACCCTGGAGACTAAGACATGAGAACCGCAACAATGGAATTTGAACCGACTAGGCGTCACTTTCTGTCGATGGGTGCGAGTGCTGGCGCAATGCTCGCATTGCCCGGCGCGGTGCGCGCGGCAAGTGGGATCACAGACATGCGCCTGCTCGCCTTCGATGGCGACAGGTTGTTGACCGCAAGTGAAACACTGATGGCCAGCCCTGACGGCGGTCGCAGCTGGCATGAGCGGCCAACACCCGCGCCATTCTCCTCGATTGCCACGCATCCTGCGCGTCCCGGACGTGTGCTTGCCGGTTTGGCGCAGGAAGGCGTGGCCGTGTCCGACGATGGTGGGGCGACATGGCTGCGCCGAAGCGAGGGGCTCGCACCCGGCGAGGTCACCGCGGTGATTGTGGCGGCCGGAAATCCTAACATGTTCTATGTCGCGATCCGTGGCGACGGACTTTGGAAGAGCGAGGATACGGGCAAAACATGGTCACTTGCGATGGACCGGCCCTGGCTCGACGAAGCCGAGCGCGATCCACTTGCGTTGGCGTCGGTCGATCTCGAAACAGGGATGGGCGGCATCTGGATCTATGCCGGAACCGAGAAGGGTCTGACCCGCGTTCCGGATTGTTTCTGCCGCTGGCAGGATGTCCAACCCGGTAATGCAATGGACGCTCTGGTGACGGGCGATGCACCGCCGGCTGAGGCACCACTGCCTTCTGACGAGCCGATCCTGTCGCTGGTCAGCGCCCCCACGGCACCGTCGACGCTTTTCGCGGCGCTGCCGTCCGGGGTGTGGACGTCACAGGACGGCGGTGTGGTCTGGGCGCACAAAGCAAAAGGGCAGGGGAGGGCCGTCGCGGTCCACCCCACAGACGAAAATCACGTAGTCGCCATCCTCGATGGCAACCTGAAACTCAGCCGCGATGGCGGCGCAACCTGGACCACCATCGCGGTCGCATGATGGAGAACCCCATGAAGAGAAGAATTTTCCTTGCATCCCTCGCTGCACTTGGCGTTGGCGGAACCTTCGCGTTGACGACGCTGACCGCGGCGCAAGGCACTGACGACACGACCGATTTCACCGCACCAGATGCGGCAGGCGGGCCAAAGCAGATCATCATCTGGCGCGATCCCGGCTGCGGCTGCTGCGATGCCTATGCCGATTATTTGGAGGAACACGGCTATCAGGTGACGCGTGTCGATGACCGCAACTTTGACAAGCGCTCAGTTGAGGTCGGTGTTCCCGAACAAGGGCTCGGCTGCCACCTGGCCGAGATCGAAGGCTATTACGTCAGCGGACTGGTGCCAGTCGAAATCATGGAGCGGCTGGTCTCCGAAAAGCCGGACATCACCGGCATTACGCTGCCAGGGATGCCGCGCAATGCTCCGGGTATGGCACGTGAGAAGACCGGCACGCTCAAGACCTATGCGTTCGGCGAGGGCGGGATCACCGTTTACTCCAATGAATGAATGCATGGACATGATGAGCGGCTCAATGATGGGAGGGATGATGATCGGCGGCGGGATTTTGCTGCTGCTTGTCGTCCTGGTTCTGCTGCTGAGCCTCGCCGCACTCGTGAAATACCTCCGGAGTACGATATGAGACGGGCCGCGACCTTTGGTGCGGTCGCCTTCGCGCTGACCGCAATCGGCTTTGGCGTCCTTGCCGAACCTGGCCTCGATAATGGCTCGGTGAGCGGCCTGTCTTTCCTCGGGGAGTCCGTGACAGGGGCTGATATCGCAGCGGGCGAGGCGCTATATGCGGAGAGTTGCGCGTCCTGCCATGGCGCTGAACTGGAAGGGCAGCCTGACTGGCGCCGGCGATTGGACAACGGTCGCATGCCCGCGCCGCCGCACGACGAAACTGGCCATACCTGGCACCATTCAGACCGGAATCTCTTCATCGTGACCAAGGGAGGCGTCGGCGCGATCGTCCCCGGTTACGAGAGCGACATGCCCGCGTTCGAAGACATCCTGACCGACGATGAGATTGCCGATGTACTCTCATATATCAAGAGTACGTGGCCGGACCGTCAGCGCGAATTCCAGGCGGAAGTCTCCGCCAACGACAAAGGTGATTTATGAGCCCGGTGGAGGAACCACGCCGCCGGAAGGGTCGGCTTGTGTCCGTGCTGCCGGTCGTGATCTTCGCCCTCATTGGCGCGGGCTTCTACTGGGGCCTGTTCAATGGCGACGACAATCTGCCTTCACCGCTTATCGGAAAGGCAGTGCCCGAATTCGACCTGCCGCCGATCGAAGGGCGGGCAGACGGTCTGTCGACCGCCGACCTGAAAGGGCAGGTGTCCATCGTCAATGTCTGGGCGTCCTGGTGCGTGCCATGCCGGGTCGAGATGCCCTTGCTGAACGAATTGGCCGCTCGGGACGAAACTGCGATTTTCGGTATCAATTACAAGGACCGCCCCGAGGAAGCTCTGAGTTTTCTTGTAGAGCTTGGTGACCCGTATACGCGGATCGGTGCCGACCGGAACGGGCGCGTGTCCATCGACTGGGGCGTCTACGGGATTCCGGAAACTTTCGTAATCGATGCCGACGGCCGGATCGCCTACAAGCATATCGGCCCTTTCAACCGCCGCTCACTGGAAGAAGACATCCTCCCGTTCGTGCGGCAGCTTCAGGAAGGAGCAGAACCATGAAAAGACGCGACCTATTCGCTGGTATGGCGGCACTTGGCGTCGCGGGACCGGCTCAGGCACGGCCTCTGATGCCGCTTCACGATAAGCCGCGCGAGATGCTGTCGCCACCATTCGTGGACGGTAAGGGCCGCGATCTGACGCTGGCGGATTTCCGGGGCAGGGTGGTTCTGCTGAATATCTGGGCGACTTGGTGCGTCCCCTGTCGCGACGAGATGCCGACACTTGATGCGTTGCAGGAAAAACTGGGCGGTGATGATTTCCACGTCCTGCCGCTGTCTATCGACCGGGCCGGGATGCGGGTCGTGCGTAGCTTCTACGACGAAATCGGCATCCGCCACCTCGAGATGTATCTCGCCGACAGCACGCGGGCCATGCTGGCCTTTGGCGCGATGGGCCTTCCTACCACGATCCTGATCGACCGCGACGGTCTCGAGCGCGGGCGACTTGTTGGACCGGCGGAGTGGGACAGCCCGGAAGTCATGGCTCAAATCCAGAATCTCATCAATGAATAGGAGTGAACAACGAATGTCTGAAACATCTTCTCACACGGAGACACCGGTAGCAGGCCCGTGGCGGCCGCAAATGGGACGCCGAAGTCTGATTCTTGCGTCAATGGCGATCATCGGTGCCGGGCTCTACCTGAATTGGGGCTGGGTGACCGCCATCGGGGCGGCTCCGCTGATCCTGGCCTTGGCACCCTGTGCCGTTATGTGCGGGCTGGGTGCCTGTGCAATGTGCAAATCGAAATCATGCGAAAAAGAGAGTTCGGCCGCAGAACCGGGCCTGCCGAGGGACTGAACCCGACAACCTCAAGAAACCTTAAGGAGAGACTAATGACACCTATCAAGAAACTGAGCTTCGCCGTCTCCGTGGCAACCCTATTGGCAACCGGTGCGGTTGCCCAGGATAGCACCGGATCGTCTGGCCAGATGATGGACGGTGAGAGCGGCATGACCGGCAACATGATGAACAGCGATATGTCGGGCATGGAGGGCATGGAGGGCATGATGCCCATGATGAAAATGATGCAGCAGATGGGTCCGATGATGAAGGCCTGCACCGAAATGATGGAAGCGATGAACAGCTCTATGGGTGAAATCGCACCTTCAACGGACAATGGCTGAACAACTATCGCCAGGGCCAGCCGCCCCCGGCGATACGACACGGAGGATAAGCATGACCTGTAGACCAACCGCTCGGAAGATCTGATCGCGCAGTCGCGCCAAGGCGCCGCTTGTACATGTCATAGCCCGCGGCAACCGCCATGCAGGGATCTTCGAAGGTTCCGCTTTACGCCACATCAACATGATCCTGTACGTCAACGGCCTTGCAAATGAGTATTGAAGGAAAATTGGATTCCCAGCATGACAGTAAATACAGAACGCTTTGAGACAAGCGAAACCGGATGGCTGTCCGTCATCCGGCGGTACATCGTCTATTCCGCCGCCGGACACCTGGTCTGGGAAGCCGCCCACATCCCGCTCTACACGATCTGGATCGAGGAAAGCTGGGGCGAAATTGCTTTCGCGATCGTGCATTGCACCGGCGGGGACCTCTTGATCGCCATGAGCACTCTCTTGCTCGCTCTGTTTCTTGTCGGGGGGCACGCATGGCCGTCGGAGCGCGCAGGCGGCGTCCTGCTTCTGGCCGTGGGCTTGGGCGTTTCTTACACGATCTTCAGCGAATGGCTAAACATCGTGATCCGGGCGGCGTGGGCGTATCGCGACCTCATGCCGGTGGTACCCGTCGTTGACGCTGGTCTCACGCCCCTACTTCAATGGATCATCGTTCCAACACTGGCGTACTGGGCCGCCACAAGAGTCCCCCTACACAGGCTTATCAGGAGTAGACGTGAACCATGGTAGATATCTCGATCCTGGGTTTAACTGCCGCACTCTTGGCCGGCACGATCTCGTTTCTGTCGCCCTGCGTGCTGCCGCTTGTGCCGGGATATGTCTCGTATGTGGCCGGACGTACAGCCGCCGAGGGCGGGGCAGTTCCGGCCTCCGCCTCGCGCGCCGTTTGGCTGAGCTTGTGTTTTGTCCTTGGCTTTTCGACGATATTCATCGGGCTTGGGGCATCGGCGACGGCAATGGGTCAGGCTTTGCTGCGTTGGCGATATGAACTCAACCTGGTTGGGGGCGCCATCGTCATTGTGTTTGGACTGTTCATGATCGGAGCTGCGCGCTTCTCGGTCATGGAACGCGATCTCCGTTTCAATCTGAACATCCCCGGAGGCCAACCCGTCGCATCTTATGTTCTCGGGCTTGCCTTCGGTTTCGGTTGGACTCCGTGCATCGGCCCGATCCTTGGCGCGATCCTCACGGCGAGCGCCGCCAGCGCCACAATGAGCGAAGGCGTTGCGCTGCTTGCTGTCTATTCCGCCGGTCTTGGAATTCCGTTTTTGATCGTGGCCGGCTTCACAGATCAGATCGCGGGCCGACTTCGGGCCATAGGCCGGGTCGGCCGTCGCCTTCACCAGGGTGCGGGCGTCGTGATGATCCTGATGGGTTTGGCAATGATGACCGGACAACTGAGCGCGCTGTCATATTGGATGCTCGATGCTTTTCCGATTCTGGGACGGATTGGATAGATTCAAGGAAAGATGAGTCGATTGGTAACAAAAAGTTTCCTTGAACCTCTAGTAGCTTTAGGAGTTAGCCCACAACTAACAACGGCACCCGAGGGAAAGTTTCCAACACTACCTCACTCTTTCCTGGGCGAAAAACAATGCGTGCGGAATATCGCTCGGCCCGCCGTCAAAATTGGGAAAGGATAACAAAAGATGCTGACACGACGTCACTTCATCCAAACGACCACCGCGCTGTTTTCGGCGTCAATCTCCGGCCCGCTCCTTGCTGACACATGGCCGACCGAAGCGCAAAAGGCGGCATGGGACGCACAGGTCACACCGCCCGGGTACGATCCGGCCACATCGAACCCATGGGGCGTGCACCCTCGGTTCCTGCCTCAGCGGGTTGTCGCGAAAGACGGGCTCGTCCCGGGAGATATCCATGTGGATGCCGTGGCGCGCTATCTCTATCACATCGAAGAAGGCGGCACGGCAATGCGCTATGGCGTGGCAATTGCACGCGGCAAGCTCTACGAGCCGGGCACGTACACGATCAAACGCAAGGTGAAGTGGCCACATTGGCAGCCGACGCAAAACATGATCGACCGCGACCCGGAACTCTACGCCGATATTGCTGACGGTATGGAGCCGGGGCCCGAGAACGCGCTCGGGTCGCGGGCCCTTTATCTCTATGTCGGCAACCGGGATACCTATCTAAGAATACATGGCACGCCGCACCCGAGTAGCATCGGTGGGCGCGCGAGTTCCGGCTGCGTTCGGATGATAATGGCACATATCAACGACCTTTATCCCAACGTGCAGACTGGCTCGACAGCGTTCCTTTACTCGGCAGAGGATAGCGTAGTCAGGCAGAGCTGAGGCCGCATCTGTAGCGGCCATACTTGGAGAAATGCTCTATTGAACCTTACGACTGGCGGGCGGTGCAGATAGGACTGCCGCCAACCGCGCGCAGCGGCACCAGGGTCGTTTCCACCGGGCCGCTATGCTCATACCAATAACAACCGTCTTCCGGGCGCAGCCTTGCCGAAGTGAGATCCTGATTGGGAGCAGCAAGGTTAGCGACCGCTTCGGGAACGCTTCCGACCTCGTTCAAAGCGCCGGGAGACTCAAATGTCGGAGCTGCGCATCCGGCGATGAGCAGCAGTCCCGCTGCGACGATAACGTTTCGTTTCCACATATAAGCCTCTGACGCTTCACATATTATTGGTTCCGGTCAGTCTGGCACACCGCCAGCTTGGTAACAAGTTGCAAGGAGGCTGTTCCTTTCCTCAATTGGCTAGAGCCGATCTAAAAACAAACGCAATTTCTGTCTTGAAGCTCTAGTTGCTGTAGCTGCTATATCAATCAGGTCTCAGCGAATCCCGAGGTATTTTATGTCGTCCGACAGCCACCGTCTCGACCACGACCATTCCAACGCAGCCGACCATGCGCATGCTCAAGCAGCTCCTTGCTGCGGGAACGGCAAGTCATGTGGAGAGGTTTCTCCGCAGACTCCTGCACCATCCGGCGGAAGAAACTTCCAGGTCTCTGGCCTGGATTGTGCCGAAGAGGTGGCGATCCTGAACCGGGTCGTGGGTCCGAAAGTCGGCGGAACCGAGCATCTTGCCTTCGACGTGATCAACGGACGGATGACCATTCTCGACAGCGCGGAGAAGATTTCGGACGACGAAGTTGCGCGGTTGGTCGCAAGCACCGGGATGACCGCGAAACCGTGGGATGCAGACAACGCAGCGGAAGACCAAGCGGCGCACGTGGCTCGTCAAAGGCGTTTTACCGCGCTGAGCGGTGGGTTCTGGGCCGCGGGTTTTCTATACCACATCGTTGAGACCGGAATGGGCGGGGCGCTCGGGCTCTTTTCAGGGCATGGGGAGGTGCCTATGCCCCTGACGGAGGCGGGGCTCTTCGCGGTTGCTATCCTCTTTGGTGTCTGGCTCGTGGCGCCCAAGGCCTGGTCTTCAGCGCGCCGGCTCTCACCCGATATGAACCTGCTGATGGTGGTCGCCGTGGCTGGCGCCATCGGCCTCGGCGAATTCTTCGAGGCGGCGACGGTCGCGTTCTTTTTCTCGCTCTCGCTTTATCTTGAAAGCTGGAGCGTCGGTCGCGCGCGCAATGCCGTCTCCGCTCTCCTCGACCTCGCGCCTCCGACGGTGCGGGTGCTCTATGACGACGGATCGGAAGCAGACGTCCCGGCCTCTGCCGTGGCAGTGAATGCAAGGTTCATCGTGCGCGGCGGCGATCGTGTCCCGCTCGACGGTGAAGTCGTGGATGGGGCAGGGGCCGTCGACCAGGCCCCCATCACCGGTGAAAGCGCGCTGGTGCCAAAAGAGTCCGGAGACGAGGTCTATGCCGGAACGATCAACGGCGAAGGTACGCTGACGGTGCGGGCGACCAAGGCCGCGTCGGATACGGTGCTCGCAAAAATCATCCGCATGGTCGGCGATGCTCATGCCCGGCGGGCGCCGGTCGAACAATGGGTCGCGAAATTCGCCCGTGTCTACACCCCTATCGTGATGGCGCTGGCAATTGCGATCGCGCTGCTGCCGCCGCTCGTGCTGGGCGGAGCATGGAATTACTGGTTCTACAACGCACTGGTGCTTCTGGTCATCGCCTGCCCCTGCGCGCTGGTCATCTCGACGCCGGTCTCCATCGTCGCCGCGCTCACAGCATCGGCGCGTGCTGGCGTTCTGATCAAGGGAGGTGCCTATGTCGAAGCGCCGAGCCGCACCACAGCGCTTGCGATGGACAAGACCGGTACGATCACCATGGGCGAGCCCGAGGTGGCAGCGGTTCATCCGATTGGCAGGGTGTCGGCACGGGATCTGCTGACACGGTCCGCAAGTCTCGAGGCACGGTCATCGCACCCGCTCGCACGGGCCATTCTGGCGCGGGCCGAAACCGATGGTATCGACGTGTCTGCCGCAGAGGACACCCGCACGGTTCCGGGGCGGGGGTTGGAAGGACGCTCGGATGGTCGGTCGATCTGGCTGGGCTCAGACCGTTTCGCCGAAGAGAAGGGGTTCAGCAAGGCCATTCCGAAGGATCTTCGCGACAGGATCGAAGGTGCCGGCAGCACGCTTGTTGCCGTGGGCGACGAGAGCGGGGTGACCGGCGTTCTGGAACTGCGTGATCGCATCCGGCCCGATGCCAAAGGCATCGTCGCGCGACTGCACGCACAGGGTGTGAAAACCATTGTGATGCTGACGGGCGACAATGAGCGCACGGCGCGCGCGGTGGCCGCCGAGGTCGGTATCGACGAGGTCCGCGCCGAGCTCTTGCCAGAGGACAAGGTCACGGCCATCGAGGAGCTAGTCGCGGATCACGACATCGTGGCGATGATCGGTGACGGCGTGAACGACGCGCCGGCCATGGCGCGGGCGCATTATGCCATCGCCATGGGCGCTGTCGGATCGGACGCGGCCATCGAAACGGCGGATATCGCGCTGATGACCGACGACATCGGCAAGGTTCCCTGGCTCATCGGGCATTCGCGCCGAACGATGGCGATCATCCACCAGAACATCGGCATCTCGCTTGCGACGAAGGGGCTGTTCGTTGGCCTGACCGCATTCGGTATGGCCTCAATGTGGGGTGCCATCGCCGCGGATGTGGGCGTGTCGCTGCTGGTTGTCGCCAACGCGCTACGGCTTTTGAACGGTCACCGGGACGATGCAAGGCCTTCGGGCGGCGAACCGGTTGGCGAGCAGATGGCAAAGGGCGCGCTTGCACACGGGCATTGATCAGGCCCGCTCGGTCGAGTAGCGTCGGAAATCAAACAGACCTCGCATAAGGGGCTTTGAGCAGTGATATATAACAGAATTCCGCGTCGGATCCTGCTGTTGGGTGGATTGGCCGCCTTCCTGTCGGGCTGCGCAAGCAAGTTCCGATCGTATGATGGACCCGAAGTGACCCGGCTGCGCATGTACAAGGCAGAGCGGTTGCTGGTCCTTGATGGGGCGGACGGTGTTTTGCGCACCTATCCCATCGGATTGGGCTTCGCGCCTGTGGGCCACAAGCAGTTCGAGGGCGACGGTCGCACACCGGAGGGCTCCTACCTGCTTGATCGGCGCAATCCTGACAGCCTTTTCCATCTCTCCATCGGTATTTCGTATCCGAACGAGGCCGACATTGCTTACGCCAAGACGCAAGGGCAATCTCCGGGCGGGGACATCTTCATTCACGGCGGCCCGCGACGCGGGATAGACCCCATGGATGTCCGCGACTGGACGGCAGGGTGCATCTCGGTCACAGATGACCAGATAGAAGAAATCTACGCCATGGTAAGAAACGGAACGCCCATCGACATCTATGCCTGATGGTCAGGCAAAGCGACGGCGGAGCGCGACATTGATCGCCTCGATCGCGATGACCATAACGACAACGGCAATCGTGACGCTGGCCGCCTTGTCATACTGGAACGAGCGCACGTAGGTCTGGATGTAAAAGCCGATCCCGCCCGCGCCGACAATGCCGAGGATCAGCGACTCGCGGAGGTTCAACTCGAACCGGAAGATTGTGTCGCGGGCGACGACAGGTGCCATCTGCGGCCAGATCGCATGTCTGAGCCGTACGAGTGGTCCGGCGCCCGCACTTTCCAGCGCGGCGATGGGTGCGCGGGACACGCCGTCGATCGCCTCGGCATAGAACTTGGCGAGCATCCCCGTCGCATGAAACGCGACCGCGATGATGCCGGGCAGGGGTCCGAGTCCGACCGCGCCGACCATCAGCATGGCCACCAGGATCAACGGGATCGCTCGAATGAAGGCAAGCAGCGTTCGAACCGGCCGGAACACTGCACGCGACACCATCGTCTCGGATGCAAGGATGCCCAGTGGAATTGACAGGATCACCGCGCCGAGGGAGCCGAGGATCGCGATCCTCAGGGTTTCCGCGCTGCCCTTTCTGATCTCGGCCATCACCGACGGGTCGGGCGGAAACATCCGACCGAGGAAGTCGGTGATCCGCGGACCGGCCGACATTAGACGCGACAACTCGACATCGGTCGTGGCGAAGGACCACAGAATCGCACCGGCGATCAGGGTGCTGGTCACAAAGCCGCCAAACCCGCGAAACGCCATCAGGATACCGCCCTGAGACCGCGGCCGGACATTGGCTCGACCTCCCGGTAGAGGTCCGCTGTTGTATCGTCATTCAGCTCTGAGGTCGGCACATTGAAGGTGATCCGCCCGCCACGTATGCCGATGATCCGCTGCGCGAAGCGCCGCGCCAGGTCGGGCTGGTGCGACGAAAACAGCGCCGTCGCGCCGCGCACCCGTGCCGCCTCGGTCAGCAGTGCCAGGATTTCTCCGGCACGCGCGGGATCGAGATTGCTGACAGGTTCGTCGGCCAGGATCAGTCGCGGTTCCTGTGCAAGGCAACGCGCGATGGCCACGCGTTGCCGCTGCCCGCCGCTGAGACTGTCGACCCTGCGCTCGGCGAGGTCGGCGATGCCGCAATCGGCGAGCGCTCTGTGCGCAACCTCCACATCGCGGGCGGTTGGCGATCCCAGGAAGGCGCGAAGGGGAGGCATTCGTCCCAGACGACCGTTGAGGACGTTGCGTAGTACCGTTGATCGCTCAACCAGGGCGAATTCCTGAAACACAAAGCCGGTATCGGGGCGAAGCCGGCGCAGCGGCGGTTGATCTGGATCGAGCGACGCACCCAGTACCGAAACCCGTCCGCGCCAGCCCCGGAGCCTGCCGTCGAGCAATGCAAGGAGCGTCGTCTTCCCAGCCCCGGACGGGCCGAGCAAAGCTGCGCTCTCGCCAGCCGGAACAAGAAGCGAAACCTTCTCCAGCGCAGGAAGGTCTGCGCCCGGGTGGGCGAAGCTCAGGTCGTCGATTTGCGCGGCTAAATTCATCTCAAGAACCCGTATCGCCGTGCCATGTCGCGCACGCCATCGTAGGCGGAGGAATCGGCCCTGACATAGCCATCCGGGCCGTAGAGGTGACGCAGCTTGTCGCGATTTTCGGGCTCGTTGAGCCGCATCATCGCGTCGACAAACCGGTCCTGCAGGCCAGCGTCGAGTCCCGGGCGCGCGATCACCAAGTGGCTCGGGATTGACTCGCTTTCCGCAATCCAGGTCACCTGAGCCTGCTGCGTCGGGGTCAGAAGCAGGTCGGCATACTGGCTCGCGCCTGCCGCATCGACCAGGCCCTCGGCCATCGCCTGCATCGCTTGCTGATAGCCCCCCGCAAAGAACATTCGGCCAAAAAAGGTCTCCGCCGCCCCGGCATCCTCGACCAGCCCAGCCTGCACAAATTCGGCGAGTGGATAGAGATAGCCCGATTCCGAGATTGGGTCGGCGAAGGCAATGTCTTTGCCGCGGAGGTCGGAAAGAGTTTTGATACCGCTGTCGCGACGGACGAAGATACGTCCGGTGTAGCTCGGCGCGCCACGATAGACCTCGGACAGGAGCGGCACCGCGCCGATCTCGGCCTCGGCCAGCACGAAGGGCAGCGCGCCCATGAAGGAAATATCTGCGTCGCCGTTCCTCAGCGCCTCGACCGCCGCGGCATGGTCGATGGTAACGAAACCTTCGACTGGAACGCCGACCTGCTCCGCCAGCCAACGGGTGATCGCGTCGATGTCGCCAAGCAGTTTGTCGGGGTTCTCCTGCGGGATGAAGGCGAGGCGCAGCATATTCTCCTGGCCCACGAGCGGAGTCCCGAAGGCGAGCGCACTTGCGCCGGACAGGATCAATGCCGTTCTGCGGTTCAGGTGCAGTGCCATCAGAAAGCCCTCTCGTCGAGTGCGGCTGCCTCGGCCTTGAACGCGCTCCAGCTTGCTTCAGCGCTCGCCCAGTCCTCGTCTCGCACTGCGGCACCGACTTCAGCCAGCCGTTCGGCGAGCACGTAGACCTCGGACCGGGCGGCAAGATTCGACATGGTGCTGGCGTCGGCGGAGAGATCGGCAGCGACTGTGTCGGTCAAGAGCAGAATGTGTTCGGCGTCCCGCCGCGGCAGTAGCGTGTCCAGTGTCGAGGCGAATGTCGTCAGTTCCGAGAATGCCAGCCGAAAGGACGTGTTCGCGGCGTCGAAAGCCTCATAAGGTGCGTCCGCCGCGCCTATGGTTTCAAGATAGGCCGTCAGATCCGCGCGGTCCGCCTCGGTCAGCCCGAGCGATTTGGTATCGTCGAACCAGTCAACCACCGCTGCGAGTGACGGCTGCGATCCGTCGTGGAAGTAGGGGGCCGTATACGCAGTACCGAGCAACGTCGGCGTGTCGAGCGCGCCCGCGCGCGCGCCTTCGTAAGCCGCCGCGACGGAACCGATGTCGTGAGCCTGCCGGTCGAGGAAGTTTCCGTCCGGCACGTGGCAGCTGGCGCAGGAACGGTCGCTGAGCCCTGCGAGAGGTCGGTTGAAAATCTTCTCGCCCCGTCGGGCCGCTTCCGGGGCCGCGTCGGTCAGCCTGCCGTCCCCCGTCAGCATCCTGTTCGGCAGAAAGTCGAATTCGAGCATATATGCGACGAGGGCGTCCATCATGAACGGTGTCGGCTCGTCGCCGCCGAATTCGTTGACGATCACGTTGCGGGTAAAGTCGCGCAGAGACGCAAAGCGACCGTCGCGGCCGTAGGGCCCAGTGAAGCGGAGGCCCCGCAGCGACGGGATGTCGAGCGGATCGTCGCGCCGGTCGTTGAAAATCGGGTTGAAGAAGGCACCGTCCACGTCGATCGCACCCGGTTGGTGGCTGGCACCCGGAATGAAGAGTCTCTGGTTAACGTCTGAGCGGTTGTGACAGGTCGAGCAGGCGATGCCCAGATCGCGCGCCGGGCTGCCGAAGATTTGTGCGCTGTCAAACAGCATGTCGCCATAGGCGACGAGCGGAAGGTCGGTTTCGTCGATGCCTTGTTCTTCGAAGTTGAGTACGAGCAGCGGCAGCGGGTCTTGGTCGAAGATGTCGGAGCCGGGCGGCAGGCTTGGCGGCACCTCGATCGTGCGACCGCTGAGCACGGCGGTTTCCGGCAAGGCGCTCAGCTTCTGACGCGGAGCGAAGCTGTCCAAGAGGTAGTTCTCCGCGAGGTAGTCGGAGATGACCGCGCGCGTCGCCTCCATCGTGTCGCGGTCAGTGGATGTGGCGCCCGCGCCCAGGACGCCGGCGGAACCCGTACTGCTGTTGAGCTCAAGCCAGGCCAGGCCGATTTGCCTCGCTGTGTCTGGCTCGGCTGCCGCGATGCCGTCCGCGAACCCACGATAGAGTTCCCGCGCTGTCCGCACGGCCTGCTGCGCAAGCGCCGGGTCTTCGACCGCAACCGCCCGATCCAGTTCCTCTTCGATCCGGAGCGCGATGAGCTGCGTCGCCTCGGCAAAGACCGCCTGCCGGTCTTCAAGGGAGATCGCGTTCAGAAGCTGGGCAGTATCGATGTCGCTTTCGCTGTCTAGCCACGCCAGAGCACCGCTGGAGAATTCCGAACCCCGGTAGGGTTCGGTCCAGGCCCTTTCAACTTCGTCCCAGGGCAGTGGTTCGAGATTTCCAAGGAAGAGCGTTAGCCGGTAGGCCGCCGCCTCGGGAAGCCAGGGGGCTTCCTTGGCAGGCGTCGCGGTAACAGGTCCGGACAGGACGAGCGCACCTGCACATATGGCAAACAATACTCCCAAGACGTCTCGTATCACAGGGTCCTCAAGATCAAAAGTTAGACATGGCTAATTTATCTACCCAAAGCAAACAAGTTGTCAATCCCACTGTTTCGCGGCAAAGTCCGGATATGACAAAGCCGCAATCACATGGGCGTGAACCGTTCGAATCCGTCGACAGGGCTCCCGAGGCACAGGCCGAGGGCTTTGCAACCGTGCGCCAGGCACACGAGAGCGAAATGGCAGAGGATTACGTCGAGCTGATCGCGGAGTTGATCGAGACGCGCGGAGAGGCGCGGCCAGTCGATATCGCCGAACGTCTCGGAGTGAAGCCGCCGACCGTCACCAAGAACATCTCGCGATTAAAGGCGGCTGGCCTGGTCCGGCGTGAAAGATACCGCGCAATCTTTCTTACAGCAGAAGGACAGGCACTGGCTGAGGCCTGTCGACGGCGGCACAGGATCGTTGTTGCGTTTCTTCTCAGCCTTGGGATCGATGAGGAAACTGCGGAGTGCGATGCCGAAGGAATCGAACATCACGTCAGCGATACAACGCTAGAGGCATTCGAACGAGCGCTGAGGTAGTCCCAGGATCAAGAGGAGTGACGCTCAGGTTCCCGACTACAATCAGACCATCACGACCACGGTGGAGGCAACGCCTATGATCAACGCAATTATTGTTGGCACGATCAGCGCCAGCAATAGGCCGGTGCGCTGATTTCGAACGTTGGCATCAGGACCCGATCGTGTCCTAAAGGTACCATCGGAAGTCTGCAGCAGAGCGCCGCTTCTGTCCAAGCCACGGCCGATGCGCTTCTCTTCGATACGGTTCCAGTCATAGACGACGATCAGCAGCGCGACGATCCCCATCATGCTTGCGGGAACCCAAAGAACGATGCCGCCTCCGGTCTCGTCCGCGAGCGGGGCTATGCCGTAGAGCCGTCCTTCGATATCGTACGCTGTGTAGAGAACCGTGGTTTTGAAGGTCGTGAGAGCGCCGAGCAGGATGTTGGAGATAATTGTCATGAAAAGAATAATTATGCGCAGGAAGTGAGAAGGCTCGTCCGGCCGGTCACGTTCGGTGAATATGACGGCGAAGAAGAGAAGTCCTGCGGCCAGCATCGTCAAATGCATTGCCCAGTGAATGACGTCGTTGACGATAGCGGCATTATGGATGGATGGCACCTGCCAGACATATAGAGACAACACAAACAGCACGGTGGCAATCCACGGTTGCCGCAGGCGGCGATATGTACGACCCACAAGACCGCTCGACGCCAACGGCGATAAAATGCCAGTCCGAATAATCCTTGGTAGACCCGCAGCCATAATTGCTGCGGGACGCGACAGCATGATCAGCATTGGGCCGAGCATCCGCAGAAAAAGATGCTGAACCTGATGCGCCACGAACAATCGCTCGCCCATCGGGTCAATAGGCGATTGCAGCGAAAGAAATATCGCTAAAAGTCCTGTTGCGAATACGATGTGGCGCGCGATGGAAGCCGTTCTGCGCACCCCAGACCGCCGAACGGCGCCGCGAAGATAGATCGCGCCCAGCAGGACCAGGGGACCGCTGACCTCGAGAGTCGGATTCCACGCTGCCCAGACAGCACTACCATCGAGGGCGCGTCCTCCATGAGCCCAGGCGACGCGAGGCAATACAACCGCTAGCCACCCGGACACAAAGGCCCTTATTGCCAAACTCTTTATCTTTTGGGTCATGCCAGAGGCTCCCGCATCGCTGAGTATCGGTGCAGCTTTCAAAGCGCATAGACGATCGTCATGATCGTGATCATGACGATCGAGAACATTGCAAAAGCGCCCAAAGCGAGTGTTCGGCCCATGTCGCGATTTGGCTTTGTCACCTTCAGACGCAGTTCCTCAGCAGTTTCCGGGAACTCGAGCACCGCGGAATTTGAGCCGCGTGTTAGATCGTATCGGCTATCCCAGCGACGCACTTCCGCCGCATTCCATCCATTGAGGACAAGGATGATCGCGACGATCAGAACCATTGAAGACGGAACCCAGATCGTGTAACCGCCGATGGTCTCGTCGGCGAGGGCACTGAGCAGGTGACTGTTTCCTGCCGTCTGGGAGGACGCGTACAAGGCTACCTCCTTAAGGGTCGTCAGGGAGCCCAAGAAGATGTTTGAGACGATCACCACGAACCCGGATATCAGCCTTGCCCCGCGTCGAGCGCCCTTGGGCGGATCTTTGGGATCGAACAACATGGAGAAATACCAGATTCCTGCCAGAACCATTGACAGATGTGCGATCATTTCGATCGCCGCAATGCGCTGCGCAAGGCCATAAAGTACAGGTACCTGCCAGACGAAGAGCGCCGTCACGAGCAAGACAGTGGCCATCGCCGGATGTGCCATGAACCTGGCGAGGCCGGTCCCACCGAGAGCGCTGACGCGTCGACGCCAGCTTCTTTTGAGACCAGCCTGCAGTACTTGCCAAGGCTGTGACACGGCGATCAGAAGCGGCCCTGCCAAGCGGAGCAGGAGATGCTCCACCTGATGCGCGGAAAAGAGGCTGTGTCCCAATGGCGAAAGGGGCGCGTTGGTCGCAGCCACGATGCAGACGAGACCTGCGAAAAACAGGGCCTGACGCCACGCCGCAGTCCTGCCGAGCATCCGAGATGATCGAGAAAGACCGCGCAGATAGAGCCCTGCGGCAAAGCCGACGAAAATCAAGGTCAGCGGGGAAATCGCATAGCCAAATGGATCATAGAGAAAAAAATACGTTATCATTGCTCCCGCTCTTGCATCGATTTCGAGGACTCGAAAGGTATTGGTGATAAACGGGCTTCTCCGACAGCGCCTCCCCGGGCCAAAGACAGATCCGTCGACATGACGAGGTATTCGCCCTGCGTCCACATCGGAAAGAGATTTTCGAAGAACCGCGAGAACGGATGGCCGGATTGACCGGCCGGGGCGATAAAATAGGAACCGCCTTCTTCCGAAAGCGACATAACCGTTTGAAAGTTGGTGCCCGCTTTGGAGTCGAACGGGTCATTCTCGTCGGATGTGAACAATGTCGAGGTCTGGGTGTTGGGGGCCCCCGATGCCGGTGCTTCCAGAGTTACCAAGTCGCCTACTATCCCGCCCGATCTGATAGGCGACCACGCCATTTTCAAGGTATGTTCCGCGCCCCACGACCAGGCGGACGGATCGGATCCATAGCGATCGACGAGCCAACCGAGGGATTCATCCAAAGCGGCCAGAATCTGGTCGTCGCACGTCTCAAGTGGCGTGGAGGGGCGAATGTCACACCAGGTTGCGCTCCCGTCTCGATTGGACAGCACCGCGTAAAGAAATTCTGGATTCGGCTTGGCCCATAGCTCATTCGTAGCGGGAAATTCATCCTTCAGAATGCGCCTTTGCAGCGCACGCACCCATGCCCAGAAAACCAGCGGCTCCGGCGAAATCCGATCCATGTCGCCATTCCATTGGGCGAGCCTGTCCAGAGTCTCACCGCGAAGCGGGTCGGCACGCGTACTTTCTGTGGAGTCCGTCGGGCTCACAAACCAAATTTCACGGGCCATCAGCGGAAGAAGGGTACGAGCCGCTGAACTGACAGTGTCGCGTTGCACCGCAATCGCGCTCTCCACTGAGAATATCGGCTGTCGGTCGTCAAGAG
This sequence comes from Roseovarius spongiae, assembly GCF_003651245.1. Lineage (GTDB taxonomy): Bacteria > Pseudomonadota > Alphaproteobacteria > Rhodobacterales > Rhodobacteraceae > Roseovarius > Roseovarius spongiae. Next base: position 47,638 of record NZ_RAPE01000007.1, read on the forward strand.
TGGCGAGCCGATATTCTCGAAACGACGCCGAGCGCGGAGAGAGTGCGCTTTCGGTGCTCGCCTCCGGCCAGCGAGCCACAGACTCACGATCAACTGCCACGACCTCCAGTCCGGCAGGTGAAAGATCGGCGGCTGCGTCTACGGCAAGTTGCGCGTCCGCAGACCGCGCGAAACGGTCAAGCATTGTCAGAAAATTGCCGGCACTCGATACAGAGGGGGTCTCTTGCTGTTCATCGTTCGACGAACCACTTGACCTGAACGCCCAAGCTACACGATCTGTGCGACCGACAACGACGAACGGTATCCCCGGCAAAGTGGCCCCTATGGCAGCCCCTGTCGGAAATTGAAGATCGGCCAAATACCATTCCGAGGGCACCGATAAAGGACCATTGATATCGGCAGCGAGAATCGGAATGCCATTAGCAGTTCGGCTGCCGGGGAGCGCCCAAGCATTGAGGCTGACTTCGGGCAAAGTCGCAAACATTTCGGGTGTCTTGGGCCGATCCGCTGGAAACAGTACATCTGGTGACTCCAACACTCGTTGCCGACCGCTCCTGGGTTGCAGATTGTTTAGAAATGACCGGGCGATCCTGAGACTGTCTTCAGGTCGCCAAACGGAGATCGTTCTCTCACCTGCGATCAACAGTTCGGGTGAACCTCTGCCGCGACCGCCTTCGGATACGAGCCCAATCCAGGCGTTGACACCTGCGGCATAAGCTTCCAGCGCGTCAGAGAGGGAAGGTTCAAGATCGATCGCACGGTCCGGAAGCGGCAGGTTCTCAGCCGCACGTCGCGCCCTGAGAAGCTGACCAAGCCTGTCTTGGGCATGAACGAAGCCGATGGCAAAATAAATGTCGGCGAACGATGCCGCAGTGACGTGCGGTATGGCCGAAGAATCCCTCAGTACTTCAACAGGTCCTTCGATGCCCGCGACCTCAAAGTCTTCGTCGTAGTCAGGAACTGACGCGCTCAGCAGAAAGTAGGCACCACCGGTAACAACCAATCCCGCCACGACGGCTGCGACAAAAGTGCGCAGCAATATGTTGAACAGACGTTTCAATTTAGCACCGATGCAGAAGCGCTTTCATGCGAGAATGCGCAGGAAGATCACCGTAGCGAAAAAGGCAAAAAGGCCGAAGGCAATGCCGAAACCCGTCGCGTATTGCAACATATCGAGGCGGTTGCCTTTCCGCCGCCGTGCGAGAAGAGCACCCCAGGTCGCCCCACCCACGATGCCCACAATCACCAACATCACGTTCCCTCCGTTTTTGAGTTTCTTGCCCTGCGGACCCGTCCCGCCGCCCCGGCAGTCTTGATCAAGATCCAGCACCCTACGATGAGCACCAGAAGGGTCCAGTCGCCAAGCCGCGCGTAGAGTGTGGGAGCGCGCGCGCCCGGCAGCCTGGCATCGATGATCCCTGTTTCCCCGGTATCGAGCCGCGCGACGACATCACCGTTGGCATCGACTATCGCGGATATTCCGGTGTTGGCCGCACGAACGACAGGAAGACCTTCCTCGACAGCGCGCATGCGGGCAGAAGCGAGATGCTGCTCGGGCCCGATGCTTGTCCCGAACCAGGCGTCGTTGGTCGCGTTGAATATCCAGCCGGGCCGGAACAGGTCGTCGACCACATGACCGGGAAAGATGATCTCGTAACAGATCGCCACGGCGACGAGTGGAGCGCCCGGGAGCGCGAGTGTGCGAGGCCCCGGCCCGGGGGTGAAGTCGCCCAATCCCTCGGTCAGCCGCTCGAACGGCAGCCAGTCTCGGAGGGGGACATATTCACCGAACGGGACGAGATGATGCTTTGCATATCCAGTCAGAATCTCCCCGCTGCTGTCATACGCCTGGACGGTGTTGAAATAGCGGGTGCCGTTATCGCTCTCCACGCGATCAGGTGCCCCGGTGAGAAGGAGCGCACCCTTCGGCAGAGTTGCCGCGATCCGAGCGCGGGCTGCCTCGTCCTCGTCGAGAAAGCCGGGAAAGGCCGTTTCCGGCCAGAGGAGCACAGTTGCATTTCCGGGACTCGACGAGAGGTCGATATATCGCTCAAGGGTCGCTTCCCGGTTTCCGGGTGCCCATTTTTCCCGTTGCGACACATTGCCCTGTACGACGCGCAGATCGATGCCGGTCGCAGTTGGTGCGCCAGTTCCGAGGCGGAGCGCACCGGCCCCCCAGATTCCAAGAAAAATCAGCCCGCACAGGACAGCGGGCCGCCTTCGTGTATGGGTCGAGAAAGCCGCCCCCGGCAAAGCGCCGGCAAAGACGGTGAGAAAGCTCAGTCCGTAGCTCCCGATCCACGCAGCGGGCTGGCGTAGTGGGGCATAGTCGACGAGCGCGTAGCCGGCCAAGTTCCACGGAAATCCTGTCAGCACATGACCCCGCAGCCACTCTGCCGCCGTCCAGCAGGTCGCGAACAGCAGGCACGCCGCAATACCCCCGAGCCGCCTCCGCCGCGCGATGACGGCAAAAAGGGCCGCTGCCATGGCCGGGAAGATGGCAAGGACCGCTGACAATCCCGCGACGGCCGGAATCGCCAGCGCACCGAAACGATCAGCATCGACATAGAAGCTCTCCGCGATCCAGGAGATGCCGAACCCGAACTGCCCCAGACCGAATGCCCAGCCGATGAGGAAGGCACACTTGGGCGAAACGGTTCGGAGGACGGGGAAAAGCGCGGAGAACACGACAGGAACCGCGATCAGCATCGAAAATGGCGGGAAGATCAAAACCGATGATCCGCCAGCCGCGAACGCAAGGCCCATGCGCAGGAGCAGGGCATCGCCCTGACCTATGAGTCGCACCGAGCCCGGTTTCATGGACCGGTCTGACGTTGCACGGCCAACCATGGCGCGACGAGCAGCAGCCCCACGCCGCCGACCACGAACACGTCGGCCATGTTGAAGGCAGGCCAATGTGCCGACTCGATATAGAAATCGAGGAAGTCCGTCACTGCACGATATTGCAGGCGGTCCACGATATTGCCGAGCGCGCCGCCAATGATCGCGCCATAGGCAAGGGCCTCGACCCGGCTCGTTGCACGGACCATAAGGACCGCCAACCAGATACAGATGCCAAGCGCCACCACGACGAGGCTCCACCACGGCGCACTGCCGAAAAGCCCGAACGTCACGCCATCATTGCGCAGGAAGGTGAGATTGAAGCCGGGAAGGACCGGGACACCTGGACTTAGCGCCGCTGCATTGGCGACGACCATCGCTTTCGTTCCCTGATCGACGGCAAGAGCAGCCAGAGCGGCAAACATGCCGATTCTGAGTGATGGTTTCTCTATAGCCATCGCATCACCCCAGCCAGACATCGAGAAACAACATGATCACGAGGCCCACAGCGAGGCCGAGAGTCGCTCTGTTCTGATGGCCGGAACGGTGCGTCTCCGGAATGATCTCGTGACTGATGACATAAAGCATTGCGCCCGCCGCAAAGGCGAGGCCCCACGGAAGGAGCGGCTGCGAGAGGCTGATAATGCCTGCGCCGAGGAGCCCGCCAACGGGCTCCACGAGCCCGGTCAGCGCCGCGATACTCCAGGCACGCAGCCTCGAGTAACCTTCTCCCAGCAACGAGACGGCCACTGCCAGACCTTCGGGGGCGTTTTGCAGTCCAATGCCGATCGCGAGAGGCAGCCCGCCGGAAATTCCATCCGCCCCGAAACCGACCCCGACGGCAAGCCCCTCAGGAAAGTTGTGGATCGTGATCGCGATGATGAAAAGCCAGACGCGCCGCAGCGAGGCGGCATCCGGGCCTTCGCGCCCTGACCTGAAATGCTCGTGCGGCAGTTTTTCGTTCATCAGAGCAACCGCACCCATGCCGAGCAGGATCGCGAGGCAGACGATCGCTGCGGGCGTGGCACCGTTCTCGAACTGTCCTTCGGCCGCGTCCAGAGCCGGGATGATCAGCGAGAAGAACGAAGCCGCGAGCATGACCCCCGCCGCGAATCCAAGCAAGAGATCACGCGTCGCACGAGACGGTATGCGCCCAAAGAGCACAGGCACGGCGCCGAACGCGGTAAGCGAACCGGCGGCCAGGCTTCCGAGAAAGCCAAGTGCTATCGGGGAGAGGGGTTCCAATTCCTGAATTCTTGCCGCGCAGTCTGTCAGGCGCTCTGATAGCTGCTGTAGACCTCGGTCGACCCGTCTTCGCGGATCAGGAAAACATCGTAGGCCTCACGGTCGTCTTCGGGTCCCATGCCGGGCGAGCCGTAAGGCATTCCCGGAACCGCCAAGCCGACCGCCCCCGGGCGTTCCTCGAGCAGGCGTTGAATGTCGGAGGCCGGCACGTGGCCTTCGATCACGTAGCCGTCGACCAGGGCCGTGTGGCAGGAGACCATGCGCTGCGGCACGCCCTTTTCGAGCTTGAAACGCACGAGAAGCCCCCCGAACATGTCCTCACCCGTCGGAGCGAAACCGTTCTCCTTGAGGTGCTCCATCCAGGACAGGCAGCAGCCGCAGCCGTTGGTCTTTCGAACATCGATCGGGATAGCTTCGGCGATGGCCTGCGCCGCAGGAAGCAAGGCCATTGCGATGGCGAGAGCGGGAACATGTCGTTTCATGGATCAAAGCCTTTCGGTTGTCGTTTGAGCAATTTCGCTGGCAAGCCTTTCGGCAAGAAGTGTGCGCGCCTCGTCCAGCCGCGACAGCGCAGCCGTGTCGTCCGCTTCGCGTTCGGCGGCCTCCGCGAGCCGTTCGTCCGAGAGAGGATCGGTCGGGCGACCATCCACCAAAACTTCGTAGTGCAGATTGGGTCCGGTCGCGGTGCCGGTCGCGCCAACCCGTCCGATCAAATCTCCGGCCATCACGCGCTGACCTTGTGCGAGATCGTCCGGCACGGCGCTGAGATGCGCATAACGCGTCACTGTGTCGGAGCCATGCGCGATCTCGACCACTCGTCCATATCCGCCGCGTCGGCCTATGAAGCTCACCCGGCCAGGAGCTGTCGCTTGGATCGGGGTCCCTCGCGCAGCCGCGAAATCGACACCCGTGTGCATCCGAACATTCCCGTAGACCGGGTGTGTGCGGCGCCCGAACACGGAACTCAGCCGCGCACCTTCGACCGGTTGTGCAAAGACACGCAGCACCTCTCCGTCAATATAGATCGTCGCCCTTCCGCTGCCGTCATTGGGCCAGACGATTTCGTAGACGAAGTCGCCAGTGTCCAACGCCGCGAAAGCGAGCTCGGGCTGGCCAATCCTCTGGGTCCCGTCGCGTGCCTCGCGCCAAAGAAGACGTACCGTTTCGCCGCCCACAAGCTCGCGCCGGAAATCCACGGTCCCGCCCAGCATTTGCGCCAGGTCAACCGCAAATCGGGCAGGGATGTCGGCCTCGGCGAGCGCAGCAAAGATCGAGCTTTCGATCACCGCCTCGCCAGCGAAGGTCACCAGTTCGGAGTTCGGTTCCACGACGCGTGTCGCAAGCTGCTCGCCGAAGATCACCTCGATTCTTACGCCGTCATCGACGGCGAGTTCCACACGGCGCGGGTTTCCGTCCGTCGTGGAAACAAGGGTGATCGAATGACCCGGACGCAGACGACGCAGGTCGTATTCCGCACCGAGTCCCAAGGCGATCTCGGCGCGGTCCGGAGCCGCTAGTCCGGCATCGGCAAGGACAGCATCGAGCGTCTCGCCCGACGCAATGGTACGCGACCAAGTGATCAGGGGAGGGGCGATCGATGGCAGTGAGTTGTCTGCGAGGGTGACGGGCGGGAGTTCCGCGGGTCTGAATTCGGGAACGACGTCCGCCCGCATCTCTGCGGGGCGAACCAAATTGGAGGCGGAAAGCTGCGGTGGAGCGAGTGGATCAGGCGTCCAAAGGCTTGCCGCCGCGAGCGCAGGTGGCACCGGTTCCTTTGAGAAAACACCTGTGACTCCGACGACCGTCATCGAAACAGCACCTGCAGCCACCAGTCCCGCCGCTAAATTTCTTATCCTCATGTCGCCCCCGTAGTTTCTTCCTTCAGCGCGCGGCGGATCTTCGGCACCGCAAATTCCCTTGGTTCGTGATAATCGATCATGGTGACGAACTGCCCCTTGGCGTCGAACAGGAAGACGCTCGCGGTGTGGTTCATCGTGTAGTAGTCACCGTCGGCTGCCACCTTCTCATAGGTCGCGCGGAAACCGTCTATCGCCCGCGCGATCTGCTGCTCCGGGCCTGTCCAGCCGCGGATCGCCTGGTGAAAGTAGCCAACGTACTCCGCCATCGCATCCACCGTGTCGCGCTCAGGGTCAACCGTGATGAAAACCACGTTCATCCGCTTGGCCTCTTCGCCCAACTCGTCCAGCCAGCCTGAAATGTCCGAAAGCGTGGTCGGGCACACATCCGGACAGTAGGTGAACCCGAAAAAGACCATGCTCGGACGACCGATCAGCGTCTGCGGACCCACGTCGTTGCCATCGTGATCGGTCAGGCGAAAATCCATCGCGGACAGAGACAAAGGCCGCTGTCCGGTCGGCTCCGGCGCGCCGGGCCCATCCTCGCGCCACCAGCCGACGAGGAGCGTCAGACCGAGGGCGCCGACACCGGCTGCGCCGTATCGAAAGACCTGCCGTCGCTGCATTAGCCCTCCGGTCCGCGCGAGGCGATTCCGAGGATGGGAACTTCGGCGGTCACTTCGCCGCCATCCGAGAATTCCAAGGTCAGCACGAAGGTCTCACCTTCCGTCATCGGCTCCTGCAACTGCATCAGCATCGCGTGCAGGCCACCGGGCGCCAATTCGATGCTGTCCCCTGGGGCAATCGTGATCTTGCCCGCCGGAGCCATGGAACTGACGCCCTCGGCATTGGTCGACGTTTCGTGAATCTCGGGCATCACGGCCAGCGGCGTCTCCAAGCCAGTCAGCGTCACCGGCGCGTCGCCGGTGTTGCGAACAGTCATGTAGGCGGCACCCGGCCGGTTGACACCGATCGCGGCGCGGGACCACGCGCCTTCGATAACGACATCCTCCGATCCGGCCATTAGCGGAGCCGAAAATCCTGCGACAGCCAGAAGCGCAGCCAACGCGTTGGTGCGAATCAGTTTTTCCATCGATCTGTTCCTCTTGCCATTTATCAGGTTTTAGCGGCCGCGACTTCCGCCGCCACAAGTCGCCGCAACTCAGCCTCACCGAACGGATCAAGCGGTTTGCCGTTCACGAAAAACGTCGGCGTCTGCTGAACCCCGACGGTTTCGACATCGGCGCGGTCCTGATTGAGGACCCCCACGACATCGGGCGCGAGCATTTGTGTTCGCGCGGCCTCGACATCGAGCCCCCCAGTCGCGGCGATCTCCAGGATCAGGCCGGGTTCCGGCGCCCCATGCGATGCCCAGCGGGGCTGCTCGCGCAAGACCGCCTCCAGCACAGGTTCGAAAACTCTCTGCATGCGTGCCGCCTCGAGCACACGGATCGCTTCTTCCGAGGCCTCACCATGAAACGGCGTGTAGCGGATCACAACGCGCACGGCATCCCCATGCCGCGCCATGATGTCTTCGACAACCGGATAAAATGCGCGGCAGGCCTCGCAGGCCGGATCGAAGAATTCGACTATGGTGACAGGCGCATCCTCGGGTCCGAGTATTGGAGAGTAGGGCCGGATCAGTGCTTCGGCGAGTTCCGGGGCGACGGATGCTGTTTCGACGGTCGGTGTGGGGCGGGTTGCATACCATGCGGCGCCGCCGAAACCGGCAGCACCGACCGCGAGAACGGACAGGATGAGGCCACGTCGATTCATTCTTGTTTTTCCTTCAGTGAGTAGGCTGACAGCAGACCGATCAGCGTGAAGGCGGCGAGCGCCATAAGCGGAATCGGGATGCCGAATAACAGTTGATTTTCGTCGGTGCAGGACGGGCCGGTCGCGGTGCAGGGCTGGATGCGTTCGGGGATCAGGCCGACATAGAGACCCAGGTGCCAAAACGCGACGGAGGCACCACCAAGTGCCAACGCGATCCCGTAGCGGCCGACGCGCCGGTCCTGCCACCAGAGTCCAAGCCCAAGGATGACGGCCAAGGGAAACATGAAGGCGCGCTGGAACCAGCAGAGCACGCAAGGCGTCTGCCCCAACACTTCGCCGATGAACAGCACGGCAAACGATGCGATGAGCGCGGTGATCCACGCCAGAGCGAGGGCGGTGTCTCCAGAAAGTCGGTTCATGGCGGTCAGATCCTCTCTCTCAGGTCGGCGAGGATCTCTTCCGCCGGCGTGCCGTAGGACCAGGAGTTCGCAAAGCCTGCCTCCGGATCAAACAAGAAAAGATGCGACGTGTGACCCATCGTATAGCCACCCGGTGCGGCGGCTTGCTCGATCCGCTCATAAAAGATCGGAAAGGTCTCGGATGTCTCGACGATCTGGTCCGGTGTGCCGGTGAGCCCGATGATGCCCGCGTCGAACAGCGGCACATAGTCTGCAAGGGCCATCGGCGTATCCCGTTCGGGATCGATCGTGATGAAGATCGGTTGCACCATTGCCGCATCGTCTCCCAAACCCTCCATCACGGCAGCGACTTCGGACAGCGTTGTCGGGCAGACGTCGGGACAGTTGGTGAAGCCGAAGAAGACCAGCATCCACCGTCCCGCGAAATCCTCCTCTGTCCGGACCATGCCTTGATGATCGGTCAGCTCGAAGTCAGCAGAAAATGGCGGTTCATTCTCGGCTCGGGCTCGGTCGGCGCGGTAGTCGGACCATAGCAGTAGCCAGATGAAAACGAACGCCGCCGCGCCCGCCAAAATCCACAAAATCTTCTGAAGACCTGAAAGTCTCACGCCATCCCGCCCGATATCGATTCTATATTTTGAGCGCGTTTACATCCTCTAGCTACTGTAGGTTCAAGCCTCATTGTCATCGATCGGCCAACAATCACCGATCTGTGAAAGCAAAATGCAGATTGTAGTGCGAGCCGTCAAAAGCTACACCGACTGTAGAATATGTAGAGGGCCTTAAATGCTGACGATTGGGACGCTGGCGAAGAAGACCGGAACGAAAGTTCAGACCATTCGGTATTACGAGCAGATCGGGCTCATGCCGGAACCGGGGAGGACCGAAGGTGGACAGCGGCGCTATGGTGACGCCGAACTCGATCGCTTGTCATTCGTCCGGCACGCGCGCCAACTCGGATTTTCGCTTGATGCGATCCGTGAACTGCTCGACCTCAGCGATCATCCTGACAAGTCTTGCGCCGAGGCGGATGCAATCGCCCGTCGACAACTCAAACAGGTCGAGCAACGATTGGCCCGGCTCGAAGCGTTGCGCACAGAATTAAAGCGAATGGTGCGTGAGTGCAGCGGCGGACAGACTTCCGATTGCCGCGTGCTGGAGGTGCTGCGAGATCATTCCGAATGCCTGACTGAGCACCAGGACATTGGCGCCTGAGATGCCCGCTGCGCTTGTCTATCCGCTTGCGGCGCTGGCTGAAATTGCGGGGTGCTTCGCCATCTGGGCCTGGTGGCGTCTCGGTGCCTCCGCACTTTGGATCGTACCGGGCGTTGCTACCCTCGTGGTGTTCGCCTGGTTGCTGGCGCAAGTCGAAACAGGTGCCGCCGGCCGCGCGTTCGCCGCCTATGGCGGGGTCTATATTGCGGCCTCGGTGCTTTGGATGTGGCTGGCAGAGGGACACCGACCGGATCGGTGGGACATACTTGGCACCGCTGTCTGTCTGTTAGGAGCCGCAATTATTCTTGCCGCTCCGCGCGGTACATAAGAAAATATTCTTTAGACTATGATTGTAGCTGCAAAATTGACAAGTCTCGCGCCGAATTGGATTCCCTTCGCCCACAGGCAAAACAAATTAATCGAGGAACTACCGGAACAAGAGCCATTGGCTCGAGGTTTGTCTGCGATAAACCAATCGGATTGAATATAGTTTATGACAGACCAACAGAACGCATCAGAAAAACGCACACTCTGGATCGTTCTCGGCCTCAATGCAGGACTTGCCATTGCGTTCTTCGCTTCGGGTGCATTCGGCGATTCCAGTGCGCTTATCGCCAATGGACTCGACAATCTTTCCGACAGTTTTGTCTATGCGATCAGCCTGTTCGCGCTATCCCGTTCCGCCAAATGGAAGCGGGGCGCGGCTAACGTTTCCGGTGGCCTGCTGATCCTCTTTGCCCTTGGCATTCTCTATGACGCCTGGCGCCGCTATGTTGGTGGATCGGATCCTCTCGGTACGATCATGATCGTCATGGCTCTTGCGGCCGCAGCCATCAACACGGTTTGCGTTTGGTTGCTGTCCCGCCTTCGCGACCCGGATGTGAACATCCGTGCGGCGAATACGTTCAGCTGGAACGACTTCGCCGCCAATCTCGGGATCGTCGTCGCAGGCGGACTCGTGGCTTGGCTAGGAACGAACTGGCCTGACCTCGTTGTTGGCGTAATCGTCGCCGGCATCGCGGCCTGGGGCGGTGTAGGAATCCTGAAAGACGCACATGGCGAACATCACAAGGCGGTGCACGACGACGATCAGGAAAAGGGAGACACCGCTTGAAATCAGGGCTTGAAGCTACAGTCACTATAGATACTACATTTCCCCGTAACTGATACGAGGAAAGAGCCTATGGCCCCAGCCATCCGCTACGAAAAAATTGGTGCCGCCTACGACTTCGTCCGAAACGAGATCGCCTTTGACTACAACCGCGCCGACGACATTCCGGCCTCTAAGGTGCCTGCCGATTGGTATGGTGCCGGGACCGATTGCCTGAGCGCACTGCCGATCAGGTGGACGGGGGAGAGCACGTATGTCCGGATCTGCGTCGGCCGGGTCCCACACATTCCCGAAACCGAGCGACCAAATAACATCTACAAGGAGGCTTCTCGTGCCGCATGATCACGGCCATGCTCATATCGACCCCGAGTCCGGAGATCGCCGCGTCTCTATCGCGATCTGGGCAAACGGACTTCTCACAGTCGCGCAGATCGTCGGTGGCATCCTCTCCGGCAGTCTCGCGCTGATCGCCGACGCGCTGCACAACTTCTCCGACATGGCATCGCTGGTCATTGCATTCGCCGCGCGCAAGATCGCGCGGCGACCGGCGGACGAGCGCATGACCTTCGGTTACGGCCGGGTCGAGATCGTCGCCGCGCTCATCAACTACACCACGCTGATCCTGATCGGCTTCTACCTGATCTACGAGGGCGGGATGCGGATGATCGACCCGCCCGAGGTAGCCGGATGGACGGTCGTGATTCTCGGCGGGGTGGCGCTGGTCGTGGACACGCTGACGGCGCTACTCACCTACTCAATGCAGAAGGGCAGCGTGAACATTCGCGCGCTCTTTCTGCATAACCTATCGGACGCGTTGGCATCTGTCGCCGTGATTGTCGCCGGAACGCTCATCATCCTCTACAATATGTGGTGGGTCGATCCGGCGATCACAATCGGCATCGCGCTCTACATTCTCTATCTCGCCTTCACCGAGATCGGTGGGCCCATACGGACGCTAATGCTGGGCAGCCCGCCGGACATGGACAACGAGGCCGTCGTCGAAGCGATGCGCGGCGTGGAAGGGGTCAGCGACGTCCATCATGTGCATCTTTGGCAGATGCAAGAGCACGAGGCCGCGCTCGATTGCCACGTCGTCCTGACGACGGACGGCTGGGACCGTATCGAAGACATCAAGGCCGCGATCAAGGACCGGCTGAAGGATGATTTCGGGATCGGCCATTCCAGCCTCGAGTTCGAGCACATGGACCGCGCGCACGCAAACGCCGACCTCTATGGCCACGGCAAACCCGAAGGAAAGGAAGAGACTCATGTTCACCGAGACACAGACAACGCATGACGACGTGATCGGCCTCGCTTGCGAGGGCAAGCTGAGCGAGAGCGATCTGAAGCGGATGCACGCCTTGCTCCACGAGCGGCTGCAAGGGGCGAGCAAGCCCGGCCTCGTCCTCGATCTCACGAGGTTCGAAGGCTACGAGGGGCCGTCAGCGCTGCTGGAGGATTTGAAGATCGACACTGCCCATACAAACGGCTTCCATCGCGTCGCCGTGGTGGGCGAGGGAGCTCTCATGGATTGGGGCACCAAGCTCGCCAATTTTCTGACCAAAGCGGAGCTTGGTCAGTTCGACCCGGAGGAAATGGAGGCCGCGGTCGCCTGGGTGCGTGAAATGTGAGCGATACCTGAACCGCGACTCCTATTGGCGTTGAGGGTAGGGCGCTTTGGCTGGCGGGCCGAGACCGCATACACTCTGTGGGGCGTCCCGCTGGTGTCGATCGACGAATGCGGCATCTTTCGGATCGAGGAAAGCCGGCGAGGCAACGGCTTTCGGGTCTCACACCGGGTCTGGGGCGACTTCCCGGCCACACTTTATGGCCGGGTGCTCAGCTGGATCGCGGTCGCCCTGCTCGACATGGAAACCGACGCAGAGCGACACACGCGCGTGGAGCTCGAATATTTCGAACGACGTCTGGACGACGATCAGGATGGCTGAAGGTGGCACCTTTGCGGTCCTCGGCGGCTATGGGCAACTGGGGCGGGCGGTGGCAGAGTTGCTCGTTCGCGAGGGTGATGCACAAGTCGCAATCGTCGGGCGTGATATGAAGAAGGCGCACGGTGTCGCGCAGGACCTTGCTCGAACTTCAGCCTCGGCTTCGGTGAGGCCGATGCGCGCCGATGTGAACGACGCCGTCACGCTGGAGCGGTTGCTTGCCGAACATGATGTACTGATCCATGCCGCGCCTCTGGCGAAACCGGCTACGGAAGCCCTGCTCTCTGCGCTCTTACGGACAGGCGGACGGACAGTTCTCATCAGTCATGATGTCACCGCGACCAACACCCTTCAAGCGGCACAGGACGAATTGATCGGTGCCGATGCCTCAGTCATTTTAGACGCTGGGGCTGATCCGGGGCTGCCCGGCCTTGTCGGCCATTTGGCAGCTACAACCCACGGCACCGCGAAAGATGTGGAGCTCGTCGCCCGCTATCGGGCCAAAAGCGTTGGCTGCGCAGGGCTTGCCGACATTCTCGACGGTGCCTCGGATGCGGCGTGGCTCTTCGAGAACACGTGGCGTCGCGCCGGATATTTCGAACTGCAGCGCAAGAGTTTTCCCGGTAAGCTCGAACCTTCGCTGACAATGCCCGTTTATTTGCCGGAACTCGACGCTCTTGTAGATCGGCATGGTCTCAGCCGGCTTGCGCTCTGGCACGGTGGGCTGAACGGACTTGCTGATCTTGCGGTTTCCGTTCGACGACTGACAGGCAAGCTGCTGCCGCGCCACCTTTTCCTTGAGGCTCTCCGGATATCAGTCAACCATTTCAATCCGCCTCCATATGGACTGGGAGTCTCGGCCACCGCGACCGGAGACGAAAAGGCATCCACGGTAAAGGTAAAGTTGACGCATGTGGATTGCTTCACCCCGATAGGTCAGCGACATTGCCAGAAAAAGTCAATCTATCTGTCAAAAAGGGACAAAGTACTGGCCATAAAGGTCAAACTATGTGGCCACCAAGATGCAACAGCGCATACTCGCAGAACAAGTTTGGCGTTCTGCATCGCGGCAAAGCACGTGAGAAATCGCGAATCTCAATAATTGAATTTGCTAAGGCGTTGACAACGCTTCAGGACCGGTCGCAACAATGAGGCCATCGGACATTCAATATAGAAAGTGTGGGTCAAAGAAGTCCAAACCCCAGTTGCATCACCGCATGTTTGAGTTGGCCGATGAGACCATCAGAGCAATAGTTCTCGGTACGGTCATTCATAAACAACATCACTATGCGGTGCCGCTGACCACCTCGGAGTAATATCTCCGGTGTTCCATTCGTAGAGCCAGCCAACAAGCTCGCCGGTTTGGCGGTCATAGATGCGTTTGACCGCCTGAGCATGGAGACGCTCTTCGCAGTCGCACTTCTTAACCCTGCGTGCAGCGAAAATCGGCTTTGTCTTGATCTTGACGACTGAAGTCACGTCGCACCCTCCGGTTCATGAAAACGAATACCTGTGAGTCTCGAAACCGAGACCGCCCTGAGGCAGTGGCCAGTTTCAGCCAAAATCCGCCACTCGGAATAGTTGAGCTTACCTGTCTGCTGTGATCACGATAAAATATGCAGCGGGGCGCAAAAGAACGAAAACTTGGCGCGGAAGCTTTTGATCAGAAATGGAAAATATTTTGTTGCACCGCAGGAAACGGACGAGGATTTCAAGCGGCTTTTTGCTCGTCTAGCGTCAGCAGGTGCGGGTAGACCGGTTGATCTTCACGGCTTCCCTGACGGACCGTGGACACCGGAAACCTTGGCCAACGCAATTTCCTCGATCGAGGCCAATCGCAACGGAATCGAACTCCGGACCGTCCAGGTCTGGTTTCAAGACAATGACAATGGGATCAGCAGCGATAACATCAGATGGCTGGCACGAATCTTTGGTTGTGGTGATCCCGAGGCGGTGAGCGAGTGGCAGACAGCGCTCAGCGCCGCTCGATCCAGGCTGGATGCCAAACGGCGCGAGAAGCGCGGAGCGAAGGATGCGCCAACCACGTCCGCTACGGAATTGGACCAGAGCAGCCCCGCTGGCGAAATCAGGCCAGAAGGTATACCGTCCGCAGTGCCGAAGCCGAAGATGGCCGCCCGCCAGACACCGCGTTCGGGGCTTGCTCGGGCAACGGAGGCAGTGTTTAGCGGATCACCACTGAACCTGCCGGCCTCGGTCTTCGCAGGCGCCGTGGCGCTGCAGTTTACCTCCTACTTCCTCGGTATACACGAAGTGACTTTCGAGGCCCCCGACGGTCTCACCAAGCAAGTCGGATTCCTCTGGGCCCCCAACTGGACGTTCCTGTTTCTCGCGTTCATGCCCCTGTTCTTTGCGGCTACCGCTGAATTGCTCCTATTCTGGAAAGAGACAGGCCGACCAAAGATCGCGAACGAGGTATCTCTTGCAGAGAGCCATCGCGACTGGTCGCGCAATCTGGACGCCTCGTCTTACACATTTTGGGCCGTATTTCTCATATGCGTTCTGTTCGCGGGAGTCTTCCAGTGGATCAGCGTCCGGCTGCTCCCGCTGTTGCGCGGCGGAGGGGACTTCGCGATCGATTGGGGCTCGCTGGCGATCATTAGTCCGGAGATCATTACGGTGCCCGAAACGATGGCCTTCACGGGCTTTGCGTATCTCTACATGTGCATTTCCTTCTACCTGTTCTTCGCGGCCCTCATTCTGCTCTACTGCGTTGCGCAGGACTTTGGAAATATCCAGAAGACCAACCCCGGCAACGGCGATGCGGCCAACAACGAGGTGATCAGCGTGGTCGGCGCCAGAGTGATAGGGGCGATTTTCCGCTGTGCTGTACTGGCGATCTTCGTCGCGGTCTGTATGAAACTGCAAAGTGCCTACCTGACATCTAGCGGCACGAACATCGCTCGCTGGTTGATGAACGACATGTGGGCGGTTTTCTCTTCAGGCGACCGGCCGCAAAGCTTGGGAGAGTACAGCGCGCCCAATCACTTCACCAGCCTGCTGATCGTCCTGTCTTCGATTTTTGTGTTCCTTCATGGCGCGTCTCGGGTGGCCGGTGGGGGTCGCGTGAATAGCAGACTTGGGATGATGGTTGCAACCGTGGGACTTCTGAGCACGGCCTATCTGTTAATCGGCGCGTTCGCGGGTTTCTCGGTTTTGCTGTTTGCCGCGGTGTTACTTGCAACCTTCGCACTCTATGATCCGGACTTCGGTTTTGGGAGCGCGAGCGAAGAGCGGAGAGATTAGCGTGTATCTGAGTTGGCTGGATCGGTGGGATGAGAAGCGCGTTCAAAGAGGAAATGCGCTGAAGGCACGATCTGAACTCATCCTTGACGCCGACCGGGCTTTCCCGGGGACGGAGCACGATGTCACGCTCGCGGACTTCTGTACCCTTGCGGAACACGCGTCCGACGATCCGACATTCTTTGAGCGCCCTGCGACGCCAACTCTCGACGTTGAGCAGGTGGAAGATCGCCTGACGTTTCCGTCAGACATTCAAACCGACATCGATGAGAACAACACGGTTTGGGCCCGCGCGACGGAAAGCGGAACGTTGGAGCAGGCGCTGATCGTCTTTCATCACTGGAATGCTCAAAAGCATCAGCGCCACCTCGCGAACTACTTCTCGAAACGCGGTATCACCGTGATCGAGATGGCAATGCCCTATCATTTCGAGCGCCGTCGATCAGGCTCGGTCTATGCGGACTACATGCTCAGCGCCAATATCGGTCGAACCGTCCAGTCTGTCAGGCAAGCTGTTCTCGATGGCCGAAAGCTCGTCGCGTGGCTGAAAGGTGAAGGCTATGGGGAAGTATCCGTCCTCGGGATGAGCCTAGGATCATGGGTGGCCGGCTTGGTCGCGGCCCATGATGAAAACGTCTCGAAAGCCTCGCTCTTTCTGACGGCCGGCAGCCTTGCGGATATGGTCTGGACCGGACGGGCAACGGAGGCGATCCGGCAAAGCCTTCAGCCCGGCATGGAGCTCGCAGACCTGAGGATGGCGTGGAGTCCGATCAACCAGGAGACCTACGCCCGACAACTCGCTCGGCCAGGGCTGGACCTGCAGCTTGTTCTGGCGAAACGGGATACAGTTGTTGTCCCGGAGCTGTCACACAAGTTCATTCAGAAATTGCGGGCCTCGGGCGCGCATCCCGACGTATTGGAGCTTAACTGCGGCCACTACTCGCTGGCCCTGCCGCCGCACGTCCTATTTGCCGGACTTCGATTGCGCGGGTTGCTCAAAGGTCGTCCGACATCCCGTCAGAATGTGTAGCTGACCTGCAGGCCCGCCGAGACGCCATCATTCCCTGAAAATGCGGTGACGGAGGAGTCCGCACTGCCAAGTTCGAAATACGTAAGACCGGTTGTCACTTGCCAGCTTTGGACCTCATAGGACACGGCCACGCTATAGCTGACGTAGCCGTCCGTGCCCGAGAAGTTCCCGACGGTGTCACCAAGATCGCGCTCATAGCCTATGGCCATGGCCCCACTCCAGTTCTCGGTGAATTGGCGTCCTATCCCAAGCTCATAGGTCCAGATATCGCTCGTCCCACTGGCGATCGGAGTATTGACGGGGCCGACGCCCGGAACCAGGGAAAAGAAATCGGCGGGCTGAACCTTGAACTCGGACCACTCGCGCCACCGGATCGATCCGAAGAGGAGCGTGTCAGCGGCGATCCCGGTTTGCGCATGAACAGTGACGACCTGCGGGATTTCAACCTCGAATGGCGACCCGCCATTGTCGCGAAACTCGTGCCTTGTCCGCGACTCGTAGGTGGCGGCGGTCCGAAAAGCGATGTCCGGGATCTCATAGGCCACGCCAGCAAGATAACCGAACTGATAGTCTCTGCTGACGCTCAGGCTGTAGGGGCTCGGCATGGATGCGGGCGAAACAACAGTGATGGTCCCATCGACACCGATCAGTCGCAGACCGCCGTAGACGCTGATCCTGTCGCTGATTTCATACCTGGCGAGCGCGGTGTAGGCGATCGACGAAACCTCTGCGCTGGAGCCGCCGAAGAATGCGAGCGCATTTGAATAGGCCAATGACGCTCCTACTGGCTCATCGATAACAAACGCCAGTGTCATCCGGTCGCTCAAATCGCGTTTGTACCCAAGGGCATATGACTGGTAGCTGTTGGCGATGTTACCCGTTGGCCCTGCCGGGATGCCAGACAGAGGAACCCCCGACACCGTTGGCTTCACCGTTCCGACGGAAAACTCGAGATAGTCCCGTCCCTCCTCGAACAGGATCTGCGATGGGTCGCCGCGCCGCTCGATGCCACCAGCAAAGGCAGTGGAAGAAACAACGAAAATCAGGCCCGTCAACAATGCTGCGTTCTTCAGTTCATTGGGAATCATCTGAACCTCGAAATCTGCTTTCCAATGTTTCGAAACATAGCTCTTGAGAATGCGACCGTGGCGGGATCGGCCATTTCACGCTGATTGCAAGCTGAGATACCCGCGCCGACGCTACGCTTGGACGCTCCAGCCCATCTGACCCTGCCCGCAATGCAGGGACAGCCGCATGGGTGCAGGACAAAGCATTTGTCAAAACCGTAGGATAATGTCAATACTGTGCTATTGATTCATCATCATGTGTGCATCGAGGAGGTTTCATGTTGAATGCCCTCAGAACGACCGCCTTGACCGTAGCAACGCTGACGGTTGTCGCGTTTGCCATGACCTCCGAACGAGCCAGAGCCCAATCCTATCAGATCGACTGCGCAATCCTTCTCTGCCTGTCGGGCGGATGGCCAGCGTCCGTCCCCTGCGCCCGCGCGCGTGCCGAGTTCATCCGCCGCATCACACCCTGGCCCGTGGAGCCTCCACTGCAAATCTGGCGCTGTCCAATGGGCGCGGCCTATCCGGTTGATCCGGATGCTCTCACCAGCGAACGTATCTACGAGATCCTCTTGGAGCTCGATCAGACAGCCCCGCTTCAGTCCTTCCCGGTCGATGACGCCGGAAACCTAGTCACGGGACTCGACGGAAGCCTTGCGGGCACCCCTGCTACAACATTTCCGAAACCACAACCTGCTGTCCTCCAGGTTGCGGATAGCGACACGACTCCACTGTCAGAAAGGTTTTCACTGCAGCTCGCGCAGGATCGCGCCGATATCGACATCAGCGGTCCGGAGTTCAACTTCGTCCGCTCGATCCGCGTCTTTCAGACTCAGGCACGTCAATGGGAAAGTGGCGGAGAGGACGGTGGCGAGTGCAATCGCTACGCGAGCGTGCGACTCGGCAGCTACGGCACGCAGGGCGACTACGGTTGGAGGCGGAGCAGCATCGGTGCTCTTCCCGACGCCCATATCGGCGTCGAGCGCTACGGCGATAGTTGTCCGGGTATCTGGCATCGTTCGGTTTTCGTGGAGTGGCACGACTACGAAGGCGACTACGGTTACGAACAGGTCAACTACTAAGCAACAGGTGGAACTCGCGGACCGGAGCTTGCACAAAGTGCGCGAAATCCCTTTTCACTGATCCAGCCACCCAACCGCGCACTTTTCATTCTCCCGAATGTATCGAGGTTCCCTACCCGTCTTGCCCCTGCAGAGTGGCACGCAGAACGTTACAGGCATACATGCCAATCTCGCTGCCCGTTTCGTCGTAGGCGATCATCGTGCCGTCGAGTACTTCCTGCCCAGACGGCACGTCCATCGCACGGATTTCAGCGTTCTTATCTACCGCTTGGAAGGCGTCCAACGCCGCTGCATGGCAGGCTGCATCACCCTTGAAGTCCATGCGAGTCTCCACTTCAGAACCGGTTTCGAAGTTGAAGACTACGATGATCAGCAAGACCTTCATGATCATCCCCCCACGGAAAATCGTGATCCGAAACCAAGCGATAATTCCGCAACCTGCGATCTCCACATTGCTAGGCATCACTCAACGCAGCTGTTTGCCCGGCTAGCCGTCTGTGTGTCACTGACCCAACACTTGCAGAAACCGCCCGTAATCCTCACTGACCTCGCGTGCCTCCTCGAAGGCCCGCGCTCGCTCCTCCTCGAGGCAGCGGAAATATGCCTGGATGTCCTGGATGTAGAGCTCAAAGTCAGACCGAATCAGGTCTCCATACTCGCGAATGTCTTCGGCGTCGGTCGGCACGAAGGGCCGCTCCGGTGCGTAGCAGGTTTGTGCCATCGCAACCCCCGGAAGCCATAATAACAATAATACAGCGACAGAGCAGATACAGGTGATCTGTTTGCGCATGAGAACAGGCCCTCGATGCTTGAGGAAAGCGACCAGCCATGCGTAATAATGGCGTCGAGCGAAAGCTTGCGCAAGACAAAACCGCATCTTGCACACAAAACAGTATAATTGTAATCATGGCTCATCGGAACCAATGGCTCCGGTGCGCCCAGAGACGAAAGAGCGCGCCGTGGCGATAGATTTGCAAAAAGAAGCGCCGAATGTGGTTACAGAAGCGGGATTCAAGATGCTCGTTGAATCCGGATACAGCGTCGAAGTCGTCTGCAAGCAGGATGCCTACCGGAAAAACTCCGTGTGGCATGGCATCTGGCTCTTGCGCGCCGTTGACGACGACGGCGTCGAGAAGGAACTTGTCACCGCCCGGGCGCGTCCCGATGGGGAATTTATCCAGCTCCGGACCTTCAAGACGGTCACCGGACTCGTCTCCTTCCTTATCGATCTCGGCTTTTCGGTGGTGGCCTTCCCGGTCTACGAAGGCCAGCGCTGGACATACACCTTGGCGGATACGCCAGACGACGACAGCGACAGCTAGCGCCGTCCTGCTGCTCGCGGCCCATGCCGCGTCGGCGCAAATGGTCTACACGATAGAAAGCGACGGATCGCTTTCCCCCTCGAACTCCCAAGACGCCTTCGCACGCAACTACAATGACGGGATCGGTCAAGGCGATCCCGACGCACCGCTAAATATCTTTGGGAGCGACCGCGAGGCTGAGACAGAAGGCGACGATGGCACGTTCCGCGTCGCAGCGGTCGCCCCACGCATCGCGGTCCCGCGCCCGGATATCCTCGCCGCCATAGACGAGACGGCGCTCCGTTATGCCGCGCATCAGGGTTTGCGTACTTCCGGCCTCTCGGTGACAGAGTGGCGTCTCCTCTTTCGCGCCAATATCGAAATCGAAAGTGCCTACAATCCGAACGCCCGGTCGCGGGTCGGCGCCATTGGCCTTGGTCAGCTTATGCCGGGAACCGCCGACATCCTCGGCGTTGATGCCTCTGACTGGCGGGCCAATCTCGATGGCTCGGCACGCTATCTCGCCGCACAGCTCGAGACTTTCCGGGACACGCGGCTGGCGCTTGCCGCTTACAATGCCGGGCCGGAGGCGGTCCGAGAGCATGGCGGTATTCCCCCTTACCGAGAGACGCAAACCCACGTTCAGCGGGTGCTGGCCGTGTTCAACAGGCTGGAAGGAGAGAATTCATGAGGCCCCTACCCCTATTACTGACCGTTCTGACGGTCTTCGTTGCCTTGGGCGAACCCGCCATGGCGCAGAGCATCGACCTGTCGCCTATTCAGGACCTTCTGCAAGGTATTGTCGATGCGCTCACCGGCCCGCTTGGTGTGGTGATCGCAACCCTCGCGGTGATCGGCGTGTTCCTGAGCTGGTTCTTCAACATCATCGACTTGCGGCAGGCCCTCTGGGTCTTGGTCGGTATCGCCGGTGTCGCTGCCGCACCCACGATCGTGGCCGCGGTCTTCAGTTGAGGAGTTTGGCGTGGCGGAACGGTCCCCCCTTTTTCTTGGCCTCGTACGCCCGCCGAAACTCTTCGGTCTGCCGATCATGTATGCCGTGGTCTGGCTCTTCGGCTCCGTCCTTCTCTTCGTCTGGATCCAGAGCTTTGTCGTCCTGGGCATCGCAGCCGTTCTCTATCCTCTGCTTTGGAAAGCCGCAGATTGGGATCCGCGCTTCATCGATGTGGCGATGACCACGCTTCAGGAAACACCTCCGACCCGAAACCGCAAAATCCACTTAGGCGACAGCTATGCCCCGTGATGATGTGAAGGAACGTGACGAGCGCACGCTGATGCCCAACTGGTTTCAGCATGAGAAGCATCTGGCACATATGCTGCCCTACGTGAGTCTCGTCGATGATCGCACGGTCCGCACGCGGGTGAACGAACTCTTCCAATCCATCCGGATCACAGGGGTCAACAGCTACACGACAGATCATGAATACCTCGATAAAGTCCGCGCGCTCTTCGCGCGGATCGTGGCGCAGCTTGGTGAAGAATTCAGTTACTACGTCCACAAGGTCTCGAAGGGCATCAAGGTGGACCTCGAGCCCGTCGACGGCGACAGTTTCGCCGCCATGGTGGACGCGCAATGGTGCGACAACATGAATACCAGGGGGCTTCGGGACAAGACGCTCACACTGACAGTCATCCACCGCCCGCCAAACAAAAGCTTCCTGAGCTTCATGCGCAGCCCTTCGCCCGAGCGCCTGAAGGATGAGACGGTCAAGCGGCTGCGGCGATTGAATGAAGCCGTCGGCATATTCACCTCCGGTCTGGCGGAGCTGAAGCCGTCCGTGCTCTCAGCTGAGACCGGGGACCTGGTCGGCTTCCTCGGTGCCCTGAACACCGGCCAGGAGCGCCCGCTCTACCATACCTCGCAGTTCGGATTTCTGGCCTCCTCGGCCGCGAACACCCGCGTGACGTTCTTCGGGGATCATTTCGAGCTGAGCGAGGGCGTAGCAGGTCGCCGTTTTGGCAAGAGCTACTCCATCAAGGATTACTCCGAACAGACAAGCTGCACCATGTTCGATACGCTCAACCTGCCCGTCGATATGATCGTCACGCATTCCTTCACACCCGTAAACACGAACATGACGATCTCGCGGATCAAGCGGCAGGTGAAGCAGATGCAGGCCGCCGATGATGCCGCAGTCTCGCTCCGCGAACACCTTTCCTTCCTGGCCGACGATCTCGAAGCCAAGCGCGCCAGCATGGGCGATCACCATATGGTGGTCACTGTCTTCGCCGAAACGCTCGATGGGCTCGAAACCCTCGGCGCCGAGATCGTGAACGCCGCCGCCTCCGAAGGCGTGACGATGGTCAGCGATCGGTTCGGGGCAAACACGCATTTCTTCAGCCAGCACCCCGGCAACCAGCCAAAGCGTTTGCGCCCCAGCACGGTCACCAATCGCAACTTTGCCGATTTCGCTGCCTTCCACCGGACGCAGCTCGGCAAGCGAGCCGACGAAGTATCCTGGGGCAAGGTCATCTCGCTTTTTCCCACGCCAGAAAAGAGCGCCTACCGCTTCTCCTTCCACGAGGCCGGGTCTCCTGGGAAGGAACCCACGAGTGGTCACACGCTCATCATGGGTCGCCCCGGTTCAGGCAAGTCGGTCCTTGCCGCCTTTCTGATGACCCAGGCCAAACGCGCGGGGGCGCGGGTCTTTGTCTTCGACTATCGCCAGGGGATGGAAATGGCCGTCCGCGCCAATGGCGGGCGCTACACCACCATCCAGGGCGGCATGCCCACGGGTCTCAATCCCCTCTGGACCGAGACCGACAGCCGCGGCATTGCCTGGCTGGCCGACTGGTTCGGCACCCTGCTCCACCGCGAAGACAAGCCCCTCACCCCGGCGCAAACCAACCGCATCATGGAGTGTGTGCGCCAGAACGCCCAGGCCACCGACCCGGGCCTTCGCGACTGGCAAAACTTCGCATCGCTCTTCATGTCGATGGATGATGACGGGGATCTGAACCAGCGGGTTCTCGAATGGGCCGAGAAGGGCCGGTTCGGATGGATCTTCGGCCACAGCCTCGAGGACACGTTCTCGCTCGATGGCGACATGGTTGGTTTTGATCTGACGGGCATTCTAGACAGTGAAAGCGACAAGGAGCGCATGGCGGTCCTGAGCTATCTCTTCCGCCGGATCGAGCGGAAGATCGAGGACCGCCGCCCGACGATCATCATCATCGACGAGGCCTGGAAGGCGCTCGACAACGCGTATTTCGCGGAGCGATTGTCGCAATGGCTCGTCACGGCCCGGAAACAGAACACCGTGGCCGTGATGATGACGCAATATGCCAGCCAGCTCGAGCGGACCCGCACCGGCAAGACCATCGTCGAGGCGGTCCCGACACAAGTGCTTCTCCCAAACATCCGGGCCAATGCCTCGGACTACGCGATGCTCAATCTCTTCCAGAAAGAGCTCGATACGCTCCTGAACACAGGCACGAACTCCCGGCTCGCGCTCATTCGCGATGACCAGGGATCGGTGGTCGTCGACGCCGATCTGAGCGCCCTCGGACACAACCTGACCATCCTCGGCGGCATGGAGGCCGGCGAAAAACTCGTCGGCCAGGATTACCGCGCCCGTCCCGATTTCTGGAGACTACAGCCATGAAAACATTCTCGCTCGCTTTACTGATCTGCACTCTCGCTGCTTGCTCCAACTACCGCGAACCTGAGGCGAACTGCTTCAGCTTCGTCGCGCGTGGCGATGCGCCAATTGATTGCCACTTTGACACGCTCGGTGGTGCTGACTTCGAGGACCTCGCCTATGAGTAGGCCGCTTTTCGCCACGTTGCTTTTGATCGGCGCGGCTTCGACCGCGCTGGCACAAGGCGTGCCGGTGAATGACAGCGGCTTGACCGCACGCGATCTGATCGAGACTGCGGACCGCGAAGCTGATCTTGCGGTGCAACGGGAAACGCTCACGGTCCAGGAACAGATTTCTGCGATCGAACGCGAACAGCTCGCCGTCCTCGATGCGATCCTCGACGCACAGACCAGTTTCGACAGCGCGGCCATCACCGGCATGGTCACGGACCTTGAGGGCGGTAACGGCGACACAGACCGCTCCGCCGAAGCCGTCTACGGAACAGCCGACATTGATCCAAACCCCGCCGGAGTTCAGATGTTCGGGGACGCGGCGGAGAATATCGAGCAGCTGATCATCCGGGTTGCCCAGGAAACCCACGGGCGGCCCGGGGTCTCTGCCGCCGGTCTCTCGGTTGTCCAGTGGCGCGCGCTCCTTCAGGCTCTGATCTGGCAGGAGAGTCGCTTCGTGATCCGCGCGGAAAGCCCCGTGGGTGCCTACGGGCTCACACAGATCATGCCCGGGACCGCCAACGATCTCGGGATCAACCCGGAATACCGCACGAGCCCCTATCTGCAGGTCGATGGCGGCGCGCGCTATCTCTCGGACCAACTGGCGCGCTTTGATGGCAACATCATCTTCGGGCTTGCGGCCTACAACGCAGGCCCTGGCCGCGTCATCGAGTATGGCGGCGTGCCGCCCTTCCAGGAAACCCAGCACTACGTCACCGTCATCCCGCAGCAATACAATGCGTACCTTGCGCGGATCGGCGGGATCGAGGCGCTCGGCACCATCGACCCGGCGCTTCTCGCGAACTCGAACCTTTCGCTGACCGGCGCGGGCGCGGCCTTCTACGGCAGCAATTCCCCGACCGCGATCCGGCAAGCCACCCTCCGCGTCCGCGATATCGTAACCCGTATCGGGACCACGTCGGATGTGCAGGAATCGATGGCGCTCAACACCTACGCTAGGGCCGAGCTGGTCCGGCTCATCGCGGCCATGACCAGGCTCCAGGCCGCGCGCACCCAGCCATTCAGCGCCGAACAGATGCGTCTCGCCGCTGCGCGCATGCAGGAACAAGACTTCATGACATTCATCATAGAGGAGCTGGACTGATGCCCGCCCAACTGCTTTGCAAATCGCTGCGCGCTCTCACCCTGTCAACCCTACTGACGCTTGGTGGCATCGCCGCGCCGGTCGCACTTCTGCCGGTAGCCGCAGCGGCCCAAGGCGTGCCTGTTATCGACACCCAAAACATCGCCCAAAACATCCAGCAATTGCGCCAGATGATCGAGGATGAACTCCTGCAGAACGAACAGCTTCTGCAGCTGCGCGAACAACTCACTACACTCACGGACCAACTGGCCGAATTGCAGCGGACCTATGAGGCCCTGACGCGGCTTGCGGAACTCCCCGAAATCATCGCCACGGAAATGGAGGCCGAGTTGAACGGCATCCTCGATCAGGAATTCGGCGATATCCAGGCGACTATTCAGGCCATCCGTACCGGCGACTTCTCGGGCCTCAGCGGCTCCGGCGCCGCCGAGATCGAAACCCAAATGGACCGCGTGTTGGCCGAGCTTGGCTTTGATGACGATACGCTCCGCGAGATGGCAACCAGCGGCAATGCCGGGGCGGAACGGATCGCCACCCAAGCGACCACAGGTGCGCTTGTCTCGGCCGCCGCACAGAACAGCTACGACGATGCGGGCCAGTCCCTCGAACGGGTGGAGCGCCTCGTCGGTCTTATCGACGACATGGATGAGCTCAAGGAGAGCGTCGATCTCAACACGCGTGTGACCGCCGAACTCGCCATCGCGCTTGTCGCCATGTGGCAGCTCGAGGCCGTCCAGACGGTGGGCGATGGCACCGGTGGCGTGATCGATGCCGCTACCATCGCCGAAGAACAGAACTTCATGGAGTTCACCATTCCGGATTTGGGCGACTGAGTTTCGAGGCATATGACGTTGAACAGTGAACGCGAAATCATCGAGGAGGAACTGGTCTACGGGGCGCTCCGCCGGGAGCGGCTCTGGCAACGGCTTGGTCTCCTCGGGATGATTTTCGGGTTGATCGGCTCCCTTGGTGCGGTGATGGTTGCCATCCTCGATGTCGACCCGCCGCCGGTGGTTGTCCCCTACGATCCAGAGACCGGATTTGCCCTGCCCGAAGCCTCGGTCGGCGCCACGCACGTCACCGGGAATCAGGCCGTCATCGAGGCGGAGATCTTCCGCTATGTAACGGACCGCGAGGTTTACAATCAGCTCGACAATGACGTGCGTATCCGCAGCGTTCTTCAGCGTTCCGATGGCCGGGCGGAAGCCTCCGTCACGGCGCAGTGGAACAGCGCAAACCCTGAGTACCCTCCGACCGTCTACGGGGCCAACTCCACACTCGATGTCGAAGTCCTCAGCATCAACCTGATCGGTGAGAACCGCGCCACGGTGCGTCTTCGCAAGCGCCTCACCTCCATCCAGGGCATCCAGGCGGGCCTCTTCACCGCGACGCTGCTTTTCGAGTTCCGACCCGAGGAAGCGCGCACGATCGATCAGGTCTGGACCAACCCCTTCGGCTTCACCGTGCTCGAGTATTCGATCCGGTCCGACAGATTGGAGAACTGATATGCAGCGGCTTGGACCTGGCATTCTGATCCTGATCTTCACGGCCTCGAACGTCCTCGCGGAAGCAACGCCAAGGCGCGGCCCCAACGATGCTCGGGTCCGGATCGCAACCTATCAGGAAGGCCAGGTCTTCCGCCTTAACGTCTCGCTCACCCATGTGACGACCATCGAGTTCGGGACAGGCGAAACCATCCGCTCGATCCTGGCCGGAGACACCGAAGGCTTCGAGCTCGACGGCGTCCCCGGCGGCCAGGCCTTCGCGATCAAGCCGCTGGCCCGCGGCGTCCATACCAACGTCACCGTCTATACCAACCGGCGCAGCTACTATTTCAACGTCCAGGAGGTCTCGACGCCGACCTTCTACGTGGTGCAATTCCATTATCCCGATGAAGAGCGTCGCCCCCGGAACGCCGTCGCGGCCCAGGCCCCGAACTACAACTACGGGGCCAGCGACCGCACGGAAATCACCCCCGCGCGCGTCTGGGATGACGGGACCTTCACCTATTTCCAGTTCGCCCGCAACGCGCCGGTCCCCGCGATCTTCCGCTATTCGAACGGGCGCGAGCGCACCGTCAATACGCAAGCCACCGAACCCGGCGTGATCCGGCTCTCGGGCGTGAATGCCCAGTGGGTGCTGCGCCTCGGCGATACCGTTGTCTGCATTCAAGCCAATTCGCTGACGGGAGGCACGTGATGAGCGACAAGCCGAACCAACCTGACATGTCCGAACGCCTCGCCCGGCTTGAGGCGAGCGCCTCGGGCAGCCCGGGGACCACAACCCGCCGCTCGCCTCTGACGGCCCTTCTTGTCGTCGCGCTCGTCGGTCTCGGCGGCACCGTCCTGTACCTGTTGAACCAGCCAGAAGAAGAAGTGGCCCTCCCCACGGCGACACCGGATGAATTCCAACCCGAAGGCGACGGGTTCGGCACTATCGAGCCCTTCGTACCCCCTGCCCCGCCGGAACCGGAAGTCGTGGAGGTCCCCGCCCCGGCACCGGAACCCAACGCCGAACTGCTCGCCCAGATCGCGGCGCTCCAAGCGCAGATCGAAGCCATTCAGAACGCCCCGGACCCGATGGTTGAAGAAGACACGGCGGCGGCGGAGGCCATTAACGCGTTGACCGCCAAGCTCACCGAGTTGCAAGCGGCCTCCGAAGCCGCGCAACAGCAATTTACCGAAGAACTGCAAGCCCGCGACCGCGAACTGCAACAGCTGCGCATGGACCTCGATCTGGCGCGTCTTGAGGCCCAACAGCCCACCCCTGCTCCGACGGGTCCGACCGACGAAGAGCTTCGGCGCATGGAGGAGGAACGGCGGCGGCAAGAGGAAGAAGCGCGCCGTCTCGCCGAGTTGCAACGCCGTGCCGAGGAAGAGCGCGCCTTCCAGGAACGTCGCATCCTCTCTTCCGTCATTGCCTTCGGGGGGGCCACAGGCGACTCGGAAGGAACGGAACTCGCGGAGCGCACCTTGAGTGATGCGGCCGACTTCGTCCTGAATGGGGCCTTCCCAAGCCCCGTCACCCAATCCGAGGTCATCGCGAACCCTGCGAACACTGTCATCCAGGGTACGGTCATCCAAGCCGCTCTGGAAACGGCGATCACGAGCGAACTGGCCGGCCAGGTCCGCGCGATTACCTCGGAGAATGTCTACAGCTATGATGGCACGCGGCTTCTGATCCCCGCCGGGTCCCGGCTGATCGGGCGATACCGCTCAGGTGCGGATATCGCGCAGCGACGGCTCACGATCACCTGGGACCGGATCATCCTGCCGAACGATCAGACGGTCCAGATCAGCGCGTTTGGGGCCGATGAGCTTGGCCGTTCCGGCACCACGGGTTTCGTCGACACCCGCTTTACCGAACGCTTCGGCTCGGCCGCGCTCATCTCGCTGATTTCGGCCGCGCCGACCGTCGCGGCGAATGAGACGCAGGATGAACTCGCAGAGGATGTCCTGGAAGACATTGGAGATGATCTCGCCGACGCCACCGACAGCGTGATCGGAGAATATCTTTCCATCGGCCCAGTCATCTATGTCGATCAGGGCGCGCGGATTACCGTCATGGTGGACCGGGATCTGGAGATCTTCTGAACTCATGACGCTCAGCTATCTCCAGGCCTCCATCGACAAACTGGAAGACGCCAAACGCGAGGAGGTCATCGAGATCTGCATCAACCCGGACGGGTCCTGCTGGGGGGAGTTTCAGGGGGACCATTTCATGCATCGTCTCAATCAGACGCTTACCGAGGATCAGATCAAGGATCTCGGAAACCAGATCGCTTCGGATGCAGCGACCCCTCTCTCAAAGGACCGGCCCATCGTGTCGGTCTCGATCACCTATCGTGAACGGCCGATCCGGGCTCAGGTCATCACACCGCCTGCGGTCAACCGCGGCATGTCGATCAGTCTGCGCTTCTTCTCCAGCCTTCCGATTGAATCCATCGAATTGGGCTTCCTCTATGGGAAAGAGCGCAAGCTGGAAGAGCTTCGACAGGAGAAGAACCGCCAGCTTCGTGAGGTGGTGGCCAGCGGCGACATCGACGCCGCGATCCGGCATTGCGTCGAGCACAAGCTCAACATGATCGTCTCCGGCGGCACCTCCACCGGGAAGACCGTCGCCGCTCGGAAGATCCTTTCCTACGTCAGCGACGGGGAACGGATTCTGACCATCGAAGAGGCATCCGAGCTTCTCCCGAAACAGCCGAATGCCGTCACCCTGATCTCAAACAGGGATGCCTTGAACCAGACAGCCGACGTCCTGTTGACCGCGAGCCTGCGCATGCGGCCCGACCGCATCATTCTGGGCGAGGTTCGCGGGAAAGAGGCCATGACCTTCCTTGAGGCCATCAATACCGGCCACGGTGGCTCGATGACCACGCTGCACGCCGAAACGCCCCAGTTGGCGGTTCAGCGCCTAGCCATCGCTGCGCTCAAGACCGAAGTCCCGATCCCCTACCGCGATATGATAGACTACATCGAAAGCTCCATTGACGTGATCATACAAGCCGGCCGCGAAGACGGGAAACGCGGAATTACGGAGTTCTATTTGCCCGGCACCGAATTGGAAATGGAGGCAAGCCAATGAAACGGTATTCGCCCAAGATCCTGACCTTCTCTCCCAACAAGAAAAATGACTATCGAGACATGGAAGATGTAATTGCTTCCTACACATTGGAAGGCTGGGAAATCGTCTCAATGACACATCTACAGGGAATGCAACCCGTCTACACCGTTCTCTTGCAGTATGAAATTACTGAAGAGGAGTATCAGAAATCGACGGAGAAAAGCGCGTGAAGATACCCATGTCAGTCTTCATCTTCGCTATTGCGATGGCCCCAACTCTGGCGTCGCCACAAAGTCCATCGATAACGCTGGACAACGGCTTTGACATTTGTCCGGATCGGCCATCACAACCTGAATGGATAGACAGACTGCCGTCTCGCGATGCATTCCAGGGCGCGGTGATCCAAATGATCTATCGGGCGCAAAGCTACAAGAATGTGATTGAGGCCGGCGAATGTTCGTGTGCGATCCGTTTCCCAAGTTGGAAGCGTTCGGTTCAACAGTTCAACGATAATTATCTAGGCGCTGATCGGAACGGCCTCCGGGACGCGAGGAATGAGTATCGAGCGCAAGCCAATGAGACGCGGGAGGCCGCTAAAGCATTGTGTGAAGACGCGGGCAACTGGTGATATAGGAGCGGAGAATGAGCGTTGTTTCTTGGATCGTGGACGACGCCCAGGGGTTTTTAGACGAGGCAGCGGAGACACAGTTTGGAGCGGTGGCCGCTACAGTTGGAACAATTACGACGCTCGGTGCGACGTTGGTCCTAGTCCTCGTGGCAATAAACATGGTCTATCAGTATCGAGCTATGGATGGGCGGACTGCGTTTTGGCTAGGTGTCAAATTCGTTCTGATTGGCATTTTCGCACAAAACTGGACCCAGTTTAACGCTTTGTCCGCTTCCATTCTGAACGGGATCGATAGCATTGCCGGTTCACTCATCGCCGCAGTTGGGGGAGGGACACCGGGGCCTTCAGGCACCTACGCGGAGGAATTCGACAGTATGATCGCCGATTTTGGTGATTACCTTAACGCCGCCGGTGAAGAACTGAACTGGATGGCCGGGGCGATTCTTTCCAATCTTGGCGTGTTCCTTCTTTCGCTACTCGGCGCGCTTGCCGCTTTCTTGATGGTCGCTTCGCGCTTGATGATCGCACTCCTACTCGGGCTCGCCCCGATCATGATCTTCCTGACACTCTTCGATGTCACCAAAGACTATTTTGCACGGTGGCTTTCGGCGGTAGTCTCGTTTGCAATGTATCCGATTATAATTGCTGGGATTTTTTCAACCATAACCGGCATATCCGGCTCTTTGATCACTGAGCTCGGAGATCCGGAAGGCGCGCCGAACATTGGTGCACTTCTGCCTTTCTTCATGATGGTTCTTATGGCGAAAGGTTTCATCATCGCAACACCGTTCATCGTGCGGGCGATTTCCGGTAATATAATGATGCCGGCACTTTCCGGAGGACTTGGCGGTACGTATACGTTCGGACGGGCTGTCTTCGGCTCACAACAAGCGCAAAATCGTTACCTGATGGGCTCAGCAACCGGTGCGGAGTACGCGGCTT
This sequence comes from Roseovarius spongiae, assembly GCF_003651245.1. Taxonomy (GTDB): domain Bacteria; phylum Pseudomonadota; class Alphaproteobacteria; order Rhodobacterales; family Rhodobacteraceae; genus Roseovarius; species Roseovarius spongiae. The sequence continues at coordinate 78,861 of NZ_RAPE01000007.1, forward strand.
TACGCGCAAGGGCCTTGTTGGGTATCGCTCCGATGCCGGTTCGCGGCAGCTACGCGCAACCACGACCGGTGAAGGCAACCCAAGGCGCTACGGCAAAAGACGCTGGCACGGCGCCGGATTATCAGGCGCAGATTGACCGAAATCGACGCATTGGTCGGTAAGCCATGAAACATCCCGACGCTTGATGCCGGTACTCAAAATGCTTGGGTGTGTCTATAAAGCTGCATAGTTCTGTGATGTCCGGCTGGGTCAGCGCGCCCTTGTGATCAACGCGCTACCAGACGTCCACCGGACGCCGATTCTTCGGCGATCTGCCCCTCGAGACGATCTAAATCACTGAGCGCATCCTGAACCATGGCCATGTCATCTTCGCTAGCAGCCTCGACATCAAGCTCCGCCCGTGCCCCGAAATCCATCTCGAACTGGCCCTGATCATCCACGATGGCTGCGGCGCGTACCCGCCGCGCATCCGAAGCAGTGCCGGGGTTGACACGCGAGTTTCCGCTGTGCTCGCCAAACCCCATCCTGGCCTCGAAATCGCGTTCCGTCAGACCTGACCCGCGCGGGGCCGTCGGCATTGCCCGGACGCTCAACGGCAGTTCGCCCATTGGTGCAACAGGGCCGTCCGGAAACGGCAGATCGCCTTCCTGCGCCGCGTGGATGCCCTTGAAGAACGGGTCCTCGAAATACACCACCCGCTTCGCCCGGACCGGCATCTGCGCATCGACCACGACGACGATCTCGTCGAGCGGCAGGCGCCGCGCCTCGTCTTCGGGCAGGAGCGAGACCTCTTCGGTCCGTTCCGACTGGCTACGCCCCTCGAAGGGGTTCTTGCCGATGGCGCGGGAGCGCGTCACGACGGTCTTCGTGGTCTTGCCGACAGCCTTGCTCAGCTCTTCGACCGTCTTTTCGTCCGAAGGCGTCAGGTAGAGCTTGATGCCGGCATTACCTTGCAGAGCGCGCCGCGTGTTCTCGCCGTAGATCTCGTCGATGGCCGGAATGGTTTGGGTGACGATCGCGAGATGCCCGCGATATTGGCGCAGGATCTCGATGCTCTCGGCCACGATGGGCATCTTGCCGAGGCGGTTGAATTCGTCGAGCAGGATCATCACGGGCCAGGGCTCGTCCGGGCCCGGCTCCTTTTCCTGCATCGCCGAGAGCAGGTCCGAGAAGAAGAGCCGGATCAGGGGCGCCAGGGGTTTTACCATGAGCGGCTGGACCACGAGATAGACGCTGAACGGCTTCTTGCGGATCGTCCGGAAGTCGAAATCCGACACCGACGTGGCCTCGTCGATCGCCGGGTTCTGCCATTGATCGAGCCCAGACGTCATCAGCAGCGACACATAGGAGGTCAAGGTGTCGTTGTTGGTCGACGCGAGCCGGGTGAATATCAGCCGTGCGGCCGGGTTCCAGACTTCGTGAGCGCGCGCGAGATATTCTCTCTGCTTATGCCCGCCCGATGCGGCGATGCGGTAAATCTCCCCAAGCGTTGGTCGCTGCCGTTGGAAGGCCAGGAGCCCCGCGGCGACGAAGAGATCGATGCCGCCCTTCAGGAGGCCTTGCACCCGGTCGTTGTCGTTCTGAAGGAAGAGCGTCGCGAGGAGCAGCAGCTCCATCTGCTGGCGTGCCGAGTCTTTCAACTCGTAGATGCGCAGAAGCGGATTGTAGCGATGGGTGCGTTTGGTCTCCCAATCGGTTGGCGCGAAGCGGTAGACCGTATCGCCAGCCGCGGCGCGGTGGCGGGCCGAGGCCTCGTAGCATTCACCCTTCACGTCGAGGACGACAGCCGAACCCTGCCAGGTAAGCAGGTTCGGAATGACGAAGCCGGTTGTCTTTCCGCGCCCAGTGGGCGCCACGATGAGAGCGTGCGGAAAGGTCTTCGAGCAGAGGAATGGCGCGCGCGACGTCGGCTTGCCGAGCTTGCCGAGCACGAAGCCCGTGCCCGGGGCGCCGAAGAACCCGTTCCGCTTCATCTCCCGGCGGGTCTGCCAGTGGGTGTAGCCGAAGCTGGTGAGCGCCGAGCCGGACATCGCGAGGCTCATCAGGAGACCCAGGACCCCTGCCCCGCACATGATCAGGTTGATCAGTCGGAAGTCGTCCGGCCTGGCATGTCGAAACGCGAGGTAGTTCTCGGCAATGTAGAAGAAGTCGATATCCGCCTGGAACCCCAGATCGCGAAAGGTCAGAACGGCAGAGGCGATCACATAGCCGATGGCGACGGCGACGAGGGTCACCAGCACCACACCGACAGCGAGCCGACCTCTCCCCATGCCGCCCATCAGTGAGTCTCCCCGCGCTCTTTGTCGCCGTCGGTGAGATCGGCCCTCTGGAGCTCGTATTCGCGGTCGGCGATCTCCGCGACGACAGCGCGGGCCGCCTCGCTGTTGGCTGTCGCCTCGTCGGACTGAAGGTAAACTTTCGCCGCATAGAGCCGGTCGAGACGATCCGAGATCTGCTCCCGGAGGACGTCCGTGTCGCCGTCCCGCAGCCGCTCGATCTGCTCCGCATCGAGTTCCCGCTCGACGGCCTCCCGATAGGCCAGCCGCTGTTCTGCATCTGCGAAGGGCGCGGTCATCTCGCCGGCCCGCTCATGGTACAGAACCCGTCGCAGCTCCGGGTCGAGACTGGGTCCCGGGGCGATTTCCGCCGCCCCGCGCGCCTCCGTCCGGGACACCGCGTGGTCGGCCAACCGCGCGTCAGGCTCCGCCTCAATCACACCGTCCTGGCGGAGCACCTCGTTACGTTCGAGCGTGATGCCAAGCTGGACATGAGCCCGGTTCAGCGCCTCGCGCGCGGTCTCAAGATCGGCGCGGCGCTCGAGGTTGAGCCCGTCGGTCTCCGCCACCCGCGCCAGATCGTCTGCGATCCACTGCCGCTCGAGGGCGGCATTCTGCGCGCCGGTCTCCATTCGCGCGATCACAACTGACGACCGGATCCCGGTGCCTCTGAGCGCCGTGTCGATCTGCGCCCGGACATCCGGTTCCTGCAGCCGCATGAGCTGGTCCCGGTCGATATTCGCATCGGAATAAACCCCACCGTCCGACGGCCGCTCGGTCAGCGTCACGGATCGCAGCCCGAGGGGCTGCATGTGGGCGAGCCGCGCCTGGATCTCGTTGAGGCTGCGCTCGAGGCGCGGACGTTCGGCCTCGGGTTTCTCGGCGATCATGCCCTGGACGCGCGCGACCTGATCAGCATAGCGGGTCCTCAACTCATCGAACGATTGTTCCTCGGCCATGTAGACGTCTCCTTGAAGGGTGAGTTTGCCGCCCTGCGCCAGAAGTTCACCGGCCCGGAACAGGGCGTCCGAGATGTCTACCCGGGCCTCACGAGAAGCCTCCGAGGCGAGAGCATGGAACACGGTTCGCGTGTTGGCGATCTCCGCGAGCGCGCGCTCCAGATCGGCGCCGACGCGGGGCCTCGGCTCCGGTACCCGGCCCTCGTCCTTCGCTGCATAGACCTCACGGGTCCGCGGTGGATAATGCACCACCCCCCGGTCAAGCCGCCGGGTGGCTTCCAGCCGCACCCCGAACCTCTCTGCCTCCTCCACCATGGCGAGGCGGAAGTCGTCGTAGTTGAACCGGTGATCCCGACCAAGGAAGAAGAACTCGCCTTCCTGGGACCGGCGGTTCAGAACGATGTGGGCATGCGGGTGCGCGCGGTCCTCGTGAACCGCGATGATGTAGTCGAAGTGGCTCGCATCGGTCTGGAAGAACCGCTCGGCAACATTCGCAGTGATGTCGCGGACGTCCTCACCCCGCGTGCCGATCGGAAAGGACATGAGCATGTGTGTCGTCTGCCCGAGCTTCGGCTTGAACCCGGCACTCCAGCGCTTCGCAAAGCGCTCGGTGAGGTCCTTGATCTCCTTGCTGTCGAGCTTCGCCTTGCCGTCCAGGAATCCGGAACTGTCCACGATATGGGTGGACTTCGTGGTGAGGTAGCCGAGCTGGTTCGAGAGCTCGGATTTGGAATGGGTGCCCCCGCCCCGGATGGCCTTGAAGACCGCCGCGCGGTGACCTGCCGCCGCGCGGATCAGCTGCCTCTGTTTTGCGACGTGAAGCCCCTGCATGGAGCCCCGGATCCGGCTCCAGCCGTCCCGGAAGACCTCGCCGGTCACGTCATGGACGGCATCATTCAGCCGCATGGGCGAACTCCCTCAAGGCGGCGGTGGCCGCGAGTTGCATCGCGTCCCGGCGGCGGCGGACCAGCAGGTCGATCTCATCGGCAGAGTCCAGTACGAACCGCGCCAGTCCCCGCATCTGCGCCAACCTGAGATCGGAGAACTCGGCCGCCGCTTGCCCCGTCCGGTTGGCCTCAGCCATGCGCTTCGTGAGCTGCGCAACCCCGTTCCCGACCTCGTTCAACAACGCCCTGTAGCGCGCCATCTCGGCTGCCAGCGCCACGTCCGGAACGAAGGTCCCGCCGGCGGCCTGGATGAGCCGTCTCAGCCCCTCTGTCCGGGTCTCGATCCCCGCCGCGGAGAACACCGCATCCAGCGCCTCGAGCTCCTCCGGCGTCAGCTTCACGGTCACGGCTGCCGTCGCCACGGCGGTGTCCTTCTGCCGCTCCGCATCGGCTTTGAGTGTGTACTGGATGGCCCTCTGGGAGACACCAAACCGCTCGGCCAGGTCCGACGTCGAGACGCTCTCTGCGGCCTCGCGCACGATCTCCATCTTCTCGGTAGCGGTCAGTCGTTTCATCTGGGACACGCGAAGAAAGCCCCCCTATTTCCTGCCACCTTCAGCAGCGACCCCTTCACATTCACAAAGCTAATGGTCTTTGTCAATGCCGTATTATTGATCCTCAACAGGATTTCTGTTTCTGAGCTGGTTCTCGCCGAGTGCCCAAGGGGTGAAGCCGTCATCGGAAAGACGAGCTTCAAACCGTCTCATGTCCGCGACGCTGCCTTCCGCGCCTCAGGACCACCGCCCGGCCTTCCTCCTGCCCGCGCCAGAGGTTCTGACCGAACACGCATGTGTTCGGACGGAAGCGAGGGGGCGGCGCAAACCCTCTCCGATGGGGCGGTCCGGCGGGGTCAAGGAGGGCCAGATTTGGTCCCCAAATCTCTGCCGGAAAAACCCGGCAGGCGTAGCCGAAGGGTTATTCCGGATGGCCCCCTTGAGGCCGCCGGACCGCCCTGTCACGGACCAACTCGTCCGTCGACCGGGACCGCAAGCGGTCCCGGTCCACCATGACTTGAGCCGGGCCACCGGCCCGGCTCTCCTTCCCTCGCGCAGCGGTCCTGGCAACGGGCCAGGGCCGCCCGTGGGCGGCCCATCCTCGTGAGAAAATTACTCTTGCGGTTCCTTCGAGCTCGGCGGAAACATCACGACCTCCTGGACCGCGACCGGGAAGTCGAGCTTGAGGCTGAAGAACTCCGAGCCGTCCCCGTTGCGGGTGTTGCGGAACATCGCGCCGACGCGCTGGAAGCGGGTGCGTTCCTGGCCGTCACTGTCGGTGAACTTGACGGGGACGGTGGCGACGTAGTGGTTGGTCATTTGGGTCTCTCCTTTTTTGCGATGGGGATCTCACAGCACGGGGGCAAGAGGATCGGTCGCAAGCGCAAATGCGGAGGGTCCGCGGCCCCCGGCGTGGAAGCCGTATTTGTGCTTGCCGGAGCGCAAGCGGAGGGCACGGACGGGCCGACCCCGTGCGATCCACACTAGGGTGGCCACTGAGACCATGCAAACGCCATCGGTCCTGTCGAAGTTTGTGAGATATGGCGAGGTCCGGGCCGCGCTCATCCAAAGAGCCGGTGAGATGGTGCGCCCGCGCCCCATCGGCACAGCGGGGCTCTTCAGCCCCGAGCGCATCCCCGATGTTGCGATCCGGTGCGGATGATGCAGGTCTGGCTTGAGCAGCAGAGGGCCCCCCAGGATGGTCCCCCATCTCCGGGCAGCGCGGTCGATGCGCTGCGCCCGCCCCAGCGATCTGCACCCGAACGGGCGGATCGCGGGATGACTGGCGCGCATGAGGGCAACTCCGCCGGCTGGCTCCGGAGGAGACGGCCGCCGGGGTATGCCGCTCAGCGTGCCCAGGGAGCCCCGTGTTCCGAGTGGAGGCCGGCACGGCCGGAACTTGCGAGCGCGGTGACGGCGGTGCAACCGCCGGCAGGGGCCCATCATGACGCAGACCGAACACGGTTGATCGTGGGGATCTGGCGAACTTGTCTCGGTCGGTTGAAACGCAGAGCAGCCCCGCCCGGCCGCCGGCCGGGCGGGGCTGCTCATGTGTGTGTGTGTTTTGACGGCAGGTTCGCCCGGGCAAACGCCGCGACCGGACGCGGAAGACGGATGAAGCAGCGGGATCGTTTTGCCTCTCAGCAAAACAGACCAAAGCGCAATCCGGCGGAGCGGCCAGGGAACGACATGCTCGCAAGACGGGCAAACCGGGATGCCGGGTGCTGCGCCGCGGTGAGGCCGCATGGGAGAAAGCGCGATCGACCAGGGGCCGGTATCTTACCTGCGAGTAAGCTACCAAGCGGGCACGACCGTCAGGCGCGCATATGGCCGATGGGAAACAACGAAAGGGCCGCCCGAAGGCGACCCTCTCAGTTCATGTCTCTGCGGTCTTCTTCGCCGGGTCGTCCACCCGCATAACCGTCAGGCCTTTTGCTTCCGCCTTCTGCCCGAGGTTCAGCGCGACCCCGTTGCCACCGAAGAGGACAACCCCCGTCGCCGCGAACTTGTCGTCCAGCATCTCGTCGTTGCACTTGAACGGTGCCGCCCGCCCGTGCGCGGACCAGCGCGGATCGAAGCGCGCCTGCGCGACACCCCTTGCCCGGGCCCACCGGGCCGCGATCATCTCCGCCCCGCGCTTGCCACCCTTGTGGCAGAGGAAGATCTCCTGATTGCGGTTCTGTTTGATCCGCTCGCGAACCTTGTCCAGCGTGTTGAAGATCACATCGACATCGGTCCAGTCGGTGGCGCCCGAGACGATCAGAGGCACGCCCTCAACTTTCGACTTCTCGGCGGTCTCGCGGTCATGCTGCTCCAGCAGTTGCCGTGCTTCAAAGACAGCACCTGTCTCCTGGGCCCGGACGCTCGCGCGCGACCCGGATGCCGGGATGAAGGCGTGACCCGTCTCGATCTCGTAGCATTCCGCCGCTGCCTCGCTCATCACCTCGATGGCGCCGACGATCTCGCGCAAGTGCAGAAAACGGGCCTGCGCCTCTTCCAAGGCGGTCTCCGCGATCTCCGATCCGTCATGGGATTTCGCCAGCGCGCCGATTTTGTCGGCGGTGCGGTCGACTTCCTTGCCGAGCGCCACCTTGCGGCGCTGCAGGATCGTGGCGAGGCCATGGGCCAGCGGTTCTATTTCTGCTTCAAGCCCGGTCCCGCGCAGCGGACCGAGCAGAGCCTCGAAGCTCTCGCGGATGATGCGACCGGTCAGGATGTGATCCTCCGGGATCGGAAGCTCAGCGCCCTTCTCCGTCAGCCCGAAAAGCTCGATGGTCTCGTAGGTGTTTGCAGTGTCGTAAGCCATGTCTGGTCTCCAGTGTTCGGTTCCAAGGCCACCACGTGAGTGTGGGGGCATGGCCGAATGCCTGGTTTCCGAATCTGCCCGGGTCAGGGACGGCGCAGCCGCCGGCTTGCCGGGCGCAAAAGTTTTCTGCGCGCAACACCTGCGGCATGCGCGCCATTTCGCTCGGGTCCGCCCCACGCCACGGGCCCCGCGCTCGCCGAAAAGTTTTGCGATCCTTGAGGCGGGCTGATTTGGGGGCCATCCGGAGGATATGCTTCCACGCTCATGTGTGTGTGTTTTGACGGTAGGTTTGCCCGACACGAGCAGGCAAACGGACCGATCGGACGCGGGAGACGGATGAAGCGGCGGGATCGTTTTGCCCCGCAAAACAGACCAGAGCGCAATCCGGCGGAGCGGCCGGGGAGGGGCGTGCTCGCGAGGCGGGCAAACCGGGATGCGGGGCGCAACGCCGCGGTGAGGCCGCATGGCCGAATGCGCGACGGACCGAAGGTCCGTTCTCGCCTGCGACTTGGCTGCCGAGTAGGGGAGGCCGAAGGCAAAGAACGCTCCGGGCCAATTGATGCCGTGGAGGTCTGAAGGTGATACGTTCCGGAGAGCCTGGACCCACCTGCAGAGGAGGCGGAGGTTGAAATATCTGATCCCGATTGCCCTGGTCCTGCCGACATCACCGGCGTCCGCCCAAGTGCAAATACGGGACGCCGACACCATCGTCGTTTCCGGAACACCTGTGCGCCTGAACGGGGTCGATGCGCCCGAACTCGGGACACGGGCAGGCCGGGATGCGCGGCGCTGGATGGTGAACTACCTCGATGGCCGTTCGATTGAATGCGATCTCAATGGCGAGCGAACCCATGACCGATGGGTGGGCATCTGCTACGCCGATGGCGAGGACATCGGCGCCGCGCTGATCGCGGCCGGTCACGCACTCGACTGTCGGCGATATTCCGGGGGGCGGTATGCCCATCTGGAGACACCGGCGGCGCGATCGCGGATCAGACGGGCGGGTTACTGTTAGCGCCTCCTTGGACAAGGGGCCGTTGTAGCGAGCATCAATGCCCATGGGCCTGGCCCGACAGCATGCCCGCCGCCCGCATGCTGAACGCGTACTTCTCCCGCCCGAATCCGACGATGATGTGATCGTGGATGATGATCTCCATTACCTTGCAGGCCTCCAAGATCTTCCGGGTGAGCTCGATATCGGTCTGGCTCGGATGCGGATCGCCGGACGGGTGATTGTGGCAGAGGATGAGGGCAGAGGCATCGAGAACGAGGGCGGAGCGGAGAACCTCGCCGACATAGACCGGAACGTGATCGATGCTGCCTCGCGTCATGACCCTGTCGCGGATCAGCTTGTTCTTCCGGTCGAGTAGTAGCACCCGAAACACCTCGACCCGTTCTTGAATGGCGTTGAAAGCCAGGTAGTCGGTCAGCATGCTCCAGGACTGCAGGGCGGCGGTGGACCGGGCGTGCCTGCGCAGGATCGCCCGGGCGGCGTCGATGGTCGCAATGTCGGCCTCGGAGAAGCCGGGCAAACGCCACTCGGTGATCTGGTCGGGGTTATGCACGGTCATGCTGCGTCCAATCGCTTAAGGGTTTCGCGGAGGTTCGTCCCATCGGGACGGAGTGTGTGGCCGATCTCCTGCTCGAGCGCGATGTAGGTGGAGAGAAGGTCCGGTCGCAGCCGCGCGGCACATTGCAGATCGGCGAGCGAGGACATGATGCAGAAGCTGCAGGACAGACGGGACATGCCAGCGCCATAGGCCCAGTGCGGCTCCTGCCCCGCCGCGGCGATGGTGTCGAACACCTCCCGCCTGGTGAGGCTATGGATCGGCAGCCAGTCGATCCAGGTTCGGCCCGCCACGCTGTTGCGAGCGTTCCGGCTGACGACAGAACGGCCTCGGCGTGCGGCACTCTCCTCGGCGCGCATCCCCATCGCGCTGACGATGCGCCCGGCGAAGCGGGGGTTGGCCGCGAGATAGCGACGCAACTCGCGCTCGATCGGACCCCGTTTCTGGTCGGATGTGCATTGGCGATATCGTGGGGACGGGAACATGCCGCGTGCCCGGACCATCTCGAAGAACGACCTTCGGGGTCGTGCGATCACCAGCGGCAGGCCGAACGTGGTCTTCCGGATATGGCCGATCGTGCCGGGCCAATCGATGTGACCGAGGGTGGCGTGGACGATGAGGAGCTGATCACGCGGGATGCCGGCCTCGACCAGCCTGATCGTCATGGCCTGGCTGTCCTTGCCACCGGAATGGTTGATCGCGACGAGGGCGCCGCGCTCGATCATATCGGTGATGTCAGTCGGAATGCGCATCGGAGCCTCCGAACATGGCCGCCCAGTTGTCTCCGGCGGCCTTTTCGTCCCGGCGTTTCAGGATGGCGAGACGGTTCATCAGATCCATGATGACGGGCGTGGTCGGGTGGTTGGCGCGATGGCCTCTCTGCGGCCGGGCGAGGCTGGGATGTCCGTATTTGAGGAGGTGAAGCGCCGCTTCAAGCAATGGCGCATGCGTCTCACGGTCGATGAGTTCGCGGGGCAGAGCCGCCGCATGGGCGGCGTAGGCCCTGTTGCGCGCCGCACTCAACTGGCGCCTGCCGATCCGGTGGGCCGCATCGACCCATTCGCTGATGTCGGACCAGGTAAGCCGCGTGCCGGGAGTGGTGTATCTATGATGTGTCATGGGAAGCTCTCGATCATTTCCACTCAGATCATCCCGGCGATGACGAGGCCGGATTTCATGGAAGCGCGACCGCAGGCCTCGCAAAAGCCGGCGCGCTGATCGGGCTCGAGATCGGCGGTGTGGTCGCAATCGGGTGCCATGCAGATCGCGGGCACGACGCTGCCCATCGCATGGTCTTCCAGGAAATCCGCGACCTCGGCGTAGCCTTCGGATTCAACGAGCGTGACCAGCTTGGGGTGGGCGAGATTGAACATGGGTGTCGTCCTTCTGTCGGGGTGAAAGGAAAAGAGGGGAGCCGCGCTGAAGCGGCTCCCCTCACGGGTCCTGCCTCTCGGGGACAGGAGGCGCGGGCCGGTCGGAGACGTGCCGACAGCGCTCGCTCAGGCCTGTTTCATGGGAGGAGGATCAGGACTGCACGGCCGAAAGGCGCCCCGGTTCCCCGGGACGCCCTCTCGCTGCGGTAACGCTTTGTGTCAGCCCACCAGGGCGAGGCCGGTGTTGTCCGACCGTTCCTGGCCGGCGCTCTCGACGAAGGGAATGATCGAGAAGGTCTTGCCGCCGCGCTGCTCCTCGTTCTGCACGGCGTTCACCCGCAGATCGCCATCGGGCGTGTTGATGAGAAGCGACAGGTAGTCGTTGCCGGTCCGGCTGCTTTTCGCCATCCACGCCGAGCCCACGCGGATCGGGTGGCCCTTGGGCGAACTGACCTCGATCCGGTAATCGGGGTGGGTCTCCTCGGTTTTGAACGTGTTTTCGATCAGCATGAAGTCGAGGTCGAACATCATGTTGGCGATGTAGCCGGCAAAGGCGTTGTCGGCATCCATCGCGGTCAACTCGCCCGAGATCGAGCCTGACTTCATGGCGGTGTTCGAGACGAGCGGGATGATCTCGAATTCGCCCGTCATCGCTTCGCGCGCTTCCTTGGTCTGCACGGCGTTGACCCGGAAGGGCCCGAGGCCGACATCGATCTGCATCGAGATGTAGGGATTGCCGGTGGTGTTGCCGGTCTCGTTCCAGGCCGTGCCGATGCGCACCTTGCGGCCGGACTTGTTCACCGCCGTCACGTCATAGTCCGGGCTCCGCTCGGACATCTTCGTCCGGATTTCGAGCTGAATGGCGATGTCGAACCGGGTGGAGTGGATCATACCGGAATAGGCAGTGGCTGCGGTCTCGGCGTTTTTGGTCAGGGTTCCTGCGAACATGGGTCTTCTCCTTGGGTTTGCCCGTGCCCGGCTTCCTGCCAGAGCACGCGGGATTGCTTTTCGACCCCTCATGGGATCGCAAAACCCCAAAGCCCCCTTTCCTTTCTCTCCTGCCTGTCAGCCCGGCCCGGCGCCGGAACGGGTATCCGACGTTGCCTCTCTCGCCTCCCTCCCCTGCTCCGCCGCAGCACCATGGCTCGGCTCCGAAATGAAGAAGTCAGCCTCGGCCCCGTTCAGGTAGCGGCCGCTCCGGTCGGTCAGACCGATGGTGCTACCGTTGCGCACAAAGGTGATGAGGTATTGGCCAAGGCCATCCCGGTGAACCCGGTAACCTTCGTTCGCCCAATGAACGGTGTGTCCGGCATCCACGGCGGCCTTGATCTCCGCGATATTCATATGGATCTCCAGTTCAGATGGTTCGCCTGAGAGTCATAGAGGCCCGATCTTCTGATCGGGCTTCTGCGCAACCTCACGTTTCCTACCAGTCAAAGACCTCGAGATAGGCGACGGGCGGGACGTCCCGATCGAACAGGACGTAGTCGCACCCGGCATCCATCGCCAACGCCATGAACGTCTTGAAGGCGTCGCAGCCAACCCCTTCCGGCAAATCGGCGAGCGTTTCGGGGACCGAGAACAGCCAGCCATAGTCGTTCTGCATGGTGGGCGATTTGGCGAAGAGCCCGTTTTCGATGGCCTGGGCGGTTTGCTCGGGCAGATGTGCGGTGCTACAATCGTAGAACCTGCGGACGTTGCGCATCATCAACCCCTTTCATCCATCCAGTCCCTGAGGCCGAGGATCGTCTTGCCGGCTGCCACCTCGGTCATCCACGCGCGTTTTGGGTCTCCGATGTCGCCGGGCGGATCGTTGTCGATCCGCCCATTCGCCATCCATGGCTCGGGCCGGATCCGCATTAGCCAGTCGGCGAGCGACGGAATGCGGCCCTGACAATCCTCCCGGACATGCTGCTCGCCGATCCAGCGGATCGGAATGACGCGGCCCGCGCTGTTTGTCAGCGATCGGCCGAACTGGCGCTCGAGTTCGAATATCCCGAGGGCATGATGACGGTGGGCGCGGTGAACAAAGAGCGCGAGGTGCTCTTTGGATGAGTCGAACCAATCATGCAGGCATTGATAGTCGGACGGCTTTCCGCCGAATTTCCGCGCGGAGCTTTCGGCATGGTGGAGGGGATGAGCCATGTCAGAGCCCATCGTCATGGCTGTGCGAGCACTCGACATAGCGATCAGCGTGGTCGAGCGTGATGCTGTCGCCGGTGATATCCCAGGTCAGTGTGCCATAGCCGCCCTCGTTGTTCTCGAACCCCGGATGCTGGTGATAGGCGACGGACCAGGCGAAGTCGCCAAACGTACTGGAGAGTTCGTCGGGGAGCTCGATGCCTGCGGGCTGGACCGTCACGTCTTCGATATTGCCGGAATCGCCATAGCCTTCGTATTCGGCAATCACTTCTGTGACGCCGAGGGCCCGCAATTGCGGGAGCAGTTTGTTCCGGGCGGCCTTATTGGCGGCCTCGCGCTCGGCCTGCCATTTCGCCATCGTCTCGGCGAAGTTGATCTGGGGATCGGTCATGGATCTCGTCCTTTTGTCTGGGATTGGGGGACAGCGCCGAGGGGTCGGCAGACCCGCCACGGCACCGGAACGCGAACGGGCCAAAGCACCCTTTCGCGTTCCCCCGACCCATGGCCCGCTTTCTCTTTCAGGCGGCCTTGTTGGCCGCCGTCGGAGACCCATCCCCCACGATCCGGCCCAGGATCGCGGCAGTCTCGACACCTTCCCCGTGCGGCACGAAGACCCGGAGCTGGAAGGCGATGATCTCCGTGAAGCACCCCATGGCCTTCAGCCCGTCGATCATATCGCGGTCGGCGCCGTCGATTTCGAGGCGAGCTGCGCCCGCGACGCGGCGGCGCGTGAGCGTGAGCCCCCGGCCCAGATCGATCGGTGCGCTCGACCCCAACGCGGCGGTGAGCATTTCCTGCGTCGTCGTTGGGCTGCCGACCATGAACCGGGCTCTGAGCGCCGCGGCACCGTCCTCGCTGACAGTGCGACCAATCATGCTCCCCTGCCCCTCCGGCGTGACCCGGTAGATGCGCTCGTTGCCGGACGGAATGTCCTTCCAGATCGGCAGCAACAGCCCGGTCAAGAGGTAGAGCTTTGTCGTGGTCACCTTGGGCAGGCTGTCGGCCTCCTTGTCCCAGAGGCGCCGGAACTCGGACGGCTCGATTTCTTCCCAGGCAGAATTTCCGAACTTTGCTTCTTCCACGTATGTGGAGCCGGTCGGCCGCACCACCTTGCGCATGAGCGTGACGAACTCCTCGTCATACATCTGCATCGGACACGACGAGATCAGCGCCGCCCGGCCCGACGCGCGGTTGATCATCGGCTGCTTGTCCGGATTCCGATCCAGAACCTCTTCGGCGGAGAGCACATGAACCGGATCCGTCACTTCCAGCCCGATGATGCGTGTCACGGCCCCGGAACGCGGACAGGTCCAGAGGTCCTCTGCCGAGACCTGCTCGATCTTCTCGCCGCGCAGCGTCTCCACCCCGAGATCGAGCGTGCCGGCGGCCCGGGCCCGCTCGCTCTGATCGGCGATCCGCGCCATGAACTCGGCAAAGAGCGCATTCTGCATGTGGATCGGCAGCGCCAGGACGCGGTTGAGGAAGCGCTGGATCGGTGGAAGCTCTTCCAGGAGCACGCCGTCCTGATCGATGAGCCGCAGAGCCGTCCAGTCCGCGAAGCGCTCGTAGCTCATCGCCCCGGCACGTCCGGCGGCCAGATCGGCGTAGTAGCCCCGGAGCGCCGCCCGCGCCATCGGGCTCTCGAGATTGTCCTCATCCCGGAACATACCTTGCGAGCCGGTCTCGCGCTGACCCTTCGTGAGGGCCCCCAGTTGATCGAGCCGCCGGGCGATTGTGGAGGTGAAGCGTTTCTCGCCGTGCACATCCGAGGTGCAGACTCGGAAGAACGGCGCTGACACTTGAGCCGAGCGATGCGTGCGGCCGAGCCCCTGGATCGCGGCATCGGCGCGCCAGCCGGGCTCCAGCAGGTAATGCCGTCGCCGTTTCTGGTTCTTTGCTGTCTCTGCGGCATGGTAAGAGCGTCCCGTCCCGCCGGCATCGGAAAAAACCAGGATGTCCTTTTCGCCGTCCATGAAGGCGCGGGTTTCCGAGGAATTGCTACTCGCGCTGCGCTTCTCGATGAAGAGCGCGCCGTCCTGCGATTTCAGCGGCCGGATGGAGCGTCCCGTCACCTCGGCCACGGCCTCGTCCCCGAAGGCCCAGAGGATCTGGTCGAGGGCCGCGGGGATCGGTGCCAGGGACATCAGCTCCATCATCGCCGCGTCGCGCAGGGCTTCGGCCTCGCACGAGACGACGAGGGCGCCATTGGCATCCCGGAGCGGTTCGGCCACGACATTCCCATCGATCTCCACGAGCTTCTGGGCATAGATCGGGAACGCCTGTTCGAGGTAACTGACGACGTAATCCCGAGGCGTGAGCGCCCCTTCGACGAGTTCATCTTCCGGGTCCATCGCCTCAAGCCGGCGTTTCAGCAGGCTTTCGCCCGTGGAGACAACCTGGATGACGCAGGCATAACCCGCCTCCAGATCCTCCTCGATGGCGCGGATCACGGTCGGGGCCTTCATGCCCATCAGGAGATGGTTGAAGAAGCGTTGCTTGGTGCTCTCGAAGCGCGACTTGGCCGAGGCCTTGGCCGCCGACGCATTGGTCTGACCGGAGGCATCGTTGACGCCGGTCGCAGTCAATGCCGCCTCGAGATTGTGATGGATCGTCCGGAACGCACCGGCAAAGGCGTCGTAGATCTCGATCTGCGCCGGTGTCAGCGCATGTTCGAGCACGTCATATTCCACGCCGTCGAAGCTGAGCGCCCGCGCCGTATAGAAGCCGAGCGTCTTGAGGTCCCGCGCCACGACTTCCATCGCGGCAACGCCGCCAGCCTCCATCGCGGAGACGAAACTCTCGCGGCTCGGGAAGGGATATTCGGGCCCCTGGCCCCAGAGGCCGAGCCGGGAGGCATAAGCCAGGTTGTGAACGCTGGTGGCCCCGGTCGCGGAAACATAGAAGACCCGCGCCCGCGGGGCGGCGAGCTGCAGGCGAAGCCCGGCAAGACCCTGCTGGGAGGGCTTGACCCCCCGGCCCTCGTCCGAGCCGGCGGCGTTCTGCATGGCATGGGCTTCGTCGAAGGCCAGAACGCCGTCGAAATCCTCGCCCATCCAGTCGAGAACCTGGCCGAGGCGGGTCGTGCCGCATTTGCCAGCGGACCGCAGCGTCGCGTAGGTCACGAACAGGATGCCATCGCCCATCGGGATGGGCAGGTCGGGCTTCCATTTCGAAAGCGGCTGAATATCGGCAGGCGATCCGCCGAGATCGGTCCAGTCGCGGATCGCGTCCTCAATCAACGTGGCGGATTTGGAGATCCAGACCGCCTTGCGACGGCCCGCAAGCCAGTTCACCAGGATGAGCCCGGCGCATTCCCGGCCCTTGCCGCAACCGGTGCCGTCGCCGAGGAAATATCCGAGGCGATAGGCGCGGGCTTGCGCGTCATCGTCGGCGCGGGTCATCCGGGTCTGGTCTTCGTCGATGGTGAACAGGCCCGGCAGGTCGCGCGCATGCGCATCGTTCGCCATGAGGATGGTTTCGAGCTGAGCCTCGGAGAGATGGCCCTCCTCGATCAGGCGGCCGGGCAGGCGCAGGTTCGCGGCGGCCTCGCTCGAAGGCACAGGTGGGGCCACCGAAGCCATGGCAATGCTCTCGACCAACGGCGTGGGATGTTCCTGCGCCTCCGCGATCTCAATCCGCTGTGGACGATAGCGGGCGTAGATGTCGGAGACGGGGGTGTTTTCGCGCGGGGTGTCGAGCGTGGTAAAGACGAGTGGAATGGCGGCATGTGTTGCCGGTTTGGCGGTGGAGCTTGCGGTGACAGGGCGCTTGCGCGCAAGGGGAACTCCGACCCGGCGTGGCCCACGCAGTGCCTGCGGACCGCTCTGGATCAACGGAGTGGCTGGCCGTGTCGCAGCGACGCCATCGATTTGTTCCAGGGCCTCATCCAGATCGTCGATAACCGTGCGAACGATCTCGACCTCGTCTTGCACCTTGTCGAAGACCATGAGTTGGGTTTCGACGCTGGTGCCGAGCTTACGGTACACATGACCCGGGATCGTGAGTGCGAGACGCGGTCTTGCAATGGCTGAGGTCCGTGCCCAATGTGCCGGGTCCCGCTCCGGTGTGAATCCCATCGGCATGATCGCCACGAGACGCCCGCCGGGCGCGAGACGCTTGGCGGCGCCGATCAGATGTTTCGCAGCGATGTGTTTGTCCCGCGACCGATCGACCGAAGAGGCGAAGGGCGGGTTCATCACGACGGCGCCCGGAAGATCGGGCTCCGTCAGAAGATCGTCGATATGCTCGGCGTCGAAACCTGTCACCTCGTTCCCGAACACCGCCTCGAGAAGCGCCCGGCGGAAGGGATCGATCTCGTTGAGCATCGGCTTGCCGCCCGCGCGAATGGCAAAAGCGGCGAGCGCACCGGTGCCGGCCGAGGGTTCCAGAAAGGATTCGCCGGGGCGGATTGCGGCCGCACGCGCAGCCAGTGCCGCATAGGGCAGCGGCGTGGAAAACTGCTGGAGCCGGATCTGCTGCTCGGAGCGCCGCGTCTCCGTCAGAAGCCGTGTGGCGAGCATCTTCGCACCTGAGAGCGCCTCCAGACTGCTCTCCCGCACCAACTGCATCACCGCGGCGGCCTGCATCATGTCATAGGCCATGCGCCAGGACCACGCCCCGCCGGCATCGCTGCCATGATACGTCTCGCGCATGATCCGCGCCAGCGACGAACTTTTGAGGGGCTGGTCTTCGATCTCCCTGGCGATCTCTGACAAAGCCTTCCGGAGTCGGGCTTGTGATGGGATATCGGGTCCGTACTTGGGGCTTTGATCGGCCATGTCGTCTGTCCTTCAAGTCAGGTTGCGGGTCTGACAGGACAGAAAGCCTCCTTTCCACTTTTCAGGAGGTGGAGGCAGCTGAAAGTTCGGAAATTGGGCAGGTCAGAGAGATCGGACCCCGGTCTCCCGCGAAGTCGGCGAGACCGGCGCGTCCGTTTGCCAGTGTTCGGGAATCAGGTCCGGCTCGACAGCGTCAGCCCGCTGGCAGCGCGAAGGCGCTGCACCTCGCGCAGGATCGCGTCTGTGAAGGCCGGGCTGAACGATCCGCGCGGCGAGCGCTCTTCGAGCGTATAGGAATTCTCGAGAATGTCGGCGTTCAACTCGTCCAGAACGACCCAGAGCGGTATGTCGCTCTCGAGACTCGCTCGCCGCGCCTCGGTCTCGGGGATCTCCATGGCCGTCCGTCCCGGACCCGGGGCCTTGCTGGTGATCGGCGCGATGAACATGACGTGAAGTCCGGCCTGGTTCGTGACGACGATCACCACGCAGCTCGGCCGTTTCTTCCGACCTTCCGTCTCCCCGCGATCGGCCTGCCACTTCCACAGATAGTGGTAATCGAAGACCTGACCGGCGGCGGGGAAATCAACGGTCACGGAAATGCTCTTCGATGCCCTGGTCGAGAAGGTCTCCCAGCTCATCGGGCATGTCGGCCACATCGAGGGCCACCTGCGACCCGCGCCCGGCCGTCAGGGCCTGGAAGCGCTCCATCGACATGACCACGAAGCGCGGCTTACGGTGCTTGGTGATTGCGACCGGGGCGACGGTCGCCGCCTCGAAGAGATCGCCTGTGTTGCGGGTCAGATCCCCTGCTGCAAACTGTTTCATCCTGGCTCTCCACGAGCTTTCTGCTTTAATAGGAATATACAGAATCTCTTAATATTCTGCAAGAGGCCGGATTGAAAGGAGTTCACTCCCTCAAGATGGCCCGTCGTCAGAGCCCCGCCCAGAGAAGAACTCGGCCAGAACCGGGCTCGCATCGCCCTTTGCGGAGCTGAGGAGTTCGGATCCTGCGAGAGAGGCTTTCGACAGACGCACGAGCCCGCCGGTTTCCTCGATGCGGTAGCACCGGCGTTTTTGCCCTCCGCGTCGGTAATGGGTGGCGGTCACGATCTGGCAGGTGCTGCCATCGCTCAGCGCAACCGGTGCTGCGAGTTTGATCTTATCGCCCTCCTCGTAGTCAGGGATTGCTGCCCAGTCCCTGCAGCGCTGACGCCAGGCATGGGCGTAGCTGTCGGGATCGTTCAGCTCGGAAAGCAGGGCCAGAAGGCTGGCTGGCGCTCGCGATCCCACCGGCCCGGCGCTCTCCTCCATGTCCTTGTAGCCCCAGCAACCCTCGTCGTAGCGGGTGAGGAAGACGGCACCGAAAGTAATGGAGCCGTCCTCGTCCGTGACGTAGGTCGCGTCCTCGACTGGCGAGCCGTCGAGATTCGTGAGCCTCAAAGCGGCGTACCAGGTCGAGCCGACCTTGCAGGCCTTGACCAGCACCGTCTTGCGGATGTCGCTTTGATACGTGCAGAGCCGGGCGATTTCCGCTTTCTCGTCGGCGTAGCTCTTCACGCGGCGGTCGGTGTAGAAAAGCCAGCCCACTATGCCACCCTCCGATCATCGATTTCGATGAGCGCATCGAGCGGCACCCGGTAGGGCAGCATCTCGTCGAAATCCTCGCAATTGCCGCTGTTCTGCACGATCGCATGGGTGTCGGTGGCGTCCTTGAGGATCACCCGGAACGTCCCACCGAGACCTGAGGGGACGTCATAGGTGCCGCCGATCAGGTAATCTGCCGCGCGGCGCAGGAAGACTCGGATCGTGTGGCCATCGGTCGCCAGCCGGATGGTGTCGTGACCACGGTCGATGAGCATCTGCACGTCATCGAGAATGTCGGTATAGAATTGACCGGTCAGGTCGCGGAAGGCGGCTTGTCGGGTCGCCATCCAGTCGACGTCCTGAAACGGGTCGATGCCGTCGGCAAAGGCATGGGAGGGGTCGGCGCGTTCAGTAGTGACGATCCGCGTGGTCGTGCCGTCGATCCCGTTCGAGCGAAGGTGGACGCCAGTGCCGACGATCAGGATCAGGGCGGGTTTGCCGACCGGACCGTTCCAGTTCGGCAGGAAGGTGGAGCAGCCGCGCGCATGCGCGATCTGGGCCGCGACGCTCGCGGCGGTGAAGCTGAGAAGTGCCATGGGATCTACCTGTGAGTTTGAGAGAGGTGCGACCCGTACCGGCGCTGCGGTGCGGGTCGCCTGAAGGGTCAGGCCGCTTCCGCGACCTCGGTTTTGTCTTCGGGCGTCTCGGCCTCGGGAGCTTCGACCGGCTCGGTTCCAGCCGTCTGCATCATCGGCGGGCACCAGGACGCGACCGCCGCCCGCTGTGCATCCGTCAAGGTGGCGAAGGGCTCGGCGAAGAGCTTGTCGCAGAAGGCCACGACCTCTTTCTTGGTCGAGGAGGCCAGCGTCACTGCTTCCTGCGCGAGCCCGAGTTCCTCGCCGAGAATCTTCAGGAGCCACGCCTTCTTGAAACGGTTGAAGAGCGCCGCGTTGGGTGTCCAGTGCGCCCGGATGTCCGGCATGATCTCGACCTCGAAGTCGTGCATCAGACTGTCACGCTGCCGGTCCCGTTTGAGGCAGGACTGCGTGGTTGCCGCCGTGGCGTAGGCCACGAGCTTTGCCTTCTCGCCCACATCGAGCGCCCGGAAGAGGGCGAACTGGTCGGCCGGCGATTTTGCGTCATCGGCCCAGGAGAGATCGAGCGCGTCATGGGCCTCGGCCACCTGTTCGAGCGAGGTGCCGTCGATCTCGTCCATTTTCGCGTGGCTGCGATATTCCTGGCGGGCCTCGACCTTGATTGCTTGCGTCACACCCATGCCGTGGCCCAGCACATCGGTGACCAGCTTGAAGAGCGTGAGATCCAGCGTGGCCTCCGGATGCATCGCCATGGCGGCGCCAAGCGCCATCGCCCGCTCGGTCTTGAGGTCTTCGGTCAGCGAAGCGGGATAGGTGATCTCGTCGCTGTCCGCCGCGCCTTTCTCGCCCGCCGCGGCGGAAACCTTGCCGGAACTCTCCGCCTTGTCTTCAGGACGCACGAGGCCGACATGCAAGGTCACCTGCCCGTTCGACCAGGACGCGATCACGCCGGATCGCGCAAGATCCTCGGCGTCATAGGCCTCCTGCAGATCCCGTGCCTCGGCTTCCAGCACGTCCACCCGTTCGTAGAGATCGTTGTAGGCCTCATCCTCGAGGCCCTCGTTCTCCATCTCGCGCTCGAGGGTCTCCAGCTCGGCGGTGATCTCGTCGACGCGCTTCTGGCCTTTCTCATCGGGCTCGACCGGGCCGGGATAGACCCGGCCGTAGTCCGCCATGGCGGCGTAATCGTACTGGACCACCGCGTCGGCCCAGGCAAAGCCGATCTCGGCGCGAGCCACTTCGGCGGCTGCGGTGAGCTTTTCGAGGAGGATCGTTTCGACCAGCGCGGAATCCTCGAGCACCGAATGCTCGTCCAGGAGATCGGCCGCGATGGCGCCCCCGCGCGCCTCGTAATCCTTCCGCACGAAGGCCCCGATATCGTCACTGACCTGAACGCCACGGGACTTCAGCGCATTCCGGACCGTATAGGCCTGCAGGTAGCTGTCTTCCTTGGTGAGCGCCTCGAAGACCTCGCGTTGCACCTCCTGGCTCGGGTGATCGGCGAAGGCCTTCATCGTGTCGAGGGTGATCGACTTGGCGCGCGCCGCGGTGCGGATGTCGGGATGGATGAGCCCGTAGCGCAGACGGCCTTTCACGGCGGCGACGGTGGTGCCGAAGGTTTTTGCGATGGTCTCGGGTGTCTGCCCGTCGACCTCCATCATCCGCGCGAAGGCCTCGAACTCGTCGATGGCGTTCATCGGCGCCTGGGTGATGTTCTCCGCCAGCGACAGCGCGGTGGTCACATCGCAATCGTCCGGGACCAGGCGGCAGTCGATCTTCGTGCGGCTGGTGAACCCCTTGGCGGTCTTGTCCGCGACGAGCTCCAGGAGCGCCGCGTGGCGCCGGCCCCCGGCGAGAACGCCGAACTTGCCGTCGATTTTCTGGACGAGCAGCGGTTGCAGGAGACCCAGCACGGCGATGCTGGCCTTCAGATGCGCGATGTTCTCGGAGGCATAGGTTTCGGGGGAATTGGTTCGCACATTGGCCGGATGTGCGACGAGATCGCCGATGGCGACGGAGACGGGTTTGAGGGCTTGTGTCATGGGATGTCCTTTTCTGGTATCTGCACCACCCGGATGGTCCGGACGGCCTGACCGATCCCCGGATCCGGGAATCAACAGGACAACAGGCCCACTTTCCCTTTCGTGGGGTCAGCGGGCCTGTCGGTGGTGAACGGTTGGCGCACGCCCTGCCCTACCAGTCGTGCGCCATCATGATGGTCAGCACGCGCATCGTGGTCTCGGGGTTGTCGGGTGCCTCGGCCCCGTATCGGAAGTCCGAGTCGGCCTCGAACAGATCGATTTTCCAGAACACGGTCTCGCCGCGGATCGTGACCGCCCCGAAATCGTGCCAGCCCTCGGGATCGTTGTCGGGCTCGAACGTGTCAAACTCACCGGTAGCCTTCACCGCCTCGGCCATGAACCCGTCACCGGCCTCCATCAAGGAGCGCGTGACGTGCATGCGGCCCTGGATCGGTTGATCCGGGACAATGCCAAGGCAGGCAAACCTACGGAAGGCGTCGTTCTGGGATGCGATGACAGCCGCGTTCGGACGCGGATAATCTGCGGGTTCAGGATGGCTCATGGGTCTGTCCTTTCCGGATGGGTTGAAACCACCAGACCCGAAGCCTTCTTGCTCTGAGGCATCACCTCACGCGGCCCGATCGGCATCCCTCGCCCTGCCCGCCTGCGACCGGGCGATCAGATAGTCGCATGCCCGCTGCGCGTCCGCCGCATGCTTGAAAATCGCATTGGTATCCGAGCGCAGGACGCGGAGCCAGTTGTAGAGGTACGCCGCATTCATCTCGAGCGTATGCGCCGTGAAACCGAGCTGCTGGCCCAGGAAACATGACGTCAGCTCGGCGACAATTTCTTCGCGTGCGTAAGCCGTGTTTCCAAACCGGGACAGGCCGTAGTTGCGGTTCAGGCGATGCGGCGCCTTTGTGGCATGAGAATATTCGTGCGCCCAAACGCCGTAGAATTTTCGCGGATCCTGAAACCGGGAGATGGGCGGCATATAGACCTTGTCGACAGCAGGCATGTAATAGGCCTCGTCGCCCGCGAACACCGTGGTGATGTCGATGGCCTCGAAAAAGGCCTGCATATGCGGGATCGGCTCTGCGATCGGATGATCCGGCACGGGCTCGGGGTCGGGATGGAAACTGTCCGGGAGCCCTTCGATCTGACAGGCGTTGAAGACCCGGTAAGATTTCTGGAAACGCAAGACGCGGGCATCGTCAGTCTCGCCATCGTCAGCCCCTTCACCCCCCTCCCCTTGTTTCCGGCTCTGCCCGTAATAGACCACCAGAGAGGATTTCTCGCCTTTACGGATCCTGGCGTCCATGGCGTTGGCCTGTGGCATCGTCATCCAGAAGGGCGAGCGGTAGCCTGCAATCATTGTCCCCATGGTCAGCAGGAAGTTGTTGACGCCCTGGTAGGGCTCGCCGCTCACGCGCAGAGGCCGGGAACTGCCACCTGCCGTCCAGGGCTTGCGCCACGGCATGACTCCGCGTTCGATGATCCGGATGAGCTCGTTCGTGATCGACGCAGCGGCGTCGAATTTGGGTTTGGATTTGGCCATGGTTGGTCTCCGATATCAGAAGGAGCGCACGGTAACCGTGCGCGGACCGGAGAACGGTTTTGGAAAGCAGTTTCCCGGTGGGAGAGCAGGATCCCTCCGGAACCCCGCCTGACCCCTTCCCGCCTTCTCCGGATCCAACCGGACCCAAAGCCAGCTTTCACTTTCTGAAGGTATGAAAGTCCAAGAATGAAGGTGGCTCTCACGAGTGAAGTGGATCGGCGCTCCCGACCAGACCCTCGCTGTGGTCCGCCTGAACGACTGCTTTCGCCAAGTCGACCGGAGCGCTTGCCAATTCCGACCACACTTTCCAGACGTCAGTTGTTCTGTCATTGTTCTCAATCGAAACCCTGTTCCGATTCCCGAGCGTACCGCAGATGTGCAACCTCTACTCCCAGACCAAGAGCCAGGACGCGATGCGCCACCTGTTCGACGATATGCTCGAGGAGGATGAGGAACTTGTAGACAGCACCGGGAACCTGCCGCCTCAACCTGGCATCTGGCCTGATTATCCGGCACCGATTATCCGACATGGCGAAAGCACAGCATGGCAGCTGGCCATGGCCCGCTGGGGCATGCCGACGCCTGCGAAATTTCTCGAGGGCAAACGCACCGACAAGGGCGTGACCAATATCCGCAATGTGGCCTCACCCCATTGGCGGCGCTGGCTCGGTGTCGAACATCGCTGTCTGGTGCCATTCACCAGCTTCTCTGAAATCGACGGGCGACGAGGTGCTCCGCGCAATTCACCTGTCTGGTTCGCTTTGGGCGAGGACCGGCCGCTTGCCTTCTTCGCCGGGTTGCGGACGACGTGGACCTCGGTGCGCAAGCTGAAGGAAGGCGAGGTGACGACGGAGATCTTCGGCTTCCTGACCTGCCCGCCCAATGCCGAGGTGGCGCCGATCCACCCCAAAGCCATGCCCGTCATTCTTACCCGGCCCGAAGACTGGCGGCGCTGGCTGACTGCGTCGGCCGAGGACGCCCTGAAGCTGCAGCGCCCGTTACCGAACGGGATGCTGAAGATCGTTGCCGAGGGGGTGCGCGAGGATGCGGTTTGATCCGGCGCCGAGCGAGTTCTTTGCGCTGGCCAGGCATCGGGTCCATGAGGCCGAAGGTCCAGGTCGGCGCAGCTTCGCCTTGTTACAGGCCGCACGGCATGATGACGCGTTGATCTGGATCATTCCTGGGCATGCCCCACACCAGCCGATGCTCCGGGGTCTGCCCGAAGGTGTCGGGGAGCGGCTGCATCTCATCCGCCCCGCGAGCGAGACCGACCTGCTCTGGACCGCCGAGGAAGCGCTGCGCTCTGAAGGCGTCGGACTGGTGATCGCGGAGCCGGAAAAGCCCCTCTCCCTGATCGCCGGACGACGCCTGCAATTGGCCGCGGAAGCCGGTCGAACCACCGGGCTCATGCTGATCCGCGAAGGTCAGGGCAGCAACGCCGCCGAGACGCGATGGCGTTGCAATCCAATCGCTTCCGAGCGCCGGGACTCGACTCTGCATCAATGGGCCCTTAATAAGAACAAAAAGGGAACATTGGGAACCTGGATTGTGCATTGGAATGGCAAGACGGCTGCTGTCCATCCGGTTTCCGCGGCTGGCAAGCGACACGAGCCTGCGGAGACGTCCCGTTGAGGGACCGTTCGCCCTGATCCATCGATCAGGGAATGCCGATCATGTGCATTGTCTGAATCAAGCCGCCGAGGCGCGGGGATTGCATCAGGGCATGGCGGCGGCCGACGCCCGCGCCATTTGCCCCGATCTGATGACCCGGCCGGCCGATCTTGCGCGGGAAGCGGCGGCGCTGGCGAGCCTCAGACGGTGGGCGGGGCGCTATTCGCCGATGGTGGCGCGGGACGGCCCGGACGGGCTCATCGCCGATATCTCCGGCGTGCCGCATCTCTTTGGCGGCGAGGTCGAGATGCGGGCCGACCTTCATGCGCGGCTGGAACGGGTCGGCCTGACCCTCTCGAGCGCCATCGCAGAAACCCGAGGCGCGGCCCAGGCGCTGGCCCGCCATGGTGGAGGCATCCTGCTCGAGGGCGCGGCGAAGGACGGTATCGCGGGCCTGCCCGTCTCGGCGCTGAGGATCGGGAGCGATGTGGCCGAGGGACTCGCCCGGATGGGGCTGAACAGGATCGGCGATCTCACCGATCTGCCGCGGACGCCGCTCGCGCGTCGGTTCGGCCCGGGGCTTGTGCTGCGGCTCGACCAGGCGCTCGGCCTTCAACCGGAGCCGGTCTCCCCGGAGCCAGATGCACCGCATTTCGGGGTGCGGATGACGATGCCGGAACCCATCGGTCTTGAGGCCGATGTCATGTCGGGCCTCGCACGCCTGCTCGACCGGCTCTGCAGCACACTGGCCCAACATCATCGTGGCGCTCGAAGGCTACGGCTTGAACTGCACCGGGTCGACCGGGAAACCGCGCGGGTCGAGATCGGGCTGGCCCGGCCGATGCGCGATCCCGAGCGCATTGCGGCGCTCTTCGCAAAGGGCGTGTCGGAGGTCGAAGCCGGGTTCGGCATTGAGGCGATGCGCCTCATGGCCCATGTGACCGAGGACCTGCCTCCTGACCAGACCGGCGGGTCCAGGACGATCCGCGACGAGGATGCCCTGGCTGATCTGTTCTCGCGGCTCGGCAACCGCATTGGCTTTGACCGGGTGCTACGGCTCCTGCCCGCCACCAGCACAATCCCCGAGCGAAGCTTTCTCGTGGCGCCGGCCGCCTACAGCGCGGCGGAATCTCGGCCGCCGCATCGGGGTCCGGATCGCCCGATCATCATCTTTCCGCCCGAGCCGGTCACGACGAAAGGACTGGGCCAACCCGGTCATCCCCCGGCTCGGTTCGCCTGGCGGCGCATGTCTTTCACCACCCTGCGTGCGGACGGGCCGGAGAGGATCACGCCGGAATGGTGGTTCGACGATCCGGCCTGGCGTTCGGGCCTGCGGGATTACTGGCGGGTCGAAACCCGCGAAGGGGCTCGGCTCTGGCTCTTCCATACGCCGCAGGCACCGGCCTGGCCCGGGCAAAACTGGTATGCGCAGGGAGAGTTCGCATGACCGGCTATGCGGAGCTCTGTGTGACCAGCAATTTCACCTTCCTGACCGGGGCCTCGCATCCCGAAGAACTGGTCACGCGGGCCGCCGAACTGGGCCTGGCGGCCATCGCCATCACGGACCGCAATTCTGTGGCAGGGGTAGTCCGGGCCTTCTCGGCCTTGAAGGAGCTGGCCCAACTGCACGAGGAGGCCCGTGCAGCGAGTGACGGGGCCGAGGCCGGTCCGGCAATCCGATCCCGGCAGGTGACCGATCATTCCAGCCGCCAGACGATGCAGCACATGCCGGCAGGCGATGCGCCCCGGATTCCGCCGGACATGGTGTTGCCGAAGCTGATCCCCGGCACCCGAGTCGTGCTGACCGACAGCCCGGTCGATTGGCTCGCCCTGCCCACGGATGTCGCGGCCTGGTCGCGGCTGACCCGGCTCCTGTCCCTCGGCAAGCGGCGGGCCACGAAAGGCGAATGTCATCTGACGCGCAAGGATCTGCTGGATTGGGGTCAGGGCATGGTGCTGATCGCGCTGCCGCCCGACCCGATGGAGCACGCGGCCCGGGCGTCTTCCAGCGACCTGCGGCACATGCTGCGCACCTTTCCCGGCCAGTGCTTTCTTGGGGCGGCACCGCGTTATGACGGCCGCGACCCAACCCGCCTCGACCAGCTGGCCCGGATCGCCCTGGACACCTGCCTGCCGCTCGTGGCCCTCGGCGAGGTGATGATGCATCGCTCGTCCAGACGTCCGCTCGCCGATGTCCTGACCTGCCTGCGGATCGGCTGCACGATCGACACGATCGGAGAGCGCCGGCTGACCAATGGCGAACACAGGCTCAAATCCCCGGAAGAGATGGCACGGATGTTCCATCGTTATCCGGCGGCGATCCGGCGCACGCTGGAGATCGCCGACCGCTGCGCCTTCCGGCTCGATGATCTGCGCTACCAGTATCCCGACGAAGCACGAGACGGCGAGCCCGCGCAGACCCGCCTCGAACGACTGTCGCGAGACGGGTTGCATTGGCGCTATCCAGAGGGACCGCCCGCCCGGATCGTCACGCGGGTCGAGAAGGAACTGAAGCTCATCGGCGAGATGGGCTATGCGCCGTATTTCCTGACGGTCCATGACATCGTGGCTTTCGCGCGCTCGAAGGGCATTCTTTGCCAGGGCCGCGGGTCTGCGGCCAACTCGGTCGTCTGCTACCTGCTCGGCGTGACCGAAGTGCCCCCCGAGAGCATCACCCTGATTTTCGAGCGGTTCATCTCCAAGGAACGCGGCGAGCCGCCGGATATCGACGTGGATTTCGAGCACGAACGCCGCGAGGAGGTGATCCAATGGATCTATGAGCGCTATGGCCGTCATCGCGCCGGGCTGACCGCGACCGTGATCCATTTCCGCTCTCGCGCCGCGATCCGCGAGGTCGGCAAGGTCATGGGATTGAGCCAGGACGTGATCGCCCGGCTTTCGGGACAAATCTGGGGCTGGTCGTCCAGCGCACCGGGCGAGGACCGCATGCGCGATGCCGGGATCGATCCGGCGGACGGGCGCGTGGCGTTGGCGGCGAAACTGATCGGGGAGATCATTGGGTTTCCCCGGCATCTGAGCCAGCATGTCGGCGGCTTCGTCATCACCCACGGCCGGCTCGACGAGCTCTGCCCCATCGAGAACGCGGCAATGGAGGATCGCACGGTCATCGAATGGGACAAGGACGACATCGACGCGCTCGGTCTGCTGAAGGTCGATGTGCTGGCGCTCGGCATGCTGACCTGCATCCGCAAGGCCTTCGGGCTGCTGGAGGATCACCGCCATCTGCAGTTGACGCTCGCCAATGTGCCGCCCGAAGACCCGGTGGTCTATGACATGCTCTGCAAGGCCGATGCAATCGGGGTCTTCCAGGTCGAGAGCCGGGCACAGCTCAACTTCCTGCCGCGCATGCAGCCGCGGAAATTCTACGATCTGGTCTGTGAGGTTGCGATCATCCGCCCCGGTCCGATCCAGGGCGGCATGGTTCATCCCTTCATCAACCGCCGCCAGGGCAAGGAGAAGGTGGAGGACTTGGGAGCGGCCATGATGGAGGTGCTGGGGCGCACCTATGGCGTCCCCCTGTTTCAGGAGCAGGCCATGCAGATCGCGGTGGTCGCGGCCGGGTTCTCGGCGGCCGAGGCCGACTGGCTGCGCCGCTCGCTTGCGACGTTCAAGCGGATGGGCACTATCGGTGCGTTCCGCGAGCGGTTCATCTCCGGGATGCTGGCCCGCGGCTATGAAGCGGGGTTCGCGGAACGGTGTTTTGCTCAGATCGAGGGCTTCGGCAGTTATGGCTTCCCCGAAAGTCATGCGGCGAGTTTTGCGCGACTGGTCTATATCTCGGCCTGGCTGAAATGCCATCACCCCGCCGTCTTCACCTGCGCGCTGCTAAACAGTCAGCCGATGGGATTTTACGCCCCAGCCCAGCTGGTGCGCGATGCGCGCGAACATGGTGTAGAAATCCGCCCGATCTCGGTCAACCATTCGGTCTGGGATTGCACGCTGGAGCCCCGCAATGACGGACAGCTTGCCCTGCGGCTGGGGTTCCGTCAGATCAAAGGGCTGCGCGAGGAAGACGCGGTGTGGATCGCAGCCGCGCGTGGCAATGGGTATCCGGATGTTGAAAGCTTGTGGCGGCGGGCGGGTGTGCGGCCGGACACGCTGGAAAGGCTGGCCGAAGGAGATGCCTTTGCAGCCCTCGGGCTCTCTCGCCGCGACGCGCTCTGGGCTGCCCGGGCGTTGCGAGGGCCCAAGCCCCTGCCCCTCTTCGGGGCCGACGGTGAGGGCGGAACAGAACCGGCGGTCTCGCTTCCGGCGATGACGCTCGGCCAGGAGGTGATCGAGGATTACCTGGCGCTGCGGCTTTCCCTCCGCGCCCACCCGATGGAGTTGCTGCGGCCGCGCCTGCCAGAAAGCCTACCCCATGAGCGGCTGGACCGGGCCACCGGGCGCATCACCGTAACCGGTCTCGTGATCACGCGGCAGCGGCCCGGCACGGCATCGGGCGTGATTTTCCTGACGCTCGAGGACGAAACCGGCGTGTCCAACGTGGTGGTCTGGAGCCGGGTTTACGAGGCATTCCGGAAGGCGGTGATTGCCGGGCGGCTCCTACGCGTCACCGGCAGGATCGAACGCGAGGGGCTGGTCGTTCATGTGATTGCCGAGCGGATCGAGGATATCTCGCCGATGCTTTCGAGCCTTGGACGGCCAGCGACCGATGCAGGTGATCGTCAGCTCGGTGGAACGCACCAGCCCGTGCGCGGTGGCGCAGGATCGACCGCCCGGCATCCGCGCGAACAGGCCAAGAAGTTGTTTCCGAGCCGGGATTTCCACTAAGGAACCGCACGAGCAAGGTACATGGCGAGGGACGATAATGCGGGTCCACTATCATTTCAGACCCGTCACAAAACTCTGACCGCGCAGTGTCGCAACCTGAATCAGGGCAGCGATCGCGGAGATCACGAAGACCGAAACGACACCCAGGACGGAGACGATTGCCCCACCCACCAGCGGCAGAACGAAGGCCGGCGCGGTCAGCGCATTGAAATAGCCGCTGTAGGCCGGGCGCCGATCGTCCGGCGAGATTTCCATCAAGAGGCCGATGACGGCGATGGTCAGCCCGTTGGCGATCGCCCCGAGCAGAAAGAAGACCGCTGCGAAAGGCACGAGACTGCCTTGCGCCTCGGTCGGGACGGTCAGAAGTCCGAGCAGCGCGACGGGCGGCACCAGCCGCGCAATTGCGATACCGCGCATCAGGCTGAGCTTTCCGAGCCGGTCGCCCCACCAGCCCCAGAGCGGGTTGGCGGCGAGCGCACCGGCTGTCTGCGCAGCAAGCAAGAGGGCTACGTTCTCGAGGCCAATCCGAATCTCGCTGGCCGCGACGACGTAGAACGGCGCGGCGATCAGCACACCGCCGCCCGCCCATTGGGCGAAGACGAAGCGGCGGAACACCGGGTCGTCGCGGAACACCGTTCGCCCTTCCTGCAAGTATGCCAAAAAGCTGGCGGTGGACTTGGCGGGCGCATTGCGAGACGGCTCGCCCATGGCGACGAAGATGATCGACGAGGCAAGCATCAACCCCGCAGCAATGCCGAGAATCGCAGCATAGGAGAGGGGCGGGTCGAGTGCGCGCACGAGGCGGTCGGCGATCGCCGCCACGCCGAGCGCAGCGACCCCGCCGCCGAAGAAGCGCCAGGCAAGCATCCGGCTGCGTTGTTCCGATTGCACGGACCGGGCGACGATGTCGTTGTAGGGCACGCCGACGATCCCGCTGAGACCGGCATAAACGGTCCACAGCACCAGGGTCGCCGCTCCCAGTGCGGTGAAGGACCACCCGGCCGTTCCGCCAAGCCACAAAACCGTGGCGAGTATCGCGATTGCCAATGTCCGCCCGAATGCGCCAATAACGTAAAAGGGCATCGACGATCCAGCCTTTCCGGCGAGGTAGCCCACGACGATCTGCGGCAGGAGCCAGCCCAGCCGCAGGATCGTCGGGACCGCACCGACCGCTATGGCGCTGCCTGTCAGCTGATGGACCAAAGCCGACATGACCGTGGCGCTGTCGACCGCGGACGAGCCGGCCTGGAACGCCGCCCCGGCCCCGGCCACGTGCCAGAACCTGCGGCGCGGCGTCACGTCTCGCTCCAGTCCGCCGGATCGACATAGAGGCCGAACCAAATCGACCAGAGACCCAAAAGGACGAACAGAGCACCAAGGATCCAGCGGCGGACCCGTAGCCAGTCGGCGAGCCAGGAAAGCCGTGTTGCGAGGCCGGGCCAGAGGGTCAGCGGCACAAGCGGCAGCGAAAGCGCGAGGGCAAACGTGCCCATCAGCAGCATGCCCGACACCGCGGATCCCGAGAGTGTCGCCGCACCGATCAAGGCGAAGATGATCGGCGCTGCGCAAGCCGGGATGTTAAACCCGAACGCGAGGCCCTGCAGGACCGGATTGCCAGCCGTGCGCCACCGCTCCGGCGCGGGTTCTATGCGATGCCGCAGAACGCGATCCAAGCGGAACAGCATCGCGACACCGAGCGTCAGATACACCGCCCCGAACACCAGCCAGAATCCCGTCTGTATTCCGATGGCACGCTGCCCGAGGTAAACGATCGCTCCGCCAAACCCGGCCATGACGACGAGACGTGCCACGATGAAGCTGCCGGCGGCCGTCAACCGTCGCGAGGCAGGGCGTGCCAGTTGTCGGTCCAGAAAGAGGAGATGCGCGCCAATCGTGCACGGTTCGACAAAGCCCAGAAGGCCAAGTCCGAATGCCAGCGCAACAGTTTGATAGGGCAGGTCCAAATTTGCTTCCAATCAGATACCTATCTGAACTCTACCTCTTCCACCGACTGGAAGCTCAAGTCGCTCAATATCACCCCGCGCAGCAGCTGAGCGCCGCCACGTCCTTCTCAAAGGTCTGGGCGGCGAGTTTCAGTCCCTCGACCGTTGTAAGATAGGGAAAGATCATCGCGCCCAGGTCCTCGTAGGTCATGCCCGCTTTCAGAGCCATGACGGCGGTCTGGATGCTGTCAGCGCCCTCGGGGGCGAGGATGTGTGCGCCGAGGAGTCGCTTGGACGACCGGTCGGCCACCAGCTTGATCAGTCCCCTTGTGTCGCGCGCCGCAAGGGCCCTTGGCACGGCGGTGAGCGGCAGGACCGAGGTGCGCACGTCATGGCCGGCCGCTTTTGCCGAGGCTTCGGTCAGGCCGACGCTTGCGAGCTGCGGATCCGAGAAGACCACCGCCGGCATCGCGGCATTGTCGTAAACGAGGCTGTCGCCGTTCAGTGCGTTCTTCGTCGCGAGCTTGGCGCCGTAGGCCGCCATGTAGACGAACTGGTCCTGTCCAGTGACATCGCCGGCGGCATAGACGCCGGACCGGGTCGTCCGCATCCGGTCGTCGACCTTGATGCCGCCGCGGGCGCAGGTCTCAATCCCGGCACGTGCGAGCGAAAGGCTCTCTGTGTTCGGCACGCGGCCGGTCGCGAGCAGCAATTCTTCGGCGCGAAGCATCTCTTCGCCGTCCTCGGCTTGCACGGTCAGCGTGATCCCGGCCTCGTTGTGTGTCACGCGGAGGTAGGACGTCACGGTCCGGACTGTGATGCCTTCGTCTTCGAGAGCGCGCGTCAGCGCCTTGCCGATTTCGGGCTCGGCTTCGGGCAGAAGACCGCGGCGCGTGGCGATAGTGACGCGCGCACCGGCCCGCGCAAAGACCTGCGCCAGTTCGACACCGACATAGCCGCCGCCCATGACGATCAGGGACGAGGGCAACTGCTCGAGTTCGAGGATCGACGTGCTGTCGTGATGGCGAACGCTCTCCAATCCGGAAATGTCCGGCACGTGCGGGCGCGACCCCGTGGCGAGGATGACCTTGCCGGCCGAGACCGGATCGCCGTTGACCGTCAGTCGGCCGTCCTCGGCGAATTGCGCCACGCCTTCCAGGTAGGCGATCCCGTTGTGCTGCGGCAGGACATCGATGTATTTCGCGGCGCGCAGGTCATCGACAAGGGCCTGCTTCTGCCGCACGACGGCGGCCCAGTCGGTGATCTGCGCCTCGGCCTCGATCCCGTCGAAGCGCCGTGCCGCCCGCGGCG
Organism: Roseovarius spongiae; assembly: GCF_003651245.1. Lineage (GTDB taxonomy): Bacteria > Pseudomonadota > Alphaproteobacteria > Rhodobacterales > Rhodobacteraceae > Roseovarius > Roseovarius spongiae. The sequence continues at coordinate 111,622 of NZ_RAPE01000007.1, forward strand.
CGTGCATCACCTCCATTGCGCGGATCATCGCCTTCGAGGGCACGCAGCCCACGTTCACGCAGGTGCCGCCAATGATCCCGTGTCCGATCAGTGCGACGCGCGCGCCTTCCTCGGCGGCGGTGATCGCGGCGGAGAACCCGGCCGACCCGGCGCCGACCACGGTGAGATCGTAGCTTCCGTTTCCGTTCGAACAGCAGTCAGACATTGGTATTTCTCTTTTGCGTCCGGGCCCTGCGGACCAGCGCGTAGATCGTGAGTAGGACGAAGAAGACGAGGGCCGGGATCAGTACGTAATCGAGGAAGCCGGTGAGCGCCGACAGCCCGACTACGCCGAGAAGGATTACGAGAACCGGGGTGAAACAGCAAAGCGCCGCGATAAGTGTCCCAATCACACCGGTCAGCAGGAGCTTGTCTTTCATGACCGGGGCTCCGGTACAGAATCGGGCCGCCCGTGATCTCCCTCCGGTCTACGCATCCGAAGCAGGGCGAGTACTAGAATACCCACACTGATGGCGAGCAGAGCGGAGAGCAGGCCACCCATCCCGGAAAACAAGCCCGTTACGCCGACCAGCGCCGAGCCCAGCATAGCTAGACCGCCACCGCAGCACACGACCACGACAGGCGCTGCGATGGCAGTCGCAAGAATCATCCCGAGGCTCTGGTCGTTCATCGGCTGGCCTCAGGACTGCGTGGCATCTTCGAGCAGCACGGCGCTGTAGCCATAGGTCGAGGGCTGGGCAACGATCTCGTCGATGTTGGTCAGCGCATCATCGAAGGTGATCGTGTAGACACCGGACTCGCCGCTTTCGTGCCCTTCGAATTCGACGATCTCGACGCTGGCTGATTTCTGGAACGCTTCGCCGACGATGTAGGAACATGACGGGCACCAGAGGCCGCTGACCTCGATCCGGGCCTGCCTTTCCTCGGCCGAAGCGGCACCAGCCAGAAGAAGGGCGGTTCCAAGAGTGATGAGTATCGTGCGCATGTGAGGTCCTTTCTCAATATCCGAGGAGGGGCGACGCGATATAGGGAAAGGCCAGCGACAGGGCCACGGCGAATGTCGCCGTCCAAAGCGCGCCCTTGATGAACTTCTGATTCACCGGGCGTTCACAGGACCCATCGTCGCATTCTTGCGGCGCGGGTCTGTAGACCTTCCAGAATCCGTAGGCCAGCGACCCGCCTGCGAAGGCGAAGAGAAACCACTTGTATTGGTAAAGGGCACCCAACTGGGCGATCCAGGCCCCTGTGGCGCCAAGGCTGAACAGAACGAGTGGCAGGATGCAGCATGACGTCATCGCAAGAGCGCCGAAGATGCCGCCCGTCATGGCGGCTTTCGCCTTCAGATCGTGGTCTCGCCGGGGCGCCGGATCTACTTCTGTCGCCATGCTCGAATCCTCGGTTGATCCATCCTGCTGAAAGACCTACCGTCTGTAGTCGCTACAGATGCAAGGAGTTTTCGGAATGGATGAGATCACGAACGCGCGAGGCTATCCGATTGGCGCGATGTCCCGCGAAACCGGCGTCAATATCGAGACGATCCGCTACTATGAGCGCATCGAACTGATGCCGAAGCCCGACCGAACCGCGGGGGGAAACCGGCAATACACCCACGATCACCTAAAGCGCCTTTCCTTCATCAAGCGCAGCCGCGAGCTTGGGTTCAGCATCGACGAGATCCGGGCGATGCTGGCCATGGTCGACCAGGACCATGTAAGCTGCGGCGAGGTGCATGCCATGACGATGGCGCACCTCGGATCGGTGAAGAACAAGATTCGGCACTTGAAACAGCTTGAGCGCGCATTGACGAATATGGCCGCTGAGTGTGCAGCGGGCGACGTTCCGGACTGCCCGATCATCGAGACTCTATTCAATGCGTGATGTTTTCCGCGAAAATTCAAGCGGCCAAAAATCGGGATTTGTGATCAGACCGTTTGAGGTTTCAGCTGTGTGGCAACAGCCCGAGCGCTGGCTGCGTGGAAGACCTCTGCATGACCGGTCCGCCCCCGCCAAGGGAACGGGCCAGCCTACACGGATAAGGTGGGCCCATTATCGTTACCGCCCCGACCGGCGAATACCTCCGCTACCATGGGCGTGCCAAACCATCTCCACCAAATTTCAGGCCTCTGGAATGGCACCCTTCTTACGAGCCCGCTCGACCAAGACCGCATAGCGCTGCCCGACACCAACTTCGGAGAAATGCCTGCACCAGGCGGCTAGGAAAGCCTTCTCGCGCTCAACATCTTTCTGCTTCGAAAGGATCACAGCAATCCGGTAGGAATAGTATGGCGCGGGTGTCATGCCGGACCGTCTCCATCCATCGAGTCCCTCGCTGACGATCTCCACCTGCTTGGCGAGGTCGTTGTCGTATTGTTTGAAGCCGCCGGGGTCCTCTAGAACCGAAGGTGATCTGTCGGCCTCCAGTTCGGCCAACTTGCGCTGAATCGTAGCCTCGTCGTCCTTGATGAAATCGATCCTGTTCTTTTTCTGTCTCGCAGCCGCTTGCTTCGCCGTGAGGGCAGGCATCACATTCATCCGCTCGATCAAGGCATCGAGCTGCTCGAGTGCGTTCTCGTCCACTCTGGTTACAGGTTTCGATGGCGCCGTCTCAAGTCCCATCTCCTGGCGCTGCTTGGCCGGTGGCCACAAACCTGCGCAGTTCAAGATGACGTCGACCTCCCCGATCCGGGACTTCTTCAGTTCCACGGCAATTGGCATCCCCTCCGGAAAGCTTGCGACCTCGGCCGCCACATCGGCGGGCACATAGCCCAAGAAGACCCGTGACGTCGGCGCTTCGTGCGGACCAAGGATGCCGATCACCTGCATGGCGTTCTTGTCATGCTTGTTGTCGTGCACGGGGTTAAGCAATGCCCCGAAAGGCTCGCCCAGCAGGTCGGCTTGAGCTGCTAGTCGAAGAAACTCTCTTACTCCCTCCTTGCGATTGAAGAGACCTTGGACGTCGAACCATCCGCTTCCGATCGTCCACTGTACCCAGTCGCCCGCGGGTGCATTGTCGCCAAACTTATGAACTTCCCAACCCATCGAAACCGCAGCCCGCAATCCGCGTTGCTCGGCGCGGGAAGGCCCCTTGGGTTTTGCCACTTTGATTAACGGCCGGGTCTCATCAAGATGCCGGCGTTGTCGGGCCGCCTTACTCGACTTCCAGACCGAGAGTCCGAGAATGACAAGGACAACACCGCCAACGATCCACCAGACTGAAAAACTCACTCTCTTCCTCCATCTGACAAGCGTCTTTCAACGACGATCTGCATAGTGACAGCCTAGCGCCCCACTTGGTATTGCCCGCCACGGCGTTCGGGCTGTATCCGCGCCGCCGGTCCATCTGGCAGTCCTATCCCGCAACAGGCGAGGTTCTGCCAAGAGATGAAGGCTCGGTCGGTCAGGTTGGCATATCTACAATGGCCACACCCGGAACTGCGGCGCGGGCCATCTCAACCAGGTGCGCGTGGTGCGTGAATAGGATCGCCTGCCCACTTGCCCCGATCTCGGCGCATAGCTGCAGCGCGGCCCGGGCGCGCGTGTCGTCGAAAGTTTCCATGATGTCGTCGAGGATCA
>NZ_RAPE01000008.1 GCF_003651245.1 Roseovarius spongiae
ATCCTCGATGAACTGGGTTATCTGCCCTTCGCCCAGACCGGCGGACAGCTCCTGTTCCACCTGATCAGCAAACTCTACGAACGCACATCCATCATCGTCACAACCAACCTGGCCTTCGGCGAATGGCCCAGCGTCTTCGGCGATGCCAAAATGACAACCGCGTTGCTCGACCGGCTTACGCACCACTGCGAGATCGTCGAAACCGGAAACGAAAGCTGGCGCTTCAAGAACCGCGCATAGCGCCAACCCGAAACACCGCAGGCCCGCCGCCGCTGCGCTATGTGAGGGCTACGCAGCGCCGAGCCTGCTCAGCACAAGGGGGTCAATATTGGACGCCGATAGGGGGTCAAACTTCAATGCCGATCGCGCTGCGCCTTTCGCAGCGAGGTCCGAGGAAATGGACAGGTGTCAGCCGGGACGCGGGCGCCGATCCTGGTCGAGGCGCGGGCCAATGCGCGATGGTCTCTGGATTTCGTCCATGACCAGTTCGCAAATGGTCAGCGCTTCCGGGTCCTCAACATTGTCGACGACGTCACCCGGGAGTGCCTCGCTGCGATCCGTTCGCCATTGGCCTTGAACCGATGGCGGCTCAATGGCTCACCCTCGATCTCGGGCCGCCGGGTCGCGCGTGAACTGACGATCCTGATCGAGCGTCGCGGACGGCCCGGCATGATTGTCAGCGACAACGGCACGGAGCTAACTTCGAACGCCATCCTGAAGTGGTGTTCCGAGCACAAGGTAGAATGGCATTACATCGCGCAAGGCAAACCGATGCAGAACGGTTTCGTAGAAAGCTTCAATGGCCGCATGCGCGATGAACTGCTCAACGAGACCATTTTTCGCAACCTGGCTCACGCGCGAGCCGTGATCGCGGCCTGGGCCACCGACTACAACACCGAACGCCCGCATTCGGCTTTGGACTACCAGACCCCGGCTGCCTATGCACGGACCCTAACGACCGCAATCGCCCGTCCCGCTGCGCGAGATGAAAGCTCCGCGCGCCGGGCGATTGCTAAACCTGTGCCAATCGGCGTAAACACCAACCGGGCTCAAGTCGCGGCTGGATGAAAGTTCAGTGGCAGGTCAACGGCGTCATGACGCCTGGTAGAGGCTGCGGTCGCCAGAACGGATTATGCATAGATGATCAGAAGGACGGCATTTATTCCAATGGCGGATCGTTGTATCAGTCTCACTGATGCGGTTTGCTGGGGCAGAGCGGTGAAGTCGGAAAGGTAATGGCGTGGTAGCGGAACTGGCCGGAGAGGATGAGGGCCCGGTACGGCGCATGAGGCGGGGAGGTATCACTCAAAGCCAAGGCCACCTCTCTATCTGGATCTGGCTCTTCATCATTGGGCTGATCATCCCGCTTTTCGTATATGTCGGTCCCCTGCGTTTGTCCGTCTATCGGCTGGTGCTGCTCATCGCGTTCTTCCCGGCAGTATTCTTCTGGTTGAGCGGTCGGTCGGGGCGTATCCGGCTGCCGGATATCTGTGTGGTGGCTATCTGTCTCTGGTCATCGCTCTCATTCACCGTCGTGCACGGTATGGGCGAGATGTACCAGACGATCGGCATATTCTGGGTCGAGACGCTAGGAGCCTACCTTCTGGGACGTTGTTACATACGCACACCAGAAGCGCTTTATTCAATGGTCCGGTTGTTTTTCATTTTGGGGATCGTGATGGTTCCCTTTGCCATCTACCAGACCATAACTGCCGAGAATATCATTCTTACCTTTTTCTCAAAGATCGGGCCGACATATTGGGATAATCAAATGAGGCCGCGGTTAGGCCTCAATCGGGTTCAGGGGCCGTTCGCACATCAGATCCATTTTGGTGTATTCTTCCTGTGTCTGAGCGGGCTCATCTATTATGTTCTGGGCTACGGGCTACGCTGGGCGGCGCGTATGGGCCGGATGTTGTTGATCGCGCTCTTGGGGGCAACATCCATGTCCTCGGGGCCACTGGTGGCTCTGATGGCGCAGCTCAACATGATCATCTGGGACGGGATGATGACATCCTACAGACAGCGTTGGCACATACTTGCCGGGCTCTCGGCGGCGGGATTCGTTGTGGTAGACATGATCTCGAATCGCACGCCGTTTCACGTCGTGATCGAGTATCTCGCCTTCAGCAAGGATACGGCCTATAATCGTATCCGTATCTGGCAATTCGGCCTCGACAATATTTTCGCCCATCCCTTGTTCGGAAATGGGTTCAACGATTGGACGCGCCCCTACTGGATGTCCGACAGCATGGACATGTTCTGGATTGTCGGCGCAGTCCGGCATGGCATCCCGGTCTGGATTCTATGGCTGGTGCTCTTTTTCCTGATCTTCTTGCCAGTCGCCTATCGACGCGGCCTGAGCGACCGGGTGAGTTGGTATCGCACAGGATATCTCATCACGATGTTCGGCCTGTTCATGGCAGGCTGGACGGTGCACTACTGGGATGCTACTTATGTTCTGTTTATGTTTCTGCTGGCCAGTGGAGTATGGATTCTCGACTGGGATGAGACGACCGAACGTCAAGAAGGTGCGACGGATAACGCCTTCCAAGATGCACGATCTGTCGGGTATACTCGTTTCCCGTCATCGCGAACGGGCGAGAAAGCCGGCAAGGACAAGCTCAGTGCGTTGAGCGAAAGCGCTTCAATCGGTTCAGAAATAGGCGACCCCAGCTTTTTGCGACAAGGGGACGTGCTGCGAGAGATGCCCGGATCAGGGTTTCGCCTCGGCGCGGATATCCAAGCCGTCCCATTGTGATCCCCAAACGGGCCCAACGATCGGCCTGAACCGTCGCGGGTATACCGCTGCGCTTGAGCTTGTTGGAAATGATCAACTGGCTGTAGGGAGCCTTACGCGACAGCGTGGAGATACTATCCTTCTGAATATACGTGTTGACCAGCGGCTCATCGACGAAAGCAAAGCTTCCCAGTGTGGCAAGACGCGACGCGAAATCCCAATCAACGCTGTTATAAAGGCGCTCATCAAAGCCCTTGGCGCGCAGAAACGCATCTTTCCTACAGACGATCGTCTGGGTGCTGACAAAATTCGTCCGCGCCAGCGCAAGTCGCATATCGCCGGAAACCTCCTCGATCTCTGGCCCTGGTACGCATACGATGCGCCGCTTTCCTCGCACGTAATCGGGGTCGCGACCATACACGATCTTTATGCAGTAGACGCAGACACAGTCGTCCGGCGCTGCAGAAAGCTCCTGCATCTGCCGCGAGAGCTTGCCGTGGAGCCATTCGTCATCACTGTCTTGGAAGGCGATGACATCACCTCGCGCCGCGTAGCCGCCAGTGTTGAGAGCGCCCGCAAAACCCTTATTGTGGTCATGCAAAATCACCCGCAAGCGGGGGTCTTCGAAACGTGACAGGACCTCGGCTGTGTCATCGCTGGATGCATCGTCCACAATGATCAACTCAAGATCAGTGTAGTCCTGTGATAACACGCTCTTGATCGCGCGTGGCAATGTTGTGGCACGATTATAGGTCGGGATAACGACAGAAACAGAAGGGACATGGTTTTCTCTCAAATTTATCTCCAGACCTTGGTCACGCTTTTGACGTGTCATTACGTATATGCGCGAATAAAACGCTTGAGTTGTATCTTAATGTTATTTTTCGCATTTACATACGGGATATATAAGAAATCAAATGTATACGACACCCAGTAGACCAAGGCTGCCAAATTTTTGCTCGCCATGCTAATTTTCAGAGCCCTTGGGGCCATTAAAAATCTGGAGATATGGCTTGTTTGCGCCAGCTCGGTTGCAAACTTGAGTACTGGAAGTCTGCGACGACAGATGTCTTCGACTTCACTTTTATCTGGATACTCGAAATCGGAATATGCCTCGAGAATGTGTTCATCGTTTGAAATCGCCCAGTACCTGCCAGTATGGCCAATTCCATACAAAAGGGAAAGCCCAGTCATATTTTCATTTCCTTCAGAAACTCCACCCATTCTGTATTCTACAAGTGGCTCTTCAATGAAGTGAATCTCGCCGAGAAGCGTTGCACGGAATGCCATAATGCGATCTTCGGTCTTGGCCCCTCCCAAAGGGCCAAACTTGTCAAAAATTTCCTTATCGAGACCGACGGTCGCGCCCAAAGCGCAGGTTCTGTATTTCACAAGAGTAAGAGGTGTCGGCGACTCGATGATCCGTGGATTGGGACGCCGCATTCCAAATTTCACACGATCCTTGGTCACACGATAAGCAATGGAGTGGATCAGCTTGATGGAGCGGCTTGACTCAATCCAGACTTTCGCATGCTTTTCAGCACGTTTCGGTAACGAAACATCATCTCCAGCATTGATCAGAACATACCCACCCGTGGCAATCTCCATGACCCGGTCGATATGGGGCACCATGCCGAGATTCGGCTCGTTGCGGTTTAGGACCACCCTGTGCGGCCCGTCATAGGCTGCGGCCATTTCCTGCATGATCTCATATGTGCGATCCGGGGAACAATCATCCGACAGGATGATTTCCAGCGGCTCGTAGGTCTGCGCGAAGGCGCCTTCTATGGCTTCGCGGATGTACCGCTCCTGATTGTAGGCGATCACCGCGAAGGTTACGAGCGGGCGTCCTGTCGTCTCGGTCATGATCCCTCTTTCACCGGCCAGCCAACGAACTCATAGATCCGCGCCATCCTTGAGACAAGCCGCCCGTGCGGTCTGATCTTGGTGAGCAAGATATGTCCGCCGACAAAGGCGGTCACAAGCCCCAGTACCACCCCCGCCGCCGCCCCGGCCAGCGGCAGCGTGAGCGACAGCGCCAGCAACCCCAGCGCCAGCATGGCGTGGGCTCCCGCCAGTTGCAGCGACAGCCCTTCCCAACGGAATCCGTGCAGGCGGCGCACGAGAACGGTCACCACCGCGAAATGGATTACGTAGGCCAGCAGAAAGGCCACGCCTGCCACCTCGAGCCCCAGCACGGGTAGGCCGAACCAGATCATCGATAAAAACAACGCGTTGAACATCAACTGCCGGATCAGAAATATACCCGACCGCGCCGCCGCCACGAAGGCAAAGCCCAGCGCCCATGAGGCCAACTTGAACACATTGCCCACCATCTGCCATTGCAGTAGCATCGCAGCCTGATCAAATTCAGCGGAGTAAAGCAGCCAGATTAGCCAAGGCGCGCAACCGATCATCACCAGCAGAAGCGGCCCGCCAAGCGCCAACGCCAGTTGCATCTGATCGTTCATCAGCGCGTTCGCCGCGTCGCGGTCCCCGATCACCTCGGTCAGGCGCGGAAAATAATCGGCTCCCATCGCCTGTAGCAGGAAGCTCGCATAGATCATAGTCACGCTCCAGGCCGCCGCAAACTGTCCGGCCGCATCAAGACCCAGATCCTGCGTAATGCGCGCGCGCACCAGCAAAAGTGTGACGGTCGTGGCCAGTGCCCCCAGCATGAAGACCACCCCCAGCTTGACCATCGGCCGCCAGGCCTGCCAGATCTTGCGCGGCGTCATCGGCGAGGTGGAAGGGCGCGGCAAGCGGCTTGTGTAGCGCCAGGCGACAAGGGCGCTGGCCGCGGGCGGCAGCAGGACCAGCCAGATCAGCCCGGCCTGCCCGTAGATCCAGACCGCCACCAGCCCACCCGCGCTGCCCACGGCGGTGCTGTAGATCGTCACCCGCCCTAGGTCGGCGATCCGCCGCAGCCCCTGCAAGAGCGCCGTCTGCGACCCCGCCACCAGAAACAGGAAGACGGCCACGCCGACAAGGCCCACTTCCATGCTGTGATCGATACTGCCCAGCAGCCAGCGCGACAGCGCCTCGCGCGCCAGCCAGATCAGGCTCATGGCGGCGGCCCCCTGTAACAGCAGCGCGCCGAACAGCACCCGACGCACCCGCGACAGCACCGCCTCCTCGTCTTTGGCGCTAGAGATTTCACGTACGCCGCTCATCCCCAGCCCCAGTCCCGCACCCATGGACGCCATCTCGCGCAGGTTGTTAAAAACGCTGAGCAGGCCGATCCCCGCGGGCCCCAGCAAAATTGCCACCAGCTTGGCCCTAAGAACGGTGATTACGATCCGCACCGCCTGCGCGCTGCCGATGATCACCATGGATTTCAGGAGGTCGCGCGCGGACATCCGATCACATACCGACGGAGCGTGAGCTCACCACGGTCGGAACCATTCCAACAGCAGAGGGCTCCGAATGTATTATTTCAAACCCACACCGTTTCAGAATATCCTCCATCCCTTCCCGGGACGCATAATAGGCATACTTTCCCAGAGTATCGCCGGTGACGCCCTTCTCCCGCCATCTTGCTTCCCTCAAGGGGCAGCCGATTAGTACCACATTCCTTACCTTGCTATCTGCTATGCTCCGGAAAAGAGGTTCGATATCAGCCCGAAGATGGTAAAGAACACGGCTGATCAGAACAGTGTCAAAACAATCGAGGATTTCAAGACTTTTCATTATATCGACATTCATGAACTCACAATCCTCAACCGTAACTCCCATATCTCGCCAACTTTCTCTCAGCGACAGGGCTTCCTCGAATTGCAGTGACATCAACTCGATGCCACAAACTCGCTTGCCGTCCCGCGCCAAAGTAAGGCTTTGCGTACCATCCGCAGAACCAATCTCAAGAATATTTTTCCCAGGTACGATCTTAGAGATCCTGACATATCGTTCTGGAACAATGCCCTTCCTGATCTCTCCACGGTTTTCCCTGTAATAGCTCTGGAAGCCCGCATTGACGACCTCGTTTCCATTCGGATCGTAGAATACGACACCATCTTGATTATAGGTATCGCCCCTGTTTTTTAGAAGCACTTTCCTGGCGAAATCCTTCAGAAGCTTTCGATATTCCGGCATCATGCCTCTCCATATTAAAGGTTAAGATATTTCACCACCAAGAGAAATTTTTTTCCAAAAGCTTCCAATGAGCATTAGTTCTGTTCCAATCCACCCCTTTCAGAAGTGGATCAGATATGATCCTAGCCTCGCGCATGAAAAAATTGATGAATATAGCCACCTGATAGTCTTTCGGACGGGGTTCCACAATCGCCGCCGAGACCGCCTCTTGAAAGTCGCAACGCAGGTCACCGGAATAGAATTCATCTAAAATGAGAAGATCGCGGCGTTCAAAAATCTCGTTAAGCGCCAAGTTGTTCAGATCGTAAAGGCACGGCAGGCTCAACCCTGCATCGTCTAGATCTACGAGCCACACCTTCTCATCAAAGAGCAGATTTGCGACATTGAAATCCATATGGGACTTGATAAAATGATATCGTTCTGAAACGTCCCTGACGCAATCGTGATAGCTGGCATACTTTTTCTGTATATCAGGCGTTAAGTGGTTTTTTACCTCATCATAACAACGCATGATCAATTCAGGCTGCGGCGGTTCCTTGTGTTCTTTGATATACCTTGTGTATGCTCGGCATATCTTGTGTAACGCCTGCATCTTCCTGTCTTTTGGCAGCAGCCCGAGAGGGGGTGCCGTAACAAAACTTTCTTGACGAAACAGTCCCGCAGGGGTTTCAATAAGCCTTGCCTCCGGCTTCTCGAAGTATCTGTAGAGCGCTATATTCATCTGGGAATTGTGCGAATCCCACTCTTTTCGGGTCGTTGTGGTAAGTACTTTGCTGTTTTCAATATCGAAAAACTTTATATGCCCCGTTCTGGAAATATAAAGCGCAGAAGCCTGCGACATCTTTTTGCCGCCAGACACATACATGTATTGTGCGCCACTTACGTTCTTGATTATTGATTTTACTATTCTTTTAATCCCCTTGGATATTGAGGCGCTCTTCTGGAGATAAACTTCGGCAAAACTGTCGACATGGTCATTTTTGGAATTGACGAGAACCACAAACCTTTCATTGACTTTCCATATGCCATTTTTCATCAAAAACCGGTAAGGGCGCGTGCGAAATTTGATTTTCAGGCGCTTTTTTATGAATTGCAGATCCAAGTCAGCCCCCTGTCGACAGCGCCTGACATATAGATTTCATGTCCACCCCTTCCAGATGCGGTCCGATCGGCAGGCTCAGCACTTCATCCGCCAGTTGCCGCGCCAAAGGCAATGCTTCGGGCGCCAGCTTCAGCCCGGCATAGGCCGCCTGCATATGCGGCGGTATGGGGTAATGGATCAGCGTACCCACCCCTGCCTCGGTCAGCCGGGCCTGCAACGCATCGCGCGACGGGCTGCGCACCACGTAAAGATGCCAGGCCGGTTCCGCCCAGGCTGGCACATGCGGCAGGATCACTTCCGCATCCCCCAGCCCCGCCGCATAGGTTCGTGCTACTGCACGCCTCCGGTCGGTCCAAGCGTCTAGGTGAGCGAGTTTCACCCGCAGCACGGCGGCTTGGATGGGGTCAAGACGCGAATTCACCCCCTGCACTTCGTTGATGTATTTCACCCGACTGCCGTAATTGCGCAGCACCCGTACCCGGTCGGCCAGATCGGCGTGGCGGGTGGTCACCGCGCCGCCATCTCCCAGTGCGCCCAAGTTTTTGCCGGGATAGAAGCTCCAGCATACGATATCGCCATGCGCGCCGATGCGCCGGCCCCTGTAGCGCGCGCCATGGGCCTGTGCGGCATCTTCAACCACGGTCAGACCATGGGCGCTGGCGATCTCCAGGATCGGGTCCATGTCGGCCGGTTGGCCATAGAGATGCACGGGCAAGAGCGCACGGGTGCGCGACGTAATCGCGGCGGCAATGCGGGCGGGGTCGATATTGTGGGTGGCGGGATCGGGTTCCACGGGCACGGGTGTGGCCCCCACGGCCGAAACCGCCAGCCAGGTTGCAATATAGGTGTTCGAAGGCACGATCACCTCGTCCCCCGGTCCGATGTCGAGTGCGCGCAGCGCGAGAATCAGCGCATCCAGCCCATTGGCCAGCCCCACCGCGTGATCCGCGCCGCAATAGGCCGCCCATTCGGCCTCGAATGCTTCCACCTCTGGGCCGAGGATATACCAGCCGCTGTCCAGCACTCGCGCCACGGCGGCGTCGATGTCGGTCTTGAGTTCGCGATAGGCCGCGCCAAGGTCGAGAAAGGGGATCATGAATGCGCCTTATGTCGGGCAGAGGTAAAATCGTCATAGGTCCGCAGGTAATCGGCCGCGTCATAGCCATGCGAGGCAAAGACCAGCAGTACCGCATCGCGCGAATAGCGGTATTGCGTACCCCAGATCATCGGCGGCATGTAAACCCCCAGGTCAGGCCGGTCCAGCGTGACCTCGCAGCGCCGGTCGCCATCGTCAAGCAGCACCCGGCACGATCCATGAACGCAGATCAGGAACTGGTGACATTGCCGATGGGCATGTTCGCCGCGCAATTCGCTCGACGGCACATCAAACACCAGGAAATAGCGTGCGGGTGCGAAGGGCAGTTCCTTGGCCACCTCACCCACCGTCAGCCCGCCACGCGCGTCAACAACCCGGCGCATCAGGTACATTGCGCCGTCACCCACACCCAGATCAATCACCGCCGGTGCGGTCATGCCGGTGAAATCGGAATGATCCTTGTTGGTGATGGTCGGGCGCGATCCGGATTCGGGATCACTGCAATAGCCCACGACCTGCGCGGGATTGCCTTCGACAATCGCATTGGGCGGCACCGAGCGAAGCACCACCGCACCGGCGCGCACCAGCGCGCCCTGCCCGATTTCAACGCCCCCGCCGATGACCGCCGCCGCTTCGATGATGGCGCTGCCGCGCACCAATATGGGCCGGGTGACATCTTCGACGAACACCACCCTCGGGCCAAGGCGTACGCCCGCCTCAATGGTTACGTTCGCCGGGATGATGCAATCTTCGGCTCCCGTCATGCCGCCTGCCCCTGCAATATCCTCATGAACTCGTCCCTGTTCTTGCGGAAATCTTCACGGCTCAGCGTAAAGTATAGGTTCTCGGTGTCCTGCCCAGCCTCGCTCATACCGAAGCGGCGGTAGAAGGCGATGGCGCGGGCATTGGCGCGGCGCACGTCAAGGACCACGCGTTGCAGGCCCAGCCCCTCGAAACCCACGCAAAAGGACAAGAGCGCGCTTTCCAGCGCCGCTCTGGGCGGTTTGTCCGCATTCAGAATCCAGCTGCCCCATGTGAAACAATCGCCCTCTATGTCATAGAGCCGCACAACCCCACAAGGTCGCCCGTTATCGCGACGTTCGATGATATAATAATATTCTTCGCCAGCCGCTTCGCGTGCCTTGTAAGCATGGATCCATGCTCGCTGGTCTTCTATCGTTCCTGTCACTCGGGAAAGATGCTGATTGTAGGCGGGATCGGTGCGCAGCCCATAGATGAACGCGGCATCCTCCGGTGTCACCAGACGGAGCCCGAGACGCTGTCCGAAAAGTTCGGGTTTCACATCCATATCTCTACCCAACGCCCTGTCCATCAGGCGCGCACGGTAAGCTTGAAACCCGGCCAAGACAATCGCTGTTTCTGCCTGCTGCATTCAACGGGTTCACGCAGAGACGGCCCCGCGTGAACAAGCCGGTTGAGAGCAGGAACGGCTCGGTGATAAGAGCGGTTCAGCGTGAGAAGTATTTTATTGTCTGTCTCAGGATGCGTCATGTCATACGAAACTTCGACCCTCCCTGAGTTTTCCATCATCATCATCAGCTATAACACAAGAGACATGACGCTGGCCTGCCTGTCTTCCGTCTACGCGCAGACAAAAGGTGATTTCGAGATCGTGGTGCTGGACAACGCCTCAACCGACGGGTCGGCAGAGGCGATCCGGCAAGATTTTCCCGAGGTGACGCTGGTGGCTGAAAGCGTCAATCACGGGTTCGGCCCGGCCCATCATGTGGCCCTGCCTTACTGCCGGTCCCCGTGGCTATTGCTACTTAACCCCGATACCGTGGTGCTCGACGGGGCGCTGGACAGGCTCATGGCCTTCCGCGATCAACGCCCCGAGGCCGGCATCTGGGGCGGACGGACGCTCTATGCAGACGGGCGTTTGAATCCGTCCTCATGCTGGCATCGTCAAACGCCCTGGTCACTTTTCTGCCGCGCATCTGGCCTGGCTGTAATCTTTCGGAACTCCAGTTTCTTCAATGTGGAAGCTTATGGCGGCTGGCGTCGAGATGATGTGCGCGACGTCGATATCGTCACTGGCTGTTTATTCCTGATTTCTCGCGAGACTTGGGACCGATTGGGCGGTTTCGATCCTGTTTTTACAATGTATGGTGAGGAGGCCGACTTGTGCTTGCGTGCCCGCGATATTGGAGTGCGCCCGGCTATAACGCCGGAGGCAACGATCATCCATTATGGCGGTGCGTCGGAGAAAGCGCGCTCGGACAAGCTGGTGCGTATTTTGCGCGCCAAGGCCGAACTCATAAAGCGACACTTTTCTCCCTCCACGCTCAGGTTGGGTCTGTTTTTGCTCAAACTCTGGCCCTTGTCCCGTCATCTGGCGTTGTCCGTTATCATCTCTCTGCCCCGCATGGACCGTTTCCACGACACGGCTCTGGCATGGCGCAATGTCTGGAAGCGCAGGGCGGAATGGTGCGATGGTTTCTGATCGATCCGCAGAAGGAAGCGCGCCTGTCATGCACATTCCCCGGCCCGGCAAGCCCCTGCGTCGCATTGCACGGGGAGATCTCTGCGCTGGTTGCGGGGCCTGCGCCGGGGTCTTTCCCGACAAGCTGGCAATGGCCGCATCGCCTCCAGGATTTCTGCGCCCAAAAGAGATCGCGCCGCTAAATGCAGTCGAGGAGGAAAAATTCGCCCGCTTTTGCCCTGCACTCAGCCAGGTCGTCGAAGCCGGGGAACGCACCAATCATATCCTCTGGGGGCCTTATCTCGAAATGCATACCGGCTGGTCCACCGATCCCGAACTGCGTTTTGCCGGGGCGTCGGGCGGGGCGCTGTCGGGGCTGCTCGTCCACCTGCTCGAAAGCGGAGAGGTCGACGCCGTGGTGCAGATCGCCGCTGACCCCGAAAACCCGATCGCCAACCGCACGGTGGTTAGCCAGAGTCGCGCGGATATCCTTGCCGCAGCCGGATCGCGCTATGCGCCCTCGGCGCCGCTGGCGCGATTGCACGAATTCGTGGCGTCCGGGCGGCGTCATGCCTTTGTCGGCAAGCCCTGCGATGTGGTGGCGCTGCGGGTGCTGGCCGAGGAGCGACCCGAGATCGCCGCGGCCTTCCCGGTGATGCTTTCTTTCTTCTGCGCAGGAGTGCCCTCGGAGACCGGCGCGCGTGCGATACTGACCGCAATCGGAGCCAAGCCGGAAAAGGTCGCGCAGTTCCGCTATCGGGGTCAGGGATGGCCGGGCCGGGCAACCGCCACGCTTCAGGACGGCAGTGAGCGCTCGATGAGCTATCACGACAGTTGGGGCGGCATTCTCTCGAAACATGTCCAGCACCGTTGCAAGATCTGCGCCGACGGTGCCGGCAAGGCCGCCGACATCGTTTGCGCGGACGCCTGGGAAAGCGACGCCGCCGGCTATCCGGTCTTCGACGAGGCGGAGGGGGTCAGCCTGATCGTCAGCCGGACGGCGCTCGGCGCGCGGCTCCTGGAGGCCACCGTGGCCGCGGGGCGGATCAGGACCGCACCCTTCGACGTGGCGCAGCTTGCCGCGATCCAGCCGGGGCAGCGGGAGCGCCGGCGGGCCCTGCTGGCGCGCCTGGCGGCCCTGCGCCTCGCCGGGCGTCCCATACCGCGGTACCGGGGCCTGCAACTCTGGCGCGCCGCGCGGCAGAACCCCGTCTCCCGCAATCTCAGGAACTTCCTGGGCATGCTGCGCCGGGTGCTCCGGCAGCGGACCTCGGGGCGGGGGTAAGCGCGGCAAAGATCGTCACTCCGCTCTTACCGGCCTTGCGGGATTGTGCTAACCGGTTCAGGAACAATCTTTTCTCCGGTCTTTTCAGGATGTCTTTGTGCTCACGATCGCCTTGATCATGCATTCCGCCAGCAACGACAACATGGGCGTCGGGGCGCTGAGCGTGTCGGAAGTCGCGATCCTGCGGCGGATCGCCAAGGCGCGCGGCATCCCCATCCGCATCAAGGTCATCGACAGCATCTCCGAACGCCCCCCCTACGTCACCGGCGAGGATGTCTCGATCCGGACAACCCGCCCCCTGCGCAAGCCGCTGGATTTCTTCCGCGCCATACGCGACAGCGACATGGTGATCGATATCGGCGGCGGGGACAGTTTCGCCGATATCTATGGCCGGCGCCGCCTCACGCAGATGTTCCTGATGAAATATCTGACGCATCTGGCGCGCCGGCCGCTCGTGCTCGCCCCCCAGACGTTTGGCCCGTTCAGGCGCAGGCTCTCGACCTTCCTCGCCCGTCAGACCATCCGGCTCAGCGCCATCGCCACCACGAGAGACAGCCTGTCCACCGCCTGCCTGCGCGACATGGGCATCAAGGGAGAGATCATCGAGGCCTCCGACGTGGCGCTGCGCCTGCCTTACGAGCCGCCCCCCGCGCGGCCTGAGGGCGGGCCTGTCAGGATCGGCGTCAACGTTTCCGGCCTGCTGATGAGCGGCGGCTATACCCGCAACAACATGTTCGGGCTCAAGATGGATTATCCGCAACTGATGCGCGACATCCTGCAACGTTTCGAGGATCACCCCGAGCCATGCGAGATACATCTCGTGCCACATGTGATCTCATGGACGCACGACAGTCTCGAGGATGACTACGCCGCGAGCGTCAGGCTGAGCGAGGAATTCCCCTCCGTCACGGTCGCTCCGGCCTTCACCTCGCCCTCGGAGGCCAAGAGCTATATTGCGGGCATGGATTTCTTCGTGGGCGCAAGGATGCATGCCTGTGTCGCGGCCTTCTCCTCGGGGACGCCTGTGGTGCCGATGGCCTATAGCCGCAAATTCGCGGGGCTCTTCGGGGCCTTGGGCTATGACGAGACCGTGGACTGCACCACCCAGAGCGCCGAAGATATCCTGGCGCGCATCTTCGACGCCTTTGAGCGCCGCTCGGAGCTGGCGCAGGCGCAGAAGGCGGCGCTTGGGACCGGGCTGGAGAAACTGGCCCGATACGAGGCGGCGCTTGGCGATCTGATGGAGAAGCTGAACAACAAGAGTTGATGTCGGCGTCAAAAATTGCCATGAGTTTGGTTCTTGTCGGGCCGTTCCCGGCAGATTGTAATATATGTCGTTTATTGCGAGTATTGTCATCCGAGGAAGTACCGACATGCGGTCACCCCCGAAACTCATGGTCGTGGCGTCCGCCGGGGGACATTGGGTGCAGTTGATGCGGCTGCGCAAGGCCTGGGACGGGTTGGACGTCGTCTACATGACCACCGAGCCCGGCCTTTGCGACATCGTGAAAACCATGGCCCGGGACGAGGGCGCCCCGTCGCCGAAATTCATATCGGTCACGGATGCGAATCTGACTGAGAAGGCACGCCTCGCCCGTCAGCTTTTCGAAGTGCTTTTCGCCGTGCTCCGGCACCGCCCCGATGTGATCATCACCACGGGCGCCGCGCCCGGTTACTTCGCCCTCCGGTTCGGCAAGCTCATCAAGGCGCGAACCATCTGGGTCGACAGCATGGCCAACGCCGAGAAGCTGTCGAAATCCGGCAAGGAAGTGCGCAAGTATGCCGATCTGTGGCTCACGCAGTGGGAACATCTGGCCCAATCCGACGGGCCGCATTTCATGGGGAGAGTTCTGTGATCTTCCTGACGACCGGCACGCAACTCCCCTTTGACCGGCTGGTCAGGGCCGTGGATGCATGGGCGGAGGCCGCGCAGCCGGGCTGCGAGATTTTCGGACAGGTCCTGTCCCCGCCCGAGGCGCCGTACCGGCCGCGAAACTTCGAGACCAGGACGCGCCTGTCGCCGGCGGAATACGCCGAGATCTTCGAAAAAGCCCGCCTGATCGTTTCGCATGCCGGGATGGGAACGATCCTGACCGCCCTGACGCGGGGCAAACAGATCTGCATCATGCCGCGGCAGGTGAAATACGGGGAGCACAGGAGCGACCACCAGCTTGCAACGGTCGAAAGACTGGGAGCCCATCCAGGCCTTCACAAGGCGCGCGACGAACATGATCTGGCCGGTTGCCTCGACAGGGCCCTGGCGGAAGGCGAGTCCCTGCAGATCGCCACGATCGACCCCTTCGCCGCCGCCGACTTCTCCGACAGGTTGCGCGCGTTCATTCTTTCCACGGAGAAATGACGGCAGGTCTATACGTCGCGCACCCGTATCAGCCACCCCGCGGCCCAGCCGGCCAGGAAGCCCCCCAGGTGGGTCTCCCAGGCGAGGTTGCCGCCCATGGCCCAGTACATGACGATGTTGAGCCCGATGAGCAGGGCGATCACCCGCAGCACCGGCCCCATCCCCTCGCGCATCAGGCGGCGCGCGGTATATTCCCAGCTCGTGAGCACGCCCGCCAGACCGAAGAGCGCGCCGGACGCCCCCACCATCGGCTGCACGGCGTCGGAGAGCGCCGCAAAGCCGGCGGCCCCGCCCAGCAGCGAAAGCGCATAGATCACGGCGAAACGCCACTGCCCCACGCGTTCGATCACCAGCCGCCCCAGTGAGACCAGCGTGATCATGTTGACCAGAAGATGGGTGAAGCCCCCGTGCAGAAAACCGTAGCTGGCGAACATCACCACGGGCTGCGCCGCGTAGTTGGGCCGCCAGTTGTCCAGAAGCCCGCGCCAGAAGCCGCCATACTGATAGGCCAGCCCCCGCCAGCGCGGCGAGCCCCAAAGACCGAAATCGGCCCCCTGCAGCACGGCTTCGACAGTGACACAGATCGCGAGGATGGCGAGCAACACCCAATGACTGGCGAGAAACGCGCGACGCGCAGGCAAGGGGGGGCGGATTTCCATTCTTACTGGATGCGCGAGCGAGGCGGGAATCTCAAGCCAAAGGGGAGGTGGAATGGAAAAAGGCGGCCCCGAAAGGCCGCCTCGCCAGGATCACGGCGCTGACCTGTGGTCAGGCCACGACGTCACGGCGACGACGCCAGCCCATCAGACCCAGAAGCCCAAGCCCGCCGGCCATCAGGGGCAGAGCGGCGGGAAGCGGCACCGGGACGATCGACTTGCTCAGCGTGTAATCGGCGCTGAGCGTGCCGAGGCTGTTGACGGTCACCCCGAACGAGTCCGGGTCAAGCCCGGCCAGCAGGGCGTTGCAGGTTGCCTCGAACACGCCGTAACCACCACAGGGGTCGGTCCCGAGGAACAGATCGAAGGCCAGCCCGGTCAGCTGATCCGTGTTGTCGTTGATCAGGTCGAGCGCAAAGGATTCGATATCCCCCAGGATGCCGGGCCCGGTGATGCCCAGGGCGTACTCGGCCAGGATCACATCGCCCCCGGGCTGCAGCTCGCCGTCGTAATCGAACACGGAATTGAACGGCCCGACCCCGCCCGTGACGCTGACCGTCGCGTCGCCGGTCTCGAACTGGTTCTGCACCAGATCGCCAAAGCTGAGCGGCGCGCCAAGAAGCGGCGTGCCGTAATCGAACGCAAAGACGTCGCCCAGCGGCAGATCGGGGCTGCGCACCGAGCCCTCGAACACCGTGCCAAGCCCGAGGAGAGGAACATCGGGGCTGACATTGATGGTTTGCGACGGCAGCGTCATGGCGGGGGAGCAGAGGGAGCCAAAGCAGATTTCGTCGACTATCACGATCTCGGGCGTCGTGATCGTGACATCCGGCGTCACGTTGAGCGTGCCGAAGCTGAGGCTGGTGCTGAAGATATAGGGCCGCGCTCTCGGCGGCGGCGCGCGATATTCGGCGCGCAGATCGCCCCTGGCCTCGAAGCCGCTTCCACTATTGAGGGATAGAACGCCGCTGGATTCCAAAAGAGCGGTGGGCGGCAATGTGCTGGAGATCGCGGGGCTGGCGGCCAATACCAAGGCGCCGGTGGCGACAAAACGCATGATCGTCATCGTACTACGTATCCTTCCTACAGAACACCGAAACTGGTGGTAACGAAAACGTTACCTCAAAAATGCCGCAATTACAGCACATTTTCGCCATTTCGTGCAACTTCACAAGGCGTAGCCCGAATGCGACAGATCTCCCGCAACGATATATCCTTGGCGCGGGACTGTTTCTTCGAGAGGCCGTTCACTTAGCCAGGCAGTTTGGGCGGACTTTCAGCGTGCAAAGCCAAGCTCGCCAAGCACCGTCAGCAAGAGCGAGAAAGCCGCGAAAAGCCGTCTTGTGTAACAGTGTTATGGAACCATGTTGCTTCGCCGCAGCCAGATACTTCCTGCGTTACGCTCTGGTTTTTCGGGCATCAATTCACCAAGCTGCCTCTGCAATTCATCTCTCATTCGGGTAGCAACGTAGAAAGACGGAAAAAGGACCTCAAAAAAACCTGAAATTATCCAGCCGATCAATGCATTCTGCTCAGAATAATTACGATGCCCCCATTCCAATGGATAATTTTCTGGCAGAAAGATATCGTGCACATGAACAATGGCACCACAAGGAAGACGCGGGAACATGCGATTGAACTGAATATCCACATCCATACCCGGGAGCATTATATGGCTGGAGTCAACGAATAAAATATCGTTTCTGGAAAATTTGTTAATGATGTCAATATCGCCATAGTTTAGAACCCTGGGGATGAAGTTGGCGCCAGTTTCGGCTATCGATCGTCGCGGGACCGGGTCAATACAAGTTAACGTTCCGCTCTTATTCTTCTTCAAAGCTCTCGCTATTACATAGGAAGAGGCTCCGGAGCCAATCTCCAGAACGCGCTGTGGCTGATGCTTCCTAATCATATAATAAGCGACAACAACATCAACAGGGGGGAACATTCCCTCTTCTTCAAACGGAATCGCGCCGTCACCTATTTCTTCTTTCAGATCTCCGATATGGCAAGAAAATTCTGATAATATGTTCGAGAAGTTTTCGACCTTTGATTCGAATAACGCCTCTACCTCGGCATAATCTGGTAAGTTAGCCGGCACAGACGCGACGTGCTTATACTTTGTGAAGAACCCCGACTTTTGAAGCCCAGCACCCGTAAGAAATATCGATCTCTTTTGCGATACCCATTCCTTAAACTTCATCTTCACCACACCTCTAGAGAGTTATAAACCTACCGCCGACTGAAATCAGTTCTTGAGAAGCCGCTTTTGGGTTTCAACTAATTACGCTGTTTACAACAAGATCAATGATTGATGTTCTCACTCACCCCGGCACGAACCTCGGCAGCTTGGGCAGGCTTTCACGCATGAGCCGTTGCAGGCGCTCATCGGCGGCGCCCTCGGGCTCGTCCTGCAGGATCGGGGTGATGTAGCGCACGATAGCGCCGTCGGTGCGGTCGATCATCAGGCTGTCGTAGACCACGCTCATCTTGGCCTTGAAATCGTTGGTCATGCGCTTGCCGCGCTGTTCGAACCAGTAATAGACCAGCTGTTCCGACAGCCCTTGCTGGATTACCGCGCGGTTTACCTCGAACCTGCCGTAGCCGGTGCCCGACATGTCCACCGTCTTGGTCTCGAAACTGTAGATTTCCCAGCCCCCCGAGGGCAGGCAGACCTCCGGAGAGTGGATGCCGTCCCCTTCGGTCTGTTTCTCGTAGAACGCCATGAACAGTTCGACCGGGGCGGATTCAGACGGGTTGCGATAGGAGGCGGCGAGGTAATCGGTCGCCCCCAGAACCCGCTCGATATCCGGATCCAGCATCGAGAAGGTACCGGACCACTCGTCTATTTGTCGCGGATAGAGCGTGAAGGGATCGCGATCGAGCGGGGCCGGTTCGTTGCCCTGCTGCAGCATCCAGCCCACCGAAACCCCAAGGGTCAGGAGCGCGGCAACCGCCAGCCCGCGCGATGCGCGGATGCCGGTGATGCGGGAGAGGATAGCGCCGAAGCCGGTCGTGTCGAGATCGATGGCCTCCGACAGCGGCTTGGGATCGGATGTCAGCTGCTGGAGCGCCACCGCCATGATGAAGAGGATCGCGATACAGGCGCCGAAGATCACCCAGCCTTCAAAATAATGCAGGAAACCTTCCGCCTGTTCGATCCCGTAGCTGTTGACCAGCACGCCGATCATGCCGATGCGGAAGGAATTCATCAGCACGGTAAGCGGGGCCGCGGCGAGCAGGAGCACCGCCTTGTGCCACACCGGCCCGCGATAGAGGATCGCGAAGAGATAGGAAAAGCTCAGGATCGGAAAGAGATAGCGCAGCCCCGAACAGGCCTCGGCGACCTGCAGCTTGTAGACGCCGAGATCGATCACGTTGCCCTCGAGGTAGACCGGCACGCCCATCAGCGCCACGAACCAGACGCCGATCTCCGAAGAGATGGTCTGCAGGAAGATGGTCATCTTGAGATAGATGAATTGGGGCAGGGGCAGCATGAAGATCAGATGCACGACGCCAAGCTGGTGCAGCTTGCCCCGCTCCCATCCGAAGATCGTCAGCACCGCGCCGCCCACCCAGATGATGAAGGCATAGGTGACGATGTCGGGAATCCGCGTCAGGTTGCCGGCGACGGCCAGCAGAAGCCCGAAGGCGAGAATGACAAGGCCGGGACCCCGATCCCGGACCATCGGCGCGGGGGGTGGCAGACGGCGCATCTCGCGCAAAAAGAGATAGAGCGAAATGAGCGGGATGAGCGGCCCGTGGCTGTATTCGGCGGTGGACCAGGCCTGCGCCAGCGAAACGAACCCGATCCAGAAGATCGGGATCGAGCCCGCCAGAAGCAGCGTGAACCACAAGAGACCCGCCGGGTTCAAGGACCGGGCCCAAAACCCCGAACCAGCCTGATCCGTCGCCGACATGTCACCACACTCCGTTCAACCGTTTCACGGCGCCCGCGGGGCAGGCGCAACCTCCCGGACGACTTAACGGAAAACCCGTCCCGAAGCGATTCAAAACATGCCCCGGCGCCGGGTATGAAGCGCCCTGAACACTCTGTTTCGCCCTTGCATATAGTGCGCGCGCCTCACGGGCGCAGGACGAAGTCCCGCTCCAGCGTCAGGAACACCCGGTTCGACGTGGCGCTGCCGACCCCGTCCTCGTCGCGGACGCGATACTCGTACCCCGTGGAGAACTGCCAGTTCCTGGTGAGGTCGCGGTGATAGGCGGCGCGCAGGTCGGCGCGGGTGGTGTCGTTCACCGCCGGACCGCCGGCCCGGGCGAACTCCGCGAAATTCGCCGAGAACTCCAGGTCCGACAGCGAATTGATCTCGTAGGTGTAGCCCAGAGAGGCCTGCGTGATCCGCAATTCGTTCGAGCGCGAGCTGGTCTGCACCTGCCGCTCGAGCGAGGCGGTCAGGGTGCTGCGCTTCATCTGGTGGGTGAATTCGACGCTGCCCACCGGGCGGATCGTGTCCGAGACGTCGCTGGCCGCCCCGAGGCTGACCTCGATCGCGCCGCGCGGCAGGGGCAGGGCGCGGCTGACGAGCCAGGTGGCGGTGGTCCCGTTCACGCTTTCGCTCAGATCGAAGGTCGTGCCGAGCGTGCCGCGCGCAAGCTCCCGCGTGAAGGCGACGCTTCCGGTCAGGCCGGTATCCGTATCGCTCCGGCGCAGGCCCCCGATGGTCTCGTCGGTCTCGATCTTCTGGAACCCGATCAATACGTCGAGCGTGTCCACCTTCGACAGCGCCTGCGTGAGCCCCAGGTTGACGCTGCTGGTCCGCCGGTCGGTCCGCGGCCCGTCGGCGGCGCTGTAATCCTCGTAGCGCAGAACCAGCCGCGTCTGGGTCAGCGGGCTGAGCGTGAAACGGGTCGTGCCCGAAACGCTGAAGGTTTCCGTGTCATAAAGATCGGGATCGGTCGTGCCGGTAAAGCTGCGCTCCTGATAGCGCCCTTCCAGGATGAAGCCGATCGGATCGTTCAGCCCGGTTTCAAAGCCGAAACGGGCCGAGATCCGTTTCTCGTCCCCCCGGTCCCGGCTGAAATCCGTCTCGTCCGGCAGGTCGTCATCGAAGAAGCCGTCATCGAAGGGATCACGCGCAGCCACCGAGGAAAGGCTGTAGTCGGCCCCGAAGCTCAGGGCGCTGTTCACCCCCTGCCGCTCATAGCCGATGCGCGCGCGGCGGTCGTCGAACGTGTTGCTGCCTCCCGGCGGCTCATTGGCGCGCAGCACCCCGCTCAGGTCGAGGCTGAGCGCGTCATTCGCGCGCCGGTTCACATAGCCGAACGACAGGCGGCTGTCGAAGAGCGTCGCGCTTTCGCCGTTGTTCGGGTCGAGGTTGTAATTATCCGTCGCGCTGAGCGTGGAACTGATCCCGAAGGTCAGGACCGGCCCGCCCTCCTCGGGGCCGCCGTCCTGCTGCGCGCGAATCGGCGCCGTGCCCAGAAAGAGCACGGACAGGCATCCGGCGCCGATCAGACATTGTGCGCGTCTCAAGACCCCGGCCTTATTCGAAGAGGCGCCGCTCCGGCACAACGATCACGTCGCCCGGGGCGAGCACGGTCGTGCCGCTGATGCTGCCGCTTCCACCCATGGTGCGAAAGTTGAAGGGATAGACCGTCTCCCGTCCGCTCTTGGGGTCGACCCGGCGCAGCTGGATGCGCTTCTCGGCGGCGAATCGCGACAGCCCTCCCGCCTCGGCGAGGAATTGCAGAAGCGTCGTGCCGGGCAGGACTTCCTTGCGGCCCGGCTCATTGGCCTCGCCGAGAATATAGACATTCATCAGGTTCGGCTCGGCCTTGACGCGCCCCCGCCGCGGTCCCAACGCCGCCACGGAGACGAGCACGGTCGGCTCCACCGCGAAATTGCTGGCCATCTTCGAGGCCAGCGTGCTGGCCACGGCGTCGACCGAACGTCCGCCCGCCTTGACGCTGCCGGCCAGCGGAAAGCTGATCGAGCCGTCCGGCAGGACCAGGACACCGCGATTGAGATTGGAATCTTCCAGAACCTCGATCTGCAGGGTGTCGCCGGGTTGAATACGATAATTGCTCTGCGCTGCGGCCGCTCCGGCCAGCCCCGCCATGAGCAGAAGCGCTGTTAGAAATCTGATCATCTCGTGCCTCTGTTCCGTTTTTCCCGTCGAACTTACAGCATCTGCCGGGCCGGCAGAATACGCCAAAGAAACAAAGCGTAAGGCTGCGGCAGATTTGTAGCGCTTTGAAGGTGTTTTTCGTCAGTTTTCCGCGGCGTCATCCCCGACGGCCGATTCCAGCCGCTCGATCTCGGTCTCGGTCTCGTCCATGAACGCGGGTCGCGGCCCTTCGCCCACCGCCCCGACCACCTTCCGGAACTGCGCCAGGGCCTTGGCCGGCTCGTCTCTCGCGGCGTAGGTCCGCGCGAGGTGATACTGCACCGCGGGATCATTCGGCAGCCCCTCCGCCGCCGGCTCCAGCGCAGAAAGCGCCGAATCGAGGTCGCCCCGGCGGAAGGCGATCCAGCCATAGGTGTCCTGGAAGGCCGGCACGTCGCGGTCGCGCAGGCGGCGCGCGATTTCATACGCCCGGTCCAGGCTCTCGGCGTCGTCGCGGTTATCGGCCAGCAGGCTCGCGAGGTTGTTGGCGATGATGAGATTGTTGCTGTTGGCGGCGTAGAGCCTCTCGTAAATTTCGATCGCCCCGTCCACGTCGCCTTCGCGCTCGAGAACGCCGGCCAGCGCCCAGTTGAGCCGCAGATTGTCCGGCGACGCCGCAAGCCCGTCGCGCAGCGCCTGCCGGGCGGCCTCGGCCTTACCCTGGGCCGCGGTGATGTTGTAGAGCGCCAGCCAGAAACGCTCGTCCTGCGGGGCCTTGTCGGCAAGCTCGCGGAAGGCCGTCTCGGCGGCTTCGTGTTCGCCCGTCACCGCCTGGACCGAGGCCATCAGGAACTGCGCGTTGGCGTCATCGGGGTTGGCCTCGAGCGTTTCGCGGGCGTATTGCCGGGCGCCCTCCACATCCCCCTGCGCGAGACGGGTCCGCACGATCGTCGCCGCCGCGCCCATGCCGCGGGCGCCCTCCCCCGCGAGCTTGTCGAGAAAGCTCATGAACTCATCGTCCTGCTCCCGGGCCGCGAGCTGCCGCGCGGTCAGTTCGTTGGCGGCCCGCTCGGCGTCGGCGCCCTCCTGGTCGCGCAGGGCCTCGATCACCTGCGTGAGGCGGGGCCAGTCCTGCTCGCCCAGGTAGACCGCGCCCAGGGCGTTCAGGAGCCCGACATTGCCGGACGCCAGACGCAGCGCGTTGATCAGGACGGTTTCCGCCGTGCGCAGGTTGTCCTGGCTGATCAGGTAGCGGGCATAGCGCAGGGATTCCCCGGGCGCCTTGCCCGAGGCCTCGACCGCGCGACTCAGCATGTCGGCCATGAGATCGCGGTTGCCCGCGCGTTCATGGGCCTGCGCCATCAGCGTCATCGCATCGGCGTCATTGGGGCTTTCGCCAAGGACCGAGCGCAACGCGACGATCGCCTCGTCGGTGCGGTCGCTCTCGATCAGCCAGCGCGCGCGCATCTTGAGCGCCTCGGGCTGGCCCTCGTCCTCTTGCAGCGTCTCCTCGACGAGGGCGCGCGCGCCGACATTGTTGCCGGTCGTCTCCAGCATCCGGGCCAGCATGACCATGATGCTGCGGCGTTCGTCCGAGGGCTCCATCCCCTCGATCAGCGCCTCCAGTTCCGATATCGCGCCGTCCCGCTCGCCCAGGTCGAAGCGGAAGCCGGCGCGCAGCGCGATCAATCGCTCGGCCGCCGGCGGGTCGGCTTCGAGTATGCGGTTGAGCTCGTCAAGCGCCGTCCGGTTGTCCCGCGCCTCGGCGAGGAACCGGATATAGGTGACGATATCCTCGATCTCGCGCGGCTCCTCGTCGGCGCGCTCCTTCAGGAAGGACTGGGCCGCGTCGACATCGCCCTGGGAGATGTACCACCGAACGAGGGTGGCCGGCATGTTCGGATCGTCCGGGAACCGTTCGATCATCTCCTCGAGCTGGGCGCGGATCTCGGCCGTCTCGCCCAGCTGGTTGAGCACCCCGAGACGGATCATGTAGAGTTCCCGCGCCTCCGGATCCCGCGCCAGGGCGGCGTCTATGGCCGAGAGCGCGGCGGTCCAGTCCTGGTTGCGGATGAGATCGTCGATCACCACCCGGCGCGCGATCATCAGGTCGGGATCCTCCTCAACCAGCGCCTGCGCCTCGGTCACCGCCTCCCGCCGGGCCTGCGCGTCCCCCGTCCCGGTCAGGGCCTCGCGATAGGCGAGGGTGGCGTTCACCGCCCGCACCAGAGGATCCCCCGGGGCCAGCTCCGCCGCGGCCGACGCATGGCGGCGCGCCGACTCCCAGTCGTTGACCTCGAGCGAGAGCTTGGCCAGGGCGCGCTGGCCGGGCAGGCTGTCGGGGTATTGCTCGACCAGGCGCAGATACTGGCCGTAAGCCTCGCGGATATTGCCGCGCGCGGCTTCGGCCTCGGCATAGCGCAACCGCGCCTCGCGATGCGCGCCGTTCAGCTTGAAGACGTTGCGGAACTCGACGAGGGCGCGATCCACGTCTCCCTGCTCCAGCAGGCCCATGCCGGATTGGAAATGGTTTTCGGCGCGCTCCTCGGCGGTGTCGCAGAAGGACAAAAGGCCAGCAAGGGCCAGGGCCAGAAAGGTCGGTTTGATCATGTCGCTACTCTTGCATCCTTGCTCCGGGGCGGCAATCCGTGCGCCGGGCCGGCCTGATTGGCCTCTATCATGACAAGTTCCGCTGCAAGAGGGAAATCACTTCGCTTCTCGTGCGGCGCGTCTCAGTAGCCGGTCCCGCGCAACACCACGCCGACGGTCCGCAGCAGGATCGAGACATCCCGCGCCAGCGACAGGGAGGCGAGATATTCGCTGTCGAACCCGGCCCGTTCCGCGAAACTCGTCGCGTTGCGCTCGGAGATCTGCCAGGGGCCGGTGATGCCGGGGCGCAGCTCGTAATAGGCCTTGCCCGGATAGAGCGCCTCCTGGTCCACCATCATCGGCCGCGGCCCGACAAGCGACATGTCCCCCCTGAGCACGTTCCAGAGCTGCGGCAGTTCATCAAGCGAGGATTTCCGCAGGAAGCGGCCGATCCGCGTGGTGCGCGGATCCTGCTTGAGCTTCTGGGTTTCATCCCATTCGCGCCGCGCCGCGGGATTCTCGCGCAGATGGCGCTCCAGCAGCGCATCGGCCCCCGGCACCATGGTGCGCAGCTTGACCATGTGAAAGACGCGGCCGCCACGCCCGAGGCGCTTCTGACGATAGAAGGGGTGGGCGCCGTCGAGCGCCGCCAGGACAGCCATGCCCAGGATGAGAGGCAGCGAAATCGGCAGCGTCAGCAGAACGAGCGCGACGTCAAGGCAGCGTTTCGCCCCGTCTCGATAGCCGGCGCGATGGCCCTGACCGGATTGCGGCCTGATGGCTTTTCCCCTGGCAGCCGTTTCGGAATAATCCCGAAAGGTCATAATCTTCCCCCTGAACTCGCACAAAACACAGACAAGCACTCACCACCCGGAGTGATATGATAAACATCGTTGAAAGGGACGAGCAGACAATGCTCATCCCCCGTGTTCACGCCCCCCGGCACCAGTGAACACTCTCAGGCTGCCTCAAACAAGACATAATTTCGCCAAAATCTCAAGCCATGCGGCTGAAAAGATTGAAATCACTGGGTTTCGGCCCTTCCCCCCGGGCGGATCGAAAGATCTGTCCCGATCAGTTCGAAGCGATTGTGGCGGCATTCGAAACAGAGGAGCGCGCGCGAGGGGCATCGTTCGCAGGGCCTTGGATGATTCGACCCGGCCCGGCGGTTTGGGTCGCCCGATGCTCTCATCCGCGCCGCGAGGGAGAGGAATTTGTCTGTTGCGCGGATACGATGTAAAGGGCAGACGCCAGAGGTGGAAACCGATGCTTTACGATCTCTCGCTCAACGTTCCCGGGCCCCGCTCCGGCGCGGGATGCAGGATGTCTTCTGAAAGATGCGCATGAAACCGGAAAGCCTTTACGCAGATTTCTTCGGTCTGTCCGAACGCCCCTTCACCCTGCTGCCCGATCCCGCCTTCCTCTACTGGTCCAAGGCGCATCGCAGCGCCTACACGATCCTGGACTACGGGATCTTCTCCCGCGCGCCCATCACCGTGGTCACCGGCGAGATCGGCTCGGGCAAGACGACGCTGGTGCAGCATCTGCTCGGGAATACCGACGAGACGATCACCATCGGGCTGATCTCCAATGCGCAGGGCGGGCGCGGAGAGCTCCTGCAATGGGTTCTGAACGCGCTTTCGGTGGAGGTCTCCAACGATTCGACCTATGTGCAGAAATTCCAGATCCTGCAGGATTTCCTGATTGCCGAATATGCCGCCGACCGGCGCGTGGTGCTGATCTTCGACGAAGCGCAGAACCTGTCGGCGGAGGGCCTCGAAGAGCTGCGCATGCTCACCAACATCAACGCCAACAAGGACGAGCTGATCCAGCTGATCCTGGTGGGGCAGCCCGAGCTGCGCGACGTCATCCGCAGCCCGAACATGAAACAGCTCGCCCAGCGGGTCGCGGCGAGCTTCCACATCCCGGCGATGGATGCCGACACGGTGGCGCATTATATCCGCCACCGGCTGCAATCGGTTGGCGGAAATGGCGGCGAATTCACCGATACGGCCTGCCGGATGGTTCATGAACATACCGGCGGCGTGCCGCGGCTGGTCAACCAGTTCTGCGATATCGCGATGGTCTACGCCTGGAGCAGGGAACAGAAGATCGTGACCGAAGAGACCCTGCAAAGCGTGCTCGATGACGGCCTGTTCTTCGCCGCGACCATGAGCCCGGAAGAGGATGACGCCACATGAGCGAACTGAAGTATTATTTCTCCATCTTTTTAAGGCGTCTGCACTATTTCCTGATCATCTCGGTGATCATAGCGGCGGTTTCGGCGATCGCGGCCTTCACGCTGCCGCCGGCTTACGAATCGCAGACGAGGCTGCTCCTGGAAGGGCCGCAAATCCCCTCGGAGCTGGCCAGCTCGACGGTCACGGTGGGCCTCGCCGAGCAGCTCGAGATCATCGAGCAGCGGCTGATGACCCGGGCCAACATGCTGGACGTGGCGCGCAGCCAGGCCGTGTTCAAGGATATCCGGAAGATGACCGCCGACGAAATCGTCGACGCGATGCGCGCCCGCACGGTCATTCGCAAGGCGGGAGGCCGCAACCCGACCCCGATCATGACGATCAGCTTCGAGGCGCGCAGCCCCCGGATCGCCGCCGGGGTGCTCAACGAATACCTGACCCTGATCGAGCGCCAGAACGCCGAATTCCGCACGACGCGGGCCGGCAACACGCTGGAGTTCTTCCAGCAGGAGGTCGAGCGGCTGGGCCGGGATCTCGATGAGCAGAGCGCGCGCATCCTGGAGTTCAAGACCGAGAATTCCGGCGCCCTGCCGGAAAGCCTTCAATACCGGCTGGACCAGCAGGCCACGCTGCAGGAGCAGGTGCGCCAGATCGACCGGGACATCGCCACCCTGCGCAATCAACGCTCCCGGCTGATCGACATCTTCGAGGCCACCGGACAGCTGACCGAGGAGCAGAACGGCCCCCAATTGTCCCCCGAGGAGCAGCGGCTGCAGGATCTTCAGCTTCAGCTCGACGAGGCCCTGTCGATATATTCCGAAACCAATCCCCGGGTGAAGATGCTGAAGGCCCGCATCGCGCAGGCCGAGGAACGGCTCGCGAACGCCCCCGCAAAGGAGACCCCCGAGGCGGCTGAGGAAACCCCGCAGCGGCGCCCCGGCGCGACCACCCTCGACCTGCAGCTGAGCGAGATCGACACGCGCGTCTCGATGCTGCAGGAACAGCGCGGCAATACCGAAGAGCGGCTCAAGGCCCTGTCGGAGTCGCTGGCGAAAACCCCGGGCAATACCGTGGCCCTCGATGAACTGACGCGGGCCTACGCCAATATCGAGCAACAGTACAACACGGCCGTCGACCGCCTGGCCCAGGCGAGCACCGGCGAGCGGATCGAGTCGCTTTCGCGCGGTCAGAGGATCTCGATCATCGAGCCCCCCGCGACGCCCGACCAGCCCACGAAACCGAACCGGATCCTGATCGCGGGCGGCGGCATGGTCCTGGGCATCGCCGCCGGCATCGCCTTTGTCGTGCTGCTCGAACTGCTCAACCACACGGCCCGACGCCCCGAGGACATCATCAAGCGCATCGGCGTGCGCCCGCTGGCGACCATCCCCTACATGCGCAGCCGCTCCGAGATCCTCTGGAAGCGGCTGGCCAGGGTCACGATCTACCTGGCGATCCTCGTGGGGCTTCCCGCCGCGGTCTACGCGGTCCATCTTCATTATCTGCCACTCGACCTTCTCGCGGATCGGGTCATGAACAAGATCGGGGTCCGCTGGTGACCGCCGGACGACATATCAGGAGCGCTTGACATGGAACGCATTCAGGAAGCCCTGGCCAAGGCCCGCGCGCAGCGCCAGCAGGGCAGCGCGACGCGCACGCAACATGCCGCGCCGCCCCCGGCCAATCAATCGCTCGAAGAGGCATGGGCTTCCCTCGCCCCTTTCAGGCTCAACCGCGCCGAGCTCAGGCGGACCCGCGTGGTCGCCGCCGAGAGCGGCCGCGACGCCGCGCCCTACGACCTTTTGCGCACCAAGATCATCCACCAGAGCCAGGTCAACGAATGGAAACGGATCGCGATCGTCTCTCCCGATAGCGGGGCCGGGAAAACCACCACGCTGGCCAATCTCGCCTTCAGCTTCGAGCGGCAGCGCGACATGCGCGTGATCTGCCTCGATCTCGATCTGCGCCGCCCCGCATTGCAGAAGATCCTGGCGCAGAAACCCGATCACTCCATGGCCGAGATACTCGAGGGGCATGTGCGCTTTGCCGAGCACGGGCTGCGCCTGGGCGAGCGGGTGGGCTTCGGCCTCAACAACGGGCCCGCGCCCAACCCGTCTGAACTGCTCCTGAGCCACGCGGCGCGCGACGCGCTGGACGGGATCGAGCGGGAATATGCGCCCGATCTGACGTTCTTCGACCTCTCGCCGCTCAACGCCAGCGACGACAACATCGCCTTTCTGCAGAACGTCGACTGCGCGGTGATCATCGCCGAGGCGGAATCCACCTCCATGAGCCGGATCGACCAGGCCGAGCGCCAGGTGGCGGAGCTGACCAACGTGATGGGGATCGTGCTCAACAAGAGCCGCTACGCGAGCGAGGCCGAGGGGTATGATTATTATTGATACCCCGCGCTGATGCCGGACATCGCGATCATCATTCCGCATTACAACGACGTGGTGCGGCTGGAGCGCTGCCTTGCGGCGCTCACGGCGAATGATCTGGCCGGGTGCGAGGTTATCGTCGTCGATAACGGCTCGACCCGGCCGCTCGACGGGGTGCGGGCCGGCTTTCCCGATGTGCGCTTCGTCACCGAGCCCGAGAAAGGCGCCGCCGCCGCCCGCAATCGCGGCGTGCGCGAGACGACCGCGCCGCGGCTGATGTTCATCGACGCCGACTGCGTGGCCGCCCCCGACTGGGTGCGCGTGGGCCGCGCGGTCGCGGACCGGGCCGACCTTGTCGGGGGCCGGGTCGAGGTGTTCGACGAAACCCCGCCGCCGCGCAGCGGGGCCGAGGCGTTCGAGGCGGTCTTCGCCTTCGATTTCCGCCACTACATCGAGGTGCAGGGGTTTTCCGGCACCGGCAACCTGATCACCCGCCGCGACGTGTTCGAGGACGTGGGACCGTTTCGCGGCGGGGTGTCCGAGGATCGCGACTGGTCGTTCCGCGCCACCGCCAGGGGCTACCGGCTGATCTACGAGGACGGGCTGCGCGTCGGGCATCCCTCGCGGCGGGACTGGCCCGCGCTCAGGGGCAAGTGGCGGCGCATCACGCAGGAAATGTTCGGCCAGACCGGGGGCGGCGCGGGCGCGCGGCTGAAATGGGCGCTCAAGGGGCTGATGATGCCGGTGAGCATCCTTGCGCATCTGCCCCGGGTCCTGCGCAGCCCGGCGCTTTCAGGCCCGCGCGAGCGCTGGCGCGCCGCCCTCACGCTCATCCGCCTGCGGTTTACGCGCATGGTGTGGATGCTGCGGCAGGCGGTCGGGCGGGAAATCTGAGGCGTAACGGAAAAGGGCCGCGCTGAGGCGGCCCTTTTCGAAATTCGGATGCGTGATCGGTTACGCGGCTTTGCGCTTGCGGCGCAGCGCAGCCACGCCACCAAGCGCGGTCAGCAGCAGCAGACCACCGGCGGGCAGCGGGACAGCAGATACGCGAAGGTCAAAAACACCGTCATTTGCAACCGAGTCGTAGGATACAAGAAGCCATTGTGGAACACTCGTGAAAAGCACATTTTGATCGACAACGCCCAAGGTTCCCACTGGGTCAACAATCAGTGCCGTATCACCAGCATCAATAACATTGTCGTCAGACCAAACGGCTTCAAAGTTGGTAAACTCGCCCAAGAGATTGAGTGTGACTGTTGCATTCACCGGCTGCGGCAAGTCGTCTGCCGTGAACTCAAAACCGAAAAATGCGCCGCCTGCATCTGCGCCCGCGAAATCGTCGTTCTCAAACCTGTATATATTAGGGAGCGTTACGTTGAAGGGGCCATCGACATTTGCGCCCGACCCAGAAAGACCAACCCCAGTATTCATTTGGATCGTGGCAGCCTCTGCGGAATCACCAGCAAATACAAACATTGCTGCGCCAACCGCCAGTGCGCCCACGGCGCTCTTGCTCAAGATATTTCTCATAAAACTCATCTCAACTCTCCCCCTACAGGATACATATCGTTGCGTTAACCATACACCAATCGGGCCAGTCTGAAAACAGAAACTTCTGATTTTCGCCACATTTCAGCCTTAATCGGGATGAGTGGAAGCGGCTCAACTCAACCTTCGCGAGAGTCGCGCGCCATATTTTCCAGCATCCGCGCCAATCCCGGTCGTTCGCCAAAACTGTTTCGATGGCGGAAACAGGCAGCCGCGAATCGGCTCAGGCCTGGTGCAGAGAGGAGAAACGGCCGCAGACGCGCCCGTTTCCGTGCTTTTCGCGTGGTTCGCGGGGCCGGTCTCAGGCGGCGCGCTTGCGCCGACGCATGGCGACAAGACCGCCCAGGCCGCCCAGAAGCAAGAACCCGGCCGCCGGCAGCGGCACCGGGGCAAGCGCGAATTCGAACGCCTGGCTTCCGCTCGAGAACGAAGCGGTCCCGAACGTGGTGGCAGCCCCGTTATCGTCGTTGATGGTGATCCTGAGCAGAGCTGTGCATCCGAAGTTGGCGGGCGACCCACAATCACCACCGATTGCAGTCGCTACGTCGCTACCCGTGATGCTGACATCCGCGCCGTTGGCGATGGCGCTGAACGCCAGCGTGTTGTAGCTATCGACAGATCCCCAGAGAATATCGAGCGCGGACTGACCGCTTGAGAACGACAGCTTCACCGGGTTCGGCTGGGTATTCGGGCCGACCGCGAAATAAGAGTTTAAGTCCTCACGGGGAGTCTCGTCCCATGGCGAACGGTAGACCCCGGAATCACTCCCTGGCGGCGGCGTGACCACATAGGCGCCTGGCACTGATGTCCAGGACGCGCCACTTGGAAGAAACGCGCCATAGCCCGGCGCATAGACGTCGGAGGTGTTCGCCAGCGCGCCCGACCCATCCCCCGAGGCGGCAATCACGGTTATCGAAACGGTTGACGCCGCAGCCGGCAGCGGCGACAGCCCGACAACAGCGCCCGCGAAAAGCGCCGCCGTCGCCAGGCCGGTAACTTTGAATCCAAATTTCATGTCAAATCTCCCCAGAAACGACTCGTTCTTAATTCTACCCTTATACACCAGTTTTATCTTCCCGGAGATAAGGTTTTAAAAGACCGCTACAATTCGGTCTTGATCGGGTTGCATTTCTTTTCGTTTCGCAATCGTGGATTGCAAACTTTATGGTCGGTATCAATTTTCAATCCCGGCTTTGGCTATTACCGAACCGGATTCCCGAGACGAGTCGTCTTCGTGTTTCACATGGAAACGGCCGCACCCTGCGCCCGTTTCCATGTTGTTCGCGGAGCCGGTCTCAGGCGGCGCGCTTGCGCCGACGCAGGGCGACAAGGCCGCCCAGACCGCCCAGGAGCAGGAACCCGGCCGCCGGCAGCGGCACCGGCGTGGCCGAAACGAGGTTCTGACGCTTCGGGTTCGTTTCCGTGCTCTCGTAGAAGGTCAGGTTGAACTGCTTGCCGCCGGTATACCCTGCGGCCGCCGTCAGATACGCATTGGCCTGGGTGACGATGCCGGCCGCCGCGGACAGCACCTTGAAAGCACCATTTCCGGCATCTGTATCGGTATCGTAGAGCGCGTTCCATAGCGCCACCTGGAAGCCTGCGGCCTGAATGCCGTCAGTGTCGTCAAGCGTGCCGTAATTCGCGTCGAACACATCCGCCACGCGGCCAAGCTGCCCGGCGTCGAGGCCATGGCTGTTGCTGAAGGGCGAGGTCGTGATCTCGTATTCATACGCGGAACCGGTCCCGAGCGTGCTTTCGATATCAAGGCACCAGGCAAGGAATTCCGTCAGCGGGTCGGACGCATCCTCCCGCATCCTGAAGCCGTAGGCGCCCCCGGTGACGGTAACGTCCGGAGTCGTGCTCGTGGTGGTTACCTTAACGTTCTTGGGGTTACTCGCGGTCGTCCCCATATACGTCAGATCGATCGGGCTTGCCGAAGCGCCCGCCGCCGCGAACGACAGTGCGGCTGCAACCGCCAGGCTTGTGGTTTTCATTTTGTGAAACATGGAAATCAATTCCCCCCATTACCTTCTTTTTGACACAGAAAATTCGTTAACATGATATCGAAAAGCCTTCTTTTTTCAACACGAATACCCCTTGAGGGCTCATTTCAACCTCTGGCCGTCACGACTGTCGCGCACTCAACCGCTCTTGCGAAGCCGAAGCGCCAATCGTCGCCAAAGCCGAAACAATGCCCTGCGCCGTCACGCCCGCAGGCCCGCGAATCACCTCAGTCCGCGGCGCTGTCCGGTGCCCTCTGCAGACGGATGCGCGGGGCCTCGCCCTCGGGGCGCTCAACCACGTGGCGCACGGGCCGCGGGCCGTCCGCGGTCATCATCCGTCCGGCGGCGTCAAAGCGCATCCCGCCCGCTGCGCCCTGCCGCTCCCAGCCCAGCAGCATGCCGGACCCGTCGTAGCGGTAGACGTCGCGCCACTCGGCCCGCGGAAAGAGCGCCGGGTCGGCATAGACCCCCTCCGGCGCCCGGAAATCGCGGCTCTCGATGCGCAGCGCGCCATCGGGCCCGGCGCCGTAGCGGCGCGTCTCGTGCTGCGGCAGGAGAAACGAGATCAGCCCCGGCATGCTGTCATAGTCGCCGTTGCGGGCGAAAACGCCGATATCGACCCGGTTCGAACGGATGTCGGGGCGCCCCGGCGCCGGGCGCGGCAATTGCCAATCAAGCGTGATGCGCGCCCGCAGCCCGCGCCCGTCCAGCGGCTCGACCCTGGTGCGCGCGGGATCGCCCCGCAAAAGCCGCCAGGCAAAATCCGGCGCGCGCCCCATGGGATCGCGCGTGGCCTCGACCGAAACCACCATGCTGCGCCGCGCGACATGGCTGCGCCAGAGCCGGGCGACGGCCGCGGGCGTATCGAAGAGCCGCTCGTTCAGCCCCTCGCCGAAATAGTCCCGCCCCTCGGTGGCGGGCGTCTCCGACAGCACCGCGAGCCGCACCATCGGCGGCGTGGTCTCCGGGGTCAGCGCGTTGGCGAGCCCCACCATCCGCATCAGGTTGATCTGGTCGCCCGGCATGACCGACGGGTGCGCCAGCCCGGAAAGATAGCTCTCCCGGCTCAGCACCGGCGCGAGGCAGCGGCGAAAGATCATCTGCACGGTCGGCGCCAGGAGCTGGTTGTCGCGCAGGAACGTCTTGGTCTCGGGGCGCAGGGCCGCGAGGATCACGGAGAGCGCCTCCAGGTGCGGCTGGTCCGATCCGGAAGAGCCCTGCGAGACCAGGAAGAACGGCGTGTTGGCCGGGATGAGGTCGCCATGCTCCGGGTCGTGGTCGCGGTGTTCGGGATAGACGTGGATCTGCCCGGCCACGTAGTTCTGGTACAGGCTCACCGGCCCGTCCTCGCGGGTCAGCGCCATGCGCGGCAGAGAGCGCCAGAGCGGCCCGTGCTTCACGGCGGTGGAGGAATTGCCGATCAGCGGGGCGTCGAAGATCACCGGCCCGGCGAGCCCGTAATCGAGCCCCGCTTCGCGCATCTCGGCGTCATAGGCCACGTGGGTGAGCTGCGGATGCGCCTCGGCGGGCAGCCGGGAATGCCCGCGGTCGCGGTTCTCGTAGAGATCGCCGTGATTGCCCGCCGCGCGCCCCTCGAAGACCAGTCGCCAGAGCAGCCGATGCCCCGCCGTGCGCGCGCCCGGCCCAAGCACCGGCGCGCTGGTCCGGGGAATCCGCACCCGCGCCAGAAGCCGCCGCCCCGGCAGGAGGCGCGTCAGCGCAGAGCGATGCAGCAGGATCCCGCCATCCACCGCCTCGATCGGATCGCCCCCGGCCCGGCCCGCCTCCCGGGCAGCCGCCGCCCCGGGCCACAGCCCCAGCCCGGCCAGATATCCAAGCAGTTTGCGTCGGGTAAGCAAAGGGGACATCAACGCATTCCGCATCTCGTCTTTCGGTCGGCCTGTGTTCGCGATCTTAGGCGATCCCGGGCCGGTGTTCGACTTCCTGGTCTGCAAGTATCGCACAGTCTCCGGGCAATCCGTCGCCCGCACCATCCTGACAGCCGCATTATATAAGTCACGTAGCGGTTTGCTGGAAAGGGCATGTTTCATGGATCACCCATAGGATGCGGACATCAAGCGAGCCGTGAGGTCAGACCAGCCAAGATCAGATGTTTCGGCAGACGCCGACATTGCCCGCGCCCGGAAACACTTGACCGGCATGCAAGATCAGGTGAACCTGTCGTCGAACGGCAGGCACCTAGGAGTGGTTTTAATGTCGGTGTAAACGGGAATGAATTACCGGAGGACAGAATGATTTTCAGACTATATATTAAAGCGTTAGCAATTTTTTCGGCACTTTTGGCATTAGGCGCCCCGGCGGCGGCGGCCACCTTGGATCAGAGTTTTTCGATCAATAGCCAAATCATACCGCGCTCCAACTCCACCTATGCAACTGTCGACTTGCACACTCAGACCGTGGATCGTTTCGACACATCGCTGGGGACGCTTGAGTCCGTGACGCTTAGCTTTGATCTGACGTTCGATGGCGGCATCGCTCTTGGCTATTACAACGATACTTCACAGTCTGGCTATCCGAAATATACCGACGGCACGATCGTCTACCAACTCAGGGACACGATTGCAGATAATAGAGTGCGCGAAGCAGTACATGTCTCCGGATCCACCACTTCAGACAAACAACTTGTCGGCACACTAAGCTACGGAAATAACAGTTATTTTGAAAAAACGGCGTCGGTATCCGACAGGGAGCTCTGGATACTTCCCTATATCGACGCCTACAACGCGCCTGCTGACCGTCAGGTCTTTTTCCGGACTGTGGGGGATGGCCTGTTTGTAAGCGGCACGGCCACTCTTCGCTATGAATATACTCCGGTATCCGCTGTGCCGCTGCCTGCGTCCGGGTTCCTGCTTTTGGCCGGGTTGACGGGGCTAGTCTTTCAGCGTCGCCGTAAAGCTTGAGATACCAGCATCGCTCCAGCGGCGCGAATTCCTGTCTTACTTAATCGGCCAACGGCGGAATAAATCAGCTACGTGTCGGATCGCCAAACGGCATGGCGCGCGCTCTCACCAGATAGCTGACGCATGCCATGGCGCCTTGGCTTTCAGGGCCCGGAAACCGGTCGCGCCCCGCGCTGCTAACGCGTGCCTCTCGAACGGGGCCGGGGGCGATCATCAGCGCCTTACCGTGCCGCGCAAATCAGCCGGTCACCGACGACCAGGAAAGGCAGCTTGCGCGATCCGGTGAGAACCTCGCAGACGATCACGGCGCCGAGCAGGAAGCCGTCGAGCGGGGTCGGGCAGGGATGCGCGTCCGGGGTTCCAAGCGTATTCGGCAGACCCGCCGGAGCGTCGAAGACGACATTCGCCCCCCATCCGCCGCCCTGCGGCGCGACATGGAGGCCCCTGATCGTATCAAGGTTGAGATGCTCCGGCAGGCCGGTGCGCGGCCGGGGCGCCGGAATGCGCCCCGTGGCCTGAAGGGCTGCGATCACGAAATCGAGGAGGTTGGCCTCTCCGTCCGGGCTGTCCGCTGCGGGAAGGGGGGTGGTCGTCTGCGTCATGAGGGCGTCCTTTCGGTTGGTGGTGCGGCGCCGGGAACACCGGGGCCTGACCAGAACCTTGGTCGATGGGCGGCGCGGCCAAAGCGGTGAGGCGAAATTTGTTCTTCCCATTCGCGCGGGTGGCCGGAAGGGATCGCGCGCCCCATGCGCAATCCCTGTTCCGACAGTCGCTCGTGGGGATGTCGGCGCAGGATAGCCGTGCCGGAAACGGGGTGACGCGATGCAATACGCCGGCACCGCGCAACGAGGGGCGGCGGAGAGCCTTGCAGACGGAACCCGGGGCCGCCCGATCTGCGACGTTCCACTGAAAACCCCCCGGACTCCGCCCGACTACGGGCTCTTTCAGGGGATTCCAAGATTCCATGATTCGGGGGCGGATTCGCCGCGCGTTTTCAGATGGTTGCGAGAGCCATGTCGCAGGAATTCCGCCATTTGACGCAAAAACCCGGCCATTTGACGCAGGAATTCCGCGAGATGACGCAAAAGCTCCGTGGAATGACGCAGAAATTCCGCGGCCACGCCGCCCCGGGATTTTCCGTCGGCGGCGCGTCGCACCCACCTTTTTCGGGACCGGGGAACGGCGCGGCATTTCCCCGGTCAGGATGAAACCCGGCCCCGGCGGGAAATCACGATTCTGCGCCGATCGTTTTTCTGCAGCCGGCAATGAACCGATCTCCCTCAAGCGAGCGATGGCCGTCTTCGGTTCACCGCTCCGTCCACCCCCCCTGCGCCCGCAACGAGCGCGCGCACTTCCATGAAAGGTAGAAGACCGTGAAGAAAATCCTCCTCCATGACAGCAATACCGACCGCATCGATGAGGTTCTGCGCCAGGTGAACGGCCGCGCGACCGCACACACGATCACCAGCATGACCGAGGTCGCGAGAATTGCGATGGACGCCGAAGCGGAACTCCTGCGTCGCGGCGCGAGCAGAACGTCGCTCAAGGGCGCAGTGATCATCCATAGACCTGCCGGCCCCGGAAAGACCTACGCCAAGACCGGCCGACGGGTGATCACCACCTGCGTCACTCTCGAGCGCGGCGCGGCGCACTGGGGACT
Organism: Roseovarius spongiae; assembly: GCF_003651245.1. Classification (GTDB taxonomy): domain Bacteria; phylum Pseudomonadota; class Alphaproteobacteria; order Rhodobacterales; family Rhodobacteraceae; genus Roseovarius; species Roseovarius spongiae. The sequence continues at coordinate 37,142 of NZ_RAPE01000008.1, forward strand.
CGTCGAGGTGGAGCGCGATGAGATCCGGGCGGACAGCCCGGAGATCTGCTGCATTCGTCTTCCCGCCGCCGCCACGCAAAAGATTGCAAAAGCGGCCTTCAGCGGCCTGTCTTTCCAGGACCGGGACGGCCGGCCGATCGACGACCTGCTCGGACGGGCTCTCATGCTCGCCCGGCTTCCCTGTGCGAGTATGCACGAAAGGTTCGCGCTCCTGAAGGCGCTGACGGACGGGAGCGGCCATGACCCCGCGGCCATGTGAGCCCGCATCCCGGGGCGATGACATGCCTCACCCTGTGCGGCGGCCCTCCCGGCATGCGCCGGGAGGGCAAAGCGTTCTTCACCCCCCGCCGGCGCGGAGAAAAGCTGGAAGATGCGCTTTTTTCCGCGCCAGCGTTTTTCCGGGCCGATCAGAAAGATCCAATGTTCTGCGCAGGCGCCCGCCGGGCGCCGCATCGCCACCGACAGGCGATGTCCACCCTCTCGAAAAAAGGAGACATCATGTCCGACTTTCTCAACGGCTCCTGCGGCCTCGCGCCTTCCGAAATCATCAGTCTGGCTGACCGGCTCGGCAAGATCATCGCCACGTTCGGCGCTTCGGACCCGGAGTCCATGAATGATTTCTGCATGTATCTGGGCGAAGCGCTGACCGGCAATTATGCCCGTCGGGGCCTGCTGCGCGATCATCTGTCCTACGAGCAGCGCGTGTCCCGTGTCCTGCACGAAGCCATCGACACGCTCGGTGCCGCCTTCTGGCGGGGTTGCGCGGACCTTGGGCCGTATGAAGGCCCCGCTCCCGAAAAGGCGCATCTGCGGGTTGGCGTCATCGCGCTGCTCAAGACTTTCGAGGCCAGGCGCCGGCGCCTGGACGTTTCGGGCTCGGAAATCCTCGACCTGCTGGCCTGGGTTCAGATGATCCTGGCCACCCCTCACCTGTTCGAGCAAAGGCCGGAGATGGCAGACCTTTTGTTGTCGCGCGAACGGGCCTGAGCGTTCACGTCCCCGAATCTCCCATCGACCTGGCTCTGGCGGGCTGACCGCCAGGGCCCCGGCACAGCACGTCGCCAAAGGATCCAACCCGGCAGAATGGGCATGGCCTATACCCCGCACTCGGCGGCGAAGACGCGGCGCCGTAATGAGCCGGGAATTATCGAAAGCCATGCCTTTCCCGGCCCGACCGTAGACCCGCCTTGCGCATGAGGGTTCGCGGCGATCGTAGAGCGCCCGGATCTTCTGCTCGGGGACACCCTGCCCATCCTCACTGGCGCGGGCACGGGCGGCAGCGGTGCTCTCGCGCCTGGGGTGCGGGACTACACAAAATATCGCCTCAAAGTCAGGGTTCGGGGGGCCTTTCGGCCCGGCGCGTCTTGTCGTGGACGCGCCGGACGAAACGCCCCCCGAAGGAATGCGGGGAAGCGGGCAGGAGGGTGCGCCAAGACCTCAACAAAAAAGGAGAGCGCCAATGCTCGACACCCCCGAATTTTCTGTCTCACCTTCGTGCGCCGACTGGCGGGACGACGTGTCATACGGTGACATCGTCCTGTTCCGGTTTCCCGGAGCCGGGCGGCCCGCGGCCGCCCGCCCGGCGGTCCGGCCGTGCCTCGTGCTCGATGTCGAGACGCTCAATACCCGGCGTTGCGCTGTTCTCGTTCCGGCTTTTCCGGCGCACCATGCGGGCGCGTCGGGACGCGCCCTGGTTCTGCGGGGCCGCGCCGAATACGGCCCGGCGGGACTGGAGCGCCCGATGCGGTTTCCGATCCGGTCGCGGCTGATCGTGCCGCTCGAACATGACGGCTTCGCCCCCTCGAAAGCGACCGGGACGCCACTTGTCGGCCGGCTCTGTGGCGATGCGGTCGAGCGCATGAATGTCGAGCGCGCCCGCATTCACGCGCTGCGCGACATTCGCGCCGAGCGGGCTTGCGCGCACGCTCCGCAGCGGCGCGGGGCCCGGCGCGGCCGCGATTTCACGGTCGAGCGCCGCGGACGGCGTCGGCCGATCCCGGCGGCGCCGCACTCCGCCATCCGCAGCGGCGGCTGACGCCACCTCACCTTTCGCCCCCCGGCGCCCGTGACGGCGCCGGGCGCTCCACGCTATCAAGGATCTCTCTCATGACACAGACCACCGAAACCCGCGGCCCCCGGATCTCCGCCCTCGCTCTCTTCCGCCAGATCGCGCCCACCTGCGCGCAGGAAATATCGCATCAGTTGCAGCGCGCCGGCCTCAAGAATTCCCACGACCTCATCACCGCGCTGACACGCGGCCTGGCAAGTTTTGCGCGGCAGCAGGATGTCTGTCTTGCTGCGGATTTCCCGAAGACCTGGCCCGAAGCGTTGCAAATGCTCCGCGCGACCCGCAGCGAGGCTGACTGGGAGAGGTTTCTGCCGCAGACCGTCACTGCGTCACAGGCCGGCGCCCGAACGCTTGCCGTCGGCGCATCGCAGATGATCCGGGTTCTCGAAACCCTGCGTGACGCAGCCGGGATGAGTCCGCGCGTGGCCGTGGCTCTCGGCGCGTGGATCGTGACCGCGGTCGTCATTGCGCATTCGGGGCCGCTTGACGCCGATCTCAGCCTCGAAGAACTCGCCGAACATCTCTGAGCGGGCCTTCCCCTCGGCGGCGGCGTCGCTGAGGGGAAGCCAAAAATACTTTTTGTTCAGTATCTTGGACAAAAAGTGATGACGGCGCTTTCTGCCCGGGGACCGATCAACCGATATGTTACCTGCGACGGCAGAGCATCGGTGTTTCGGTGCCGGGCCCGGTCATCCGGCATTCCGCGAAAGGAGGGGAATGACTGCCGGATTCTATCGCGCGTGAACGAGGCAGCGCGCTGCCGGGGGCTGATCACCCCCTCACGAGGCGACCGACCGGGAACTGGCTGGCAGACCCCGATTCGACCCGTTTGCAGGAGGTCGGTCATGACCGGCTTCCGTTCGCCGTCCCGTCCACCGGCGGGGCAAATTCATGTGGGGGCGGTGGCGCCCACATCCACCATTCACAGCCTGAAACAGGAACACGCATTGCCCTGACCTCGACACCTTGCTCATCCCGTGGTGGGCCGGTCCTCCTCTGCCCCGTTTGGAATCACCGATCATTTTCCCTTGGTCCTCTTTGTCCCTGACACGGAAAAAAGAGGATACCGGCAAATGAACGAGCCCCCCACAGATGAAACACAGCTGCCCGCATTGATCGACCGCGAGCGCCTGATCCGGCGCTGGCAGCATGGCAGCGACAGCTTCTTCTGGCGCCACGAGGCGAGCGGCGCGCTGCGGGCTCTCAGCGACGGCATCAAGGTGCGCTACAGGCTGAGCGATATCTTCGCGTTCGAGGGCGGACAGCCGCCCGACGATCTGATCGGGGAATACGCCTCCGATCTGCTGACCGAGGTCCAGGCCGCCCGGCTTTGCGCGGTCAGGCCGTCATACATCCTGGCGGCCGCGCGATCCGGGGATCTCCCCGTGCGCCGGATCGGGCGCGCCTTCCGCTTTGTCCCGGCCGAACTCGAAGCCTGGCGGGCAAGGCGGTTCGTGAACCGCGAAACCCTGAAAAAGCGCGGCAAGGCAGGCGATGAATGAAACGGGAGGCGAGATTTATGGCCCAAGCTTCGCCCCCCGTTCCGTTCATCTTCAGCGAATGAACGGCCCGGTGGCCGAATGAACATCAACAGAAAGGAATGAACGATGACAATGCACGACTCCCCCCGCCTCAAGACCCTGAACGACGTCCGTCTCCTGCTGCCGACTGTCTATTCCGAAGCGTCCGCGCGGACGCTCGATGCGGCGCTGCGAAAAGCCGAGAAGCTGACCGGCCGGAAACTGTCGCAGCTGCCGGCCGACGAGAACGCCTGGTATTCGGAGTTCCGGAAAATCGTCTGGGCCGGCGCGTTCCGCGGTGCCACCCCGGGCGATCAACAGACTGCCTTCGAGATCTGGGGCAAGAAGATCGCGGCCACGATCCGGCGCACGCAGGCGCATCTGGCGCAGCCGATCGTCGTCGCGGACGAAAGCACGGCCTGGGACCAGATCGTGGATTACGCCGCCGGCGTGGAAAACACCGTCGATGGCGAGGGCATCCGGATACTGCCGAACATGTTCTCGCTGTCGATGATAACGCTGCGCTCGCAATGCCGGTCCCTGCACCCGGGCGCGTTGACCACCGACACCGCGTTCGCGGCGCTTGCGAAATGCCGGGCGGACAAAGTTACGTCCTTGCGCAATGCGATCCGGGCGTTCAACCGGCTCATCCGAGAGCAGAACCGCCATGGCGCGATCGCCCATCTGCTGCCCAATGCACCGATCGGCCCCCTGCCGCTCTTGCGCGACGCAGCGCTGGACTGGAGCCGGTTTACGGACGATTTCCTCGCCTCCCGCGACCGGGCGATTGCAAGAGCCGTTCAGCCGGATCGCAAGGCGCGGCGCGACCGGTTCGACGGTCGTCTTGGAAAGAGCAAGCTCGGGAGCGCCGGCGCGCGGAAAGGCCGCTGGAGAAAGATCCGAAACCCCGACGCCGCGCGCAAGGCGCATCTGAACGCTCTCAGCTGGCTGATCCGGCATGCTTTCCCCGACCGCGAAGTGGCCTACGCGTTCGAGCGCATCGAGGATCTGTTCACGCCTGCGATCGCCACCCGCGCGGTCGATGCCTACATCGCGCGGGCGCGGGCCTCGGAGACGCTGATCGATCCCAACGAGACGGCGTCGGCCGCCACCATCCTCTCGAGGCTCCAGGTCCTGGCCGAGCGCAATGGCTGGGATGAAGATATCGTCTTCGAACTGGAAGATGCCCGGTTCGACCGGGTCGACAGCTACCAGACCCGCGAGATGTCGCAGGAACGCGCGCAGTTCGTCAAGCTGGTGCAGCGCGACCCTTCCGTCGCCCGCGCCATCGTCTCCGGCCCCCGGCGGCTGGCTGGCGAAGCACAACTGGTCTTCGACGATTGGGACGGCTTCAGGACGCGCGAGCGTGAAGAGGCCCTGCACCTTTCCATGGGCGCCTGCCTGCTCGCGCTGCAACTCGCCCGCGCGGTGCGCAGCAAGAACCTCAACGGCTTGCTCATCGATGGTCCCGACGCCGAGCTCGTGCGCCCGCTTCGCGATGCAAAGCCCTGGCTCGACATCCATCGCGGGCGCGTCAAGAACCGCCGGCCGATCGAAGGGGAAATCCCCGAGCGCCACTGGAAAGTCATCGTCGCCTGGCTCGATCAGGGTCTGCCGAAATGGTGCGCGAAACACGGCATCGATTTCAACGATAACGAGTTGCTGCTTCCCGGCCCGGCCGGCGTTCTGTCGCGCCAGATGTACAACCGGATCTGGAACCGCTGCGTGGATCGTCTCGGCGTGCCGGGCCTGCAGCCGCACATGATGCGCCACGTCGCGGCGACAATCTGGCTGGCCGCGAATCCCGGCGACTACGCGACAGTCGCGGCGTTCCTCTGCGACAAGATCTCGACGGTCGAGAAATTCTACGCGCGCGGGGAAGGAGCGGCCGCGGCCAGGCTTTTCGCCGAAGCGCTCGAGGCGCTCGACCCCACGCTCCGGTCTTTCCTGAAAAGAGGATGATCATGAACAAGAACCGCACAAGAAGACCAGAAGACCTCGCCCGGCGCATGCCCCATGTTCCCGCGGCCGTCGTCGCGCGGATGCAGGACCATCTGCGCCAGGGCGCGCCACTCCAGCGCGGCATGCCCGCCGTGCTGGAGGATTTCCACGCGCGCCTGGAGGCGGCCGGTCTGGCGCCCGAGCAGGCAGGCCCGGAGATCTTCCGGGCCGTGGGCGCCTCCCGTTCGCGTTTCCGCTGCCTCGTTGCGGCGCTCCGGCAATTCGCGCCGGAGACGCCGCTGGCGGCGTCCATCCCTGTCAAGCAGGAGTGGGATCACTGGCTCAACGAAAGATACAACAAGAAGGCTCCGGCGAAGCGCGTATCGCGGCACGTCGGGCTGCCGCCCGAGGCATGGCCGGAGTCCTGGCAGTCGGCGCTCGCCTGTCTCGATCGCAGCGTGCGCCCATACGGAACCCGCCTGCGCAAGCTCGCTCCGCGCACCCGGGCAGGCGTGATCAGCGCGGTCGGTCTGCTTGCCCGGTCGCGCGAATGGGCTGCGGATCGCGGGGTCGAGATACCCGCTCTCCCCTCCGGGGACCTGTTCGCGGGATTCCTGCACTATCTCGAAGAGGAACGCGCTGTCAGTTTTGGGACCGCGCGCGACTATCTCGAGAGCGCGCGGATGTTTTTTCTGCGCGCCGGGCTGTTCGACGAGGCGAGCTACGAAGCCCTCGCAGACCTGATCGCCGCCCTTGCCGAGGAAGCGGCGGAGAGCGATCCCGGGAAATGGGCCCGGCTCAGAGAGTTTCGCACGGCCTTTTCGCTCGCGGATCCCCTCAAGCTCGCACTGGCCTGCTCAGCAGAGGCGAAGACCCTCGCCGGCAACTCGGTCAAGGCGGCGAAGCTCCGGCAGAAGGCAATGATCTACGCGCTGCTGGTCAATACCGGCGACCGGCAGGGGGATCTGCGGTTTTATCGCATCGACATCGATCTTGTCCGCGACGCGGCTGGCGACTGGCGCCACGGCATCCGGCAGGGCAAGACGGGCAAGGCCAAGGAGGTCGATGCGCTCTGGCCCGGCGCCTCCGCGCTGATCGACAGCCACATTCTCGGGGATCGGCCGGAGTGGCGGCTACCCGGTCGGCTCGCCGAAATCGAGGGGATGAACCTGCTGACGCTGTCCGATCACGTCGTCGGCAAGGGTTACATCAATCGACGCCTGGCGGCGGATTTCGACATCCATGGCCACCTGGTGCGTACGCTCATCGCCGATCTCATTCGCCGCACCCGTCCCGAGGCGCTCTGGGCGCTGCAAGCGATGCTCGGCCATACCGACCGGCATACCCAAAAGGTCTATCGCTCGGAGTTCGACGAGAGCAAAGCCGTCCAGGAATTCGACGCGCTTGTCGGCCAGCTCAGCGCGCCGCAATCGTGAGGCCGGGCCATGCCTCTTCGCCAAAACCCGGCCACCTTCGCGAACGGCGCCGCCGCGCGACCCGGACGCGATCACGCTCTACAAGAACGCCGGCGGCGCGCATTTCGACCTGCTCGTCGCCGGGGAAGTGTTTGGCGGGCGAGACTGGATGAAGCTGGCCTCCGCCCGCCGGACCTTTTCGGAATAGAAGGTGCGCAACGTCAGCTGGTATTCGCTTCCGAGCCGCCGGACATCACGGTCCGGTTGGCATCGCGCGACATCACTTCCCGGTCCTTCAGAAGAGCAAGACGGCTCACCAGAACCATGATAATCGGGGCGGCCCGGATGATTGACGTGCTCGTTCTCTCAGGTGACCCTTCGAAAACCTCGATCCTGCCCGCATAGCCTTCCGTTGAGCCGTCTAAAGAGCCGTCCATTTTGCCGTCCCATCCTGCCTAATCTCGACAGCAGGACTCGCACAAAGGCGCTTTTACGTCTGAAGCTGGAGTTCTCCGCTACGGTTGTCTGGCTGGGAGAGGAGCGGAATCACATGAAGGCATCGAAGTTTTCAGACGCGCTGCTACGGTCAGGTGGTGCACACGATCAACTTTCCAATCCGGAACAATGGACGCAGGCCAGTCGTCTCATCAAGTTCAGCCTGATCCTTCAGAGCCGGGAAAATATCGCGATCTGAGCCAGAGAGTGAATTATCCTCGCCTTCTTCGGGTGCTGCGCCGCGCTTTCGTGCCGAACTCTTGATCATGTCTTTAACCTCATACCTGAACGTCTTACTTCTCGTCGCGGGCCAATTGCCCGGAGATCGTGACAGAATTCTGACGACTTCGGGCGGGGGCCGGCTGAAACCAGGAAACAGTCTATTTCTTTAGACAAGTGCGTTCAGAGGTGCGAGCGGATCATTCGCAAGCGCCTCGGCGATCCCCCTGACAGGAGCGGTGGCGCCGTCTTTACACCGCGCCGGAAAGGCTACCGTTCCCTGGCCTGACGCCCGCGTCCTCCAGCCCCTCGCGATCCGGCAGGTCGCGCAGGCTTTCGAGGCCGAAAGCGAGCAGGAACCGCTCGGTCGTCACGAAGGTATAGGGCGCGCCGCGGCGGGGGGCGCGGGGGCCGGTGGCGATGAGGCCGCGGGCGTGCAGACGGCCGATCAGGTCGCGCCCGATCTCGCGCCCGAAGATCTCCTTCAGCCCGTCGCGGGTGATCGGCTGGCGATAGGCGATGGCGGCGAGCACCGCGATGTCGTATTCGCGAAGATCGAGCGCCTGGTCGCCGACATCCGCGGCCGCCCGGATCGCCGGCGCGTGGGCCGCGCGGGTGCGCAGCATCCAGCCGCCCGCCACCCGCGCCACCTCGAAGGCGCGCCCTTCGAGATCGGCGGCGAGGTCCTCGACCAGCAGGTCGACCGACGCCCCCTGCCCCACCACGCGGGCCAGGTCCTCGCGCGGCACGGGCGCGGCGCTGGCGAACAGCACCGCCTCGACCCTGTGCATCCATTCCCGCCAGCGCAACTCGGGCGGCAGGTCGGCCAGTTCGCGGTCCAGCTCGGGCTCGGCTCGGGTCTTCGCCACGCTCACACCCCGTAGAGCCGGAACGTGTCGCGCCCGGTCAGCTCGCGCACCGCGCCGAGGTCCACCAGCCGGTCGCAGAGCCGGCGCGCCGCCCGGTCCGGCAGGAGCAGCGCCGCGGGCGCCGCCGCGTCGCGGGTCAGGAATATCTCGACCGCCGCCGCGGCGCCTTTCGCGCGCAGCTTCGGCGCCACCGCGTTCAGGCGCGCCGCCCTCCGCGCCAGATCCGCGGCAAGGCGCAGGGCCTCGGCCGCCGCGAGCGTCGCCGCGCGATGGCAGGCGACCCTGAGATCATCGCCCCGCTTGCGCAGATCGGCGCGCTTCAGACCGTTGACGAGCAGCGGCGCCGGACGGGCCCAGCCCAGGGCCTGCGCCAGCGCCGCATCGGCGAGGATGAGACCGGCCGCCTCGGCGCGCGGGCGCTCCGCCAGAACCGTCTCGAGCACCGAAGAGGCGCGCGCGACGGGCGCCTCCGCGCGCCCCGCGTCGAGCCAGATCGCGATCCGCCGCTCGTCCTCGCCGGGCAGGGCCCGGGCCAGGGCCCCGGGCGACGCCGGCCGCGCCACCGCGCGCCGCCAGGACAGGTAGATCTCGCCGGCCGGGCCGGGCAGGTCCCCGAGCCTCAGCAGGTGCGCCGCGTCGCGCAATTCCCCCGCCCGTTCGGGGCGCCCCGCGAAGGCCGCGCACGCCGCGGCGGCGCGCAGCGCCAGGCGGTCCCGCAGCAGCGCCCCGGGCGTCGTTTCCGCCGAGAGCGCCAGATGCAGATGCGCAAGGGCGGCCCCCGAGAGGAACGCCGCGTCTTCAGGGGTTTCGGCCCGTCTCAAGGCGACCCAGCCCGGCATCCGGGATAGTGTCTCGAGGCTCGGCTCGTGGAGGATGGGCTCGGGTTTCATGTTCAGAGCCTATCTTGCCGCGGCGCTTATGGCCACAAGATATCGCACAAACCGCCCCATCCTGCCGCACAGTGTCGTGTCCAATAAGTTTGCATTATCGGACATAAATGGATAGGCTGGCAAACAGGCGCAGAATTCGGGAATTTCCGGGGAAAGATGGCCACAGGGGACGAGAAATCGACGTCATCGCGCTCTGGCGCGTTCCATGATGCTCAGCGTCGTCGTTCTGGCGACAAGAACGACGCAGACGAGAGAGAGCAGGCGCAAGGCGATGCCATCGCCTTGCCCGCGCATGTCGCAGGGTCCGGCACGCTCGACCGGCTGGTCGACACGGCGCGGGATTATGCCCGGGCTGCGGCGTCCGAGAACACGTTGAAGGCCTACGCCAAGGACTGGGCCCACTTTGCGCGCTGGTGCCGGCTGAAAGGCGCGGACCCCCTGCCCCCGTCGCCCGAGATGATTGGTCTCTACCTTGCAGATCTGGCAACGCCCACAGGCAAGAGCCCTGCCCTTCTGGTCTCGACCATCGAGCGACGTCTCTCGGGCCTTGCCTGGCACTATGCGCAACGGGGCTTCACCCTGGATCGCAGGAACCGCCATATCGCCACGGTTATGGCGGGCATCAAACGCAGGCATGCGCGCCCACCGGTTCAGAAGGAAGCGATCCTGCGCGATGACATCCTGGCGATGATCGCCACCCTGCCCCATGACCTGCGCGGGCTGCGGGATCGGGCGATCCTGCTTCTGGGTTACGCCGGCGGGCTGCGCCGCTCCGAGATCGTCAGCCTCGACGTTCACAAGGACGACACACCGGATTCGGGCGGCTGGGTCGATATCCTCGACGGCGGCGCCCTGCTCACGCTCAACGCCAAGACCGGCTGGCGCGAGGTCGAGATCGGGCGTGGGTCAAGCGATCAAACCTGCCCCGTCCATGCGCTGGAGCAATGGCTGCATTTCGCCCGGATCGATTTCGGACCCGTCTTCACGCGCACCTCGCGCGACGGGAAGCGGGCGCTGGACGCCCGCCTTTCCGACAAACACGTCGCGCGGCTGATCAAGCGATGCGTGCTCGACGCCGGCATCCGCCCGGAGCTGTCGCAGAAGGACCGCCTCGCGCTGTTTTCGGGCCACTCCTTGCGCGCCGGGCTCGCCAGCGCGGCGGAAGTCGACGAGCGCCATGTCCAGAAGCAGCTCGGCCACGCCTCCGCCGAGATGACCCGCCGCTACCAGCGTCGCCGCGATAGGTTCCGCGTCAACCTGACCAAGGCGGCGGGGCTATAGGCCCGCCCCGCGGCCGCGCTCAGTTGTCGTAATAGGAGTTGTACGCCCCGTAGCTGTCGCCATAGCCGTAGCGCTTCATGCCCCGCGCGCTGATCTGGCCGAGCACCAGCCCCGAGACCCGCACGTTGACCCCTTCGAGCGAGCGCAGCCCCTCGCGGACCTGGCGCTGCGAGGTGCTGTCCCATTTGACCGTGTAGAGGATCGCATCGACCAGCTGGCCGATCACCCGCGCGTCGGGCACCGCCAGCACCGGGGGCGTGTCGATGATGATGTAGTCATACCGCTCGCGCAGCCCCTTGAGGAAGTCGCTGAACCGGTCGGACGAGAACACGTCGGCGGCGTTGGCCTTGGTGCGCTCGGCCACCAGCAAATCGGCGCCCAGGGTGGGTTCGTGGACCACCGCGCTGTCAAAGGGCGCGTCGCCGCTCAGCACCGACATCATCCCCTTGCGGTCGGTGATGTCGAAATACTCCGCGAAGATGCGCCGCCGCATGTCGCCCTCGATCAGGAGCACGTTCTTGCCCATGCCCGACAGGTTCTGCGCCAGCGCGAGCGATTGCGTCGTCTTGCCCTCGCCCGGCACCGAGGAGGTCGACATGATGATCTGCGGCGGATGGTCGAGATCGGACAACAGCACCGAGGTGCGCAGGTTGCGGATCGCCTCGGCGGCGGCCGAGGTCGGTTTCTCGGAGAGGTATTTCAGCACGTTCCGGCGCCGGCGCGCCGGAATCGCGGGGATCTGTCCCAGCACCGGGTAGCCGGTGCGCGCCTCGAGATCCTCGGCGAGACGGAAGGTGTTCTGCGCGAATTCGCGCGCCAGCACCAGCGCCGCGCCGGCCAGCGCCCCGAGGATCAGCGACAGCGCCAGGATCACCATCTTGCGCGGCTCGGACGGAGAGAGCGGGATCACCGCCTGGCTCAGCACCCGGCTGTCGGCCTGCTGGATGCCCTGCTGGATCGAGGTCTCCTTGAGCCGGTTGAGGAAGGATTCGTAGATCAGCCGGCTGGCCTCGGCCTCGCGCTCGAACTGCTGGAGCGTGACGAGATCGGCGGATTGCTCCGCGATCTGCTTCTCCTGGGTGGTGATCGACCCTTCCAGCGCCGCAATCTGGTTTTCGGCGCGGGTCACGTCCAGCTCCGCGCGCTCAAGCACCTGCCGGAAGCGCGCATCGAAAGCGGTGCGGTCGCCCTCCTCCATCATCCGCAACAGGCGGGTGAGCGTGGCGTCGCGCGCGACCTCGGCCATGGTTTCGGGATCGCCCGTCGCCTGCGCCGCCTCGAGCTCGGCGACCCGGGCGGCGGCGGCCGCGCGGCTGTCCTGCGTCGCGCGCAGCCGGTCGCGGCTCTCCTTCAGCTGCCGGTTCAGCGCCGCCAGCGCCTCGGGGCTGATGAGATCGGTGCCCGCGTTGAACTCCTTGACCGCGGCCTGCGCGTCCTCGAGATCCGCCTGCAATTCGCCGACGCGGGCGCTCAGCCACTGGGTCGCCTTCTCGGTGGCGGCGAACTTCACCTCGATCTGGTCGAGAATGTAGAGATCGGCCAGCGTGTTGGCGAGCGCGGCGGCCATCTCGGGATCCTCGCTCTCGGCGGTGATGCGGAAGACGTAGCTCTGGCGCACGTTCGACACCGATATCCTGTTGCGCACCTCGTCGATCACCGAATCGAGGATCTCGCGCTCGCGCGGAGCCGACGCCTCGCCCCGGCCAAGCACGGCCCCGATCAGACCGCCCAGCGAAAACCCCTCGTCGGGGCGCAGCCGGTAGTTGAACTCGGGGTCGTTCACCAGATCGAGCTGCTTCACCAGCTTCTCGATCAGGCCGCGGGCGCGGATCACCTCGACCTCTGTGTTGATGGTGGCCTGGTCGCCGGAGAGCCCGCTCATCACGCTCTCCATGTCGAGCACCTGCTCCTTGCGGCTTTCCAGCATCACCACCGAATGGGCCCGGTAGATCGGCGTCGCCATGACGAAGGCGTAATAGCCGCCCAGCACGAACGCGATCCCCGCCGCCAGCGCGATCCAGAGCTTGCCGCGCCAGAGCGTGCGGAGCAGCTCGCCGAGATTGATCTCGCCCTCGCCGGCCTCGGAGGGCGGGCGGGTGGCGTCGCTGGCCGGCGTGATGTCTTTCATGAACTGCATTCGCCCCCGGCGCGAAAAAAACCTGGGGTGATGTCACACAACGCGCGGCCAAAGGCAATGAGCGAGGGCCGCGCGGGCGGGTTTTCCCGCCGGTCCGAGCCCCGCGTGCGGGCCGCGCGGCCCCCCGGCCCTTGCTTCCCGGCCTTGGCGACTCATATAACGACGCATCACCTTTTCCTGCCGCTCCGGATGCCCGTCTTGCCAGTGCGCCCCTTCCTGCCGTTCCGCAAATCCGCCGCGCCCGACGCCGGGAGCGCCGGGCGCAGCCTCGCGCCCACGCAGCCGCTCTATGCGATCGGCGACATCCACGGCAGCAGCGCGCTGGTCGAGCCGCTGCTGGCGCGGATCGACGCGGATATCGTCGAGGCCGGGCATGCCGATCCGCACCTGGTCTTTCTCGGCGATTACGTCGATCGCGGCGACGGTTCGGCCTCCGTGCTCGAACATCTGCGCGCCCTGCAGGCCGACCTGCCCGGCTCGGTCACCTGTTTGATGGGCAACCATGAGCGCATGATGCTCGACTTTCTCGACGACCCGGCCGGGCGCGGCGCGCGCTGGCTGGCCAATGGCGGGCTGCAGACGCTGGCGAGCTTCGGGGTCGGCGGCATCGGCGCGCGGCCCTCGCTCGAGGACATGAGCGACGCCGCCGAGGCGCTGCACGCCGCCCTGCCCGCGGGGCTCGAGGCCTGGCTGCGCGCCCTGCCCCTCTGGTGGCAGAGCGGCAACGTGGTCTGCGTCCATGCCGCGATGAACCCTGAAAAACCGCCCGAGGCGCAGGACAACCGCGCCCTGCTCTGGGGGCACCGCCGGTTCTTCGAGATCCCGCGCGAGGACGGGCTCTGGGTGGTGCATGGTCACACCATCACCCGCGAGCCCACAGTCGCGGGCGGGCGCATCGCGGTCGACACCGGGGCCTATCATTCCGGGCGGCTGACGGCGGCGGCGATCACCGAGGGCGGCTGCCGCTTTCTCTAGCCGCCCGCCCGCTTCTTCACGAACCCGAGGAAGGCCGCGCCGGGCGCGCGCAGCCGCGGCTGCCCCGAACGCACCCACCAGGCGCGCCACTCGGCCTCGAGCGCGTGCACGTCCGCGCCGGGCATCAGCGCGCGCGCCTCTTCCAGCGCCTCCGCACCGATCCGCGGCCCCTGCCCCGGCTCGATCACCTGGTCGCGCCGCGCAAAGCGGATCAGGTCGCCCGGCTCCTCGTGGAGCGTGTAATCCGGCAGATGCTGGTTCTGAATCATGTCGCGCAGCATCTTGCGGAACACCCGGCGCGGCGAGGCGGAACCCGATTTCTTGAGCAGCGTGTCCACCGACGCGCGCCATTCCGCCTGCCGCCCGCAATGCTTGCGCGCGAGTTCATAGATTCGCCGCTCGAGCGGCTTGCGCAAGGAAAAGTAGTCGCGGCTCAGCGTCAGCACCGATTTCGCGCAGACCGCGCGAAAGAGCCACTCGCTCAGCGTCACGGTCACGCTGATCATCCGCCCCCCGCGCGAGCGGCGCAGGATCTGCCAGCCCTCGATCAGCCCGAAACCGGTGGTGACCTCCTGCCCGCCGGTCTCCACGTTGGTGGTGATGCGCGTGCCCGCCAGCCGCTCGAAGGCCTCGCGCAGCCGGCGATAGGCGTCTCCGCTGGTCTCGCGCCCGGTGGCCAGCAGCAGGTCATGCGCGGTGAGCGTGAGCGTGCGCGCCACCGCGCGCCCGGCGTTGAGCGCCGCCATCAACTGGCTGATGCAGAAGATCAGGATGTCCTTGTCGTGGATGGTGGCCAGCCCGCGCACGCTCGGCGTGACGGTGATGCGCGTGCCGTTATGCTCGTAGTCGAGGATGCGCCGGTCGGGCCGGGTGGAGAGGCTGAAGACCGGATGCTCCATGCTCGCCAGGTCGTCCTTGGGGATCGCCCCCCAGATGTCGCAGACAAACAGGTCGCCCATGCCCTGCGCTCGCGCCACTGCCTGCCCGCTCATACTGCCCGCCCATCTGCCTGCCGCCTCCTTCGTTCCGTGTGCCCGGACTTCATCGGAGGGAATCGTGGTTTCAGTGACGCCACCCTAGAAGTTATCCACAGGCCCTGTCCAGCGCCGGGGCGCCCGCGCATCGGGGGATCGGAGTCGGGTTGTCGGGGGATCAGAGTCGCCCTGTCGGGGGTTCGGAATCGCCCGGACATCGAAAATCCGCCCGAAACCCATACGCCACAAGGGCTTGGCGGAACCGCGATATCCCCGTAACACTAGGATAACAGGATATAACACGGCCGTTTTTTTTGAGCGCCCGCCGCAAACGCCCCGCAGAAGCGGCGAATGCAGTGCAATTGCTGAGAAAAAGCCAGGTCCATGCCGGTTTTCCTTCCATGTGCGGTGTTTTTCGCTACACTGTCTGAAAGAGCGCACATATCCCGGAATATCCCATGACCGAGGCCCTGCCCCCCTATTTCAACATCGACCCCGACCAGGCGCTCGCCGAACTCGGCGCGCCCGCCGGCACGGAACGTTTCGGCGAGATCGCCGCCGCCTGCACCCGGGGGCGCGACGACCTCGTGACCCGCGGCCAGGGCGAGGCGGGGCGCAAGGCGCTGCGCCCGTTCTCGACCTGGGAGATCACCAAGTATCTCATCCCCGTCGCCCAGGCCCATTTCCGCCGCGTGCTCAAGGCCAACCCGGACCTGCCGCAGGGGCGCAGCGAAACGCCCGGCGGGGCCAAGTGGTTCACCCTCGACGAGGTGCTGGCCCTGCGCGCGCATTTCGGCCGCGAGGGATCGAAGGCCAAGGAGTACCGCCCCTACCGCCCCGCCGGCCTGCCCGCCAAGATCGTCTCGGTCGCCAATTTCAAGGGCGGCGTGGGCAAGACCAGCACGGCGGCGCATCTCGCCATGTCCGCGGCGCTCGACGGCTACCGGGTGCTGGTGGTCGATCTCGATTCCCAAGGCTCGATGACCTCGATCTTCGGCGGCCGCGTCGAGGATGAATGGGGCACCGTCTTTCCGCTGCTGGCGCGCCACTACGCGATGCAGGCGCAGGCCGACAACCAGGCGCGCGCCGCCCGCGGCGAGGCTCCGCAGCCGCTCGACGACACGCTGGGCGAGGCGCTGGGGATCACCGCGCAGGATCTCATCCAGCCGACCCACTGGCCCAATATCGACCTGATCGGCGCGCAGCTGAACCTCTACTGGGCCGAATTTCAGGTGCCCGTCTGGCGCATGGCCGCGCGCGGCTGGAAGCTCTGGGACGCGCTCACCGACCGGCTGGCGGCGGACGGGGTGCTGGACGCCTATGACATCGTCTTCGTCGACACGCCCCCGGCGCTTGGCTATCTCACCATCAACGGGCTGGCGGCGGCCGACATCCTGCTGGTGCCGCTCGGCGCTTCCTTCCTAGAATTCGACTCTACGGGGCGCTTTTTTGACATGCTGCACGCGACATTTTCCTCGATCGAGGAGGGCGAGAACATGGCCGCCCGCGCGCTGGGGCGCGAGGGGCTGGCGTTTGAATGGGACGCGGTGCGCGCGGTGGTCACGCGCTATGACGGCGCGCAGCAGGCCGAGCTCGCCGCGCTGATGCAGGCCTATCTCGGCCCCGTGCTCAGCCCCCACCGGCAGGACTTCACCGCCCTGATCGGCCAGGCCGGCGAAAGCGTGAGCGGCATCTACGAGGCCGATTACCGCGATTTCAACCGCGAAACCTACGTGCGCGGCCGCCAGACGTTCGACGCGACCTACGCCGCCTTCAAGCGGCTTCTGATCGGCGCCTGGCGGCGCGACGAGACGCGGCGCGAAGCCGCCTGAACGCCCCGAGGAGAGCCCGATGGCCAAGCGCAAGAGACTGACGCCGCCCACCCCCGAAGAGGTGGCTTCGGGTGCAACCGGGTCGAAAAAGGGGCTTGCCCCCGGCGCCGTGACGGGCGTGGGCCCCGCCCTGTCGCCCGGTCCCGCGCAACGCGCCCCGATCGCCGACATGGCTGGCGCCGCCGCCGCCAGCGCGGCGCTCGAAGAGGTCGCCGCCGAGCTCGAAGCCGCGCGCAGCGAGGGGCGGCTGGTGCGGGCGCTGCCGGTCGGGATCGTCGATGCGGGGCACCTGATGCGCGACCGCATCACCCACGCCGTCGACGAGGGCGAGATGCAGAGCCTGATCGACAGCCTCAAGGCGCGCGGCCAGCAGACCCCGATCGAGGTGGCCGAAACCGCGCCGGGACAGTACGGGCTGATCTCAGGCTGGCGGCGGCTGGTGGCGCTGCGTTATCTCTACCAAGAGACGGGCGATCCGCGCTTCGCCAACGTCCAGGCCCTGGTCCGCCATCCCGAGAGCGCGGCGGAGGCCTATGTCGCGATGGTCGAGGAAAACGAGATCCGCGCCGGGCTGAGCTATTTCGAGCGCGCGCAGATCGTCACCAAGACCGTCGGTGAAAGGGTCTACGACACCGAGAAAGAGGCCCTGAAGGGCCTTTTCGGCTCTGCCAGCCGCGCCAAGCGCTCAAAGATCAAGAGCTTCATCCCCGTCACCCGCATCCTCGGCCCGCACCTCGAATTCCCCACCGCCATCGGCGAACGCCTGGGCCTGCGCCTCTCGGCGCGCCTCGAGGCGGAAGACGGCTTTGCCGAGCGGCTGATCGCCGAACTGGAAGAGGTGGCGCCACAGACGGAAGCGGCGGAACTGGCCCTGCTCGACCGGGCCGTGGCGGCGCGCGAGACGCGCGAGGCGGGCCGCAAGGAAACCGCCCGCCCGCGCGGCGAGGAGATCGCCCCGGACCTCTGGCTCAGCCGCGACGCGAAGGG
This sequence comes from Roseovarius spongiae, assembly GCF_003651245.1. Classification (GTDB taxonomy): domain Bacteria; phylum Pseudomonadota; class Alphaproteobacteria; order Rhodobacterales; family Rhodobacteraceae; genus Roseovarius; species Roseovarius spongiae. The sequence continues at coordinate 54,745 of NZ_RAPE01000008.1, forward strand.
TCTGCGCCTCAGCGGCAAGGGTCTGACCGACGCGGTCGAGGCCCGCTTGCGCGCCGTTCTCGGCGCCTGAGGATGTTTCGCGCGCGAAACATTTGCCTCAGGTTTGCCTCTGCCTTCAAGCTCCGTAATGCTCCCGATACCAGTCCACGGGGCGCTGGACGCCGGCGCGAAAGTCGGTCCGGGGCGATGGCCGGTCAGATGATGCAGCAGGTCCGCATCGGCCTAGGTCGCGGGCACGTCATCTTTTCCAGCGCGCCGATGAAGTCCAATAGCCGCAGGTTGTCGGAATTGCCGATATTGACCACGTGCTAGGGGGCCGCCGATGACAGGCTGTCGCCCGGCGCGATGGTCTCCGCGCTGTCCGGGTGTTTCGCGCGCGAAACATTTCATGCCGTATGCGTCTGGTGCGCGGAGGTGGACGAATCGCGCCCGCCTTTGGCCACGGCGAAATGCTGTCGGGCACCCGGTTTTGCGCGAAGATCCGCTGGGTTTCGCGCCTTCTGCGGGGATGGCTTTGCGGCTCGCCGGAAAACCGTGACGATCCTGCACCGCATCCGAATAAAACCAATCGGCCGGATACTGAATCGACCTATGGTTTCACCTGTTGAGTGTTTAAGGTCCACCAAAAGCAAGAAGAGACGTGAGGATACGAGGTGATCGGCAAGCATCCTGTGGTTATTGCCGCGACGGCCACTTTGGTCGCTGCCGCCCCCGTTTTGGGTGTTGCAGAAGACCTGATGACGGCCCGCACCAACAGCTACGGCACGCCCGGCGGGCTGATCGACATGCCCACCGCCGAAATGGCCCCCGAGGGGCAGCTTTCGACGACCGTGTCGGCCTACGGGCTGGGCCGCAACAACCAGACCACGCGCACCACGCTCACCTTCCAGGTGCTGCCCCGGCTCAGCGCGTCCTTCCGCTATTCCGGCATCGGCGGGCTGGTTTCGACACCGGGCCGGCCGGCCTTCACCACGCTTTACGACCGCAGCTTCGACCTGCGCTACCGCGTCCTCGACGAGACCCGCTGGCGGCCCGCAGTGGCGGTCGGCCTGCGGGATTTCATCGGCACCGGCATCTACAGCGGCGAATACATCGTCGCCACCAAGTCGCTGGGCGATCGGCTGCGCTTTTCCGGCGGCGTCGGCTGGGGGCGGCTTGGCAGTTATGCGAGCTTCGGCAGCACCGGCTCGCGCCCCAACGTGACGCTGGGCCAGGGCGGCATCCCGACCTATGACCGCTGGTTCCGCGGCGACGTGGCGGCCTTTGGCGGCGTCTCCTTCCAGGCGACCGAGCGGCTGAGCTTCGCGGCGGAATATTCCTCGGACGCCTATGACCGCGAGGTCAGGGACGGCAACATCACGCGGCGCAGCCCGTGGAACTTCGCCGCGAGCTACAAGCTGAGCGAGGCGGTCCGGCTCAGCGCCTATTCGCTCTACGGGGACGAGGTCGGGGTGAACTTCACCATCTCGCTCAACGCGCGCAAGCCGGCGGTCAAGGGCGGGATCGAGGGCGCGCCGCTGCCCGTCGCGCCGCGCGCGCCGGGCGCCGCCGCCGATCTAGGCTGGACCGCGGACCAGACGCGCGCCGCGGGCTCCATCGCCTCGGCCAGGAAGCTGCTGGCGCGCGACGGCATCGTGCTGCACGCCGTCTCGCTCGAGCCGCGCCGTGTGCATGTGCAGATCCGCAACACCCGCTACGGCATGCGCGCCCAGGCGCTCGGGCGCACCGCCCGCGCGCTGAGCCGCACCCTGCCCGCCTCGGTCGAAACGTTCACCATCACGCAGGTGGTGGACGGCGTGCCCACCAGCGCAACCACGTTCTCGCGCTCCGATCTCGAGCGGCTGGAAAACGCCCCCGCGGCCGAGATCCTCGCCGCAGCCCAGTTCACCGACGGCGCCGTCGCCGGGCCGGAACCGACCCTGCTGCCCGATGCCTATCCGCGCTTCGACTACGGCCTCGGCCCCTACCTGCGCTTCTCGGTCTTCGATCCGGAAAACCCGATCCGCTACAATGCCGGCATCCGCGCCAAGGCCGAATACCACTTCGCGCCCGGCTGGACGCTGGCTGGCTCGCTGTCGCAGAAACTGGTCGGCAACCTCGATTCGGTGTCCCTGCCCGGCCCCTCGGGACTGCCGCGGGTGCGCTCGAACGTGGCTCTCTACAACCAGACCGACACGCCGACGATCGACTACCTGACGCTGGCGAAATACGGCCGCCCCGCCAAGGACGTCTACAGCCGCTTCACTCTGGGCTATCTCGAACGCATGTATGCCGGCGCCTCGGCCGAGGTGCTGTGGAAACCGGTCGACAGCCGCTTTGCGCTCGGGGCCGAGGTCAACTACGTGCTGCCGCGCGATTACGACCAGCAGTTCGGCACCCGCACGCGGGCCACCGCCACCGGGGTGATCCCGGAATGGAACGGGCATGTCTCGGCCTATTACGACATCGGCTACGGGTTTCACACGCAGCTTGACGCGGGCCGCTACCTCGCCGGGGACTGGGGCGCGACGCTGTCCATCGACCGCGTCTTCGCCAACGGCTGGAGCGTGGGCGCCTACGCCACCAAGACCAACGTGAGCTCGGCCACCTTCGGCGAGGGCTCCTTCGACAAGGGCATCCGCATCGTGATCCCAATCGCCTGGGGCACCGGCACGCCGTCCCTGCAGAAATCCGAAACGGTGCTGAAGTCGCTGTCGCGCGACGGCGGCGCGCGGCTCGAGGTGAACGGGCGGCTCTACGAGCGGATCAAGGACACCCACCGCCCGGAAATGGCCAAGAGCTGGGGGAAATTCTGGAGATGACCTTCGCCCCGCTCATCCGCGCCGCCTGTCTCGGGCTGGCCTGCATCACCCTCGCTGCGTGCAGCAATCGCGCCGGCGGCGACGTCAACGCGCTCACCGTGGCGCAGGGCGTCTTCAAGAGCCTATTCGAGCGCGGCGGCGCCTCCGCGCCCGCCCCGGACGAGGTGGCCCGCCAGGCGGCGGGCGCGCTGGCCTCGACCACGGGGCGGGTGATCGTCGTGGCGATCCCCGAGCGCGACGTGCTCACCGTCATGCAGGAGATCGAGCGCAACGGCCCCTATATCACCTTCGGCACCGCCGACCGGCGCAGCATCACCCTGAAAGGCGGCATGGTGACGGCGACCCGGGGGCTTGGCAATGACCTCATGTCGGCGGACGTGGACGCCGTCACGGCGCTGATCCGGCGCGGCGAAACGGATGCGACGCGCCGCGTGAACCGCTATCTCGACGGCGAGAACCGGACCATCTCGCTCGCGCCCTGGTGCCAGGTCAAGCCGGCGGGCCCCGGCGCGGTGGCCCTGGGCGAAGTGCAGGCGCGCACCACGCGGATGCTCGAATCCTGCCTCGCCGACACGGGATCCGCCGACACGGCGTCGTTCCAGAACAGCTACCAGGTGGACGGCGCCGGACGCATCGTGCAGTCGCGCCAATGGATCAGCCCGCTCAACGGGTATATCGTGATCCAGTCGCTGCGGTGACGCGGGCGCGGTGACCGGGCCGTTCTTGCGGCCCTGAAGTAACAGCAGCGGGCCTTTCCCGGGCGACGGCGTCCCGGCGGCTTGAAAGACAGGGGCGATTCCGGGCTAATCTGCCGGACGGGACTGCCGGAACCAGGACGGGGACGAACACATGTTGAAACATCTGGCGCTGGCCATCGGGCTTGTTACGCTGACGGGCTGCGGGGTCGCCTATATCTCGCCCCGGGTGACGGCCGAGGAGGACAAGGTGCGGGTCGTGCCGCTCACCGCCGATTCCGTGCGGGTCGCCAACGGCTCTCCTTACCGGCCCAGGGAAATCCCGGCCGCATTCTTCGCCAACGCGGGCGGCGGCAGCGGGCTGCGCGGCGCGGGGGGCGCGCCCGCGCCCTCGATCGACCGGCAGAACCGCCCCGCCTCGATGGAGACGCGCGTTCCGCCCGCCGTCAATCCCGGCCCCTACGAGATCGGCGTCGGCGACGTGGTCCTGCTGGCCACCAAGACCGCCGGCAACACCGTCGAGGAGCTGAGCGGCCTCCTGGCGGCGCAGAACGCGCGCCAAGGCTATACCGTGCAGGACGACGGCGCGATCGCCATTCCCGACGTGGGCCGCGTGCAGGTCGCCGGGCTCACGCTCGAGGAGGCCGAGGCGCAGCTCTTCCAGAGCCTGGTCGAGAACCAGATCGACCCGAGCTTCAGCCTCGAGATCGCCGAGTTCAACTCGCGCCGCGTGGCCATCGGCGGCGCGGTCGGCCAGCCCACGGTCGCCCCGGTCACGCTGACGCCGCTCACGCTCGACGCGGCGCTGGCGGCAGCGGGCGGGATCAGAACAGAGGATCTCGACTACGCCTCGATCCGCATCTACCGCGACGGGTCGCTCTACCAGATCCCGCTCAATGAATACCTGCGCCGCCCGAACCTGCAGAAGACCCGGCTGGTCGACGGCGACAGCGTCTTTGTCGACACCGAATACGAGCTGGACAAGGCGCAGGCCTATTTCCAGGAACAGATCGCGCTGGCGCAGTTCCGCCAGCAAGGCCGCGTGCAGGCGCTGGCCGAGCTCAACGCCGAGGTCAGCCTGCGCCGCGAGGCGCTGAACGAGGCGCGCGGCAATTTCCGCGACCGGATCGAGCTGGACGCGGTGGATCGCGATTACGTCTATCTCACCGGCGAAGTGACCCGGCCCAGCCGCTTCGCCCTGCCCTTCGGGCGCGAGGCGACCCTGGCGGACGCGCTGTTCGACAGTGAGGGGTTCGACAACGAGACGGCCAACCCGAGCCAGCTCTACGTGATGCGCGGCTCGCCCGAGCCGGGCCGGCCCGATCTCGTCACCGCCTGGCATCTGAACGGGTCGAACGCGAGCAACATGATCCTCGCGACGCGGATGCAGCTGCGGCCCAACGACGTGGTGTTCATCGCCGAACAGCCGATCACCCGCTGGAACCGCGTGCTGAACCAGTTCGTGCCCTCGCTGATCACCTCGGGCACCGCGATCGCGACCCAGTAAAGCGGGCAATCGGCCCGGGCGTGTGGGTGTTAACGCGCCCCGGGCTGGTCAGCATTATGAGAATGTGATGGAAACATCCCAAATCCGTGGCGGGCTTTTTTGTGGTTCGGCTTTTCGCGGGTATTGTTTGGAACCTATAGGTAGGAAGAGCACATGAAGCCGACCTTCCACAAACTTCATCGCTCCACGCTAGGCGATCTCGTTGAACCCGGGGCGTATAGGGATCCCGTCCGCATCGGCAACCGGTCGCGCGAGGCGCTGCTGGAGGATCTGGCCTGCATGTTGCGCATCCGCAAAACCGAAGAGCAGGTCGGCACGCTGGCTGAACAGGGTATCGTCAAGACGCCGATCCACCTCGCCATCGGGCAGGAGGCGATCCCGGTGGGGCTGTCGCGCCACCTGCGCCCGAGCGATGCGGTCTTTGGTGGGCATCGCAGTCACGCGCATTATCTGGCACTGGGCGGTGATCTGGACGGACTCATCGCCGAAATCATGTGCCGCGAGACCGGTGTCGCCTCGGGGCGGGGCGGGTCCATGCATCTGATCGACCGCGCCCGCGGTTTCGCGGGGTCGGTGCCGCTGGTGGGGGCGACGATTCCGCTGGGTGTCGGGGCCGCGCTCGCGCTCAAGATGGACGGGCAGGGCGGTGTCGGGGTCTGTTATTTCGGTGACGGCGCCTGCGAGGAAGGCGTGCTGCACGAGAGCCTGAACCTCGCGCGGGTACTGAATGCGCCGGCCATCTTCGTGGCCGAGAACAATCTCTATTCCAGCCATCTGGATATCGCGCAGCGCCAGCCGAACGACCGTCTGGCGCGCTTTGCCGAGGCCCATGACATGCGCGCGCGCACCGTCGACGGCAACGATGTCTGCGCCGTGGCGGCCGCCGCCGAAGAACTGGTCGGAGCGGCGCGCGCCGGCGACGGTCCGGGGTTTCTCGAGGTGATCACCTATCGCTGGCGTGGCCATGTCGGCCCGGACGCCAATATCGACGTCGGCCTGCGTCGCAGCGCCACCGAGGTCGCTGCGTGGAAGAAGCGCGACCCAATCGCCCGGCTGGCCAGCGCATTGATCGCGGATGGCGCGCTGGACGAAGCGGGCTATGACGTGCTGAAGCAGCAGGAGCTGGAGCGCGTGAACGCGGCCATCGCCGCCGCCGAGGGTGCGGGCTTCCCTGATCCGGCCACGCTTCTCGATCACGTCTACAGCGAAGGGGCCTGAGCCATGTCAGCTGACGAAATGACTTACGCCGAAGGTATCCGGCGCGGGTTCGAGTGGCTGATGGCCAACGATCCGCGTGTCTTCACCATCGGGCAGGGCCTGTGGTCGCCGTGGTATGTCGGTGCGTCGATGACCGATCTGGACAAGAAGTTTGGCAAGGAGCGGGTGATCGACACGCCGGTGTCCGAACTGGGCACCACCGCCGCCGCCGTCGGGGCCGCGATCATGGGGTATCGCCCCATCGTCATACATCCGCGCATGGATTTCATGGTGCTGGGCACCGACCCGATCATCAATCAGGCGGCCAAGTGGTCCTATCTTTTCGCCGGGCGTTCGACGGCGCCGATCACCGTGCGCGGGATCATCAATCGCGGCGGTGAACAGGGTGCGCAGCACAGCCAGTCGCTGCATTCCTGGTATGCCCATATTCCGGGGCTGCGCGTGCTGATGCCCGCCACCGCCGACGATGCGCGCGATTTGCTGATCTGGGGCACGCTGTCGGACGATCCGGTGCTCTATATCGACGATCGCTGGCTTTATGAGCAGACCGGCGTGGTGAGTGAGGTGGACCCGGATGTGAAGCTGTCCGATGTCGGCCCGAAGCTGCGCCGCGAGGGGGGAGATATCACGCTCGTCGGGGCGGGCTGGACGGTGAAACTTGCGCTGGAGGCGGCCGAGATTCTGGCGGGCGAGGGGATCGAGGCCGAAATCGTCGATCTGCGCCAGATCAATCCGATCGACCATACCCTTGCTGCGCAATCGGTGTCGCGGACCGGGCGGTTGGTGGCGATCGACGGCAGCTGGTCCAATTGCGGGCTGTCCGCCGAGATCCTCGCCGGCGCTGTCGAGCGCGTCGCGCCCGCCAACTGGAAGGCAGCGCCGCGCCGGATCACGCTGGCCGAGGCGCCGGCCCCTGCCGCGCGCAGCCTCGAGGCGGTCTATTATCCGGATGCCGACGGGGTGGCCGAGGCCGCCCGCGAGCTGATTCACGGCTGATGGGGCAGGGCCTGCTGCGGTTTCCGGTTCTGAAGCGCGACGTGCGCCGCCTTGCCTTCGGCTGCGAGCCGCTGGGCGGTTTCAACTGGGGTGACGTCGATATCCCCGCGATCGAGGCGGCAGTGCAGGATGCGCTTGACGCGGCCGACACCCACGCGCCGATGCTGTTCGATACCGCCGACACCTATGGGCCCCACCTGTCGGAGGAACGGTTGGGCCGGTGCCTGGCCGGGCAGCGGGACCGCGCTGTGGTGGCCAGCAAGTTCGGCGTGCGCCTGACGGACGGGCGCGCGTGGTATGACACTTCGCCCGCCTATGCCGACCGCGCGCTGGATGCGTCTCTGGAACGGCTGAAAATGGAGCGGCTGGATCTCTATCAGCTGCATTGGCCCGACACCGTCACACCGCTGGCCACCAGCTTTGCCGCGCTCGAGAGGTTCCGCGAAGAGGGGCGAATCGGCGCCTATGGCGTGTCGAACGTGGCCCCTGCCGATCTGGCCTCGCTGGCCGCCGATTTTCCCGGACTGTCGAGCTTTTCCCTGAGCTACAGCCTGCTGGATCGCGACGACGAGGTCGAGATCGCGGCGCTCTGCGATGCGGGGCTGGTGTTTCTGCCTTATGGCTGTCTGGCACAGGGTCTGTTGTCGGGCAAATACGGGGCCGGCAGTGTCTTTGGCGCGGGCGACCGGCGAGCCAGCCCGAAATACCGCAATTTTCACGGTGACCGGTTGCAGCGCAATCTGCGCATTGTCGAGGCGCTCAAATCCGAGGCCACCGCACTGGCGGCGCCGGCGCCGGCGGTTGCGCTGGCCTTTGTGCTGGCGGGGTTCGACCGCTGCATCCCGCTGGCGGGTATCAAATCCGGAGATCAGCTGAATCAGTGTCTCGGCGCGCTCGATATTGCTCTGCCGGACGAGTCGCTGGCACGATTGCAAAAGGTGAGCGAGACATGAAACGTCTGTTCGATCTGATCCTCGGGGGCATCGCACTCTGTGTCTTTGCGCCGGTCATCGCCATCGCGGCGGTGCTGGTGTGGCGGCAGGACCGGCACTGGCCGTTCTATACACCGTGGCGCGTCGGGCGGTACGGTCGGCGGTTTCGCCTGTTCAAGCTGCGCTCGATGATCGTCGGGGCCGACCTGAGCCGCGTCGACACCACCACCAACGCCGATCCGCGCATCACCCGTCTGGGTCATCGCATTCGGCGCTACAAGCTGGACGAGTTGCCGCAATTCGCAAATGTGGTGTTGGGCCAGATGAGCCTTGTGGGACCGCGCCCGAACATCGACCGCGAAGTTAACCTCTATACCACCGAGGAGCGGCGCATGTTGGAGGTGCGGCCGGGCATCACCGATCTGTCGTCGATCGTGTTCTCCGATCTGGGCGAAATCCTCGAACATACCGAGGATGCGAACATCGCCTACAATCAGCTGGTGCGCCCGTGGAAGAGCCGTCTGGTGCTGTTTTACATCGACAACCGCAGCTTTGGCATGGATTTGCGGATCCTGTGGCTGACCGCTGTGGCGATGCTCGATTCGGGACGGGCGCGGGCGGGGGTGGCCGACCTCATAGCGGCGCGGGGTGCGCTGGCGGACCTCGTCGCCATCGCCCGGCGGGACGCGCCTCTGGCGCCGACACCGCCGCCGGGATCGGACCGCATCGTCACCTCGCGTGAGATTGAATAAGGCCCACGCCCTTGCGAAACGCTCTAGCCCTCAGCTGAGCCAGAGGAAAAGCCCCAGCACCCCGGCGATCGCAAGTGTCTGCGGCAGCACGAACCCACGCCAGACCAGCCCGCCCGACGCGCCCAGCGTGCGGAACAGAAACAGGGTCCAGACGGTGTTATAGAGCAGATGTCCGCCCAGCCAGACCGGCAGGAATCCCGCCACGTCGCCACTGCGCGCGGCCAGCCAGAACAGCGCGATCATCGCGCCGTTCCCGATGGTCTCAAAGACAAAAGCCGACCGCTGTGCGCCCACGGTATCGAAAAGCCGCCCGATCCAGCCGACATAGGCCAGCACAAATGAATAGCAGAACACCGCCGCCAGCGTCGGCGCGAGGATATCCCCGCCGCCCAGCACCGGCTCGAGCCACGGCAAAAGCACGAAGGCGAGCGCGGCCCCGGCCCAGAGGACCGGCAGGCCGAACCGCGTAAGCGCCCTCCATGCGCGAGCCAGCTGGCGCACCGACGCCTCGGCGCTTTGCAGTGATGCCTGACGGAAGAACAGCAACGACAGCCCCCATGCCACCAGCTGCACCGGCAAGCCGACGATGCGCAGCACCAGAAAGAACGTCGCGACGAAATTGGCCCCCAGCGCGGTCAGCACCAGCACCACGCCGCGCCCGGTCAGGAAATCGGTCAGCGTCGTGGGCGTGCGGTAGAGCACATAGCGATAACCCCGACGCAGCGTCTTGAAAATCTGCGTCAGGTTGAGCACGGGCCGGATGGGATGGCGCGCAAAAAGCGCGGGCAGGGCGGCGAGGGCCGCCACCCAGAACACGTCGCCCGGACGTCCGGTCAGCAGGAACGCCCCGCCCCCCAGCGCCATCGCCGCTGCGAGGATCAGCTGGATCGACGCCGCCAGCGCGTTATTGCCGGTGCGCAGATGGACCGCACGCATCAGATCTGCGGTGCCCAGCGACAGCATGAAGGCCCACAGCGGCAGCGCCAGCGCCCCGGCCACATAGCCCAAACCCCATGACAGCGCGATTGCGAGTGATCCCAGCACGATGAGCAGTGTCAGGATCACGCCGGCATCGCCGCGTGCGCGGTCGGTCTCGGTATCGGCGATCATCTGGTATTGCAGGTTCAGCGGTCCGACGGCGCCGCCCATCTGCGCGAAGGTCATCGCCAGGAAGAACTCCGCCGCCTGCACGTCGCTCGACCACCAGCGGATGGCGACGAACACCATCGCCGCCACGGCCTGATAGATCAGCGCCCCCGCCGACAGCAGGACCGCGCCACCGACCAGCCGGCGAGATGTCATGCCCCTGCCATCGCGTCCGGGTAAAACCCAGCCCAAGTGTCGGGAATGAGGTCATGCGCGGCGAGCGCGTCGCGCAGCGTCTCAAAGTCGGGGCAGCTCAGCACGATATGGCCGAAATAGGTATGGGCCGAGAACTCGAACGGGACAAAGGCCCCGCGATGCACGACGTCGGGACGCGCCTGCGCCAGCGCCTTGGCGCGGCGCAACGTTTCGGTGTCGCGGATCATGATCTGCAATACCGACCGACGCGTGATTTGCGGCGGGCTAAAGGGCCGGGGCAGCATCGTATCGACGTATGCGCCGGCGAAATCCGCGCCGCAACTCTCGGAAACGAGCTGATTGTAGCCCATGCGATTGGCGTAATCGAGCACGTAGATCTCGTTGCCGGCAATACCGGGGCGCAGGCTGCCATCGCCGTATTTTTCATCCGAGAACCGGCTTTCGCAATGCCAGCCACCGACCGTGACGCCGAAGGCCTTGAGCGCCTCTTCAACCCGTTTTTCAAGCCGCGCGCGTTGTTCTTCGGGGATGGGCGGATTGAACAGGAACCAGGAGGGCGGAAAATAGGGCGCGGCGTTCTGATAGTATTCCTCGACCACCGTCAGGATGTGGAATGCGCCGTCGCGCGCCACGCCCTCGACATCGAATTGTCGCCCGTCGATATAGCTCTCAAGCATGATCTGGCCGTCGATATCGGTATCCTGGGCGACCTTGTCCCAATAGGCCTTGTCGTTGCGGAACGTGTCGAGACTGTCGAGATACTGCACCCCCATCGAGGAGGTGCCGACATCGGGCTTGGACACCACCGGAAAGCTCAGCTTGGAGCGGCCGTCCTCGGGCAGGATTTCCCAAGGCAGGTTCGCCAGCCCGGCCCGATCGAGGCTGGCGTGAAGGTCGATCTTGGAATTCGAGCTTTTGACGGCGGCGTTCCCGACCGCGGTCACGCCGAGGGTCTGGGCCAGATTGTTCTGCATCGGTAGCAGGCGGTTCTTGCCCTCCAGCAGGATCGCCTCGGGAGCATAGCCGCGTGCGGTCTCAAGAGCCTTGTCGAAATCCGTGACGCAATCGATCCGGTGGTAATGATCCATGTAGCGCGCTTCGGCGAAGGGCAGTTCGGCGCAGAACACCACCACCCGGTAGCCACGTGCCCGCGCCGCCGCCGCGACCCTGGCCGATGATCCCTTGGAGCCGAGCGAGAGCACGATGACCGCGGGCTGTGCGCGCACGGTGGGGTCCAGCCGCCGGCGCAGCAACTGACCCATGCCACGGACCAGAAAGAGATAGGACCGCACGCGGCGCAGGGCATTGCCGACGGATACGGACAGGGCTTGGTTTGCCATGAAGCAGGGGCCTTTCAGGAATAGGAGGCGCGCCGGACGGGGTCGGATCCGGGCCCGGAGCGGGCAGCGGTCTGCGCGGTGCCGATGCCCACCTGCCCGCTGACGGTGCAATAGAGCAGGGCGATCAGGTAGCCGTTGGTCAGCATCCCGGAAAACAGATCGGCACTGGTAAAAATCGTGTAGCTCGGGACCGCGACGATGGCGGCGGCGAAGGCCGGGTCGGTGCGCGAGATCCGGCAATTGTCCACGTAGGCCGCCGCCAGCCCCATCACGGCGCAAAACGCCGGAATGCCGACATAGCCGAAATGCATGAAACCGGTGCCGAAAATGCCGGTATTGGCATGGGCCGCCTCAGTGCCGAAGAGCGATACGCCAACAATCGTCTGATAGGGGATCTGGAACGGATAGTCGGACAGGAAGGAAAACACGCTGTGCGAATAATAGACATGCCCGAGCTCCGAGAAGATCTCGTAATAATTGTAGTTCAGCATGACCGGTACGAAGAGCGTCCGCCGCACCAGCAGGGAGGACAGCGAAAAGCTGTCGAAAAGGACGATTTCGAGCCAAGCCAGCACGATGACGGCGCTGATGGCGAGGAAGAGGCCGCTAAACTCTGTTCGCCGCCGCAGGGTCAGGAACACCAGCAGGGTGATTAACGGATCGAACAGGATGCCCTTGCCGGTCAGCACCAGGAAGAAAAGCAAGGTCAGCCCGGCAAGGGCGAGGACCATGAACCAGCGTCGCTGCGCGAAAAAATAGATGATCAGGAATGGCATGATGACCGAATGGGTCCAGGACTGCATGTAGATCAGCAGGGACGAGCTCATGTTTTCGGTCACGTCGGCGCGCACCGAATAAAGATCGAACAGCAGCGCCGAGATCGAATTGATGCGAAATTCCTGGAGCATCATCAGCGTCACTAGCGCAACAAAGACAAACGAGATGAAGATGACGGAGCGCATGCCGAGCTTGATCGAACTCCCCAGCCGGACCGGGAACCGTCGGGTCAGATCGTAGACGAGAAACCCAGCGAAGACGATCAGGATGTAGAGATAATCACCGCCATGCATCACGTAGAAAGCCAGCGCCGGAATGATCGTGGTCAGCGCCATCAGCGTCACGGTGAAATCGGACGGGCGGCGGAATCTGGGCAGCAGTGCGACCAGGATCAGAACCATCGGCAGCGCCAGAACATATCGCACCAGGATGCCCGACGCGAGGGCGTAGAGCGAGCCGAAGTAAGGTGCGATCAGCCACTGCATTGCGGCCAGACACAGGTGATAATAGAGCAGCGTCGTTAGAAGTTGGCGCACCGGGATACGCATATCCCATGTGGACAGGGGGGCGGCGGCGTTCATGCGGAGGCCCTGATGCGCGGGGGCATGCCGGTGGCAACTGCCGAAGGGGCCTTTTGCACCATGTCGTGCCAGAACCCCAGGTTCAGCACCCGCCAGACCCAAGGGTGCGCCAGAAGGGCATCCCGGTCGCCAAGGGCTTCGAAGCGGCGGCGCAGACGGTCCCAGTCGAGACCCGCAGGCAGGTCCATCCCGCCGGCCTGTTCCACGAAGTGATCCAGAACCGGCCCGTTCATGCGCGCGATATCCGGGCGGAACCCGATCTTGTCGCGGCGCATCCGGATCTCTTCGGGCACGAGGCCGCGGATCGCTTCGCGCAACACGCGCTTGGTCTGGCCATCGGGGCCGATCAGCATCGTCTCGGGCAGGGACGCGCAGGTCTGCGCCAGCCCCGCGGTGAGGAACGGCACCCGGCTCTCGAGCGAAACATGCATGGAGTTGCGGTCCTCGTAGCGCAGCAGCTCGGGCAGGCCGTAATGGGTTGCCGCCTCGATCAGCGTCCGCTTGAGATAGCTCTCGCCCGGTCCCCAGCCATCGGCGCCGGGCGCGAACATGCGCGCGCGTTCCAGCAATGCGGGTTCGATCCAGTCATAGGGTGCGCGGCGCGCGGCGGTTTGGCGCATCCGGCGTGACGCGGCGCGGGGCAGAGCATAGCGTGCGAGATCGCGCAGGATCGCCCCCCGCCCGCTTGCGACCCATGCGGGTCCTTGGCGCAGCAATTGCCGGGCGGCGCCGACCTGTCCGGTGCGTAACAGCGACAACAGCCGTGCACCTGCATAGGGGGCATACCCACCAAGCAGCTCATCCGCGCCCTGACCGTCGAGCATGACCTTGATGCCGGCATCAGCGGCCAGTTTCATTACCCGGAACTGGGCGTAGATCGACGTGGTGCCGAAGGGCTCGCCCTGTGCGCGCAGCAATGCGGGAAGGTCATCGACCAGATCCTTGGCGCGCGGTCGCACCTTGTGCTGAGAAGCGCCGACATGATCCGCGCAGCGATCGATCCAGCGTTCTTCGCTCCATTCCTCGGTTTCGGGCAGAAAGCTGAAGGTTTTCAGCTCCATGTCCGGTTCGAGGTGGTGGATCGCTCCGGCGATGGCCGAACTGTCGAGCCCGCCCGACAGCGCCACCCCCAGTGGCGCGTCCGAGCGCAGATGCAGCCGGACGTTCTGCATGAAATGCTCGCGAAAGACCGCGACGGCATCCTTTTCGGGAACCGTGTGTTCGGGGAGGCTCAGTTGCCAGTAGCGGTGGCGGTCGGGGGGCTGGCCGGTATGAATATCCAGCGTCTCATGGGCGCCACCGGGCAGCCTGCCGATCCCGGCAAAGAAGCTGCCGCCGTCATGTTCCTGCCCGCCCGAGAGCAGATATTGGGCGAGGCGTGTATCGTCCGGCGCGCGGCTGACACCCGGCAGCGCCAGCAGGGGCCAGACCTCTGAAGCGTAGGCGCGCCCGCCGTCCCAGTCGGCGTGAAACAGCGGCTTGATGCCCAGCTGGTCGCGCCCGGCGAGCGCGGCGCCGATCTCGCGATCGTGCAGCACGAAGGCGAACATGCCCTCCATCCGGCTGAGCGCCATATCCGGCCCCCAATGCAGGATCGCCCTGAGCAGCACCTCGGTATCACCTTCGGTGCGAAAGCTGTGGCCGGCGCGGATCAACTCGGCGCGCAGTTCGATATAATTGTAGATCTCGCCGTTATAGACGAGCACATGACGGCCGTCCTCGCTCTGAAACGGCTGGTTCGAGCGCGGATCGAGGTCAAGGATACTGAGCCGTACATGCCCCAGCGCGACATGCGGGCGCGCGGGCAGCGGCGCGGTATCGGGCAGAGCGGCGCCATCGGGCGCGAAAAAGCGCACCGCTGCAGCGTCAGGTCCGCGGTGGCGCAGCTGACGCAGCAGCAGCCGGTGGTCGAGCGCGACCTCCCCCGTCCTGTCGAATATGGCAAATAGCCCGCACATGGCTCTCTCTTGAGCCCTTAGACCAGCGTTTTCAAGGTATCTGTAACGGTTTCAGCGGCGTCCGGGGACATTCGCCCGGTGAGGCCGAAGGCGCTCTGGAACCCGTCGACCTCATAGCCCCCTGCGGCCAGGCAGTCGGGTGGCGCGAAATAGGCCGTCGGCCCCGCCGCATAGCCGGTCAGGATCGCTCCGGGCGGCAGGAACGGGGCGAGGATGGGCTGCCATTCGGCCAGCGGCTCACCGTTGAGAAAGAGGATCGTCTGCCCCGCGATATCGAGCCGGGTCAGGATCATCGGCATGGCCGGATCGCCCGCACGGAACACGGATGTGGTTTCGGTGCGCCTGAGGCGCAGCGCGAATGGGCCGAAAAGGGTGCCGGAGACGGTTTTTGGCTGCAACCGGTTCCATGCGGCGATCAAGGTCGCGCACCATGCCGCATAGCTGTCGGGGGTAAACCCGCCCAGCCCGGGGATCAGGGGCAGGCGGCTCAGCAGGGCGCGCCGCCAGGGGGCGCGCAGCGGCGGATGACGCGGCACCGCGGGAATGACGGAGCCGGACAGACCGGGCAGGAAGCTGATCGCGGCCTCCGGGTGGCTGAGCGACAGGCTGGCGCGCAACGCGCCGGGGAAATCCGCCGAGACTGCCCGCATGTCGGGGTAGAAGGCGGGGTGCGCCGCAAGGCACCACCAGATCGCGGCCGGCCCGTCGGGCGCGTGAAAGGTCAGCGCGTGCAGCATCGGATCGCGCGCGCCTTGCGGGTTGTGTCCGTAATGGCAGCCATAGCGCAGCCGCCCCGCAGGGCGGTCGAAATAGAGCCCGACCCGGCGCCGGTTGGTTGTCGCGGGCCCCGGACCGCTGGCGCGCGTGATACGCTCCACCGGGCGCCACGGGCCGGATGCATTCAGGGACGCAACCGTTTGTCCGAGCCGTTGAACGACCTCCGCGCGATACTCTGGCGCCGGGGTGCTGCCAGTGATGGCGGTTGCGTTCAGCGACGGCGCACCGTGGGTATGCGATGCGACGAGGATCATGCACCGGGCGTCGATGAGTCCAGCAGCGCGAACCACAGCCCGCTCGAAGGCGGTATCGGCGAAAAGCGTGTCGCAGGAGATCAGCCAGACCGGCGGGGTGCTTGCGTCCGCCGGGCGCAGCCCGGTGATCGCCGCCTCCAGCGTGCCGGGGACAGGTATGTCCGACACACCGCGGCGTGCGGCATACCCGGCCAGCGGCACCGGTGCGGCGGGCGTAATGTCGACCCGTGCCGTGGCGATCTCGAGGCCCGGTACGCTCATTCGCGCCCCGATGCCTTGTGATCGGCCAGCGCCCTGTCGTACAGCGCCAGCAGTTTCTCGAAATCCGCCTCCCAACTGAATTTCGTGACCCGTGCGCTGTTCTGCGCGCCGATCTCGGCGGCGCGCTCCGGGGCCGCCAGCAAGGCGTGCAGCCCGGCGGTGATCCCCTCGGGGCCGGGGGCCACATAGGCCCCGATCCCGTCGCCGACGAGATCCTTCCAGAACGGGAAATCCGAGGCCAGAACCGGCAGGCCCGCCGCCATGTATTCATAGAGCTTAGTCGGCTGCGACACCCGGTAGCGCGGCAGATCGCGCAGCGCGCAGATGCCGATCTGCGCGCAAGCGAGCAGGCGAACCACCTCGGCGCGGGGCTGGCGGCCGTGGATCTGCGTATATTGCCAGCCCGGCATTGTCTGCATTTGCGCCAAAAGGGCTGCGTCGATCGGGCCAACCAGATCGAAGGTGAGGCCGGGATGGTCTTTGGCCAAGCCGGGCAGGGCGGTCAGGATATCGGTGATGCCGCGCTCCTCTGTCACCGCGCCGACATAGATCAGACGCGCCGGCCGGACGGTCGGATCGGCCGCGGGCTGGCTGTCGAATTCGGTCAGGCTGGGGAAGTTCTGGATGAGGGCGGTGCGCGCGGGCGTGAAATGGCCCTCGATGTCGGGTGTCGCCGCCGCAACCCAGCCCAGCCGCTCCATTCGTCTCTCGAGCCACGCGATCCCGAAGGACAGGATCCGGCGCAGCGGCGCGGGAATCCACGCCCGGTTGCGCAGCGAGGCGCGGTAATCTTCGTGCACATCATAGACTACCGCCGCGCCACGCCGCGCTAGCGCGATACCGTGCGGCAGCAGTTCGGGGTCGTGGAAATGATAAATGTCCGGATCGAGCGCCTCGGCCGCGCGGCGCACGTCCCGCGCCGTCCGCCAGAATCGGGAAAACCGCCCAGTGGGACGCGGCAAAGGCACCAGCGTCACACCGTCGGGGGTGTTCGCGGCGCCTTCGGGAGCGCGGCAGACCAGGAACACCTCATGCCCGGCGGCGGCCAGCGCGCCGCATTGCTTGGTCACGATACGGGTGTCATGCGCCTCGTGACCGCTGGTCATCTGGGCGATGCGCAGTATCCGGCCGGTTTTGTGGTCAGAGGTCATGGCCGTGGTCATGTCCGGGCCAGCTCCTCGACATAGGTGACATAATCGGCCAGCACGCGGCGCGTGTCAAAATGTGCATCGAACGCGGCGCGGGCCGGGGGATGTTTCACCCGGTAGCGCTCCGCATCGATCGCGATCTGCGTCAGAATGGCGCCGAGACCGGCTACGTCGCCGGTGGGATAGGGGATCACGGTGCCGGTGCCGTCCAGCAGGCGCGGCACCTCGCCGCCGAGATTGGTCAGGATGCGCATCGACCCGGCGCAGTAATCCACCACCTTGTTGGGCACCGAATTGCGGAAATCGAACCGGTCGAGATAACACAGAAGCCCGATATGCGAGGCCTCGGTGAGCGCGGCGAGCCTGTCGGCCTCGACCCATCCGGCGTACACGACATGCGGCGCGCGCGCGGCCAGCGCCTCGATCTCGGGTACAAGGCTGCCGGTGCCACAGAGGATCACTTCGATCTCGCGCGCGACCTTGGGGGGTAGGGCGTCCAATGCGGCCAGAAGGGTGCGCCCGTCGGTTTCCGGCACGAGGGAGCCGGACCAGACCAGCCGGGTTTTGGGCGCGTCCAGATCGACACCTTTGGTGCGCCACCAGGCGCGCGCGGCGCTGCGGGTGGTATCGTCCAGCTGCGGCGGGGTCATCGACTGGTGAAACACCCGGTCCACACCCGTCCCGCCGAACCGGTCACGCGCCCAGTCGATCATTCCCTGGCTGAGCCCCGTCACACCGTGCGCGCCGCGAAACGAGCGGCGTCCCATGCGCTCATAGCGCAGCAGGAAACCGTTGGTGCGGAACGGCAGGATCGTGTTCAGCTTGGCGTAGATAATGTCCGGCCAGAGGTCGCGTATGTCGAGCACGACTGGGATACCGTGCTGCGCGCCGAACCGGACAGCGGCATCGGCCAGTTCGATTGTGGGCCAGGACGCGACGATGAGGCCGGGGCGCGCGAGGGTCGGGGCGTGGCGCGCGAACCCGCGTGCGAGCTGTGCGTGATCAATCAGCCGCGCGGGGCCGATATGACGCCGGTAGCCCAAAGAGTTCAGCAGGAAAATGTCGGGCGAGGCGACGGCGTCCGAAGCGGGAGTGTTCCCGGTGCCGGGGATGAGCGTGTCGCTCGGCGCCGCGCGCATGGATTTCTTCTGATGGTAGAACCGCGCGCTCCACCAGGTGACGTCATGCCCGGCGGCAAGAAGCGTGCGAACCATCTGGCCCGAGCGCAGGAAACGGTCCTGCGCCTCTTCGGGGAGATAAGGAATGGGCTCTCCGGTCTTGATGACCCAGATGCGCATGGGCGACGCGGGACTGACGGGCCTCAGCCCGTCAGCGGCTTTCGCATTTCAAAGGTGAACATCCACGCCAGACGCTGCACCATCGGGATTTTCTCCAGCACCCGGTCCAGACCGTTCAGAACGGGCAGCATGAAGCCCGGCAGGTGCGGCGCCGCGATCGCGGTGATGTGCCAGAAGCGGATGTCTGGAACCTCGAAATACTCTCCCATCTTACGCACGTCCTTGAGCGACAGGATATGCGCTTTTTCCCATTCGGTGCGCAGATCGGGGGTGCGCATCCGGTAGAGCTTGATCGCGGGGTTGTAATCGAGCGCCTCGATCGACAGAACCTTGCCGCCCGGCGCGGTCACGCGGAACAGTTCGGGCCCCGCATGATCAAGATCAAGATGGTGCAGCACGCCCGAGCAGATCGTGCGTTCGACCGAGCCTTCGGGCAGGCCGGTGTTTTCCGCATCTCCCAAGATGAACAGGATGCGGTCGGCCACGCCTTCGGCCTCGGCGCGTTTCTGTGCTACCTTGAGCGAGCTTTCAGAGATGTCGATGCCGATGACCAGATCGGCCCCCGCCTTGGCGGCCTTGATCGAGGTGCCGCCGACGCCGCAGCAGTAATCAAGCACGATCTGGCCTTTGCATTCGCGTTCGATCCAGGCGTTGGTGTAGTCCGAACAGGCGCGCACGGCCTTGTAGTATTTGCGGTTGGTATAGACCGCCTCATAGGTGTCCATCGCTTTGTCGGCCTTGGCCTTTTCCATTTCTTCGTGTTTCTTGTCGTGAAACTCGCTTTCGAGGCGCTTGCGCTCTTCCTGAGAGGTCAGCCAGGACTTGTCGTTGCGCTTGTCCGCGGCATTCGCGAAATCGCGCATCTGATCGACGGAATAGCTACGGGTCATTGCAATTCTCAGTATATGTCCGGATCGGATTGAGGGCTGTTAACAGCTTATGCAGAGTCGAACCAGAGGCAAATCGGAGCCTTCCAAAGTGTTTCGCGAAAACCCCGATAGCGCTTTTCATGACCGGTGTGACCGATGCGGAGAAACTACCGGCACGGGGCCGTCGATCAACCGATCTTCCGCTTGCCGCGCGCTATCAGAGTGATCCGCCGTCCCAGTTTCATCAAGGGATACGCGACCTTGACCAGGGTCGGGTTCTTGAAGACCGTTTTGCTGGCCAGCCCCCAGAGCCCCTTGTCTTGCGAGGCAAGTGCGAGCATGTGAACGGCATCGGCGCCAAAAAACAGCTGATTTCCCGCCTTGAAGAGCATACCTTCATTTGGTTCGAAGCCGTGGTCGCGCAGGGCCGATATGAGATCGGGTGCGTCCCGCACGTTCACGAGAGCCAGCGACCCGAGGGTCGAGCGCAGGCTCATCACGCGTGCGAAATCGTTGCAATAAATGCAATCCCCGTCAAAGAGGATCGCATTCTCCTGCGGGATCAACGCCGCGAGGTCAGGGTAGGCTGCGATGGAATGGCCTGTATCAGTCACGATCATATACCTCGTCGACCCGCCAGCGGCAGGTGTCCTTGATCATAAATGGCGCCTGAAGGCCGTTTTTCCATACGACATCGGCCATCATCAGGCAGGCCTGCGCATCTTGGCCGCTGGTGACCTCGACCAACGTTCCCGTCGTCCGGTCGAGACGGCGCAGGACGATCCTGTCGATATCGTCAGCGGCCGACCCCGTGGCCACCGGATTGCCCGCCCCGTCGATCTCGACCGACAGGGAATGCCCCTTCAGGGTAAGGGTGGTGAAGCCGGCCGCAACCAAGGGCAGACCATGCCCGGACGTATAGCGGAACACGCCCCGCCATGCCCCGATGCCTTCCGCATTTTCGGGCACGCGCCGGCAGAAGCTTTCGGTTCGGTGTTGCAGGCAGTCAAGGAGCAATGCGCTGCGGGCATCCCCGGATATCGCATCCAGCACAGAATAGCCGGCAGAATTCGTGTTTCCGGATACGCGGTTTGCATAATGGCAGGCTTGATCCAGCCCGCAGGCAGGATCAAAGACCATCAGGCCGCGTTCGGGATAGTAACTCTGATCGCCATTGCCGTAAGGATAGCTGTCATAGGGCAGTGCATAAAACGTGAGGTGGTCGAAAAACGGATAGAGGTCCAGCTTCTTTGGTATCACCAGCGACAGTACCATCAGCGCATAAAGCCCTAGGTAGAGCGGCAGCACCCCCCACCATGTCTGAGCCGAGAGCCCCCCCACCGGCGTCGGGGTATCGAGCCGCGCCACCTTTCGGGTCAGGAAATAATCCCAGTCGATGAAGACGGTGCCGATGAAAAGCCACCAGTACCATGGCCACAGGTGACCCATGAACGCCCAGAGCAGGACAACCCCGCCGACGAACACGGCGCCCTCGAAGGCGCGGGCAAAGGGTTTGTGTGCGCTGAACAGCACGAGGATGGGGATCGCCTGCATGGCCAGGTGTCCCCAGCTCGAAAGGGTCGTCAGCGCCGGGATTTCCTGCACCAGGCTCACGTAGCCGGGTTTCTGCAAGGCGGAATGGACCGGCTCCCACGCGATATCCAGACTGTTGGTGAAATGGTTGGACGTCACCCAGGACAATCCGCCGAACACCATCTTCATGAAGAACGCGCCAAAATAGAACAGGGCCAGAAATACCTGCGAAAAGAAGATCGGGCCGTAAGGGCTCAATGGCACGCCGTTGGCCCGGTTTCCGACAAACCAGTGACCCCGCATGTCGCGCAGCAGGAACGGTATACCGGCGAGGATGATGGGAACCTCGCCATGTGACCAGAGCGGTGTTTGGCTCTCGTAATGCGAGACGAGGTAGAGCGCCAGCGCCCAGGCCCCCGTGAATGAAACACGGCTGAACAACCCCAGTGTGGTCAGGGCCAGAAGCGCCGCTGCCAGCCCCGTGTAGAGACCGGGCCCAAAGTCCAGAAACGGGATCACCCGGTCGATCAGCTTGGGATATTGCGGCAAGGCCTGGGTGAAAAGATCGCTGCGCAACAGGCCTTCGTCATAGATCAGGGCAGTATACTTCAAGGTCACCAAAAAGAACGACAGGCCTAGTAGGATGCGCGCCATACTGGTCGCACGTGGCACTGACCGGTTCAGGATGCCGTAAATATATCCACCGCCTGTGATGCGTGCTTTCGGCGTTTTTTCGAACGCCACGTAAAGGCCAAGCAGGAGGGCAAAGAACGTCAGGGAAAACAGGGACGACAACAGGATTTGGGCGGGATCTGCGTGCAGGTTTCCAATCATCACGTAGCGGATGAACACCGGTTGGATCGCTCCCAAAAGCAGGAATCCAATCCCAACGAGCATAATGATCCAGAGCGACCGTCTGGAAAATAGAGATGCTGACGTGACGGCCATATTATTGTTTGCCTTGGGTTTATATTTCTGGCGTTAAAGCGCTTTAGCCCGCCCCGCCTCCCAGCGCGGCGATCACCCGGTCCTGCGCCTGCGGTTCGAGATAGGGATGCATCGGCAGGCTGAACACCTCGCGCGCCGCCGCCTCGCTTTCGGGCAGCCCGGCTGGATCGCGGGGAAACCCGGCATAGGCGGTCTGCGCGTGCAGCGGGCGGGGATAGTAGATCACCGAGGGGACGCCCTGCGCCTTGAGCGCCGTCATCGCCGCGTCGCGCGCGCGCGCGCCTTCGGCCCGCAGCGTGTATTGCGCCCAGATCGAACGATACCCCTCGGGCACATGCGGTGTGATGAAGCGGTTATGCAGCGCGGCCGTATAGCGCGCGGCGACCTCCTGGCGCGCTTCGATCTCGTCTTCGTAGATCGCCAGCTTTTCCAGCAGGATCGCCGCCTGCAGCGTGTCGAGCCGCGAATTCACCCCGATGCGGACGTTGTCGTATTTCTCGCGCCCCTTGCCGTGGATGCGCAAGGAATCGAGCAGCGCGGCGAGTTCGCCGTCATCGGTGAAGAGCGCGCCGCCGTCGCCGTAGCACCCCAGCGGCTTGGCCGGAAAGAAGGACGTGGTGGTGAGCGCGCCGAACGTGCCGGTCATGCGCCCGTCAACCGCGCCGCCAAAGCCCTGCGCGCTGTCGCCGATCAGGGTGACGCCCTGGGCATCCGCGATGGCCTGCAAGGCGGGGTAGGCGGCGGGCAACCCGAAGAGATCGACCGGGATCACCGCGCGGGGCGCGAGGCCCAGCTCGCGCGCGTGCGCGATGGCGCGCTCGAGGCTGGCGGGGTCCATGGTGTAGGTCGCGCGGTCGATATCGACGAAGACCGGCGTGGCGCCCGTGCCCGGCACGACCTCGGCGGTGGCGGCGAAGGTGAAGGAGGGCGCGAAGACCGCGTCCCCCGGCCCCACCCCCAGCGCCATCAGCGCCAGTTGCAGCGCGTCGGTGCCGTTGGCGCAGCTGACGCAATGTTTCGCCCCGCAGAATTCGGCGAGCCGGGTTTCCAGCTCGGCCACCTCGGGGCCCATGATGTATTGCCCGCGCTCCAGCACGCCCGCGATGGCGGCATCGATGCGGTCGCGGATACGGGCCTGTTGCGCGGCAAGGTCGATGAACTGCATCAGCTTTCCTCCGCCGGGGCCAGCGCCCCGTCCGTCTCCACGTAGCGCTCGTTCGTGCGCGGACAGACGAGATCGGCGCCCAGCACCTCGCCCGCGCGGCTGACCCAGCCGATCCGGCGCGCCGGCACGCCGGCCATCAGCGCGTAAGGGGCCACGTCGCGCGTCACCACCGCGCCCGCGGCGATCATGCAATATGCGCCGAGGGCGTGGCCACAGACAATGGTGGCGTTGGCGCCGATGGTCGCGCCCCGCCCGACATGGGTGCGCGCGAATTCCTCCTTGCGCTCGACAAAGGCGCGGGGGGTTGTGACGTTGGTGAAGACGCAGGACGGCCCGCAGAACACGTCGCGTTCCAGCGTGACGCCCTTGTAGAGCGCCACGTTGTTCTGCACCTTGCAGCCATCCCCGATCACCACGTCCGGCCCGGCCATCACGTTCTGGCCCAGCACGCAGTTGGCGCCGATCCTTGTGCCCGGCAGGACATGCACGAAATGCCAGACCTTCGTGCCGGCGCCGATGGCCACATCAGTGTCTATATAGGCGCTTTCGTGGATATGGGCGGTGGGGTCGATCATCCCAGCACCTTGGCGATATCGGGGTGCTGTTCGCTCTTTCCCGGCTCCAGCGGCGCGGTGCGAATATGGCTCACCAGCTCGATCGACGGGCGCACCACGTCGAGGCCGTAGCCGCCCCCGTCAAGGATGTTCTGGTAGCTTGCCGTGTGCAGGTCGGTGAAGCCGCCGGAAAACTCGATCTCCTCACCATCGACGGTGATCGAGCGGTGCGTGGTCTGGCCCGCAGGCGTGTGCGCGGGCAGATGGTCGCGGTTGATCGACAGCACCCAGCGCACCCGTGCGCGCTCGAATTCAAGGTAGCCGGCAGAGGCGTCCGGGCCGCGGTGATGCACGATATTGGCCGTGTTCGGGCCGAAGATGAAAGACAGCATGTCGTAGAAATGCACCCCGATATTGGTCGCGATGCCGCCCGATTTATGGGTCAGCCCCTTCCAGGAGGCATGATACCACGCCCCGCGCGAGGTGAAGTAACCCAAGTCCACGTCGTAGATCTTGTCGGGGTCGCCCGCGCGTACCTTGTCGCGCAGCGCGACGATCGCCGGGTGCAGGCGCAGTTGCAGGATCGTGTTGATCCGCCGCCCGGTCTCGGCCTCGAGCGCGGCGAGCTCGTCGATCTCGGAGGGCTCCAGCACGAGGGGCTTTTCGCAGATCGCGTCGGCGCCCATGCGCAAGCTGAATCCCATATGCGCCTTGTGCAGGTAGTTGGGGGAACAGATGCTCACGTAATCGATCGGCGTTCCCGCGCGGCGCAGCCCGTGCACGTGGTTCTCGAACTGCTCGAACTCGGTAAAGAAGGCGGCGTCGGGGAAATGGCTGTCCATGATGCCGACGCTGTCGTTGATGTCATAGGCGATCCGCAATGCGCCGCCGGTCTCCTTCATCGCCTTGAGGTGTCGCGGCGCGATGTACCCCGCGGCGCCGATCAATGCGTAACTGGTCATGGCTTGCTCCTTCAGGCGCGGATCACGGCGGAATCGTCTCTGAACCGGCCCCGCGTGTCGATCAGGACAGGGGCGTGCGCGCGGATCATGTCATAGTCGAAATCGCTGTGATCGGTGAGCAGGATCACCGCGTCCTGCGCGTCCAGCGTCTCGGGCGTCAGGTCGACCGAGGACAGGTCGAAATCATGTTCG
The DNA here is from genome assembly GCF_003651245.1 of Roseovarius spongiae. GTDB lineage: Bacteria > Pseudomonadota > Alphaproteobacteria > Rhodobacterales > Rhodobacteraceae > Roseovarius > Roseovarius spongiae. The sequence continues at coordinate 79,565 of NZ_RAPE01000008.1, forward strand.
CGCATCTCGGGGAAGACCGGCACGTTGGGATCCGAATAGGCCACCTCGGCCCCCCAGTCGCGCAAGAGCTCCATCACGAAGACCGAAGGGCTTTCGCGCATGTCGTCCACGTCGCGTTTATAGGCGATGCCGAGCGCGAGCACCTTCGCGCCGTTCAAGGACTTGCCGACCCCGTTCAATCCGCGCACCGTCTTGTCCAGCACGTAGCGCGGCATGGCGGCGTTGATCTCTCCGGCGAGCTCGATGAACTTGGTGTGCAGCCCGTATTCGCGCGCCTTCCACGTGAGGTAGAAGGGATCGATCGGGATGCAGTGCCCGCCGATGCCGGGACCCGGGTAATAGGCGGTGAAGCCGAAGGGCTTGGTCGCCGCCGCGTCGACGATCTCGAAGATGTCGAGCCCCATCGCGTCGGTCACGACCTTCAGTTCATTGACCAGCCCGATATTGATCGAGCGGTGGATGTTCTCCAGCAGTTTCACCATCTCGGCGGCCTGCGTGGAACTGACCGGCACCACGCGATCGATGAACGCGCCATAGAGCGCCTCGCCGGCGGCGCGGCAGGCCGAGGTATGCCCGCCGACGACCTTGGGGATGGTGCGGGTCTCGAAATCCGGGTTGCCGGGATCCTCGCGCTCGGGCGAGTAGACGAGGTGGAAATCCTTCCCCGCGCTCAGCCCCGCATCGGTGACATAGGGCAGCAGCAGTTCGGCGGTGGTGCCGGGCCAGGTCGTGCTCTCGAGGCTGAGGAGCTGGCCCTTGCGCAGATGGGGCGCGATCATGTCCATCGTGCCGGTGACGAAGCTCAGATCCGGCTCGCGCGTCTTGTCGAGCGGCGTGGGCACGCAGATAATGAGCGCGTCGCATTCCGCGGCGCGCGAAAAATCATCGGTCGCCTCGAAGCCGGCGGCGCGCATCGCGGCGATGTCGGTGTCGGGAATATGCCGGATCGGGCTCAGCCCATCGTTCAGCCCGGCCACGCGGGCGGGCAGGATGTCAAAGCCGATGACGCGCAGGCCGACATCCGCGATGCGCAGCGCCAGCGGGATGCCGACATAGCCCAGGCCCAGGATGCCGATGGTGGCGGTTCTGTCGTCGATCTTGCCGATCAAATCCATTGGCAGTCATTTCCTTAAAGTGATCGGGCTGCTGAAAATACCACCCTTTTCAGATTGGTGAAGCAGTTACCAGCAACCCGCGCTGCTGTCGATTAGCCAAATCGGGGTTCGTCAATGGCGTCACGAGGGGAACAAAAAGCGTGTTGCAATGGCCCAAATCCGGGCAATCAGACGCGGCACAGTTTGCGCCACAGCCGTTGGCAATCGGCGGGTTTTGGGGGACAAGCAGGGAAGCGAACCGACCAGGGGCAGACACATGACACGCGTCTTCATCACCGGCAGCGCCGGGTTCATCGGCTTTCACCTCGCGCAGTTGCTTCTGGAAGAAGGGGCCGAGGTGCACGGCTTCGACGCGCTGACCGATTACTACGACGTCACGCTGAAACAGGCGCGCCGCGCCATCCTGCAAGGCTATGCGGGCTATTCCGACACGGTGGCGATGCTCGAGGACATGGAGGCGCTGCAGGCGGCCTGCGACGGGTTCGCCCCCGACGTGATCGTGCATCTCGCCGCGCAGGCCGGGGTGCGCTACTCCCTCGAGAACCCGCGCGCCTATATCGAGAGCAACGTGGTGGGCGCGTTCAACGTGATGGAATGCGCGCGCGAGGCCCGCGCGGGCGGCGGTCTGCGCCACCTGATGATGGCCTCGACCTCATCCGTCTACGGGGCCAATACCGACATGCCCTATGCCGAAGCGCACAAGGCCGACCTGCCGCTCACCATCTACGCCGCCACCAAGAAGGCGAACGAGGCGATGGGCCATTCTTACGCCCACCTGCACGACCTGCCCACGACGATGTTCCGCTTCTTCACCGTCTACGGCCCCTGGGGGCGGCCCGACATGGCGCCGATGAAGTTCACCAGGCGCATCCTCGCCGGAGAGCCGATCGACGTCTACAATCACGGCGAGATGTGGCGCGACTTCACCTATGTGGATGATCTGGTGCGCGGCATCCGCCTGCTGATGGACGCGCCGCCCGGGCGCCCCGCCGGCGCCGGCGACATCGCGCCGGGCGACAGCCTGTCGCCGGCGGCGCCCTGGCGGGTGGTCAATATCGGCAATTCGCAGAAGGTGAAGCTGACCGATTTCATCGCCGCGATCGAGGCGGCGGCGGGGCGCCCGGCGATCCGCAACGACATGGAGATGCAGCAGGGCGACGTGCCCGCCACATGGGCGGATGCGGCCCTGCTGCACCGCCTCACCGGGTACCGCCCCGAAACCGACGTCGCCACCGGCATGGCCCGCACCGTCGCCTGGTATCGGGATTATTACGGGGTTTAGGGCGCGACACGCCTGCGCTACCCCTGCGTCACCATCTCGATCCCGTGGAACCACGGCGCGGCGGAGGCGGCGCCGCTCAGCGCGTGGATGCGGTAATGGGTGAAGCCCTGCATCGGGAAGGCGGGCAGGGTGACCACCCCCGCCTCCATCATGTCGGACCACGCGACAGGGCCCGAAACGGTGAGCCACTCGCTCGCCGGATCGTCGGTGGCGCGGATCACCGTCTTCACGTCGCCGGTATGGGGGGTCGAGAAATGCAGGCGGAACCCGGTGACCTGCCGCGCCTCGGCCAGCGCGAGCTGGATGTGCTTGCCGCTCTGGTCGGAGCCGTCGGAATAGACATGCTGGCCCATCGTGCCGTCGACGAGGCGTTGCAGGTTGCCCCCCGCGGCATTGGCCATGCCCCAGGTCGCCGAGACGGTGATGCGCGCGCGCCGGTCGCCCGTGCAATAGGGGCCGTCCCAGCGCGCCGCGTTGCCCGGCAGGGTGACGCGCCCGCTGGCGGCCTCGGCGCGCAGCGCGCCGTGAAAGGCGGCGCCGTCATCGCTCACCTTGATCTCGAAATCGTCCGACCCGGTCGTGCCCATCTCGGCGCGCCCGGACCAGCCGGTCTGGAACAGCAGGCTGGCGGTGTCGGCGGCGGCGGCCTTGTTCACCTTGAGCTGGTGGCCCGCGCCCGCATGGGTCAGCAGCACCGCCTCGGAGGCCACCGCCAGCCGGTTGGCGGAATCGGCGGTGGTCGCGACGCCGATCAGCGGCAGGTTCTGGTGATCGCCGCCCGCGTCGCGCCAGCCGGTCCCGTCATGCAGCCGGAACGCGCCGGTATCGGCCACGAAGGCGCGCCAACCGGGCTGCGGCGCGAGAAACACCCAGGCGCCGCCTTCGCGCAGGGCCAGCGCGCCCTCGGCCTGCCCGGACCAGGCGCCGCTCGCCCCGGCGGGCAGGATATAGCGCGCGCCTTCCTGCGGCGCGGCGGGCGGCGCGGCCTGCGTGGCCGAGCTCACCGACAATTGCACCAGCGCGTCGAGCCGGCGCAGCGCCTCGTTATGGGTGACATGCTTTTGCGCCTGGGAGGGCTGGATGTAGGGCAGGTCGAGATGGGTGGAATTCTGGGTGAAATCGGACATGCAGAAGGGCTCCCGGCATCTGGCGTGACGTATCCGTTTGATCCTTGTGCGCCAATGCTGTGCAGAGCCTTACCAGCCCGCGCGCTTACCTTAATGCCGGGCCGCAACACCGCTCTATGCAGGGGCGCATTCTGATCCGGGCCGCGGTCGGATCGATGAATCGTCGGGCTGTCTGAAATTAAAATGTATTTTCAAAAACCTGCGTAATTCTATGGTCCCACCCCTTCCTTTTTTCGGCGTTAACGATTGCGGCGAATCATCAGAACGGGCAGGTTGGCCACAATATCGCCACAATTTGTTTTGCCCTGCGGGGTGTTCTGACAGTGAGGGAGTAAGAGATGAAAATCTTCAATATAGCCGGAACAATTCCGGCCCTGGCGCTTGTGCTTTCCTCTGGCGCGGCGATGGCCGCAACCACTTTTGAGCAAGGTTTCGAAACGGATACCAGCGGTTGGTCTTCGAATGCTAATGGCTGGGCCGGTAGCATTCAGCGACAGGACGCGACGGGCCTAGGCGTCACTCCATTCGAGGGTAGCTACGCTGCTCGTTTCGGGGAAACCAATGAACCTGGCATAGGTTCTACAGGCCCGTTTACCGGCTTTGACCACTATCGCGATACATTCCCGGGAACATACAGCGCCCAAGCCGCGATCTACCTTGATCCTCAGTGGAGCCTCGGCTCAGGCTTTGATTATTCGGTCGCGTCCAGTAATACGGGCGGCACTCATCGACGAGATTTCATCTTTCATGTGACCAAGGATTCAAGTTCGGGGGATCTCCTGGTCGGTGGCAGCAACAACTCCAATTTTGCTCCGCGGGAAGACCTCGAGACCTTGAACAATTTTAACGTCACCACGGCCGGATGGTATATATTCGAACATCTGTTTCGTGATGACGGCGGCACGCTGGCTGTTGATCTGAATCTGCGGGATGCCTCAGGAAGCCTGTTGTTCACGGAAACACGGAACGACCCGGCAGATACAATTCCCGGTGTAGTTGGTGGTAACCGGTATGGCTGGTTCACCGACATCACGGTTGATGGCGGCATCCTGGTTGACAGCACACAGCTCAATGTGCCCGCCCCCATCCCGCTGCCCGCCGCCGGCTGGCTGTTGCTGACCGCCTTCGGGGGCCTGGGGTTCGCTGCGGCGCAGCGGCGGCGCAAGGCGGCCTGAGCCGGCTATCTGACGGGGCAGGACCCCTGATCTCATGAAAGAGGGGCTGCGGCAGTGACGCCGCGGCCCTTTTGCCGTTTGCGGACTCCGTGCTGTTGCGCGGAAGACTCACAGCGGCGCGAAATGTTGTCCGTATACGTTTCGGTAACGGTTATCTGGTAAGAACATGTCTTAATTTCGTCCCGTTGCGGTCGCGATGCAGGTTTATCTTTACTCTGAACTGGTTAGGCGTTTAAATTCAACCATAGGTTGTAACTACAGGAGAGAGCATCGCATGATCGTCGGGCTGATTGTTGTCGGAATGGCGCTTGGGGGGGCCGCAGGCGTCGGGGCGCTGCTGTTCGGCTTCTCGATCCTGGGCGCGTTTCTGATCTATGTCGGCATCGGCACGACAAGCGTGCTGATGCTGGCCGTGAGCGTCGCCCTGCGTCCCGATCCGCAGGACATCCATGAAATCGAATCCTCCAGATCGACATTCGGCCCGAGAGCGAAACAAGCCGCCGATTCAGTCTCCGCACCCTGATCGGATTCAGCCGCTGCGGGTGTTCCGCCCCGAATCAGCCCGGTATTTCCCTTCATGATTGCGCGGCAGCGAGATTTCTTTGACTCGTTGCCAGAATAGGACGAGAATAAGGCGCTGGCGCGACTTCCATGCTTGTCCGGGTTCCTGACGATGAGTCGCGCTTTCAGGAATTGATTTTTCCTTTCGCATATTGGCGAGGTATCGAAAAATGTTTGGACTGCAGAGAGCTATAGTCGCTATCGGCGTCGCTGCTTTAATGGCTGTTTATACGGTTGCGCTTCCTACGAAATCACACGCCGCGACAATTACCTTCTACGACGATCCGGCCGGTCCCGCTGATAAACGTGGGACATTGACATGTTCGGTCGCCTGTTCGGCACTTTTCAGTACGCCGGGCACTTATAACACGACAGTTGGTGGCGTATTCACGGTCCATCCCCCCAACGAGACAACCCAGACAAATTTTGTGAACGCCAATCTCAAGGCTGGCGATTCGAGTTTCTTGGTTGCTGATGCGGACAAGACAGAACCGGCTCCGTCCAGCTTCAGCACGGATGCTTTATATATTCTGTTGAAGATCGGGGGTGGCCACACTTTGAACTCGCTGCTGGTGCGTAACGATTCCGGAGCGGGTGGACTGGAACTGTCATGGGACGGTGAAAGTGCATCCGGATTGAGCCATTATACCGAATTCGGCGAGCTTCCGATCACCACCATCCCCCTTCCCGCCGGTGGCCTCCTGCTGCTCACTGCGCTCGGTGGGCTTGGGATCGCCGCCCGCCGCCGTCGCAAGGCCGCCTGAGCGGACCCTTCCACGCCCGACAGGATCACGACAGCCCCGTTCCGGGGCTGTTTTTCATTGGTCCGCTCCGTTTGCATAAACTTCTGCGCGAAAACTGGCCGAAGACCGGGTTTGCGCCATAAATTCGCCACGCCACTGTGGAAACCCTGTAGACAATCGCGCGGCAGAGACAGGATTGTCGCCCGGCAGGGCGCGAAACCAATAGGCAGGCAGAGCGGCATGTGGCACAGGAAAACGGCGGATAACGCCTATCTCGGGGCTTTTCGGGAGCTGCGGGGCGCATTCATACTGGTGGGGCTGTTCAGCGCCGCCATCAATGTGCTGATGCTGACCGGACCGATCTACATGCTGCAGGTCTATGACCGGGTGCTGTCGTCCGGGTCGGTGGCTACGCTTCTTGGGCTCTTCGGCATCGTCATCCTGCTCTACGCCTTTCTCGGGCTTTACAGTTTCCTGCGCGCGCGGCTCCTGTCGCGCGCCGCGCTGCGGCTGGACGCGCGGATCGGGGACGAGGCGTTCCGGTTCGTCCTGCGCGGCGGCGCGACCGGGGGGCGCTCGCGGATCGACCCGCGCGCGCAGCCGGTGCGCGACCTCGAACTCGTGCGCGGCTTCCTGGGGAGCCCGGCGATCGCCGGACTCTTCGATATGCCGTGGATGCCGGTGTTTCTGGGGCTGACGTTCCTGATCCATCCCTGGCTGGGCTGGCTGACGCTCGCAGGGGCCGGGATGGTGATCGTCGCCGCCCTGCTCAACCAGGTCCTGGCGCAGAAATCGATCCACCAGGCGATGTCGATAGAAGGGGCCGAGCGCACCCTTGTCGAACAGGCGCGGGAAGACGCCGAAACCTTGCAGGCGCTCGGCATGCGCGAGCGGCTGGTCCGGCGCTGGCGCAGGATGCATGATGCGGCCCTGGCCACGGGGCAGGTGGGCAGCGACCGCTCCGAGGGCTTCGCGGCCTTCTCGAAATCCTTCCGGCTGCTGCTGCAATCGGCCTTGCTGACCATGGGGGCCTATCTTGCCCTGCGCCAGGAGATCACGCCGGGCATGATCATCGCCACCTCGATCATCGCGGGCCGGGCGCTGGCCCCGGTCGACCAGGTGATCGGCCAATGGCGCGCCATCGGGCGCGCGCGCGAGGCGCATCAGCGTCTGCGCGAGGTTTTCGACCAGGCGCCGCCCGAAAAGCCGCGCATCGATCTGCCCGCGCCCGCCGGCGATCTGCGGGTCACGTCCCTGACCAAGCTGGCCCCGGCCGGGCCGGAGGAGGCGCAGGCCGACCGTCCGCGCATCCTGGATCGGGTCAGCTTTGCCCTGTCGCCGGGCGATGGCCTGGGCGTCGTGGGCAACAGCGCCGCGGGAAAATCCACGCTGGCGAAGCTTCTGGTCGGGGTCTGGACGGCAGAGTCCGGCGAGGTGCGGCTCGACCGGGCGACGCTTGACCAATGGACGCCCGAGGCCCTGGGCCGTCATATCGGCTACCTGCCGCAATCCCTGCAGATTCTCTCGGGCAGCATCGCCGAGAACATCGCGCGGTTCGACCCCGAAGCGAAGGACGCCGACATCATCGAGGCCGCGCGCATCGCCGGGGTGCACGACATGATCCTCGGCCTGCCGGACGGCTACGCCACCCACATGGACCGGCTGACACGGCCGCTCTCGGGCGGGCAGATCCAGCGCCTGGGGCTGGCCCGGGCGATCTATGGCGCGCCGCGTCTCATCGTGCTGGACGAACCCAATTCCAACCTCGACGCCAACGGCGACGACGCCCTGGCCGAAGCGATCCGCACCATGCGCGCCAAGGGCTGCGTGGTGGTGGTCATGGCCCATCGCCCGAGCGCGCTTGCCTCGGTCAACAAGATCATGCTGCTGCACCAGGGGCGGATGGCGAAATTCGGCGACAAGGACGAGGTGCTGCACGGCAAGCCGCGCCCGGTCTCGGTCGTGGCGCAGTAAGGGGGCCGTGATGACTGCAGATGCGTCTTCCGCGCCGACGCCCAGGATCGATCTGGCGCGCACCGGCCGTCTCGGCGTTCTCGCCGGGATCGTCCTGCTGACCCTGGTTTTCGGCTGGGCCTATTTCACGCCGATCAACGGCGCGGTGATCGCCTCGGGCTCGGCGGTGGTGCGCGGCAAGCCCAAGATCGTCCAGAGCCTCGATGGCGGAGTCGTCGAGGAGATCCGCGTCGCCGATGGCGACCTGGTGAAGGGCGGAGACGTGTTGTTGCGGCTCGATCCGACGCTCTTGCGCATCAACCTGAAAATGTACCGCACCCGCCTGGCCGAAACCCGCGCCAAGATCAACCGGCTGCAGGCCGAACAGGCGGGCCTGCGGGAAATGGCGTTCGACTACGACGCCACCTATCTCGACGGTTTGCCGCTCCGGCAAATCAATGCCGGCCAGAGGGAAATCTTCGAGGCGCGGCGCGACGTCATGAAAGGCCGCCAGGATCAGCTGCGCGAGAAGGTCGCGCAGTTCTACAACCAGATCGCCGGCGTCAAGGGACTGGTCAAGGCCAAGCGCGACCAGCTGAGCTTTATCGAGCAGGAACTGGCGGATGTCAGCGCCCTGCATGCGCAGGGGCTTGCGCGCGAGGGGCAGGTGCTCGAACTGCAACGCTCGCGGTCCCGGCTCCTGGGAGAGATCTCCGAGCACCAGTCGGAACTGGCCCGGATCCGGAATTCCGTCCGCGATACCGAGCTCGAGATCCTGCAGGCCGAGCGCCAGTTCAAGGAGCAGGTGGTCACCGATCTGCGCGAAGCGACGCTGAAGAGCGAGGAGCTGATGCTGCAGATCGTGACCGCGCAGAAACAGCTCGACCGGATCGAGATCCTTTCGCCCGTCGATGGCGTCGTGCATGAAATGCAGGTCTTCAACGCCGGCAGCGTCGTCCCGCCGGGCGAGACGATCCTGCAGATCATTCCGGTTTCCCAAGGGGTGGATTTCGAGATCAGGGTCGACCCGAATGCGATCGACCAGGTGGCGCAGGGACAGCGCGCGAAGGTGGTCTTCACCGCCTTCAACAGCCGAACCGCGCCCGAGATTTTCGGCACGGTCTCCGGCATCTCGCCCGACAGCGTCACCGATCCGGCCACCGGGCGGAGCTTTTACCGGGTCACGCTGGCCATCCCGCCTGAGGAACTGACCAGGCTCGAGGGGCACGAGATCTTGCCCGGCATGCCGATCGAAGGCTTCCTGCAGACCGGCGAGCGCACCGTGATGAGCTACCTGATACGCCCGCTGAGCGACCAGCTGCGCCGCGCCTTCCGCGGCGACTGAGCCGGGGGCGGGGTGATGCGCCGATGGCACAACCTGCCATCATCGCATGTGAAACCTTGTTCGCACACGGCTTTCGGGTCATGCTGCACCCTGAGCAGAAACATGTGACCAGCCGGCGCCAAAAGCCGGGGCGCATGGAGCATGAGGCAGGACACTCACATGACGCGCGAGGGTTGGCGCTGGACGTCACGTGCATTTTCCGTACTGGCAGGACTGTCACTTCTGGCGGGCTGTTCGGACGATCCGTACAAGGCGCCGGTCTTCTCCTTCCTCTCTTCCTACAAATCCGCGCGGGACGGCTCTCCGGTGCTGCTCAGCAACGCCAATTGGTGGAAGGCCTTCAACGACCCCACTCTCGACGCCCTGATCCAGACCGGGCTCGAGGGCAATCTCAATCTCGATATCGCCAAGCAGCGCGTCGTCGAGGCCGAGGCCATCCAGCGCGCCGTCCCGCAAGCCGCCTTCCTGTCGCCCCGGGCCGGAGTGCGGCGCGAAGGCGGGGATAACCGGCCGTCCGGCACGCGCGCCGAAGCCTCGCTCGGGTTCGAGTGGATCTTCGACATCTATGGCGGGCGGCGCGCCCAGATCGATGCGGCCGGCGCGCGGATCGAGGTGGCCGACGCCGAAGTGGACGCCGCCCGGCTCCTGCTTCTGCTCAATATTTCGAATGCCTATGTCGATCTGCGTTACCAGCAGACCAGCCTGCGCCTGCGTCATTCGGAACTGGCCTCTCGCCGCCAGACGCTGGAGTTGATCGAGCGCCTGAAGGAGGGGAACGCCGCCACCCGCATCGATGTGGTCAAGGCGCGCGCGCTCGTGTCCGAGACCCGGGCGGAAATTCCCGAGATCCGCGCCGCCATCGACGCCGCCAGGAACGAGATCGCGGTGCTTGTCGGCAGGATTCCCGGCACGCTCGAGATCGATCTCGGCGCCACGACGCGCCAGCCGCGCGTGGCGCTCTCCCCCGAGGTGGGCATCCCGGCGGACCTGCTGCGCAACCGCCCCGACATCAAGATCGCCGAGCGCAGCTATTACGCCGCCTTCCGCGACGTCGCCGCGGCGCGCGCCGATCTTTACCCGCAATTGTCGCTGAGCGGCACGATCACCGGCGCCTCGCTGTCGGGCGCGCGCGACACCGATTATTTCTTCGGCCCGGCGCTGACCTTTCCGATCCTGCCCAACACCGCCCGCAAGGCCACGGTCGACCGGCGCGAATCGCTGGTCCGGCAGGCCCATACCGAATGGAAGCTGACCGTATTGGAGGCGATCCGCGACGTCGAAACCTCGCTCGCCAATTACGGCGCGGCGCTCTCGGCGCAGCGCGCGGCGCAGGAAACCGTGCGGCTCTACAAGGAGGTGGTCACGCTGACCCGCAAGATCGTGTCCGGCGACGGCGCCACGATCCGCGACCTCATAGAGGCCGAACAGAACGTCGCCACCGCCAACGCCACTCTCGCCGCCACCCTCCGCCGCGTGGGGCGCAGCTTTGTCGAGCTGAACGTGAACCTGGGCTCGGGGCACGGGGTGGAAGAGGTGGAGGTGGCCGGGGAATAGGCCTTTTCTTCAGGACAACGACGGTCAGGATGCCGTAGAAACGTCCCATGGGAGCTTATACCGGCTGGCAGATCAGTGCGTGACGAAGGGGATGTTCTATGAAACGCGGCAAGTTGTTTTACAAGCTGCAAACACATTTCAGGAAAAAACGATTCGAAGTTTTCGACACACTGCTGCGCCATATCCTGGAGACGCAGCCGGAGGTGTCGATCCTGGATGCCGGCGGACGTCCGGAGTATTGGGCGATCCTGCCCCCGGACTTGCGGGACAAGGTCAGAATCACCTGCCTGAACTTTGAGGCTGAGCTGGAAGCCTATTCCAAGCCGAGCGAGGACTTGCAGATCCTGTCGGTTGCCGGCGATGCCTGCAACATGCCGGAGTTCGCAGATGCCGCGTTCGATATCGTACATTCCAACAGCGTTATAGAGCATGTCGGCAGTTACCAGAACATGAAGCGCTTTGCAGATGAGGTGAGGCGCGTCGGCAAAAGCTATTACGTCCAGACTCCGAACTACTGGTTCCCGGTTGAGCCGCATTACGGCGTGCCATTCTTCCACTGGCTGCCCGATACTTGGCGGATATGGTTCTTCACGAAGATGAATGTCGGCTATGCGCGCAAGCGCACGTTCAAAGTGGCCCTGCCACGCGTACCACACCCGCATCATCAGCCCGTTCCTGATGCGCTCGTTCTTCCCTGACGGAAGGATTCGGAAGGAACGGGTGCTGGGGTTTGCAAAGTCTGTTATTGCGATGAGGGTGGTGGATTAACCTCTATACTTTGGAGCGACTATGAATCTGACGTTCAATATCGACAGCTCGCTCGCCCCGCGCCAGTTCACGATCAAACCGGAACCGGGCGTGACTGATGACGAAATTCGTGTGCGCGCGCATCCCGATATTGGCGTCTTCGATATTCTCGATGCCTCCGGTGTGCGGATTGGTCTGCTCATGGGCTTCCCGATCGATCTCCAGAAGCGGTGTGTCTTGTCGGGGCCGCTGAAGGTTACCATTCCCGGCTCCTTCGGGATTGAGGCGACGGCGGAGATGATCCTCGATCGGCTCGGCGGACGCTTCCTTCTCCTGTTGAACATTTCGGGTAAGAGTAGGATTTATCCCGACTGTGCAGCCCAGGTTCCTTGTGTCTATTCGCCTGAAAAAGGTGTAGCCGGATCGACAGCAGATGCGATCCTGTCGGACGCAAAATACGAGGCGTTGTTCCGTTATGATCTCTATGCGGCTCTGGATATCGATAATGATGGCTGGTTTCCGGGGGGGATGACAGCCCATAAGGGAGTTGAGCGCCTCCTGCCCAACCATGTTCTCGATCTCCGGGACTGGAGCCAAAAACGCTATTGGCCACTTGAGACTGTCGAGCGCACCCAATCGCCTGAAAGCAGCTTGGAAGAAATTTCTCAGATCATCCGCATCCAACTCGAAGCATTGCTTAATGGGCCAAAGAAAGTTGTACAGGCCTTGACGGCAGGGCATGAGACACGCGTGATGCTCGCCTGTGCATTTCCTTATCTGGATTCTATCGAGTTTGTTACACTGGAAGGCGACACGCGGCGCGCTGATGACACGGTGATTTCAAGGCGCATCGCTCATGATCTTGGCTTGAACCATAGCATGCTGCCGCGGGTGACCGCGGACGAGGCGACGGTCGCGCGCTACATGCGTCGGGGGGGACATTGCGTGGGAGGGCCAAACAGGCTGACGCATCCAAGTCTCGCAGTGCTCAGAGAGAATCATGTCTTCGTGGGCGGCGGAATCGGTGAGGTCGGGCGGGCCTTTTTCTGGCACGGCGAGGATAGACAAGATGCTCTACTGACCGGAAAGTTGCTTGCCGGGCGGATGGGCCTTCCGACCGAACCGAGGCTGGAAGACCGGTTAGACGACTGGCTGAAGGGCCTGCAAGGGATCGATTCCCTTATCGCCCTTGATCTAGCCTATCTTGAGCAGCGTGTAGGGCCATGGGGTGGCGCACAGATGTTCTCGGACCCGACCCTGATACGCCACAATCCCCTTGGGACGGCCCGGTCGATCAAGCTGATGCTCGGTCTTCCCGATGCATGGAAACGCCAGAGCGTGTTGACGACCGGGATCATCCGCATGCACTGGCCGGAGCTCATGTCCTATCCTTTCAACAGTCAAGGGGTCGTACGCGACCTGTTGAAGCAAGTCGGGCGCGTCGCGCGGCGCCCGCAACTGATTGCTCGAAAGCTCCGCAAGATGCGCCGATAGGCTGTTTCGAGAGGCCCGCACACCGACCTACTCAATTATTAAAGCGCACCTTGCCACATTCTCTCTTTCTATGATCTTGATGCTGCCATATTGGGTAGCCACCTTGCTGCCGATCTAAGAGCAGCCGACTCGGTCGGAGCGTTTCGCGAGGAGAACAGCATGACCACCTACACCGTTTCGTCTGCAGAAGAATTGCAAACCGTGCTCAACAGCGCGTCGGGCGGCGATGCCATCGAGCTTGCGGCAGGCGACTATGGCAACCTGTCGCTGCGCCGTCTGAACTTCGATTCAGAGGTCACGGTCAGATCTGCCGACCCGGATGACCCCGCAGTGTTCAACACGATCAATATAACGGAATCCTCAAACGTAACCTTCGACTCGCTTTTCATCGACTTCATGCCGACTGAAAACACAGTTGAATGGTCCAGTGCATTCCGGGCCGTGCAAGGCGTCTCGAGCATCACCCTGCGCAACAGCAAAATAGAAGGAGGTGACTCGATTGCCGGTATTTCTCCGGATTCCGAACCTGGAGAGCAGGGAGCATCGGGCATTCTCGGTGAGCCGATCGGTCGGGCGGTTACCATCTCTGGCACAAATATCGTGGTCGAGAACAACGATATTTCGCACTTTTTCAAAGGCATCGTGATGTCCGGTAGTGACAATTCGCTTCTGAATAACGAAATCTATGATCTTCGGACGTCGCCGGTTGTTGGTAGTGGCTCAAACTTGATTATAGACGGTAACTATTTCCACGACTCCAACCCATGGAAAATGGGCGGTGCCGGCGATCATGGCGATTACGTCCATCTCTGGACTGGGCCTGGCGGGCAGCCGATGTCGAATATCACCATTACCAATAACGTCTTTTCCGACGAAGAGGGTGGCTCACTGTTGGGCATTTATCTCGATGATAATAAAAATGGTGTCGGCTATACGAATGTAACTGTCGAAGGCAACGTCATTCACAGCAGCACCGGCCAGGCGGTGCGCTTCGAGAATGTTTCCGATGCCACAATCTCGCGCAACACGATTCTGAACAACGATGGTGTCGAGATGCGAGGCTCTCAGTTGGTCTTGACTGATGGGTCAAGGGATATTCGCTTTGAGGACAACATCATCTCGACTTTTTTTGGAGAAGCCCAACAGAAGGCTATGGCCGACAAAGGGTTTATCTTCAGTAATAATATCGACGTGAATTACGACAACCCGAATGCGGAGAACTTTGTTGGGCAGATTTTCGCTGACAGCAGGCTGGGAGGCAGCGGTCTGTGGGAAAAGATCCTATTGCCCGGAAGTGTGGCCGAAGGTCTTGGTTCACCCCTGATGCATCTCGATAAGGGAGCCAGCCCTCTGACGCCAATCTTCAAGGTCGAGCATGCAGAGGGTGAAAGCAGGGATCTGGTTCTGCGAGCAGATCAGACCCGCGGGCCAGATGGAGTGGCCATCGACGCTGACGCTCAATTCATCTGGGACTTCGGGGATGGAACCGGTGCGACCGGGCAGGTGGTGCGGCATGCCTATGCCGATGCCGGGCGCTATGAAGCCACGTTGACGGTGGTGATGCCGGACGGCGCCACGGCCAAGGCGGTGAGTGAGGTCGCCATCATGGGGGCGGACATGCTGTCCTATGATCCTGCGACCGGGTTGTTCCAGGCCGAAGGTTATGGCGACACAACCGCGATCGCGGACACTGACAAGGCGTCTGTGTCCACGGCGGAAGGCCATGGCATCGATCTTGGCGCCACCGGATCGCAGGTTGGCATCGGAAAAGAGTATTTGTCACGGCTGTTCGGGGCCGACAGCTTCGATATGGCGATGACTTTGCGCGCAGACACGTTGGGCAGCACCGGAGAAGTGGCCCGCGTACACGGCAATTTCTTGCTGTCCATCGCCCCGCGTGGCGAGGTGAGCTTGCAGCTTTGGACCGATACACAGTCCAAGACCCTGACCACCACCGGAGTCACGGTCAATGACGGGGCTGATCATGACATCCGGGTCGTCTTCGACGGCGAGGCGAGCAGTCTTATGATCTATGTCGATGATCAATTGGCTGGTGCGACGGAGATCGAAGGTAATATGCGTGGCGATTATCCGCGCAACTTGGGTTTCGGCAATCCGTGGGGCAAACAGAATTTCGATGGAACCCTGACTGCCTTCGACCTGGACGTCGGCAACCAGGACTTCCCGGACTACAAGGGTGATCTGGCTGTGATCCCCGACGATGCGGAGCCGATCAGCGAGCCGACCATTGACGGCGTGGACGAGGATGGTGCGACGCAGCCGGAGGCGCCCGACACCGAACCATCACCCGACGAGCCTTCCGCACCAGACCCTGCGGAAGAACCGGTTGATGAGGTTCCGCCTCCGCAGGATAACGATACCCCGGACAGTGTCGAACCTCCGTCGGATGACGCCACCCAGCCGGGGCAGGATCACACGGATATCCCGGTCGATGACGTTTCCGCACCTCTTTACACTGCCGATTTCGCCCGCATCGAGACTGGCGAGAGCGGCGCGAAGCTGATCGGCGATGCTCATGTCGCACAGAATACTGATGGTGAGGCCGAAGTGGTGCTTGACGGCCACAGAGACTTCGTCGCGCTTGGGCGTATTCAGGAATTGGAAGACTCGCAGCAGTTTAACCTCTCACTCGATTTCCAGCGCTCGGAGGTCGACAGCGGGACCGAACGCATGGTCTGGAACCACATGAAATTCGGGGTCGCGCTCCAGGATGACGCCCTGCTCATCCATGTCGCGAATACCGATCAGCCGTTCCACAAGGCCATCAAGATCGCCAATGCCGGGGTCGGGGACACCGATGTGCATTCCCTCAACGTGGCGGTCGATGCCGAGGCGGACCGGCTGCAGGTGGTGCTCGACGGCGAGCTGCTGCTCGACGAGCAGAACATGGATCTGGATTTCGTAGGCTCCGGTGGACATGAATGGGGTTGGTCGATCGGGACCGCCTGGAACCGCTTTTACGAAGGCAGTGTTAGCGACTTCCAGCTCGACGACGAAGCCGTGTTTTTGGATGATGCAGCGGTACTGATCTGAGCAGGCCACAAGGCGAACAGGGTCACAGTTTCAGATGGTGTTCCCGCCCGGCTGTGCGCGGCTGGAACACTACCTTTCAAGCGCAAGTGCGTACCAAGCTTGTCACGGTGACCTGCCACGGGATTTTTCCTCCACTGTTGATTAGAGGCCGGCCCAACTTGAGGACGGACAATGAAGCGAACAAGATTTACGGACGAACAGATCATCCGCTGCCCGGCAGGCGATTGCGAAGCAATCTACCGAGAGGGGGCATTCTGACGGAGCACGAGGCCGGCGCGAAGTGCGCTGACCTGTGCCGCAAGCACGGTATGTCGGAAGGCACGTTCTATAACTGGAAGGCCAAATTCGGCGGCATGACGGTGTCGGATGCGAAGCGGCTGAAGGCCTTGGAAGATGAGAACGCGAAGCTGAAGAAGCTTCTGGCCGAGCAGATGCTGGACCTGGCCGCGATGAAGGATCTGGTTTCAAAAAAGTGGTAGGGCCCGCCGTGAAGCGCGAAGCCGTCGCGTATCTTCGGGCCGAGCATGGCCTGCCACATCGCCGGGGCGGATCGATCAATGTGTGAACCGGCATGCAAGATTGACCCCTGTATTGGGGTAATCGGCGTCCAAAAGTGACCCCCCTGATATTTCTGTTCAGAAGCTTCCTCGACGGATTTGAGGGAGCGAGTTGGGGATGTTGGTTGTG
>NZ_RAPE01000009.1 GCF_003651245.1 Roseovarius spongiae
CCTTCGGAAACTGGCCAAGATTTTTCCGGCACCGCAGCAAATGCGCAAAGCCTGACAAAAAAGGCGCTCGCGCGCCCTTCACCACCAAGTTTTCTGCGTCAGCAACACGGTGTTTTTCAACAGAATCCGAGATAAGCTGACGTTCGCTGCGCTGTACACGAATGGGAAAGATGCGGGACGGAGCGGTCGTTGAGATTTCGTGATCTACTTGAAAACCGGCCCGATGTTCAACGCCCACAATTTTGAACTACAAGAAACCCTATGCAAAGCGCACTGATCCTTCTGGTTATCGTCGTGGTCGCGGGTGTGCTGATCCACCCGAAGCTGGCCAAAGCACCGCTGTGGCTGGCGACCATCACACCGCTGGCCTCGATTATTGGCAGCGGCTTTCTCGTTCTGGGGCCAATACTCGAAGATAGCTACGGCTATCTCGCGCCCGCCGTCATGCTGGTTCTCTGCGGCGGCGCCTACCTCTTTGGCGCCGCCATCCGCGCCAACATGATCACAATTGATCGCGAGGCGGGACGAAGGCAGCGCGTCGAGGCCCGTCTTGAGACGCTGTCGTCCTGGTCGCTGGCCTTCGCCTACATCATCTCGGTCGCCTACTACCTGAATTTGTTTGGAGCGTTTGGCGTCAGTCTCACACCGGTGGCCGATACGTTCCATGCGCGGCTTCTGTCCAGCGCCATCTTCCTCCTGATCCTACTGATTGGCTGGACGCGTGGGTTCTCCGGGCTGGAGCGGCTGGAGCAGGTATCGGTCGGCATCAAACTTGCCATCATCGGGGGACTGCTTTTCGGCCTCACCCACTACTTTGCCCGGAAGGCGACCACTGGCGACCTGGTCTTCAATCCCTCGAACGTAACCGGATGGGGCGGCGTGACACTTGCTTTCGGTCTGATCGTCACCGTTCAGGGATTCGAGACGTCTCGCTATCTCGGCGCGACCTACGATGTCAAAACTCGTATACGCTCGATGCGGCTGGCACAGGGAATTTCGACCGCCATCTACATGGTCTACCTAGCACTGCTCGCTTACTCGCTTCCACGCGGGACAATGCCATTGGACGAGACTGCGATTATCGCAGCGATGGAGATTGTGGCCCCGATTCTACCCCTCCTTCTGGTCGTCGCGGCGCTAAGCGCGCAACTGAGCGCCGCCGTGGCCGATACCAGCGGATCCGGCGGGCTGATCGAGGAGTTAGCCGGGAAACGGATCACCGCGCGCCAAGCCTACGCCATTCTGGTGGCGGCCGGGCTTGTGCTGACCTGGACGACGAACGTTTTTCAAATCATCAGCTATGCATCGCGTGCTTTTGCGCTTTACTATGTCTTGCAGGCTGCAATCGCGACGGTTGGCGCGTGGCGGAACCGCGATGCAACACGGATGACCATCTTCGCGACAGCGACCATCCTGGCCGCCTTGATCGTCGCTTTCGGGCGCTCTGTGGAATAATTGCCTTAGCCTGCGGTGCGGTGACCGCTTTGGGCTCGAACCGCGGCTTGGCCACGCGCTGGATGAATGGCCACCCAGCTGAATTTGGGCTGATGTCAAGCTTGCTGCATCAATCCCGTTTCGTTTGAACCCTCACAATCAGTCCATTCCGAATCTCGAAGCAAGCTCGACGCCAGCCCCTGCCAACGCGTCAATCTCTCCAGCCCTGCCCCTTGCTCTGCTCTTCTGTGGGAATAGTCCCAATGAGACTTGCTGGCGTTACAACTGCCGCAGGTAACGCGAGACGTCCATGGATTGGTGCAGGAGGCGGATCACGAAGATTGCGTCCCCATCGAGTTCGTAGAATGCCAGATGCCGCCCGGTGATCAGTCTCCGGGCACCATGCAGGAGATCCGAACAGTCTGTTCCCATCAGTGGATTGTCGATCAGACCATTCAGGGCACGGTCGATGTCGTCGAGGTATCTGTCCGCCTGATCGGGACCCCATTTCCGGAATGTCTCGGCCCAGATGCCGAGAAGGTCGGTCCTGGCGGCGTCGCTCAGCCGGATTTCACGCATCATTCGCGCGGGACCGAGCACGCGCCTGGCGCTTGATCGCGTTCATGTCCAGAGGTCCTGCATCGCCAGATCGTTTACCTTCCATAAGGGCGACCCGCAGGCGTGCGCGCTGGCCTTCCTGCTCCTCCATCAGGCGCAGAGAGGCGCGGATCAACTCGCTGGTCGATCCGTAGCGCCCTTCTTTCAGCATCAGGGCGATGAACTCGTCCCAGTGCGGCCCGAGCGTGACACTGGTGCTTGCCATGGCGGTCTCCAAAATACGCATGAATAAGATATATGGGTATAATGAAGGTTTCAAGCCGGGAAAGAGGTGCTGCAGTGATCCCGGTCAGGCCCATTCGGCGCCGTGCCGCGTGTTAAGCCGATTATTACGAACCAATGTGCTGCTTTTCTCCGGCGTCCCCCGTCGACTCGTCCGTGCGCGACAGTTCATGTTCCAACCGTTCCAAGTCGCCCAAGGCAGTTGTCACCAGCGAAACATCATCCTCCGTCGGTATGTCGGTCGTGAGTTCGACCGGCGAAGCAAAATCCATTTCCATCTGTCGTTGCGCTTCCGCGACAACCGTTTCCTGAACCGCGCGCGCGCGAGTTCGCTTTGACGCCCGGGACGGTGCGGGTCGATGCCGCGCCCCATTCACTTCGCTGATCTCACCTGCGCGCAAATCACCCGAACGCGAAGGTTGCGTGCCTGGATCAGAGGTGTGCGGGTGACCGGTCGCACCTTCGGCGCCGTCCGGTCCAGGTGGAAATGGCATATCCCCCTTCTGCGCCGCATGGATGTTCCTGAAAAACGGATCCTCGAAATACACCACCCGCTTGGCTCGGATCGGCATCTGCGCATCGACGACGATGACGATCTCGTCGAGCGGCAACCGCCGCGCCTCGTCCTCCGGCAGAAGCGAGGTTTCTTCGGTGCGTTCCGACTGGCTACGTCCCTCGAAGGGGTTCTTGCCGATCGACCGGGAGCGCGTCACCACCGTCTTCGTGGTCTTGCCGACAGCCTTGCTCAGCTCCTCGACGGTCTTCTCATCCGAGGGCGTCAGGTAGAGCTTCACGCCGGCATTGCCCTGCAGCGCACGCCGCGTGTTCTCGCCGTAGATCTCGTCGATGGCGGGGATGGTCTGGGTGACCACCGCCAGGTGCCCGCGGTAGTGGCGCAATACCTCTATGCTCTCGGCGACGATCGGCATCTTGCCCAACCGGTTGAACTCGTCGAGCATGATCATCACCGGCCAGGGCTCGTCCGGCCTAGGTTCCTTGTCTTGTAGCGCGGAGAGAAGATCGGAGAAGAACAGCCGGATCAGCGGCGCCAGCGGTTTCACCATGAGGGGTTGCACGACCAGGTAGACGCTGAACGGCTTCTTGCGGATCGTCCGGAAATCGAAGTCCGATACCGCGGTCGCGTCATCGATCGCCGGGTTCTGCCACTGGTCAAGGCCCGAAGTCATCAGGAGCGACACATAGGAGGTCAGCGTGTCGTTATTGGTCGAGGCCAGCCGCGTGAAGATCAGCTTGGCAGCGGCGTTCTCGACCTCGTGGGACCGCGCGAGATACTCCTTCTGCTTGTTTCCGCCCGAGGCGGCGATGCGGTAGATTTCGCCCAAGGTCGGCTTGCCGCGCTGGAAGGCCAGAAGGCCAGCCGCGACGAAGAGATCGATCCCGCCTTTCAGGAGGCCTTGTACCCGGTCGTTGTCGTTCTGCAGGAAGAGCGTTGCGAGGAGCTGGAGCTCCATCTGCTGGCGCGCCGGATCCTCGAGGTCAAAGATTCGCAGGAGCGGGTTGTAGCGATGCGTCCGCTTGGTCTCCCAATCCGTGGGGGCGAAGCGGAAGACCTCATCGCCCTGTGCGGCACGATGCCTTGCCGTGGCTTCGTAGCATTCGCCCTTCACATCGAGCGCGACCGCCGATCCCTGCCAGGTCAGCAGGTTCGGGATGACGAAGCCGGTGGTCTTGCCGCGTCCGGTCGGTGCCACGATGAGCGCATGAGGGAAGGTCTTGGAGCAGAGGAACGGGGTGCGGGATTTCGGCCTGCCGAGCTTGCCGATCACGAAGCCGGTGCCCGGCTTGCCGAAGAATCCGTTCCGCTTCATCTCCCGGCGCGTCTGCCAATGGGTATAGCCGAAGCGGGTGAGCGCCGAGCCGGACATCGCAAGGCTCATCATCAGCCCCGCCACCCCTGCCCCGCCCATGATCAGGTTGATCACGCGGAAGTCGTCCGGCCGGATATCACGGATCGCGAGATAGTTTTCGGCGATGTAGAAAAAATCGATATCCGCCCGGAACCCCAGGTCCTTGAACGTCAGGACGGCCGAGGCAATGACATAGCCGATCGCGATGGCGACGAGCGTGATCAGGGCAACGCCGATGGCAATGCGGGTCTTTCCCATGGGCGCGCTCAATGTGTCTCTCCCCGCTCGGTTTCGCCGTCCATAAGATCGGCGCGATGAAGCTCGTACTCCCGATCCGCGATCTCCTCGACCACGGCCCGTGTCGCCTCGCTGTTCGCCGTCGCCGCGTCGGATTGCAGATAGTGTTTCGCCGCGTAAAGCCGGTCGAGCCGATCTTCGATGTGATCTTTCAGCACGTCAGCATCCCCATCGCACAGTCTCTCGATCTGCGCCGCCTCAAGCTCCCGCTCGACCGCCTCGCGGTAGCTCAAGCGCTGGCCGGCATCTTCAAACGGCGACGACAAATTGCCCGTGCGCTCGTGTTCGACGATCCGCGCAATCTCGTCAGACTGGCGGTCTGCCCGGATGAGCCGCGCCGCGCTTTCACGCTCGGCGGCTTGCGGACCGTCGGTCGATCCGGCTCCAAGCGCGTCGCGTATTTCGGTATCGCGACGGACCTGATTGATGGCCTCCGTATCCCGCATCTCGACGACGGACGCATAGGTCGCTCCAAGTCCGCGCGTGAGGTGAGTCGGCATGTCCGGATACCGCGCCCGGAAATCGGCCGTGACGGCGTCCGCAACGGGCGTTCGGACATCGGGCCCGTCCGTCAGCCGCTCGACCTCCCGGGCGATCTCCCCGGCCCGGGCTTCGTCGGTGATGTGTTCCCTGTAAGGCTCCGACCGGTCGATCACATCACCGGGACGTGCGAGCAGTTCCGGATGCGCCTCGAGCCAGGCGCGCTGCTCGACCTCAAGCCGGCGTTCCGCCCGGGAGACAACCTCCCAGTCCCGATCTTCGATCTGCTGTTCCGTCAGGCCGTCTCTGCGCATCTCCTGTCGGATTGTCGCTTCCATTGTCCGGGCGGCCTCGGGGTCGTAGTGGAACCGCTCCAACGCTGTCTCGTCTTCCACGACACCGTCCTGGCGTAAGACGCCTGCCCGCTCCAACGTGGTGCCGAGTTGAACATGGGCCCGGTTGAGGGCCTCGCGCGCCGTCTCCAGATCCTCTCGGCGTTCGAGGTTGAGACCGTCGTTTGAAGCCACCCGCGCTAGATCGTCAGCGATCCACTGGCGTTCAAGTGCTGCATTCTGCGCGCCGGTCTCCATCCGCGCGACCACCACCGAACTGCTGATCCCGGTCCCCCGGAGCGCGGTATCGACCTGCGCCCGAACCTCCGGCTCCTGCAAGCGATCCAGCTGGTCGCGGTCGATGTTGACCTCGGAATAGACGCCGTCCTCTGAGGGCCGCTCGGTCAGCGTCACCGACCTAAGTCCCAATGGCTGCATGTGCGCCAGCCGCGCCTGGATGTCATTCAGGCTCTTCTCGAGCTTCGGTCGCTCTGTCTCGGGTTTCTCGGCGATCATGCCCTGGATGCGTTCGACCTGGTCGGCGTAGCGGGTTCTCAGATCCTCGAACGAGTGCTCTTCCGCCATATAGACGCTTCCTTCCAGATTGATTTTTCCGCCCTTCGCCAGGAGCTCCCCGGCGCGGAACAAGGCGTCGGCAATGTCTTCGCGGTTCTCGGATGAGGCTTCTGCGGCCAGCGAGTGATAGACGATCCGTGTATTGGCGATTTCTTCCAGGGCGCGATCCAGATCCGCCCCGACGCGGGCGCGGGGCTCGGGCACCCGCCCCTCTTCCTTCGCGGCATAGACCTCGCGGGTCCGGGGCGGGTAATGCACGACACCGCGATCCAACCGCCGGGTGGCCTCCAGACGGACCCCGTATTTCTCGGCTTCATCGACCATCGCCAGGCGAAAATCGTCGTAGTTGAACCGGTGATTGCGCCCAAGGAAGAAGAACTCGCCCTCCTGCGAACGACGGTTCAATACTATATGCGCGTGCGGGTGATCGCGGTCCTCATGCACCGCGATGATGTAGTCGAAATGCCCCGCCTCGGTCTGGAAGAACCGCTCGGCCACATTCGACGTAATGTCGCGCACATCCTCGCCGCGCGTGCCGATGGGATAGGACATGAGCATATGCGTGGTCTGTCCGAGCTTGGGCTTGAACCCGGCACTCCACCGCTTGGCGAAGCGCTCGGTCAGATCCTTGATCTCGCGCGCCTCGAGCTTCGACTTTCCGTCGAGGAAACCGCTGCTGTCGACGATATGGGTGGACTTGGTGGTGAGGTAATCAAGCTGGTTGGCCAGCTGCGATTTGGTATGCGTGCCGCCACCCCGGATCGCCTTGAAGACCGCCGCCCTGTGTCCGGCGGCGGCACGCACCAGTTGCTTCTGGCGGGCGGCCTGCAGCCCCTGCATCGAGCCCCGGATCCGGCTCCACCCGTCCCGGAACACTTCGCCGGTGACGGCATCGACGGCATCATTCAGCCGCATGGGCGAACTCCCTCAGCGCGGCCGTGGCGTCCAGCTGCATCGCGTTCCTGCGACGACGGACGAGCAGGTCGATCTCATCAGCGGAATCAAGGATGAACCGCGCCAGCCCGCGCATCTGCACAAGCCGCAATTCGGAGAACGCGGCAGGCATGCCATCACTATCTCCCTGCCCCATCCGGTTGGCTAGCGTCATCTGCTTGGCGATCTGCGCGACCCCGTTACCGACCTCATGGAGAGAGGCCTGGTAGCGCGCCATCTCGGCGGCCAACTGCACGTCTGGCACGAAGACCCCGCCAGCCGCCTGGATGAGCCTCCTGAGCGCTTCCGTGCGCGTCTCGATACCTGCAGCTCTGATCACCTCATCGAAGGCTGTAAGCTCCTCTTGGGTCAGCTTCACGGTCACGGCAGCCGTCGCCACGCCCGTGTCCTGAAGCCGCTCTCTATCTGCTTTCAACGTGTACCGTACCGCCCGCGCCGTAACGCCGAACCGCGCGGCCAGCACCGAGGTCGAGACCCCTTCCGCGGCTTCACGGACGATCTCCATCTTCTCGGCTTCGCTCAGTCTCTTGGTCCGGGTCATGCGGAAGAAAGCCCCCCTATTTCCTGCCACCTTCATACGAGGCAGCACCCCACCTTACGAAACTATAACAACAGGTCAAGACTATATTTACGTAGATTCATCTTACGCGGCCTCGTATTCCGTTTCACGCCGAGCGCCGAAAGGCGCGAGGCCCGGTCCGCAGGACCTCAACGACCCACTCAGCACCCCCTGTGTACCGACCGCCTTTTCTCGTGCCCGCGCCGAGGTTCAGGCCGAACACGCATGTGTTCGGACGGAAGCGAGGGCCGGCGCATTTCCTCACCGACAGGGCTGACGGACAGGGTCAAGGGAGGCCAGATTTGGGCCACCAAATCTCTGCCCCAAAAACCGGCAGGCAGCGCCTGACTGTTTTTGGGGATGGCCCCCTTGAGGCTGGCTGGCAGGTCTGTCGCGGTCCCTTTCACCAGCATATCCTCGTCAGGACCGCCTGCGCTGACACCTTAAAGGTGACCGCTGCAATTCGCAGTGGTCGCCGCACCGGCGCAGCGTTCCCTGGAACAGGGAAAGGGCCGCCTCGCGGCGGCCCATCCTCGTCAGAGGATTTACTCCTGGGGTTCCTTCGAACTCGGCGGGAACATCACCAACTCCGAGACCGCGACGGGGAAGTCGAGCTTGAGGCTGAAGAACTCCGAGCCGTCGCCGTTGCGGGTGTTGCGGAACATGGCCCCGACGCGTTGGAAGCGGGTGCGCTCCTGGCCGTCATTGTCGGTGAACTTGACGGGGACGGTGGCGACGTAGTGGCTGGTCATTTGGGTCACTCCTTTTTGCGATGGGGATCTGCCGGCACGGGGGCAAGAGGCCCGGTCGCAAGCGCAAATGCGGAGGGTCCGCGCCAAAGGCGTGGAAACCGTATTTGCGCTTGCCGGAGCGAAGCGGAGGGCACGGCCGGGCCGACCCCGTGCGATCCACATCTATGAGCAAAAAGGAGTGACCCGGATGGCCGCTTCCACAACGCAGGCGTCATCGGCCTTGTGCATGTCGAGATGACGCGCCCGGTTGCCTCAAACCGCCACACACGGGGGCCGTGTTCCGGATTGCCGCTGATCGGGAAGTGCCGTTCATCTGCCTCAAGCTCGGCTTTTGGACCGAGGTAGGACTGCGTGGGGTTGACCGCCGATCACGAGACCCAATGAGAAACCGACGAGGATGCGGCGCTATCTGGTGGACCAAGACGAAGGGACGGCGTGCTATACCAAACCCGGCTCCCACCAGGCCCATGAGAAACGAAGAAAGGGCCGCCCGAAGGCGACCCTCTCACTTCAACCCTCTACGGGTTTCTTTGCCGGATCAGCGACCCGCATGACCGTCAGACCTTTCGCCTCCGCCTTCTGCCCGAGGTTCAGCGCGACCCCGTTGCCTCCGAAGAGCACAACTCCGGTTGCGGCGAACTTGTCGTCCAGCATCTCGTCATTGCATTTGAACGGAGCTGCCCGTCCATGTGCGGACCAGCGTGGATCGAACCGCGCCTGCGCGACACCGCGCGCCCGCGCCCACCGGGCCGCGATCATCTCGGCCCCGTGCTTGCCGCCCTTGTGGCAGAGGAAGATGTCCTGATTGCGCTTCTGCTTGATGCGCTCCCGAACCTTGTCGAGCGTGTTGAAGATCACATCGATATCACTCCAGTCGGTCGCGCCCGAGACGATCAGGGGAACCCCCTCGACTTTCGACTTCGCGGCCGTCTCCCGGTCGTGTTGCTCGAGAAGCTGCCGGGCTTCGAAGACTGCCCCCGTCTCCTGTGCCCGGACGCTCGCGCGCGATCCCGATGCCGGGATGAAGGCATGGCTGGTTTCGACCTCGTAGCATTCCGCCGCCGCCTCGGACATCGTCTCTATGGCGCCGACGCTCTCGCGCAGCTGCAGGAAGCGCGCCTGTGCCTCTTCCAGGGCGGTTTCGGCGATTTCGGATCCGTCGTGGGATTTCGCCAGCGCGCCGATCTTGTCGGCTGTACGGTCGACTTCTTTCGCGAGGGCGATCTTGCGGCGCTGCAGAATCGTTGCAAGCCCGTGCGCGAGCGGTTCGATTTCGGCCTCGAGCCCGGTGTTCCGAAGCTGACCGAGCAGGGCTTCGAAAGTCTCGCGGATGATGCTGTCTTTCAGGATGCCGTCCTCGGGGATCGGCAGCTGGGCGTCCTTCTCCGTCAGGCCGAAGAGTTCGATGGTCTCGTAGGTGTTCGCTTGATCGTAAGCCATGTTGGTATCTCCAGATATTGGGTGTTAAGCCACCACGTGAGTGTGGTGGCATGGCCGAATGTCTGGTTCACCGAATCTGTCCGGGTCAGGGACGGCGCAGCCGCCGGCTTGCCGGGCGCAAAAGTTTTCCGGGCGCATCTCCCGCCTCAGGCGCGTCATCGCGCACTGAAATCACCCTCTCACTCGCACCGCCCTCGCCGAAAAGTTTTGCGATCCTTGACGCGGGCTGATTCGGGGGCCATCCGGAGGATATGCTTCCACGCTCATGTGTGTGTGATTGACGGTAGGTTTGCCCGACGCGAGCAGGCAAACGGCGTGACCGGACGCGAAAGACGGATGGAGCGGCGGGATCGTTTTGCTCTGCAAAACAGACCAGAGCGCAATCCGGCGGAGCGGCCGGGGAGCGGCGTGCTCGCGAGACGGGCAAACCGGGATGCCGGGCGCTGCGCCGCGGTGAGGCCGCATGGCCGAATGCGCGACGGACCGCAGGGCCGTTCTCCCCTGCGACACGCGAAGCCGAGCAGGGGAGGCCGTCAGGCTTTGCGGTACTGGCCCCAAGCATAGGCACTATCCGGCGGCGCCCATTTCAATGGCCGTGTTTGGATTGACGCACATTCCCGGATGGCAATCGCTCCGGCCATGCCAGCACAGATGACCACGAGGCCTTTCAGTGATCGTCCCCATTCCTCGTCCTGATACGAAACAGAATGACCGATTGCCCAAACGCGGCTGCCGCCGCGATCGTGAAGACGAGCGTCAGTCCGAACGCCGCTGCCACCACACCTCCGACCAGCGGGAGCAGGTAGGCAGGTGCCGACAAGGCATTGAAATACCCGCTATAGGCAGGCCTGCGGTTTTCAGGTGATATCTCCATCAGCAGGCCGATCACGGCGATGGTCAGACCGTTGGTCAGCGCTCCGAGAACGAAGAACACGCCCAGAAGGATCGGCAGCGGAGTACCGCCTGGTGCGTCAGCCACCAGCAGGACGACCAGCGCAAGCGGCGGGCCGATGCGGGCGGTCGCGATCGCGCGCATCAGGCTGAGCTTGCCAAGGCGGTCTCCCCACCAACCCCAGAGCGCGTTGGACAGGAGCGCCCCGGCGGTCTGCGCGGCAAGGAGCAGCGCCACGTTCTGCAGGCCGACGCCCAGCGTCTCCGTACCCACGACAAAGAATGGCGCCGCCATCAGAACCGCGCCACCGCACCATTGCGCGATGACAAACTGGCGGAAGGTCCTGTCGGTCCGATAGGTGACAATGCCTTCGCGCAAGTAGGTCGCGAAACTGTCCGCTGTTCTGACGGGTGCCGACCGGTCCGGCTCCCCCATGGCAACGAAGACAATTGAGGAGACCAGCATCAGGGCTGCGGCGATGGCGAATACAGCGGCATAGGAGGTTGGGAACTCCAGGCTGCGGATCAGGCGGTCTGCCAGGGCTGCCACTCCGAGGCCCGCGACGCCGCCACCGAAGAAGCGCAGCGCGAGGACACGGCTGCGCAGGTCCGCCGGCACCGAGCGCGCGACGATGTCGTTGTAGGGCACACCGACGATGCCGCTGAGGAAGGCGTAGAGCGTCCAGAGGGCCAGTGTCGCCATACCAAGTGCCGCCGGCGACAGCCCGGCGGCGGCACCGATCCATAGCACTCCCGCCAGAAGCGCGATGGCGCCCGTCCGCCCGAATGCGCCGACTGCATAAAAGGGCATCGCCGATCCGCCCCTGCCGGCGAGAAACCCCACGACCAACTGCGGCAACAACCAACCCAGTCGCAGGATCGTCGAGACCGCGCCGACGGCGACCGGACTGCCGGTCAGTTGGAACACCAGCGCCGACATCACCGTTGCGCTGTCCACCGCCGATGAGCCGGCCTGGAACGCGGCGCCGGCTCCCGCGACGTGCCAGAAACGGCGGCGTCCCGTCACGCCCCGCTCCAATCCGCCGGATCGACGTAGAGGCCGAAATAGAGCGACCAGAGACCGAGCGCGATCAGGATGGTGCCGAGAAGCCAGCGCCGCGGCCGCAGCCAGGCCGCGAACCGGTCCAGCGGCCAGGCCAATCCTGGTGCGATGGACAAGGGAAGAAGCGGCAGCGACAGGGCCAGCGCGAAGACCGACATCAATACGAAACCGTTCATGGTCGCGCCCGCGACGGCTGAAGCTCCTATCAGTCCGAACAGGATCGGTGCCGCGCATGCCGGGATGTTGAAGCCGAAGGCCACCCCCTGCAGAACCGGGTTGGTGGCGGTTCGCCAGGTGTCAGGTGTCATTCGAATCCGGGTTCGGAGCAGCTTTTCCGCGTCCAAGAGTATGGCGAGGCCAAGCGCCAGATAGATACCGCCGAACACCAGCCAGAAACTCGTCTGGACACCGATCAATTGCTGGCCGAGAACCACGATCAAGCCGCCGATCCCGCCCATGATCACCAGCCGTGCGGCGAGAAAGGTCATCGCAGCCTTGAACCGGTCTGTCACTGGCCGCCTGGTCTGGCCGTCGAGAAATAACATATGCGCCCCGATCGTGCAGGGCTCGACGAAGCCCAATAGGCCAAGGCCGAAGGCGAAGATCAGGGTCTGCAATGTCAGGTCCAAAGAATGCCTCCAGTTCGCCGCACCTTCGATCTTGCCCCATGCAGCGGCTGGAAGGTCAATGCGCTTTGAAAAATCCGAACTGAAGCGCCTGTTTCAATTGACCACAGGGCTACAAATACTTTCCGGCTTCTTCGCGGTCTGTGTGGGTGGACAGGTCCTCGGTCAATTCGCGACCGCACCAGATGTTGTGTCGTAGGGTGACACGGGCAGGTGTTTGAGCTGACCGGCGACAAGGTAGGCCATGTTGATGAAGTTCCGGGTCGTGCGATAGCCGCGAGCGCGGGCCTTCGCGGCCTGGATCAGCCCGTTGATGGCCTCGACGCCGCCATTCGTGAGCCCGCTGTCGAACCCGTTCAGGATCCCCGCCCAGTGCGCCTGAAGCGTTCTGGCGAGCTTGCGGAACGGTGCCAGGCGGCATCGCTTCGCCCATGAGAGCCACGCCGTCAGCAGCTCCGCCGCTTCGGCCCTGCCGCCCACTTGGGCGAAGATGTCCCGCAACTCTTCCTTCATCCGGAACGCCCGCGCGGTCTTGAGCCTGCGGCGCGACAGGTCGTGGTGCTGCGCGATCTGCGTCTTCGTCCAGCGATGCTTGTCCTTCAGCCACATCCAGCGCGACCGCTTGAGGACAGGTTCCGTGCGCACCTCGGCGCGCCGGACCTCCTCCAGCGCCTCGTTGGCGAGCTTCACGACATGAAAGCGGTCGAAGGTGATCTCGGCCCCGGTCAGATGCTTGCCCATGCCCGCGATGTACGACCGGCTCATGTCGATGCAGGCAGCGGTGATGCTGCCCGCGTCGCCGCCATGGGCCTCAAGATCCTCGACGAACTTCGCCACGGTGCCCTGATCGCGCCCCTCGCAGGCAAAGAGCAAACGCCGGGCCTCGAGGTCATGCACAAGGGTGATGTACGCGTGGCCTCGCCGCGCCGCGGTCTCGTCGATCCCGACGGCGGTGACGGCGCCGAAATCCTCCTCGGCCCGCGCCGCCTCGACGTAATGCGTCACGACGCGCCAGATGCGATCGTCGCCCACGTCCAGCAGGTCGGCCACCGCCTTCACCGGCATCTCGCGCACCAGCGCGATCACGAAGGCATCGAACAGCTGCGTGAAGCCAGACCCGCTGCGCGCCCATGGCACCGTCACCTGCCGGGTCTTGTCGCATTGGCTGCAAGCGACCCGCGGGACGGTGGCATGAATGAAGGCCTTGTGCTCGAAGAAGCGGATACTCCCAGCTGCGCCGCCGCGTGTCGTGGACCGGCTGGTCCGCGGCACCGCAGGAGGGACACTCGAAGCGACTGCCAGGTTCGAACGCCACCTCGAAATCAATCTGCTTGGTCGACGCGTCGAAGGACACGTCATCGACATACCACGGCGCCTCCAGCCCAAGCGCCATCGTGAACAAGCTCTTCTCCGGTCCCATGTCGTCCCCCTCGATCGAAACGGCCGAAGGCTACCAAGGACCCATGGGCAGGCCAACATGGCCCGGCGCGTCCACCGCTGCGATGGTTGAGGTCTCCGCGCCGGACGCGCCTACCGGGCACAACATGTCGGGCCGCGTCAGCCCGCGTTCGGCTCGCCAACCCACACAGATCGAGAAGGGACCTACTTTCCGTGACGCTCGGTGATCGCCGTGATAACCACGATGCCGATACCGGTGGAGAGGCCCAGCCACTTCCATCCTTCGGCGCCGAGCGTCACGACACCGTAGCCGTGGGCGAGGACGGGTAGCGTCATTAGCAGGAAAAACGACCCGGTCCAGCAGCAGTGCCGCCGTCCGCAGCGACGGGCATTCCGGAAGCAGGCGCCACCCATCCAGACCAGCGCCGCGAACCAGACCAAGGTCTTGGCCGGATGCGATACACCGATGACCGCCAGCATGAAGAGGATCGGCAGCCCCCAGTGCACGGCGAAGCCAAGCGGCGATGCAAGTAGGTCACGCGTTCTATTCCGCTCAGCCACTCGCGTCACCCGGCGCAGCAGCTGAGCGCCGCCACATCCTTCTCGAAGGTTTGGGCGGCGAGTTTCAGACCCTCGACCGTCGTGAGGTAGGGGAAGATCATCGCGCCGAGATCCTCGTAGGTCATGCCCGCCCTGAGCGCCATCGCGGCGGTCTGGATGCTGTCTGCACCCTCGGGCGCAAGGATATGCGCGCCCAGAAGCCGTTTGCTCGAGCCGTCGGCCACCAGCTTGATAAGCCCCCTCGTATCGCGCGCCGCCAGCGCCCGCGGCACCGCATCGAGCGGCAGGACCGAGGTGCGCACGTCATGCCCCGCCGCCTTGGCCGCGGCTTCGGTCAGGCCGACGCTGGCCACCTGCGGGTCGGAGAAGACGACCGCCGGCATCGCCGAATTGTCGTAGATCAGGCTGTCACCGTTCATGGCGTTCTTCGCCGCGATCTTGGCACCATAGGCCGCCATATAGACGAACTGATCGCGCCCGGTGACGTCGCCTGCGGCGTAGACATCCACGCGGCTCGTCCGCATCCGGTCGTCAATCACGATGCGGCCCTGGGCGCCGGTCTCCACACCGGCCTGGTCGAGAGCGAGGTGCTCGGTGTTCGGGACCCGCCCGGTTGCAAGAAGGAGTTCTTCTGCCTGAAAGACCTGGGTGCCGCCGTCCGTCTCCACGGTCAGCGCGATCCCCTCCGACTGCTGCGCAACACGTGTGTAGGATTGGACAATTCTGACAGAGATACCTTCCTCCTTGAAACTCCGCGTCAGCGCCTCGCCGATCTCCGGTTCCGCGTCAGGGAGCAGCCCCCGTCGGGTGACGATAGTCACCTTCGTGCCAGCCCGAGCAAAAACCTGGGCCAGTTCGACGCCGATGTAGCCGCCGCCCATCACTATGAGGGTCTCAGGGCGCCGCTCCGACTCGAGGATCGAGGTGCTGTCATGGTGGCGGACCTCGGCCAGCCCCGGGATGTCGGGGATATGCGGGCGCGAGCCGGTTGCGAGAATGATCTTGCCCGCGGACACGAGCGCGCCTCCGACCGTCAACCTGCCGCCGTCGACGAAGCTGGCCGCGCCTTTCAGATAGGCGATGCCGTTGTGCCGCGGCAGGACGTCGATGTATTTGGCGGCGCGCAGGTCATCGACCAGCGCCTGCTTCTGGCGAACCAGCGCTTTCCAGTCGGTGATCCGGGCCTCGGCCTCGATCCCGACGAAGCGTCGCGCCGCGGCGGGTGCATGCATCACCTCCATCGCCCGGATCATCGCCTTTGACGGCACGCAGCCCACGTTCACGCAGGTGCCTCCGATGACGCCATGGCCGATGAGCGCCACGCGTGCGCCGTCCTCGGCGGCGGTGATCGCGGCCGAGAACCCGGCAGATCCCGCCCCGACCACGGCCACGTCGTAGCTTTCGTTCCCGTTCGAGCAGCAGTCAGACATCGGAGTTTCCTTGTTGCGACCGCCTGTTCTTGCGGACCAGGGCGTAGATCGTGAGAAGGACGAAGAAGACGAGCGCCGGCAAAAGCACGAAGTCGATCCAGCCGAGCGCCGCTGATAGTCCGACGACCCCCAGCAGGATGATGAGGATCGGGGTGAAGCAGCATAGCGCGGCGATTATCGTGCCGATCACACCGGTCAGCAGGAGTTTGTCCTTCATGAGCGGCGCTCCCCCGCATCGGTTGGCTCTTCAATCGCCGGTTTGTGGCCGGGCCTGCGCTGGTATGCCATCACGACGCCGCCCACCAACATGGCCGCCAGAACAGCATCCATTAGACCGGCCCCCGAAAGCCTGCCTGCCAGCCCGGCGATCGCTGAGACGATCAGCGCAAGGCCGCCGCCGCAGCAGATCACACCGACAGGGGCAGCAATCGCCGTGGCCAGGATCATTCCGAGCGTCTGGTCGCGCATGGCTTGCCCTCAGGAATTCGACGGATCGTCCAGCAGGACGGCGTTGTATCCATAGGCCGCCGGCTGAGCGACGATCTCTTCCAGCGCCGTCAGCGTGTCATCGAAGGTGATCGTGTAGACGCCGGACTCGCCGCTTTCGTGCTCCTCGAAGCTTACGATCTCGACGCTCGCCGATTTCTGCAGCGCCTCGCCGACGATGTAGGAGCACGACGGGCACCAGAGGCCGCTGACCTCGATACGGGCCTGCCGTTCTTCTGCATGAACGGCACCGGCGGCGAATAACACCGCGCCGATGACGATGAATGTCTTGCGCATGAGAGTTCCTTTCTCAGTATCCGAGGAGCGATGGGGCGATGTAGGGGAACGCCAGCGAGAGCGCGACCACGCCGGTCGCTGTCCAGAGCGCGACCTTCATGAAAGGCTGGTTCACGGTCCGTTCGCAGGTTCCGTCTGCGCAGGCTCGAGGCGTCGGCCGGTGGACCTTCCAGAACCCGTAGGCGAGGGAGGCGCCCGCAAAGGCAAAGAATATCCATTTGTACTGGTAGAGCGCACCGAGTTGGCCGATCCAGGCGCCGGTGGCGCCGAGACTGAAGAGGACCAGCGGCAGAATACAGCAAGACGTCATCGCGAGCGCACCCAGGATGCCGCCTGCGGCCGCGGCCTTCGTGCCCAGATCGCGCTCCCGCTCGGGCTCTGCGTCTGCCTCCGTTGTCATGCTCCGGTCCTCATTTGATCCGTCCTCGTAAAGGGCGTACCGTCTGTAGTGGCTACAGATGCAAGGAGCTTCCGACATGGCGAAGATCACGAACACGCGAGGCTATCCGATCGGTGCCATGTCCGCCCGGACCGGCGTGAACATCGAGACGATCCGCTACTACGAGCGCATCGAACTGATGCCTAAGCCCGACCGAACCGCCGGTGGGAACCGGCAATACACCCATGAGCATCTAAAGCGGCTCACCTTCATCAAACGCAGCCGCGAGCTCGGCTTGAGCATCGACGAAATCCGCGCCATGCTGAAGATGGTCGATCAGGATGGCGTCAGCTGCGGCGAGGTGCATGCAATGACGATGGAGCATCTAGGTTCGGTGAAAGACAAGATCAGGCACCTGAAGAAACTGGAGCGCGCCTTGACCAGCATGGCTGCCGAATGCGCAAAGGGTGATGTTCCCGACTGTCCGATCATCGAGACGCTGTTCAACGCGTGAGACTGGCTTTTGGATGCGGTGAGCGCGGATAGCGACCATTGGCAGGCGGCATCGAGCGCGCATTTTGTCCACCTGGCCTGCATCGGAGGATTCTTTCGACCGAACTGACACGAAAATGGGGAGCCGCGTTGCCGCGGCTCCCCTCGTAGGCTTGCATCACAGGCGTCATACGCTGCTCGATTGGATACTCCGTCAGCGCGCGACCAGATGAACTGCCCGGAGGCGCTTTGCATGCGCCCCCTGGGCGAAACGCCCCGATCAGGCGACGAGCGCCAGACCTGCCTTCGCCCGCTGCTCCTGTTCGGCGCTCTCCAAGAAGGGAATGATCGAGAAGGTCTGCCCGCCCCGTTGCTCTTCGTTCTGTACGGCGTTGACGCGCAGATCGCCATCAGGCGTGTTGATGAGCAGCGAGAGGTAGTCGTTGCCGGTCCGGTTGCTCCTCGCCATCCAGGCTGAGCCGACGCGGATCGGTTTGCCCTGCGGGGAACTGACCTCGATCCGGTAATCCGGGTGGGTCTCCTCCGTCTTGTAGCCATTCTCAATGAGCATGAAGTCGAGGTCGAACATCATGTTGGCGATGTAACCGGCGAAGGCATTGTCGGCGTCCATGGCGGTGAGCTCGCCTGAGATCGAGCCGGATTTCATCAGGCCGTTCGAGACCAGCGGGATGATCTCGAACTCGCTGCTCTGGGCCGCGCGCGCCTCTTTCGTCTGGACCGCGTTGACCCGGAACGGGCCCAAGCCGACATCGATCTGCATCGAGATGTAGGGATTGCCGGATGCATTGCCGGTCTCGTTCCAGGCCGTGCCGATGCGCACCTTGCGTCCCGATTTGTTGACCGCGGTCACATCAAAATCCGGGCTGCGCTCGGACATCTTGGCCCGCGCCTCCAATTGGATGGCGATGTCAAAGCGCGTCGAATGGATCATGCCGGTGTACTGAGCGGCTGCGGTCTCGACATTGCGGGTGAGGGTTCCTGCGAACATGGGATGGTTCCTTTTGGATTGGCCGGTGTCTGACGTTCTTGCCAGCGCATCCGGGATTGCTTTCTCGACCCCTTGAGGGATCACAAATCAGAAAGCCTGCTTTCCTTTCAGCCCCGCCCACGGGTCAGAGCTGCCGTCCGAGTGGGAATGCCCCCGCGCCTCCGGGTGCTACGCCCCTCCCCTGCCCGTCTGGTCTTGATTGGCTGCCCGGATTTTCCGCGCTGTCCTTCGGTTGCGCGATGAAGAACTCCGTTTCTTTTCCGTTCAACCGTTGCCCGCCCCGGTCGGTCAGGCCGATGCAGCTACCATTCGGCACATAGGTGATGAGGTACTGACCGAGCCGGTCCTTGTGGACAACGTAGCCGGTATTGGCCCAGTGCACGGTCTGCCCGGCATCGACGGCCGCCTTGATGTCTTCGAGTGTCATGCGATCCTCCTCAAGAAGAATGGTGGGGAAACGACGCAAGAAGCCCGATCGTCCGACCGGGCTTCTATGCAGCATTTGTTTGGCAAACGGCCGAGAGCTGTCAGGCGCTTTGCGTGGCTTGCGTCGCGCGCGCCGCCATCCAATCCTTCAGGCCAAGAACGGTTCGTCCGGCGGCGACCTCGGAGGCCCAAGCGACCCTTGGGTCGCCGCAGGGATCATCGCCGACATGGCGGTCGATATGACCATTGGCCATCCATGGCTCGGGCTGGATCCGTCGCAGCCAGTCCGCCATGCTCGGAATGCGGCCCTGGCAGTCTTCACGGATATGCTGCTCGCCGATCCAGCGCACGGGAATGTCCCGACCTGCGCTATTGGTCAGGGTCAGGCCGAAAACACGTTCGGCCTCGAACAGGCCTTGGGCATGATGGCGCAAGGCTCGGTGCGTAAAGAGCGCGAGGTGCTCTTTTGAGGCGTCAAACCAATCGTGCACAGCCTGATAGTCAGACGGCACCCCGCCGAATTTCCGGGCAGAACTTTCAGCATGATGAAGCGGATGGGCCATCTCACAGCCCCTCGTCATAGCTGTGCGAACATTCGACATAGCGGTCGGCGTGATCGAGGGTGATGCTGTCGTTGCGCAAGTCCCAGGTCAGCGTGCCGTAACCACCCTCGTTGTTTTCGAACCCCGGGTGATGGTGATAGGCGAGCGACCAGGCGAAGTCGCCAACCTCGGTGGCAAGCGGCTCCGGCAGTTGGACCTCTGCAGGCTGCACCGTCATATCTTCGACATTGCCGGAGTCGCCATAGCCTTCGTATTCGGCAGTGACCTCGCTGATGCCAAGCGCACGTAGTTGCGCCAGCAGCTCCGCTCGGGTCGCCTTCAAGGTGGTTTCGCGCTCCGCGCGCCACTGAGCCGCCATTGCGGCATAGTCGATCTGGGGATTGGTCATGGGTCTGTCCTCTTGTCTGAAGTTGGGGGGGCCGGGCGTGGCATTGGTCAGCGCGCGCCCGGAAAACGCAGACCGGCCAAACCCCGATCCGCGACGCCCGGCCCAAAGCCCGCTTTGACTTTTCAGGCGGCTTGTTCTGACGTCATGGCGGCTTCCTGCCCCACGATCCGGGCCAGAATGCTTCCCGTGTCGATCCCGTCCCCATGCGGCAGGAACACCCGCAACTGAAAGGCGATGATCTCCGTGAAACATCCCATTGCCTTGAGGCCGTCGATCATGCCCTTGTCCACGCCACCCAACTCAAGGCGCATCTCGCCTGCGACCCGGCGACGGGTCAGGGTCAGACCCCGGCCCAGATCGACAGGTGCGGTGGCGCCGAGGGCGGCGGTCAACATCTCCTGCGGCGTTTGCGGATTGGAGACGAGGAAGCGGGCGCGCAGCGCGGCCGCACCTTCCTCGCTCAGCGTGCGCCCGATCATGGCTTTCGCCCCATCGGGCGTGACCCGGTAGATGCGCTCATTGGTGGTCGGAATGTCCTTCCAGATCGGCAACAAGAGCCCGGTCAGCAGGTAAAGCTTGGTCGTGGTGGTTTTTGGCAGAGACGCAGCCTCGGCATCCCAAAGCCGTGCGAACTCGGGCCTGTCGATCTCTTCCCAGGCCGAGGACTCGAACCGCGCCTCCTCGAGGTAGCTGGACCCGTTTGGCCTCACCGCCTTGCGCATCAGCGTGACAATGTCCTCGTCATACATCTGCATGGGGCGCGCCGAGATGAGCGCCGCGCGGCCGGAGGCGCGATTGATCATCGGCAGCTTATCCGGATTGCGCGACATGGCCTCTTCGGCCCCAAGAACGTGGACTGGGTCGGTGACCTCCAGTCCGATGATACGCGTCACGGCGCCGGATTTCGGGCAGGTCCAGAGATCCTCCGTGGAGACCTGTTCGATCTTTTCGCCGCGCAGGGTTTCCACGCCGAAATCGAGCGTACCCGCCGCCCTTGCCCGTTCGGTCTGATCGGCAATCCGCCTCATGAACTCGGCAAACAGTGCATTCTGCATGTGGATGGGCAGGGCGAGAACCCGGTTGAGAAACCGCTGGATCGGGGGAAGCTCCTCAAGGAGCACCCCGTCCTTGTCGATCAGCCGCAAGGCCGTCCAGTCGGTGAAGCTCTCGTAGCTCATCGCCTTGGCCCGCCCGGCGGCAAGATCGGCGTAATAGCCACGCAATGCCGCCCGCGCGATCGGGCTTTCGAGATTGTCCTCCTCGCGGAACATGCCCTGCGAGCCGGTTTCGCGCTGGCCCTTGGTCAAGGCCCCCAGCTGGTCGAGGCGCTTGGCTATCGTCGAGGTGAAACGTTTCTCGCCATGCACATCGGAGGTGCAGACCCGAAAGAAGGGCGCGCTGACCTGGGCAGAGCGATGCGTGCGGCCCAGCCCCTGGATGGCCGCATCCGCGCGCCAGCCGGGCTCCAACAGGTAGTGCCGCCGCCGTTTCTGGTTCTTCGCCGTTTGCGCCGCGTGATAGGACCGGCCCGTGCCACCTGCATCGGAGAAGATCAGGATATCCTTCTCACCGTCCATGAAGGCTTGGGTCTCGGAGGAATTGCTGCTGGCGGCGCGCTTCTCGATGAAAAGATGACCATCCTCGGCCTTGAGGGGCCGGATGGACCGCCCCGTGACTTCTGCCACGGCCTCGTCGCCAAAGGCCCAGAGGATCTGGTCGAGCGCCGAGGGGATCGGGGCGAGCGTCATCAACTCCATCATGGCCGCATCTCGCAGGGCGAGCGCCTCGCGCGAGACGACGAGCGCGCCGGTCTCATCCCGCAAATGTTCCGCCACCATGTTGCCGTCGATCTCCACGAGCTTTTGGGCATGGATCGGGAAAGCCTGTTCGAGGTAGCCCAGCACGTAGTCGCGAGGCGTCAAGGCGCCCTCAACGAGTTCATCCTCCGGGTCCATCGTCTCAAGCCGGCGTTTCAGCAGACTCTCACCTGTCGAGACAACCTGGATGACGCAAGCCTTGCCCGCCGCCAGATCTTCCTTGATTGCGCGGATAATGCTCGGGGCTTTCATGCCCATAAGGAGGTGGTTGAAGAAGCGCTGCTTCGTGCTCTCGAAGCGGGACTTGGCCGAGGCGCGTGCGGCCGACGCATTGGTCTCGCCAGAGGCGTCGTTGACGCCGGTCGCTGTCAGCGCGGCTTCGAGATTGTGGTGGATCGTCCGAAACGAAGTCGCATAGGCGTCGTAGATCTCGATCTGGGCCGGGGTGAGCGCGTGTTCGAGCACGTCATACTCTACGCCGTCGAAGCTGAGGGCGCGCGCCGTGTAGAGCCCGAGCGTCTTGAGATCGCGCGCGACCACCTCCATGGCGGCGACACCGCCAGCTTCCATCGCCGACACAAAGCTCTCGCGGCTTGGGAAGGGGTATTCGGGGCCTTTCCCCCAGAGACTGAGACGTGCGGCATAAGCGAGGTTATGCACGCTCGTGGCGCCCGTGGCCGAGATATAGAAGACGCGAGCGCGCGGCGCGGCCAGTTGCAGCCGCAGGCCAGCAAGGCCCTGCTGGGAGGGTTTGACCCCCCTGCCCTGCTCGGACCCTGCCGCGTTCTGCATGGCATGGGCCTCATCAAAAGCGAGGACGCCGTCAAAGTCTTCACCCATCCAGGCGAGGATCTGGCTCAGTCGCGTGGTGCCGCATTTGCCCGCGGACCGCAGCGTGGCGTAGGTGACAAAAAGGATACCGTCGCCCATCGGGATGGACTGGTCCGGTTTCCATTTGGAGAGCGGCTGGATGTCGGCGGGCGAGCCGCCAAGATCGATCCAGTCGCGGATCGCGTCCTCGATGAGCGTGGCGGATTTGGAGACCCAGATCGCCTTCCTGCGTCCGGCCAGCCAGTTCACAAGGATGAGCCCCGCGCATTCGCGCCCCTTGCCGCAGCCGGTGCCGTCGCCGAGGAAATAGCCAAGGCGATAGGCACTTGCGTCTGGATCATCATCGGCGCGCGTCAGCTTGGTCTGGTCGTCATCGATGATAAACCGACCGGGCAGGTCGCGCCCTTGAGCATCATGTGCCATGATGATGGTTTCCAGCTGCGCCTCGGAGAGATCTCCCTCCTCGATCAACCGTGCGGGCAGGCGCAAGTCATCACTGCCCGTGTTTGAGGGCACCGGCGGCGCGACCGATGCCATGGCGATGCTTTCGACCAGCGGCGTGGGATGTTCCTGCGCACCCGCGATCCCGATCCGCTGTGGGCGGTAGCGCGCATAGATGTCCGAGATGGGCGTGTTGTCGCGCGGGATATCAAGGCTCGTGAAAGTTAGCGGGACAACGGCATTGGCCCGGGGTTTGGAGGCGGCGACAGGCGCAGCGGCGGTCTTGCGCGGGGCAGATGATGGAACGGTCGGCCGAGCATGAGGGATCGCTTCAGCCCGTTGGGCGGGGCGCATCTCGGGCCGGGTTGCGGCCACGGCGTCGACAAAAGGAAGGGCTTCATCCAAGCCCCGGACACTGGCGCGGATCATCTCGCCGTCCTCCTGCACCTTGTCGAAGACCATCAGCTGGGTTTCGACAGAGGTGCCGAGCTTGCGGTAGACCTGCCCCGGCATCGTCAACGCCAATCGCGGCGTCAGGAGGCCGCAGGCGCGGGACCAATGCGCGGCATCGCGTTCGGGCGTGAATCCCAGCGGCATGATCGCGACCAGCCGTCCGCCCGGTGCCAGACGCTTCGCGGCCGCGATGAGATGCTTGGCGGCGATGTGTTTGTCTCGGGATCGATCGACCGAGGAGGCGAAGGGCGGATTCATCACCACGACGTCGGGTAGAACCGGCGTCTGCAGCAGATCGTCGATATGCTCGCCGTCATGGCCCGTCACCTCGCCACCGAAGAGGGCCCGCAGGAGGCGTTGGCGAAAGGGGTCGATTTCATTGAGCAAAAGCGTAACACCGGCCCGGGCGGCGAAAGCAGCCAGGGCACCCGTACCAGCCGAGGGCTCCAGCACGGTCTCGCCCTTGCGGATCGCCGCGGCCCGCACCGCCATGGTCGCGAATGCCAGCGGTGTGGAAAACTGCTGCAGCCGGATCTGCTGCTCCGACCGACGCGTTTCCGTCAGGAGCCGTGAGGCAAGCAGCCTTGCAGCGGCGATGTCACCTGCTGCACCGTCCCCACGCAGCAGCACCTGGATGGCCGCGGCCTGCATCAGGTCATATGCCATGCGCCAGTCCCAGGCACCGCCAGCATCGCTGCCATGAAACGTCTCGCGCATGATGCGCGCGAGCGCTGAACTGCGCAGGGGTTGGTGGTCGACCTCCGCGCCGATCTGCGCGAGGGCAGAGGCGAGGTTAGCGTCGGATTCAACAGGATTGGGGAGCGTTGAGCGGGGCTTGGACATGGGGGTTTCCTTTGGATCAGGGTCTGAGTTCCAAAGGAAAAAAGCCCGCTCTACACTTTGAAGGCGTAGAGCGGGCAATTTCTTAGCGGGGGGCCTGCACCCCGATCATGGCCACTGCTGCGCAGCATGAAGAACGCGCAAAATGGTCACCATCTCAGGGCCTTCAACATAAACCACGATGTAGTTTGGCCGAACAACCATCTCCCGCGTCCCATCGACACGGCCCGCGCGGTACATTTGAGGGCGGTCTGGAAGGAGGGACGTCTTGTGTTCAATCTCATCTTTGAGAACTTGGGCGGCATCCGGGTTGTCGTCAGAGATGTAGTCAATGATTGCCAACAAGTCGGCGATGGCCGTGGCTTTCCATTCAAGATCGGGCCCATCAAGATTTGGCAAGGCGCTTCCCGTCAATCAATGCTTGGGCGTCTTGCATCGCCTTGGCATGGGGCGTTGTGGGGCTTGGATCGTCCAGCGCTTCCTGTACCTTCGCCCGGAACCAGGCGTCATAGGCATCCGGATCAGCGGTCAATCCGGCAGGCAATCCGCCTTCTGCGGCCACGCGGGTCAGAAGAATGCGCACCGCATCGGAGAGCGTCAGACCGACGCCCGCAAGTGCGTCCGAAGCCTGTGCTTTCAGCTGATCGTCAACACGGACATGAAGCATGGATGTTTGGGCAGGCATGGGTGGTCCTCCAGTTGATGGGAATGATGTATCTCATTTGAGATACGATTTCAAGTCGGCAGTATGTGTGCGCGTGGTCCCGTGGTGTTGTCTCAGCGGGAAACTCAGCCACCCTGCCCCGCCAGAAACTCCGCCAGCACAGGACTGGCCTCGCCCTTTGCGGAGCTGAGCAGCTCCGAGCCCGCAAGCGAGGCCTTCGACAGGCGTACGAGCCCACCGGTTTCCTCGATGCGGTAGCAGCGGCGTTTCTGCCGGCCCCGCCCGTAGTGGGTCGCGGTGACGATCTGGCAGGTGCTGCCATCGGTGAGCGTCACAGGGGTGGCGAGCCTGATCTTGTCGCCTTCCTCGTAGTCCGGAATCGACGCCCAGTCCCGACAACGCTGGCGCCAGGCATGGGCATAGCTCTCTGGGTCCTTCAATT
Organism: Roseovarius spongiae; assembly: GCF_003651245.1. Taxonomy (GTDB): domain Bacteria; phylum Pseudomonadota; class Alphaproteobacteria; order Rhodobacterales; family Rhodobacteraceae; genus Roseovarius; species Roseovarius spongiae. The sequence continues at coordinate 25,030 of NZ_RAPE01000009.1, forward strand.
CTGAGAGCAGCGACAGCAGGCTGAGCGGGGCGCGAGACTCGTTCGGGCCAGCACTTTCCTCCATGTCCTTGTAGCCCCAGCAGCCGTCATCGTATCGCGTGAGGAAGACAGCCCCGAAAGTGATGGAACCATCCGCATCGGTGACATAGGTCGCGTCCTCGACCGGGGTGCCGCCAAGGTTGGAGACCTTTGCCGCCGCGTACCAAGTCGAACCCACCTTGCAGGCTTTGACCAGTTCCGTCTTGCGCCTTTCGCTCTCGAAGGTGCAGAGCCGGGCGATTTCCGCTTTCTCATCCGCATAGGTCTGGACGCGGCGATCGGTATAGAAGAGCCAACCCATCACGCCGCCCTCCGGTCATCGATTTCCATCAGCGCATCGAGCGGCACGCGGTAGGGCTGCATGGCGTCGAAATCCTCGCAATTGCCGCAGTTCTGCACGATCGCGAAGGTGTCGCAGGCATCCTTGAGGATGACCCGGAAGGTGCCGCCAAGGCCTGAGGGCACCTCGTAGGTTCCGCCGATGAGATAGTCCGAGGCCCGCCGCACGAAGACGCGGATGCTGTGGCCATCGGTGGCGAGCCGGATGGCCCCCTGCCCCCGGTCGATGAGCACCTGCACGTCGTCGAGGATGTCGGTGTAGAACTGGCCGGTCAGATCGCGAAACGCCATGCGGCGCTGCGCCATCCAGTCGGTATCCCGAAACGGGTTCATGCCGTCGGCGAAGGCGAAGGAGGGATCGGCCTGTTCGGTGGTGACGATACGGGTGGTCGTGCCATCGATGCCGTTCGAGCGCAGATGCACGCCATTACCAACGATCAGGATCAGGGCAGGTCTGTCCACGGGCCCGTTCCAGTTGGGCAGGAAGGTTTTGCAGGCGCGCGCATGCGCGATTTGCGCTGCAACAGCGGAGGCAGAGAACTTGAGAATAGCCATGGGGATGTCTTTCCGTTGGGTGTGGGAGGGTCGACCCGCGCGGGCGGCATGGCCCAAGCGCGGGTCGCGTGATGGCTCAGGCCGCTTGCGCGACCTCGCTGTCAGGCTCCGGGGTTTCCGACGTGGGCGCGTCGTCGAGCGCGACCCCGGCGGTCTGCATCATCGGCGGGCACCAGGTGGCCACGGCAGCGCGCTGCGCGTCGGTGAGCGTGGCGAAGGGTTCAGCGAAGAGCTTGTCGCAGAAAGCGACGATCTCCTTCTTGCTCGACGAGGCCAGCGTCACCGCCTCTTGGGCCAGACCCAGATCTTCGCCGAGGATCTTCAGCAGCCAGGCCTTCTTGAAGCGGTTGAAGAGGGCCGCGTTCGGTGTCCAATGCGCGCGAATGTCGGGCATGATCTCGATCTCGAACTCATGCATCAGGCTGTCGCGCTGGCGGTCCCGCGCGAAGCAGGACTGCGCGGTGCTGGCCGTCGCAAAGGCGATGAGCTTGGCCTTCTCCCCTGTCTCGAGCGCGCGAAACGCCGCGAACTGATCGGCGGGCGCGCGGGTGTCATCGAGCCACGAGAGGTCAAGCGCATCATGCGCCGTCGCCACCTGCTCAAGAGAGGTCTCGTCGATCTCGTCCAACTTGGCATGGCTGCGGTATTCCTTGCGGGCCTCGACCTTGATCGCCTGTGTGACACTCATGCCGCTGCTCAAAACGTCGCTAACCAGCTTGAAGAGCGTCAGATCGAGCGTGGCCTCCGGATGCAGCGCCATCGCGGCGCCAAGGGCCATGGCCCGCTCTGTCTTGAGATCCTCAGCCAGCGACGCCGGGTAGCTGATCTCGCCGGCGTCCGGGGCCTCCTCCCCCGTCGGGCTAGGCGAGGAGCCGCGCGCGCCTTCCTCTTTCACGGTGTCTTCCGGGCGGACGAGGCCAACATGGAGCGTGATCTGCCCACCCTGCCACGACGCGATCACCCCAGACCGCGCCAGGTCCTCGGCGCTGTAGGCCTCCTGCAGGTCGCGGGCTTCCTCTTCCAGAGCGTCCACGCGGTCGTAGAGGGCATTGTAGGCACCGTCCTCGAGCCCCTCATCCTCCATCTCGAGCTGCAATTTCTCGAGCTCGGCGGTGATCTTATCGATGCGCTTCTGGGCGGCCTCGTCGGGCTCAACGGGGCCGGGATAGACGCGACCGTAGTCGGCCATGGTCGCGTAATCATAGCGGACCATCGCATCGGCCCAGGCAAAGCCCAGCCTCATACGGGCCTCTTCGGCAGCGGCACCGAGCTTCTCGAGCAGGATGGTCTCGACCAGCGCCGCATCCTCAAGCACGGAATGCTCTTCCAGAAGGTCAGCCGCGACGGCGCCACCCCGCGCCTCGTAGTCCGCGCGCACGAAAGCCCCGATATCATCGCTGACCTGCACCCCGCGGGATTTGAGCGCCTGTCGAACGGTATAGGCCTGCAGATAGCCTCCGTCCTTCGTGAGCGCCTCGAAGACCTCGCGCTGCGCCTCCTGGCTCGGGTGCTCGGCGAAGGCCTTCATCGTGTCGAGCGTGATCACCTTGCCCCGGGCCGCGGCGCGGATGTCGGGGTGGATAAGGCCATAGCGCAACCGGCCTTTCACGGCGGCCACCGTGGTGCCGAAGGTCTTTGCGATGGTCTCGGGCGTCTGGCCGTCCACCTCCATCATCCGCGCGAAAGCCTCGAACTCGTCGATTGCGTTCATCGGCGATTGGGTGATGTTCTCGGCGAGCGACAGGGCCGTGGTCACGTCGCAATCCTCCGGCACAAGGCGGCAGTCGATCTTCGTCTTTGCCGTGAAGCCCTTCGCAGCCTTGTCCGCGACCAGCTCGTTCAGCGCCGCGTGACGCCGGCCACCGGCGAGCACGGCGTACTTACCGTCGATCTTCTGGACGAGTATTGGCTGGAGCAGGCCGAGCACGGCGATACTGGCCTTCAGATGGGCGATGTTCTCAGGGTCATAGGTTTCCGGGGAGTTGCTACGCACATTGGCGGGATGCGGGACCAGATCGCCGATGGCGACGGTGAGAGGGGCAAAGCTTGTGGTCATGGGATATCCTTCCAGGTGGGTGAGGTGTGGCCCGCGCGCTCACGCGCGTGACCAATCCCCGGCTTCAGGGATCACCACGACAAAAGGCCCACTTTCCCTTTGAGGGGTCAGTGGGCCTTCATCGCTTGGAGTGTCAGGGGGGGTGTCCCCTGCCCTACCAGTCGCGCGCCAGCATGATGGTCAGCACGCGCATGGTGGTGGCAGGATTGTCCGGGGTCTCAGCCCCGTAGCGGAAATCCGAATCTGCCTCATAGAGATCGATCTTCCAGAACACGGTCTCGCCTCGGATCTCGACCGCGCCAAAATCGTGCCAGCCTTCCGGGTCATTCTCAGGCTCGAACGTGGCAAACTCACCGGTTGCCTTCACCGCCTCGGCCATGAAGCCGTCACCGGCCTCCATAAGCGAGCGGGTGACATGCATCCGACCCTGGATGGGTTGCGCGGGCGGCACCCCAAGGCAGGCGAGCTTGCGGAATGAGTCGTTCAGTGCGGCGATCACACTCGGATCTGGACGGTCTGTCTGGGGGTGTGCGGTACTGGTCATCGGGCTTTCCCTTGAGATGTTGAAACACCCTTCCCAAAGCCCGCTTTTCCTTTTCCGGCTCGCGGCAGGACCGAAGCGGAAGGGCCTCTACCCGAACAGCCCCTTGGGTCGGTAATTCGGGTTGGGGATGGTTTCGATCCAGCCGCCCTGGTCCGTGATGTTCTCGAGCGCTGCCGAGAGCGGATACGCGCCCTCGGACGGGCTCCACCAATAGGCACCGCGTTTGAAGGTGATGATCTTGCGGCGGCCGTCGTTGAGTTCGCGCCGGTCCGCGAAGCGGCAAACTGTCCGGGGGACAGTTTGAGGCAAGAACGGGCGGAGCCCGGCCAACCGCAGCGTCTTGGGTTCCTTGCGTGACATGGGCGTCTCCGTTCTCCCTTTGGTCAGGCGGCCTCGGCGCTGCGCCCTGCCCTGCCCGCCTCCGATCTGGCGATCAGGTAGTCGCAGGCACGTTGCGCGTCCGCGGCGTGCCGGAAGATCGCGCCCTTGTCCGACCGAAGAACGCGCAACCAGTTGTGGAGGTAGGCGGCATTCATCTCGAGCGTATGCGCTGTGAAGCCGAGCGTCTGACCCAGGAACACCGAGGTCAATTCCGCGACGATCTCCTCGCGCGCGTAAGAGGTGTTGCCGAACTTCGAGAGACCAAAATTACGGTTCAGTCGATGGGGGGCTTTCGTGGCATGGGCCAGCTCATGCGCCCAGACCCCGTAGAAATTGCGCGGGTCCTGGAACCGCGTGATGGATGGCATGTAGACCTTGTCCACGGGGGGCAAATAGTAGGCTTCTGTCCCCGTGAAGACGGTCGTGATGTCGATGGCATCGAAAAACGCCTGCATGTGCGGGATGGGCTCGGACGGCAGATGCTCGGGCGCAGGCTCCGGGTCGGGGTAGAAACTGTCGGGCAAGCCCTCGATCTGGCAGGCATTGAACACGCGGTAGGATTTCTGGAAGCGGAAGATGCGGGCTTCCTCGGAGCGATCATCACCATCGCTGCGGTCGTCCTCGCCGCCCGCGTCTTTCCGGCTTTGACCGTAATAAACAACGACAGAAGACTTCTCGCCCTTGCGGACCTTTGCATCCAACGCATTGGCTTGCGGCAGCGTCATCCAGAAAGGTGAGCTGTGGCCCGCCATCACGGTCCGCATCGTCAGCAGAAAGTTGTTCACCCCCTGGTAGGGTTCACCGCCCACACGCAGGGGACGAGAGCTGCCACCTGCGGTCCAGGGCTTGCGCCACGGCAGAACGCCGCGCTCGATGATGCGGATGATTTCGTTCGTGATGACCTCGGAGGCATCGAATTTGGGCGTGCGGGATCGGGCCATGGCTGGCCTCCTTTCGAGTGTTGGTGAGAAAGATTGAGAATCAGGTTGAGCGACTGTTGCGCGGATCGTTGGCGATCCTGGCACCGAGCGCTTCGACCATGTCGATGTAGGTAGTGAGTGAAACGGACGTGCCGGGACCCGAAGGGTTAAGGTCGTCCGATCCGTCCCGTTTCACGCACGGCAGGTCAGCGAAGCCGATCGCATCGGTGACGGGTCGGATATCGATGAACGGGGTCCCTCGTGCGACCGCAAGAGTGGCCAAGGGAAAGCGCTCGATCGGCGCGAAGGTTGAAACGGTGGTCCAACCGAGATGGAGGAACGTCCCACCCTCTCCGCAGATCACATGCGCGTTTGGCAAAGTCGCCGCCTGTCTGAGATGGCCGAGATCACGCATGACGGTCTCGCTTTCGAGCCGCTTCGCCAGCCCCAGCTGACCGGTTCGGCGAAGCTCTCGATGCCGCCACCAGGAGGCAGCGGTTGCGCGGAGCACGCGCAAGACACCTGTTTGCATCGGAATGCCCTTCATCAGGAATGACAGACCGGAATCCGGCCCGGACCCATCTGAGGGATCCCAAAGGCCCTCATCCGTCAGTCACAAAACCCGAAGAACACTTTCACTTTTCCTGGGTACGGACCCTGTCCTTCTCAAAACCAACGGGCCCTCAACAAAATGCTCAAGACCGTGTCGTCTCCAGAAGCCTTTGATTTGGCACAGCCAATTCAGATCGGCAGGCAGGGTCGGCAACGCATATAGGCAGAAATCTCCCTAAAGGCCTGCCTACAACTGTCCACACGGTGCATTTTTCGATCGTGAAGCGTCACGTTGCCTTACGGCCAAGTCAGCAATAGAAGCAGTATTTGAGGTGCAGATCTCTTGCCCCCGCCTTCTCGACCATGCCGCGCAGATATCCGCCCGGCGAGGCAACCTCACCCGTGCTATGCTTTTCGAACACGAGCGCAAACGCCGCCGTTGCCACCTGTGTGCCCATTCGCTCCTGCGCCACGTTCCAGGCATGCTCCGAAATTCCCACCATCGGCCTGAGTGGTTCAGCAACCCGATGCAGATCACCCCAATCCTTGAAAAATCCGCCCGTGTTGCGCACCCAAGACGCGAACTCAGGACACGCCTGCATGATTGCCGGCCGATCGAGAGCGGTCCGGTTCTTGCGCAAAGCCGGGCAGGAACAACGCAAGAAGCACGATGGTTGCACCGGACACCCTATTGGGTTTCGGCTCCAGCACCGCACCGAGATAAGCGATTAGGGCCGCGAGCGCCACGTGCCAGCCAGCCCGCATCATGCCGAGGGCGAAACTGACTTAGCTCAAGGCCGGGCCGGACAGGCTTATCGACCCATCCTTTCGTTGTTCGCAGGCGGCAACGAGGCAAGCGGAAGCCCGCCGTTTCTGCCACATTATGGCCTGGTGATGTTCGTTATGCCTGACTTCTGCCGCGCTCAGGACTATCTATTCGACAACACTTGAAGCGGAGCGAGCTATGAGATTTTCTCGAACACTGGCCGTAATGGCGATTGCTGCCGTATCGATGGCCGCCGTGCCTGCATCGGCAGACCCTGGGCGCGGCAAGGGCAAGGCGCACGGCGACCACCACAACGGATTTGCAGGACATTGCCCGCCGGGACTTGCAAAAAAGAACCCGCCCTGTGTGCCGCCGGGGCAGGCACGCAAGTCCTATAATCACTACGGCTCCAGAATCGGGGACGTCCTTCGCATCGGTGATTACGTGGTTATTCGCGATCCCCGTAGGCTAAATCTAGAACCGCGTGACGATTGGCGCTATTATCGCGAGGGCAACCGCGCCTATCGGGTTGATCGTGACACCAGAAAGATCCTCTCCGTCATCAACCTTATCGATGCCTTCACAAACTGAGCCGTCGGCGTTGATGATCGGCTCTGACACAGTTTTGGTGCAGATTGAAAATCTGCCGCCGTACTCATCCGACTTGAACCCAATCGAAATGGCGTTCTCGAAACTCAAAGCGCACCTGCGGCGGGCCGGGGCCAGAACATTCGACCAGATGTTCGACGCACTCGCGGAAGTCTGCGATCTGTCCACACCGCAGGAAAGCTGGAATTACTTCTGCGAAGCAGGATATGGATCAAGTTAACGGCTCGATGCTCTAGAGGATCGCGGTAGACCGGATATCCTCGGCGGCGAAGTCGATCAGTGCGCGGATCTTGCGTGGCAGGGTCCGACCCTCTAGATAGACCGCGCTGACAGGACCGCTGTCGCCTCCGAATTCCTCCAGCAAGGGGACCAGAGCGCCGGTCTCTATGGTGTCGCGCAAGGCGAACCGCGGGATGTTGGCGATCCCCAAGCCGCCGACGGCCAGATCCATGGCAGCGCGCGCCGAGTTGACCTGAAAACGCCCCTGGATCTGAACAACTGTCTCGGTCCCGTTTCTTTCGAAGACCCATCTGTGCGGAACCCGCCGGTTGGTGTCCACAACACAGGTATGGTTGGCGAGGTCTTCGGGCGAGCCGGGTTTCCCGTGTGCTCGGATATAGTCCGGGCTGGCCACCAGAAGACTGCTGAAGGTGCCAAGCCTGAGCGTCTTGAGCGACAGCATCTCGGACCGGCCAATGCGAAAAGCCAGGTCGATGCCGTCGCTGGCCAGATCGGCATAGCGGTCATCGAGTCGCAAATCGAGCGTAAGAGCCGGGTTCTGCCGGGCAAACCGTGCCAGCATCCCCGTAACGTAAACTTCGCCGAACGTCACAGGAGCTGAAATGCGAATGACGCCGGTCAGGCCGCGCGATCCTTCGGCAACGCTGCCGAGCAGGTCATCGAGATCATCAAGGAGCGCGGGCGCCCGCGCAATCAGCTCCTCACCCGCCGGCGTCAGCCCCACCTTTCTTGTCGTCCGCTGAAGCAGTCGCACGCCAAGGCGATGCTCGAGCTCGGCCACATATTTGGAGGTCAGTCGGTTCGACACGCCGAGTTGACGGGCAGCCGCAGTGAACGAGCCAGTCTGCGCGGTGGCCACGAAAGCCCGGAGTTCGTCGACGATGTCCAAGGCAAATCACTTAGTACATTTTGCGGATAGTCATTCTCTATAGTCGTCATTTCATTGATTGATGGCAAGGTGCATCTTCCTGACAGATCAAACAGCGCGTGAAAGCGCGCACTAAAAGGAGCAAGTCATGAAAATCGCAATCATTGGCAACGGCAATGTCGGATCCGGTCTGGCAAATGTCCTGAGCAAAACGCAACATCAGGTCGGGACCTTTGGCCGCGCCGACGATGTGGCAAACGCCGTGAATGAGGCCGATATCGTTATTCTCGCGACCCCCTATGGGGCGGCTGCCGAAATCGTCGAACAGGCAGACTTCACCGGCAAGATCGTCATTGATGTGTCCAACCCCGTCACCGAGGATTTCTCGTCCCTGCAACTCGGCACCACCACGTCGGCCGCCGAGGCGATCGCTGCGCTCGTTCCGGGAGCGTTTGTCGTGAAGGCCTTCAACACGATCTTCGCCCAACACTATGCCGGGGATCTCAAGCTGGACGGTCAACCGTTGCAGACCTTTGTTGCCGCCGACGACGAGACGGCGCGCGACACCGTCAAAATGCTGGCCGCAGAGGCCGGGTTCGAGCCGGTCGATGCCGGCCCCCTGGCCACCGCCCGTCAGCTCGAGCCGCTTGGTTTCCTGAATATCCAGTTCGGCTATGTGCTCGAAAAAGGCACCGAGATCGCACCGCGCTGGCAGTTTTCTGCCTGACCCAACCTCCCGAACAAAGGAAAAAGACAATGTCCAACGCAAACCATCATAACCCGCCTCAATCACCGGTGATCCCCGGTGTGGCAAATGCCGATCTCGCCGCAACCATCCTGCGCGTTGCGCTGGGAATCCTGTTCATCGCCCATGGCTGGCTGAAACTCGTGATCTTCACGCCGGCGGGAACGGCCGCCTTCTTCGAAAGCCTCGGCTTTCCGGGAGCACTCGCCTATCTCGTGATGGCCGCCGAGCTTGCCGGCGGCGTGGCGCTGATCCTCGGCGTCTGGACCCGCTGGGTGTCGCTCGCGTTGGTGCCGGTCCTGCTCGGCTCGATCTACGCGCCGCATGGCGCGGCCGGTTTCTTCTTCTCGAATGAAGGCGGCGGCTGGGAGTATCCGGCGTTTTGGGCGATCACACTGGTCGTGCAGGCCCTGCTGGGCGACGGCGCCTATGCGCTCAAGCGCAGCCGGATCTGATCCGATCCGTCTTCATAGTGCGGGGCAAACTGCCCCGCACGCTTCCGCACAGGAGTTTCACGATGACCACCGCAACGGAAACATTCGAGATGACTGCCGCGCCGATCCGCATTGATACCGTTCGGCTCAGGGTGCGGGATCTGGATGCCGTTACGTCCTTCTACCGTGATGTTCTGGGGCTGGTGCCGCTGGCAGAAGCCGGAAGCAGCGTGACGCTGGGCACCGAAGAAACGCCGCTGCTGCATCTTGACGGCGACCCGTCGTTTCGTCCGCGCGATCCCAGGCAGGCGGGTCTGTTTCACACCGCCTTCCTGTTGCCGTCGCGCGGCGATCTGGCCCGCTGGTTCGGCCATGTCACCGAAACGGACACGCGGCTGCAGGGGGCGTCGGATCACATCGTCAGCGAAGCGCTCTACCTGGCCGATCCCGAAGGCAATGGCATCGAGGTTTATGTCGACCGACCGCCAAGCCAGTGGCGCGATCGCGCGGGCGATATCCGCATGGCAACGGACCCGCTGGACCTCAAGGATCTGATGCGCGCGGCGCAAGACCGGACTTGGGCCGGTTTCCCGAAAGGCGGCATCATCGGCCACGTTCATTTGCAGGTCGGCGACACGAAAGAGGCGGATCGCTTCTATCACGACACGCTCGGCCTCGACATCGCCGCAACCTATCCCGGCGCGAGTTTCTACGGCAGCGGCGGCTATCATCACCAGCTGGCAGGCAATACCTGGAACAGCCGCGGGGCGGGGCCGCGGGACACCTTCGAGGCGGGCCTGGGCGAAATAACCCTCGGCGTCGATCCCTCGGCGCGGCAGGCGATCATGCAGCGCCTTGGCGGCGACCGGGTTGCCGATCCCTGGGGCACCGCCTTCGCGCTGGCGCAGTAAGGTGCTTTGCGAACCTGATAGTAATAAAGGAGACAAGACATGCTTGTGAATGGAAAATGGGTCGAGGACTGGCAGCCTGTCCAGAAGGCCGATGAACAGGGGCGTTTCGTGCGCCAGGTTTCGGAGTTCCGGAACTGGATCACAACCGACGGGCGTCCCGGGCCTACGGGCGAGGGTGGTTTCGAGGCCGAGGGCGGGCGGTACCGGCTTTATGTCGCGCTGATCTGCCCTTGGGCCTCGCGCACCCTGATCGCGCGCCGCCTCAAGGGGCTTGCGGATCTGATCCCGGTCACGGTAGTCAACCCGACGCTGACCGATCAGGGCTGGCGGTTCGGCGGCTATCCGGGCGCGGATGAGGACCCGCTTTACGGGTCGAGATACATGCATGAACTCTATACCCGTGCCGATCCGCATGTTTCGGGCCGCGCTACCGTGCCGGTGCTGTGGGACATGAAGCGCGGCGTCATGGTGAACAACGAAAGCGCCGATATCCTGCGGATGTTCGATACCGCCTTCGAAGCAATCGCCCCGTCAGATATCCGCCTCTATCCTGCCGATTTGTCCGAAGAGATCGACGTGCTGAACAGGCTGGTCTACGAAAATCTCAACAACGGGGTCTACAAGGCCGGGTTCGCCTCCAGCCAAGAGGCCTATGACGAGGCCGTCTCGGGGGTGTTCGCGATGCTGGACCAGCTGGAGACGCGCCTCGGTGACGGCCGCCCGTATCTGTTCGGCGACAAGCTGACCGAAACCGATATCCGTGCTTTCGTGACGCTCATCCGCTTCGACGCGGCCTATCACGGACTGTTCAAGACCAACCGCCGGCAAATCGCGGATTACCCGCGCCTTTCGGCGCATATGGAGCGTGTGCTGCGGTTGCCGGGCGTCGCGGAGACGGTCAACATGGATCACATCACGCGAGGCTATTATTCGATCAAGGCGTTGAATCCGACGGGCATCCGGCCGGCCGGCCCGGCGCATGTCCGGCGTTTGCTTGACGTAGTCGCGGCCGACTGACAGCACCTGCTTGCTCGGCATTGAGATCTGCGCGTTATCGCACAGCAGATGTCACATCCTCGCCAATAACGATTTCGCCTCCAAGGCCCATCTTGGATGCATAAGGACAAAGGAGCCTCTCATGACGTTCAGACCGGTCGCATCCACCAGCAGAGCACAACCCGCACTGGAAGGTGCGGGCGTGCATCTGCAGCGCGTATTCGGATTCGACGATCCGTCGTTGACCGATCCGTTTCTGATGATGGACGATTTTCGCAACGATGACCCACGGCTTTACTCCAAGGGTTTCCCCTGGCATCCGCATCGCGGGATCGAAACGATCACCTATGTTCTGGACGGTCAGGTCGAACATGCCGATTCGCTTGGAAACCGCGGCCTGCTCGGCCCGGGCGGCGTTCAGTGGATGACCGCCGGATCGGGCATCGTGCATCAGGAAATGCCTGCGGGCAACGCCAAGGGCCAGATGCACGGCTTCCAACTCTGGGCCAACCTGCCCGCATCGCTCAAGATGACGGCGCCGCGCTACCAGGACATTACCGCCTGCGACATCCCCGTCGAGGGCGATGACGACGGCACGGTGGTCAAGGTGATCACTGGCTCGTTCTGGGGCAAGACCGGCCCGGTGGACGGGATCGCGGCCAATCCGATGCTGCTCGATGTCTCGGTCCCAGCCGGGCGGCGTAAGGTGCTTCCGGTGGACACGCGGGCCAATGCGCTTGCCTATGTCTTTGCTGGCTCCGGCACGTTCCGCGATGCCAGCGATCCTGTAGGCATCAAGGTTGAAAAGGAATATCGCGGGACCGAGTTGAACATCCGCGACCTGACCGGAAACCGCACGTTGGTCCGTTTCGGATCCGGCGACGAGATCACGGTTCAGGCTGGCGACGAAGGCATCCGTTTCCTGCTGGTGACCGGCAGACCGATTCAGGAACCTGTCGCCTGGCATGGCCCCATCGTGATGAACACCCAGAAGGAATTGCGCCAGGCACTCCTCGAACTGAACAACGGCACCTTCATAAAGCACGCGTGAGGATGCCGCCTGATACGAAAAACCAACCAACTGAAAAGGAAAAGACAATGGCACAGCCCAAGATCGCAATTATCTTCTACTCGACCTACGGAACCAACCATGCCGTCGCCTTGGCGGCGGCAGAGGCAGCCCGCGACGCAGGCGCAGATGTCCGCCTTCGCCGCGTTCCCGAGACGGCCCCGAAAGAGGTTGTCGAGACCCAGGACGCCTGGAAAGCGCAGCTGGACAAGATGGGCGATATCCCCGAAGCGACGGCCGACGACATGGAATGGGCCGATGGCTATTTCTTCTCGACACCGACCCGGTTCGGCGTGGCCGCCAGCCAGCTTCGGGCCTTCGTTGATACGCTGGGCGGGCTCTGGGGTGCCGGCAAGCTGGCCGACAAGACCTTCACGGCCACGACGAGCGCCCAGAATCCGCATGGCGGTCAGGAAGCGACCATTCTCAGCCTCTACACGACGGCGATGCATTGGGGCGCCATCATTGTCGCGCCGGGTTTTACCGATCAGTCGATCTATGACACCGGCGGCAACCCCTACGGCTTCTCGACCAACGCCAATGGCTTTGACGATGCCGGCAAGGCGGCAGTGGCCCATCAGGCGAAGCGCCTGGTCGAGATGACCGCAAAGATCACCGGCTGATCGAGACGGCAGATCGCGGGCGATATCGCGGCGCAAACCAGCCCGCCCCACCGCCCGCGAAACCGGCCACACGCAGCAAAAATATCAGTTCGTGGGACAAGAAGACTGCTGTTGCGAAGTCGTTAATGTCGTTTTGCACAAATAAGTTCAGCAGTTTTTTACCCTTCGGCAGGATCAACTGCAACCGGCGGGGCCGTCGCGCACCGCCTCGACCCGGATATCGCCGGTCTGCAACACCCGGCTGCGGCTGCGCGCGTAGCGACCTTTCACGTTGGCTGCGAGTGGTAAAGCGTGCCGGTAGCTTGGGACTGCCGTCGGTGTAGCGAATGAGCGCCCCGAGGGGTGCAGTGTCGATGATGGTTATTGCAGACATGATTCCTCATTCCGAATGCGAATATTCGCATTCATCCTATTGATATTGTTGCGTTATAGGGTGATTGGGGGGCGGAATCTCCGCCCCCCGCTGGATCACGCTATTCCGCGGCCAGCATCGACACGCTTTCAACAGGCAAGTCATCCGTCAGGAATGCAGGAAGGTCAGCCTCACTGACGCTGTCGGCCATTTCGGCATCGACATCCGGCCCCTGCCCTTCGGCACGGTCCTCATCGTCCAGCGCCACGAGATCGACACGGCGCAGGACCTCGGGCAACCAGCCGCTGCCCTTCAGCAAGCGCTCGGCCTCACTGGCCATCTCGCCTTTCTTCAGGTGATCGAGGAGTTGGGCAGTCCCCTCCCCCTTGGCCTCACGTACGGCCTCGAGGATGCGGGTCGTGGGCACGCGGTTGAGATAGGTGTCGACCGTCGGCTCCCAGCCTGCCTCGACCATATCGAGATCGACTGCCTGTGCCACGAGATCGGAATGCGCCATACGCCGGGTCAGACCGCCAGCAGAGATGCCTGCCCCGTAGGGGTTCACCTTTTCATGCAGCGCGTTGACGCCGAAGCTGAGGCAATGCGCCAGCAAGGCCAGCCGACTGCCCTGGTCGAGGACCGTCAGATAGTCCCAGAGCGCTGCATCGTCGCCAAGCGGCAGATCGGCTTCCCATTCCGCGTGACGCTCGTCGACCAGCTTTGCCACCACGCTGTCCGTCAGATTGGGCGCCTGCGCCGACATGTAGACGTGACGCACGGATGCCTCGAGACAGCTTCCCGAAGCAGAGGAGGTGCGGAAGGTGTCCGTCACAAGCTTCAGCAGCAGCAGCGTCAGCGCGACATCCGGCGAGCGCCCGATCGCTTCACGCAGCGCCAGCGTCCGGTGGGCCGTCAACTCCATGACCAACCGCTCGGGCAGTGGCTTCAACGCCCCGTCATCCTCATCCTCCGGCAGGTCGCCACCAATTGGCTGGCCACCCGACATGATGACGGTTCCGCCATGAGCGGCACTGGCATGGCCATCGGTGAGATCACGATCAGCCCCCTGCCCCGCCACCGCAGGATCAGTACCATCCTGGACCGCGGTCTCCTCAACGGGCTCATCCTCTGGTCGCACATACCCGCGATGGACTGCCAGCGCGCCGTAGCGGTCGAGCGTGACGAAAGCCACTGCCCGTCCGATTTCCAAGGGATCGAAGATCAACGGCCGGGTCTCGATCTTTTCCATCTCCGTTTCCAACACGCCAAGCCGCGTGTCGATTTCATCGGGGATTTCATCCTGACCCGCGTATTCCTCCTCGAGCGCCCGGTACTCGGCGAGCAGCTTGGCATGGGTCGCATACTGCTCATCCGTCATAGGTGCCGGATCGCCGGACAAGGACCGCAGGCCGTGGCTGTAGCCGTAGGGCAGGTCAAGTGCTACCTCGATCCACTTCCAGCCCTCAACCGCAACCGTCTCAGCCTCGGCTTGAAGTTTGTCCGTCACCAGCCGATCGAGCAGGGCAGGGTCCTCCAACCAACCGCCATCATCGCCCTGGAAGAGGTCATGCAGCATCGTGCCACCCGCCGCTTCATAGGCATCAACACCCACAAAGATCGCGCGCCGGTCGGAAACCCTGACCGAGGTTTCGGTCAGCATCCTGCGGATCTGGAATGGCTCCTTGTTCCAGGATGAATTGATCACATCCCAGACCTGAACCTGACGCGCATGATCTGGATTCACGGTGAAAGCCATGAGCTGCTCCAGCGTCATGCCATCCTCGGCATAGACCTCAAGCAGGGCAGGGGCGACGGAGGCAAGTTTGAGGCGCTGCTTCACGATCTGCGGCGTCACGAAGAAGGCGGCAGCAATCTCTGCATCGCTCTGACCCTTGTCCCGCAGCGCCGCAAACGCGCGGAACTGGTCGAGCGGATGCAGGGCAACGCGCTGCATGTTTTCTGCAAGGGAATCGTCCTCGGCGAGGATCGCGGACCCCCCATCCCGCACGATGCAGGGAATGGGCGTCGTTTTCGCCAAACGCTTGTGCTTCACCAGCAAGGACAGTGCTTGGAAGCGACGACCCCCAGCCGGGATCTCGAACTTGCCGGTCTCGGTGCCATCATCACCCAACACGGGCCGCACGCTCAGGCTCTGCAACAAACCGCGGCGGGCGATGTCGTCGGCCAGTTCCTCGACGGACACGCCAGCCTTGATGCGCCGCCCGTTGGACTGGCTCAGCACCAGCTTGTCAAAAGGGACATCCCGCGAGGGGGACAGGGTGATTTTCTGGACAGCTTTCGTCATCAGATTTTCTCCACGACGGGCGCCGGAAGCCACTCTCCCGATCTCACTTCCCGTCACCCTCAAACCAACACTCCTTTCCCTCTCGATGATCTGATGGTTGCCAAGAGGCGACTTAACAGCTGTTAAGTCAGGCCAACTGAGCACCGACGACGTCGAAACTTAACAGCTGTTAAGCCGCACTTCGCCGATCGATCAAAGCCATGACCATCGGACCGCAAGAGAATTCGCCCGCCGCGGCCTTGGACGTCAGCGCCCGCAAGTATCCACCCGGTGACCTGATTTCGGAAAAACGTTCCAGCATGGCCACGACGACGATCGAGGCTTGCTCTGGTCCCATGCAGCGCTGCGCTTCTTCCCAAGCCGAAACACTGATCCCCATGGCCGGCCGTACATGACACGCCGCGTCAAAAAGCTGGTGCCAATGTCGAACGTCGCCCTGATAAAAAGTCTTGAGCGAGGGGCAGCCGGCGATTACGAGGTGGAGTGGGATTTTCGGCACCCGCCTTGTGTCAGGCTCTTCACCGTCAGCCACAGGCTCACCCGTGTTATCTTCAGCCGCGCGGCCCGCCACCCCGCCTTTTTCTAAGGCAGGTTCAAGATCTATAGATTCTTTATTTGAATTATGATGGTGATGCTCAAATTGGGCATCATTGGTGTTCATTTCTTCTGTTTCAGGGCCGTCAATGACATTGCGCGCCTGGTCAAGAAGGGTCTCTAGTTCGGTCCGAAATGCCGACAAATCCTCAAGCGAAAGCTTGCGGCGAAGAGCGCGGGCTGTGAGGGCGGCCGTGTCGCTGAGATGGTCCCATAGGCCAAGCCCGGGCAGGATCTCCTCGCCGAACTCCGCCAGAGCGGCTAGGTCGCGGCGCATGAGGCTCACCACCTCCCTCAGTCGCCGCACGCGGTCCTCAGCCTTACGCACAGCCTCTGCGGCCCGTGCAATCTCCTCTGCCCGGCAATAGAGCGGGGAGAGATCGAAGCCGAAGGCCACGCGATCTTCGCCACGCTTGCGCACATACCGCTTCCCGTTGGGGCTATCGCGCCGCATGAGCAAGCCTGCGTCTACCAACCGGGCGAGGTGACGGCGCATCGTCGAGCAAGGCATGCCGTTCAGCCGCTCGCAGATCGCCTTGTTGGATGGGAAGACGACCATTTCGGTGTTCCCGCCAAGCGCATCGTCCGGAAAGAAGCTGAGAAGTCCCTGAAGAACAGTCAGATCGCGCTCGGAAACCCCAAAGGCTGCCTGCGCCTTGGACAGCTCGCGGAGGAGCTCCCACTTGTTGACGGGCTTGCCTGGAACAGACGCCTCAGGACGCTCGACCACGCGCAGATGGGCGTGCGAAATCGGCCGCATAAACGGCGAAATCGGTGTGTAATCCATGATGTCATTCACGAAGGCAAAATTTCCCTGGCCCGCGAATCGCTTTGCGCTTGCGGGAAAGGGGCCAGATCGCTACATTCAGAGGTGCGAAAACTGAAGTTTTGTAGCGGGCTGGTCCCGTGCGAAACCTAAGAAAGGTCTCGTGAAGCTTGCTTCTCGGGGCCTTTTCTTTTCTGCCTGTCTCGTGCCTCCTTTTTGATTGTTGCTCTTTCTCAGTCTTCCGAACGCTTCCAGCGCTCGTGAAGCTCGGCGATCAGCTGCGGGGCGTTGCCCTCAAGCCAGCTGACAAAATCGCTCTCCTCAGCCTTCAACTCGAGCTTGAGTTGCTTTCCACGACGTCCGGTCGTGACAGTGGCGGCACCGACCCCCGGAATCACCGTGCCGGGCCGCCCGCGAGGGCGAGACGAAGATGTGGTCTGTTCGGGCTTCCCTGCAGCAGAGAGGACGGCCAAAAATGCATGATCGGATTTCTCGTCAATACCGCCGTGGTAAGATGTCTTGGCCTCACCGGCCAAAGCTGCAAGCAGTTCGCGATCGGCATCCGTAGCCCCTAGCAACTTCTTGAGCTCTTCCCACCTGGGCCGCCCGATGCCCGGAGCGGCACCGATAGCGAGGACCAGGTCCTCCCCAACGGTGCGGACCACGCTTAACAGCTGCGACACTCCTGCCTCGGTCAGATTGAGAACCTCGGCAACACCCTTGTTGGTGCGTTCGGATGCGCTCAAATGGTCACCGTCGAGCAAGGCGGCGGCAACAAGCGCACGTTCGATGAAGCTTAGATCCCGCCGCTCCTGGTTCTCTAACAGCTGATCGCGAAGCGCCTGATCGCCCTCCATCTCTGTGACAATGGCGCGGACCTTGATTCCAAGTTCTCTGCAAGCTTCCAGCCGACGACGGCCATAGATCAGGCTGTAGCGATCACCCTCAAGCGGCCGGACGAGGATTGGTACTCGCTGTCCGTTCTTGGAAATCGACGCCTTGAGGCCTTCAGTCTCGATCTGCAGCCGGTCATCGAGGCGACCTGTGGTCTCGATTTGGTCAGGCTCAATTTCAAAGACGCCGCCGCGCAGCCTGCGCCCCTCAAGAGCGTCGGGCGCGTTGCGCAGTGTCTGCAGTGGCAGTCCCAGTTTAGGCTTTCTTGCCATTGCGTCCCCACGTGTTCTGGATGATCGCCGCGATCTCGTCGTTGACGGCGTTCATGGATTCGATTGCACGATCAAAAGTCTGACGCGTGAAGTCCTTCTTGTCGGCCTCATAGAGCGTCTGCTTCGTCAGCCCTGCATCAGAGATCGCAGTCGACTCGACCATGTGGTTGGTCAGGACTGACCTGCCGAAAAGACCCCGGATGAAGGCAATGACCTCAGTTTGCGGTGCGTCGCCCACCTTGTAGCGGGTTGGCAGGAAACGCAGCCAGTCAAAGCGAAGGTTTGCGCCGGCGTCCCGGATGACGCCAAGCAGATCAGCAGTCATGCGCAAAAACTGCGACATAGACATGAGATCGAGCATCTGTGGGTGAACGGTGACAAGCACCCCGGAGGACGCCGACAAGGCAGACATGGTCAGGAAACCAAGCTGCGGCGGACAGTCGATGACGACGACGTCATAGTCTGCTTCAACACTATCGAGCGCATCACGCACACGGGCAAAGAACGCGCGGGCGCCGCCTCGCTGGATGGCAGCCGGCGTCTCATGTTCGAATTCCATGAGCTCTAGGTTCCCGGGGATAAGGTCGAGGCCTCGGATGTAGGTTTTACGGATTACTTCCGAGATCGGGACCGGTTCATCATAGCGAACTGCGTCATACAGCGTTCCACCCTCCATCAGGTCCAGCTCAGGCTGGATGCCATGCAGCGCGGAAAAGGATGCTTGGGGGTCCAGATCGATCGCAAGGACACGATATCCCTTAAGAGCCAAGCGCTGCGCAAGGTGAGCTGATGTTGTCGTTTTCCCCGAGCCGCCTTTGAAGTTCACAACGGAGACAATCTGAAGCTCGTCACCGGCACGACGCCCCGGCACGTAGGTCCCAGGCTTCTTCGCGTTTGCCTCTAGGGCGTGGCGGATCTCCCAGATATCATCGAGTGTATACCGACGGTGGCTGCCCGCGGTGGTTTCGACGTCAGCGATCTTTCCTTCTCGATGAAGCTTGCGAAGGTAGGTATGATCGACACCAAGCAACTCTGCCGCCTCGCCGCTAGTCAGGCTGCGCATGACTTTCTTGGCGTCGGGAGGGAAGTGGGCCGCACGTTGCGCATGAAGGTTTGACGCGAGAAGCTCTGCGTAGTGCCCGATGGCAATGTCCAGGTCCTGCTCAGCTTCGCTCATCTCTGCCTCGATTCGTGGGCGCGTTTTTTATGTGACCGCGCGTTATTTATCGAGACTATTGCCCGAGCTATCAGATTCGTGCAAGCTCTTTCTAGATATGGTGTGGTTCAACCACACAGACACAAGCGCAGGCACTACTCAATTCAGTCAAGCAACCCAAGTTTCTCAGCGCGTTCCAGAAGCATTTTCACCGATGACGGCTGCCACTTGGACCTTCCGCGCGGTGTCCGCTCACGCATAGTCTCCAGCCGATCACAGATGGCCTGTAGGGTCATGTCGGGTTTGGCGCCCTTGATGCCTGCGACAATGGCGGGCAGGCGGTCGTCCGTTTCGCGGCGCCCGGCGCGGGCCAGCACCTCGACAGGCAGGAAGCCGTCGCGGACATAGGCCTTCACAGCGCGTTGCAGGCGGCTTTGGGTCCAGCTACGCGCTTCGGGCAAGGGGCCGTTGATTATGCGCAACACGTCCTCCCAAGCCAAGTCGGGGCGCAACCGGCGCACATGGGGCACCCAGTCTTGTGCCGTCTCGTTCAGGCGCTCCATGTAGCCGTCCTGTCGCGCCAGCCGCACTTTGCGAAGAGCGGCAGGGTCTTTGGCCCGCAGCCCAGGGTTCCCGCCAACGCGGCCCTTTGTGCGTGCGCTGGCAAGGCCGGCCTTGGTGCGTTCCCGGATCAGGGCGCGTTCGAACTCGGCCGCAGCCCCCAGCACTTGCAACGTGAACTTGCCCTGCGGCGATGCCGTGTCGATTGGGTCTTGAATGGAACGAAAGAAAGCACCCTTGGCTTCAAGCCGTTCGATCACCTCGAGGAGATGCGAAAGCGACCGCGCCAGCCGGTCGATCCGCACGACCACCAGCGTGTCGCCCTTGGCGACGCGTTCCAGCATGTTGAGCGACAACACCGGCCGCGCACGATTGCCGCCAGAGGCCTGCTCCTCATGGATCTCGGCGCAGCCTGCAGATTTCAGGACCTGCGACTGGGGCAGGGGGGTCTGATCCTCGGTCGAGACCCGGGCATAACCTATCAGGGGCATCAAAACAGTCTTTTGCAGTTTCATATAACGCGACTAAACGACCGAATGAGCGCGCGATCATAGACCGGCCGCCTTGGTCAGGTTGACGCGGAACCGGTCTCGGCGACGCTGGTAGCGGCGGGTCATCTCGGCGGAAGCGTGGCCCAGCTGCTTCTGCACGTAGCGCTCATCGACCTCGGCGCTGCTGGCAAGGCCCGCACGCAAG
Source organism: Roseovarius spongiae (assembly GCF_003651245.1). GTDB lineage: Bacteria > Pseudomonadota > Alphaproteobacteria > Rhodobacterales > Rhodobacteraceae > Roseovarius > Roseovarius spongiae. Next base: position 45,273 of record NZ_RAPE01000009.1, read on the forward strand.
CTGTGGCCGGAGAACAGGGCGAGCCGATCCTTTTCCGGAAGCTCTGCGCGGATGCCGGCGGCCAGCACGGTCTGCTTGATCAGCCGCGCGACGTGTTTGTCGCTGAGCCGTGCTTCCAGCGCTTTCTTACCATCGCGCGATGTGCGCACAAAGACAGGCCCGAAGTCGATCTTGGCAAAATGCAGCCATTGCTCGAGCGCGTGGACCGGACAGGTTTGGTCCGAGGATCCGCGGCCTATCTCGACTTCGCGCCAGCCAGTTTTGGCATTGAGCGTCAGCACCGCGCCATCGTCGAGGACCTCGATCCAACCGCCACTGTCGGGGGTGTCGTCTTTTCCGACATCCAGGCTGACGATTTCGGATCGACGCAACCCGCCAGCATAGCCCAGAAGCAGGATCGCCCGATCACGAAGTCCGCGCAGATCGTAGGGCAGCGTGGCCACCATCGCCAGGATGTCTTCTGGCGTTATCGCTTCCTTCTGCACCGGCGGCCGTGCATGTTTGCGCTTGATCCCGGCCAGCACGGTGGCGATGTGACGATCCTTGCGGTTTAGGGCGAAGCCGCGCTGTGCATAGTTCCAGGCGAGTCCGGACAGGCGCCGCTCAATGGTCGAGACCGAAAGGGCAGGGGACGGGCCTGTCGGAGCGGCCAGGTCAGTAAGATAGAGCCCGATCATCTCAGCTGACGGGGGCAAGGGCTCTGTACCTTTCAGGCGGCACCAGCGCGAAAAATGCTTCCAGTCGGCAGCATAGGCTTTGTTGGTGTTCTCGGCGGTAGAGGCCCTGGCATAGTTGCGGGCGTTCTCGACTAGCCGATCGAGGGTGCCGGAGCCGGCAACGTGGGAGGGCAGGGCGATCGCGGCGCCACTTGGCGGGGCTCTCTCGTCGCGCTCGTCACCTTTCATCGCATCATTGGGCGCGGAGCGCGATTTCTCGTCCTCTGTGGTCATCTTTCTCTCGAAATTTTCCCAAATTTTGCTCTTGCTTGCCAGCCTATCCTTATGTCCGATAATGCAAACTTATTGGACATATCTGGGAGCTGTAAGGTGGGGCGGTTTCTACATCATATTGTGGACGAAAGCGCCGCGCGCGGCTAGTGTTGGAACATGACATACCAGTCCGCCACGATCTCCGACGACCTCAACGCCGTACCGCAGCTCCCGGCGTGGGTCACCTCCGGGCGGGCGGAAACCCCCGAGGATGTGGTCTTTTTGTCCGGCGCCGCCCTGGCCCATCTGCATCTTGTGTTGGGGCACAGGGACGTGCCCCAGGCCTTGCTGCGCAGCCGTTTGGCGTTGAGCGCGGCGGAGGCCTGCGTGACGCATCAGGGGCGTCCGGAACGAGTCTCGGAACTACGCGACGCAGTGGCGTTTCTGCAGCCGGGCGACAGTCCCGGTCCGGCAGGTGAGGTCTATGGGTCGTGGCGGCGTGCGGTGGAGCGACCGGTCTCGGTCAAGGCATTGCATCGGGCAATGCCTGGCGTCGAGGTGGAGCAGATCGCGGCCTGGCTGGACGGGTACGACCCGCGCGGCGCGGGGCAGGGGGGACCGATTGCGCGCGCGGCGGCGATCCTGCAGGCGGCTCTGGCGGAGCGACCGCGCGACCATGCCACGGCGCTGATATTGGCAGTCGCGGCCTTGGCGCAGGCGCTCGGGTGGAGCCATGTCCTGCCGCTCCTGGCGCTCGGTCTCAAGCGCGGCGATCTGCGCAAGACGGGCGAAGAGCTGCGGCTCGCCTGTCATCGGGCAATTGTGCGGGCCACGGCCGAGGCGACGCGCGAGGCGGCCGATCTGACGCGCCGCGCCGCACGTCTGAGAGAGGTCGCTCCAAAGCTCCGGGCCAATGGTGCGGAGGAGGCGGTCGAGATGTTTCTGACCCGCGATGCCATGGCGCCTTCGGCCTTGCCTTTGCCGGATCGCGCCGCGCGGCGGCTCTGCGACCGGCTGGTCGACCTCGGCGCGGTGCGCGAGCTGACCGGGCGGGATACCTTCCGGCTTTACGGGGTCTAGCGATGGCCAAGGATCGCCCCGAACCGGAGCTTGACCGCGAGTTGCCCGACCTGCCGCCGGAGCTGCGCTGGCGGGAATGGATGCGGCGGATCGAGGCGGTGCTGTTCGCCAGCGCGTCGCCGGTGCCGCGCGAGGACCTCGCCCGCGTGGTGGGGAAGGTTTCGGTCGATCTGCTGATCGAGGACCTCGCGGCCGATCTCGAGGGACGGTCCTTCGAGGTGGCGCAGGTTGCTGGCGGCTGGATGTTCCGGACGCGGAGTACCTATGCCCCCGCGATCCGCGCTGCGGCGGATGTCGGGGGCCAACTGCTGGATCTGAGCGAGTTCGACGTCGCGGTCCTGGCGGCCATCGCCTATCACCAGCCGATCACCCGCGACGGGCTCAAGAACATCTTCGGCAAGGAGATCAGTCGCGATCTGATCGGGCGGCTGCATGCACGCGACCTGATCGGCGCGGGGCCGCGCTCGCCGCGGCGCGGGGCGCCCTACACCTACGTGACGACCAAGCACTTCCTGGTCGCCTTCGATCTCAAATCGCTGCAAGACCTTCCGGATCGGGAGCAGCTGGAAGATGCGGGCGTGTTGTCCGAGACTGGGACATGAGCCTGTGGTGTGAACAGAAACCGAGGTCGGCCTCCACTATTTCGCGGTGCCGGTGCGCGCGCAGACAGGCTCAAGCATCGCCCAGATATCATCGACGACCTGCGCAAGGCTCATGCCTTCGATCTCGGTCGCCTCGGAATAGGCGCGCCACTGTGCGGACTTCGTCGCATCGGTGGCGAACGCCCGGGACAGGCCCGGCGGTCGCTCCGTCGGCACGTCCGTTTGACGCCGCTCAAAGGTCTTTTCGATGCTGGCCTGCAAGTCGTCGGGATCGAGATCCACCGCCTTCGGCAGAGCCCAAAGGTCGTAGTAATCCTTCATCCGGCCATTGATGATACCGAGCGCGACGACCGCCTGGAACTTCTCCGCGATGACCGTCTCCGGGGAGTAGGCCCGCACCGATGCCGAGGGGAAATCGAGCAGGGAACCATAGTCGAGCGTGTAGGCGGGGTTTCCAAGCGCGTCTCCGAATCCGACATCTATCGTGATCGGGATCCGCGTTTTCTCGAGATACGCGGCCGTCTTCAGGCGCATGCCGCCGTAGACCTGATTTTCCCGGATCGGGGCCGCAGTAAGACTGGCGTCGTCAAAGATCAGCCCGTCAGCTGCGTCGATTGCGAGAATCTCGGCGATGGTCTTCTTCAGGGTCGCCTCGTCCTCGGCGCCGAACGACAGGAAGTCGATGTCTCGGGTAAACCGGCCTCTGTCCTTGGTCCAGAGAGTCACGAGCATGCCGCCCTTCAGGACGAAGCGATCGCGGTGTGCTGACACCGACAGGCGGTAGATGAGCCGCTCCAGTCCAAATGCCACCAGTACCACGTCGAAGGCCTGCTCCTCAGCGCGTGCGAGGTTCAGCAGTCTCTGACGCACCGAAGCGGCGATATTTCTGGGTTTGTCAGCCATTCGACGTCACGGCCTCGAGGTAGGGGCGCATCTGGTTCCAGGCACCGTAGGTCTGCGCAGCCTCAGCAATGGCTGACGGCGTCGCCTTGCGCTGCTCGACCGCGGCCTTGAGGGCCTCGATGGCGACCGATCGATCGACAAGGCGCCGGTTCCGGAACGCGTCGGCGAGCGTCTTCGGGATCGTGTACATCCTGATCGTCGTCCCACCCAGCCGATGCACTTCGACGCCACTGGAGAAATAGGGTTCGCGGAACCGGACGGTTCGGATTTTCGGATAGGTGATCTTTGGCTCCCAGTCCTTAGCGCCGATGGCAATCCAGACACGACGCGGCAGTTGATCGGTCAGGCCATGAAATGCCAGAGCCGATGTGAGGCAGATGACGACCTTTGGTGCCCGCTTGGCGACTTCGATCAGGGTTTCATGCGTATCGGGTGCGCTGTCGGGCAGGCCGTAAAGCCCGCGGCCAAGCCGGAGGATGTCGCCGGACCGCACCGCGCGAGATATGGTTGCCGCTGAGACGCCCACACCCTCAAGTTCCCGTGCGCGTGCCGGCGCATGGGACTCCAGATGTTCAAGGAGGCGCTGCCTCTGTGTCAGCTCACGTGGCATTGATAGGTAACCTCGGACAAATTCGCACTTAGTCCGAGGTTTTCTAACATAGCTTGGTTACGTCTGCCAAGACCGTAGAACCCCGGGCAAAACACCTTATCTGCAGGGACGGTGGGTTCCGGCCATTCGCCGCATTGAATGAGCCAACGATTGATTCTACTTATGGATGAGCTTTGCATATTTAGTATTTTGGGGGCGAGAATGCCTTGGTTTGATGGATTAACACCGGGAACACCGGCACATAGCATTGCTTCGACCACGAACACGCGCGTTCGCGTCGTTGCTGGACCGGGCACCGGGAAATCATTTGCGATGAAGCGCCGGGTCGCACGCCTGCTCGAAGCCGGTGTCGCACCCGACCTTATTCTTCCGGTTACGTTCACCCGAGTTGCGGCGCAGGACCTTCACCGCGAGTTGGTCAATATGGGCGTTCCCGGATGCAACGAACTGCACACACACACCCTTCACAGCCTCGCCCTTCGAATGCTCACGCGGAACCATGTTCTTGCGGCGACAGGGCGCATTCCGCGCCCGCTGAACGATTTTGAGACAGAAGCACTGGTTTGTGACCTTATGGCTGCTCACGGCGGCAAGCGGGCCGTAGCCGACTTAAAACAAGCGTATGAAGCGGCGTGGGCGCGCCTCAACCACCAGACGCCGGGATACGCACCATCTGCGGCGGAAACAGCGTTCCAGCACGACCTACTTGAATGGCTGCGTTTTCACGAGGCGATGTTGATCGGGGAAGTAATCCCGGAAATCTATCGCTACCTTTCAGCCAATCCCGCCGCGCCCGAACGCGCGGAGTTCAGCCATATATTGGTCGATGAGTATCAGGATTTGAACAAGGCGGAGCAAGCAATCATCGAATTGCTTTCTGGCGTGGCGGAAGTTTGCATAGTCGGCGACGACGATCAGTCGATCTACGGTTTCAAGCACGCCCATCCCGACGGCATTCGAGATTGGCTACTGACCAACACAGGCGCCGACGATTTGAGCCTTGTCGATTGCCACCGCTGCCCGACCGGTGTTGTTGACATGGCGAATGCGCTCATTGCCCACAACGTACACCGTCCGGTACCCCGTGCGCTGCTTCCCATCGCTGCAAAGGGACCGGGCGCGGTGACTATTCTCCAGTACCCGAACTTGAACCAAGAAGTCGTGGGCGTCGTGTCCACGATCCAACAAATGATCGCCGCGGGCACCCCTGCAGGCGACATTTTGGTCCTTGCCCAAAGCCGCGCCGTCGGAACGCCGATCTACGAGGCGCTTCTAGCTGGTGGCGTCCCTGCCCGATCCGAATACACAGAATCCGAACTTGAACGGGAAGCCGCACAGCACTCGTTCGCTCTATTGAAGTTGTTCGCCAATCAGGACGACCGTGTCGCGCTGCGCTGGCTGGTGGGGCAGAACGGAAGCAATTTCCATGCTGCGGGCTACAAACGCGTTCGAGACCATTGTGAAGCGACCGGGTTGTCGCCATGGCAGACTCTCAGCCAATTGAGCGCGGGCACTTTAAGCATTCCCCACACAGGCCGCATTGTGAACGACTTCAATGCGCTCGTGGCCGAACTGAATACTATTGCCGCGTTGCCCGACCTCGCTGCGGTGGTCGACGCGCTGTTTCCCGGAGGTCAGGCCGACACCCGCGAACTGCGCGACATCGCCGTTGGGTTGATTGCTGCCGATCCGGCCATAGACGCACAGTCTTTGGTCAGCGAGTTGATCACCGCCATCACGCAGCCGGAAATCCCGACGGACATCCAAGAAGTCCGCATAATGAGCCTGCACAAGAGCAAGGGGCTGAGTTCGCCCGTGACGATCATCGCAGGGTGTGTGAATGGTCTGCTGCCGAGAGCACCGAAGAATGCGCTGACCCCGCTCGAAAGGCAGCACTACGATGAAGAACAGCGCAGGCTATTCTTCGTGGGCATCACGCGAGTGAAGGCCGACCCAGCCAACGGAAGACCTGGCACGCTGATACTGACATACTCTCAAGAGATGCCGCTGGCAGACGCGATGAGAGCGGGCATAACACCAGCTTACGTCAACTATGGAACAGCCATCCTGCAAGCGAGCCCTTTCATTGCCGACATGGCACCGGCAGCCCCTGTTGCTGTCGCCGTGCCTTAATTTGGCTAAGCGCGGCAAAGTTGATCATTCCACCTTCGCTCTGGGGGTTCAGCTTGAATAGTTCAAAGGGTGGGAGGAAACCAGAATGATTTTCACGCCCGAAAAATGGGAGAAGCCGACGCCCGATGAAATGTTGGCCTTTTGGGATCGTCCGAAGGCTACAAAAGGAAAGCCAAATGGGAGCATTCTTGTTTTCCGCAAGCACCTTTCGCCACTTGCAGTCTACAAGTACCTCGTCGCGCGATTTGGCCCGCCATATGGCTTCCAAAACTTCGCGAAGAAACAGGGTGACAGCGACAACTTGAGTAATCACCCGGTTGGCACCGCCTGCCACCGTTTGCCCGCACGGGCTAAGACACGTGCATAGCGACGTCGCAAACGACGTGTCTGAGACGGAGGGTGCATGCGAGGCGAGATTCTCGGGATTGAACGGCGGCGTCGTTGGAGTGATGAAGATAAGCTTACGATCGTGTCGTCGGTTGGGATCGACGGGGCTACGGTCACCCAGGTGGCGCAACGCAACGACGTTACCCGGCAGCAAATTTACGCCTGGCGGCACGAGTTGAAGCAGAAAGGCCTGTGGTCACCGGAAGAAGGAGCCATCTTTCTGCCGATAGGTGTTTCTCCCACCGAGCTCGCTCCGGCGGCGCCATGCCCGGCCGCCTCGGTATCGGTTGAATTGCGTCTGGCCAAAGGGCGGAGCCTCCGGTTCGACAGCGTTATGGACGAAGCCACGTTGATGCGGCTGATCCGTGCGGTGGAGGGGGTATGATCGGGCCCGGGACCGGAGTGCGGGTCTACCTGGCCTGTGGGGTTACCGACATGCGCAAGGGGATAGCAGGGCTCGCCACCATCGCGCAGGACGTTTTGCGACAGAAGCCTGCCAGCGGGGCTGTCTTCGTCTTCCGCGGACGCCGCGGCGACAGGATCAAGGTGCTGTATTGGGACGGTCAGGGGTTTTGCCTCTATTACAAGGTTCTGGAACGGGGGCGTTTTCCATGGCCCTCGGCGGCCGATGGCGCCATTCGCCTGACCTCGGCACAGCTGGCAATGTTGTGGGAGGGGATCGACTGGCGGCGGCCGGACTGGGGTGCGCCACCGGCTCGGGTTGGGTAATTTATCTGCCTGAATTGCCTTGTTTTTATGGCGCTCTGTGACACGATTTGCTATAAACAGTCATGTCGCAATCGCTCGTGGATATGCCCGATGATCCAGCCGCTCTGAAGGCGCTGATCGCTGCCCTGCAGGCTGAAAATGCGAAAATGTCGGCGACGCTGCGCGCGCATGATCTGCTCGTGCAGGCGCTGCGCATCCGGATCGCCAAGCTCAAGAAGCAGAAGTTCGGCGCCAGCTCCGAAAAGATCGAGCGCGAGATCGAACAGCTCGAGCTGGCGCTCGAGGATCTGATGGTCGCCACGTCGGAGGCCGATGACGCGTCCTCCGACGAAGACGAAACCCTGGAGCAAGAACCTCCGTCGGAAGAGGGTGAGGCCGCGCCGGAAAAGAAGCCGCGTCGTCGCCCAAGGGTGTCAAAGGACACGCCACGCGAGCGCCGCGAGCTTGATCCCGGCGACACTTGCCCGGACTGCGGCGGGGATCTGCGCGTGGTCGGCGAAGACGTCAGCGAATTGCTCGACATGATCGCCGCGCAAGTGAAGGTGATCGAGATCGCCCGGGTGAAAAAGTCTTGCCGCCGCTGCGAGGCCATGGTGCAGGAGCCCGCGCCCAGCCGGCCGATCCCGCGCAGCATGGCTGGGCCCAGCCTGCTGGCCTTCATTCTCGTCTCGAAGTTCGACGACCACATTCCGCTCTATCGCCTGAACGAGATCTTCGCCCGCATGGGAGCCGACATCCCGGACACCACGATGGTCGACTGGTGCGGCGGGGCCATGAAGACGCTGAACCCGCTGATCGAAAAGCTCGAGGCGGACGTGATGTCCAGCCCGATCCTGCATGCCGACGACACGCCCATCCGCGTGCTCGACCGATCCGGCAAGAAGAAGGAGCTCGGAAAGGCCGTGAAACAGGGCCGCATCTGGGCCTATGTCAGAGATCAACGGCCATGGTCAGGCGCCGCGCCTCCCGGTGTCGTGTATTACTTCTCTCCCGATCGAAAGGGTGAACATCCGCGCGGCCATCTCGCCAACTCGAGCGGCATTTTGCAAGCCGACGCCTATGCCGGCTTCCGGGATCTCTATGAAAAGCGTGCAGATGATACGCAGCAGTTCCGCGAGGCCGCCTGCTGGGCGCACCTGCGGCGCGACTTCCATGACGTGTGGACAGCCGACAAGTCCCGGATTGCCCGCGAGGCTCTCGACCGGATCGGGAAGCTGTATGACATCGAGCGCAAGATTGCCGGGAAGTCCGCCGAAATGCGGCTTGCGGCCCGCCAGAAATACAGCGCCGAAAAGGTTGCTGCCTTCAAGGCTTGGGCGGAACAGCAGCTGACGCGCATCCCCGGCAAGAGCGATCTGGCCAAGGCCTTCCGCTATGCCCTCAATCGCTGGTCCTCCTTCACCTTGTTCCTGGAGGATGGTCGCGTCGCCATCGACAACAACCCCGCCGAGCGCGCCATGCGTCCAGTGGGCGTTGGTTGGTCATTATGCACCCCCTTCATAAGTGCTTGGAAACATTGAAAGCTGGTCCTCGAGTTCAGCGCGACACGGGCGTCCTTTTCGTGCGAGAGCGTCTTTGACCTTATCTGAATGCAAGTC